>CAVUNH010000013.1:0-41470 GCA_963742665.1 uncultured Alphaproteobacteria bacterium
TCGCCGGTCTTCGGGTTGACGAGGTCTTCGGCCAGATAGTTGCCGACCAATTCTTCGTCGGACAGACGCAGCGCCTTGAGGCCCTTTTCCTGCATCTGGCGCGCACTGCGCACGGTCAGCTTCTTGCCGGCTTCGAGCACGACCTTGCCGGTGTCGGCGTCGATCAGGTCGTTGATGGTCGAGTAGCCACGGAAACGGGCGGCGTCGAACGGCACGCGCCAGCCTTCCTTGGCGCGCTTGAAATTGATCTTCTTGTAGAAGGTGGACAGGATCGTCTCGCCGTCGAGACCGAGCGCATACATCAGCGAGGTCACGGGGATCTTGCGGCGGCGATCGATGCGCGCGAACACGATGTCCTTGGCGTCGAACTCGATGTCGAGCCAGGAACCGCGGTACGGAATCACGCGCGCGGCAAACAGCAGCTTGCCGGACGAATGGGTCTTGCCCTTGTCGTGGTCGAAGAACACGCCGGGCGAACGGTGCATCTGCGAGACGATGACGCGCTCGGTGCCGTTGACGACGAAGGTGCCGTTCATGGTCATGAGCGGGATATCGCCCATGTAGACGTCCTGCTCCTTGATGTCCTTGACCGACTTGGCGCCGGTTTCCTCATCGATATCGAACACGATCAGGCGCAGCGTCACCTTCAGCGGCGCGGCATAGGTCATGCCGCGCTGGCGGCACTCGTCGACGTCGTATTTCGGCGGCTCGAATTCGTAGCGGACGAATTCCAGCATCGAGGTGCCGGAGAAATCCGAGATCGGGAATACCGAACGGAACACCGCCTGCAGGCCCTCGTCCAGCCGGCCGCCGACCGGTTCATCGACCATCAGGAACTGGTCATAGGACGCCTTCTGAACCTCGATGAGGTTCGGCATCTCGGCGACTTCCTTGATGTGTCCGAAGAACTTGCGAACGCGTTTGCGACCGGTGAATGTCTGCTGCGCCATCGTGGCCTCTCATTTTCGTCGCCCTTGATGGGCGAACCTTCCGAAGCGCGATTGCCGTCGCCCCCGGGTTGAATTTCGAATCGCTTCGCCGGAACAAAGCCCAAATTCAGGAATTAAGTCCCAAATTCGTTCTCCAGACCTTCAAAACGCAAAACGACGCGCGGGGCGCATGACTGCACCTCGCCCGTCACAACCATCGCTTCACGGACTGAAAAAGCCCGAAATTTGACTGTCTCCCAACGGCTTACGCCGGGAACCCTGCCGTCCCCGCCGCCTACCGCATTTTCCTGCTGCCGCCCCGATATGGGGTGACAATAGTGGAGATTCGAGGGTTAACCCCGCGAATCCCCACACTTTTCTGTGTACTAACGCTTACTTCAGCTCGACCTTCGCGCCAGCCTTTTCGAGCTGGGCCTTGACCTTCTCGGCTTCGTCCTTGTTCACGCCTTCCTTGACCGGCTTGGGCGCGCCTTCGACGAGGTCCTTGGCTTCCTTGAGGCCCAGGCCGGTGATGGCGCGGACTTCCTTGATGACTTCGATCTTCTTGTCGCCGGCGGCGGCGAGAACGACCGTGAACTCGGTCTTTTCTTCAGCGGGAGCAGCGGCAGCGCCACCACCGGCCGGACCGGCAACCGCAACGGCGGCAGCGGCGGACACGCCCCACTTTTCTTCGAGGAGCTTTGCGAGCTCGGCAGCTTCGAGCACGGTCAGGCTCGAGAGGTCGTCGACGATTTTCTGTAAGTCAGCCATTGATCTGTTTCCTTAAACGTATTGGTTCGAACCAGGTTTGATTTGCGAAGGGTCAGGCCGCTTCGCTCTTTGAGGCATAGGCCTGGATGACGCGCGCGAGCTTGGCCGCGGGCGCAGTCGAGAGCTGGGCGATCTTGGTCGCCGGCGCCACCAGGAGGCCGACAATCTTTCCGCGCAGTTCATCGAGCGACGGCAGCGAGGCAAGCGCCTTCACGCCGTTCAGCATCCAGGACGGTTTTACCCATCGAGCCGCCGAGAATGACGAACTGTTCGTTCGTCTTGGCGAATTCGATGGCAACCTTCGGCGCCGCTACCGGATCGTTTGAAGTGGCGATCACGGTCGGTCCCTTCAGCAGGGAACCGATGGCAACGACATCCGTGCCTTCAAGAGCAATTTTGGCGAGACGGTTCTTCGAGACCTTCACCGACGCGCCCGCCTGCTTCATCTGCATGCGCAGCTTCTGCATCTGGGCCACGGTGAGGCCGGAATAGTGGGCGACGACTGCGACGCTCGTGGTCTTGAAGACCCCGTTCAGCGCCTCAACCGCGTCCTTTTTTGCCGCTCTTTCCACAGCAAGCTCTCTCCGGTTGGCGGCCTTCGCGTAGAGCGAGACCGCCGGGTTGCACCCATCGTCTCACCCAAAACCTGACCTCAAGACACCAGTCCATCGGACACGCCGGGCAAGACGACATTGAAAAGCCTGCCCTCCCGAACCAGATGGCGCGGGGTGTCGAGGTTCGAACCAAATCAGCTCACACGCCGCGCGAGGCGACGTCAAAGCGAAATCCGGTCTTCACCCGTCTATGCAGGCCATGAGATTAAGCCGTTGAAGAAACTTGCGTTTGAGCACAAGATTTCTCGTCGGGCGCCTGCAGTCTTGGACAGGATCGAGGCGATCCGGCAAGCCGGACAACCCCTGCCGCATTCGATCCCAACGATGAGTTTTCCTTCCTTTCGAGCAATCCATGCGGATGTCCTGAAAGGAATGATCTCCTACCGTATCGGGTTTTCGGAATGCGAGCACAGACGTGCCAGCAACGGCCAGCACGCCCGGAAGCCGCTCTTTACCGAGTCTCGCCCGGCTTGCCAAGGGCAAAATTCGGGCCGCGGCAGACAGGGGAACAAAAGGGGCGCAAACTTTTTTCTCGCCCTGCTGTCACACCGGGGCCACCTCGCTCGTCTGAGGGCGCAGGAGGTTCCCAATGCGGCGTTCGATAGCAGCAATTCTCGCAGTTCCCACCCTTCTCAACGGGCTGGCGATGCTGGTCGCCGGCCCGTTCTGGTACGCCAGCGTCCCCGGCGTGACCGCAACCGGGCCGTTCAACCCGCATTTCGTCCAGGACATTGGCGTGGCGTTCCTCGTCGCCGGTCTCGCGCTCGCCGCGCGGGCCTGGCGGCCGCGATATTGGCCGGCCGCCGTCGCCGGCGCCGGCTTCCTGGCCGCCCACGCCCTGATCCACCTGGTCGCGATCATCGGCGGACACGACCACGAGGCGATGTTCGACCTTCTCGCCGTCGTCCTGCCGTCGGCCCTCGCCCTCTATTCCGCCTTCCCCGCCCAGGAGAATATCATGCGTAGTTGGATCGCGCGCCGCATGCTGCGCGCGGCAGACAAGCGTTACGGTTACGACACGAGCTATCTCGAGATGATGCTGAGGCGGGTCGCCGGCCGCATTCTTCAAGTTCGCGCGCCTGGCGAAGGCGGCAAACCATCGCGAAGTGGTTCCGGTCGAAGCAAGCTTTGCGGCCAAGATCGTCGGCGCCCTGGCGGAGGATTGCGGTCCCTGCACCCAACTCTGCGTCGACATGGCGCTGGAAGCCGGCATGCCGAAGGACCAGATCGAGGCGGTCCTGCGCCGTGAACCATACGCCATGAGCGACACCACCTGTCTGGCGTTCCGGTTTGCCGACGCCGTGGTGCGCCGATCCGCCGAACGACGAGGAATTTCGCGACGCCGTTCGCGCCCAATGGGGCCAAAAAGGCGTGATCGATTTGACGATGGCGCTGCAAATGAGCCGGATGTTCCCGATGGTGAAGGCCGGCGCTCGGCTATGCCAAGGAGTGCCGCCGCGTCACCGTGGACGGACACAATGTCGATGTCATCAAACAGGCCGCCTGACGGCGATCCGCTGGCGCCCCATCGCGGGCGCCTGCTCGGGCTTGCCTATCGCATGCTCGGCAGCCGCAGCGACGCGGAAGACATCGTGCAGGATGCCTATCTCCGCTTCGCCGGCGCCGAGGACGTTCACAATCCCGAGGCCTTTCTCGTCACCGTCGTGACGCGGCTTTGCCTCGACCGGCTGAAGAGCGCCAAGACCCAGCGCGAAGTCTATGTCGGACCCTGGCTGCCCGAGCCGGTCTGCGACGCGGAAGGCCTTTCGGCCGATGCGGCGACGGAACTGGCCGACGATCTTTCGTTTGCGTTGCTGCTGGCGCTGGACCGGCTGTCGCCGATGGAGCGCGCCGCCTTCCTGCTGCACGACGTCTTCGACACGCCGTTTTCCGAAATCGCGGCCATGCTCGATCGCTCCGAGGCCGCTTGCCGGCAACTGGCGACGCGGGCCCGCCGCGCGGTGCGCGACGAACGCCCCGCGCCCGCGGCAACGCCGGACAATCACGCCCGCCTGCTGATGGCTTTCAGCGAAGCCGCCGACCAGCGGCAATGTTGCGCGCCTGGCCGAATTGCTGCGCGAGGATGCGGTTGCGATCACCGATGGCGGCGGCCGCAAAACGGCGGCGCTCAACCCGATCATCGGCGCCGACAAGATCGCCCGCTTCTTCATCGGCCTGGCTGACAAGAACGCCGGCCACGACATCCGCATCGAACCGGCGATGATCAACGGCGGCGATCGGCGCCCTGCTCTATCTCGACGGTGAGCTCGACCACACCGTCAGCATGGCCATCGACGGCGAGCGGATCGCCGCCATCTATATCGTCCGCAATCCCGACAAGCTGCGGCACCTTCAGCCGAGCTTCACCGCGTAAGGCAGCGGCTTGCCGGCGAAATACGCTTCGAGATTGGCCATCACGCAGTCCTGCATCGCCACATGCGATTCCAGCGTGTGGCCGCCGATATGCGGGGACAGCACCACGTTCGGCAGCGCCGTCAGCGCGTCGGGCGCGTGCGGCTCCTTGGCGTAGACGTCGAGGCCGGCGCCGGCGATGGTCTGGTCGGTCAGCGCCGCGACCAGCGCCTGCTGGTCGATCACCGAGCCTCGGGAGATGTTGACGACATAGCCGTCCGTTGCCGAGCTTGTTCAGGATATTGGCGTCGACCGCGTGATGGGTGTCGCTGCCGGCACGAACCGCGATCATCAGCACGCTGCACCATTCCGCCAGCGCCTCGAGCGTCGGAAAATACTGATACGGCACGTCGTGTTTGCTGCGGCTGAAATAGCCGACCTCGGTCTCGAAACTCGCCACCCGCGCGGCGATCTTGCGGCCGATCTCGCCCATGCCGTAGACGCCGATCCTGCGGCCGAGCATGCCGGCCTGCGGACGCATCATCGGCGAGGGTTTTGCCCCCGCCCAGCTGCCGCTCCGCACGTAATCATCGGCCGCCAGCAGGCGCCTTGTGGCAGCCAGCATCAGCGTCACCGCGATGTCGGCCACCGAGGCCGCATTCGCGCCCGGACTGTGGCCGAGCGTAATCCCGCGCTTGGCGACCGCTGCGAGATCGACGCCGTCATAACCGGTGCCGTAACAGACGATGGCGCCGAGCTTCGGAAGCGCGTCCAGGGCCTCGGCGCCGAGCGTGGTACCGCCCGCCGTAATCATCGCACGGATGCCGGCAAGTTGCTCGGGCGAAAACACCTCGTTCGGCGGTTTGCCGGCGGCGTTCAACAGTTCGTAGCGTTCGCCGAAACGCTGTAACTGGGTCTTGGGGAAGCGCGAAAAGACCAGGACTTTCTCGGGCATGTTGTTGTTCTTTCCCTGTCACGAACGGACACGACGATAGCAGACAGGAAACCAGGATTCAAAAACAAAGGGCGGAACCGGTCACCCGATTCCGCCCTGTTCTCATTGGCGCCGCAAGGACCTTAACCCAGCAGCGTGCCCGGCTCGACCTTGACGCCCGGACCCATGGTGGAGGAGACCGCCACGCGCTGGATGTAGGTGCCCTTGGAGCCGGCGGGCTTCGCCTTGGCGACCGCATCCGCGAGCGCCTTGACGTTCTGCACCAGCTTCTCTTCGGTGAACGACGCCTTGCCGATGCCGGCCTGCACGATTCCCGCTTTTTCGACGCGGAATTCGACCGAGCCGCCCTTGGCGCCCTTCACGGCGGTGGCGACGTCCATGGTCACGGTGCCGATCTTCGGGTTCGGCATCATGCCGCGCGGGCCGAGCACCTTACCGAGGCGACCGACCAGCGGCATCATGTCCGGGGTTGCGATACAACGATCGAAGTCGATCGCACCGCCCTGCACCTTCTCGACCAGGTCTTCGGCGCCGACGACGTCAGCACCGGCGGCCCTGGCTTCATCCGCCTTGGCGCCGCGGGCGAACACGCCGACGCGCAGCGTGCGGCCGGTGCCGTTCGGCAGGTTGACGACGCCGCGAACCATCTGGTCGGCGTGACGCGGGTCGACGCCGAGATTGATCGCGATCTCGATCGTCTCGTCGAACTTCGACTTGGCGCGTTCCTTGACCATCTTGATGGCGTCCGCGAGCGGATAGAGCTTTTCGCGGTCGACGCCCTCGCGGGCCTTCTTCAAACGTTTTCCGATTGCCATGACCCGTTACCCCGCAACTTCAAGACCCATCGAACGGGCGGAGCCCTCGACCATCTTCATGGCCGAACTCGATGGAGTCGCAATTGAGATCCTTCATCTTCTTCTCGGCGATCTCGCGCACCTGCGCTTTGCTCACCGAGCCTGCCTTGTCGCGGCCCGGGGCTTTCGAACCGGACTGGATCTTGGCGGCCTGCTTGAGGAAGAAGGACATCGGCGGGGTCTTCATCTCGAAGGTGAACGAACGATCGGCGTAGATCGTGATCACCACCGGAATCGGGGTGTTCTTCTCTTCCTTCTGCGTCTGGGCGTTGAACGCCTTGCAGAATTCCATGATGTTGAGACCGCGCTGACCAAGCGCGGGACCGATCGGGGGCGACGGATTCGCAGCTCCCGCCGGCACCTGCAATTTCAGGTATCCGGTCACTTTCTTTGCCATCAATCACTCCTCATGTTGCTCCGGATCATCCGGAAGCTTCACAGGACCGTGGTGCGGTTCAACGGATGACTGGCGATCATCCATCTCCTCCCACGGCGCTTCTCCCCTCCCGCTTACCGGGAGAGGTCAAAACGATCAGACCTTCTCGACCTGACCGAATTCCAGTTCGACGGGCGTGGCGCGGCCGAAGATCGACACCGCGACCTTCACGCGCGAACGCGCCTCGTCAATTTCCTCGACCACGCCGGAGAACGACGCGAACGGCCCATCGGCGACGCGGACGTTCTCGCCGATTTCGAACGACACCGACGCCTTCGGACGCTCGACGCCTTCCTGCACCTGGTGCAGGATCCGCATCGCTTCCGCTTCCGAGATCGGCATCGGCTTGTTTTCGGCGCCGAGGAACCCGGTCACCTTCGGCGTGTTCTTGATCAGGTGAAACGCCTCGTCGGTCAGCTTCATCTTCACCAGCACATAGCCCGGGAAGAACTTGCGCTCGGCGTCGATCTTGCGGCCGCGGCGCACTTCGGTGACCTTTTCGGTCGGCACCAGCACCTGCTCGAACAATTCCTCGAGCCCGCGCTGCTTCGACTGCTCGCGGATCGATTCCGCGACCTTCTTTTCGAAATTCGAATAGGCGTGAACGATATACCAGCGCTTGTCCATCGTTTGAGTTCCAGTGCTCATCAGTGGACGCCCAGCAATAGAGTGACGAGGTAACGGATGATCTGATCCGAGGCGAAGAAGAAAATCGAAGCCAACGCAACCATCACGAACACCATGATCGTGGTGATCGTCGTCTCGCGGCGGGTCGGCCAGGTGACCTTGGCGGTCTCCGAGCGCACTTCCTGCAGGAACTTGAACGGGCTGAAAGCCATCGTTGGTATCCGCGTCCTTCGTGAGACGATTGTCTTGATTTACATGAATCCGAACAGCCCTCTAGCGCCCAGCCCTCTCTCGAAGGATGAGCCGCCAAGCGGGCTCGATTGTTCGGGGGATTTTAAAGCCGCGCCGGATATCCGCATCTAACGGGCCGGCAGCAGGTGGCGGGTATCTACTGCCAGCCGGGCAAAAGGTCAAGGTACCGGGGGCCCGGCCGAACCGTCGTCGGACCGGCCGAAGCGGCGCGACAGGGCCCAACAGCCCTTGGTTAACCCGCCGGTACCGCCTCCCCTCAAATCCGAGTGGAACCGCGATCTGGTTCTTAAAAATTGCCGCCCATCCTGTGCCTTCGCGAGATCCACCCAAGGGATAATGATGGCGCTGCTTAGCCAAGACCAGACTGGCCAGGACAAACCCTGCGGCCGATGTCGCCTGGACGGTTCTCGACGCCGCCAACGACCTCGGCGACACCGTCACGATCGAAGCGTGCCGGCGGGTGATCGACGCGAATCTCCGGGGTATCGAGCCCGCGACATCGGACATGGCGATCGTTGTCGCGTTCTTTGGCTAGTTTTCGGACAAACCGGACCAAACCTCGGACAAGTCCTTGATTTAGCTGGCAGGAGTGGCAGGGCTCGAACCTGCGACCCCCGGTTTTGGAGACCGGTGCTCTACCAATTGAGCTACACTCCTGCAGGGAACCGTGCGTGTGCGGCCGGTTCGGGCCGTTTCAAGCATAGGCCATGCCCCGATTGCAAGGGCGAACGCCGTTTACCGCCCTGTTCAAGCCCGCCGTTCTCGTTCAAACTTCCGCGCAAGCCACCGGCATGGCCGAGCCATCCGGCAATCAACAAGAGCAAACGGGAGAGACCATGAACGCGCAAACCGCCGCCAAACACGCCGCCGCCCCGCAGACCCCGTCGCTGCCCCACGCCAAGCCGGAACAGATCGGACTCTCGTCCACCCGGCTGCAGCGGATGTCGGACGCCTTCAAGCGCGAGGTCGACAAGGGAACCCTCCCCGGCGCGACCGTGATGGTCGCCCGCCGCGGCCAGATCGGCTGGTTCGACGCGATCGGCAGGCAGGCGCCCGACGCTTCCGCGCCGATGGCGCACGACACCATCTTCCGCATCTTCTCGATGACCAAGCCGATCGTCTCGATCGGCATCATGATGCTGATCGAGGACGGCCACTTCCTGCTCTCCGATCCCGTCGCGAAATTCATCCCGGAATTCGCCGACCAGAAGGTCGGCGTCGAGAACAACGGCAAGCTCGATCTGGTGCCGTTGAAGCGGCCGATGACGGTGCAGGACCTGCTGCGCCACACCTCGGGCATCACCTACGATCACACCGGCAACGGCCTGGTGCAGCAGCTCTATCAGCAATCGCGGCTGCGCAGCCGCAAGATCACCAATGCCGAACATGCGGCGATGGTCGCGAGCCTGCCGCTGATGTGCCAGCCCGGCGCGGAATGGAACTACAGCCGCTCCACCGACATCCTCGGCCGCATCATCGAAGTCGTCTCCGGCAAGTCGCTTGGCGCCTACCTGACCGAGCGCATCCTGGCGCCGCTGCAGATGGCCGAGACCGCCTTCCACACCGCTGAGGAAAATGCCGGCCGGCTGGCCGAGCCGTTCGCGGCCGATCCCTGGACCGGCGACAAGGTCCAGCTCTTCAACATGCTGGAGAAGCCGGTGATGGAATCCGGCGGCGGCGGGCTGGTCTCGACCACCATGGACTACGCCCGCTTCAGCCAGATGCTGCTCAACGGCGGCACGCTGGACGGCAACCGCATCATCGGGCGCAAGACGCTGGAACTGATGGCGTCCAATCATCTCGGCGCCCAGCGTCAAGGTCAACTCGCCCTTGATGCCGGCCGGTCACGGTTTCGGTCTCGGCTTCGCGGTCCGCACCCATGACGGCCTGGCGCCGTTCCCGGGTTCGCCCGGCGAGTTCTTCTGGAGCGGGATGGCCGGAACGTTCTTCTGGATCGACCCGAAGGAGGACCTGTTCGCGGTGTTCATGATGCAGGGCCCGGGCCAGCGCCAATATATCCGCATCATGCTGCGCAACCTGGTCGCCGCCGCGGTGGAGTGATCCTCCGCTGTCATGCCCGCGCAGGCGGGCATCCAGTACGCCGTGACGCCAGTCGAAATCGAGATGCCTGCGTTTACTGGATCGTCCGCCTTCGCGGACGATGACAGTGAGTGTGTGCGTGCCGCATCGAATCTCAACTGATCGTCGCACCGCCATCGATCACGATGGTCTGGCCGGTCATGAAGTCGCCGGCCTTCGATCCCATCAGCACGGCGGCGCCGGCGATTTCGTCGGGAACGCCGATGCGCAGCAGCGGCGAGCGCGCGGTCGAGGCTTTCAGGGTTTCCGGATTGTCCCACAGCGCCTTGGCAAAATCGGTCTTGATCAGGCCGGGCGCGATGCAGTTGACGCGGATGTTGTGCTTGCCGTATTCGCAGGCGAGGTTGCGCGCGAGCTGCATGTCGGCGGCCTTCGAGATCGCGTAGGCGCCGAGCACGGTCGAACCCTTCAGGCCGCCGATCGAGGACACGATCACGATCGAGCCGTCCTTGCGCTCGATCATCTGCGGCACCACCATGCTGATCAGCCAGTTGTTGGCGACGATGTTGTTGTCCAGGATCTTGCGGAACTGATCGTCGGAGATGCCGCCGAGCGGTCCGTAATACGGATTGGACGCGGCGTTGCAGACCAGCACGTCGATCTTGCCGAAGGCGCGGTTGGATTCGGTGACGAGGTTCTGCAGGTTTTCCTTGCTGGAAATGTTGGCGGCGATCGCCACCGCCGTGCCCTTGCCGAATTTGTCGTTGATCTCCTTCGTGACCTGGTCGCAGACGTCCTGCTTGCGCGAGGAGATCACGACCTTGGCGCCGTGCTCGGCCATCCGCTCGGCGATGGCGCGGCCGATGCCGCGCGTGGAGCCGGTGATGACGGCGACTTTTCCCTTCATATCGAACAAGGTCATGTCTCTCTCCCAGATGTTGGTCCGGCGTTGCGCCGGTTTTGGTTTTTCAAACGCGAACTAAGCAGCCTTTGCGGATTTCGACAACAAGGCGTTGTCCCGATCAAGCAAGCTTCTGTCTCCGGTACGACCTCCGGTCCCGCCGGCTGATGCATGGCGTTGTGCGAAGGCGTCCGCGATCCACGGCTGCTGATTGACCATCGGCAGCCGCCAGATCGCATGGCTTCCGCTTGCGATATGGTCGAGCCGCGTCACCGAGCAATTGTCGATGTCGAAGGCGAGGCCTTTTTCGGGTTGGCCGCCGAGCGCCAGAGCGACCGCGGCCCTGATCGTTCCGCCATGCGTCACGGCGATCACGTCCCTGCCCGCCTGCTCGCGCGTGATGCGCTCGATGGCGCCGCAGGCGCGGTTGTAGAGATCCATGAAACTCTCGCCACCGGGCGCGGGCTCGTCGACCCCGGTAAGCCAGTGACGGCCGGCCGGCAGGCTCGCCATGAACGCCTCGCGATTCATGCCCTGCAATTGGCCGAGATGCTGTTCGGCAAAGGCCTTCTCGTGCGGCATCGCTGCGGGCCTGGGAAATCCGGCGGCCCAGATCGCGTCCGCGGTCTGATGCGTGCGCTTGAGATTGCTTGCATACCAGACCGCGTTGCGCGGCAGGATTTTACCGACCGCCTCGAACACCACGCGATCGCTGGTATCGCAGCCGAGATCCGTCTGCCCGTAGATGCAGCCATTGTCCTCGCGCACCGGCGCATGGCGCACCCACCACCAGCGCGTCGTGACCACATTCGGTTTGCCTGGATTGGACATCGCCAATGGCCCTCAATAATGTTTGCAATACCGCTTGATGTCGCTGTACGTCAGAGCACGCATCGCCTCAAGTCACTTCGGTGGTTTCCTGGGCATCTTGTGCGTTTGAAACCTTGTTTGAATTCCGTAAGGCGGCAAGCGCCGACCGAAACATATTCCAGGGAGAAACATCATGGGCCGCCTCGAAGGCAAATCCGTCATCATCACCGGCGCCGGCAGCGGCATCGGACGCGCGGCCTCGTTGTTGTTCACCAGGGAAGGCGCCAGGCTGATCGCGGTCGACCGCAGCGAGAACGTGAAGGAAACCGCAAAACTCGTCAGCGACGCCGGCGGCACCGTCGAGGCCGTGATGGCGGATGCGGGTTCGGAGGCCGACGTCAAAGCCTTCATCGACAAGGCGGTCACGAAATACGGCAGGCTCGACGCGATCTGGGCCAATGCCGGCGTCAGCGGCGGGCTGGTGCCGCTCGGCCGAGCAGACCCCGGAACACTGGCAGGAAGTGCTGCGCGTCAACCTGATCGGACCGTTCCTCGCGATCAAGCATTCGATACCGCACATGATCAAGCAGAAGTCGGGCTCGATCGTCTGCACCGCCTCGGTCGCGGGGCTCAAGGCCGGCGCCAGCGGACATCCCTACGGCGCGAGCAAGGCCGGCGTGATCAGCCTCGTGCAGACCACGGCCTATTCGCTGTCCGGCACCGGCGTGCGCATCAACGCGGTGTGCCCGGGCCTGATCGAAACCGGCATGACCAAGCCGGTGTTCGATCGCGCCAAGGAGCGCGGCACCGCCGACAAGATCGGCCAGCTCAATCCGCTGAAGCGCGCCGGGCCAGCCGCACGAACTGGCCGCGATGGGATTGTTCCTTGCCAGCGACGACGCGTCCTATGTCAACGGACAGGCGATCCCGGTCGACGGCGGTCTCACCGCGTCGATGCCGTATGCGGGGAAGGCCGGTTTGATCGGCTGAAGTCATTGCGAGGACGCCACCAAAACTGTCATCCCCGCGAAGGCGGGTGTGGCGTACGCCGCGGCCATCCACGTCATTGCGAGCGCAGCGAAGCAATCCATCGCGCGTTTGCGTGGCGGCATGGATTGCTTCGTCGCTTCGCTCCTCGCAATGACGCCTGGACATACACTTCGCATTCTCGCGACGCATTGCGCCCGAGGTTTGCTGGAAACTCTTCGCCCTCTCCAATCAGAGGGCGCAGGGAATGCCGGATGCGCGCTGCACCCGCGGTCTCATGTGCAATGGGTAGAAGAAGTGCGCACATGAGCATACAGGGCAGCGGAGAGCATCCGACATTCCCTGCGCAATGGCTTTACGGCTTATAACGTGCTCTCCCCGGAGAACGGCTCTTTTGCCTCCGTTGCGCCCTGAGAAGCCGTTGCCTCCAGGTGCATTGACGCCAGCACCGCGACGTCAGGACCACACGTCTTTGCCGTACGCTTCAGCCGCTCGCTCTCGGCACTGCCAGCGTCCACCGCGACCCGCCCCACGATCGTGGCGATCATGATACGCCCCTCTGGTCGGGACGGGATGGAGTGTATGTAGCGCTGATTTGCGCTTCGGATAAAGCGAAATATTTTTGATGGGCGCGAATTTTTCGCTTGACACGATTTCTGAAAATCAGAAGTGATTTGCCCCGTCGTCGATCTTGGCTGCGGCGGCCGGGATCGCCCGCCCCACTGACGTTGTGTGACCTGGCGCACGTCGCGCCGAGCCCATCCGGTCCATGGTGCAGGCTTCAGCTGGTTGTTGAATCCCTCAGGGAGACGAAAGATGATGACCGGGAATTTTGGCGGCGCACGGACCCTCAACGCGATCGAGGGCAACATGGTCGACACAGAACTCGACGGGGTGTCCGGCGGGGACAAAAAGACGACGACCCCCAAGCCGACACCGAAACCCGAGCAGTTCATGGTGGTTACGCTGGAGCAGGTTCTGGTCAGCAGCTACTAGATCACGCTGACGCAGCGGCTCAGGCGAGCCAGTCGAACGCCACACCCATCCGCTCTTCGTTGCGCCAGACAATGTGGCAGGGGATCCGCTGCCGGTCGGCATGCAGCGCCAATGTGAAATGCTCCGGGATGCTTCTGGAGCTCGGCACATCGAGCGCCGCGCCGGCAATGGACATGTCGCGGACCACGCAATCAATCGCCCCGCCGTCGAACTCGATCGTTCCGGCTCCCAGCACATTGAAACGGGTGGCACCGCGCGTTTGCATGCGCCCCATGATGTGCCGCGCGGTTTAAGACCTCGTTAGTTGCCCAGAGACAATTCAGCCCAATTCCTTCGTCTTCAAAAAAACCAATTAGGACATTGCTAACCACGAACCAGCGCGTGACCCCGTAAATCCGGGGCGGTTGCCCCCTCGCCGGTCGGCACGTTCTCACTCGGCCTTGATGCCGGCCGACTTGATGATGGGCCACCATTTCTCGATCTCGGCTTTCTGGAAGGCGCCGAGGGCCTGCGGGGTCTGCTGATCCCGCGCGGGAAGCTCCTGACCGAGATCAGCCAGTCTTGCCCGGACATTTGCATCCGCCAGCGCATCGACAACGGCCGCATTGAGCTTTGTGATGACATCAGCCGGCGTTCCCTTCGGCGCCCACAATCCGTGCCATACGGCCATGTAAAGGCCCGGAAGCCCGGCCGCATCCACCGTCGGAATTTCGGGCGCCGCCGCCAGGGAATCTTTTGCGGTGACCGCATAGGCCTTGACGGTTTTCGATCTGACCTGCGGCAGACCGTTCGCCGCCTGATCGAATAGAATGTCGATCTGCCCCGCGATCAATGCCTGCATCGCAGGCGCAGCGCCCCTATAGGGCACCATCGTCGCCGAAATCCCGAGAGTCTTTTCCAGATACGCACCGCTGACATGCGAAGGACTTCCGGCGCCAGCGGTGCCGATCAGAACCGGGTTCGGTCGCGCCTTGATCCAGGCGATCAATTCCTGAAGCGACCCGGCCGTTATCTCGCGCTTGCTGAGAACCAGTTGCGGATTGCTGGCAACCATCGCGATCGGTTCGAAGTCCTTCAGCAGATCATATTGCAGCGGATAGATCGCGCCGTTGATGACGTGGGTGCCGATATGCCCGATGCTGAGCGCGTAGCCATCCGGCGGGGCGCGAACGACACGGCCGACGGCGATACTTCCCGCCGCACCCGTCACATTCTCGATGACGATGCTTTGTCCAAGCGTAGTGGACATGCGCTGGCCCAGAATGCGGGCGATCGTGTCGGTCGGTCCACCAGCGGCAAAGGGCACGGTGACGGTGATCGGACGCGATGGATATGGTTGTGCGAATGTCCTGGAGCCGGTCAGCGACAAAACGCAGGCCACAACCAGAAACAGCAATTTCCTTAACGACATATCCGCTTCCCCATCGCAGGCTGAGACTCGTGGCCCGAGGCGACGCTGTATTCCACAAGCACAGGAGACGGCATCCTATCGGCTCAAACGGATGCCTGATAGAGGCAACGCGCCGCAGCCTTTACCGCCCTGCCTTTCGGTGGTGCGGCAACGCGCCAACGAATTGTTCGATGGCCGCGAGCACGGGTTGCTGATCACCGGCAACGAACCAGTGATCATTGCCGTCGAGTTCGACGAATTGAGCGCCCGTGATCCGGCCGGCCATATCGCGGCCGGCCTCGACATGCACCGCGCGGTCGCGCCGGCGGTGCAGCACCAGCGTGGGCACGGAAACCCGCGGCAGCAGATGTCGCACATCGGTGTCGCGAAACGCCTCAAGCACGGCCGAAATGCCGCCGGGGCTGGAGGCCGCGCGCAGCAGCCCGGCCCACCAGGCCCTCGCCTGCGGATCGCGGGAAAGACTCGGCGCGAAGGTTTCGATACCGGCAGGGCCACCCCATTCGGAGACGAGTTGCTGGCGCCATGTGTCAAATTGATTTGCCCGCAGCGCATACGGATAGTCCGGCGCCCAACTGCCCTTCGCCAACGAGCCGAACAGGATGAGGCCGGCCACGAGGCGGGATTGATCGACCGCAAACTTGATGCAGGCCGGCCCGCATTCGGACGCCCCGAACAGGACGACGCGACGCGCGCGCGCCGCCCGCAGCACCGCGCCGATATCATCGGCCGTGACGTCGACATTGGGGGCCGACCCGACCCGGTCCGAGAGCCCGACACCGCGGCGATCGAACATGATGATTCGACCATACGCCATCATTGAAACCAGAAAGGCCCGGCACACGGGATGCTCCCACAGGCGTTCGACGTGGGACACGAAGCCGGGCATGATCAGGATATCGAGTTCGCCGCTTCCGTATGTCTGATACGCCAGATGCACGCCGGCGCCCTTTACATAATGAATGGCCGGAACGGAATCGACCAGCGGCGCCGTAGCCGGCGCCATGAGCGCTTCGGTCGCGGCTTCCGGCGCAACGTCGAGCTCGTCGCGCAGCCGCTGCGTCAGGGCCGCGTGGTGCCGTTCCGCCGAGCTTCGATCGCCGGCAAGCAACAGGCTGCGGATCAAATGCCGGCCATACACCTCGCTCAGGGAATCGAGTTCGACAAGGCGGCCGGCGTGAGCCGTCGCGGCAAAATGTTCGCCGGCAGCATTCTTGTCCTGCACCAGGCGTTCCAGCCCGTGCATGAGCCGTCCCCTGAGCGCCTCGCGGCGAAAGAACGCCCAATCGTCGAACTCCGGGCAATCGCCCAGCGCGAAGCCCGCAAGGAAGTCACCCCGATAGCGCAGGCAGGCGTCCTCGAAATCGCCGCGGTCGCAGGCGGCCTCGAACAGATGCGAGTCGACCTGCAGCGCGACCGCCGCAGACCACCGCACGCTGGTGCGATCGGTCTCGAAAACAGGCTGGCCGAGCGTGAGCTCGATGCGATGAAGTATGCGCCGCAATCTCGCGCGCGCGGTCTCGCGGGGGCTCTCGGGCCACAGCAGCGTCGCAAGAACCTCGCGGGCAACGGCGCCCCTGGCCTCCGCGAGATAGATCAGCAGCGCGAGACCCTTGCGCAGGTTCAGCTTGATCGGGCGGTCGTCGCCGCGGATCTCCGGAAACCCGAACGTCTGAAGCGAGAACGCCGTCATCAAATCAACCCCTTGCCCTGCCGGCGGCCCAGGGGACGCGCAGGGGACGATGCGGTGATAGCAGCCGCCTCCGACTTGGACCACCTTTGTATCTGGCGATGGCCGACCTCGGCGCCTGTACGTCGGTGGCGCTCGCAGCTGAGGTGTACCGGACATGCTGACCGCACTCCTGTTTCGTTTTCCTTTCCCCGGTCCCTGGGGAAAGGAACTGACCGAAGCCGTACACGATCTCGCCCGTGACATCGCCAACGAGTCCGGGCTCGTATGGAAGGTCTGGCTGGAAAACCGCGAAACGGGGCATGCCGGCGGCATCTACCTGTTCGAGCATGCCGCTGCCGCCGAGCGCTATCGCGAGAAGCACGAGCGCCGGCTCTCGGCCATGGGGTTTACCGCAGTCACGGCAAACGCCTTCGCGGTCAATACCGAACTCTCGGTTCTGACCATGGCGGGGACCGCACTCGGTCAAACCCTCGCGTCGAACAGCGCTTCGGCGGCCGCGGTGCCGTCCTGACCACAAATCCCGACCCCGGCGCGAGTGGCGCCGGTCATCCTCCATGCCACCCAAGGATCCAGATCATGTTTTCGACGTCCATCACCCGCGCCTTCAAACTCACAACGCCCATCGTCAATGCCGGCATGGCGATGATCGCACGTCCCGCGCTCGCGGCCGCGGTCTGCGAAGCCGGCGGGCTCGGCACGATCGGGTCCGACATCAATCCGCCCGACGTGCTGCGCGATCTCGTCCGAGGGACGAAGGCACTGACCAAGCGGCCTTTCGGCGTCGATCTGATCGGCGACTTCGTCACCGATGAACATTTGTCCGTGCTCATTGAGGAACAGGTGGCGCTCGTCATCTTCTTCTGGACGTTGCCGACGCCGGCGCATGTCGAACGATTGAAGCAGGCCGGAATCAAGATCTGGATGCAAATCGGCCGCGTCGCCGAAGCCGAGCAGGCGGCCGCGCTCGGCGCCGACGCACTCATCGTCCAGGGTGCGGAGGCCGGCGGGCATAATCGGGCCGAAGCCTCGACCATGACGCTGTTTCCGCGCATCCGCGGGCGCTTCCCCGGCCTGCCGCTGCTCGCCGCAGGCGGCATCGTCGACGGCGCGACCATGGCCGCGGCGCTTGTTCTCGGCGCCGACGCCGTATGGTGCGGCAGCCGCTTCCTCGCAGCCCAAGAGGCGGAAGCGCATGATTCCTACAAGGCGCGCGTGCTGTCCGCCGATGTCGGCGATACGGCGATCCTCTCGATCTACGGCCCCGAGTGGCCCGGTCAGCCGATGCGGGCGATCGTCAATGACGGTGCGCGCGTGGCGCTGGGGCGGGAAGCCGAGGCCATTGGCGATGCGAAAGACCAGATCATCGGTTCGACGGTCCTCAACGGCCAGACGATCCCGCTGCCGCGCTATAGCGCCATCCTGCCGACGGGCGGTTTCAACGGCGACATCGAGCAGGCTTGCCTGACGGCCGGACAAAGCGCGGGCAACATCGGCGAGATTCTGCCGGCCGGCGAGATCGTCCGGCGCATGACAAGCGAGGCGAAGGCGGCACTCGATCGTCTGGTTGCCAAAAGCAACGCCGCTTGATGCGGTCTCAGGTTTTGCTGGCCTCGATTTAATCAACAAGCCTCTACAGGAGAAGACATGGCGGCGCGTACCGGCGAACAGTTTCTGCGTGGTCTGGCGGGCAGGCGCGACCTTTGGGTCGGCGGCGACAAGGTCTCCTCGGTCGTCGACCACCCTGCCCTTTCGGGCGCGGCCCGGGCGCTGGCCGAGGTCTTCGACCTTCAGCATCGGCACGCCGATGTCTGCCTGATGCCCGACCCCGAGACCGGCGAGTCCATCAACGTCAGCCACATGATCCCGCGGTCGCGGGAGGATCTTCAGCGCCGCCATCGCGGCCTCGAATGCATCGCCGAATACTCGGTCGGCCTGATGGGCCGCACGCCCGACTACATGAACGTCACTTTTGCAGGCTTTGCCGGCCGCGCCGACGAATGGGCGATCAACGGCAACGAGCGGGGCGCGGAGAATCTGGTGCGCTACCAGAAGAAGCTTGCCCGCGAGGATCTGTCGCTCACCCATACGATCATTCATTCGACCGTCGACCTGGCCCAGGGAAGGAATCCGATCGGTCTTGATCCGATGCAGCTCCACAAGGTCGGCGAGACCGCACACGGCATCCTCGTGCGGGGTTCGCGCGTGCTGGCGACGCTGGCGCCGTTCTCGGACGAACTCGCCGTCTATCCCAGCGGACCGATGCTCGACGCCGCGCCCGAGCACGCGTTGAGCTTCTCCATTCCGATGGATACGCCGGGCCTGAAGTTCATCTGTCGCGACAGCGTGGCGGTGAATACCAATCGTTTCGACCATCCGTTGTCGAGCCGTTTCGACGAGCAGGACGCCTTCGTCATCTTCGACGACGTCGAGGTGCCGAGCGACCGTGTGTTCATCGACGCCAATCTCGCCGTCTACAACTCCGTGATGAAGACCACCTGGTGGCCCAACCACATGCAGCAGACCATGATCCGGGCGCAGACCAAGCTGGAATTCGCGTGGGGTCTGGCGAGCCGCATGGCCGAGACGCTCAACACGATCGGCCAGCCGCAGGTCCAGCAGATGCTGGGCGAGATCGCCATGTTCGCCGATTTCGCGCGCACGGCGGTGTTCGCCGCCGAGCAGGCGGCGCGCGAATACGGCAACGGCATGTGGGCCTGCGACGCGCGCCCGCTGCTAACCCTGCGGGCGGCGCTCCCGACCTGGTTTCCCCGCACCAACGAGATCATCCGCCAGCTCGGTTCGCACAATTTGCTGACCACGCCGGCGCGGGCGGCGCTGGCCGATGAAACGCTGCGGCCGCTGCTGGATAAATACCTGAAGGGCGTCGGCGCCGATGCCGAGCAGCGCAGCCGGCTGTTCCGGCTGGCCTGGGACTTCGCCGCCACGGCGCTCGGCAGCCGCAACGAGCAGTACGAGCGCTTCTATCTCGGCTCGCTCAGCCGCGCCCTGTCGTGGCTGCAGATCAGCGGCGACCGCACGCGCGCCAACCGGCTTCTCGACCGGTTTCTCACCGAGGAGCTGGAAACCGGCGAAAGCGCATTCCGCCCGGCCTTCATACAGGCGGCCCAATAAGCACGGCCTGAAAATACAGCTTGAAGGTAAGGACCCGGGCCCTCCGTGGGACGCGCAGGGGACGGTGCACTGATAGCAGTCAGGCCTGATCGAACCCGCTCGCTATCGAACGGTTCGGAAATCCGGCAGCGCTGCCGCCGGCACACTAGGGAAAACATTGATGTTCTCACGTCTCCTGATCCTGCTCTACGCCATCGTGAGCTATGCCGTCTTCTTCGCTTCATCGCTCTACGCGATCGGATTCGTCGGCAATTATGTCGTTGCAAAGTCGATCGACATCGGCGGCGCGGCGAATTTGAGCGAGGCCATCGTCGTCGACCTGCTGCTGCTCGGCCTGTTTGCAATCCAGCACAGCGTTATGGCGCGACCCGCCTTCAAACGATGGTTTGCCGGTATCTTTCCGGAGGCCTGCCAGCGCAGCACCTATGTGCTGCTCTCCAGCCTGATCCTTCTGCTGCTGTTCTGGCAGTGGCGGCCGATCCCGATGCAAATCTGGCAGATCGACGGAATTGCGGCCTATGTGCTGACCGGCGTCTATTGGCTCGGCTGGCTGATCGTGTTTTCCTCGACCTTCATGATCGATCATTTCGATCTGTCCGGCCTGCGCCAGGCTTTCTTCGCGCTGCGCGGCGCCAAGGACCCCGGTCAATCGTTCAGGACGCCGCTGCTCTACAAGATCGTGCGGCATCCGCTGATGCTGGGCTTTCTGCTCGCATTCTGGGCCACGCCCGAGATGACCGCCGGCCATTTGCTGTTCGCGATCATGACCACCGGCCTACATCCTGGTCGCGCTGCAGTTCGAGGAGCGGGATTTGATCGCCGATGTTCGGCACGACCTACCAGCAATATCGAGAAAGGGTTCCCATGCTGCTGCCGCGCATTTTCAGCCGCCCCCGGACGGGAGCATCACGATGAGAGCCGTCATCTGCAGCGCCTTCACCGGCCCCGAGGACCTGCGCATCGGCGAGATCGACGCGCCGAAGCCGGCCAGCGACGAGATCCTGGTCGACGTCCATGCGGCCTCCGTGTGTTTCATGGACCAACTGCTGGTCTCGGGCCTGTACCAGATGCGGCCACCGACGCCGTTCGTGCCCGGCACGGAAGCAGCCGGAATCGTCGTCGCGGTCGGCGAGAAGGTCACGCGATTTCGGCCCGGCGATCGCGTGGCGTGCAGCAGCTGGACCGGCGGCTATGCCGAGCGGATGATCGCCAAGGAATCGTCGAGCGTGCAGTTGCCGGCCGGCGTCACTTTCGAAACGGCGGCGACCGTCTGGCACAATTACGGCACGGCGTATTACGCCCTGGTCGAGGGCGCGCGCGCGCAAGCCGGCGAAACGATGTTTGTCTCCGGCGCCGCGGGCGGCATTGGCCTCGCCGTCGTCGACCTCGGCCGCCATCTGGGCCTGCGCGTCATCGCCGGTGTCGGCTCCGACGACAAGGCAGATCTGGTGCGCGGTTACGGCGCCAGCGATGTCGTCAACTATCGCAGCGAAGACCTGCGCGAGCGGATCAAGTCGATCACGTCAGGCGAAGGCGTCGATATCTGCTTCGACAATGTCGGCGGCGCGATTTTCGAGCAGATGGCCCGGCTGATGAAGTGGGGCGGACGGCTGATGCCGATCGGCTTCACCAGCGGCCAGGTTCCCTCGCTGCCGATGAACCTTCCGCTGCTGAAGAACTATTCCATCGTCGGTGTCTTTGTCGGTGCCTGGCTGGAGAAATTCCCCGAGCAGGCGGACGCGCATGAACGACACCCTGGCGCAATTGCTGGCTGACGGGAAGATTCGCCCCCACATCGATCGCGTCCTTCCCCTCGAGCAGGTCAAGGACGCGATGCGGGCCGTGGCCGATCGGACGGTTCAGGGACGAATCGTCCTCAAGATAAGATAGCGCGCGGCGGCGGCGGCAGAGAGAGGAAGAGATCGATGACATCGATCATCATCGACAAGCGCTATTGCGGTCCGCCGAACTCCGGCAATGGCGGCTATGTCTGCGGCCGGCTGGCCCGGCACATTGCCGGCGGCGCGGAGGTCACGCTGCGCGCACCGCCTCCCCTCGACAAGCCGCTCGATGCCGTCGCTGACGGACGACGGATCATGGGAGCTTCGCGACGGCGCCGCCGTCGTCGCCACCGGACGCGGCGCAAACGTCGAACTTGCGCGCCTGGAGACAGGCAAGCTTCGACGAGGCGTGCGCCGCCGAGCGGCTGACGCCGGTCAAGCCGCACGAGCATCCGCTGCCGACATGCTTCGTGTGCGGTCCGGCAAGGTGCGAAGGCGACGGCCTGCGCATTTTTGCCGGACCGCTCGCGCGTCAATCCCAAAATGCGTTCGTCTGTGCTCGCGGCGACCTGGATACCGGATCCGACGCTTGTCGGCGGAGGACGGCCTGGTCGCGCCGGAATTTCTCTGGTCGGCGCTCGATTGTCCCACGGGCTATGCTGCCAATTACGACCGCGAGAGCGGCAGCTTCGAGCGGACGCCGATCCTGCTGGGGCGGATGTCGGCACGGATCGAGGCACGGCCGCGCCCGGGAGAACGCTGCGTCATCACCGCCTGGGAAGCCGGCCGCGACGGCCGCAAACGCGTTGCCGAGGCCGCCGCCTTTGGCGAAGCGGGACAATTGCTGGCGGTCGCGCGCGCGACGTGGATTGCCGTCGAGCGCAATGTGCAGCTCGGCCGCGGCTGAAGCGAGTACGAAAATGCCGGCTGAACCAGCGATCAAGCAGGACATCCGGTTTTGTACCGCCCCAGACGACGTAAGGCTTGCCTACGCGATCAGCGGCGACGGACCTCCGCTCGTGATGTCCATCCACGTGGCTCACCGATCTGGAGTGCCAGATCGCGGAACCTGGTCTGGCGAGCCCTGGCTGGAGGCGTTTTCCGCCGATCACAAATTGCTGAGCTATGATTTGCGCGGCTGCGGGCTCTCGAACCGGAACCCGGCCGAACTCTCGCTCGAAGCATGGATCCGTGATTTCGAGTCCGTTGTCGACGCAGCCGATTTCAAGCAATTCTCGATCCTGGCGACATGCCAGCACGGCCCCGTCGCCATCGAGTATGCGGCAAAGCATCCGGAGCGGGTCCGCAAGATTGTTCTCTACTGCACCTACGCGCGCGGAAGAATGAAGCGGCCGGATCGACCGTTTGAAACCGAAAAAACGCGCGTGGCGGCCTCTCTCGTGAGGACCGGCTGGGCGCAAGACGATGCGCTCCTGCAAATATGGGCACATGCATTCCAGCCCGAGCGGCTCGCTTGAGCATTGGCGTTCGTGGTGCGACTTTCAGCGCGCTGCGACGTCCGAAGAAACCGCGACGCGAATGATTGAAACCGGCTGGAACGTGGACGTCAGCAATGCCGCGCGCAAGATCAAGTGCCCCGTACTTATCCTGCACAGCGAAGGCGACCAGGTGGTGCCGATCGAAGAAGGTCGCGCACTTGTCAGCCTCATTCCCGGCTCTCGTTTCATCGAGATCGACAGTGAAAATCATATGCCGCTTGCCGACGAGCCGGCCTGGCCGCGCGTCGTAAGCGATATCCGGAATTTTCTCGCTAGAATCCGCGCCCGCGCGTCCCGCCCGCGCCACTGCCGCTCGAGGAACTTACGCCGCGTGAGCTCTCGGTCCTCGAGGGAATTGCCGACGGCATGGACAATGCGCAGCTGGCAGCATCACTCGGCATTTCGGAGAAAACGGTCAGAAACCATATCACACGTATCTTCGACAAAACCAACGTCAAGCACCGTTACGAGGCAATCGTGCCGAGCCCGCGACGCAGGCCTCGGAGCCAGCAGCCGGCTGACCCGCGCGCGCTAGTGCAGGGACATCTGTCCCTGATCTTCCCAGGCGCCCTCGGCGCATCTTGGGACCTTCGCCTCAAGACGTCCGCCTCGACAATTGCAAAACCCTCCGCACGGGCTGCGTGGTGAGCGTCCCGAAACGCGGGACGGAGAGACGTGTAGCTCAGAGAGAAGTTTTGACAATGGTATGGAAGATCGGAATGAACTCTAACGGTATCGTGCCGCGATGCGCATCCGCTTGCGCTCGGCTTGATACTTGGCGTCGCCGCGCTGGCGCAAGTGGGCCGACCGAAGCCCGTCGCGATGACGCCGTCAGAGATGTCGTGGACGTCACAAGGCCCGTTTGCCGCCCCAGGAATGGAACAGGTCAATCTGGTCGGCAATCCCTTGAGACCCCGGCCCCTTTACCTTGCGCCTCAAATTCCCGAAGGGCTTCAAGGTAGCGCCGCATACACATCCAGCATGCTCGCGAAATCACCATCGTATCGGGCGTCTATGCAACCGGTTACGGCGAAACCTTTGACAGCGCCAAGTTGAAGATCCTGCCGGCCGGCAGCTTTTACACCGAGCCCGCCGACCTGCCGCATTTCATCGAGATCAAGGAAGACACCGTGCTGCAGGTGAGCGGTACCGGCCCCAGCGGGCGCAAGCTACGTCAATCCGTCCGACAATCCCAAGTAGACGGCCGGTGTCCCCGCTGCCCCAAGCGGCCGCGAGGCCTTCGCGTTTGAGGTCAACGGAAAGTGAGTAGCCGTGTCCTCGGTTCAGAGGACGCGGCTTTCGCGCGCCGCCGGTATTTGTTTGGCGGTCGGTCGCCTCGCCGTTGCAGGCGGCCGGCGCGCCGTGCCGGAGACGCGGGCCGCAAACTATTCACGAAAGCGACGCGCGCGACCCGGCAATCCCGCCCGAAGCGGCCTGGAAAAAAAATGGATTCCATCACCAACGCAAGGCCAGGCTTTCAAAGCAACGTGCGCGCACCGGCGTCCAAAGGCCAGAGTGTGGCCGCCTCCATTGCCGTGATCTGCGCGTTCGCGGCAATCGGACCGCTCGCAACCAACATCTTCCTGCCCTCGCTGCCGGCGATCGCGGCCGATCTGCACGTAACGAGCGCGCTCGCCACATCGGCGATCTCGATTTTTCTGGGCGTCATTGCCGTCGGACAATTGATCGTCGGACCGCTGTCGGACCGGTTCGGCCGGCAGATTCCAATGCTGGCCGGACTTTGCATTTTCGTGATCGGCACGATCTGGTGCGTGTTCGCCGGCGACCTTCCGAATCTGCTGATCGGCAGATCGATACAGGCGGCCGGCGCCTGCACCGGCCTGGTGCTTGCACGTGCGATTGCGCGCGACCTGTTCGACGGGCAGGCGCTCGCGAAGGCAATGGCGTTCATCACGATCGCGACCGCAGCCGCCCCGGGCTTTTCGCCCCTGCTCGGCAGCGCGTTCGATCATTTCCTCGGCTGGCGCTCGGAATTCGTCTTTGTGGCCATTTTCGCCATCTGCGCGCTGTTGGCCTACGCGACGCTGATCGGCGAGACCAACTGGTCCGCCAACGGCTCGGTAAATCCGCTCGCGATTGCCGGTTCCTATCTCGGCCTGATCCGGGATGCCAGGTTCCTTGCGCCGGCGAGGACGGCAGGCCTGACGATGGCGGGCTTGTTTGCGATTTTCTCCGCGGCGCCGCGCGTGCTGCTCGAGCATTACGGCTTCGCGCCGGTCACGCTCGGTCTGATGTTTGCCAGCGTCGTCGTGCTGGTGTTGGTGTCCAGCATGCTGGCGCCCAAATTGTCGGCGGCGCTCGGTCACTATCGCGCAACGCTGATCGGCCTCGGATTTAACGTGGCCGGCGCCGTTGCGCTTCTTGTCGCAGCCCTGGTCGCGAAGGACTCGTTCCCCGCGTTTATCGTTTCCGCGGCGATCTTCCTGTTCGGCGTCGGCATCGTAAGCCCGCTGGCGAGCGCGGCGGCGCTGTCGCCGTTCGCCGACAAGGCCGGGATCACGGCAGCCCTGTTCGGCTTCACGCAAATGGGAGGGGCGGCGTGCGGCGCGATGCTGGCCGCGATCGTCTCGAGCGACCCGGCGCTTGGGCTCGCGATCGTGCTGGTCGTGGCTTCTCCGCTTGCGATGATCTTGCACGGCCGGGATGGGCGACGTTCCGGAGCAAAGACTTGAGCTTGATCGCCGGTGTGCCGGGGCTTGCAGGCCTGCTCTCGATCCTCGGCATCGGCGAAGCTTCGCCCTTGTCACATGAGCAGCTCGCCGTGCTTATCTTGCTGGCGGGCGTTGCGGGCCTGGTCCGTCCATGTCCATCCGGTCGTTTGGCCGGACGAACGGCCGTCTTCGTCCCTCGACGCGAGGTCGCTGGTGTTGATCACGACCGTTTCATGCCTGTGCCTGCTGGCTTCGCTGTGGGCGGCTTCCTCCGGGGCGGACCTCAGCGCGGCCATGATGCCTTAGGGGCTGCCGGATCCCGTGCGGTGGCCGGCCGGCTGACCCGCCGTCCATCCTCTGATTATAGGATGCGCCGGTATCCGAGGCAGGGTAAGCTCGGCGTCCGACTCCACCTGGGCGCGCCACGCTGGAGCACAGGTTTCGAGGACGGACTGGACGCGCCGGTCTACATGCCTCGATCCCGGACCCGCACCACAGGCGGGCTCGATCACCATGTTTTGAACGGACGCTACGCCACCGGATCCATCGAGAACATGCCTGACTCCGGTGCTCCCAAGGGACTTTCCGAAATGAATACAGCGCCGGTTCTGAGACCCGTCCCGTTTGTTGCGTCGACGAGCCGTACGCGCGACCAGCAGCTCAGCGAGCTGATCGGCGTCATCTACGATGCCGCCATCGACCCCTCGCTGTGGGAGTACGCTATCGAAAGGGCGGCATATTTCGTCGGCGGCGCCGGCTCTGCCCTGTTTTGCAAGGATGTCGGCGCCGACCACGCCTCGACCGCGCATCACTTCGGGTTTGAGACGCCGCTGCCGGCCGATCTCTATCAAAAGATTTCTTCATCGGCAGAGCGGCACTTCCTTGGCGATCTTGAACAGCCGATCGCAACCACCGATCTGATCCCTTTCAGCGGAACTGGCCAAGACCGAACTGTATCGTCAATGGGCGCAGCCTCTCGGCTATGTCGATTTCCTTACCGCGGTGATCGAACGCACGGCGATCAGCGTCGCCATCTTCGGAGTGTTCCGCCACGAACGAGACGGCATCGTCGATGACCGGGCGCGCCGGCAGATGCGGCTGATCGCTCCGCACATCAGGCGTGCGGTGCTGATCGGCAGGATGTTCGAGTTCAAGGCGGCAGAGCTCGCGACCTTCGTCGATACGCTCGATGGACTCAGCACGGGCATGTATCTGGTCGACGCGGAAGCGCGCCTCATTCACGCCAATACCGCGGGCAATGCGCTTCTTGCGGCGAACGATATTCTGATGTCCTCGGGCGGGCGGCTGGTGGCCCGCGATGCGCAGGCCCAGCAGACCCTGCGCGACGTCTTTGCCGCCGCGGGTCAGGGCGACGCGGCCCTGGGCAACAGGGGAATCGCGGTGCCGCTGCTCGGCAGGAGCGGCGAGCGGTATGTCGCGCACGCGCTGCCCTTGACTTCGGGAGCGCGCCGCCGCGCCGGCATCGTCTACACCGCCGCCGTGGCGTTGTTCGTTCGCAAGGCGGCCTTGCTGGCCTCTTCGACCTCGCAGGTCATTGGCGAGACGTTCAAGCTGACACCTACCGAACTTCGCGTCCTGCTGGCCATCATCGAAGTCGGCGGCATTCCGGATGTCGCCACCGCCTTCGGTATCGCGGACACCACCGTCAGGACGCACGTCAACCGCCTGTTTGAAAAGACCGGCGCCACGCGGCAGGCCGACCTCGTCAAGCTTGTTGCGAGCTATGCGACGCCGCTGACGGACTGAACGCGCAAAAGCCGCCCCTCTCAGCGCTCCACGCGGATCTGATAGCGTTCGGCGATCGCCGCCAGTTGCGACCAGGTCGTGTCATCGATTTCGATTCCACCGGCCAGGCGCGCGGCCCGGGCGATCCGCTCGGGCTCGCCGGCGACCAGCACCGGGAGATCCTCTTCGGCAGGCTTGGCCGATTTCACCCAGGAGACCATGGCGTCGATCTCGGCCATCATGCTGTCGCGCGTTGAAAGGCGCGCAGGGTCGATGACGATGCTCAGCATGCCGTTGATGATGCCACGCTCGGGCGGCGTCATCGTGGTGACGCTTGGCCGAGCCGACGATGGCGCCGGCCAGCAGTTCGCACACCAGCGCCAGACCGGAGCCCTTGTGCTCGCCGAACGGCAGCACCACGCCGCGCGGCTCGGTGTACATCACCGAGGGATCGGTAGTGGGTTGGCCCGCGTGGTCGAGCAACGCGCCGTCGAGCATCGGCTTGCCGGCATTGTGCGCCACCCTCACCTTTCCGAGCGCCACGCGGCTGGTGGCGAAATCGAGCAGGATCGGCTCGTTGTTATCGGTACCGGGAATCGCGATGCAGACCGGATTGGTCAGGAACCGCCCTTCGCGGCCCCGGAACGGCGCCACCGCCGGCGGTCCGGAAGCGACGTTGACGAAATGCAGCGACACCATCCCTGCCCGCGCGGCAATCTCGCCATAGGTGCCGACGCGGCCGATATGGTGCGCATTGCGCAACCCGTTCACCGCGACGCCGTGCTTGCGCGCCGCCTCGATCGCCCATTCGACCGCCTGGCGGGCGATCACCTGTCCGTAGCCGGCGCGCGCATCCCATACCGAGATGGTGCCGGTGTCCGACACGATCTCGGGCGTCTGGTTGACCTTCAGCGTGCCGGCGTCGAGGTCGCGCACATAGGCGACCAGCATCCCGACGCCATGGCTGTCATGGCCGCGCAGATTGGCCTCGAGCAGATGCTCGGCGACGATCGCCGCCTCCGCCGGCGAACTGCCGCCGGCCGTGACGATGCGGTTCGTCAAGCGCATGCAGCTTGCTGTGGTCGATAATCATGTTTCATTCCCTTTTTTTCTTTGGATCGATTTTTCTCGTTCACCGGTCGCGGTCAACTCTTGCGCCGTCGGCCAGAATTGGATTTGGCTAGTTGACCTTGACCCCGGTCTCTTCGACGACCTTTCTCCAGAAGACATTCTCTTCATCCATCAAGCGGGCAAATTCCTGCGGTCCCTTGTTGATCACGTCGAACCCTACTTCCGCAAGACGTTGGCGCGCCGCCGCTTGCTGAAGAAACTCCGTGATCTCCCGATTGATATCAGTCACTATTTTTTCCGGGGTGTTCTTCGGGGCCATGATGCCGACCCAGGCATCGCCCTGGATCTCCGGGAAGCCCTGCTCGATCATGGTCGGGACATCGGGCAACAGCTTCGAGCGGCTCTTGCCGGTTACTGCAAGCGCTTTCAGCTGGCCGCCCGAGATCATCGGACCCGCCGATGCGACCGTGGTCCACGCGACTGGAACGTGATTGGAGACGACGGCTTGAACGGCCGGCCCTGCGCCGGAAAACGGCACCGCGACCACGTCGAGATTCTGCGTCCGCTTGAGGCGTTCGGCAAGAAGGTGACCCTGCGTTCCGACGCCCCCGTGGGCGTAGTTTTGATTCGGTCGCGCCCTCAGATCCGCGACCAATTCTTTTGCATTGCTGACGGCCAGGGAAGGATGTGCGGAGACAACGTGCGTCGAAGAGACCGAGAGGTTGATGGGGACAAAGTCGGCGACGGGATCATATGGAAGATTGCTGAACACCGACGCATTCACCACATGGGTGCTCAAGGCGAACAGGATCGTGTAGCCGTCTGGATCGGACCGCGCCACCTGTGCCGTGCCGCGGTTGCCGGTTGCGCCTGCGACATTTTCCACGACGAATTGTTGCCCGAGCTTCTGCGAGAGATGCGCGCAGGCGAGGCGCGCATAGACGTCAACCGTGCCGCCTGGCGCAAAGGTGACGATGGCGCGAACCGGCCGCACCGGATACGACTGCGCCAGGACGATGCGCGGCGCCGCGAGCACTGCCGCGGACGCGCCGGCGAGACTCACAAAGCGGCGCCGGTCCAGCGCAGTTGAACGGGTTGTTGATGATGGCGATATCCGCCGTCCGGTTTGGAAGTATTTGCTCATCGGATCGATCCCAATCTGAAACCCTTGTTGACGCGCCCCTGCCGCTCAAAGCGGCAATCTGGTCCCAATCCCCCTGGCGATCGCGACTTCATAAACCGCGATCGCCGAAGCGAGGTCCGCGATACCGGTGCCGGAGAAGATCAATGCGTTGCGCTCGTCGGCGCTTTCCCGGCCAGCTACGCGCCCCGTCACCAGGTCGGAGAGTTCGGCAGCGATTGGACCATCGTAGTTCAGCGTCCCCTTCGGGCCGACGGTGCTCATTTCGCGATCGTCGGTGACGGTGCGGTCGAAGGCGGCGAGACTGGCGCGTTGCCAGCCGAACCCGAGATCGACCGAGGCGACAAAGGTGCCCGGCTCGACCCAGTTCGCATCGAGCTGCCCGGCGCCATCAGAACCATGCGGAATCGAACTGATGATGATATCGCAGCCTGCGATTGCCGCTCGCGCGTCGGAAACGGCGCGGGCGCGCAAGCCTTTGTCGCGTGCGCGGGTAGCGAGCGCCTCCGCCGACTCCAGCCGGCGACTGAATGTGACGACATCGGTCAATGGCAGCGCGGCTGAGAACACGTCGAGATGGCTTTGCGCCTGGGCGCCGCAGGCAAGAAATCCGATCGTCCTTGCGCCGGCGCGCGCCATCGACCGGGCCGCGATGAGCGAGATCAGCGCCGTGCGGATTGAAGAAATCCAGATGCCGTCCATGATCGCGAGTGGCCGACCCGTCTTGCCCTCATTGAGGATGATGAGCGGCATAAAGTCCGGCAAGCCCGCGGCGCCGTTGTCCGGAAAATAGCCGAACCATTTGAAAGCCCCAAAGGCCGGCTGGTCCATCGCGGCGCCCTTGCCGCGAAAGATGTTGCGGCCCCCCGCAGCGATGGTCACCTTGGCATGCGACCCGACCCCACCCGCCGCGCGGCGGACGAATGCCTGGCGGATTGCCGCTTCCAGCATGTCGGCCGTCACGGCGCACGCAGCCACGTCAGCTTGTGAAAGGTAGATCAATTCGCCGGACGAACCAGAAGGCATCGGCAAATCTCTCACTAAAATGCAGTCCCGTCTATTGCCAAACCACCGGACGATTGTCGGCGCATCCGGCAGATCAGATGCCGTCAGGCGGTATCCCGGTTGTGGTGGCCGCCACCGGCCGTTCCCGCACGCGCTCGCGGTAGAACGCGTAGAGGCCGGACAGCACGATGATCGAGGCGCCCGTCACCATCATGGCGTCGGGCCTGTCGCCGAACACGAGATAGCCGAGCAGCATCGCCCACAGCAGCGCTGAATAGCGAAACGGCGCCACCGCCGAGATGTCGCCCGACCGCAGCGCCATGATCACGCATTGATAGCCGATCAGCACCAGGACCGCGGCCAGCGCCAGCAAGCCGAGCGCGCGCCCGGACGGCGGCGTCCAGCCGCCGAGCGGAAACACGATGACGGCGCCGGCCGCCGTCACCGTCACCGTCATCAGCAGCGTGATGAACAGCGAGGGGATTTGCGCCGGTATTTGCCTGGTCGCGAGATCGCGCAGCGCGCAGAACGCCACCGAGACCATCGCCAGCAGCGAGAACTGGTTGAAGCCCTCGATCCCCGGCCGGACGATGATGAGCACGCCGATGAAGCCGGCCGTGATCGCAAGCCAGCGCCGCCAGCCGACCGGCTCGCCAAACACCACCGCCGCACCCAGCGTGATCGCCAGCGGCAGCGCCTGAAAGATCGCCGAGGTATTGGCCAGCGGCAGATGCGTGATCGCCGCCATGAACGTTATCGTGCCGCCGATTTCGCCGATCACGCGCAGCGCGACCGGCTTCATCACGATCGTGCGCAGCGGGCGGATGGCGCGCTGGTGGAAGGCGAGGGCCGCGATCAGCACGAATCGCAAACAGGCCGCGCACCAGCATCACCTCGCCGAAATTGATCTCCGACGACACCGCCTTGGTGATGGAGTCGTTGATGGTGAAGGCGGCCATGGCAACCGCCATCAACAGGCTTCCGCGAATATTGGGGGAAAAGGTCAAATCAAATTCCAGGCGGAATGCGCAGTGCCAGCATCCCGGCGCCCGTCAACGAAACATGGCGCGATCCGGATGGAGCGCGCCATGCTGAAAAGTCGTTAGTTCGCGCCGGCCTTCTGCGCGTATTCCCACGCGTCCTTCGACAGCGGCACGGTGCGCTTCGCCGACTCCATCGCCTTGGCGTTGGCCGCGGTGCCGTCGCGAACACGGCCGGCAATGCCCTGCGTGATGCCGGCGAGCCGGAACAGATTGTAGGAGAAATACCAGTTCAGGTCCGGCACGGCGCTGCCGGTGACGTTGCAATAGATCTGCGCGGCCTCTTCCATGCTCGGAATGTTCAGCGCCTTGAGATCGGCGTTGGCGAGACCCGGCATGGTCCACTGCATCAACAGATAGGTGAAGTCGGCCATGGGATCGCCGAGCGTCGACAGTTCCCAGTCCAGCACCGCCTGCACCCGCGGTTCGGTGGCGTGGAAGATCATGTTGTCGAGGCGGTAGTCGCCGTGGACGATCGACACCCGCTTCTGCTCCGGCACGGTCTTCGGCAGCCACTCGGCGAGCTTTTCGAATTCCCGAATGTGCTGGGTCTCGGACGCCCGGTATTGCTTGGTCCAGCGATCGACCTGGCGCGCAAAATAATTGCCGGGCTTGCCGAAATCGCCGAGCCCGATCGCCTCCGGATCGAAGATGTGCAGTTTGGCGAGCGTCTCGATCTTGCTGGTGAAAATCTTGCGGCGTTCATCCGGCGTCTGGCTCGGCAGCGACGGATCCCAGAACACCCGGCCCTCTTCCATCGACATGATGTAGAAGGCGGAACCGATCACGCCGTCGTCGGTGCAGAGCGCATAGGCCTTCGCGACCGGAAAGCCCTGCTTGCTCAGCGCGGCGATGACGCGGAATTCGCGATCGACCGCATGCGCCGACGGCAGCAATTTGCCGAACGGACGGCGCCGCATCACATAGGACCGTCCGGGCGTATCGAGCCGGTAGGTCGGGTTGGACTGGCCGCCCTTGAATTGCAGGACGGTCAGCGGTCCCTGATAGCCTTCGACGTTCTCGCGCATCCAGCCGTCGAGGCGCTTTTCATCGATACGATGACGCTCCTCGACTTCCCTGGTGCCCGAAAACTCTTCGTCTTTCCTGACGCCGTCCGCCACGATGACGCTCCCTTGAGATTTCTTAGTTTCCCTTGGGAAGCGCCATCCGCGCGCTCCCCGAGGGCACGATGACGCTTCTTGCGTCATCGTGCTCCACGGTTTTTGTTTTTACGCATGATCTTTCCGGAAAACCGGTACCCACTTTTCCGGATCATGCGTTAGTGCGACGTGTTTGCATACTTCCGAAGTTCAAGTCTGGCAATGGCGCGGTTATGGACCTCGTCCGGACCGTCGGCCAGGCGCATGGTGCGCATGGAGGCATAGTCCCGCGCCAGGCCGGCCTCGTCGGAGACGCCGGCGCCGCCATAGGCCTGGATCGCGTTGTCGATGATCTTCAGCGCCATGTTCGGCGCCGCCACCTTGATCATGGCGATCTCGAGCTGCGCGGTCTTGTTGCCGACCTTGTCCATCATGTCGGCGGCCTTGAGGCACAGCAGACGGTTCATCTCGATATCGGTGCGGGCTTCGGCGATGCGCTGTTCCCAGATCGAATATTCGATGATCTTCTTGCCGAACGCGGTGCGCGACGACAGCCGCTTCACCATCTTCTCCAGCGCCTCTTCGGCCTTGCCGATGGTGCGCATGCAGTGATGGATGCGGCCCGGACCGAGACGGCCCTGCGCGATCTCGAAGCCGCGGCCCTCGCCGAGCAGGATGTTTTCGGCGGGAACGCGGACGTTCTCCAGCAGCACCTGGGCGTGGCCGTGCGGCGCGTCGTCATAGCCGAACACCGGCAGCATCTTCTCGACCTTGATGCCGGGGGTGTCGAGCGGAACCAGGATCTGCGACTGCTGCGCGTGGCGCGCGGCCTTCGGATCGGTCTTGCCCATCAGGATCGCGATCTTGCAGCGGGGATCGCCGACGCCCGACGACCACCATTTGCGGCCGTTGATGACGTAGTGATTGCCGTCGCGCTTCGATGCGGGTTTCGATGTTGGTCGCGTCCGACGACGCCACCGCCGGTTCCGTCATCAGGAAGGCGGAACGGATTTCGCCGTCCATCAGCGGCCGCAGCCACTTCCGCTTCTGCTCTTTGCTGGCATACCGCATGAACACTTCCATGTTGCCGGTATCGGGTGCGGAGCAGTTGAAGACTTCCGAGGCCCAGCCGATGTGGCCCATTTCTTCGGCGAGCGGCGCGTATTCGAGGTTGGTCAATCCCGCGCCACGGAATTCGTCGTCTTCATGCGAATTCGGCGGCATGAACATGTTCCAGAGGCCTTCGGCGCGGGCCTTCTTCTTCAGATCTTCCAGGATCGGGATCACCTTCCAGCGCGGACCTTCCTCGTCCTGCTTCTTGTAGATCGGCACCGCGGGGCGGACATGCGTGTTCATGAACGAACGCACGCGGTTGAGCCATTCGGTCTGGCGCTCTGACATATTGAAGTCCATGGGACGCTCCTCACCTCTGGGATTTTGAAACCCGATTTTGAAACCGTTGGGCCGCACTGTCTGCCCGCCCCTGCCCCGCCGCAAGCGATTTGCAGGCGCCTTCTTGCGGGGGTGGATTGACATTTCCGGCCCTTCAAACGATAGTTTCATACAAGTGTTTGAAAGGCAACTCCCCGGACGGGGGCCAGCTATGCCAAGCGATCATACCCGCTCTGCCATTCTCGCCGCCGCCGAACGGCTCTACGCCGATCGCGGCTTCGGCGACGTGACGCTGCGCGACATCGTCGCCGAGGCGAACGTCAATCTTGCGGCGGTGAATTATCATTTCGGCTCCAAGGACGAACTGATCGCGGAACTGTTCGTCACCCGCAGCCTCGCCACCAACCGCGAGCGGCTCAACGAGTTGAAGGCGGCGGAGGAAAAAGGCGGCGGACGCGCCCCGATCGACGCCATCCTGCACGCGCTGGTCGGGCCGACCTTGCGCGGCTGCCTCGGTCCCGACCGCGAAGGCTCGACCGCGGCGCGCTTCATGATCCGCGCGTCGATTGAATCGGTGCCGCCGATCCGCCGCATCAAGAACCGCGAGGTCGATCATTTGCGGAAATTCGTCGCCGCGATGCGCCGCTCGCTGCCCGGCCGCGACGATGCCGAACTCTATTGGGGCCTGCACTTTGCGCTGGCGATGGCGCACCACACCATCCGCGAACGAGAACGGCTGACCAAACTGTCGGAAGGCCAATGCGACCTCAACGACGTGCAGGCGATCGTCGACCGCGTGGTCGCGGTGTCGGTGATGGCGCTGACGGGCGGCGCCGAGGTCGCGAAGAAAGCGCCCCGCCCGGCGGCGCCGTATGGGCGGCTGACGCGGCAGGATTTGTAAGCCGGGCCTTGAAGCGCAACGCAACGCCATTTACGTTCCGAGCGATCGGCCGGCCGTAGAACTTTCGTTTCAAGGCCGAGGCCGGGATGAAAGGCTCTTCCATGCGCAGCAACGTGGATCGTCCCCCGGGGAAAATCGACGTTCCATCGGCATGGCGAGGTGAGGAAATTGGGGCCGATCCGAACCGCTGGCTGATATTGCTCCACGCCGGCGACATTGCCGAGCTCGAGAACGCCGCCAGGTCATATCTCGCCACCACTGATGAAATAGCTGGGATTACCAGAGAAAGCTTTCCGCTTCCCCGCCTCGGTGCCCATCTTGAGAAGCTCAAGAAGAAACTGATCGATGGCGTTGGTTTCGAGGTCATCCGCGGTCTTCCGGTCGCGAACTATAGCCAGAAATTCGCCGCCACGATCTTTTGCGGCGTAGGCGCGCATCTCGGATCGGCGCGATCCCAAAACGCAGCGGGCCATATTCTTGGTCACGTCCGCGACGTCGGCGCCGATGCGAACAATCCGAACACACGGATTTACCAGACCGCGGAAAGGCAGACGTTCCACACGGACTCCTCTGACGTTGTTGGGCTATTGTGTATTCGCGAGGCGATGGAAGGAGGTAAATCCCTGCTTGTCTCCACGACGACGATTTACAACGAGATGCTGCGAACGCGCCCGGACCTTGCTGCCCTGATGTTTGATCCGATCGCAACCGACCGGCGAGGCGAAGTGCCGGAGGGCCAAAAGCCATACCTCGAAATCCCGCCGCTGAGTTGGCACGCGGGCTTCCTGACGGGATTCTATCAGCGCCAGTATATCGATAGTGCGCAGCGCTTTCCCGATGCACTGAGATTGACACCGGCTCACGTCGAGGCGCTCGATCTGTTCGATACGCTCGCCAATGACCCCCTCCTCCATTTTGGCATGCAGCTTCAGCCAGGTGACATGCAGTTTGTTTACAATCACGCCTTACTGCACGATCGCACGGCATTTCGCGACTGGCCAAATGCAAACCAGAAGCGGCATTTGCTGCGGCTTTGGCTGAGCATCGAAGGCGATCGACCGCTGCCCGACTGCTTCAAGCAGCGTTATGGCTCAATTGAAATCGGCAACCGTGGTGGGATCGTTACCAAAGGTACCAAGCTGAACGTGCCCCTGGACTGAGGTTAGCTGGCCGGCGCTGGCGATGGCGCACCACACCATCCGCGAACGGGAAAGGCTGACCAAACTCTCGGAAGGCCAATGCGACCTCAACGACGTGCAGGCAATCGTCGACCGCGTGGTCGCGGTATCGGTGATGGCGCTGACGGGCGGCGCCGAGGTCACGAAGAAAGCGCCCCGCCCGGCGGCGCCGTATGGGCGGCTGACGCGGCAGGACCTGTACGCCGGGCCTTGTCCTCATAAATCGATGGGTGAGTGCTTTCCGGACGCGCTTTGGAGAAACGGCCGTTGATTTACGTCGACATTCTCCAGTCAGACGCGCATGGTGCTTTTCCGACCCGCTCACGCAAGGCGGCGGCACTTCAAAAAACTCGTTGAGTCGGCATCCGTCCGGGTGTCCGCCGGACTTTGACCGTTTCACGGAAGGACTACCCATGCCGCTACTTTCGATTCTAAAAGATCCCTCGTCCAAGCGTCTTATCCAGGGGGCTGTGGCTGGCGCGGTCGTAACCATGATCGCTGGATTCAGCTGGGGCGGCTGGTCGTTGGAAAGCACAACGGCAAAACGGGCCGATGATGCGTCACGGAACGCCGTCGTCGCAGTCCTGGCACCTATTTGTGTCGATAAATTTCAACGCTCTGCGGACGCTACAAATAATTTCCAGGAACTGAAGAAGATGGCGTCCTACATGCAAGGCAATTTTGTCGAGAAAGGCGGTTGGGCGACTTCACCCGGCAGCGACAAGGCTAACTCTGCCGTCGCCCAAGCCTGCGCCACCATGTTGGGAAATCTAAAATAACGGATTCGACAGACCTGGGCGGCGCCGGTCGGGCTTTCAACTAGCGTCACCACCAAGGCTGACATGGTGTTCGCGGGCAGATTGAGGTGACGCGAACCGACGATCGAGGCGCCAGCACCTAGACGATCTTCTGCGCCTTCAAGGCCTCGACCTTCGCCTCGTCATAGCCGATCGTCGCCAGCACTTCCTTGGTATGCTCGCCGAGCAGCGGCGGCGCGCGATAATTCTTCACCGGCGTGCCCGAGAAGGTGATGGGATTGCGGATCAGCGACAGCGCCTGCTCGAAGGGATGCTCCACCTTGACCCGCATGCCGCGCGACTGGACGTGCGGATCGGCGAACACCTGTTCGAAGTTGTTGATCGGGCCGGAAGGCACGCCGGCTTTTTCGAGTTCGTCGAGCCAATAGGCGACCGGCTTCTTCAGGAACAGTCCGGCGAAGATCGCCATGATCTCCTTGCCGTGCACGACGCGGTCGTTGTTCTTGACGAACCTCGGATCGGTCGCAAGCTCCGGCGCCCCGAGCACGGCGCAGGTGCGCGCGAACTGCCCGTCATTGCCGACCACCAGCATCAATTCGCCGTCGGTGGCGCGGAACACGCCCGCCGGCATGCCGCCATTGCCCCAGGTGCCGCGCCGCGGCGGGGTCTGGCCGTTGACGAGATAGATCTGCAGCCAATGGGAGAGCGAGGCGATCACGGTATCGAACAGGCAAACGTCGACATGCTGGCCTTCCCCGCCATTGGCCTTGCGGTGAAAAAGCGCCGAGAGGATGCCGATCGATGTGTTCATGCCGGTCATGTAGTCGACGATCGAGGGACCGACCTTCATCGGCCCTTCGCCGGGCTCGCCGTCGATATGGCCGGTGACGCTCATCAAGCCGCCCATCGCCTGCAGGATCGCGTCATAACCGGCGCGCGGCGCGTACGGTCCGGTCTGGCCGAAGCCGGTCACCGAGCAATAGATGATGCCGGGGTTGATCGCCTTGATCGATTCGTAGTCCAGCCGGTAGCGCTTGAGATCGCCGACCTTGTAGTTCTCCATCATGACGTCGCAGGACTTGGCCAGTTCGCGGATGATGTCCTGCCCTTCCGGCGAGGCGATGTTGACGGTGACCGACTTCTTGTTGCGGTTGGCGCACAGATAGAACGAGTTGTTGTTGTTGGCCTTGCCCTCGGGATCTTTCAGGTAGGGCGGCCCGAAAGCGCGCGCATCGTCGCCGCCGCCGGGGCGTTCGATCTTGATCACCTCGGCGCCGAGATCGCCCAGCATCTGCGCCGACAACGGTCCCGCCAGCACCCGCGTCAGGTCGAGAATCTTGATGCCTTGCAATGGCAGAGCGGACATTGAAATTTCCTCCGGAACCTTTGATTTGTCGCGCAGGGCGCATGGCCCCGGCGGCGCGATGCCCAGCCGATACACTATTTTGCGGGACTGAGTCCTGCATTGGCGGCATGCAGCCATCCGCCTGCCGCGCGAAGGCACGAATTCTCTCTGTGGGCGATAGCCACGCGATCTCCGCCAGGCCGCTCTATCGACCGGAAAATCATGTCAACTCCTTCAATCTCCCGACGAGGGCGCGATGTTCGCGGCATCCGGCGAGGCCGGGCCGCGCCAACAGCACGATTGGGGTTTGCGTCCCGCCGGGCCCCGCCACGACAAAACGTTCGGCCTGAAGGCCCGGGTGGGGACCGCACGACATCCGAAGCAGCACGTCCAGTTTGCCGTTCAGGAGTTCGGCAAGATCGTCGGTGACCTTGAGCACGGCCGCTTCATTGCCGGTCGCAGCCTGACGAACTTTGCGCGCCATCGACGCCGCCATTTGCGTGATCTGGGGTGCGACGCCCAGACGCAGCTTCCGCCCGCGCAACGCCGGCGCGGTCAACTCCGTCGCCGTGGAGATGATCTTGAACGCGGAATTGATGGCCGGCAGATAGGCCTCGCCTGCATCGGTCAGGACCAGGCTGCGCGGCAGACGCCGAAACAATGCGACGCCGAGGGTTGCCTCAAGCGACTTGACCTGCTGGCTCACGGCGCCCGGCGTGACACCGAGTTCGTCGGCAGCGTGGGTGAAACTGAGGTGGCGCGCAGCCGCCTCGAATGAACGCAGGCCATTGAGGGGTGGCAGTCGATGGCTCATCTTGATCCCGAAGGTTCCGGTCGATGTGGCCAAGTGTCATGCATTAGATTTTCTAGGTCAATCGTTCAGTTTAATTCGTTTGCTTTCAACGGCCGGCCGGCGATATCGGTGCTTATGCAGCTTTGCTGCATGCTGGATGCCGTGGTCCCCGGGGATCGACGTCATCCGGAAATCAACTTCAGGGAATTCGACCTCCATGACCAGCAACGACGACGTCAAAATCATCGAAGGCGTAATCCAGTCCTACCTCGACGGACTCTACGAGAGCGACGCCGGCAAGATCGCGAGCGCGTTTCATCCGACCAGCGCGCTGACCAGCGTCACCGACGACGGCGAACTGGTCATCACCCCCCGTGACAAGTGGCTCGACAATGTTCGAACCAGACCGTCGCCGAAGCAGCGGGGCCTGGCCCGCCACGATCAGGTGCTGGCGATCGACCTCATCAGTCCGACCATGGCCTATGTGAAGCTCAACTGCGCCATTCCGCCGCGCTTCTTCACCGACCAGTTGTCGCTGCTGAAGATCGACGGCCGCTGGCAGATCGCGCAAAAGGTCTTCATGACCGAAATGCGGGAATAGTGCGACATGACCAGCCAGGATGACGTGCCGATCAGCCATTTGCAGCGGCGCAAGATCGAAGGCCGGGTGCTGATCCCCTTCGTCGAAACGCTGAAGGAAAAACTCGGAGAGGACGTCGCGGGCGACATACTCGATGCGACGATCCGCCGGCTCGCGGTGGACGACGGCCGGCGATGGGCCGAGACCTACGGACAGGGTGTCGATTCATTGAAGCGGGTTGCCGAGGAAGTCTGGGCCGGCGGCGGCAGCCTGGACGTTCGAATCATCGACCAGTCCGAGAGCAAGCTCGACTTCAATGTCACCCGCTGCGCCTACGCCGAGTTCTACCAGTCGCTCGGCCTCGCCGATCTCGGCTACCGGATTCACTGCAATCGCGACCATGCCATGGTCGGCGGATTCAACGACAAGCTCGAGCTGTCGCGATCGCAGACCCTGATGCAGGGCGCTGTCTGCTGCGATTTTCGATATCGAACCAGGCCGTAGCGGCTCACCGCATCGTCGCGAGCTGTACCGCGAGCGCGCACGCCCGGTCGTACTCGTCGAGATTGATCCACTCGTCGATCGTGTGCGGCTCGTTCTGCCCGGCGCCGAAGGTCACGGTCGGAACGCCGTGGCGGACCATCCAGTTGGCGTCGAGCCCGCCATTGGCGGCGCGGATGGTCGGTGTTGCGCCGATGCCGGACACGGCCGCGACCGCGCGCTTGACCACGGGCAGGCCGTCCTTCATGCGGAACGGATAATAGTCGGTCTCGGCCTTGAACTTGACGCGGCCCGACTTGCCGTCGCTGTTCTTGACGCGCTTTGCGGCCTTCTCGAACGCCGCCTTGTAGGCCTTGGTGATCTCCTTGAAGAACTTGCTGTCGTGGCTGCGGCTTTCGCCGCGCACGTGCACATAGTCGGTGACGACATTGGTGGCGTCGCCGGCCGGCCGGCCCTCGCCGCCGGTGACGGGGCCGACATTGCTGGTGCCCTGCCGCTTGCCTTTCACCACCTTGCCGAACCAGCCGCCGGCCTTCACGTCGGCGAGCGCGAGCGCAAGGATCATGGTCGAACTGATCCCGCGCTCCGGTGCGACGCCGGCATGCGAGGCGCGGCCGAAAATCTCGACCTGCCAGCGATCGGCGCCGACCGCGCCGATCGTGACATTGGAGGCGGAGCCGCCGTCATAGTTGAAGGCCATGACCGGCGAGCCGAGTTCGGCGGTCTTGACGTGGCGCGCGCCATAAAGCCCGCTCTCCTCGCGCACGCAGAACAGCAGCGTGATCGGCGGATGATCGAGCTTCTGCTTCGCAAGCTCGGCCGCCAGCGTGACGAGAACGCCGCAGCCGGCGCGGTTGTCGCCGCCGAGCGCGGTCTTCGCCTCATTGACGATCTTGCGGCCGGCAAGCTTCGGCTTCGCGCCGGCGCACAGCGGCACGGTGTCCATGTGGGTCATGAACATGATCCGCGGCTGGTTGTGCATCGCGCCGCGGCCGGGCAGATCGACGATGAGGTTGCCGGTCTCGGTCGGCACGGGAATGCGGGTGTTGGCGTCGTCGAGGCGGATCGCGTCCGCCGGCACGCCGCTCTCCTGCAGCGCCGCGTTGAGCTCGCGCCCGATCGCGGCCTCCTTTCCGGTCACGCCCTCGACGGCGAGGAAGCGCATGAGGCGGTCGGTGGCGGCTTTGGTGTCGACGGGCATGATGGATCC
>CAVUNH010000014.1:0-175432 GCA_963742665.1 uncultured Alphaproteobacteria bacterium
CGCAATTTCGTCTTCCCGCTGTCTCTGGCGATCGGGAATTTGTGCAAGCCGGTGCTTTGATTTCGTACGGGGCCGATCGTGAACAGTTGTTTCGTCGCGCCGCAGAGTTTGTGGATAAGCTGTTGAAGGGTGCCAAGCAATCGGCAATGCCCATCGAGCAGCCAACGAAATTCGCGCTGATCATCAATATGAAGGCCGCTAAATTGATCGGCCTCGACGTTCCACCTTCGCATCCATCGCGATCGCCGACGAGGTGATCGAATAATTTAGGGCGACTTTCCGGGCACTTTTCGGACATGGCGAGACAGCCTGACGATTTCCGCTCCCGGGGGCAAATACATCCCGCTGCAAGGCCGCAACTTCCGGCTGGGTGCAAATTCTCGCTCGCCACTCCATCGCAAAGTGGTAGGCTTTAGGCGGGGGCACATGCATCGTCGCGAGTTCATCACGCTTTTTGGCGGCACGGCGGCGACGTGGCCGCTGGCCGCGCGCGCGCAACAACCGGCAGGACGGGTTTACCGGGTAGGGTACCTCGGGATCACATCCCCGGAGCAAGCGCCGCTCCTCACTAGAGCGTTGGAAGAAGGCCTGCGAAGCCTCGGCTACCGCGTTGGCGAGAATGTCGCCATCGAGTACCGCTTCGCTAACGGCGAACTGGAACGGCTGCCCGCACTAGCTACGGAGCTGGTCCGGCTTGGCGTGGACGTCATCGTCACCTCGTCCCATCCGAGTATAGTTGCGGCCATGAAGGCGACCACGACCATCCCGATTGTCATGATCGGCGGTGTCGATCCGGTCAGTACCGGGCTTGTCGCCAGTCTGGCGCGCCCCGGCGGTAACGTCACCGGGCTCGCCGCGGATACGGGCAGCGAGATTTTGGGCAAGCGGTTTGAATTGCTGAAAGAAATACTTCCGAACCTCTCCCGCGTAGGCATTCTGTTCAATCCGGACGTTGCGTTCAATCGGAGCCGGCAGACGTCGATGACGGAGACCGCCCGAACACTAGGGTTGACGACTATTCCGGTCGAAGCACGCGGGTTGGACGCACTTGAACAAGCGTTCGCGACAATGGTGAAGGAGCGCGCGCAGGCCTTCGTGATGCAGGGAGATAGTGTGCTGTTCAACTATCGCGGCCAGATCGCAGAAATGGCTTTAAGGAACCGTTTGCCAGCCGCCTCTCTCCAGAAAGAGTATGCGAACGCGGGCTTCCTTCTGACCTACGGGGCCGATGTTGGAGATCTTTTTCGTCGGTCCGCCGTGTTCGTCGACAAGATTTTTAAGGGTGCGAAGCCTGCCGACCTGCCGGTCGAACAACCGACCAAGTTCGAACTGGTGATCAATCTGAAGGCCGCGAAGGCGCTTGGCATCATCGTGCCACCGACGCTACTCGCCCGCGCCGACGAGGTGATCGAATAGCGGGCGATGTCCCCATTTTTCGGACCTCAGGCGATGTCCGAGTTGGGTGCAAAGCGGAAGTTGGGCTTCGTCAGGTCGCCCTTGACCCCGAACAGACATCGGGCCGCAAGCCTAGACTTGCCGTTATTACCCTTCCCGAGAGCGCGTTTGTGGCTAGAGTGTTGTTCTAATCCTTGGGGGCGTTCATGCGACGGCGCGAGTTCATCAGTCTCATGGGCGGAGCAGCGGCGATTTGGCCTCTGACAGCGCGCGCAGCGAGCCAACTCCCTGTCATAGGCTTTCTGAGCGGCGGTTCCGGAGGCCCCAGCGTTCCGGCTGCGTTCAGCAGTGGTCTTGCCGAACAAGGCTATGTGGAGGGCCGCAATGTCAGGATCGAACATCGATCTGCAAACAGCCAATATGATCGCTTACCCGGGTTGGCAGCCGAGTTGGTCTCGCTCTCGGTGAACGTGATCGTGGCAGCCCCAATGCCTTCTGCGAAAGCGGCAAAGGCTGCAACTTCAACAACTCCAATCGTCTTCTTGATCGGCATCGATCCCGTAGAAACCGGTCTTGTCGCTAGCTTCAATTCGCCCGGCGGCAACGTCACGGGCGTATGTGTGTGGCAAGCATCGATGACGCCGAAGCTTCTTGAGATGCTACATGAACTCTTGCCAAAGTCTGCACCTTTCGCCTTTTTGATCAATCCAAATAATCAGGGGGCAAACGCGGACGCGAAAATTGCTCGGTTAGCTGCTGAAGACCTAGGGCGAGAGCTTATCGTGGTCGGAGCCGGGACCGCAGTCGAAATTGATCAGGTCTTTGAGACTTTGGCACAACGGGCCGGTGGCCTTGTCGTCGATCAAGAAGGGTTCCTTACGGGTCGCAGCCGTCAGATTGCTGCGCTCGGATTGCGTTACAACCTTCCCGTCCTCCATGCCAGCCGAACCTTCACTGAGGCTGGAGGCATGATGAGCTATTCGGCGCTCGGCGTGTGGCATCTGGTCGGCTCCTATGTCGGCAAGGTTCTTAACGGCGCATCGCCTGCCAATCTTCCGGTATTGCAGCCGACGAAGTACGAGTTGATCGTCAACATGAAGACGGCCAAAGCGCTCGGTATCACCGTGCCCCCGACTTTGCTGGCACTCGCCGACGAGGTGATTGAGTGAAACGGCGCGAGTTCATCACACTCATGGGCGGCGCGGCGGCGACGTGGCCGCTCGCTACGCGCGCGCAGGAGCCGGGTCGTATCTACCGCCTCGGCCTAATGACTGCCTCGTTGAAGAGAGTTGATCCGCCCATGGCGGCGTTCTTCGACGAGCTTCGGGTGTTCGGTTTCGTCGAAGGACAAAATCTGAAGGTTGATGGCGGCGCTTATGGTCCGCGTGATGAGCAGCTTCCCGAAATCGTGGCCGCGATGGCCAAATCCCCGCCCGACGTGATTTGGTGTTCCACAGTTGCCCAGATGCGCGCTTCACAGGAGGCAATCCGCGCCGTTCCTATCGTCGGCCTGACCACTGACATGATCGCGACTGGGCTGGTGAAATCGTTCGCACGTCCTGGCGGCAACATCACCGGCATCAGCCTGCTCTCACCCGAACTCGACGGCAAGCGGCAGGACATAATGATTGAGGCGGTGCCCGGGGCTCGCCGGATGGCGATGCTGGCGGACGCGAACGCCACCGCGCCACAGCAACTCAAGGCACTTCAAGATGCAGGCCGAGCGCGCGGCATTGAGATCGCGATTTTTACCATCCGCACGCCCGAGGACATCGCGCCGGCGATGAACGAGATCAAAACGTCCGGCGCCGCCGCGATTAACGTGCTGTCGTCGGCGCTGTTGTTCGCCAACCGCCGCCTGATTATCGAGCGTGCCGCCGCGCTGCGGCTACCGGCCATCTACGAATGGCCTGAAATGGCGGAAGAAGGTGGCCTTATAGCATATGGCGCTCGCTCGACCAGCATCTTCCGTCAAGCGGCGCGGATGGTCGTGAAAGTGTTGCGTGGCGTTAAGCCAGCCGACATTCCGATCGAGCAGCCGACTAACTTCGAGTTGGTTATCAATCTCAAGACCGCGCAGGCGATCGGCCACGAAGTTCCGGCCGGGTTGGTGCTGCGTGCGGACAAGATAATCGAATGAAGCAAGCTAACAACGGGAGCGACTAAATGAATTTATCTGGTTCTCTGATTGCCGCTGGACTGTTCAGCAGCCTCGCGTTCAGTGTTTTACCTGTCGGCATCGCAAATTCGCAGGATACCGGCAAGAAAGTCATTTTGTCGCCGAACGCGCCCAACCCGATTGGTCCCTATTCGCAGGCGATCCAAGTCGGAAAGACAGTGTATCTCGCCGGGCAGGCCGCGATAGATCCAAAGAGCAATCAACCGATGGCGAATGCGCCGATTGAGGATCAGACGCGGCGTACTCTCGATAACCTGAAGGCCGTGCTTGAGGCTGCCGGGCTGTCAATGGACCATATTGTCTCGACGACCGTGTTCCTGAAGGACATCAGTGAGTTCGGAAAGATGAACGAAGTCTACGCTACCTACTTCAAGGATGCACCTCCGGCACGCGCTACAGTCGAGGTTGCGCGCTTGCCTCGGGATTTGAAGGTCGAGATTTCGGCAATCGCTGTAAGTCCATAGGCCAATCTCTGCGTGGACCGCGTTGACTTGGATCAATGGAGACACGCGGCATCGTAAGAAGGATTGAAAGCGGTCAGATCTTCCGGGCCAAGGTTAGCTTAATTGGGCTGCATCGGATCAGCATCATGAAGAAATGGCGCAGGCCGTTCATAATTATGGTGCTGCTTTCACTGTTCGCAGCATACAGTCGATCCAGCGACGCCGGAACGGACCTGACGACGGAGCAGCCCTTTAAGTCCCGCGCTGAGGTTCGCCAACAGGGCGCGGTGACCGTTCGCGCTGCGGTGCTGACCGACGACGAAAGTGAACGATATTTCGGCGCATCGCTGGCTGACCACGGCATCCAGGTCGTTTGGCTGAGCGTGGACAACGCCAGCGATTTACGGCTTCGCTTTCTTCCGATTGTCACGGACCCGAACTATTTCTCGGCCCCAGAAGTCGAACGGTTACTTCGCATTTGGTGGCGCGGCAGTACCAATGCATCGATTGCATCGGTGGTAGCGCAATCCCCGATGTCTGATGTGATCCCGCCAAAGCGAACTGCTGCCGGCTTCGTCTTTACGCACCGTGAAGGCGGGTTGAAGCTGTTTGAGGTTGGGTTCGAGACCGATAGGCAGATGCTTCGGTTCAGGTTCGTGCTGCCGGTCGGTGGCTCCTCATACGCGATTGAAAAAGTCGACTTTGGAAGCATTTATCCGCCGGGTACAGTCGAAGCTGTTGATCTTGCGGCACTACGCGAAAAGCTGGCGCAGCTGCCCTGTTGCACTACCAACAAGGCGGGTAATACCAACGGAGATCCCCTCAATATTGTAGTCGTAGGGCGCGGCATTGACGCGCTATTTGCTTTCATCGAGCGAGGCTGGAGGCTTGACGAGCCCTTCGATCTCCACAGCACTTACCGGACTATACGGGCCTTCCTGTTTGGCAGCGAATATCTCAACGCACCGGTCAGCCCGCTGTTTGTTTTCGGACGCCAGCAGGATGTCGCACTGCAGAAGGCGCGCGACACCGTCAGCCAACGCAATCATCTACGGCTGTGGCTGGCACCGTTCACGATTGACGGGCTTCAGGTGTGGGTTGGCCAAATCAGTCGCGACATCGGCATTAAGTTGACCACGCAATCTTGGTATCTGACGACCCATGTTATCAGCCCGGACGTGGATCAGGACCGCTTCTATTTGATGCAGGACTTGATCTTGTCGAGGGCTGTTTCACGCTTTGGCTTTGTAAGTGGCGTGGGCGTATCGTCTATGCCAGATCCGCGAGTAAATCTCACCGGCGAGCCCTATTTGACCGATGGCCTGCGGTTGGTGTTGTTTCTTAATGAGCAGCGGCGGCCCCTCGACCAAATCGATTTTCTAGAATGGGAGCGCGTTTCCCAGTAGGAACGGCCAAACACGATTGGCTGCTGATGTCCGAGTTTGGCAGATATTGTTGCAGAAGCTGACATTCCTCGTCAGGCCGAACAGACCCGTAAAATAGAAGGCTTGGCTGATTTTCTGGACTGCCGCTGGCCGCTGAAATGGCGTCTTGGGCTACGTTCAGGGGTACAACGGACTTGCCGTGATGGGCCATATGCGGGCCAACGTCGCCTGATCGTTCCCAATGATAAGTTGAAGCCCTACGGCGGCCACTGATGCGGCCATTTCCGATGGGCTGTCACAATGTCCTGCCACCAGATCGCGCGCATGGACGATGCCTGCCGCCTTGCCGCGATGGCATCCGCGCGGTGCCTGCGGTCATCATCGGCGGCCCTGATCCAATCCTTCGCCGAAGTCGAACGCGATCATGGGCGATAGGCGAAGTCGATCAGGTCTGCTCCGGATGCGTCTGACGATGGATGCCAGAGCGTCGCGACCGCCACTTGTTCACAACCCACAACGCACCCCACGATCCTAACAGCGTGATGACCATCGTGCCAGCGAGCGCGACAGCCATCACGGAATTCCCTGCGCGCGCCAGCGACGAAGCCCCATCCATAAACGGGTAGAGCATCATGACCATAACAAAGCCGCCGAGTTGAGCGGCCAGAAAAACGCTGACGAACGTGACAACGATGTTCACGATCCAGCCAAGCACACCCAGTTTTTTCGTCCATGCGTCGTAGATCGCGACAGCCAGTGCGGCGGCGAAGAAAGCACACGCGATCACCATCGGCCCACCGACACTCGACAGCGGAATTGAGCCAGTCAATTGAAGAAGCACGATGCCGATCACGGCAATCAGCACGATGTATTTCATGAGGTTCGTCCCTGCTGCACTGTCGGTTTGCCCTCGCGATGCTGCCCTCGCCATACGATGGGCTATGTCGCCTGTTCGCCCGTGCCGATGGCGGTAGTCGGCACTGTGACCCACGGGGCCGATGGTCCACCCATCCGGTTAGTGGAACGTTAACGATAGCCTGCCGCCATCCTCGTCCTGGTTGGTGTCATTGCTGACCGCATCCATTGAATGCGCGACCGATGCGGTGGGTGGTCGATGGTCGATGCGGTGGTTGGATGCGCGCACCGTGGGGTGAGGCGAAGGCACTGCAAAGGCCATCGCCGGATGACACGCTCAGGATCGTCATGCGCGGGGCCGACAAGGAGGATCGTGCGGCGGCAGCGTGACAACTGAGCCGGTTGGGGTCGCCATTGCGGCCTAAAGGCCGGCCCTCTTGATCCAGCGATAGGACGTGATGATGAACTGCCGGAATTCGGCGGGCATCTCGTCCTTGGAAAGACGAGCTACCAGGCCGGTTGCCACCAGCGGCGTCGGCGGCGGCGGAGTGGCTTCGGTACCGGTGCCGGCGGTGGCAGGGCTAACCGTTCGGCCTCTTGCCGCCAGCGATCGCACTCCTCGCGGGTGTCTGTCAGTTGCGCCCGCAACAGTTCGGAGACGGCACGCAAGGCGGCTATCTGCGCTTCCAGGACCGGGGTGAGGTCCCCGGGGGTGGTCCCTGCAGTTCGGCGGCTTCAAACTGGTAACCGCCGGTGCCATTTGTGGTGGCAGGCAACCGGTCACTTATCAGGCGGCGACTGGCTTCACGCAGCGTCAATCTGGTCATGGTTCAACCCCAGGTATCGGGGAGGTCGTAGTGCGCCGCCGGCACGGTTACAGGCCATGGTTAACAGGTCGTTAGGAAAAAGCGTCGATTTCGGGGCTTTCAAAAACAATACGAGTGATAGCCCCAGGACCGGTAGTGCCAGTCGACTGCTCTTAAGAGCTAAACAAACCACTTCTCGGCATCGCCCTTTGCCCTCTGCTCGACCGCAAAGGTGCCTCGCAGCGCGTCTCAAGCTGCTCTCGCAAACTCGGCGGTTGATAAAAATGCAGCAGCCCTTGTCCGCCTTCGTCAACGCGGCTTGTGGACTTCGGCAGTGTCCGCCGCTCGCAGCCCGGGAGGATCATCTGCAGCCCGGCCGGGGTGCGTTCGACATTGGTTTTTGCGGGCGGCTTGTTCATGACGGTCAGCATCATCGCCTGTGCGTTCGAAGGCAACGCTGCCGCCTTGGTTCTCCACCGCCAATTAGCGGCAGGTTGCGTGCGCGGGCGCGAATTGCGTTTCGCTTTTCCATATGCCTGGATTGCACGCACCGCTACCGTCGCAACCGCTGATATAGAAAAAGGTCGAATTCGATACGATGAAAGAAACCACACTGCCGCAGGGGTTTTTGCAATTGGGCTTGCCCATGGCCGGATGGTCGATGAAAGAAATCCGCACTCGCGCAAGCGGTTTTTGGTTTAGTCGGCGAAACCGGGTCACCCTACTGCAGGTCAAGCCCTGATTAAACAACTATTAGTGACCAGACTCGCACTAGGCGTCCAAAATGCCCTGGATTGTTAAGTCATTAATCCTACAAGCAAATATGGCTGGGCGGCGACAAAAACGGTTTAGATGTTGTAAATTGCGTCTCTCCGGGACACCCGTAGGAGACGTATGGTTATGTCCCGAAGATCTCGCCTCCACCAAGCCTAATCGGCGGCAGACGCCGGCTCTCGTCCACAAGGATGCTCAGTCGAGACCGTCGCTGCCGGGCTCTCGATAGGCGCCATTGATGCAGGGTCGACCGTTCGCGGCCGGCAAGTGGACCTGTCATGGTTCGTTGAACCCAGCTCTGGACGGAAGGCGGATGCGTCTGATGACAGTGGCAATCCCTGGGATGAGGTGCTGACCAATGCTGCGAACTAAGAGCGGGCTGCCCAAGCATTGCGGCTGGAATGCAGACCGCCACGGCACGCGCCGGGTGCGCTTCCGCAAGGCTGGCTTCACGACCTACCTGACCGGCACGCCGTGGTCGGAGGACTTCATGCGCCAGTACGCCGCCGCGCTCGAAGGCGTGAAGGCGCAGGCAACGGAGATCGGCGCATCGCGCACCAAGGCCGGGACCATCAACGCGCTGTGCGTGTGCTACTACAGATCGCCGGACTTCCGCGCGCTGAAGCCGTCAACGCAGGTGATGCGGCGGAACATCATCGAGCACTTCCGCAACGCGCATGGCGACAAGCCGGTGAAGGGGCTTGGCCGCGCGCATCTCAAGCACCTGATCGGTGCCAAGGCCGACACGCCGCACGCCGCCAACAATCTGCTCAAGGTGCTGCGCGTGCTGCTCGGCTACGCCGTCAGCATCGACATGATCGACAGCAACCCGGCGATCGGCGTCAAGAAGTACAAGGCCAGCGGCGACGGCTTCCATAGCTGGAGCGAGGACGAGATCGCGCGGTTCGAGGAACGGCATCCGGTCGGCTCGCGGGCGCGGCTGGCATTCGCGTTGCTGCTCTACACCGCGCAGCGACGTGGCGACGTGGTGAAGATGGGCTGGCAGCGACTAAGGACAACGCGATCACGCTGCGGCAGGAAAAGACCGACACGGCGCTGATGATCCCGCTGCATCCCGATCTGGCGCAGGTGCTGGCGTCGGCATCGCGCTCGCATCTGACGTTCCTGACGACCGAACGCGGCGCACCGTTCACGTCGGCAGGTTTCGGCAACTGGTTTCGCGATCGCTGCAACGAGGCAGGCTTGCCGCAATGCTCGGCGCACGGATTGCGCAAGGCGGCGGCGACCCGGCTGGCGAACGCCGGATGCAGCAGCGACCAGATACGCGCGATCACCGGGCATCGGTCGCTGGCCGAGGTGGCGCACTACACCCGGGCCGCCGATCAGCAGCGGCTGGCGCGGCAGGCGATGGCGATGCAGATCGGGGCAGAACGCGAACAGGAATTGTCCAGCCCATCGATCCGGCTGGACAAAACGCGGAGCAAGTAATGGAAATCACACAGCATTCTTTTGCGCGGTGGCGATCCCAGCAGGATTCGAACCTGCAACCCACGGAGTAGAAATCCGTTACTCTATCCAGTTGAGCTATGGGACCGTCGGGGCCTTTCTAGCACTGCCAATATGAAAAATCCGCTTCCGCGCCAAGCCCGTTCCGAACCGATTTCCCCGGCGACGCGACAAAGCCAGACGGCGGGCCATTGCCTTTGGCCCGTCCGTCACTCAATGCTGCGCCGGTAATCCCCGCTGGCGCCGCCCGGGACTGTGGACTGCCAAAGCCATGCCGCATGCGACCTTTTCGCAAGCCCCTTTCCGCCGCCATCAGTCCGTCACCTTTTCGCGCATTTTTCTCAACCTACGCGGCCCTCGTCCGCGGCAGGGAGTTCCATCATGATCGGTTTGGTTCGCGCCGTAACACTTTGCGCAACGCTGGCGCTTGGCCTGGTCTCGGCGCAGGCCGCGGACAAGGCCTTCAAGCGCGACGATCTCGCCGATTCCGCGATCAAGCTGGAGGCCCAGATCAAGAGCGAGGCGGGGCCGGTCGCCAAGTCGACCGCGACGCTGCGCACCGACGCCGACGCCGCCTTCAGGCGCAACGATTTCCGCACCGGCCTGCAGATCCTCGGGCAGATCGCCGCCACCACGCCGGAGGACAGCGGCAACTGGCTGCGGCTCGCCGGACCATCTTCCAGATCCGCCCGCCAGCTCCAGCGAGCAGACCTTCCTGCTGGAGCGCGCCTCGACCGCGGCCTACATCGCCTATCAGCGCGCCGGCAATCCGGCGGAGGAGGCGGATGCGCTCGCCGTGCTCGGCCGGGCGATGTCCGACCGCAAGCTGTGGCGTCCGGCGCTGGATGCTTGCGGCTGTCGCTCGACCTGCGCGAGGTCGCCGACGTCCGCGGCCAGTATGAGAAGATGCGCGACGAGCACGGTTTCCGGCTGCTCGACTACACCGTCGATTCCGACGGGGCCTCGCCGCGGGCCTGCTTCCAGTTCTCCGAGGAACTGGCCAAGCGCATCGACTTCGCGCCGTTCCTGGCGCTGGCCGGCACCGACAAGCCGGCGCTGTCGTCCGAGGGCAAGCAGCTCTGCGTCGACGGCCTGAAGCACGGCGAGCGCTACAACATCAATCTGCGCGCCGGCCTGCCGTCCACGGTGAAGGAAAGCCTGCCGAAATCGGCCGAGTTCAACATCTATGTGCGCGACCGCAAGCCGTTCGTGCGCTTCACCGGCCGCGCCTATGTGCTGCCGCGCACCGGCCAGCGCGGCATTCCGCTGGTCAGCGTCAACACGCCGGCGGTGAACGTCAACGTGTTCCGGATCGGCGACCGCAATCTGATCAACACGGTGATCGACAGCGACTTCCAGAAGACGCTGTCGAGCTACCAGCTGAACGATCTCGGCGACGAGCGCGGCGTGAAGGTCTGGTCCGGCGAGCTCGCCACCGCGACCACGCTGAACCAGGACGTCACCACCGCGTTCCCGGTCGACCAGGCGCTCGGCGACCTGCAGCCCGGCGTCTATGTGATGACGGCGGCCGCCAAGGGCCCCGGCAGCGACGACGACGGCCAGCTGGCGACGCAATGGTTCATCGTCTCCGACCTCGGCCTGACGGCCTTTTCCGGCAATGACGGCATCCATGTCTTCGTCAATTCGCTGGCGTCGACCGAGGCGGTCGGCAAGGCCGAGGTGCGGCTGGTCGCGCGCAACAACGAGATTCTGGCGACCCGCAAGACCGACGAGGCCGGCCATGTGCTGTTCGAGGCGGGGCTGGCGCGCGGCGAGGGCGGCCTGTCGCCGGCGATGCTGACGGTCACCGGCGAGAAGGCGGACTACGCCTTCCTCAGCCTGAAAACCAACGCCTTCGATCTCACCGATCGCGGCGTCGCCGGCCGCGCGGTGCCGGCGGGCGCCGACGCCTTCGTCTATGCCGAGCGCGGCGTCTACCGCTCCAACGAGACCGTCTATCTCACCGCGCTGCTGCGCGACGGGCAGGGCAATGCCGTGACCGGCGGGCCGCTGACGCTGGTGATCGAGCGGCCCGACGGCGTCGAATTCCGCCGCGCCGTGCTGCCCGACCAGGGCGCGGGCGGCCGCAGCATGACCGTTGCCGCTCAATTCCGCGGTCCCGACCGGGACCTGGCGGGTGCGCGCCTTCACCGACCCCAAGGGCTCGTCGGTCGGCGAGACCACCTTCATGGTCGAGGATTACATCCCCGAGCGGATCGAATTCGACCGTCACTGCCAAGGACAAGCTGATCAAAGCTGAAGTTCCGGTGGAACTTAAGGTCGACGGCCATTTCCTCTATGGCGCGCCGGCCTCCGGCCTGCAGCTCGAAGGCGACATGCTGGTCGCGCCGGCGGCCGCCGGGCGGCCCGGCTTTCCCGGCTACCAGTTCGGCGTCGCCGACGAGGAGACCACCAGCAACGAGCGCACGCCGATCGAGAACCTGCCCGAGGCCGACGCCAATGGCGTCGCGACCTTCCCGGTCAGCCTGGCCAAGCCGCCGACCTCGACCCGGCCGCAGGAGGCGCAGATCTTCATCCGCATGGCGGAGGCCGGCGGCCGCGCGGTCGAGCGCAAGCTGGTGCTGCCGGTGGCGCCGGCGGTCAACCTGATCGGCGTCAAGCCGCTGTTCGGCGACAAGAGCGTCGCCGAGGGCGACAAGGCCGAGTTCGACGTCGTGTTCGTCGCGCCCGACGGCAAGCAATTGCCGCGCGACGGCCTGCGCTACGAGCTGCTGAAGATGAAGTCGCGCTACCAATGGTATCGCCAGAACTCGTCCTGGGAATATGAGCCGGTCAAGTCGACCACGCGCGTCGCCGACGGCGATCTGACGATCGCCGCCGACAAGCCGTCGCGGGTGTACGCTGGCGCCGCAGCCCGGCCGCTATCGCCTCGACGTCAAGTCGACCGAGGCCGACGGCCCGATCACCTCGGTGCAGTTCGACGTCGGCTGGTATTCCGACGGCAGCGCCGACACGCCGGACCTGCTGGAGACCTCGATCGACAAGCCGGAATACGCAGTCCGGCGACACCATGGTGGTGTCGGTCAATGCGCGCACCGCCGGCAAGCTCACCGTCAACGTGCTCGGCGACCGGCTGCTGACGACGCAGACCGTCGACGTCAAGGAAGGCACCGCGCAGGTCAAGATTCCCGTCGGCAAGGATTGGGGCACCGGCGCCTATGTGCTGGCGACGCTGCGCCGTCCGCTCGATGCGGCCGCGCAGCGCATGCCGGGCCGCGCGATCGGGCTGAAATGGTTCGGCATCGACAAGAAGACGCGCACGCTGCAGGTCAACCTGTCGCCGCCGCCGCTGGTGCGGCCCGGAACCGCGCTGAAGATTCCGGTCAAGCTCGGCGGGCTCAATCCCGGCGAGGACGCCAAGATCGTCGTCGCCGCGGTCGATGTCGGCATTCTCAATCTGACCAATTACAAGCCGCCGGCGCCGGACGATTATTATCTCGGCCAGCGCCGCCTGACCGCGGAAATCCGCGATCTCTATGGGCAACTGATCGACGGCATGCAGGGCACGCGCGGCCAGATCAAGACCGGCGGCGAGCCGCCGGCGCCGAGCTGCAGGGCAGCCCGCCGACGCAAAAGCCGCTCGCGCTCTATTCCGGCATCGTCACGGTCGGCCGCCGACGGCACCGCCGAGATCAGCTTCGACATTCCGGAATTCGCCGGCACCGCGCGCGTGATGGCGGTGGCGTGGACCGCGACCAAGCTCGGCCGCGCCACGACCGATGTCACCGTGCGCGATCCCGTGGTGCTGACGGCGACCTTGCCGCGCTTCCTGCTCAATGGCGACCACGGCACCATGAGCTTCGACCTCGACAATGTCGAGGGCGCGGCCGGCGACTACACCATCAACGTCAAGACGACGGGACCGGTGAAGGTGACCGGCAATCCCGCGACCACGGTCAAGCTCGCCGCCAAGCAGCGCACCTCGATGTCGCTGGCGCTCGATGCCGGCGGCGCCGGCACCGCCAATCTCGACGTCGACATCAAGGGGCCGAACGGGCTGACGCTGGCGCGGCACTATGCGCTCGACGTCAAGGCGGCGACGCAGATCCTGGCGCGCCGCTCGATCCGGACGCTGGCGAAGGGCGAGAGCCTGACGCTGACGTCGGACATGTTCTCCGATCTCGTGCCGGGCACCGGCAGCGTGTCGCTGTCGGTCAGCCTGTCGACCGCGCTCGATGCCGCGACCATCCTGAAGGCGCTCGATCGCTATCCGCATGGCTGCTCGGAGCAGATCACCAGCCGCGCCATGCCGCTGCTCTATGTCAACGATCTCGCGGCCGGCGCGCATCTGGCGATGGACACCGAGGTCGACCAGCGCATCAAGGACGCCATCGAGCGGCTGCTGGCGCGGCAGGGCTCGAACGGCTCGTTCGGCCTGTGGTCGGCCGGCGGCGACGACGCCTGGCTCGATGCCTATGTGACGGACTTCCTGACCCGCGCCCGCGAAAAGGGATTTGCGGTGCCGGACGTGCTGTTCAAGAGCGCGCTCGACCGCATCCGCAACTCGGTCGTCAATGCCAACGAGCCGGAAAAGGACGGCGGCCGCGATCTCGCCTACGGCCTCTACGTGCTCGCCCGCAACGGCGCCGCGCCGATCGGCGATCTGCGCTATCTCGCCGACACCAAGCTGAACAATCTGGCGACGCCGATTGCGAAGTCGCAGCTGGCGGCGGCGCTGGCGCTGGTCGGCGACAAGGCGAGGGCGGAGCGGGTCTATGGCGCAGCGCTCGACAGCCTCGCGCCGAAGCCGGTGATCGAGTTCGGCCGCATCGACTACGGCAGCGCCTTGCGCGATGCCGCAGCACTGGTCTCGCTCGCCAGCGAAGGCAACGCGCCGCGGGCGACGCTGACGCAGGCGGTGCAGCGGGTCGAAGCGGCGCGCGGGCTGACGCCCTACACCTCGACGCAGGAGAATGCCTGGCTGGTGCTGGCGTCGCGCGCGCTGGCGAAGGAGACGATGACGCTCGATATCGACGGCCCGCCGGTCAAGACGGCGCTCTATCGCAGCTACAAGGCGGCCGCAGATGGCCGGCAAGCCGATCAAGATCACCAACACCGGCGATGCGCCGGTGCAGGCGGTGGTCTCGGTCTCCGGCTCGCCGGTCACGCCGGAGCCCGCGGCATCGAACGGCTTCAAGATCGAGCGCAATTACTTCACGCTCGACGGCAAGCCGGCCGATGTCACCAAGGCCAAGCAGAACGATCGCTTCGCGGTGGTGCTGAAGATCACCGAGGCCAAGCCGGAATTCGGGCACATCATGGTGTCCGATTATCTCCCGGCCGGCCTCGAGATCGACAATCCGCATCTGGTGTCGTCCGGCGACAGCGGCACGCTGGACTGGATCGAGGACGGCGAGGAGCCGGAGAATACCGAGTTCCGCGACGACCGCTTCACCGCGGCGATCGATCGCGGCCGCCGACGACAAGGCGGTGTTCACGGTCGCCTATGTCGTGCGCGCGGTATCGCCCGGCAAATACGTGCTGCCGCAGGCCTATGTCGAGGACATGTACAATCCCTCGCGCTACGGCCGCACCGGCACCGGCACGGTCGAGGTGCGTCCGGCGAAATGAGCGAAACGGGCGACCATAGCGCCGGCGACGCCTCGCGCGGGTCGCTGGCGAAGGATCAAGAGGGCGGCGGCGATATCGGCCGCTGCCGGCTTGATCATCGCCGGCGCCTTCGCCGCCTGGGTCGTCTCGCTCGGCCCGCTGCCGCTGGAGCAGGCGCGCAAGGTCTCGACCACCATCGTCGATCGCAACGGCAAGCTGCTGCGCGCCTATGCGATGGCCGACGGCCGCTGGCGGCTGCCGGTCGATGCCAAGACCGACGTCGATCCCAGCTATCTCAAGCTGCTGCTCGCCTATGAGGACCAGCGCTTCTATTCGCATCGCGGCGTCGATCCGCTGGCGCTCGGCCGCGCCGCGTTCCAGCTCGTGACGCGCGGCCACATCGTCTCCGGCGGCTCGACCATCACCATGCAGCTGGCGCGGCTGATGGAGCCGCGGCGCGAGCGTTCGGTCTACGCCAAGCTGCGCCAGATGGTGCGCGCGATCGAGATCGAGCGGCAACTGAGCAAGGACCAGATCCTCGATCTCTATCTCGCGCTGGCGCCGTTCGGCGGCAATCTCGAAGGCATCCGCGCCGCCTCGATCGCCTATTTCGGCAAGGAGCCGAAGCGGCTGTCGCTGGCGGAAGCGGCGCTGCTGGTGGCGCTGCCGCAATCGCCGGAAACGCGCCGGCTCGATCGTTATCCCGATGCGGCGCGCGCCGCGCGCGATCGCGTGCTCGATCGCATGGTCGAGGAGCATCGCGTATCGCGAAGATGACGCGGCGCAGGCCAAGGCGGTCGCCGGTGCCGCAGCTGCGCAAGCCGATGCCGATCCTGGCGCCGCATTCCTCCGACCAGGCGATCGCGACGGTGAAGGATACGCCGGTCATCAAGCTGACGCTGGATGCGAACCTGCAGAAGGTGCTGGAAGCGCTGGCGCGCGACCGCGCGATCGCGCTGGGGCCGAACATTTCGGTCGCCATCATCGCGGTCGACAATGAAAGCGGCGACGTGCTGGCCCGCGTCGGCTCGGCCGATTATTTCGACGAGCGGCGCGCCGGGCAGGTCGACATGACCCGCGCGGTGCGCTCGCCGGGCTCGACGCTGAAGCCGTTCATCTACGGTCTCGCCTTCGAGGACGGCTTTGTGCATCCGGAAAGCCTGATCGACGACCGGCCGATCCGCTTCGGCTCCTACGCGCCGGAAAATTTCGACATGACGTTTCAGGGCACGGTGCCGGTGCGCAAGGCGCTGCAACTGTCGCTGAACGTGCCGGCGATCGCGCTGCTCGACCGCGTCGGCGCCAGCCGGCTGTCGTCGCGGCTGAAGCAGGCCGGCGGCAATCTGGTGCTGCCGAAGGACGAAGCGCCGGGCCTTGCGATGGGCCTCGGCGGCGTCGGCGTCACGCTGCAGGATCTGGCGCAGCTCTATGCCGGGCTGGCGCGGCTCGGCACCACGCAGCCGCTGCGCGAGATCATGACCGGCAAAGGACGACGCGCGAGCCGCTGCGGCTGATGGATCAGGTCGCGGCCTGGCAGGTCGGCAACGTGCTGATCGGCACGCCGCCGCCGGAGAACGGCGTGCACAACCGGATCGCCTTCAAGACCGGCACCAGCTACGGCTATCGCGACGCCTGGTCGGTCGGCTTCGACGGCCGCATCACCATCGGCGTCTGGGTCGGCCGTCCCGACGGCGCGCCGGTGCCGGGCCTGGTCGGCCGCACCGCCGCCGCGCCGATCCTGTTCGACGCCTTCGCCCGCACCGGAAAAATCCCGGCGGCGCTGCCGAAGCCGCCGAAGGGCGCGCTGCTCGCCAGCAATGCCAAATTGCCGCTGCCGCTGCGGCGGTTCCGTCCCGTCGGCGAACTGGTCCGGACCGGCGGCGATCAGGCGCCGCACATCCAGTTCCCGCTGAACGGCTCGCGGATCGATGTCGATCGTTCCAACGACGGGCAATTCTCGGCGATGCCGGTCAAGGTCGCCGGCGGCGTGCTGCCGATGACCATGCTGGTCAACGGTATCTCGGTCGGCGAAATCGACAGCCGCCGCCAGCGCCTGGTCGATCCGCCCGGACCGGGCTTTGCCCGGCTGACCGTGATCGATGCGACGGGCGCCGCGGACACAGTTGTGATCAGAATTCAATAAGCTGCCAGCATTTGGCAGATCGGGGCCGAGGAGACCACCGGATAGTGGGAACTGTGGTGTTGTTTGCAGTGCGGTTTCATCGTATGCGGAACAAGATGGTTGAGACCGTCCAACCCAGGCGATTTGGAGCAGGCCAAGAGTCTGTGAAACCAGCGAATTCCAGCCGCAGGCTGCTCGCTGCGTTCGACTTCGCCACCGCCAAGCCATGTCCGCGCGATCGTGTTCCTGCTGCTGTGCGCATCGTGCTTTTCCTGCCCGGCTTCTTCACGATTCCGGCCGATCGATCGCGACGAGGCGCGCTTTGCGCAGGCGACCAAGCAGATGGTCGAAAGCGGCGATTTCGTCGACATCCGCTTCCAGGACGACGTCCGCTACAAGAAGCCGGTCGGCATCTACTGGCTGCAGGCGGCCGCCGTCGAAACCGCCTCCACGCTCGGGCTGCCGCGGGCGCAACTGCGCATCTGGCTCTATCGCGTTCCCTCGCTGATCGGCGCCATCGGCGCGGTGCTGCTGACCTACTGGACGGCGCTTGCCTTCGTGACGCGGCGCGGCGCGGCGTTGGCCGCGCTGATGATGCGCAGTTGCGTGCTGCTCGGCGCCGAGGCGCGGCTCGCCAAGACCGACGCGATGCTGCTGCTCACCGTCGTCGCCGCGATGGGCGCGATGGCGCGGGTCTATCTGTCCTGGCAGCGCGGCGAGGATCCGGCGCATCCGCCGTGGACGTGGCCCGCGATTTTCTGGACGGCGCTCGCCGGCGGCATCCTGCTCAAGGGGCCGCTGATCCTGATGTTCGTCGGCCTGACCATCGTGACGCTGGCGATCCTCGACCGCTCCGCGGTCTGGCTGTGGCGCCTGCGCCCGGTCTGGGGCCTGATGTGGATGCTGGTGCTGGTGCTGCCGTGGTTCGTCGCGATCTTCTGGCGCGCGGGCGATGCCTTCTTCACCAATTCGCTCGGCGGCGACATGCTGAGCAAGCTCGCCGCGCAGGAATCCCATGGCGCGCCGCCCGGGCTTTATCTGCTGCTGTTCTGGGTCACGTTCTGGCCGGGCGCGCCGCTCGCGGGGATGGCGGCGCCGGCGGTGTGGCGGGCGCGGCGCGAGCCCGGCGCGCAATATCTGCTGGCGTGGCTGATCCCGTCCTGGATCGTGTTCGAACTGGTGCTGACCAAGCTGCCGCATTACGTGCTGCCGCTCTATCCGGCGATCGCGATCCTGACGGTCGGCGCGCTGGAGCGCCGCGTGCTGTCGCGCTCCTGGCTGATGCGCGGCGCGGCCTGGTGGTTCGCGATCCCGGCGATCGCGGCCGTGATCGCGATCGTCGGCGCGATCAAGCTGACGCACCAGCCGGTGTTTCCGGCCTGGCCGTTGCTCGCGGCCGCGATGATCTTCGGCCTGATCGCCTGGTGGCTGTTCGATGACAGCCGCGCCGAGCGCTCGCTGCTGAACGCGGTGATTGCGGCGATGTTTCTGGCGATCGGCGTCTACGGCATCGTGTTGCCGTCGCTGACGACGCTGTTTCCGAGCGCGGAGATCGCGCGCGCGCTGCGCAACGTCGTCTGCGTCGGGCCGAAGGCCGCCGCCGCCGGCTTCCACGAGCCGAGCCTCGTCTTCATGACCGGCACCGGCACGCTGCTGACCGACGGATCGGGCGCTGCGGATTTCCTGGGGCAGGGCAGTTGCCGCTTCGCGCTGGTGGAAGCGCGCTCGGAGCGCGTCTTTGTCCAGCGCGCCGAGGCGATCGGGCTGCGCTACAACGTGGCCACGCGGATCGAGGGCTACAACATCTCGCAGGGCAGGGCGATTTCGATCGCGATCTTCCGCTCCGAAGGCACCGAGTAAGATGACCGCGCCGGCCGTCCTCGAATCCCGAAACTATCTTTCGCGTTTTCTCGCGCTTGCCTGGCTGTCGCTGGCGCAGCTGGTGCGCGCGCCGTCGCATTCGCGGCGCGCCGAGGCGGCGCGCCGCGCCGCGCGTCACGTGCTGCTGGCTTGCGGCCGGCATCGGCGTTGCGATCATCGCGCTGATGTACGTGCTCGATGCGTGGGAGATCAGCCAGATGCCGAAGCGGGGCACGCCCGGCCTCTGGTGGATGCGCATCCTCACCGATTTCGGCAAGGACGAGTATGTGCTGTGGCGCGCTGGCCGTGCTGCTGATCGCGATTGCGATCATCTCGCCGGCGATGCGGGGAATTCAGCGGTCGCTGCTGCTCGGTCTCGGAACACGCCTGCAGTTCCTGTTCTTCGCCGTGCTGGTGCCGGTGCTGGTCGGCGAGGTCATCAAATGGTCGGTCGGCCGCGGCCGGCCGTTCGTCGGCGGCGAGGCCAATGCCTTCAACTTCTCGCATTTCGCCGGAACGCGAGGCCTATGCCAGCTTTCCCTCCGGCCATGCGATCACCGCGGTCGCGCTGGCCTTTGCCGTCTCGGCGCTGTGGCCGCAAGGCGCGGCCGGCGATGATCGTCTATGCGCTCGTGATCCTGGCCACCCGCCTGGTGCTGCTGGCCCATCATCCAAGCGACGTGGTCGCGGGCGCGCTGGTCGGCGTCATCGGCGCGATGTTCGTGCGCTACTGGTTTGCGGCCCGGCGGCTCGGCTTTGCGATCCATCGCGACGGCACCATCGTGCCGCTGGCCGGACCCTCGTCGGGGCGCCTCAAAAGGGTTGCCCGGGGCGCGTTCGCCCCATAAGAAGCGGCGCCAGTCACTTAAACGGTTCCATCAACTGACCAGGAGTTCCGATTTGCCTTCTTCCGACCAAGCTGCGGTGGCCGTTTCCATCGTTGTGCCCGTGCGCAACGAAGCGGAGAACGTCGCGCCCTTGATTGCGGAGATCACGGCCGCGCTCGACGGCCGCTGGGCCTACGAAATCATCTACGTCAATGACGGCTCGACCGATGCGACCGGCGAGCGGCTGAACGCGCTGATGAAGCAGCACGGCCAATCTGCGGCAGCTCCGGCATGCCAATTCGTCCGGACAGTCGGCGGCGGTGCGCAGCGGCGTGCGCGCCGCGCGCGGCGCCATCGTGGCGACGCTCGATGGCGACGGGCAGAACAATCCGGCGTTCCTGCCGGATCTGATCGCGGCGATCGAAAACGGCGGCGGCCGCATCGGGCTTGTCCGCCGGCCAGCGGGTCGGGCGCAAGGACACCGGCTTCAAGAAAATGCAGTCGCGGGTCGCCAACGGCGTGCGCAATGCCATCCTGCACGACGGCACCCGCGATACCGGCTGCGGGCTGAAGGCATTCCGGCGCGAGGTGTTCCTGTCGATGCCCTATTTCGACGGGCTGCATCGCTTCCTGCCGGCGCTGGTGCGCCGCGAGGGTTTTGACATCGCCTATGTCGATGTGATCGACCGCCCGCGCCATTCCGGCGTGTCAAATTACGGCTTCTTCGACCGGCTATGGATCGGGATCATGGATCTCGCCGGCGTCTGGTGGCTGATCCGCCGCAAGAAGCCGACGCCCGTTGCGACCGAGGTGACGCCTCATGACTGACCTGCTGAACTATCTGCACGACGTCTTCGTCATCAAGTTCGATGGCTGGGTGGTGCTGGGCTTCATCGCCCAGGGCTTCTTCACCATGCGCTTCGTGGTGCAGTGGATCGCCTCCGAACGCGCGCGCAAGAGCGTGATCCCGGTGGCGTTCTGGTTCTTCTCGATCGGCGGCGGCGTGCTGCTGCTGATCTATGCGCTGTACCGCCGCGATCCGGTCTTCATTGCAGGCCAGGCGCTGGGATTGCTGGTCTATATCCGCAATCTCTATTTCATCATCGTCAACGGAAGGCAGGCGTCCGCCAGCGATTAGGCTGTTGCGGCCTGCATCCTTTCGCACCAACGCCAGAAACGCGTTGGCGGGCGATGCCAGCGCATCGTCCCGAACCGCGAGGTTGAGCTGGCCCTTCGGCGTGTGCGGGCCGGACATCGGACGGTAGACGACCGCATCGAGCCGCAGCCGCTGCATCGAGGAAGGCACCACGGAAATTCCCATGCCTGCCGCCACCAGGTTCAAGGTCGTCACGATCTGCGGCGCCTCATGGGCGATATCCGGACTGAAGCCGCAGGCGATGCAGGCCGCGATCACTGAATCGTAGAGACCGGCGCCGGCGGCGCGCGGGTAGCCGATGAATTTTTCATGCGCCAGCGATTTGAGCGTGAGCCCGCGGCCGTTCTTGCGGCTGGCGAGCGGGTGGCCGGCGGGAAGCGCCACCACCATCGGCTCTTCGATCAGCGGCAATACCCTGACGCCCGCGGGCTGGCCGATCGCGGTGCGGATGAAGGCGACGTCGACGCGGCCGGCCTGCAGCGCCCCGATCAGCCCGGGCGTGCTGTTTTGCTCGAACGCGATCTTCACCTGCGGATTGGCGCGCCGGAACGATCGGATCGCCTGCGGCGGCAACGGATGAAAGCAGGCCGAGGTCGTCAGTCCGATCCTGATTTCGCCTTGCTCGCCGCGCGACACGCGAACGACGGTATCGACGGCCCGCTCGACGCTCGCAAATATCGATGCCGCCTCGTTGCGCAGGGCGATGCCCGCTTCCGTCAGTTCGACGCCACGCGGCTTGCGCCGGAACAGTTGCGCGCCGAGCGTCCGTTCGAACAGCTTGATCTGCTGGCTCAGCGGGGCCTGCTGAATGCCAAGCCGCGCCGCGGCGCGGGTGACGTTCAGTTCCTCGGCGACGACGAGAAAGTAGCGGAGCAGGCGAAGGTCCATCGGCAATGCCATATCTATATCATATGGATTGGTCTTATCCCATATATTGGATATGCTAGTCCAAGGATTGCTATCGTCAGGGCATGAATCACCGACCCGATGCCCTGGTGCTTGATTTCGTGGAGTGGGTCGCGGCCAGCCCGCGACGCTATTCCGACGTCATGGATGCGTGGAAGACGAGCTGTCCGCGGCTGACGATCTGGGAGGACGCCATCGATCAGGGGCTGGTGCAGCGTTGCCGCATCGACGGCGAACTCTCGATCGAAGCCACCGAAGCCGGCCGCGATCTGCTGGCGAAAACACGGCGGAAGCCTCAGCGCACGCGCGACGGGCAGGATGCACCGCACGCTCTATGACAAGATCTGGCGCGACCATGTGGTCGACGAGGCGCCGGACGGCACCTGCCTGCTCTATGTCGACCGGCACCTGGTGCACGAGGTCGACAGCCCGCAGGCGTTCGCCAGCCTGCGGCGCGCCGGTCTTCCGGTAAAGGCTCCCGGCAAGACGCTGCTGGTGGTCGACCACAACGTGCCGACCTCGGACCGCGGCAAGCCCAACCCGGATCCCGAGAGCGCGGCGCAGATCGCCTATTTCGCCGAGAACGCAGCGCTGTTCGGCCTCGAATATTACGACGCGTTCGATCCGAGGCAGGGCATCTGCCACGTCGTCGGCCCCGAGCAGGGATTTACGCTGCCCGGCACGATGATCGTTTGCGGCGACAGCCACACCACCACCCACGGCGCCTTCGGCGCGCTGGCCTACGGCATCGGCACGACCGAGGTCGAGCATGTGCTTGCTACCCAGACGCTGATCCAGCGCAAGTCGAACAACATGCGCGTGGTCGTCGATGGCAAGCTGCCGCCCGACGTCAGCGCCAAGGACATCATCCTTGCCATCATCGGCGAGATCGGCGCCGCCGGCGGCATCGGTCATGCGATGGAATTTTCGGGCGAGGCGATCGGCGCGCTGTCGATGGAAGGCCGCATGACGGTCTGCAACATGTCGGTCGAGGCGGGGGCGCGCACCGGCATCATGGCGCCCGACGAAAAGACCTTCGAATATTTGAAAGACCGGCCGAAATCGCCCAAGGGCAAGATGTGGGACGAGGCCATGCGCTATTGGGAGACGCTGCGACTCGGACGCTGCGGCCGAATTCGACCGCGAGGTCAGGCTGGACGTCAGTGCGCTTCCGCCGCTCGTCACCTGGGGCACCAATCCGGAGCAGGTGACCTCGATCACCGGCCGCATTCCAAGGCCCGCCGAGATCGCCAACGAAAGCAGGCGGGCGGCGGCTGCGCGCTCGCTCGCCTATATGGGACTGCAGGGCGGCGAGAAGATCGTCGATGTCACGCTCGACCGGGTCTTCATCGGCTCCTGCGCCAACGCGCGCATCGAGGACCTGCGCGAGGTCGCGCGCGTGGCCAATGGCCGGATGGTCCACGCCAACGTCCAGGCGATGATCGTCCCCGGATCCGGCCTGGTGAAGCAGCAGGCCGAGGCCGAAGGCCTGCACGAGATATTCCTCAAGGCCGGCTTCGACTGGCGCGAACCCGGTTGCTCGATGTGCCTTGCGATGAATCCCGACAAGCTCAAGCCCGGCGAGCGCTGCGCCTCGACCTCGAACCGCAATTTCGAGGGCCGTCAGGGCTACAAGGGCCGCACCCATCTGGTCTCGCCGGCGATGGCGGCGGCCGCCGCGATTGCCGGCAGGTTCGTCGATGTCCGCGAATGGGGCTGAGTGCTGTCCCTTCGCCGGCGGCTGATCAGCGCGGCGTGGAAGGCGCCACGCCGTTCGGGATCGCGGCCAGTTCGTGCTCGGTCGAGCGATAGGCGGCGAGTTCGCCGGCGGCATCGAGCACGGGTAGGCGACCGAGCAGATGTGGGAGTGGATCCGCCTGAGGTCGCGCAGCACGTCGAGATGAAGCGAGGTGGTCTCGATCGACTTCGGGGCGGCCCTCGCGCAGCCGGTCGAGATGCCGCTCGGTGGCGGCAAGCTCGGTGTTGCGCAATGCCGCCTTCTCGGCCAGCAGCTTGCGCGCCTCGTTGACGTCGCCGGACATGAAGACGCCGAACGCGATCCGCAGCGAATCCATCGTGCGCTTGTGGAAGGCCGAGAGTTCTTCGGCGCCTTCCGGCTGAGAACTGGAACCGGCGCTTGATCTTCTTGGTCGCGAGTTCGCTCAGATTCTTGTCGATGATATCGCCGATATGCTCGAGGTTGATCGCAAACGCGACGATCTCCATCGCCCGCTTTCCCTCGCGCTCGTCGAGGCTGCCGCGGGTGAGCTTGGTGACATAGAGCTTGATCGCCTCGTCGAGGCTGTCGACGCTGTTGTCCATCTGCGAGACCTGATCGACCAGCGCGCGGTCGTTGGTCATCATCGCCGCCATCACCTTGCGCAGCATGACCTCGACGTGGTCGCCCATGTGCAGCACCTCGCGCGCGGCGTCCGCCAGCGCCAGCGACGGGGTCTCCAGCGCGCTCTCGTCGAGATAGCGCGGCCGCAACGGGTCGGTCTCCTGGACGCGCGTCGGCAGCAGCTTCTTCAGCAGCCGCGCCATGCCGTCGAGCAGGCCGATGAAGACGATGGCGGTCGCGACGTTGAACGCGATGTGGAATAGCGCCGTCGCCTTGGCGGCATCCGGCTGCCATGCGTGCAGCAGATCCGCGATCGGATTCAGGAACGGCGCCACCAGCAGGATGCCGACGAGGCGGTTGACGAGATTGCCGAGCGGCAGGCGATAGCTGGCGGGATTGTCGCGGCGGGCGCCTTCGAAAATCGGATTGATCGCGCTGCCGAGATTGGCGCCGAGCACCAGCGCCAGCGCGGCTGCGGGCGAAATGAAATGCGCGTAGGCCAGCGACATCACCAGCAGCACGCTGGCGACGCTGGAATGCACCACCCAGGTGACGACGGCCGCGAAGATGATGCAGAGCACGGGATCGCCGGTGATGGCGTTCATGAACACGCGCACGCCCGGCGCGTTTTCGGCCGGCGCCAGCGTGTCGAGCAGGATATGCAGCGCCAGCAGCATCAGGCCGAGCCCGATCGAGACGCGGCCGACGTCCTTGATGCGCGAGCGCGGCCCGCTGCGGAACGCCACCAGGCCGATGATGAACAGGATCGGGGCGACGGCCGCGATATTGAACGACAGGATCTGCACGATCAGCGTGGTGCCGACATTGGCGCCGAGCATGATGGCAAGCGCCGGCACCAGGCTGACGAGGCCTTCCGAGGTGAACGAACTGGTGATCAGCGCGGTCGCGGTGCTGCTCTGGAGCAGCGCCGTCAAGCCGAGGCCGGCCGCAAAGGCGGTGAAGCGGTTGCTCAGGCCTTTCGCCAGCAGCGAGCGCAGGTCGGGGCCGAACGCGCGCAGGATTCCGCTGTGGACCATGTGCAGGCCCCACAGCAGCAACGCCACGCCACCCATCAGGTCGAGAAGAACCATCGTTGCCATGCTCGTCTGTTTCCGACGAATTGAGTCGAAGATTCAGGCTATCGCCAATCGAGGGCAGATCAACCCCTTAATTTGCCGAAAATTGCTTTGGTAGCAGCGTGATACGCGCGCAGTGACGCTTGCCGGGCTGCGTTGCCCGGTAAACAGAACTGAAAAACAACCATTACAATGCGAGTACAATGCGAACGGTTCCGCTAGGCCAATTCCAACAATTCTTCTGTAAAAGAGACGGATCACCGGATGAGTCAATCAAGCAGGGCCAGGGGTTGTGATGTTAGCGAATCGCCGAAGAAGCGAACGTCGTGTGTGCAGGAGCTTTGCCAAGATCCAGTTTGCGACCGGCGGATTGCCGCGCGACTGCATGATCACGGACGTGTCCGATGGCGGCGTGAAGATCATCGCCGAGTATCCGGAAATTCCGCCGGAGTTCACCGTGATATTCTCGACGGGCCAGCGGCCGCGCGCGTGCAAGCTGGCATGGCGGATCGGCTGCGAAGTCGGCGCCCAGTTCGTCGACTAGCCGACATGTATCGATCGCAAGGGCGTCCGGGACCGGCAGCGTAGCCGGTTCACGGCCATGCCGATGATCCCGTCGGGGCAGGTTGCGGCCACCCGTTACCGCAATATCGCGGCGCGCTTAACCCGAATTTAGGGTTAAGCTGTGAGCATTCTGGACAGTCGCCGACGCGGGTCCAGTAAATGTTCCAGAAATTGCTCCAACCATCTGAATTCGCGCGACTTCTTGCGTGCAGCGCTTCGTCGGCGATTCTCGCGCTGGGGCTTTGCGGCTGCCAGATCACGTCGTCCGACGTCACAGGCTCGCTCGGCGACAAGGCCGAAACCAGCCGCTCCGCCGATCCGCGGCGTGACGTCGAGGTGGCCGAGGCACGTTATCGCGCCAACCTGAAGGACACCGACGCGGCCCTGCAATACGGCAAGGCGCTCCGGGCCACGGGACAGAAGTCGCAAGCGGTGGCGGTGCTGGAGCAGGCGACGATCGCCCATCCCGGCAACAAGGCGCTGCTGGCCGGTTATGGCCGCGCACTCGCCGACAACGGCAATTTCCAGCAATCCCTCGACGTGCTCAGCCAGGCCCATAGCCCCGACAATCCGGATTGGCGGATCCTCTCGGCGCAAGGTGCGGCCCTCGACCAGCTTGGCCGGTTTGAGGAAGCACGGCAGTATTATGCGAGCGCGCTCAAGATCGTGCCTGAAGAGCCGTCGGTGCTGTCGAATTTCGCGCTCTCCTACGTGCTTGCGAAGGATCTGCCGATGGCGGAGGAGATCTTGCGCCGCGCCCATGGCCGTGCGGGTGCCGATCCGCGCGTGCGGGCCAATCTGGCGCTGGTGGTTGGCCTGCGTGGCAACCTCGCCGAGGCTGAAAAGATTGCGAAGGCCGATCTGCCTCCCGAGGAGGGCGCCGCCAACGTCGCGCAGCTGAAGTTGCTGCTGTCGCGGAAGGAAAATGCACGCGCCGAGATGGACAGCAAGATGCCTGTCGCGGCGCCCGGACAGGCCAACTGAGCGTCGACGGGCGGGCAGGGATCTGCCGTCGCCCGTGACCGGCCGCGTGCTTATGAACGGCCGCCGCCCGCGCGCAGCTTCTTGATGATCGGCATGATCGGCGCGAGCAGCGAACCGCGCGGCTTCTTGGTGACGGCGTGGCCGGTCAGCCGTTGCGCCATCTGCAGGAACATCGTGGTGGTGCGGTGCCTGGCGGAGATCTGTGCGATCATCTGACCGTTGTTGGCGGCGGTGCCGAACATTTTCGAATCGAACGGTATGGTCGCGATCGGCTGGCTCTCGAGCGCCTTGGCGAATTCGCGCGGGGTGATTTCCGGCCGCTTGTGCATGCCGACCTGATTGAGGCAATACAGCGGAGGCCGGTCGTTGGGACGCGCCGACTTCAGCACGTTCAGCATGTTCTTGGCGTTGCGCATGTTGGCGAGATCGGGCTCGGCAACGATCAGGATATCGTCCGCGCCGACCAGCGCCCGCTTGGTCCAGGCCGACCATTGGTGGGGAACGTCGAGCACGATGCAGGGGGTGGTCATGCGAAGCGTATCGAAGATCGCATCGAAGGCGTCCGCGCCGAAATCATAGACCTGTTCGAGCGTCGCCGGCGCCGCCAGCAGGCTGAGGCGGTCGGTGCATTTCGCCAGCAGGCGGTCCATCAGGGCGCTGTCGGGCCGGTCCTGCTGGAACACCGCGTTGGCGATGCCCTGGATCGGATCCTGGTTGTAGTCGAGGCCGGCGGTGCCGAACGCCAGATCGAGGTCGATGACGACGGAATCCAGCGCCAGATCGCGCGCAATCGCCCAGGCCACGTTGTGTGCGACGGTGGAGGCGCCGACGCCGCCCTTGGCGCCGACGACCGCGACGATCCGGCCGACGGCGACCTCTTCCGTCGAGGAGAACAGGCTGCAGATGGTGCGCACCACGTCGAGAGGCTTGACCGGGCCGAGGACATAATCGCTGACGCCGCGGCGGACCAGTTCGCGGTAGGGCGTGACATCGCTGGCGCTGCCGATCACGACGACCCGGGTGCCGGCGTCGCAAACGGTTGCGAGTTCATCGAGGCCGGCGAGCATGTCGCTGGAGCCTTCGGTCTCCAGCATGATCACGTTCGGCGTCGGCGCCTTGTGATAGGTGTCGATGGCGGCGGCGATACCGCCCATGTGAACCGACAGATGGGCCTTGTCGAGGCGGCGGTCTTCGCTGGCCGCTTTCACCGTGGTTGCGGTGGCGACAGTGGCGCAAAAGGCCTGCACCGACACGCGGGGCGCCGGAGCGATGTATGCGTCCGCGTCCGGCGTGTGGTCGGCGGCCTGTTCTTCGGAGTTGTTTTTGCTACGACTGATCATTTGCCTGCATCACTGAGTTTGGCCTTTTCGGCTTCCGGATACGTGGTCGTGGTCGGCTCACCCTTGCGGTACTTCTCGAACGCCGCGTTGCGCCGCATTGTATAGGCGGGCGTTTCGGGCCGCGGCTGTTCGAGGTCCGCCGGATTGTCGATCATGGCGGCAAGGTTGTGCTGGTTGGCGCAACCGAAATTGTGGTACGGCCGGTTCTCGCTGTAACCGGTGTTGAATAGATTGGGGCCGAGATCCTCGGGCCACAGGCCGCAGGGACCCGCGACGGCCGACATCTTCGGATAGCTCAGCTTGATCGTCGGCAGCGTTTGGATGCCGTCGGGACGATAGTGGCGCAGGACGATCGCATTTGAGGGCACGCCAGCCGACGCCAGCATCGAACGGATATCCTGGTATGTCGACGCCGCGGCGCGGGCATTGGCGGTGTCGACCGGAACGTCCGCGACGATCGCGCCGGTGCCTTCGCGGATCCAGGTCTTCGCCAGCCCTGCGACGTCGGTGCGCTGCGGTGCAGTCAAGCCGCCGCGGGCATGGCCAACGAAAATGACGATCGAGCGATTGGCGTCCGTCACGGCGATCGGATGCCGCAGGCGGTAGTCTGTCGGCACGCTCGCCGTCACGACATCCGCGGTCTGCTGGCACGCGCCCAGCGCCGTCGAGAGGCCGACGAGTGCACCGACCAGGCGCAAGGTACGGAGGTGGTCCACCGGTGTTTTGTTCGTCATCGCTCTATCCCCGTCCCGCGGTTGCGTCTCAGTCAATGATGAAGCCGAAATTGCCCTGGTAGGCGCCGACCGGCCCGACGCGTGCGGCCAGGCCGTAGACCCGGTTGATGCGCGCGAGCAGGGCCGATTGGGAATCCGAGGCGGGCGCAAATCCGTCATCGGGACGCGCCAGCTCCTTCTGCGCAACCGCCCGAACGACATAGGGCGTCACGATGACCATCAGCTCGGTCTCGTTCTTGACGAAGTCCTGGCTCCTGAAGAGCCCTCCAAGAATCGGCAACTGGTCAACGCCGGGCATTCCATTCATGGCTTGCTTGGTCTGTTCCTGGATCAGGCCAGCCATCGCGATCGAGCCGCCGGACGGGATTTCCAGCGTGGTTTCCGCGCGACGGGTCTTGATCGAGGGAATCGTCGTTCCACCGGCACCGCCGTTCAAGGAATTTTCGGTCGAGACTTCCGACACTTCGGTCATCACCCGCAGGCTGATCCGCCCCTCGCTGAGCACGACCGGCGTGAAATTCAGCGAGATGCCGAATTTTTTGAACGCGACCGTTTGGACGCATTGTCCGATAGCGCCTGCTGTCGTCGTTTGGCAGGTTACGCCGGTTGGGATCGGAAATTCGCCGCCTGAGATGAAAGTGGCCGACTCGCCGGAGATTGCCGTCAAATTTGGCTCTGCAAGGGTTCGTACGACGCCCGCACTCTCCATCGCGCGCAGCGTAGCGGTGATCGACGGCAGACCAGCCTTGTTCAACGCCGCCGCCGTCAAGTTATTGCCAGGCACGAGCGGTCCGCTGTTCGCGGTGAACGGATTGCTGTTGCTGAAATTTACCGCGGCGGTGCCGTAATTCATGCTCGCGTTCAGATCGACGCCGAGTTGCTTGATGATGTCGCGGCGCACTTCGGCCACGGTGACCTTGAGCATCACCTGATCGCGGCCGCGCACGACGATCGAGTTGACGACCTTTTCGGCGCCGCCGACCAGCCGCGCGGCGAGGTCGCCGGCCTGCTGGGCCTCGACCGGGCTCGACACCGAGCCGGTCAGAATGACGCCGTCGCCGACGCCCTCGATATTGATGCCCGGCAGCGTCTGCTTGAGTGCTGCCCGCACGCCGTTGAGGTCGCGCTTGACCGCGATGTCATAGGAGGCGACCGTCTGGCCGTCGGCATCGAAAAACACGACATTGGTCTGGCCGACCGCCGCGCCGATGACATAGGCGCGCCGGGAGGAGCGGACGACGGCGTTGGCGATCTTCGGATCGGCCACCAGCACGTCCTTTGCATCGCGCGGCAGATCCACCACCATCGACTTGCCGACACCGAGCGCCAGGAACCGCGACTTGACGACGCCGTCGCCGATGGAAGCGGTCGTCTCGGGTTGCGTATCCGAACCAGCGGCGATGACCGGCGACAGCGCCGGATAAAGCGCCAGTGCGGCAACCGCCGAAAACACCAGAGCGCGGCCTCGAGTTTTCCGCATTGACTGATTTCCCCCACACTTCATACCCGCGTCCTTTCGGTCACTTCTGTGCCGTCGATTGGCCCGCGACGCCGTCGCGAGCGTTGATATTTGCGCCCCGCTTCGGGGGCTGTGGTTTCGAGTCGCGCCCGACCATGCTGAGGTCGATGATGCAGTGCAGGTGCCGGCGGGCACGCGGGAGCGTCTCGGGTTTTTCGGTGGAAGCCTGATCGATCGCGCATGCGCGGATATCGGTCGGGGCGAGGCTACGTGCAGCGTTCATGCGTTTTACTGTCTACTCTTACGCCGGGAGGGCCGGACCGGATGGCGGCCACAGCCTTCCCTACAGGGCATGACTACGGATCAATGGTATAAGGGAACTTGAGGGGTGAATTATTTGGTTGAGAGGACGGCGGCTTCCGCCGTCATGGTGAACGGCTGGTTATTGTCGCTGCTCGCAAATCCGGGTTTATACGGATGCGGCCGCGCCATCGCGCTGGAATCGGCGCGCCATACCGCGCCGCCAAGGTTGGGCAGCGGCGCCAGAGATCGCTCGGGGAGCAGTCGTGCTACGCGTTGGCCATCGACGCGCGGCCAGCATCGGGACGCCCGACGCCGTGATCGAGTGAACGATAAAACGGCGCCGTCACCCAAATGTTGTCGTCGACGACGAGCACGTCGCGTGCATGTGCGAGGGCAGAGCGGGGCTGTCGGTTATCGAGGTGACCGATAAATGTTATCGGTCACCAGAATACGCTTTCAGTAACAGGACACGGGAGCCGGTAGGCACCCCCTTGGCCCGGGTCGCCGGTCGTTCCGCGATCGCGGTCAAGCACAGGATATTACTGAAAAAAAGTGCGCGGCGGTCGATAGCGACGTTGACACAGCTTGACACCGACTGGCTGACGTTCTGTGATGCGCGCCTCTATCCAGTCGCTGCACGTTGAGGGGCCTGCCGCGACCTTCGATCCATCACCTGACCGAATTGCAGGTCACTGCCGGTCAGGTTGACGCTTTTGGGCGAGGGATCACCAGGTGGGCCCCGTAACGCGTTAGGTGACGACAAAGCCCAAAGTTCCCGCACGACCCCTTGAAAGGCCTCCCCATGAAGCGCGTATCCCTCGTACTTACCTTTGCTGTTGCCGCCGGTTTCTCCGTTCAGGCCGCCTCGGCGCAAACCCTCAAGACGATCAAGGATCGTGGCATGCTGTCTTGCGGCGTCAGTCAGGGATTGCCGGGTTTCTCGACGCCCGACGACAAGGGCAACTGGACCGGGTTCGACGTCGACATTTGCCGGGCGATCGCCGCCGCGGTCTTCAACGATCCGGCCAAGATCAAGTTCGTGCCGCTGTCGGCCAAGGACCGCTTCACCGCGCTGCAGTCCGGCGAAATCGACGTCCTGTCGCGTAACACCACGTGGACGGTGTCGCGCGATACCTCGCTCGGCGCCAACTTTACCGGCGTGACCTATTATGACGGCCAGGGCTTCATGGTGAAGAAGTCGCTCAAGGTAAACTCGGCGCTGGAATTGAACAGCGCGTCGGTTTGCGTGCAGACCGGCACCACGACGGAACAGAATCTCGCCGACTACTTCAAGGGCAACAACATGAAGTACGAGGTGATCGCGTTCGGCACCAACGACGAAGCCGTCAAGGCCTACGAGTCCGGACGCTGCGACGTCTTCACCACCGACGTGTCGGGGCTCTATGCCGATCGCCTGAAGCTTGCTAACCCGGCCGACCATGTCGTGCTGCCGGAAGTGATTTCGAAAGAGCCGCTGGGCCCGATGGTGCGCCATGGCGACGACCAGTGGTTCGACATCGTGAAGTGGACGCTGTTCGCGATGGTCACGGCCGAAGAACTGGGCATTACCCAGAAGAACGCCGACGAGATGGCGAAATCGGACAAACCGGAAATGAAACGGGTGTTCGGGACCGACGGCAATCTCGGTGAACAACTTGGTCTGACCAAGGATTGGGTGTCGCGCATCGTCAAGGCGGTCGGCAATTACGGCGAATCCTTCGAGCGCAATGTCGGCGCCGGCTCCAAGCTCGGAATTGCCCGCGGCCTCAACCAGCTCTGGAACAAGGGTGGCCTCCAGTACGCACCGCCGATCCGCTGATCGGACGCGCGGGAGCTGCGGCGATGGCCATCGAACCTCGAAAACCACCGTCGCAGCTTGTTCCCAGGCTGCAGCGGGCGCTCGGTGGCCGGGCCGGCTGGAGCGGTTTTGTCGTCCAGCTGCTGTTCGTCGCGGCGCTGGCCTGGATTGCCTTCGAGATCGTCGGCAATGCCCGCGCCAATTTGCAGGCCCAGCGGATTACCGCGGGCTTCGGCTTTTTGGCGAACAATGCAGGGTTTGACGTCAATCAGACCCTGATTTCCTATTCGGGATCCGATCCCTATACCCGCGTATTTCTGGTCGGCCTGCTCAACACGCTGCTGGTGGCGGTGATCGGCATCTTCTTTGCCACCGTAATCGGTTTCCTGGTGGCGCTCGGCCGCTTGTCACCGAACTGGCTGCTGTCGCGCATCGCCGGCGGGTATGTCGAACTCGTGCGCAATCTGCCGCCGTTGTTCCAGATTCTGTTCTGGTATCTGGCGGTGCTTGCGGCACTGCCTAATCCGCGGCAAAGCATCTCGATCTTCGACAGCTTCTTTCTCTCCAATCGCGGGTTGGTGATTCCAAAGCCGATCGGCAATCCCGGCTTCGAGCCTTTCGCTGCCGCGGCGCTGGTCGCGATCGTTGCGGCCATTCTGTTGGCGCGTTATTCGCGCCAGCAGCTGTTCCAAAGCGGCAGGGTGATCAAGGTCTGGCCTTATGTACTTGGTCTCCTGATTGGCCTGCCGCTGCTGTCGATACTGATCTTTGGCCTGCCGGTGACCTTTGAGGTGCCGGTGCTCAAGGGCTTCAACTTCTCCGGCGGGGCGCGCGTCATTCCGGAATTCGTCGCGCTGACGCTGGCGCTGTCGACCTACACCGCTGCGTTCATCGCGGAGATCGTGCGCGCCGGTATTTTGGCCGTTCACAAGGGGCAGATGGAAGCCGGCTCCTCGCTCGGGCTGCAACGCGGTTCGGTGCTGCGGCTGATCGTGATCCCGCAGGCGATGCGCGTGATCCTGCCGCCGCTCACCAGCCAGTATCTGAATTTGACCAAGAACTCCTCGCTCGCGGTGGCGATCGGCTATCCCGACCTGGTCTCGGTATTCGCCGGCACGTCGCTTAGCCAGACCGGGCAGGCGATCGAGATCATCGGCATCACCATGGGCGTCTACCTCCTGATTTCGCTGGTCACGAGCCTGATCATGAGTATCTACGGATGGCGAATTAGTCGGAGCATGGGCGGATGAGCGACACGACACCATCCGCCTTCGTCCGTCAGGACCTCGTCGACGAACGCCCGGCCCCGGTGAAGACCACCGGCTTGGTCGGGTTCCTGCGTACGCGGCTGTTCAACACGCCGGGCAACATCCTGGTCACGATCGTCTGTGCGTTGCTGTTGTGGTTCACCGTCGTCCCGACGCTGAATTTCCTGCTGGTCGACGCGGTCTGGAGCGGCAAGGACCGGACCGCCTGCCTTTCTGAAAATACCGGACATGTGGTCGGCGCCTGCTGGCCGTTCATCCAGGCCAAATTCGCCCAGTTCATCTATGGATTTTATCCGGAGCAGGAGCGGTGGCGGGCCAATCTGACTTTCTTCCTTGGCGCGCTTCTGCTGCTGCCACTGCTGATTCCCCGGCTGCCGGCCAAGGGCGTCAACGCCGGTCTGTTCTTCGGCGCGTTTCCCGTCGTCGCCTTCTTCCTGCTGCACGGCGGTGGATTGAACGGGCTGGGCGTCAGCTGGACGGCCGGACTTCTGTCGGGCTTCAACGACAGCATCGGCGACGGCGGCCGCAAGCTCGCGGCCGCGGGCGAGGCGACGGCCGTGATCGGCCCGCTGCTGTGGCTGCTCGGAAAGCTGATCGTGCTGATCTCGACCATGATCTCCTGGCTGTTGCTGCCGCTGACCTGGATGCGCGATCTGATCCAGGCTTTCGATCGCCCGGTGTGGGCGGATTTCGTGCTGAGCGCCGTCATTGCTTTGGCGCTGGTTTTCTGGTTCGGCGCCGGCAAACGCGAGGGTTTGCGGCCCCTGGTCAATTGTCTTGTGATCTTCGCCGGCATCGGCATCGTCATCGCGCTGATGGGGCTCGACCGCGGCGGATTGCCGGTCGTCGATACGCGTCTGTGGGGTGGCTTGCTGGTCACGCTGGTGGTGTCGGTTACCGGCATCGTCGCGTCGATGCCGGTCGGCATTGCGCTCGCGCTCGGCCGCCGCTCGACCATTCCGCTGATCCGGATTTTCTCGATTGCCTTTATCGAGATCTGGCGCGGCGTTCCGCTGATCACGGTGCTGTTCTTTGCAACCTATATGCTGCCGCTGTTCGTCCCGACCGGATTCACCATCGATGGTCTGATGCGCGCCCTGATCGGCATTGCGCTGTTTGCCGGCGCTTACCAGGCTGAAAACATCCGCGGCGGCCTGGCAGCGATTCCGCGCGGACAGGACGAGGCGGCGAATGCGCTTGGCCTGTCCTGGGCCAAGACCACGGCGCTGATCGTGATGCCGCAGGCGCTGCGCCACGTCATCCCCAACCTCGTCAACAGCTTCATCGGCCTGTTCAAGGACACCTCGCTGGTTTCGATCGTCGCGCTGTTCGACCTGCTGGGATCGATGCGCGCGGCGTTTTCCGATCCGAACTGGGCGACGCCGACGACGTTGTTCACCGGCTTCGCCTTTACGGGTATCATCTACTTCGTCTTTTGTTTTGGCATGTCGCGTTACTCGCTGTTCGTCGAGAACAGGCTGAACGCGCATCGCCGCAACTGAGGTTGGATCCATGGGCACAAACTCGATCGTCGGCATCAATACCCTCAACAAGTGGTACGGCGATTTTCACGTTCTGCGCGACATCAACCTCGATGTCGCCAAGAGCGAGCGCATCGTGATCTGCGGCCCCTCCGGCTCGGGAAAATCGACCCTGATCCGCTGCATCAATGCGCTGGAGGAATTCCAGGAAGGTACCATCATCGTCGACGGCATCGAACTGGGACCGAACCTGCGGCGGGTGGATGAAGTCCGGCGCGAAGTCGGCATGGTGTTCCAGAGCTTCAACCTGTTTCCGCACCTGACCGTGCTGGAGAACTGCACGCTGGCGCCGATCTGGGTGCGCAATATCCCCAAGAAGGACGCCGAGGCGATGGCGATGAAATATCTGGAGCGGGTCAAGATCCCGCATCAGGCCAACAAATATCCAGGCCAGATGTCAGGCGGTCAGCAGCAGCGCGTCGCGATCGCGCGCGCGCTCACCATGAATCCGAAGGTGATGCTGTTCGACGAACCGACCTCGGCGCTCGACCCTGAAATGGTCAAGGAAGTGCTCGACACCATGGTGGATCTGGCCAGGGAAGGCATGACCATGCTGGTCGTCACCCACGAAATGGGATTTGCGCGCGAAGTCGCCAATCGCGTCGTGTTCATGGACGCCGGCCAGGTGATCGAGTCGAATACGCCGGAAAACTTCTTCGCCAATCCGCAGCACGCACGGACGAAGTTGTTCCTCAGCCAGATCTTGCGGCATTAGGATGCGCGAATAGCGAATAGGAACTCGCCTGCCATTCGCTACTCGCCCCTTAAACCTTCTCGAACGGCAGTTCGATCTTGCTGCGCTTCTCCATCCATGCCGGCACGGGGAGGTTCTTTGCGCGCATGAATTCCGGATTGAACAGTTTCGACTGATAGCGGCCGCCGGAATCGGCGAGGATCGTCACGATGGTCTTGCCGGGCCCGAGCTGTTTGGCGAGCCGGATCGCGCCGGCGATGTTGACGCCGGTGGAGCCGCCGAGGCACAGGCCTTCGTGTTCGAGCAGGTCGTAGATCACTTTTACGGCTTCCTCGTCCGAGATCAGGAAGGCGTCGTCGACCTTCGCGGTCGCAATGACTGGAGTGACGCGGCCAAGCCCGATGCCTTCGGTGATCGAGTCTCCCGGTGTCGATTTGGCGGTGCCGTTCTTGAACAGCTCATACATCGCAAAGCCGTGCGGATCGGCGCAGGCGTTGACGATGCCAGGGTGCTTTTCCTTCAGATAGCGGCTGGTGCCGGCCAGCGTGCCGCCGGTGCCGACCGAGCAGATGAAGCCGTCGATCTTGCCGCCGGTCTGCTGCCAGATCTCGGGGCCGGTTGATTCGTAATGCGCCTTGGCGTTATCGAGGTTGTTCCACTGATCGGCGAACAGTACGCCGTTTGGCTCGCTCTTGCGCAACTGGGCGGCGAGCCGCCGTCCGACATGCTGGTAGTTGTTCGGATTGGAGTAGGGCACCATCGGCACTTCGATCAGTTCCGCGCCGCAGAGCCGGAGCATATCCTTCTTTTCCTGGCTCTGGGTTGCCGGGATGAGGATCATTGTGCGATAGCCGCGCGCACTCGCTACGACGGCGAGACCAATACCGGTGTTGCCGGCCGTCGCTTCAAGCACCAGCCCGCCGGGCTTGAGCTCGCCGCGCTTCTCGGCTTCGAGGATCATCCATTTGCCGGCACGGTCTTTCACCGACTGGCCGGGATTCATGAATTCGGCCTTGCCGAGAATGGTGCAGCCGGTCAGTTCCGAAGCGCGCTTCAACTTGATGAGCGGCGTATTGCCGATCGCGTCGACGACGTTGTTATAGATGGTCATGTCTTAATTTGCCGGTTCGCTGCCTAATCGTTGAGCGACCCTAATGGACCGCCGCAGGGCATACAAGCCAGCCGCTCGCGGCAAATGGTCAGCCGGATTTGGCGAACACCACCTGACGCACGTCGATATTTCCGGACAGGAATCCCGCTTCGCAATACGCAAGATAGTATTCCCACAGCCGCCGGAAACGGTCATCGAAGCCGGACGGCATCAAATGCGGCCAGGCCGCGCGGAAATTGCTTCGCCAGATAGCAAGCGTCTTGGCATAATCTTGCCCGAAAATGCGTTCGCGGATAACGGGAACGCCGAACCGTTCGCCGAGCGCTTTCAGGATCTGCGGCGAGGGCAGCATGCCGCCGGGGGAAAACCTAGCGCTGGATGAAGTCGACCTCGCGGCGATAGGTCTGAAACAGGCTGTCCTGGATGGTGATGGCCTGGATGCCGGCGAGGCCCCCGGGCAGCAGGCGGTCGCGCAATTGTGAGAAATAGTTCGGCCAGAACGCCTCGCCGACCGCCTCGATCATCTCGATCGAGGCAATCCGGTCACGCCCAGGATCGCGCGCTCGGCCGCGTCGGCATCCGACAGCATCGCAAGCGCCTGATCGCTGTGGGAGGCGATCACGACGTGATCGTAGGTAGCGGCGTGGTCGTGGCTGTCGTGGACGACGACGCCATGCGGCGTGCGTTCGAGCGCGGTCACCGCGCAGCCGAGCTTGATGTGGTCGCGGAAGTCGGCGGTCAGCTTCTCGACATAGCGCCGGCTGCCGCTTTTCACGATGCGCCAGAGCGGACGGTCATATTGCAGCAGGCGGTGATTGGCGAAAGGCGACGAAATTCTCGGCGGGAAAATCCAGCATCTCGCTCGCCGACGCCGACCAGATCGCGGCCCCCATCGGCGCGAAATAATCGCCGAGCAGCCGCGGGGCAAAATGACGGGTTCGGAAACAGTCGCCGAGCGAGAGCCCGGCGAGTTTGCCGCGGCGTAGTTCTCGACGCTCTGCTGGTTGAAGAGTCAGGATGTCGCGCAGCATCCACAGGTAGGAGGGTGACAGCAAATTGCGGGGTTGTGCGAACAGGCCGATGGCGGTTTCGGCAAGTTTCAAATCGGCCGCAGGCGCGCTTTTGGTGCGGGGGAGGATTCGGGCCGACGGAATAGGGGGAAAACCCCCAGGAAACTCCCATGAAATCTTGGTAAGAATCTGGCTGTCCGGCATCATCCCGACAGCGCTCGAAGGCCTGTCAAATAAGGGTAACTCGTACTTTGGCTGGCTGGTTTTGACGCTGGCGGAGAGGCGGGTCGGACCGGTTCCGGGGCTGTCCGCGTGTCGATCACAAGGCTAGTATGAATGTTCGGTTCCAACGGAAGCATATCACCCCCGTGAACGTGTCGCAGGCCATCCAACAAAGCGTTCGTCGCGCACCGCGCCGGGATTTGCCCGGTGGAGAACGGGTGTGACCCAGCCTGCGCCGGGTGCTGCGGCCGAATTCCGGCGCGTCCTCGCCACAAGCGGGCGGCGCTTCGCGCGATCGCTTGCGATGTTTGGCCTGCTCGCCAGCTCCGCCGGCTGCATCCTGACCAAAGATCTGCCCGATCCCGCGCTCGATATTCCAAACGGCTACAAGGCCGCGCGGTTGACGCGGCCGCTGGACGCGCCGCCGACGCTCGACTGGTGGCGCGGCTTCCGCTCGACGGAGCTAACGAGGCTGATGCAGGAGGCCCAGACGGTCAATCTGGATATCGCCGCCGCCACCGCCCGGATATTGCAGGCCGACGCGCTGGCGCGGATCGCCGGCGCCCCATTGCTGCCGAGCTTGAACGGCGGAGGTTCAGAGAGCTATTCCCGCACCTCCGGCTCGAGCGCCAGCGGCCTCACCAATGGCGGCCGCGAGGTCGTCAACTATTCGGCCTCGATGAGCGCCAGCTACGAGCTCGACTTCTGGGGCAAGAATCGCGACGCCGCTCAAGCCGCGGAAGAGACCGCGGTGGCCAGCCGCTTTGACCGCGACGTGGTCGCGCTGACGACGCTGACCACGGTTGCCAACGCCTATTTCCAGGTGCTGGCTGCACAGGATCGGCTGCGCACCGCGCAGCGCAACATCGCCAGCGCCACGAGCATCCTCGATGCCATCAAGCAGCGCCTGAGGGCCGGCACCGGCACCGACCTCGATGTCGCTCAACAGGAGGCCTTGCTTGCCAGCCAGCGTGCGTCGGTGCCGCCGCTGAAGCAAACGCTGGACCAGAACATCAACGCGCTGGCAACGCTGGTGTCGCGGCCGCCGGAAGCGGTCCGCGTCACCGGTGGTTCGCTGAACCAGGTCGCCTCGCCCCGAGTTACGCCGGGCTTGCCATCGGAATTGCTGACGCAACGCCCCGACATCCGTCGGCAGGAAGCGCAACTGGCATCCGCCACCGCCAATGTCGGCAGCGCCCGCGCGCAGTTTTTTCCGAGCATTCAGTTGACCGGGCAGGGCGGCTACCAGAGTTCGGCGCTGTCCTCGCTGTTCCAGCCGCACGCCGCGTTCTTCAGCATGGTCGGCAGCCTGACTCAACCGATCTTCGACGGCGGCAGGATCCTCGGCAATTTCGAAAACACCAGGGCGAAGCAGGACGAACTGCTGCAGACCTATCGCAAGACCGTGGTGCAGGCCTTTGCCGACGTCGACAACGCCCTGATGTCGATCCGGCAGACCACGGAGAAGCTGCGGCTGCAACGCGAGGTGCTGGCGGCTTCACGGCGGGCCTTTCAATTGTCCGAGCAGCAGTTGAGGGCAGGAACCGCGGATATCGTAACTGTGCTAAACACGCAATTGACGTTATTCCAGGCGGAGGATTCGCTGTGGCAGGCCCAACTGGCGCGGCTGCTCGCGATCGTCAGCCTGTATCAGGCGCTGGGGGGCGGCTGGGAGCCGAGGATGGAGAGGCCGGTCGATGCTCTTTAAGCCGGAGTCAAAGGACGACGCGACAACCGAAGCCGTGCGCAAGCCGAGCTTCCTGTCGCGCGTGCTCAGGCGCATGGTCTCGTTGAGCGTGACGCTCGTGATCCTCGGCGGTCTCGGTTACATCGGCTGGTACGCTTTCCAACCCAAGCCGGGCGGCGGCGGTCGTGGCGGCGCGGGCGCACGTCTCGACCTTCCGGTGCCGGTGCTGGCGGCCACGCCGCGCACCCAGGACGTGCCGGTCTATCTCGAAGGCGTCGGCTCGGTGCGCGCGCTGAACAATGTGATCGTGCGCGCCCAGGTCGACGGCAAATTGATCTCGGTCAACTTCACCGAAGGCCAGGACGTCAAGAAGGGCGACGTGCTCGGCGAGATCGATCCGGTGATCTACCAGGCGCAGTACGATCAGGCGGTGGCCAAGAAGGCGCAGGACGAGGCGCAGCTGGCCAACCAGCGGCTCGATCTGGCGCGCTACCAGCAACTCGCGGCGTCGAATGCCGGATCGAAGCAGCAGGCCGATACGCAAAAGGCCGTGGTCGCCCAGCAGGAAGCGCTGGTGCGGTCCGACCAGGCCGCGATCGACAACGCGCAGGCGACCCTCGGCTACACCAAGATCATCGCGCCATTGTCGGGACGCGCCGGGTTGCGTCAGGTCGACCAGGGCAACATCATCCGCGCCTCGGATTTGACCGGTCTCGTCATCATCACCCAATTGCAGCCGATCGCGGTGCAGTTCAGTCTGCCGCAGCAGCAGATCGTGCGGGTCAATGCGGCCGCGGCCAAGGGCGCGCTGGCGGTCGACGTGTTCGGCAATGATGGCACCACGGTGATCGATACCGGCACGCTGAAGGGCATCGACAATCAGGTCGACCCGACCACCGGCACGCTGAAGCTGAAGGCGGAATTTCCCAACGCCAAATTCCAGCTCTGGCCCGGACAGTTCGTCAACGTACGGCTGAAGGTCGAAACGCTGGAGAAGGCGATCGTGGTGCCGACCTCGGCGGTTCAACGCGGCCCGGCCGGAACGTTCAGCTACGTGATCGGCGAGGGCGATATCGCGACCGCGAAGCCGGTCGTGGTGACGCAGCAGAACGAAAACGACGCCGTGATCGCCAGCGGTCTTTCGACATCCGATCGCGTGGTGACGACCGGCTTTGCCAATCTGTCCGACGGCGCCAAGGTTTTGGTCGGCACCGACGATCGCGCGCCCACGGCCGATCTCGCGCCACGCAAGCGCAGCCGCAGCCCCGATGGCAAGGGTGGCCAAGGCAAGGATGGTCAAGAAGGGGGCAGCTGAAAGACGGTCAGGGCAAAGATGGCCAGGGCAAGGACGGCGAGCGCCGCGGCAAGCGGGAGCGCGGCGAGGGCGGCGACCAGAAAGGACAGACCGGTCCGGCGCCGGCACCTGCAAGCGTACCAACGGACGGCGCCGCCAAGTCGCAGCCGTGACGGAAACATTTCGCGCGTGAATACGACTTCGCGAAGCCAACGACACCTAGCCATGAGCACGCAACCATGAGCGTCTCCGAACCGTTCATCCGCCGGCCGATCGCGACCTCATTGCTGGGGATTGCGCTGCTGATCGGTGGCGCGCTCGGCTATTGGGCGTTGCCGGTGTCGGCGCTGCCGCAGGTCGATTTCCCGACCGTGCAGGTGACGACGCAGCTGCCCGGCGCCAGCCCCGATGTGATTGCCTCGCTGATCACAGCGCCGCTGGAGCGCCAGCTCGGGCAGATCCCGTCGCTGTCGTCGATGCAATCGACGAGTTCGTTCGGCGTCAGCCAGATCTCGCTGCAGTTCGATCTCAACCGCGATATCGACGGCGCGACGCAGGACGTGCAGGCCGCGATCAATGCGGCGGCCGGAATCCTGCCCCGAACCCTGCCGTACCCGCCGACCTACGCCAAGGTCAATCCGGCGGATGCGCCCGTGATCACGCTGGCGCTGACCTCGGAGACGATTTCGCTGCGCGCGATGAGCGATATCGCCGATACCATCCTGGGCCAGCGGCTGAGCCAGATTTCCGGCGTCGGCCGCGTCTCGGTGCTGGGCGGGTTGAAGCCTGCGGTGCGGGTGCAGGCGGATCTGGCGCGGCTCGCCGCCTACGGCATCGCGATGGAGGATCTGCGCGCCGCCATTGCCGGCGCCAACGTTTCCGGGCCGAAGGGTTCGCTCGACGGCGCGCAGCAATCCTACACCATCGCCGCCAACGACCAGATCGCGGTGGCGGAAGCCTACAAGCCGATCATCATCGCCTATCGGAACGGCGCCCCCGTCACCATCGGCGACGTCGCCGTCATCGTCGACGGGCTGGAGAACGACCGCACCGGCGGCTGGTACCAGGGCACGCCGGCCGTCATCATCGACATCCAGCGCCAGCCCGGCGCCAATGTGATCGAGGTGGTGCGGCAGATCCGGGCTGAAATTCCCAAGGTGCAGCGCGCGATCCCGGCCGGCGTCAACCTGACCATCGTCAGCGACCGCACCGTCACCATTCGCGCCTCCGTGCACGACGTGCAGTTCACGCTGATCCTCAGCGTCGTGCTGGTGACGCTGGTGGTGCTGCTGTTCCTGCGCTCGCTGCGGGCGACGTTGATTGCCGGCGTGGCGTTGCCGCTGTCGCTGATTACGAGCTTCGGCATCATGTATTTCTCCGGCTTCAGCCTCGACAATCTGTCGCTGATGGCGCTGACGATCGGCACCGGCTTCGTGGTCGACGACGCCATCGTGATGATCGAGAACATCGTCCGCCACATGGAAGACGGCGAGTCGGTCATGGAGGCCTCGCTGAAGGGCGCCAGCGAAATCGGCTTCACCGTGATTTCGCTGACGGTATCGCTGATCGCGGTGTTCATCCCGCTGTTGTTCATGTCCGGGCTGGTCGGCCGCATGTTCCGCGAGTTCGCGCTGACGCTGACGATCGCGGTGGTGACGTCGGCGATCGTCTCGCTGACGCTGACGCCGATGATGTGTTCGCGGCTGCTGAAGCATGTCGGCGAGGAGATGACGGTTCCGGGGCTCGCCGCCGTCAGCCGCTTCATCGATCGCATGGTCGCGTTCTACCATCGCACGCTGCTCTTGGTGCTGCAGCACCAGCGCGCCACGCTGCTGGTGACGTTTGCGACCATTGCGCTCACGCTGTTCATGTATGTGGTCGCGCCAAAGGGCTTCTTGCCGCTGCAGGACACCGCATCGATCACGGCGGTGACCGAGGCCGGTCCCGACGTTTCCTTTGCCGAGATGCAGAGCCGGCAGACCGCGGCGGCGGCCGCGATCCAGGCCGATCCGGATGTGATCGGCGTGGTCTCCGTGATCGGCGCCGGCTCGGTCAATCCGACCACCAATGTCGGCCGGCTGGTGATGACGCTGAAGCCGCGCGGCGAACGGCGCGACGACGTTTCGGCCGTGATCACGCGGCTGAAGCAGCGCACGGCGTCGATCCCCGGCATGACCATCTATTTCCAGCCGGTGCAGGACGTGCAGATCTCGACCCAGTCGAGCCGTTCGCAGTACCAGTACACGCTGACCGGCACCGATGCCGCTCGAAGTGACGAAATGGGCCAACAAGCTCGTCGCCGAGATGCGGCGGGATCCGCTGTTCCGCGACGTCTCGTCGGAGGCGCAGGAGGGCGGCTTGCGCGCCGCGCTCGACATCAACCGCCAGCGCGCCGGCCAACTCGGCGTCAGCATCCAGGGCGTCAACGACACGCTCAACGACGCGTTCGCGCAGCGGCAGATTTCGACCATCTACGGCCAGGCCAACCAGTATCGCGTGGTGCTGGAAGCGCTGCCGATGTACCAGCGCGATCCGTCGGTGCTGTCGAAGCTCTATGTGCCGGGGCTCGCCGGCGCCCAGGTGCCGATATCGGCGGTGGCGACGCTGACGCGCACCACGGCGCCGCTCGCGATTTCGCATCAGGCGCAATTTCCCGGCGGTGTCGCTCAGCTTCAATCTCGCGCCCGGCGAGTCGCTCGGCGACGCGGTAGAGGCGGTGAAGGCGATCGAGAACCGGATCAGCATGCCCGGCAGCATCGTCGGCGTCTATGCCGGCGACGCGGCCGAGTTTTCCAAGTCGCTCGCCGGACAGCCCTGGCTGATCCTGGCGGCGATCGTCACCATCTACATCGTGCTCGGCGTGCTCTATGAGAGCTACATCCACCCGATCACGATCCTCTCGACGCTGCCCTCGGCCGGCGTCGGCGCCATTCTGGCGCTGATGCTGTTCGGGCAGGATCTGTCGGTCATCGGCCTGATCGGCATCATCCTGCTGATGGGCATCGTCAAGAAGAACGCGATCATGATGATCGACTTTGCGCTGGAGGCCGAGCGGCATCAGGGCATGTCGGCGAACGATGCGATCGTGCAGGCCTGCCTGTTGCGCTTCCGCCCGATCATGATGACGACGCTGGCCGCGTTGTTCGGCGCGCTGCCGCTGGCGGTCGAAAGCGGCACCGGCGCCGAGCTGCGTTTTCCGCTCGGCATCTCCATCATCGGCGGCCTGCTGCTGAGCCAGTTGCTGACGCTCTACACCACGCCGGTGATCTATCTGGCGCTCGACCGCCTCAACCGCAAAATCGAGAAGGCGGTGCCGGAGCCGGGACCAACCGGACCGCCGGTCGCCGGCGCCACCGAGGGGATGCAGTAATGGCATCGATCTCGGAGCCGTTCATCCGAAGGCCGGTCGGCACCACGCTGCTGGCGATCGGGCTGTTTCTGATCGGCGTGGTCGCCTACATGTTCCTGCCGGTGTCGGCGGTGCCCAACGTCGATTTTCCGATGATCCGGGTTTCCGCCTCGCGTCCGGGCGCCGACCCCTCGGTGATGGCGTCGACGGTTGCGGCGCCGCTGGAGCGGCGGCTCGGGCAGATCTCGGGCGTCGACCAGATCACCTCGACCAGTTCGCTCGGCGTCACCAGCATCCAGCTGCAGTTCTCGATCGGCCGCAACATCGACCGCGCCGCGCGCGACGTGCAGGCGGCGATCAATGCCTCGCTGGCGGATCTGCCGAGCGACCTGCCGTCGCTGCCGAGGTTCCGCAAAGCCAATCCCGCGGCGGCGCCCGTGTTCGTGCTGGCGCTGACCTCGAAGACGCTGACGACGAGCGCGATGTATGACGTCGCCGACACCGTGATCGCCCAGCGCATCTCGCAGGTGCCGGGGGTGGGCGAAGTCACCGTCAGCGGCGCCGACCAGCCCGCGGTCCGCATCGCGCTCAATCCGGTCTCGCTCTCGAATGCGGGGATCGCGACCGACGATGTCCGGCTCGCCATCATCAACGCCAATCCGCTCGGTCCGGTCGGCATCTTCAACGGCGGCCGCCAGAGCGAGACGATCTCGACCAACAAGCAGATGCGCACCGCGGCCGAGTTCCGCGACATCATCGTCAAGAGCTCGGGCGGCAATTACGTCCGCCTCTCCGACGTGGCCGAGGTCGAGGATTCCGTCCGCAACAGCCGCTCGATCGCCTGGTTCAACAAGCAGCCGGCGGTGCTGATCCAGATCACCAAGCAGGGCGACGCCAACGTCATCGATACCGTCGACCGGGTGCGGGCGCTGCTGCCGGAACTGAAGCAATGGCTGCCGGGCGGGGTCGAGATTTCGACGCTGGTCGACCGCACCGGCACCATCCGCGCCAGCGTCCAGGACATGCAGTTGACGCTGCTGGCGACCGCGTTCCTGGTGATGGTCGTGGTGTTCGCCTTCCTGCGCCGGATGGTGCCGACGATCGCCGCCGGCGTGTCGGTGCCGCTGGCGCTGGCCGGCACCTGCGCCGGGATGTGGCTCGCCGGTTTCTCGATCGACAATCTGTCGCTGATGGCGCTGGCGATCTCGGTCGGCTTCGTGGTCGACGACGCCATCGTCATGATCGAGAACATGTACCGCAATCTCGAGCACGGCATGGCGCCGTTCGCGGCGGCGCTGGAAGGCGCCAAGCAGATCGGCTTTACCGTGCTGTCGATCAGCCTGTCGCTGATCGCAGCCTTCACGCCGCTGATTTTCATGGACGGGATCGTCGGCCGGCTGTTGCGCGAATTCTCGCTGACGCTGACCTTTGCCATCGTGGTGTCGACCGTGGTGTCGCTGACGATCACGCCGATGATCTGCGCCCATTACATCAAGGAGGCGACGTCGGACCATGCCACCTGGTTCGACCGGCTGGTCGAGGGCACGCTGTCGCGCATCGTGTCGTTCTACACCTGGACGCTGCGGCGCGTGCTGGAATATCCGTTCCTCACCCTGATCGTGTTCTTTGCCACCATCGCGCTGACGGTGACGCTCTACATCAAGACGCCGAAGGGGTATTTTCCGACCGACGACAGCGGCTTCGTGATCGGCGCGACGCGGGCGTCCCCCGATATCTCGTTTCAGGCCATGCTCGGGCTGCAGCAGCAACTGGCCGACATCGTGATGGCCGATCCGGCGGTGGCCGGCATCGGCTCCTCGCTCGGTGCACGGCGGTCCCGGTGGCGGCGGCTCCAATCGCGGCACTCATGTTCATCAGCCTGAAGCCGCCGGAGGAGCGGGAGGGGCAGTCGACCGCGACGCGTGATCGATCGCCTGCGCCGAGCGCTCTATCGCGTGGCGGGCATCCGCCTGTTCATGTTCGCCGCGCAGGATATCCGGACCGGCGGACGCCAGAGCGATTCCGACTATCAATACACGCTGTCGAGCACCGATCTCGATCTCCTGCAGAAATGGGCGCCGCATCGTCGGCAAGCGCATGGAGACGGTCGAGGGCATCACCGACGTGTCCTCCGACCGCGATCCCGGCGGATTGCAATTGTCGCTGGTGATCGACCGCAAGACCGCCTCGAGCCTCGGCGTTCGCGTCCAGGACATCGACAACGCCCTCAACAACGCGTTTGCGCAGCGGCAGATTTCGATCGTCTATACCCAGCGCAACCAGTACATGGTGGTGCTGGAGATCGATCCGAAATTCCAGAGCGATCCGTCGAACCTCGAGCGCATCTTCGTCGCCGGCGCCAACGACGCGCAGGTGCCGCTATCGGCCGTGGTGCGCTATCAGCGCGGCCTGTCGCCGCTGGCGGTGTTTCACTCGCAATCGTTCCCCTCGACCACGGTATCGTTCAACGTGCTGCCCGACGTGCCGCTGGAGGTCGCGACCTCGAACATCCAGCGCGCGGTCGACGAACTGCATATGCCGGAGGGCATCCGCGGCAGCTTCGACGGCAATGCCGGCGATTTCAACAAGACCAGCGGACGGCAGCCGCTGCTGATCCTGGGCGCGCTGGTGGCGATGTATATCGTGCTCGGCGTGCTCTATGAGAGCCTCGCCCATCCCCTGACCATCATCTCGACGCTGCCCTCGGCCGGCCTCGGCGCGCTGCTGGCGCTGCAGGTGACCAACACGCCGCTGACCGTGATCGCCTTTGTCGGCATCATCCTGTTGATCGGCATCGTCAAGAAGAACGGCATCATGATGGTCGATTTCGCGCTCGATGCCGAACGCCACCGCGGCCTGTCGTCGGCGGAGGCGATTTTCGAGGCCTGCAGCGCCCGGTTCCGGCCGATCCTGATGACGACGATGGCGGCCTTGTTCGCCGGCATTCCGCTGGTCATCGCCACCGGTCCCGGCACCGAACTGCGCCGGCCGCTCGGCATCACCATCATCGGCGGCCTGTTCGTGTCGCAGATCCTGACGCTGTACACGACGCCGGTGATCTACCTGCTGATCGACCGGCTGCGGACGACGACGACGCTCCGAACCGGCGGCGATCCAGGCGCCTGCGGAATAAGGCGTTTCCTGAACGCCGGTTGAATTGTTGGCTGCGAAGCGTATAGCGGGCGGATGTCAAAACAATCCGAATCCAAAGCCGGTACCGTCGCAGAAGAGGTCCCGGAATGCCCGGATTGCGGCAAACCGCTGCCGCTGTGCATCTGCGACAGCATCACGCCGATCGAAAGCAAGGTCTCGCTCCTGATCCTGCAGCATCCGCAGGAGCAGGACCGGACGCTCGGCACCGCGCGGCTGACCGCGCTCCATTTCAAGGACGCCGTGCTCAAGATCGGCCTGTCCTGGCCGAGCCTGTCCAAGGCGCTGGGACGGCCGGTGGACGATCCCTCGCGCTGGGCGGTGCTCTATCTCGGCTCCGCCAAGGTCAGCGAGCTCGACACCGAAAGCGAGATCGTCGCGATCAACCGCAAGGGCGAGATCGAGCCGGGCCAGCGCGCCATCCTCGGCGATATCGAGGGCATCGTGCTGCTCGACGGCACCTGGAGCCAGGCCAAGGCGCTGTGGTGGCGCAATGCGTGGATGCTGAAGTGCCAGCGCGTCATCCTCGGCCCCAAGCGCCCGTCGCGCTACGGAAAACTCCGCAAGGAACCGCGCACCGACGGCCTGTCGACCATCGAGGCGGCGGCGATGCTGCTGGCGGGGCTGGAGAAGCGGCCCGATATCGCCGAGACGCTCAACGGCAGTTTTGAGCGATTGCTGGCGCGATACCGCGAGGTGCAGACCACGATGCCGGAACTCGCGCCGAAACCGAAGAAGCGCGATTATCGCCGCCGCAAGGGAGCGAAACCGGGTCCAAAGCGGGCTGCCAAATAGGGCTGGCGAAGGCCGGAGGCGGTCGGTAGAACGGTTGGACTGGTTGCCACCGCAAGGCGTGAGAAGGCCGATGCAGCTCGCTGGAATCGGACCATGACGAAATCGTCGTCGGACCAAGCGACCGCAATTTCGGGTTCACGATGGCGGCGGTCTTTGCGCTGATCGGCGGCTTCGGGCTCTACAAGGGTTCGTCCCACGCGCCGATCTGGCTGTGCATTGCCGCCGTTTTTGCCGGACTGACGCTGTGGCGGCCGCAGTCGCTGAATCTGGCCAACCGGGCATGGCTGAAGCTCGGGCTTTTGATGTACCGGGTGGTCAATCCCGTCATCATGGCCATCCTGTTCTTCGGCGCCATGCTGCCGATCGGATTGTTGATGCGCCTGTTCGGCAAGGATTTCCTCAAGCTCGCACGGGACCGCTTCATCGCCGACCTACTGGTTGCCGCGCGCCGATCCAAGACCGCCGTCTGAATCCATGCGGCAGCAATTTTAGGGCAAGCCGGATGTCGTTCCTGCGTGAGCTGTTTGCGTTCATTCTGGCCCGCCGCAAATTCTGGCTGATCCCGATTTTTGCCGTGATGCTTGTGCTGGGGGGATTGCTGGTCCTGACCAAGGGCTCGGCGCTGGCGCCGTTCGTCTACACGCTGTTCTGAGGGACACGCGTTGCGCATCCTCGGCATCTCGGCATTCTACCACGACAGCGCCGCCGCCCTTCTGGTGGACGGCAAGATCGTCGCCGCCGCCCAGGAAGAACGTTTCACGCGCAGGAAGCACGACCCGGACTTTCCGGCTTCCGCCGTGCGCTATTGCCTGGCGGCGGCGAATATCAGCGCGGCCGAACTCGACCATGTCGTGTTCTACGAAAAGCCGTTTCTCAAATTCGAGCGCCTGCTCGAGACCTATCTCGCCTTTGCGCCGCGGGGCTTTCAGTCGTTCCGGAAGGCGATCCCGGTCTGGCTCAAGGAAAAGCTGTTCCAGAAAAGCGTGCTGCGCGACCATCTGCGCCAGATCGACGACGGCGTCGATTGGGAAGCAAGGCTGCTGTTTGCCGATCATCACCAGAGCCACGCGGCGTCCGCGTTCTTTGCCTCGCCGTTTACGGAGTCCGCGATCCTGACGCTCGATGGCGTCGGCGAGTGGACGACGACGTCGTGCGGTTACGGCCGGGACAACACGCTCGATCTCAGGCGCGAGATCAACTTCCCGCACTCGATCGGGCTGCTCTATTCGGCCTTCACCTATTACACCGGCTTCAAGGTCAATTCCGGCGAGTACAAGGTGATGGGGCTCGCGCCCTATGGCGAGCCGAAATATGCGCAAACGATCCTCGATCATCTCGTCGACCTCAAGGACGACGGCAGTTTCCGGCTCGATCTCGACTATTTCGACTATTGCACCGGGCTGACCATGACCAACAGCCGGTTCGACGCGCTGTTCGGCGGCAAGCCGCGCGACCCCTCCGAACTGCTGGACCAGCGCCACATGGATCTGGCGGCGTCGGTGCAGCAGGTGACGGAAGAGATCGTGCTGCGGCTGACGCGCAGCCTTGCGCGCGAAGGGCAGTCGGAAAATCTGTGTCTCGCCGGCGGCGTGGCGCTCAACTGCGTCGCCAACGGCAAGATCCTGCGCGAGCGCAGCTTCAAGAACATCTGGGTGCAGCCCGCCGCAGGCGACGCCGGTGGCGCGTTGGGGGCCGCGCTGGCGGCGTATTATCAGTTTGCCGGCAAACCGCGCGCGACGCCAGCGGGCGATGCGATGGCCGGCGGCTATCTCGGGCCGTCATTTGCGCAAGCCGAGATCGAGCAGCGGCTGGCGCAGGCCGGCGCGGTGTTTTCAACGCTCGCCGACGACGCGCTCATTCAAGCCACGGTGAACGCGCTGGTGGCGGAGAAGGCGGTCGGCTGGTTCCAGGGACGGATGGAGTTCGGCCCGCGGGCGCTCGGCGCGCGCTCGATCCTCGGCGATCCCCGTTCGCCGACGATGCAGAGTTCGCTCAATCTGCGGGTCAAGTTCCGCGAAAGCTTTCGCCCGTTCGCACCGGCCGTGCTGCGCGAGGACGTGGCCGACTGGTTCGACCTCGACGGCGACAGCCCCTATATGCAGCTCGTTGCCGACGTGTTGCCGAAACACCGGCGGCCCGCCAATCCCGGCGATGAAAAGCTGTTCGGCATCGAGCGGCTCAATATTCCGCGCTCGGATATCCCGGCCGTGACCCATGTCGATTATTCGGCGCGGATCCAGACCGTCCACGCCGGCACCAATCCGCGATTTCATGCGTTGCTGACGCGCGTTCAAGGCTGCGACCGGATGTCCGGTGCTGGTCAACACCAGCTTCAACGTCCGCGGCGAGCCGATCGTGTGCACGCCGGAAGATGCCTTCCGCTGCTTCATGGGCAGCGATATCGAGGTGCTGGTGGTCGGCAATTGCTTCCTCAACAAGGAGGACCAGCCGTCGTCGCTCAAGCTCGATTACAAGAACATGTTCGAACTCGACTGATCGGGCAGGGCGCGCGTGAGGGCATGAAGCTTCCGAAGGCATCTGCGATCGCTCGGCGCCGTCGCGGTCATGACGATCGTGACGCTTGGTGCGCTGGAGATCATTCTGCGGGTCGTCGACTTGCGGGAGTTGCGGGAAGGCGTCAGCGAACGCTCGCTCAGCTACCAATACGACGCTGAACTCGGCTGGATGCCGATCCCGGGATCGCGTTCGACGGTGACCAATGCGCGCACCATCCATGCCCGGCACAACAGCCTCGGTCTGCGCGATGAGGAATTCACCCTCGATGCCAAGCCGACCATCATGTTTCTCGGCAATTCCTTCGTCTGGGGGCTCGATGCCGAGGCCGGCGAGCGTTTCTCCGAACTGCTGAAACCGCGCATCCCCGGTTACAAGATTCTGGCGGCGGGGGTTTCCGGCTACGGCACCGACCAGGAATATCTGTTGCTGCAAAGGCTGTGGCCGAAGGTGAAGCCCGCGATCGTCGTGCTGATCTTCTGCACCGACAACGACCGCGCCGATAACAGCACCAACATCCGCTACGAGGGCTATCAAAAGCCTTATTTTGCGACCGCCGCTGACGGCTCGCTGGTGCTGTCGGGACAGCCTGTTCCCAAATCGCGCCTGCAGGCGATCAAGGAGGATTGGTGGGTGCGCCATTCCTGGCTGGTCCGGCTCGCGAATGCGGTCTATCTGAAGCTGCGGCATCCGGCGCTGCAGGTGCCGGACCCGACCGAGCGACTGGTCGACAAGATCAGGGAGTTCGTCGAGGCGAACGGCGCCAAATTCCTGGTCGGCCTGCAAACGACCGATGCCGCATTGGTTCGGCATCTCGAGGCCGCGCACATTCCGTTCGTCGCCTTCGACGGCGCCGCCGCCTATCCCGGCGCAGCCGTTGGCGGGCATTGGACGCCGGAGGGACAAAGTTCGTCGCCGAGCGTCTGCTCGGACTGCTGTCGGCGAACGGCGATAGCCGCGGCCACGTCGCGCGCACGAATAATCGGGGCGGCGCGAGGCTGCCAACCAGCGTGGACGGGATCTTGCGGCTTGGTTGCCTATCCGGGGCAGGGCGTATAAGAGTTCGCCCGATGGGGCCACGTGGCGGAGTGGTTACGCAACGGTCTGCAAAACCGTGTACACCAGTTCAATTCTGGTCGTGGCCTCCAATCTTTTCAGATACTTAGGCCGCGCCCTTAAAGTTCATTGCCACCGGCAGGGAAAGCCACGCGCCCCAGCTGCCAAGCTCGTGATTTACGGTCGGCAAAACGACGAGCTCGCCGGTTCACGCCGGCGGGCTCGTTCTTCTCCCTCAGACCCCAGATATGAATACTTCCTTCATCGTCACTATGAGGAAGTCCTTTTGTCCTTCGCCGGCTTTTCGTCCTCCGGTGACCTTATCAAGTTCACGGTCGGAGATTTGGTCACTCGACTGAATCTGCTTGGTCTTCATTGTTCCGCTCCATGTTGTTGGCGACTGGGGCGCCGTTGATCCTGGAGCGAGTATGCCGGGCCGCGATCTGCACGACCGTGACGCACGTCACGAACGGTCGGCAATGCCAGCCAGGCGCGGTGGGGCTTCAAAGAAGCCGCCAACTGAGGCGGCCTTAATGGAGGGTGCGGGACTTTTCCTGTTCTTTAAGGCGCTCTTCCTCGGCGGACCGCTTCCTGATGCGGCGCAGTATGCTCTTCCATCGAGATGGGCTGACCGGCCATTGCCAATCAAGAATTATACTTTGCCAACATAATCCTGCGCGGCCATCGCGCCGGGTTTTTGTTGTCAAAGAGAGCCAATTGAGGCGGCGCCGCCGCTCTAACGCTTCTTGGAAAAGACCAGTGACTGGTCGTCGTAATCATCGTTGGGGAGTTTGTTCACGTCGGCGGTGAGGTCTCTAAACGACGTCAAGCCCGCGGGCCCAGCGGAATTAGAATTCGGGTACGAGCGCATAGTGGCGGCAGTCGCAACGGCCGCGAGGAGAGCCACGGCCGCGAACCCCGTAATAGTTCGATGCTTCGTCATGGGAACCTCCGTTCCCCCGCCCGCTGATGGGTCCAGGGGAACCGCCCAAAGGTTCAAGGTGAAAATGAAAGACGCCGGTTCCGGATGGCGGTCCTTCACCAATCCCCGTCGACCATTTCTGACACTGGTCGTTCACGTCATGGGGCCACGGCATTTGTACTGCCATGAGGTAGGCTTTCCGACACGCGTCTGCGCGCCTTGGCTGACGAAGCCACCTTTTATGAATACCTGGCCGGCGCTGTCACTGGATTCAATGAATCGAACGCGCATATCATTCGCCTTCGAATTGATTTCCTTTATCAGCACGATCTCAAGAACCAGATGATTGAGGTGTTGGAATTTCGGATCGGTGTTGCGGATGCGGAGTTTCAGGGTTGAAGGCGGGAACAACTCCGCGCTTTCTATAGCGGTCGCGTAAATTCGGTTCACGCCGAAATCAAGCTCGCGCACCGCACCACCGTTGGCGTCTCTGGAATAGATGTAGCGGAAGTTGGTGCCGGTTGTGGGCGCTGTGCATGCGGCGGACCACACCCCGGTGAGACCAAAGCTCTTCAACAGCGTCCCATGCAGTGTCGGCCGCGAACGCAGAGCCGGTCGAAAGAACAAATACGAATGCTGCGGCTGTCACCGCTGGCTGCGGGCTGCGCATTTCAACCGGTGGTCCTTGCCATGATTTGCTACGCCGCACCCATTCGGTCGCCTCGAATGTGAGTAGATATCGCAGATGGTTGCAAAAGCCGGAAGGACTGCCTTCACGCCGGAGTCATGCCGAGCCGCGCCGGCTGGCAGCAGGTGCATTAGTGACGCGACACGGGAGTTCAGCCAACTCAACACAAAAGGCCGCGAACCTGTCCTGGTTGCGGCCTCATTTCGTGCAATCAATGGCTTACGCCGACTATGATCAGGAAGTGGTCGAACTCGACGGTCAGCAGGCGGCGTACCAGCCCTCAGGAAACGGAACCAGCGGCCAGGGAGCCCGGTTGTCATTGGCGGCGTGCGGCGGCAGATGGCGGGGCAGGGTCTGGACCAAGAAATCATCCTCCGGAATGGGCGCGATGGCCGTTTTCACGGCATCCAGCAATAGATCGAATTCAACTTCGTTCATCGTGCTCTCCGGGGTTCCAGAGCTCACGATCTCAAAACTGTTTTGTTTCCAGATTGAACGGATCGCTCAAATTTTAACGATCCGCCACTCGCGGCAAACGTAGTTAATAAAGTATTGATGTCCCCGGGGCGCACGGTAGACCCGGCCACCCGGCGCTCAATGTGAGAAAACTCACATTTCGCAAAAAATATTCCGCGTATTCGCTCTGATGTCGCCTGCGCTGTCAAGCCGGGCCCGATCAGGGAGACGCAATCATGAAGGTACACCTGGCACGTCTGGGAGCCTCAACGAGCCAAGTCCGCCGTGCGTCCGCGTTCGGTCTCTTCCTCACGCTGTTTGCGGGCGGCTCTGCTTTCGCGCTCGGCACGCCCGAGCAGCGCCGGGCCTGCACGCCCGACGTCTACCGGCTCTGCGCCGGCGAAATCCCCAACGCACGCGCCATCACCGCCTGCCTGCGCCGGCAGAAGACAAGCCTCAGCCCGGCCTGCGCCGCGGTGTTCGAGCAATAAAGCAAAGCGTTTTCGAGCGAAGTGGGAACCGGTTCGCGTGAAGAAAACGCGTCAAAACGAAGAATCGCACGGACGAAATGCGCTACCATTGAGCAAGATCTCAATGGGCTTTCCTCATGCAATTCTTCGAACAGCTCGATCGCGCCGACGTCCCGCGGCTGAAGCAATTGCTGGCCGTGTTCGGCGAGGCGTTCGATGACATGGCCGCCTATCAGGGCGCGGTGCCGCGCTGACGGCTATCTCGAATCCTTCCTGGCCGATCAACGCTGCATCACCGTCGTGGCGATGGATGACGATGCGGTCATCGGCGGCCTCGTCGCCTATGAGCTGTTGAAGTTCGAGCGCGAGCGCAAGGAGATCTACATCTACGACCTCGCGGTCGAGGCGGCGCACCGGCGCCGCGGGATCGCAACCGGACTGATCGTGACCTTGAAGGCCATTGCCCGGGCGCGCGGCGCCTACGTCATCTATGTACAGGCCGACCGCGGCGACGATGCCGCCATCGCGCTCTATGAAAAGCTCGGCGTGCGCGAAGACGTGCTGCACTTCGACATCGATCCGGACAATTAGCGCGGGTCGGTCGGGCGGGGGTTGTCGGCAGGATGCTGGCTCCCCGGGCTGGATTCGAACCAGCGACCATTCGATTAACAGTCGAATGCTCTACCGCTGAGCTACCGAGGAATAGGCGAAACAAATGTTCGCGAGCGGGGAGCGTATAACAAAGCCTTCCGGGCTTGCAAAGGACCAAATCACCGGCGTCGGGGCCGTCCCGGACGGGGCCGGAAAGGTGCTGCGGCAGAAGCGTTTGTCGCTATTTCCTGCCTCGGGCCCGTAACGCTTTGGCGCAATCCGGGCATCCGCCGGGAGCATGGCGCGAGCCGCCAATTCGACTTAATCGGCCGGGACTTTGGAACTGCCGGGTTTCATGGGAGCTGATTCGAATGCCAGCTGTTGCGACTGACCTGATGAAGGCCGTGCCCTCGATCGTACCGAGCGATATTCCCGATCTGAGCGACGACGAATGCCTGGTCCGGCTCGCGCGCGCGCTCGAGGCGCATGATTCCGAGCATCTGGACGAGGTTGCGCTGCTGATCGGCCGGCTCGCCGTCACCATCGAATAGGCGGCCTCGCGCGGCAACGACGGGTGGGCGTGGCGCCGGCCATCGTCGTGTTGCGTTTTGCCGGGGCTTGTACCAAAGATGACCCGGTTTCAGCTCTCCCGGCGGCAACGCCGCTTGCTCTCAGGGTTCTGCCAATGTCCGGTTTTTCGACCGCGCGCCAGAAAATGGTCGATGGTCAGGTGCGTCCGAGCGACGTCACCGATATCCGAATCATCGATGCCATGCTGGCGGTGCCGCGCGAGGCCTTTGTCCCCGACAACAAGCGCGCGCTGGCCTATCTCGACCTCGATCTCGATGTCAGCGAGGGCGGATCAGCCGAGCCGCTTCCTGATCAAGCCGGCGGTGCTGGCGAAAATGCTGCAGGCGGCCGAAATCAGGGAAACCGACAGTGTCCTGGTGGTCGGCTGCGCCACCGGCTATGCCGCCGCCGTGATCGCCAAATTCGCCGGTCAGGTCCACAGCGCCGCAGGCGCGGACGGCGATCCCGCCAACGCCCCCTTTGACGTCATCGTCCTCAATGGCGCGACCGAGATCGTGCCGGAGAAGCTCTATGGCCAGCTCCGGGACGGCGGCCGGCTGGTCGGGGTTTTCGCGATGTCCCAGCCGGCACGGGCTACCATCGTCACCCGTTCCCACGGCGATTTCGGGAACCGGGCGCTGTTCGACGCCGCAGCCCCGGTGCTGCCCGGCCTGGAACGGCTTCCCGCGTTCGTTTTCTAGCCATTCTGGCGCTTAAAATCCCGTTCTGAATCAGAAGTGTGGCCCGATTGCTCCACGTGAAGAGTTTCGACCGCGCTGGCCCGCGGGGTGGTTCCGTCCGGCTGACGTGCGGAATAAGGTGAGCCGGGACTCACTTGGACTATTGCGACGTCCGGCTTGCGTGAAGGGCCGGCGAATGAAAATGAATGGATTTCCAGGGATGCGTGGGGTGAAGGCCATTACCGGAGCTGCGGCTTCGGCCCTTCTGTTGGCTTTGATGGGCCCGATGCCCGCCCTGGCCGATACGATCGAGGCCGCGCTGGTGCGCGCCTATCAGAACAATCCGCAGCTCAACGCCCAGCGCGCCACGGTGCGCGCGACCGACGAAAACGTGCCGCAGGCGCTGTCGGGCTATCGCCCGAAGGTCGCGGTCACCGCCAGCGCCGGTTATCAATATACCGAGCTTGTCAGCACCGCCGGCGGCGACGCGACCAATCTTGTAAACAGGCGAATTGCACGGCGCCAACGCGCCGCGCAGCGTCGGCGCCACCGTCACGCAGACCCTGTTCAACGGCCAGCAGACCGCCAACAAGACCCGCGCCGCGGAAAGCCAGGTCTCGGGCGCGCGCGAAGCGTTGCGCGTGCTCGAGCAGACGGTGCTGCTGTCGGCCGCCACCATCTACATGGACTATCTGCGCGACTCCGCGATCGTCGAGGTTCAGAAGAGCAACGTCCGCGTGCTCGAGCAGACGCTGAAGCAGACCAAGGACCGCTTCAATGTCGGCGAAGTGACGCGCACCGACGTCGCGCAGTCGGAGGCGCAGCTCGCCGCCGGCAAGACGCAGCTGCTGACGGCCGAAGCCAATCTGGTCACGACGCGCTCGAATTTCCGCCGCATCATCGGCAACGAGCCCGCAGCGTTGGCGCCGGGTTCGCCGGTCGATCGCTTTTTGCCCGCGACGTTGCCGAGCGCCGTCGATCTCGGCCTGATCGAAAATCCGAACGTCACCGCGGCGATGTTCGGCATCGACGTCAGCTATCTCCAGGTCAAGGTGAACGAAGGCGCGCTGTTGCCGACGGTCAATCTGGTAGCTTCGGTGCAGCAGTCCTACGAACAGCAGATGACGATCTACCGTTCGTTCGGCGCGTCGGCGGTCGCGCAGCTCAGTGTTCCGATCTATCAGGGCGGCGCCGAATATTCGCTGATCCGCCAGTCCAAGGAAACGCTGGCGCAGCAGCGTCTCGTGCTCGAACAGACCCGCGACCAGACCCGCGCCAACGTCGTCACGGCCTGGGGCCAATTGGTCGCCGGCAAGGCGCAGGTGCAGTCGGCGCAGGCGCAGGTGACCGCGTCCGAAATCGCGCTCAACGGCGTGCGCGAGGAAGCCAAGGCCGGACAGCGCACCACGCTCGACGTGTTGAACGCGCAGCAGGCGCTGGTCAACGCGCGCGTCGCGCTCGTCACCGCGCAGCATGACCGCGTGGTGGCGTCCTATTCGGTGCTGAACACGGTCGGACGGCTGTCGCCGCAGGTGCTCAACCTGGCGACCGTGACCTACGATCCGAGCGTGCATTATCATCAGGTGCGCGACAGCTGGGTCGGCGTTCGCACGCCCGACGGTCGCTGATCGCGATACGATCTCGTATTTGCCGCATATTTGCGGGATAACATCGTCACCCCGCGCGCAAAGCGCCGGGTGCGTTGCTTGCAATCATTTGTTGCCATGACATACCTTTCTCTGAGGCAGCAGGGCGATTCGCGCCGCTTTTTGGGTCTTCGGAGCGCGCGGCCGGGTTGCCTTGAGGGGGAGCGGACCCCGCGCGATGCATGGGGTGAGCTTGGGGCGGGCTTGATCTGGGGACAAGTCAGGCCAGCGCGATGAAAATCCCGGCCTGCATATCCGGAACCGGCAAATCCTTCGTGGCTTGGTGTAAAATGGTTTGGATGTGGAGTCGGAGATGACGCAACCTGCAAAGGTCCAAGAGCCCTCGATGGAGGAGATTCTGGCGTCGATCCGTCGCATCATCGCCGACGACGAAGCCAAGCCTTCTGCGGTCAAGCCTTCTGAAGCCAAGCCTTCTGCAGCCAAGCCGCCCGAAGCCAAGCCCGTCGCCGCCGAGAAGCCCGCCAGCCCGCCAGCGGCGGCCAGGCAGGACGCCCCGGCCGCCAGGCCACCGGCGATTCCACCATCGGCCGTCGCGCCCAAGCCGGCCGCCGCGGCGCCGGCGCCTGCGGCCAATCCAACAGCCAGGACGACATCGACGCGATGCTGGCGAGCCTCGATGCGGCAACGCCCGAGTCCGACGTCAGGCCGCCGCAGCCCGAGGCGAGGTGTTCGATCTCACCGACGAGATGGCGTTGCCGGATCCGCCGCCGGCGCCCGCCGCTTCCTCGTTCCACAAGATCGAACCGCAGGACGATATCGAGTTCACCGAGAGCGCCGCCGCCAGGGCGCAGCACCGGCACCCCGGCCTATGAGCCGCCGCCGTTCGAAAGCGCCGCCCCGCCGCCGCCGCAGATCCTGTCGCGCTCGACCGTGTCGGCGGTCGAATCCGCCTTCAACTCGCTGGCCAATACCGTGCTCAGCAACAACGCGCGGACGCTGGAAGATCTGGTCAAGGAAATGCTGCGGCCGATGCTGAAATCCTGGCTCGACGACAATCTGCCGGGACTGGTGGAGCGCATCGTCAAGGCCGAGATCGAGCGGGTTTCGCGCGGGCCGCTAGCCGCCGTCGAGCCGTCCGGCCCTATTCAGCCACCGCGGCCGGTTCGCGGCCCGTCAGGTTCAGGCCAGCCTTCAGAAGCGTCGGCCTCTGATCGCGTTCTGTCAGGCGCAGCTGTCGCGTTGACTTGGCGCCGTCAGGCGGCTTTCTCGAAGCGCTATCCTCAACATCCCCAATTGCATTGCCATGATCGAGAAAAACTACCAGCCCGCCGATATCGAAAGCCGCATGTCCGCCATCTGGGAGGAGAGCGGCGCGTTCAAGGCCGGCCGCCCCGAGCGGCGCGACGCCGAGCCCTTCACCATCGTGATCCCGCCGCCGAACGTGACGGGCTCGCTGCATATGGGCCACGCGCTCAACAACACGCTGCAGGACATTCTCTGCCGCTTCGAGCGCATGCGCGGCCGCGACGTGCTGTGGCAGCCCGGCACCGATCACGCCGGCATCGCCACCCAGATGGTGGTCGAGCGGCAGTTGATGGAGCGGCAGGAGCCCGGCCGCCGCGACATGGGCCGCGCCAAATTCCTCGAACGGGTCTGGCAGTGGAAGGCCGAGAGCGGCGGCGTCATCGTCAACCAGCTGAAGCGGCTCGGCGCCTCCTGCGACTGGTCGCGCGAGCGCTTTACGATGGACGAGGGCCTGTCGCGCGCCGTCGTCAAGGTGTTCGTCGAACTGCACCGCGAAGGCCTGATCTACAAGGACAAGCGGCTGGTGAACTGGGACCCGAAGCTGCTCACCGCGATCTCCGATCTCGAAGTGCAGCAGATCGAGGTCAAGGGCAGCCTGTGGTATCTGCGCTATCCGATCGAGGGCAAGACCTTCAATCCCGACGATCCCTCGACCTTCATCGTGGTCGCGACCACGCGGCCCGAGACGATGCTCGGCGACACCGCCGTTGCCGTGCATCCGGACGACGAGCGCTCGGCCATCTGATCGGCCAGCACGTCATCCTGCCGCTGGTCGGCCGCCGCATTCCGATCGTCGGCGACGACTATTCCGATCCCGAGAAAGGCTCGGGCGCGGTCAAGATCACGCCGGCGCACGACTTCAACGATTTCGAGGTCGGCAAGCGCCATGGCCTGCCGCAGATCAACGTGCTCGACCAGGAGGGCTGTCTCGCCCTCGTCGACAACGAGGATTATCTGCGCGGCCTGCCCGAAGGCGCGGCGCAATTCGCCGAAGAGCTCAACCAGGTCGATCGCTTCGCCGCGCGCAAGCGGATCGTCGCGCGGCTGGAGGATTTCGGCTTCCTCGAGAAGATCGAGCCGAACACGCATATGGTGCCGCATGGCGATCGCTCCGGCGTCGTCATCGAGCCGTATCTGACCGACCAGTGGTACGTCGACGCCAAGACGATGGCGCAGCCCGCGATCGCGGCGGTGCGCTCGGGCGCGACCACCTTCGTGCCGAAGAACTGGGAAAAGACCTATTTCGAGTGGATGGAGAACATCCAGCCCTGGTGCATCTCGCGCCAGCTCTGGTGGGGTCACCAGATCCCGGCCTGGTACGGGCCGGACGGCAAGGTGTTCGTCGCCGAGACCGAGGAAGAGGCGGTCGGCAACGCGCTCGGCTATTACGTCGAGCAGGAAGTCATCACGCCGGAGCAGGGGCAGCGAGATGGCGCTCGATCCGCCAAGCGCGAGGGCTTCATCACGCGCGACGAGGACGTGCTCGACACCTGGTTCTCTTCGGCGCTGTGGCCGTTCTCGACGCTCGGCTGGCCCGACGAGACGCCGGAAGTCGAGCGCTATTATCCGACCAACGTGCTGGTGACCGGCTTCGACATCATCTTCTTCTGGGTCGCCCGCATGATGATGATGGGCCTCCACTTCATGAAGGAAGCGCCGTTCTCGACCGTCTACATCCACCGCCTCGTCCGCGACGAGAAGGGCGCCAAGATGTCGAAGTCGAAAGGCAACGTCATCGATCCCCTCGGCGTCATCGACGACTACGGCGCCGACGCGCTGCGCTTTGCGCTGGCGCGCGGGCGGCGCACAGCCACGACATCAAGCTGTCGCCGCAACTGGTCGAGACCAATCGCAATTTCGCGACCAAGCTGTGGAATGCCTGCCGCTTTGCCGAGATGAACGGCTGCGCGCTGCCGGCGGGCTTCGATCCCACAGGCGCCAAGGAAACGCTGAACCGCTGGATCGCGCACGAGACCTCGCGCGCCACGCGCGAGGTGACCGAGGCGATCGAGGCCTATCGCTTCAACGATGCGGCGAACGCGATCTATCGCTTCGTCTGGAACGTCTATTGCGACTGGTATCTCGAACTCGCAAAGCCGGTGCTGCTGGGCGAGGAGGGCGCGGCCAAGACCGAGACCCGCGCCATGGTCGCCTGGGCGCGCGACGAAATCCTGAAACTGCTGCATCCGTTCATGCCCTTCATCACCGAGGAGCTGTGGGCGGTGACGGCGAAGCGCGACGGCCTGCTGGTGCTGGCGCGAGTGGCCGCGCAAGGCACAGCGCGACGGCGGAGCAACTGGCGTCGATGGCGATGGCGGGCCCGAACGATCCGCTGATCCCGCCGGTCATCGTCGCCCTCGATGCCGATGCCGGCGATTTCAGCGATCCGGCCGCCGAAGCCGAGATCGGCTGGGTGGTCGATCTCGTCACCGCGATCCGCTCGGTGCGCGCGGAGATGAACATTGCGCCGGCGACGCTGACGCCGCTGGTGCTGGCGGGTGCGTCCGCCGAGACCAAAGAGCGCGCGCAGCGCTGGAGCGACGTCATCAAGCGCATGGCGCGGCTTGGCGAGATTTCCTTCGCCGACCGCGCGCCGGAAGGCGCGGTGCAGCTGCTGGTGCGCGGCGAGGTCGCGGCGCTTGCCGCTCAAGGGCGTGATCGATCTCGCGGCCGAGAAAGCCCGGCTCGACAAGGAAATCGCCAAGGCCGACGCCGACATCAAGCGCGTCGACGCCAAGCTCGGCAACGAGAAGTTCGTCGCCAACGCGCCGGAAGAGATCGTCGAGGAAGAAAAGGAAAAGCGCGAGGCGGCCGTGGCGCGCAAGGCCAAGATCGTCGAGGCGCTGGAGCGGTTGAAGAACGCGGCGTAGGGCGCGCTATTGATCCGTCATCCTGAGGCGCGAGCGCAGCGAGCCTCGAAGGATGAATCGGCCGAGAGCCGGGCCTGACGGATGACGAGAAGGAGTACATCTGATGCTCGACCACGTCTCCATCACCGTCTCCGACATCGCCGCCGCCGAGCGGTTCTACGACGCCATCATGAAGGCGCTCGGCGTGGTCAAGGTCGGCCGCCGCGACGACTGGCTCGGCTATGGCGAGCGGGCACGGCCGCCTATCCGGACCGCGTCTATCTCACCATCCGCAAGGGGCCGAAGCCCGAGGAGGCGTTCGGCCGCCACTGGTGCTTCAAGGCGCGCTGGCAGACCCAGGTCGATGCGTTCTGGGACGCCGGCATCGCCGCCGGCGGCACCGACGACGGGCGCGCCGGGCCTGCGCGACTATCACGCGTCGTACTATGGCGCGTTCCTGCGCGACCCCGACGGCAACCGCGTCGAGGCGGTCTGCCATCACGCGCTGTAGCTGAGATCTGGCCGACGCACGGTTCACTTTCCGTCCGGGGCCCGCCGCGGCAGCAGGATCGTCACTTGCGTGCCTTTTCCGGGTTGGCTGTCAAGGCGAAGCCGGCCCCCCAGACGATCCGTGACGACGCTGTAGACGATGTGCAGGCCAAGGCCGGTGCATCCGAGGTGCCGCCTCGTGGTGAAGAACGGGTCGAAGGCCTGACGCCTGACATCCGGGCTCATGCCGCAGCCGTCGTCGGCGAAGGCGATCTCGACGTCGTTGGGCCCGGTGGCGCTGCACCTTGATGTCGATGGTTCCCGCCTCATGATCGGGATAGGCATGCGCGATGGCATTGAGGAACAGATTGGTGAGCACCTGTCCGATCGATCCGGGGTAGCTGTTCATCGCGAGATTGGGCTCGCATTGGACGTTTAGCTTCGCGCCGTTCTTCGGCAGCGCCGGTCGCAGGCCCACGGCGACCTGCTCGATCAACTCGCCGAGGTCGAACGCGCGAATGTCGGAGTTGTTGCGGTCCGAAGCCACCTGCTTGAACGACAGGATCAGCCCGGCCGCGCGGTTCAGGCTCTCCAGCAAGCTGGCTGGAGCCGTCGCGCACCGCCTCGACATATTCATTCAGGCTCGAGCGCTTCAGCGTCCCCAGTGCCGCCTGCGCTGCGAACAATTTGCTCTTTTGCTCCATCGTGGAGGCGACCGTCAGCGCGGTTCCGAGCGGGTTGTTGATCTCGTGGGCGACGCCCGCGACCAGCCGGCCAAGGGCGGCAAGCTTTTCGGCCTCGATCAGCGAATTCTGGGTCTCGCGGAGGTTTCGCAGCGCGGCCTCGGCGGCGTCCTTGGCGCTTCGGAGCTCCCGTTCGCTGCGCTTGCGCTCGCTGATGTCGATGTGCGTGCCAATCCAGCCATAGACCGCATCCGTGGCATCGCGCAGCGGCACCACCCGGGTCAGGAACGGACGATAGATTCCGTCCTGTCCGAGCAGCGACAACTCCACCTCGAAGGCGGTTCCGCTTTCAAGCGCCAGGATCCAGTGCTCGCCGAGCACCGCGTGCCAGCCATGCGCGTTGACTTCTCCGAAAGGCCGGCCCGTGTATTCGTACCAGTGATTGTTGAACCAGTAGATCGCGCCGCGTGCATCGGCCATCCAGACCAGTTGCGGGATGGAATCCGCAAGCGTGTGGAACTGGCGCTCGCTGGCCGTCAGCGCTGCCTCGGCGCGCTTGCGCTCGGTGATCTCTTCAGCCGCGACATTGACGCCGACGATCTCGCCGTCACGGTTGCGATGCGGATGCCAGTAGGTGACCCAGAAGCGCTCCTCGGGCTGGTCGGCGCGCTGACCGGCGACCTCGATGCCGGTGACGGGATCGCCGGTGCGCATGATCGAGGCCACGATGCCTTCGACCGCGTCCGCCAGCGCCGGCACGCAGTCCCGCACATAGCGCCCGAGATGGTCCTCGACGGAGATGCCGCAGATATCGGTGAGGCGCTGGTTGATCTGGAGGTAGCGGCAGTCGGGGGACAGGAAGGCAAGCCCGATCGGCGCGGTGTCGTAGATCAGCTGCAGCGTCGGCTGCTGCGGATCGAACACGGCTTGCCGAATAGGACGGCGGCAGTCCGCCGGCGATCGCGGGCTGGTTGGCCGTCATCGGCTGGCATCGGCTTGCATCACCGACCCTCCCACGCACTACGCGTCTCAGGACGAGACCGTCACTCCCTGATTGAACCTCTCAACAGGGCGCGATGCAATTGCCCCTTAGGGCCAGTATCTGTGCCGAATTGACCCAGCGGCATGCTCGGACCGTTGGCTTCGGCCGTATTTTGCCCGACGGGCAAATCACTTCCGATTTTCGGAAATCGTGTCAAGCCCCGAAATAAAAAATATTTCGCTTTATCCGAAGGCCAAATCAGGCGCTACATCCATCGCCATCCCGTCCCGACCAGAGGGGCGTATCATGATCGCCACGATCGTGGGACGGGTCGCGGTGGACGCTGGCAGTGCCGATGACGAACGGCACGAGAGCGTACGGCAAAGACGTGTGGTCCTGACGCCCCAAGCTGGCGTCAAGCTCGTGGAAGCAACGCTTCTCACGGGCGACGGTGACAACGAGCCCGGCCCGCCGGGGAGATCACGTTATAAGCCGTAAAGCCATTGCGCAGGGAATGTCGGATGCTCTCCGCTGCCCTGTATGCTCATGTGCGCACTTCTTCTACACATTGCACATGAGACCGCGGGTGCAGCGCGCACCCGGCATTCCCTGCGCCCTCTGTTTCGAAGAGGGCGAGAGAATTTCCAGCAAACCTCGGGCGCAATGCGTCGCGAGCGAGCGATCAGCGCGCAAAGCCTCGTCATCCCGACGATCTATCAAAACGGCTTGCTCAAAAACCGCGATCCCTTCAGCCCGTACCGCCACGGCAGATCGACCGCCTTGGTGATGCCGATCCGCACGCCGGCGACGATGTCAGGTTTTTCCGCCGCGCATGCAGCGCGATCGGCGGCGCGTCGAGCGGCAGTTCGCTGTGCTTGATGGTGATGCCGAGCGCCTCGCACAATTTGCCGGGCCCCGAGCACAGCGCGCGCTCGTCGTGCAGGCCGCGGCGCCGGCGCATCGCCGGAATGCCGTGGGTCGGCTCCAGCGCGCGGATCAGCACCGCGCTGGCCGAGCCTTGCTTTTCACAGACGAAATTCACGCACCAATGGATGCCATAGGAGCGATAGACATAGGAAAAGCCGGGCGGACCGAACATCACGAGGTTGCGCGGCGTCGGCCCGTTGAACGAATGCGCGGCCGGCTCGGTGTGGTGATAGGCCTCGACCTCGACGATGATGCCGCCGACGCCGTCGACCAGAAGCGTCGCCCCGATCAGGTCGGGCGCGACCTCATGCACGCTGCGGTCAAAAAACGCGCGTTTCAGCGGCTTGCCGAGGCGAGGGGCGGTGGCTTCGGCCGGCTTCGGAGTTTTGAACCATTTTGAGGTGGGAATCAGCGGGAACAGACGGGAAAGGTCGCAATATGTTGCATGTTTCTGCTAGGTTCGGCGAGCCGGATTGCAGAACCCTGCAATCGGATTGCGGCGCTTGCGCAATCGGGTTGCAGGTATCGACAACTCGGACTAGCTAAAGGTTTCAGGAATTTCCGGACTTAACATGGTCGTTCTCGTCGATACCGTTTCATCCAGCCCGGTGCGCCCGCGTCACCCCGAAAAGGTGAACCGGCCGGATGCGCTGTCGCCGCCGAAGCCGGACTGGATCCGGGTGCGCGCGCCGAATACGCGCGGCTATGCCGACACCCGCAAAATCGTCAAGGAGAACGGCCTCGTCACGGTGTGCGAGGAGGCCGGCTGCCCGAATATCGGCGAGTGCTGGGACAAGAAGCACGCCACCTTCATGATCATGGGCGACACCTGCACCCGGGCCTGCGCGTTCTGCAACGTCAAGACCGGCATGCCCGGCGCGCTCGATGCCGCCGAGCCGGAGCATGTCGCGGAGGCGACCTTCAAGCTCGGGCTCGCCCATATCGTCGTCACGTCAGTGGATCGCGACGATCTCGCCGACGGCGGCGCCGAGCATTTTGCGCAAACCATCCGCGCGATCCGCGCGCGCTGCCCGAGCGACGACGATCGAAATCCTCACGCCGGATTTCCTGCGCAAGGAAGGCGCGCTCGAAAAGGTCGTGGCGGCCAAGCCCGATGTGTTCAACCACAATCTGGAAACCGTGCCGTCGCGTTATCTCACCGTGCGCCCGGGCGCGCGCTATTTCCATTCGATCCGGCTGTTGCAGCGGGTCAAGGAAATCGATCCGACCATCTTCACCAAGTCCGGCATCATGGTGGGCCTCGGCGAGGAGCGGCACGAGGTGCTGCAGGTGATGGACGATCTGCGCTCGGCGGAGGTCGATTTCCTCACCATCGGGCAATATCTGCAGCCGACCCGCAAGCATCACGCCGTGATGCGCTACGTCACCCCCGATGAATTCGCGGGCTACGAGAAGGTCGCCTACACCAAGGGCTTCCTGATGGTGTCGGCGAGCCCGCTGACCCGCTCCTCGCACCATGCCGGCGACGATTTCGCCAAGCTGCAAGCGGCCCGCGCGGCGCTGGCACGCTGATTCCGGGTTCGGATCATGCAGCGGATTCTGGTCATGGGATCGTCCGGGTCCGGCAAGTCGACATTCGCGCAGCGGCTGTCTGAGATCACGGGCATCCCGATGGTGTCGCTGGATGCGCTGTTCTGGAAACCGGGCTGGATCGCCGTCGGATGCCGCCGAGTTCGCAAGCCCGCGTCACCGAAGCCGCGCGCCAGCCGCGCTGGATCATGGATGGCAACTTACACGTCGCAGCGGCGCCGGCGACGCTCCGCCGCAGCGCTGCCGACGCCGTGTTCTGGTTCGACCTGCCGACGGCGAACCTGCATGACCGGCATCCTGACCAGGATCGCGACGAGCTACGGCCGCGTGCGGCCGGAAATGGCCGCGGGCTGTCCGGAAAAGATCGACCTCGAATTCTTCCGCTACGTCTGGACCTATCGCCGGCTGCAGCGGCCGAAACTGCTGCAATATTTTGAAGGGTTGCGACCCGATCAGTCGCTGATCTGTTTCACCAACCGGACGCAGGCGGATCAATATCTGGCCAGGGTCGCGCCGGTCGGCGCGGAGCGTGCTCACTGATGCCGCGCTTTTCCAGCAAGCGGCGGGTGCATCACACCGCGCAGCAGATGTTCGATCTGGTCGCCGACGTCGAGCGCTATCCCGAATTCGTGCCGCTGTGCCATTCGCTGAAAATTCGCCAGCGCACGCCGCAAGCCGACGGCACCGAGATCGTCGTCGCCGACATGACGGTGTCGTTCAAGCTGGTGCGGGAATCCTTCACCAGCCGGGTGACGCTGGACCGCGCGAATTTGAAGATCATGGTGGAATATCTGAAGGGGCCGTTCAGCAATCTGGAAAACCGCTGGACTTTCGAGCCCAGATCCGAAACCGACTGCGATGTCGGATTTTTCCTGTCCTACGAATTCAAGAGCCGGATGCTGGCGATGCTGATGGGCACGATGTTCGACGCCGCGTTCCAGCGCTTTGCCGCGGCGTTCGAAAAGCGGGCGGATGCGGTCTACGGAAAATAGCGCCGTAGATCACGAAACGGAAGGACGAGGCGATGGACAGCAAGGCACCTATTCGAACCGGCGGGCACATTCTCATCGATCAACTGGCCCTGCACGGCGCCGATACCGTGTTCGGGGTGCCCGGCGAAAGCTTCCTGGCTGCCCTCGACGGCATGTACCAGAACCAGCGCGTCCGCTTCATCAATGCCCGGCAGGAGGGCGGCGCGACCATGATGGCGGACGCCTATGGCAAGCTGACGGGGCAACCCGGCATCGCCTTTGCGACCCGCGGCCCCGGCGCCACCAACGCTTCGTCGGGCGTGCATGTCGCGTTTCAGGACTCGACGCCGATGATCCTGCTGCTCGGCCAGGTCGGGCGCGACATGATGGAACGCGAGGCGTTTCAGGAAATCGACTACCGGCAGATGTTCGGGCCGATGACGAAATGGGTGGCGCAGATCGACGACGCCAGGCGAATTCCCGAGTTCATCTCGCGGGCCTTTTATACCGCGACCTCCGGCCGTCCGGGCCCGGTCGTGCTGGCGCTGCCCGAGGACATGCTGACCGATGTGGCCGATGTTGCCGATGCGCAGCCTTACAAGCGGCAAACCGTGGCGCCGGGCGAGGACAGCCTGCGCCAGTTTCACGAGCTGCTGACGGCGGCCCGCAAACCGCTTCTGATCGTCGGCGGCGGCGGATGGAGCGATCAGGCGCGCCGCGACCTCGAAGCCTTCGCGGCCGCGCATGAAGTGCCGATCAGCGCCTCATTCCGATGCCAGGATTATTTCGACAATCTGCATCCCGCCTATGCCGGTCATGTCGGCATCGGCATCTCCACGAAATTCGGCGAGCGGATTCGCGACAGCGATCTGGTGATCGCGCTTGGCGCCCGGCTCGGGGAGATCACGACGTCGGGCTACAGCCTGTTCGACATTCCGCAGCCGAAGCAGCCGCTGGTTCACATCTATCCGGACCCCGAGGAGATCGGCCGGGTCTATGCGCCAACCCTCGGCATCGTTGCGAACAGCGCGGCGTTCGTGGCGGCGATCAGCCGGCTGCAGCCAAAGCATCAGCCGCGCGGCGACGAACTCAAGGCGGCGCATGCGGATTATCTCGCCTTTGCCGAACCGACCACGTCGCCTGGCAACGTCCAGCTCGCACGCATCGTGCGCGACCTCAGCGAACGCCTGCCGGAGGATGCGATCATCTGCAATGGCGCCGGCAATTACGCCGTCTGGGTTCATCGCTTCTGGCGCTACCGGCAGTTCCGGACCGAGCTGGCGCCGACATCGGGGTCGATGGGCTACGGCTTGCCGCTTCCGTTGCCGCCAAGCTTCTGCACCCGAACCGCCTGGTCATTAGCCTTCGCGGGCGACGGCTGCTTCCAGATGACCGGCATGGAGTTCATGACGGCGGTCGAAAACCGGCTGCCGATCATCGTCATCGTCGCCAACAACGGCATGTACGGCACCATCCGCATGCATCAGGAGCGGCACTATCCCGGCCGGGTTTCCGGCACCGATCTGGCCAATCCCGATTTTGCAGCACTTGCGCGCGCCTGCGGCGGCTTCGGCGCCCGCGTCGATCGCACCGAGGATTTCGCGGCCGCCTTCGACGAGGCGGTGGCCTCGCGCCTGCCGTCGATCATCGAGCTGACGATCAGTCCGGAGGCGCTGACGCCGGCGGCCTCGCTCAGCGAAACCCGCGCCAAGGCGCTGGCGGGGAAAGTTTGATTTGGCTGGTCGCTACGTCCGCGGCGGCCGCCGCCGCTTGACGGCGCTGCGCCGGGTCATGCGCGCGACGCGCGGGCGCAAGCGGCTCGCGGCTTCGCGGCGCGGCTTTGCCGAGGCCTGCGGTCCGCGCGCCAGTTCCATCAGCATGCGCAGCGCCTCGACCACGGAGCGCAGGCGCACGGTGGTGCGGCCGATCGCGCCGAAACGGCATTCGCGGTGCAGGATCCGGCCGTCGCGCGCGGCGACCGCGAAATGCACCAGGCCAACCGGCTTGCCCGGCGTGGCGCCGCCGGGGCCGGCAATGCCGGTGATGGAGACGGCGAGATCGACGCCGGCTTTTTCCAGCGCGCCGATCGCCATCGCGGTCGCGGTTTCCTTGCTGACGGCGCCGAAGGTCGCGAGCGTCGTGGCCTTGACGCCGAGCATCGCGCGCTTGGCGTCGTTGGAATAGGTGACAAAGCCGCGGTCGATGACGTCGGAGGAGCCGGGAATGTCGGTGAGCGCGCCGGCGACCAGACCGCCGGTGCAGGATTCCGCCGTCGCAATCGTCAGCTTGCGCATCCGGCACAGATCGAGCAGCGAGCGGGAGAGGGCGCGGGCGTCGCTGCCGCTCATGCTAGGCGCTCCGGCCTTGTCATCCCAGGGCAGACGGATGGTGGCGCTCGCGGTCGCGGCGATGCCTTCCTCGCGGCCGGTGAAGCCGAGCCGTTCGCTGGTGGTCGCCTTGACGGCGACGCGCGAGATGTCGAGCCCGGTGATCTCGGCAATGCGCGCGCGCATGGTGTCGCGCAACGGACCGATCTTCGGACGCTCGCAGATCAGCGTGACCTCGAGATTGGCGATGCGGCCGCCGCGCGCGGTGACGCGATCGACGGCATATTTCAGGAAGCGGTCGGAGGCCGCGCCCTTCCACTTGGGATCGCTGGGCGGAAAGTGCGAGCCGATATCGCCGTCGGCCAGCGCGCCGAGGATGGCGTCGACCATGGCGTGCAGGCCGACATCGCCGTCGGAATGGGCGAGAAAGCCTCTGGTGTGCGGCACGCGGACGCCGCAGATCATCAGATGATCGCCGTCGCCGAAGGCGTGCACGTCGTAGCCGGTGCCGGTCCTGATGTCGCCGAGCATGGCGCCGAGCCGGGCTTCCTCGCGGACGAAATCTTCGGGCGTCGTCAGTTTCATGTTGGCAGGATCGCCTTCAAAGGTCGCTACCGTCAATCCCGCCCATTCGGCGAGCGCGGCATCATCGGTGAAATCGCTGCGGCCGTCGCGCGCGGCGCGGCGATGGGCCTCGAGGATCACGTCGAAGCGAAAGGCCTGCGGCGTCTGCGCGATCCGCAGCCGCGCGCGGTCGGGCGTGGCCTCGACATCGCCGGTGTCGCCGACCTGCTTGATCGTGTCGGTGACGGCGATCGCCGGCACCGCAGCGCCGGTGCGGCCGGCGGCATCGATCGCGCGCGAAATCACCGCCGACGTCACGAACGGACGCGCGGCGTCGTGGATCAGAACGATATCGGGCTTTGCTGCCTGCGAGCGCCTCGAGTCCGGCATGCACCGACGCCTGGCGCGTCGCGCCGCCATTGGTCGGCGGTTGATGCCGCAGGCCCGCGACGGCCTCGTTGAAGATCGCGGCATCGTCGGGATTCACCACCGGCTGCACGGCAAAGACATCGGGATGGCGGCAGAACGCCTCCATCGCCCGGTAGATCACGGTCTGGCCGCCGATCGTACGGTATTGCTTCGGTCCTCCCGCGCCGGCGCGAAGCCCGCGCCCGGCGGCGACAAGGATGGCTGCTGTACGCTCAGGTTTCGGCATCTGACTCAATTGCGGGCGGAACGGGGTTGCGGAGAGGGTTTCGGGCCCTGCGGCGCACAGCCCTTACCATGCCGAATGCGTAAAAACAGAGCGTTTCCCAATAGCTGTGGGAAAAGCAGTTTTTGTTGCAGTGCACTTGCACAAATGATAGAACTGTCTAAAGTGTAGGCATGAAGCTTGACTGCACAAGATTTGTGCTCACAATAGGCGCGGACGGTCGCAATGACGCGACCGCCACAACCACGAGAACCCCGTGACCGGCCCGCAATGCCAACTCTCTAAGCCATTGAAAATAGGAGAGATTGCGGTCGCCAACCGGGTCCTTCTGGCGCCGATGTCCGGCATCACCGACGCCCCCTTTCGACGCCTGGCCGCCGCCCTCGGGGCTGGACTCGTGGTCTCCGAGATGACCGCCAGCGACGATCTCGTGCATGGCCGGCCGATGTCGCGGTTGCGCTGCGAGGCGGCCGGGATCGGGCCGCATGTGGTCCAGCTTGCGGGCTGCGAGACCCACTGGATGGCGGAGGGCGCCAAGGTCGCCGAAGCCGCCGGCGCCGACATCATCGACATCAATATGGGCTGTCCGGCGCGGCACGTGACCGGCGGCCAGTCCGGCTCGGCGCTGATGCGCGATCTCGATCATGCGCTGAAACTGATCGAAGCGACGATATCGGCCGTCAAGGTGCCGGTGACGCTGAAGATGCGGCTCGGCTGGGACGATCGCTCGCTCAACGCGCCCGAACTCGCGCGCCGCGCGGAAGCCGCCGGCGTGCAGATGATCACGGTGCACGGGCGCACGCGCTGCCAGTTCTACAAGGGCGAGGCGGATTGGGGCGCGGTGCGCGCGGTCAGGGATGCGATCTCGGTTCCGCTCGTCGTCAATGGCGATATCACCTCGTACGAGAAGGCGGTCAGCGCGCTCGAAATGTCGGGCGCCGATGCCGTCATGATCGGCCGCGGCGCGCAGGGGCAGCCCTGGTTGCCCGGCCAGATCGGACGCCGGCTCGAGACCGGAAAATCCGAATCCGCGCCGTCGCTGTCCGAACAGCTCACGCATATCCGCGCCCTCTATGACGAAGTCTGCCGTCATTACGGGCTGCGCATCGGCCTCAAGCACGCGCGCAAGCATCTCGGCTGGGCGCTGGAGATCGCGGCCCAGTGCAGCCGCGCGCCGGCCGAGACGCTCAAGGCCTGGCGGCAAAGGATTTTGACGTCGGAGGATCCGCACCGCGTGCATCGATCGCTGCAGGACGCCTTCGATGATTTTGCATGGAGTGCTGCCGCATGACGTTAGCCGCAGGAACATCGCCGGCCGGTGCCCTCCGATGCCGAGGCGATCCTCAATGCGCTGCCCAACCCGGTGCTGCTGATCGCACCCGACGGCCGCATCGTCGACGCCAACATCGCCGCCGAATCCTTCTTCGAGATTTCGACCCAGTTCCTGCAACGGCAGTCGCTGAAGGAACTGGTGCCGTTCGGCAGTCCGCTGCTGGCGCTGATCGACCAGGTGCGATCGAGCGGCTCGCCGGTCAACGAATACAAGGTCGATCTCGGCACGCCGCGGATCGGCGGCGATCGCCAGGTCGATCTGCACGTCGCGCCGCTGACGGAGCGGCCGGGCCACATCGTCGTGATGCTGCAGGAGCGCACCATCGCCGACAAGATGGACCGGCAATTGACCCATCGAAGTGCGGCGCGTTCGGTGATCGCGCTGGCCGCGATGCTGGCGCATGAAATCAAGAATCCGCTGTCCGGCATTCGCGGCGCGGCGCAACTGCTCGAGCAGGCGGCCTCGTCCGAGGACCGCATGCTGACGCGGCTGATCTGCGACGAGGCCGACCGCATCGTCACCCTGGTCGACCGCATGGAAGTGTTCGGCGACGACCGCCCGGTGGCGCGCGGTCCCGTCAACATCCATTCCGTGCTCGACCACGTCAAACGGCTGGCGCAGTCGGGCTTTGCCCGCAACGTCCGCTTCATCGAGGACTACGATCCGTCGCTGCCGCCGGTGCTGGCCAATCAGGACCAGCTGATCCAGGTGTTCCTCAACCTCGTGAAGAACGCCGCCGAAGCGGTCGCCGATCTCGGCAGCGATGCCGAAATCCAGCTCACCACCGCGTTCCGTCCCGGCGTGCGCCTGTCGGTGCCGGGCAAGAAATCGCGGGTGTCGCTGCCGCTCGAGTTCTGCGTCAAGGACAACGGCTCCGGCGTGCCGGAAGACCTGCTGCCGAACCTGTTCGATCCGTTCGTGACCACGAAACAAACCGGCAGCGGGCTTGGGCTTGCGCTGGTGGCCAAGATCGTCGGCGATCACGGCGGCATCATCGAATGCGAGTCGCAGCCGCGGAAGACCACCTTCCGCGTGCTGCTGCCGATGTTCAGTTCCACCAAACATTTCGACCAAAGCAATCGCGATGACGTTTCGGGTACGCCGTCGCCTGCCTCACAGGATGCAAGATGAGGAATAACAATGCCCGCAGGTAGCATACTTGTCGCTGATGACGACACCGCCATCCGTACGGTTCTGAACCAGGCTCTTTCGCGCGCCGGATACGAGGTGCGGCTGACCGGAAACGCGGCAACGCTGTGGCGCTGGGTGAGCCAGGGCGAGGGCGATCTCGTCATCACCGACGTCGTGATGCCCGACGAGAACGCGTTCGATCTGCTGCCGCGGATCAAGAAGATGCGGCCGAACCTTCCGGTCATCGTCATGAGCGCGCAGAACACCTTCATGACGGCGATCCGGGCCTCGGAACGCGGCGCCTATGAGTATCTGCCAAAACCCTTCGACCTGAAGGAGCTGATCACCATCGTCGGCCGCGCTCTGGCGGAGCCGAAGGAGCGGGTGTCGAGCACCGCCGACGAGGGCGAATTCGATTCGATCCCGCTGGTCGGCCGTTCGCCGGCGATGCAGGAAATCTACCGGGTGCTGGCGCGTCTGATGCAGACCGACCTCACCGTGATGATCTCCGGCGAGTCCGGTACCGGCAAGGAACTGGTCGCCCGCGCGCTGCACGACTACGGCAAGCGGCGCAACGGCCCGTTCGTCGCGGTCAACATGGCGGCGATCCCGCGCGATCTGATCGAGTTGGAATTGTTCGGCCATGAGCGCGGCGCGTTCACCGGCGCCAATACCCGCGCTTCCGGCCGGTTCGAGCAGGCCGAGGGCGGCACGCTGTTCCTCGACGAAATCGGCGACATGCCGATGGAGGCGCAGACGCGCCTGCTGCGGGTGCTGCAGCAGGGCGAATACACCACCGTCGGCGGTCGCACGCCGATCAAGACCGACGTGCGGATCGTGGCGGCGAGCAACAAGGATCTGCGGATCCTGATTCAGCAGGGCCTGTTCCGCGAAGATCTGTTCTTCCGCCTCAACGTGGTGCCGCTGCGGCTGCCGCCGCTGCGCGAGCGGATCGAGGATCTGCCCGATCTGATCCGGCATTTCTTCTCGCTCGCCGAAAAGGACGGGCTGCCGCCGAAGAAGCTGGACACGCTGGCGCTGGAGCGGCTGAAGCAGCACCGCTGGCCCGGCAACGTGCGCGAACTCGAAAACCTCGCGCGCCGGCTTGCGGCGCTCTATCCGCAGGACGTCATCACGGGCTCGGTGATCGACGGCGAACTGGCGCCGCCGGCGGTCGCATCCGGCGGCAACACGCCGCTCGGCGTCGAGAATCTCGGCGGCGCGGTCGAGGCCTATCTGTCGTCGCACTTCTCGGGCTTCCCGAACGGCGTGCCGCCGCCCGGGCTCTACCACCGCATCCTCAAGGAAATCGAGGTGCCGCTGCTGACGGCTGCGCTGGCGGCGACGCGCGGCAATCAGATCCGCGCCGCCGACTTGCTTGGCCTGAACCGCAACACGTTGCGGAAGAAGATTCGCGATCTCGACATTCAGGTCTATCGCAGCGGCGGGTAGGGCGATTTCGCTTAGATCGTGTCGAAATAGCGGGATCGTAGGCATTCGCGGCCGGACGCGCCGCGGAATTGTCGCAATTTGGCAACATTGTGATATGAATGCATCAGTCCGCGGCAGGCGGACCCAAAGCCATTGCATGATCTCACCGATTGCCGGAATGACCACCGCAGAGACCTCGGCTACATCGTTCGACGCGTCGCTTGCCGAATCCACAGGGGGAATCCTGCGGAAATGGGTGGCGCCGTTTGCGGTCGGGATCGCGCTGCTGTCGGCGTTCCTGACGTTCGTGGTGCTGAGCGGCCTGACACCGATCGATCCGACCCGCCACGTCGTCTATTCGTTCCTGCTGATCAACGCCGCGACCATCCTGCTCCTGGTCGCCATCATCATCCGCGAAGTCTGGCTGGTGGTGCAGGCGCGGCGCCGCGGGCGGGCGGCGGCGCGGCTGCACGTCCAGATCGTCAGCCTGTTCTCGGTGATCGCGGTGTTGCCGGCGGTGCTGGTGGCCATCGTTGCCAACGTGACCATCGACCGCGGCCTCGACCGGCTGTTCTCCGGTCCGACGCGCCAGGTGATCCAGAATTCGCTCATCATTGCCCGCGCCTATACCAACGAACACGCGCAGCTGATCAGCGGCGACATTCTGGGGATGGCCAACGACATCGCCCACGCCCGGCCATTGTTCGATCAGGATCGCCGGACGTTTCGCGAGTTGCTGACCGCAAGCGCGACCTCGCGCAACCTGCCGAGCGCGGTGCTGATCGACAAGGATCGCAACGTTCTGGAGAGCGCGCAAACCGGTATTCAACTGGCCTTCGCGCCGCCGCCATCGGAAATATTGAGCAACGTCAACGAGACCGAACCCGAAATATCGGTCATCCCCGAACAAAACTACGTCGCTGCCGTGATCCGGCTGCGGGCGTTCAGCGATATTTTCCTGTACGTGGCCCGGCCGCTCGATCCCGGCGTGGTCGCCCAACTCACGCAAACCGAGGCCAGCGCCGCTGAATATGCCGAGCTGGAATCCCGCCGGCTCGGCATCCAGGTTGCCTTTGCGCTGATGTTTGCGGTGATCGCGCTCACCATCCTGATGGCCTCGGTGCTGATCGGGCTGAATTTCGCGAACTGGCTGGTGGCTCCGATCCGCAACCTGATGAGCGCGGCCAATATCGTTTCCACCGGCGATCTGCATGTCCAGGTGCCGGTCCACAAGTCGGAGGGCGATCTCGCCCAGCTCGGCCAGACCTTCAACAAGATGACGCAGGAATTGCGCACCCAGCGCGACGAACTGGTCAGCGCCAGCGATCTGATCGACAGCCGCCGCCGCTTCATCGAGGCGGTGCTGTCGTCGGCGAGCGCCGGCATCATCGGCGTCGACGCCTCCGGCAGCGTCGGCATCCTCAACCGTTCGGCGGAAAAACTCATCGGCCACGCGGAATCCGAGACGCTGGACCATCCGCTGTCGGACGTGCTGCCGGAACTCGACGACATGATGAAGACCGCGCGCGAGGGCACGCAGCGGCTGGTGCAGGGCCAGATCACCATCACCCGCGACGGTCATGAGCGCAATCTGTCGGTTCGCGTCAGCGCCGAGCAGACCGGGCAGTCGCGTGACAGCTACATCATCACGCTCGACGACATCACCGATCTGGTTTCCGCGCAGCGCACCTCGGCCTGGGGCGACGTCGCGCGCCGCATCGCCCACGAGATCAAGAACCCGCTGACGCCGATTCAGCTTTCGGCCGAGCGAATTCGCCGCAAGTTCGGCAAGGTCATCGTCGAGGACAAGGGCATCTTCGAGCAGTGCACCGACACCATCGTGCGTCAGGTCGACGATATCAGGCGGATGGTCGATGAATTCTCCCGCTTCGCGCGGATGCCGAAGCCGGTGATGGAGGGCGAGGACGTCGCCGATACGGTGCGCCAGGCGGTGTTCCTGATGAAGGTCGGCCATCCCGACCTCGATATCGTGGCCGAGATCAAGCAGGACCCGATGCGGGCGCAGTTCGACCGCCGGCTGATTTCGCAGGCGCTGACCAACATCATCAAGAACGCGACGGAGGCGATCGAACAGGTTCCGCCGGACGAACTCGGCAAGGGTCGTATCGATGTCATCGCCGCGCAGGAAAACGACGACATCGTGATCGACGTGATCGACAATGGTATCGGCCTGCCGAAGGTCAGCCGGTCACGCCTGCTAGAGCCCTATGTGACGACGCGGCAGAAGGGGACCGGGCTCGGGCTCGCGATCGTCGGCCGCGTGCTCGAGGATCATGGCGGCCGGATCGAACTCAAGGATGCGGAGGATTTCCGTCCCGGGCAGCGCGGCGCCTGGATGCGGCTGCGCTTTGCCGTCTCCGGCCAGGCGCCGAAGGCTGACGGCAAGGAGCAGCTTGCGGCAACGCAAGCTGAGAGACGAAAGAGCAGGGCGCGGAAACAAAGACGCCTTCTTCCGAAACCAATGAGGCGACAATCGCGACCAATGATGAAGCAAGAATCGAAGCCGCGACAGGCAACTGACAAGACAGGTGTAACCCATGGCCAGTGACATTCTGATTGTCGACGACGAAGCAGACATCCGCGACCTCGTTGCGGGCATTCTGGAGGATGAAGGCTTCACCACAAGGACCGCGCGCGACAGCGATTCGGCGCTGACCGAGATCGCCAACCGCCGCCCGCATCTCGTGTTCCTCGACATCTGGCTGCAGGGCTCCAAGCTCGACGGTCTGCAATTGCTCGAGCAGATCAAGAAGGACCACGCCGACGTACCCGTCGTGATGATCTCCGGCCACGGCAACATCGAGACCGCGGTCGCGGCGATCAAGCGCGGCGCCTATGATTTCATCGAAAAGCCGTTCAAGTCGGACCGACTGATCCTGGTGGCGACCCGGGCGCTGGAAACCTCGCGGCTGAAGCGCGAAGTGAAAGAACTCAAGCAACTGGCGCCGGCCGCCAGCGTTCTGACCGGGCGCTCCGCCTGCATGAACCAGCTGCGCCAGACCATCGAGCGCGCCGCCAAGGCCAACAGCCGCATCCTGATCGTCGGCCCCCCCGGCTCGGGCAAGGAGCTGGCGGCACGCACGCTGCATCATGCCTCCAGCCGCGCCGAAGGGCCGTTCGTCGTCATCAACGCCGCGGCGATCACGCCGGAGCGGATGGAAGTCGAGATGTTCGGCATCGAGCAGGCCAATGGTGAGCAGGCGCGAAAAGCCGGCGCGCTGGAAGAAGCCCATGGCGGCACGCTGTTCATCGACGAAATCGCCGACATGCCGCGCGAAACCCAGAACAAGATCCTGCGCGTGCTGGTCGATCAGACCTTCCAGCGTTCCGGCGGCACCGCAAAGGTCCATGTCGACGTCCGCATCATCTCCTCGACCGCGCGCAATCTGGAAGAGGAGATCGCGGAAGGGCGCTTCCGCGAGGATCTCTATCACCGGCTGTCGGTGGTGCCGATCCGGGTGCCGCCGCTGTCGGAACGCCGCGAGGACATTCCCGAGCTGATCGATTACTTCATGGACCAGATATCGATCGCGACGGGTTTGCCGAAACGCCAGATCGGCCAGGACGCGATGGCGGTGCTGCAGTCGCATGTCTGGCCCGGCAACGTTCGCCAGCTTCGCAACAATGTCGAACGCGTCATGATCCTCGCCGCCGGCGGACCGGAAGCGATCGTCACCGCCGACATGCTGCCGCAGGACGTCGGCTCGATGGTGCCGGCAATGCCGACCAGCAACAATGGCGAGCACATCATGGGACTGCCGCTGCGCGAAGCGCGGGAAGTGTTCGAGCGCGACTATCTGATCGCCCAGATCAGCCGGTTCTCCGGCAATATTTCGCGCACGGCGGAATTCGTCGGCATGGAGCGCTCGGCCCTGCATCGCAAGCTGAAGGCGCTCGGGGTCGGCTGAGATTTACGCGACCCGGCGTCCAGTTCGCGGGCCGCGATCCATGCACTTGCTTGAGAATATTTCTCTCTTTCCGGACTTTTACGGAGAATGCCCACTCGGTTCCAGGTGGCCGGCGCGCGAACTGGCTTGCCTAAAAACCGCGCGTGCCTTCTAATCGTTCCGCCGAGCCGACCGGAGGGGGATCTCAGGGGAAGCCGGCGACCGGGGCAGGCTCCGTTAGAGAGCAACAACCGGTTTAAAAAAAAGAAGCACAAGACGGCGGGACAAAAACAATGGCGGCAGACCGCGCACAAAACCTACAAGACACCTTCCTAAATCACGTTCGCAAAACCAAGACGCCACTAACGATCTTTCTGGTCAACGGAGTAAAGCTGCAGGGGATTGTCACCTGGTTCGACAATTTCTGTCTGCTGCTTCGGCGCGACGGTCATTCGCAGCTTGTCTACAAGCACGCGATCTCGACCATCATGCCGGGCGCTCCGATCCAGTTGTTCGAAGGCGGTGAGGATGCTCCGGCTTGAGAGTAACCTGATTGGAACCCCTCAATCGTGTAGGGGGCGCTGACCGTCCGCGGTCGGCTGGGGGCAGAGAGACCGGACGGGTGATCGTCATCGGTCCTTATTTGCGTATGCGCCGCGGCGATGCCGATGCGCAGGCGAACGAGGACGTGCGCGATTCCGAGGCCCGGCTGGAAGAAGCCGCAGGTCTGGCGCGCGCCATCGACCTGACGGTTGCGGATGCGCTGATTGCGCCGATCAGCCAGATCAGGCCGGCGACCTATCTCGGCAAGGGCAAGGTCGAGGAGATCCTCGGTCTCATCAAGGGCCACGATATCGAACTCGTGGTGATGGATTGCGCGCTGTCGCCGATCCAGCAACGCAATCTCGAGAAGGCCTGGGACACCAAGGTGCTCGACCGCACCGGACTGATCCTGGAAATCTTCGGCCGCCGCGCCAAGACCAAGGAAGGTTCGCTGCAGGTCGAACTCGCGCATCTGAATTACCAGCGCAGCCGGCTGGTGCGGTCATGGACCCATCTGGAGCGCCAGCGCGGCGGCTTCGGCTTCATGGGCGGACCCGGCGAGACCCAGATCGAGGCCGACCGCCGCCTGATCGGCGATCGCATCACGCGGCTCGAGAACGAACTGAAGAAGGTGCAGGCGACGCGGCGGCTGCATCGCGCCGGCACGGCAGCGGGTGCCGTATCGCGTCGTGGCCCTGGTCGGCTACACCAACGCCGGCAAGTCGACGCTGTTCAACCGCCTGACCCGCGCCGAGGTGCAGGCCGCCGACATGCTGTTTGCAACGCTCGACCCGACCTTGCGCGCGCTGAGCCTGCCGCATGGCGGCAAGGCGATGCTGTCGGACACGGTCGGATTCATTTCAAACCTGCCGACGCAACTGGTCGCGGCCTTTCGCGCGACGCTCGAAGAGGTGCTGCAGGCGGATATCATCCTCCATGTCCGCGACATTTCCCATGAAGATGCGGAGGCGCAGGAGCGCGACGTCGACGCGGTGCTGCGCCAGTTGGGGATCGATCCCGATGCCGGGCAGGGCGTTCTCGAAGTCTGGAACAAGATCGATCGCTTCGATCCCGAGGAGCGGGACAATCTGCGCAACATCGCCGCGCGCCGTCCGATGGAGCGGCCGTGCTTCCTGGTGTCCGCCGAAACCGGCGAGGGGATCGACGCACTGCTTGCCGCGATCGAGGACCGGCTGGCGGCAACCCGGACCACGCTCGACCTCTCGATCGACGCTGCCGACGGCGCCGGCATCAGCTGGCTGCATCGGAATTCCGAAGTGCTCACCAAGGAACTGAATGGCGGGCGTTTCGACATGACGGTGCGCGTCGACGAGACCAAGCGCGATATCGTCGTCAATCGCTTCGATGCGGTGCCACGCGTGGCGTGAGCCGTGGCCTGGATACAAAATAGCGAAAACAACCCCATGCAAAGTACCGGTACGACTCGTCCTGCCAGTTCATCAGCGGCTTAGCTGGCACCTTGCGCTTTGGCACGAGGCGCACGGCCGCTCGGCGCCTTTGGCTTCGTTCCACAACGCGTCCATCTCGGTGAGTGAGGCGCCCTCCAGCGAGCGGCCTTTGGCGGCCAGCGCGCGCTCGATATAGGCAAAACGGCGCTCGAATTTTGCATTGGTGCCGCGCAGCGCCGATTCCGGATCGGCGCCGACATGGCGCGCCAGATTGACCAGCGCGAACAGGAGATCGCCGGTTTCGGCGGCGAGTTCTTGCGCGTCACCGCGGTCGAGTGCGGCCTCGATCTCATCGGCCTCCTCGCGGATCTTGTGAAGCACGGCGCGCGGGTCATTCCAGTCGAAGCCGACGGTGGAGGCCTTGCGCTGCAATTCCATCGCGCGCGTCAGCGCCGGCTGACCGGCCTTGACGCTCGACAGCAGCGATTTGTGTTCGGTCGCTTCCGGCGGCCGGCCGCGCGGCGCGCTCGGCCTTTTCCTCGGCCTTGATGCGCTCCCACGCGCTCTTGACGCCGGCGGGCTGGATATTGCCGTCCTTGTCGGCGAACACGTGCGGATGCCGGCGGATCATCTTTCGGGTGATCGCCTCGACCACGTCGCCAAAGGCAAACGCGTTTTGCTCCTCAGCCATCTGCGCGTGATAGACGACTTGCAGCAGGAGATCGCCGAGCTCCTCGCGCAGATCGTCGAAATCGCCGCGCGTGATGGCGTCGGCGACCTCATAGGCTTCCTCGATCGTGTAGGGCACGATCGTCGCAAAATCCTGTTCGAGGTCCCACGGGCAGCCGGTGACAGGCGTGCGCAGCGCCGCCATGATTTCGAGCAGCCGGGAAATATCGCGGGAAGGGGTCATTTGGCACCGAAGCTTTCGAGGTCTTGGCTTTATGCCGCAAGCGGGGGGCCGATCCCAGCGGAACGCACTAAAACCGGGCTGATTTCCACCGATTGGCCTCGCCGTCGGGGAATGCTAATGCCCCTCCATGACCGATCCGCTCCATCCGAAACCGCGCTGGTGCTGTTTTCCGGCGGGCAGGATTCCACGACCTGCCTGGCCTGGGCGCTGCAGCGCTTCGCGCGCGTCGAAATGCTCGGCTTCAGCTATGGCCAGCGCCACGCGATCGAGTTGTCGTGCCGCGATCGCCTGCTGTCCGGCATTCGATCGTTGCGGCCGGATTGGGCGGCAAAACTCGGCGACAGCCATACGCTGGAGATCCCGACGCTGGCCGAGATTTCCGACACCGCGCTGACGCGCGACGTCGCGATCGAGATGGGCGCGGACGGCCTGCCCAATACGTTCGTGCCCGGCCGCAATCTGGTGTTTCTGACCTTCGCGGCGGCGCTGGCGTACCGGCGCGGCATCCGCCACATCATCGGCGGCATGTGCGAGACCGATTATTCCGGCTATCCGGATTGCCGCGACGAGACCATCAAGGCGTTACAGTCCGCGCTCAATCTCGGCATGGCCAAACAATTCGAGCTGCACACGCCGCTGATGTGGCTGGACAAGGCCTCGACCTGGAAGCTCGCGCACGAACTCGGTGGCGCTGGGCTGGTCGACCTGATCCGCGAACACTCCCACACCTGTTACCTCGGCGAGCGCGGCGCGCAGCACGCGTGGGGCTATGGCTGCGGCGAATGCCCGGCCTGCGCGCTGCGCGCCAAGGGCTGGCGGGAATATGCGGGAAGCTGACTGATTTCGACATTGCGGAAGACTCTGCTAGCATTTGGCCAGATGGGGATCAGGGCAGGGTGGATCGGACTGGCTGCGGGTGCGGCGATTTTCGGCGGGCTTTCGGCCCACGAAGCGGTCGCCGCCAACGGCGCCTATGCGGTCGACGCCGCCGACATTTCCGATGTCGGTTCCTGCAAGGTCGAAAGCTGGATGTCGATGGCGACCAACACCGATTTTTCGGCGGTGGCCAATCCATCCTGCGCCGTGAATATTTTCCGCCCAGTGGAGTTGAGCCTGCAGACCGTGCGCTCGCGCAGCGATGGCGACTGGAGCACGACGATTGCGCCGAAGGCGAAGTGGAATTTCGTCCCCACCGGAATCGGAAAGTTCGGCGTGTCCTTCTATGCGGCCGGCTCCTTCGACGCGACGACCGGGGAGAACCTGACCGTCTTTGCCGTCGTGCCGGCGACGTACCGGCTGTCGGAGAACATGCGGATCAACCTCAATGGCGGCTGGTTGTGGGATCGCATGGCCGACCGGCATTATTTGCTCTATGGCGCGAGCTTTGACTGGAAATTCACCGAGACCCTGCAATGGACCATCGAAGCGTTCGGGCAGGCGGGTGCGTCGGATGTTCCGAGCGCGGTGCGGCCGCGTTTTCAGACCGGCGTGCGCTACCGGCCCAGCGAGATTTTTTCGGTCGACCTGATCTATGGCCACAACATCACGGGCGAAAACGCCCACTGGATCACGTTCGGCACCACGATCCGCTTTCCGGTGCAGGACGCCAAACCCGAGCATCATCGCACCGGCCATTTGTGAGTTAAGGTCTCGAAAACAACGGGCAGGGAGACGCCGACTTGACCAAATTCGTGACCATTGAAAAGGGCCTTGGGCCCGACGGCCGCATCGCCGTCGTGCGCTTCGACCGCGGCGACGGCATCAACGCGCTGTCGCCGGAGGCGATGCGCCAGCTCACCGACGCCGCCCGCAGCTTCGAGGACGACGGCGAGACCTCGGTCGTGGTGCTCACGGGCGCGGCCAAGGCGTTTACCGCCGGCTTCGACCTCAAGGATCCCGAGGGCCGCGCGCGCAAGAACATGGACCTCGGCGCGCTCCGCCGTTCCCTGAAGGTCGGGCCGCGGCTGACGCGGGCCTGGCAGGACATGGAACAGATCACGATCGGCGCCATCGAGGGCTTTTGCGTCGGCGGCGGCGTCGCGCTGGCCGTGGCGCTGGATTTCCGGGTCATGGCCCGCAACGCCCATCTGCGCGTGCCCGAGATCGGGCTCGGCATGAACATGAGCTGGCAGAGCGTGCCGCGCATGCTGCATCTGATGGGACCGGCCCGCACCAAGCAGGCCGTGATCCTGGCCGACCACCGCATCACGGCGGCCGAGGCCTATGAATGGCGGCTGGTGGAGGAGGTCGCCGATCCCGGCCAGGCCTTCGACGCCGCGATGGCGCTCGCCACCAAGGTCGCCGCCCAGCCGCCGCTGTCGGTCGCCATGACCAAGCTGACGGTCAACCGGCTGGCCCACGCGCTCGACGATCTCACCAGCCACATGGACGTCGACCAGTTCGCGCTGGCGAGCCAGAGCGAGGATCACAAGGAAGGCGTGGCGGCCTTCCTCGAACGCCGCAAACCGCGGTTCAAGGGGCGGTAGCGCGGCGGCCGGTTCGTGCCGCAGGGGCCCGGACTCAAAATCTCGAAAACAACCCCATGCAAAGTAGAATGGCGTCAGCCGCCTAATCCTTGATTCGCATAAGGTATATTATGGAATATTTATATATCTAATTAGATCAAATAGTTAGATGGAACTCCTTCCAATCCAGATCGGATTTGTACTCAAAGCCGGCGTCCAGGCCGCTGCAATGATCCGCGGTGAATGTTGGCGCCTGGCGGTATGCCGCGACCGACCCGACAACCAACATTGCGGTGGCCGCGCGACGCTGCAATAAGCCGCCAGCGAGATCGCTGATGACCCCATGGCATCCGGTCCGTATAGGATTGGATCTCAAGAACAAGAAGTCTCAAGGGAGAAAACTGATGAGCTTTTCACGACGCACGCTTCTGAAGGCATCCGCCGCATCGGCGGTTCTGGGCGGCATTGGCGCCCCATGGTGGCGCGCGCGCAGACGGCCGAGTTCACCTACAAATACGCCAACAACCTTCCTGACGGCCATCCGCTGAACGCCCGCGCCAAGGAGATGGCGGCGGCGATCAAGGCCGAGACCAATGGCCGGTTCGATCTGCAGATTTTCCCGAACAACCAGCTCGGTTCCGACACCGACATGCTGAGCCAGATCCGCTCCGGCGGCGTCGATTTCTTCACGCTGTCGGGCCTGATCCTGGCAACCCTGGTGCCGGCGGCCTCGATCAGCGGCATCGGCTTCGCGTTCCCGGATTACGACACGGTCTGGAAGGCCATGGATGGCGGGCTGGGGGCCTATGTCCGCGGCGAGATCACCAAGGCCAATCTGGTCGTCATGGACAAGATCTGGGACAACGGCTTCCGCCAGACCACGTCGTCGAGCAAGCCGATCAACGGTCCGGACGATTTCAAGGGCTTCAAGATCCGCGTGCCGGTCTCCCCGCTCTGGACCTCGATGTTCAAGGCGTTCGACGCCGCGCCCGCCTCGATCAATTTCAGCGAGGTCTATTCGGCGCTGCAGACCAAGATCGTCGAGGGCCAGGAAAATCCGCTGGCGATCATCTCGACCGCCAAGCTCTACGAAGTGCAGAAGTTCTGCTCGCTGACCAACCACATGTGGGACGGCTTCTGGTTCCTGGCCAACCGCCGCGCCTGGGAGAAGCTGCCGGAGGACGTCCGCAGCCATCGTCGCCAAGAACATCAACGCGGCCGGCGTCAAGGAGCGCGAGGACGTCGCCAAGCTGAATGCCGGTCTGCAGCAGGAACTGGCCGGCAAGGGCCTGACGTTCAACCAGCCCAACGTGACGCCGTTCCGCGACAAGCTGCGCTCGGCCGGCTTCTATTCGGAATGGAAGGGCAAATACGGCGACCAGGCCTGGGAGCTGCTCGAAAAGTCCGTCGGCAAGCTGTCGTGACGTGTCCGATAGCGTTTTCAAGCGAAGTGGATACCGGTTCGCGTGAAGAAAACGCGTCAAAACAAAGCGTACTGGTGCAGGGGGCCGTCATGGCTCATGCCGAACTGACGGATGGCGCGACCGGCGAGGCGGCCAAGCCCCCTCGCCGCCGCTCCCTGCTCGCCTCGATCGAACATTTGCTTGGGACTGCTGGTGGAGATTCCGGCGGCGCTGCTTGGTCGTCGCCGAGATCGTGATCCTGTTCGCCGGCGTGGTCGCGCGCTACGGGCTGCACCGGCCGCTGATCTGGTCGGACGAACTGGCCTCGATCCTGTTCCTGTGGCTGGCGATGCTGGGGGCCGCGGTCGCGTTCCGCCGCGCCGAGCACATGCGGATGACGGCGGTGGTCGCCAGCGCGAAGCCCGCGATGCGGGCCTATCTCGATCTGGTCGCGACCTCGGCCGCGCTGGCGTTCCTGGTGCTGATCGCCTGGCCGGCCTACGAATACGCCTACGAGGAAAGCTTCATCACCACGCCGGCGCTGCAGATCCCCAACATCTGGCGGGCGGCGGCGCTGCCGGTCGGCATCGGCCTGATGGCGCTGTTTGCGCTGCTGCGGCTGGCGCGATCGGGCGATGTCCGCATGGTGCTCCGCGCCATCCTGTCGGTCGCGGTGGTGATCGCGATGTTCTGGCTGCTGAAGGGATCGCTGCGGCCGCTCGGCAATCTCAACCTGATCATCTTCTTTGTCGGCGTCGCCGGTTTCTGCGTGTTCGCCGGCGTTCCCATTGCGTTCGGGTTTGGGCTTGCGACCTACGGCTATCTGGCGCTGACCACCAACACGCCGCTGATGGTGCTGGTCGGCCGCATGGACGAGGGCATGAGCCACCTGATCCTGCTGTCGGTGCCGCTGTTCGTGTTTCTGGGGCTGCTGATCGAGATGACCGGCATGGCGCGCGCCATGGTGGCGTTCCTGGCGAGCCTGCTCGGCCATGTCCGCGGCGGGCTGCATTACGTGCTGGTCGGCGCGATGTATCTGGTGTCGGGCATTTCGGGCTCGAAGGCCGCCGACATGGCGGCGGTGGCGCCGGTGCTGTTTCCGGAAATGAAGGCGCGCGGCGCCAAGCCGGGCGATCTCGTCGCCCTGCTCGCGGCCACCGGCGCACAGACCGAAACCATTCCGCCGAGCCTCGTGCTGATCACGATCGGCTCGGTCACCGGCGTCTCGATCGCGGCGCTGTTCACCGGCGGCCTGCTGCCGGGCGTGGTGCTCGCGATCACGCTGTCGGCGCTGGTGTGGTGGCGCTACCGCGACGAGGACCTCGAGCACGTCACGCAGGGCCAGCGGCGGCGAGATCGCGCGCACGTTTCTCATCGCCCTGCCCGCGATCGCGCTGCCGTTCGTGATCCGCTACGCCGTGGTCGAGGGCATTGCGACCGCGACCGAGGTTTCCACCATCGGCATCGTCTACGCCTTCATCGTCGGCTTCCTGATCTACGGCCTGTTGATCTACCGCAATTTCGACTGGCGCCGGATCGTGCCGATGCTGATCGAGACCGCGTGCCTGTCGGGCGCGATCCTGCTGATCATCGGCTGCGCCACCGGCATGGCCTGGGGCCTGACGCAGTCCGGCTTCTCGCGGGCGCTGGCGTCGGCCATGACCGGCCTGCCCGGCGGTTCGGCGACCTTCATCGCGGTGTCGATCGTGGCGTTTACGATTCTCGGCAGCGTGCTCGAGGGCATTCCGGCGATCGTGCTGTTCGGGCCGCTGTTGTTTCCGATCGCGCGCGCCGTCGGCGTCCACGAGGTCCATTACGCGATGATCATTATCCTGGCGATGGGTATCGGATTATTCGCGCCGCCGTTTGGAGTGGGCTATTATGCCGCCTGCGCCATCGGGCGCGTCGATCCCGCCGAAGGGATCAGGCCGATCTGGGGCTATCTGCTGGCGCTGATGGTCGGCCTCATCATCGTGGCGATCTTCCCGTGGATTTCGATCGGGTTCTTGTAGGTTCAACTTTTCTCGGATGGGACATAGCCGATGAGCGCAGCCCAACAACGACATCAGGATCAATACAGCATCGGATTGGACAAGACGCCGGCGAATTACGTGGCGCTGACGCCGCTGAGTTTTCTGGCCCGCAGCGCTGCCGTCTATCCCGATCACGTCTCGACGGTCTATGAAGGCCGCGTCTTCACCTGGGCGCAGACCTATGCGCGCTGCCGGCGCTTTGCGTCTTAGCTCGCCGGCCGCGGCATCGGCCATGGCGATACGGTCGCGGCGATGCTGCCGAATATCCCGGCGATGAACGAATTGCATTTCGCGGTGCCGATGGCCGGCGCGGTGCTCAACGCGCTCAACATCCGGCTCGACGCGGCCTCGATCGCGTTCCAGCTCGATCATGGCGGCGCGAAGATCATCCTGGTCGATCCGGAATTTTGCGGCGTGATATCGGAAGCGCTGACGCTGATGAACGGACGCAAAACCCTTCGTGATCGACGTCGACGATGCGGCCTTTGCCGGGGGCAAAGCGGATCGGCGAACTCGAATATGAAGCGGCGGTGGCGCAGGGCGATGCAAACTTCGTGGCGCGCCTGCCCGGCGACGAATGGGACGCGATTGCGCTGAGCTACACCTCGGGCACCACGGGCAATCCCAAGGGCGTCGTGACCCATCACCGCGGCGCCTACCTCAACGCCGTCAGCAACATCCTGGCCGGCAATCTCGGCCAGCATCCGGTCTATCTCTGGACGCTGCCGATGTTCCACTGCAACGGCTGGTGCTTTCCGTGGACGGTCGCGGCATCCGCCGGCATCAATGTCTGCCTGCGCAAGGTCGACCCAACGAAGATCTTCGAACTGATCCCGAAACACGGCGTCACCCACATGTGCGGCGCGCCGATCGTCTACAACACGCTGATCAACGCGCCCGACGCGCCGAAGGGCGGCACGGCGCGCCCCGTGGTCGGATTGATCGCGGGCGCAGCACCTCCGGTCGCCGTGCTCGAAGGCGCGGAAAGCATCGGCATCAAGCTGACGCATGTCTATGGGCTGACCGAGGTCTATGGGCCGGCGTCGGTCTGCGCCGAGCAGCCGGGCTGGGATGAACTGCCGGCCGACCAGCGCGCGCAGCTCAAGCGCCGGCAGGGCGTGCCCTACCCGCTGCAGGAAGGCGTCACCGTGATCGATCCCGAAACCATGCGCGAAGTGCCGCGCGACGGCGAGACCATCGGCGAGGTGATGTTCCGCGGCAATATCGTGATGAAGGGCTATCTCAAGAACGAGAAGGCCACGAGCGAAGCGTTTGCCGGCGGCTGGTTTCACACCGGCGATCTCGGCGTGCTCGACGAGAGCGGCTACGTCATCATCAAGGACCGCTCCAAGGACATCATCATTTCCGGCGGCGAGAACATCTCCTCCGTCGAGGTCGAGGACATCCTCTACAAGCACCCGGCCGTGCTGTTCGCGGCCGTGGTGGCAAAACCCGATCCGAAATGGGGCGAAGTGCCCTGCGCCTTCGTCGAGCTGAAGGAAGGCGCCAAGGCGACCGAAGCCGAGATCATCGCGTTCTGCCGCGGCCACATGTCCGGCTTCAAGACGCCGAAGGCCGTGGTGTTCGGCGTCATTCCGAAGACGTCGACCGGAAAAATCCAGAAATTCCTGCTGCGCAATCAGGTGGATTCGGCGAAGGCGATTTCGGCGTGAGGACGTGAACTTATAGATCTCATAGATATTGGCGCACGTCCGCTTTGGTACGCATTGCGGACTTAACTCGGACATCGCGCGAGGTCCGTAATGTGGCAATGGCCGACATGGATGGCTATTCGATCACCTCGTCGACGCGCGCAAGCACGGACGGCGGAATGGCAAGACCGAGCGTCTTCGCGGTCTTGAGATTGATCGCCAGATCGTACTTGGTCGGCGCCTGCACCGGCAGGTCGGCCGGCTTCTCGCCCTTTAGAATACGATCGACATAGCCGGCCGCGCGGCGATACATATCGATCTGATCGGGCCCATAGGAGATCAAGCCGCCGGCGGCGACGAAGTGGCGTTCGAAGTAGACCGCGGGCAGCTTGTGGCGGGCCGCCAGCGCGACGATCAGATCGCGATGAAGCGCTGCGGCCGGGCTCGCCGTCACGATCAGCCCGCCGTTCGGAGCGCGCGCGAAGGCCGCGACGTCGCGCTCGATCTCGCCGGCGTCGCGCACGTTGACCGGGTTCACCTCCACGCTGAGCGACGGCGCCATGGCCTGGACGGCGGCGAACTGGCCAGGGCCGGAGGCTGTGGCGGCATTCCGAAGGACCGCCACGCGCGTCACGTTTGGCGCGATCTGTTTGAGCAGTTCCAGCCATTTGCCGCTCAGGCTGTATTCGTAGTTCATGAAACCGGTGGCGTTGCCGCCCGGCCGCGCCAGGCTGTCGACGAAGCCGGCGCCGACCGGATCGACGACGGCCGGGAACACGACCGGTACGGTGCGGGTCGCCTGCAGCAACGGCCCCACGGTCGTGGCGGCATGGGCCAGGATGACGTCGGGCGCGAGCGCGGCCAATTCCGCCGCGTGCTTGCGAATCTCGGCGGCATCGGTCGTGGCCCAGCGGGTGTCGATGCGCACGTTGCGGCCGATGGTCCAGCCCGATTGCTCCAGGCCCTGATGAAATGCCGCGATGCGGGCCTGCATTCCCGCATCGTCCGCGGCTGCGGGCAGGAGCACGCCGATAAGGCGCATCCGCTCGGCCTGCTGTGCTCCCGCCATCGCTGGCCAAGCCACCGCGCCGCCGAACAGCGCAATAAAATCGCGACGCCTCAATGTGTCGACCCGCGAGCCCAGGGAAACGCTTTTGCTCCAACTCAAGCTAACACGTTTGAGAGGCGGAAAACGACCTCATACAGCTCGTTCTGACGGTGGCCGAGTTGTGTCGGTGCACGTCCGTGACGCGAACGCTGGATGCTCCAATCGTTTCAGCTCGGAAGCGGCGGCTCATCCGAAAAACATTCAAGTGTAACACTCGGCTCAAGGCTGACATGAGCCGGCTCCGCTCGCGACCGTACCGGCAGGTGCATGTGAAGACGCTGCGCAGTCAGAAACTGCGGATGATGCTGACCCATCGCAAGCTTCTGCAGTCAAAGGCCATCGCCATCGAGAACGATCTGCGAGGTACTTTGCGCAACTTCGGCCTCAAGGTTGGAATGATGGCAAGATGAGGTTCACGCCCGTATCCAATAGCTTGTCGAGAAATATCCCCGACCGGAGCGGCACTGGTGAACCCGCGGCTCATTGTCCGGCGGCCGCTCCGTGAACAGATCGTCCTGCTGCACCGCCGCTTGCTGTCGATCGTCCGGAGGAAACGCGGCTCGCCAGGCGCGCGGGTTGAAAAAGGCGCTCGTGGCTCTGGCTCGCCGGCTGTTCGAGATCATGCACCGCATCTGGGTTGACGGCACCGAGTTCCGGTGGACCCGGAGCAAGCCGCGGCAGCAGCATGAAAACCGTTCAGGATCAAACCCGATAGGAGAAAACTCGACTCCACCGAGCAGTGGAAAGAATGTCCCTTGCGGGGAAGCCCGCACGCGAGTTCGGAAGAGAGCTGAGGCTTGTCGTTTATCTACATTGGGATGAGTCCCGTGACGGTGCGACGATAACAAGGAACTCATGGCCGGATAAAAGCCCGGCCATGACGTCATCGGCGTCATGGCGAGGCGCGTTAGGCGACGAAGCAATCCATACTTTCTTTGCCGCGAGATGGATTGCTTCACTTCGTTCTGCACAATGGCTGCGAGGTGGAACCGTCGCGAGCACCGGAGAGCCCGCGCAGGCGATACGCTCGAATCGATGGCGGGTCTTGAGGTGTGCAAAGCGCAGCTCGACCTTATTGCGCTGTCGCGAGATCTATCGAACTCCGGCGGACCTATGATCGGACGCGCATGTCGCGAGATCCTCGTCGGCGTCGCGAGTGACGCGCGAGGGCGTGTTGGACAGCAGCGGCTTGAAGGGACATCCGCGCAGTCGCGCTTAACCGCAAGATAGCGCAGCTTGTGATCTCGGCCGAAGTTGCCGGTGGTCTGAGAAATTGTCGCGAACAGACGTAGGCATTAAGCTCACGATCGAACGTGAAGTCGCTGCGTGAAAGGTTCCATCTTCGCGATCGCTCTTGTCAACAACGAAATGTGTGGATGATGCCGGTGCAACGAGCCGCCGAGGAATTGCCTGTCAGTACGCCGAGTCGGCACCAGCCGGTCGGGCTTAAGGTGAAGATCTCTTCGGTGCGTACGATCATGTCTTGGTCACAACCACTTCGTCGAGGTGCGAGCGAGTGGCTTCCACGTCGACGATCGCATATTCGATGTCGATCGGAAATTGAGCCGTAGCCAAATTGGACGCGTTAATTGGCTTTCGCGGTCATGCCGAACACGGGTCACTGGAGAAATCGTTCGACCCGCGATCGACGTAGAGATCTTCGTCTCAAGGGCTCGAGGACTCGGCCACTGCCCGCGTCTGAAGTTCCGGCGCCGACCAGTCGATATGTCAGAGCCTTGCCATGATAACGGCTGGCATCCGCTTCCATGACGCTGGCATCGACGGCGAAGGCTCGCCTTTGACCAGACCCGCGTACATGAAGATCGAACCACTGATGAATATGGCAACAGGCGCTGCGCGAACGGCCTGGCGATTGGCTGAGAATGTCGAGTGGTCAGGGACCTTGTCGTCGAGATCGAGCCGGCAGAACCAGCGATAAGCAAGTTGCAGTTCGACCTCCAGCAAAGCAGCATCTCAAAGCGAATACGAGCAGTAGCCAACGATGAGATGCGGATCGTCAACTCGAGTCGATCGAAGGCCGGCCGATCTCGCTGTAGAAAGGCTCCAGGTTCGATGAAGTACGCCAAGCCGGCCGCGAACGGTCGCGATGACAAATGGCGCGGGTTGTGTGTTATGATATCAGCGGCGTTGAGACGAGCTCTGTAGGATACGTGAAGGTGCCGGTCGCTTGCCAAAACCGTCTAGTGCCTCGCGGCGCATGACGCGATAGCCGGTGGCAAACCCCATATCGATGAAATGCTGGAAGAAGGCGTGCAGTCTTGGCAAAAACTCGTTTTCACTGACGCCGTCGCGCAAAGCAAATACGCCACTAAAACTGACTGACGAAATTTCCTGCATCTGGTGTGCCGTGCGAGCTGATTAAAATGCGCTTATGCAAAATGCAATTATACCGATCCGGGATTCATCGACAACGTCGCATTTGGGTCATATGAAAGTCAGTCGGCGTTCTCTCATCTTCCTCTGGCGGGGTCCAGATATTGATCCCGGTGTCCGGCCCTTGTCTGAATTTCAAAGAACAGGCCAATCATCAAACGACCTTTGCGTTTGCCCTCGGCGTAACCCCGTATCTGGCCGCCCGTCCCGATGCAATCGAACGAAAATGCACTTGGGTGACATCGCTCCGGTTTTGGGACGATCTAGTCTAGCTCTTTCCACCCGCCGGCGCCGGCTCGACGAAGGTGACCAGCTGTCCCCTTCTTGACGTTCCGGCCCAGCAAGCCGGCATCCCAATTGGTCAGCCGAACGCAACCGTGCGATTCAGTCTTGCTGACCGTGGAAGGGTTGGACGTGCCATGGATGCCGTATCCTTCGGCGGAAAGTCCGATCCAGAAAGATCCCGCCGGGTTATTCGGGCCGGGCTTGATGGTGAATACTTGCTTCGATCTTACGCCCTTGAATTTGTAGTCGGGATTATAGCGGTAGTTCGGGTTGGCATCGACGGACACCACCTTGAGCGTACCGCTGGGGGTCGGCTTTTCCTTGCTTCCGACGGTCGCCGGAAAGAACGCGACAAGCTCGTCGGACGAGGCAAAGGCCTTCACCGTCTGACGCGATTTGTCGACCTCGATCCGGTCAACTTTCAATTTGGCGTCGTTCCCGAGCACGTTGACGACCAGTATGCTTTCGCCGGCTTGATCGAATTTCTTCTTGGGGTTGAGAGCATCCAGTAGCGCTTCGCTCATGTGAAATTTCTCGGCGAGGGCCTCGCGCGCGCTCGTGTAGCCGAGCGCCTTGAGGTGCCGCATATCCTCCATCTTTGAAGGCAGCCGTTCCAGGAATGGTCCCTTGATGTCATCGTTGGAAATCTTGTACTCGGTGACAACGGCGTCCGAGCTTGTCCCGGCAAGCGCCTTCCATACCTCCGGTGTGAGAGGTTGGTTCGGCTTCAAACCTTTCGCCTCGGCGAAGGCCTTCAGAGCCTTCTGCGCGTTTTCGCCGAGCTTGCCGTCGATCTCTCCGGGAGAAAATCGCGCCCGATCCAGCAGAATCTGGATCTTGATCACAAGGGGATCAATCTTCCCTTCGTCGGGAGGCTTTGCGAAGTCTCAAACGCCGCATTGTTGATCGATGCGGCATCCATTGCGGCCGCAGGCTAGTACCAGACAAATCCACAAAACCGGTGCGGCCAACGAGCGGCGGATCATCTCGGATCTCCCGAAACAGAGTTCGGTGCAAGCAACGCCGTTCACGCGCTGAGCCGGGTTCCTCAGCCTTCCCGCTCCAGCACCAGCCGCATGCCGTCATAGGCCGGGATCACGCCGGCGGGCAGGCTCTGGCGCAGCACCTCGTAGTCGAGGTCGGAATGCATGTTGGTGATGACGGCGCGGCGCGGCTTGAAGCGCTCGATCCAGGACAGCGCGTCGTTGACGCTGAAATGGCTGGGATGGCCGGCATAGCGCAGCCCGTCGATGATCCAGAGCTCGAGGTTTTCCAGCGCAGGCCAGCTCTCGGCCGGGATGTCGCTGACATCGGGCGTGTAGGCGGCATCGCCAATGCGATAGCCGAGCGCGGGGATGTTGCCGTGCTGCACGATGAAGGCTGACAGCGTCAGCGGCCCGCCCTTCCCCGCGATGGTGCGGCTTTCGCCGGCTTCGATCGAATGGCGGTCGAGGATCGGCGGATAGTCGCTGCCTTCAGGCGCGATGAAGCAATAGGAAAACCGCGCCATGATGTCTTTCGCGGTCGACTGGTTGAAATAGACCGGAATGCGCCGCCGCTGGTGCAGCACGACCGAGCGCAGGTCGTCGATCCCGTGGGTCTGGTCGGCATGCTCATGGGTCAGGAACACCGCGTCGATGTGGTCGACATCGGCGTCGATCAGCTGCTCGCGCAGGTCGGGCGAGGTGTCGATCACGATCCGCGTCGTGCCCTGTTCCGACGTGCGCTCGACCAGCAGCGAACAGCGGCGGCGGCGGTTCTTCGGATTGTCGGGATCGCAGGCGCCCCATCCGAGCGCCGGACGCGGCACGCCGGCCGAGGATCCGCAGCCGAGGATCGTCAGCGTCAGCGTCATGCGGCAGCCTTCGGCGCGGGCACTTTGGAGAACAGGCGGAAGAAGTTTTCGGTGGTCTGCCGCGAAATCTCTTCCAGCGAAACCCCGCGGGTTTCCGCCAGCACTTTTGCCACCTCGACCACGTAGGACGGCTCGTTGCGCTTGCCGCGGAATTTGCCGGGCGCCAGATAGGGCGCGTCGGTTTCCACCATGATGCGGTCGGCCGGCAGTTCGGCGGCGAGATCGCGCAAGGCCTGCGACTTCTTGAAGGTCAGGATGCCCGTGAACGAGATCGAAAGCCCGAGCGAGATCGCTTTCATCGCGAGCTCACGCCCGCCGGTGTAGCAATGCAGCACCGCCTTGAACGGTCCCCTGGCGATTTCATCTTCGAGGATGCGGCCGCAATCCTCATCGGCGTCGCGGGTGTGGATCACCAGCGGCAGGCCGGTTGCGCGGGCGGCGGCGATATGGGCGCGAAAGCCGCGCTCCTGCGCCTCGCGCGAGCCGTGCTCGTAGAAATAGTCGAGCCCCGCCTCGCCCAGCGCCACGATTTTCGGATGCTTCGTCAGTTCGATCAGTTCGCTCGCCGGAATGCCGTCTTCCTCGTCGGCGTGGTGCGGATGGGTGCCGACCGAGCAATAGACGTTCGGAAAGCGCTCGGCGATGGCGAGCAGCCCGGCGAGCCGCTTCACCCGGGTCGAGATGGTGACGATGCGGCCGATCCCGGCACTCTCGGCGCGCGCGACGATGCCGTCGAGATCCTCGGCGAAATCGGGAAAGTCGAGATGGCAGTGGCTGTCGACGAGCATGGCTTTCGAACCGATCAATCCGTCTTTGGTTCGACGTAGCGCGGAAAAACCCCGACCGGCGCCGGCAGCGCCGTGCCGGCGGTGATGCGCGTGGCGAGGGCTGCAAAGTCGCGAGCTTCCCTTTCTTGGGGGACGCCCAGACTGTCGAGCAGCTTTGCCGCGGATTCCGGCATCGCCGGCTGCGCCAGGATCGCGACCTGGCGCACGACTTCCGCCGTCACGTACAGCACGGTCTTCTGCCGCGCCGGATCGGTCTTCGCCAGCGCCCACGGCGCCTCGCCCGCGAAATAGCGGTTGGCTTCGGCGACCACAGTCCACACTGCATTCAGCCATTGATGGATCTGCTGCGTCGCCATCGCACTCCGCGACGCCTCCAGCATGGCATCGGCCTGCGCCAGGATCGCCTTGTCGTTGTCGGTGAAATCGCCCGGCTCCGGCAGGACGCCGCCGAGTTGCTTCGCGATCATCGACAGCGAACGCTGCGCCAGATTGCCGAGATCGTTGGCGAGATCGGCATTGGTCCGAGCGACGATGGCCTCATGATTGTAGCTGCCGTCCTGTCCGAACGACACCTCGCGCATGAAGAAATAGCGCACCTGATCGACGCCGTATTGCGCCGCCATGGCGAAGGGATCGACGACATTGCCGACGGACTTCGACATCTTCTCGCCGCGGTTGAGCAGGAAGCCGTGACTGAATACGCGTTGCGGAACGGCGACGCCGGCCGACATCAGGAATGCGGGCCAGTATACCGCGTGGAAACGCACGATATCCTTGCCGGTGACGTGCAGACTGGCCGGCCAGTAACGCTGGAATTCGGCGCTATCGACGTCGGGATAGCCGGCGGCCGTGATGTAGTTGGTCAGCGCATCCAGCCAGACATACATCACATGGGCCGGCGCGCCCGGCACCTTGATGCCCCAGTCGAACGTGGTGCGCGAGACCGACAGGTCCTGCAGGCCGCCTCTGACAAAACTCGCGACTTCGTTCAGCCGCTCGCGCGGCAGCACGAAGTCGGGGATACGCGCATAGAGGTCGAGCAGTCTGTCCTGATAGGCCGACAGGCGGAAGAAATACGTCTCCTCCTCGGTCCACTCGACCGGCGAACCCAGCGGTTCGCGCCGGATGCCATCAGTCCCGACGGTGGTTTCCGCTTCGTCGAAATAAGCCTCCTGACGAACCGAATACCAGCCGGCGTATTTGCCGAGATAGATATCGCCGTTGTTCTCGATCGCACGCCACAGGGCCTGGCACGCGCGCTCGTGGCGCGGCTCGGTGGTGCGGATGTAATCGTCATACGAGATGTTGAGCGCCGTCATCATGTCGCGGAAGCGCGCGGAGTTGCGATCCGCAAGCGCGATCGGCGTGAGGCCCTCCGCAACCGCGGTTTGCTGCATCTTTAGGCCGTGCTCGTCGGTTCCGGTCAGAAACCGGACATCGAAGCCGTCGAGCCGCTGAAAGCGGGCGATCGCGTCGGTGACCATGGCCGTGTAGGCGTGGCCGATATGCGGCACGCCGTTCGGATAGAAGATCGGCGTCGTGACGAAGTAGGTGTTGCGCGTCGCCGCCGGGGGCGGCGGCGGGTGCGGGCTTCGCGCGCGGAGCAACAGCCCTCGGGCTCTTTGGCGCTGCTGGCGCCTTTGCGACCGTGACTTTTGCCGCGCTGGACGGATCGGCGCGCTTCTTCGATGCGGTCTTCACCGGTTTCTTCGAGGGCTTCCTTGAAGATTTCCTTGCGGCTTTCTTCGCGGTTTCTTGCAGTTTTCTTTGCAGTTTTCTTTGCAAGTTTCTTGGCAACCTTCTTCGTCTTGCCGGCCCTTTTCACGACACGCCTGCTTTTGGCGGCCCGCTTTTTCGCGGCCGCTTTCTTGCCGGCGCTGGCGCGCGGCGATTTGCGAACCTTCTTCGCCTTGCGCTTCTTCGATATTTTCTTCTTCGGCGTCGCCACCACGAATTCCTTTATGACTTAAGCAGATTGTCCGGATTGCTGTCAGGCGGCGCATCTACCGCGTGGCTTCCGCGAGCATCCCGAATACCGAGAAAACCAGCGGTTTTCGCTCCAGATTGTAGGCTTCGGTATCGCGCGCGGCGCGGATGATCTTTTCCCATACCTCCGCCAGCCGTGCAAGGCGCGGAAGATTGGCGTTGGCGTCGCCGGCACGCAGCTTTTCGCCGATCCAGCGATCGACGCCGTCGATGAAAGCCGCGAGCGCCACGCGGTCGCTGCCGCCGAGCGCGTCACCCAGCGCATGCAGCTCGCGCGGATCGACCTGCGGCAGCGTCGCCAGCAGCGCCGCGGTCCGCTGCTGCAGTTTGAGCGCATCGCCGCCGAGCAGCGTCAGCGCGCGGGCCACACTCCCCTCCGCGGCTTCTGCCGCCTCCGCCAGCGCGGGATCGTCGGCAGCCATGTTTGCTGCCTGCGACGCGGCGCGGATCACGTCATCGGCCGCAAGCGGCCGCAACGGCAATTTGCGGCAGCGGGACAGGATGGTCGGCAGCGCGCGGGCCGGCGAATGACTGACCAGCAGGAACAGCGAGCGCTGCGGCGGCTCCTCGAGGATTTTCAGGAGCGCGTTGGCGGCGTTCGGATTGAGCTCGTCGACGGTATCGACGATGCAGACCCGCCAGCCGTCGACGGCCGCGGTCGTGCCGAAGAACGAGATCGTCTCCCGCGTCTCGTCGACGGTGATGACGGTCCGCATCACGCCGCGGTCGTTGAGGCTGCGCTCCAGCACCAACAACCCGCCATGGGCGCCGGCCGTGATCTGGCGCGCGACGTGATGGGCAGGATCGACCGCGAGCGTCTCGGCGCGTTGCACCGAGGGTGCCATCGGATCGGGATGCGTCAGCACGAACCGCGCCATCCGATAGGCCAGCGTCGCCTTGCCGATGCCCTGCGCGCCGCCGATCAGCCAGGCGTGCGGAATGCGGCCTGAGCGGTAGGCGGTCAACAGCGCGCGTCTCCGCCTCGCGATGCCCGAACAGATCGGGCGTTTCGCGGGGATGCCTGACCGCGATCTCCGGCTCGGTCTTGCGGGCGCTCATGCGGTGCTGGCCGTGGTTGGGATCGCAAACAGATGATTGCGCAAGCTGGTCCAGACGCGCGCGGCGACCGTATCCGCATCCGCATTGGCGTCGATCAGCTCACAGCGCCGCGGGTCTTCGGCGGCGATCTGCTTGTAGGCGTCGCGCAGATCCTGATGGAACTTGATGTCCTCCGCCTCGAAGCGATCGGGCGCGCCGCTGCCGCGCCTGTGCGGCCGCGCGCTGCAGGCCGACCTCGACGGGGATGTCGAGGATGATGGTCAGGTCCGGCTTGAGGTCGCCGATGGTGACCCGCTGCATCGCATTGAGGACGCCGGGCGAGACCTGTCCCAGCCGACCCTGATAGGCCCGGGTTGAATCGAAGAACCGGTCGCACAGCACCCACAGTCCCTGGCTGAGCGCGGGCTCAATGACCGTGCGGACATGGTCGTCGCGGGCGGCGGCAAACAACAGCGTTTCCGCGTCCGGCCCGAGCAGCTTGCCCATGCCCGACAGCACCAGATGGCGGATGATTTCGGCGCCCGGCGACCCGCCGGGCTCGCGCGTGACGATGGCGCGCAGTTTTGCGGCATCGAGACGCTCGGCGAGTTTCCTGATCTGCGTGGACTTTCCGGAGCCCTCGCCGCCTTCAAACGAAATGAACCTGCCCGCGTCCGGATGCTCGGCTCACCGCTGCATCGGCCATGGTCAGAGCTTCTCTGCGCTCGCGCGGAACATGCCGATGACGAGCTCACTGGCCCCGTCGATCGCGCGGCGCATGGTCGAACCGGTGGCGATCGCTTCGGCGGCATAGACCGGCGCTTCCATGGCGACATTGGCGCCGCGCCAGACCCGCACCACGCCGACCGGCTGGCCCTCGGCGACCGGCGCCCGCACCGGGCCGTTATAGACGACGCGTGCGATCAGCTTTTCGCTGCCGTTCTTCGGCACCATCACCTTGATCGGCTCGCGGCCGGCGAGCTTGACCGAGCGGCTTTCGCCGCCGAACACCTTGGCAAAGCCGACCTGCTGGTTGGCCGCGAACAGCGTCCGCGCCTCGAAATTGCGAAATCCCCATTCCAGCATCTTCTTGGCTTCCGAAGCGCGGTCGTCGGGGTCTTCGAGGCCGTTGATCACGACGATCAGCCGCGTGTCGTTCTGCACGGCGGAACCGACCATGCCGTAGCCGCCGTCCTTGGTGTAGCCGGTCTTCAACCCGTCGGCGCCGGTGAGCGAGTTCAACAGCGGATTGCGGTTCTGCTGCCGGATCTTGTTCCAGGTGAATTCCTTCTCCGCCGAACAATTTGTACATGTCGGGATAGGTCCGGATGATGTGGCGCGCGAGGTTGGCCAGTTCCCGCACCGTCATCTTGTTGGCGGGATCGGGCAGCCCGTTGGAATTGCCGAAGGTCGATTTGGTCATGCCAAGTTCGCGCGCCCGCTTGGTCATGAAATCGGTGGCAAAGATCCGCTCGTTGCCGGCCATGCCCTCGGCAAGCGCGATGCAGGAATCGTTGCCGCTCTGGATGATGGCGCCGTGCAGGAGGTCGTCGACCGAAACCTTGCTGTTGAGGGCGGCAAACATCGTCGAGCCGCCGGCGGGCGCGCCGCCCTTGCGCCAGGCGTTCTCGCTGATGCGGTATTCGTCGGTCAGTTTGACGTTGCCGGTCTTGATGGCGTTGAACACGACTTCGGCCGTCATCAGCTTCATCATGCTGGACGGCGCCCGCAGCTCGTCGGCGTTCTTCTCGAACAGCACGCTGCCGCTGGTGGCCTCGATCAGGATCGCGGTCGGCGCATCGCCGTCGAAGCCGCCCTCGTCCTTCTTGGCGCCCTGCACGCTGTTGTTGGCGGCGTAGACGATCCCGCCCCAGCCGATCGCCAAGGCCAGTACCAGGGCCGGGACCCAGGCGAAGGCCGCGATCAGGCCTCGCCACGGGAAAGCGGCCGCGGTGTCCAATTTGCGGGAAACGGGTGTCTCGGCTGCCATCGCGATGTCCTGAATCCCCGCGTTCTAACAGTTGGAAGTATCGCAAACAACACAGGTTTTCGGACTTGTGCCCGCCGCCGATCCGATTGCGGCGCCGGTCGAAGGACCGTATCTGCTGCGGAAACTGCAATCCCGACAAAATACGAAAAACAGGGCGGAAACGCGATGCCATCCTCACGCACCATTTCCGCCAACGGGATCGACCTGTTCGTGCTCGAGCAAGGCGAAGGCCCGCTGGTCGTGCTCTGCCATGGCTGGCCGGAATTGTCCTATTCCTGGCGCCACCAGATTTCGGCGCTCGCGGATGCCGGCTTCCACGTCGTGGCGCCCGATATGCGCGGCTTTGGCCGCAGCAGCGCGCCCGCGGAGATCGGCGCCTATACCATCTTCGACAATGTCGGCGACATGGTCGCGCTGGTCTCAGCCCTTGGCGAGAAACAGGCCGTCATCGTCGGCCACGATTGGGGCGCGCCGGTCGCCTGGGACGCGGCCAAGTTCCGCCCTGACATATTCACGAAGGTCGCCGGCCTCAGCGTCCCGCCACCGTCCCGCGGCCGCAACCGGCCGCTCGAGAGCCTGCGCGAAGGCGGCGTCACCAACTTCTACTGGCAGTATTTCCAGACGCCCGGCGTTGCCGAGGCGGAATTCGAGCGTGATGTCGCGCTGACCATGCGCAAGGTGCTCGGGCGCGGCGTTTCCGATCCCTCGGCGATGTTCATCACCGAAGGTAAGGGCTTTCTCGACAACATCGGCCCGGTCGAGACGCTGCCGGACTGGATCAGCGAAGCCGACATCGCCTATTTCACCGAGGCCTACCGGATATCCGGTTTCCGCGGCGGGCTGAACTGGTACCGCAATCTCGACCGCAACTGGGAGCTCACCGCCCCCTGGCAGGGCGCCCAGATCCATCAGCCGTCATTGTTCATCGCGGGATCCCGCGATTCGGTCATCACCGGCCTGATCGGCGCCAAGCAGGTCAACGAACTGGAGAAGGTGCTGCCGAACCTGCGGCAGAAGCTGATCATCGACGGCGCCGGCCACTGGGTTCAGCAGGAGCGCCCCAATGAGGTCAACGCGGCCTTGATCGCCTTTTTGAAGGATTAGTAGAGCCCGCGCCCGCTGAGCACTTCGCTGGGGCCGCGGGGGTCGATCGGCAAATAGCCCGAGCCCGCTTCGGTGTCGTAGGTCACCGCGCGCGGATTCTCCCGGTAACGGCCGCGGGACCGGCTGGAGGCCGACATTTCCGAGGTCGCGTTGATCGAGGCGTAATCGGCCGAGGTGTTGCCGAGGCTATAGGGCCGGCCCTCCGGCATCGGAACCTCGCCCCGGATCCGGCCCGCGGAGGACGAAATTTCGGGAATGAACGGCCGGGCGGACGCAATCCGGACCGCGGACGGCGACGGCGCGGGAACGCCGGTTCGCAGCGTCGCCATCAATTGGCGGTCGTCGGAGCCTTCGAGCGGCGCCCGTCCGACGTATTCGACGCGAACCTTGGCGACGCCATTTCCTTTGAATTCAAGGAGTTCCGCGGCCTTGTTCGAGACGTCTATGAGGCGATTGCCGTGGTAGGGACCGCGGTCATTGACGCGGACGACCAGCGACTTGCCGTTGCTCAGATTGGTGACGCGCGCGTAGCTCGGCATCGGCAGGGTCGGATGGGCGGCGGTCAGCGAGGTCATGTCGAACACTTCGCCATTGGCGGTCAGCCGGCCGTGGAAGTCGTCGCCGTACCAGGAGGCCATGCCATCCGCGCGATACTCAGTATCCTCCTCGGGCACGTAGACCCGGCCGGCCACGGTATAGGGCTTGCCGACGCGGTAAGTTCCGCCGCCCTTCGGCACGGGATCACCGAGGGCCACCACCCGCGGGCTGGAGGACACGCCGTATTTGGGATCGACCCGGCTGGCGAACTTGTTCGACGAGGCGCAGTTGGCGAGGATGAGGCACGTGGCTACGGCTGTGGCGCTACGCACCATCAGGACCATCGATTTTGGCCGTCGAATCCCCATTCGCCCCAATTACCATTCCACCGGCCGCATGCCTACGTTGAGGCGTGCACGGCCTTGAACCACGATACGGCCCACCTCCGCATCAAGACATGAAGATACCGCAACCGGAACACGGCGGAAATGGGGTCCGCGCTTCCGTGGTGAATCAATCGTTGCGTTGAATTTCCCCGCTGGCCCGTCAATTACGGGCGCTATCGGGGCGTTCGCGCCCAAGCGACATCCACTTACCCCTCGCCTGTCTCGCATTCAAACAACCTGTTGCAGCAAATCATCACTTGTTCGGATCTTCTGGTCCGGTCGCTGAATCTTTTTGACTGTGCAAGGCTTCAGCCGTTTTGTGGGCTCGTGGGGCGCAAAGGAATCTTGCGATGATTGAGACGGTTACGGCGGTTATGGGCCTGGTGAGCGTGGGGATTTTCCTGGCCCATGCGTTCGAGAGTTATCGTTCCCGGGCCTGAAGTCCGGGGTTTCCAAGCTTGGGGTCAACTGTGCCTCAGAAGACGCATCACCTCTTACCGGCCGGGAGATTCCGAAAGGTTTAATAAATTCGGACGAGCATCGAGAGTGGCAGGTGTATCATGCGCAACCACGATTTGGTCTCCAACGGATTTCTCGCACTGACCACGGCCAGCCTGGTGCTGCTGTGCTCAAGTCTGCTGGCTTTCGCTTTCGGCTAAAAGCGCTGGGCCCCTCTTCCATCGTGATTCGCAGCCAGCGCCAACATCGCCCGATTTGACGCTTTCCCCGGCCGCACGCCCCTGCTAAGTCGCTGACGTCCAAAGACGGAAGGGTGGCCGAGTTTAAATCCCTACCTCTTCCGCCATAACTATTTGATGTAGTTAACTAATGTTCGTTTTATATAACCCTGGGCACAATCAAACGTACAAATAGAAAAGGCTCAGACGGCGAAATCCGATCGTCCGGCCCTCGCCTCCAGTCTGTTGCCCCAAATCATCAGTTTACCTCAAAATTCGGGGATCGCCGAAATTCTTTTGACTGTGCAAAGTGGCAGTCGTTCCCTTTCAACGGGGGCGCACGATAAGTCGAGGTGTACCATGCGTGAAGAATTCGCATCTTACAGTTTCCTCGCTGTGACCATTGCGAGTCTTGTCCTGCTTTGCTCAGGCCTGCTCAGTTTAGCATTTACCTGAGGCTTGGAGCGGTGCGGAGCCCGGAATGGACCGCTTGGATTGGTGGATAGTTGCGGTTGGAATGAGCTTTAGCACGCTAACAGTGGTGCTTTTGGCTCTCGCTCTTATTCTTGCGCCCTGAATAAATTGAAAAACCCGCCCGGCGTGAACCCAGCGGGGTTTTTAGAGCGCCATGCAGCGCCAGCACAAGATCACCTTCGTAGAGATGCGCGAGACCGGCGTGCGCCGCGTTGTCATCTATTGCGCGGACTATCGGTGTGCCCATTCGACCACCGCCCTCGCCGACGGCTGGCCGGACGACATGCGGTTGTCCTGATATCGAGGATCGCTTTGTTTGCAAGGCGTGCGGGCGCCGCGATGCCCGGCCGCTGTTTGGGCAAGCGATGATGGAGACGGATCGCGCTTGTTAGCTCGACGTGCCAACAGGGCGATGCCAACTAGTCTTCGAATACAGCGCGGTTCAGCCGAGATGCCCTTGCACCGGACTTCCTGATTCGTCCCACTTTCAACCCCAAACCCATCGCCGCCAAGACCTGCACGACCGTGGTCAAGTTGGGATACCTGCCCTCCCCAGTAAAGGACCGATACACGCTTGTCCGTGACAACCCCGCACGTTTAGCGACATCTGAGATATCATGGGTCTTTGCTGCGATGCCGATTGCCTGCGCAATTCGATCCACATCGCCGGAATGGAAAGCTTCGTTGAGAAAATCGACGATTTCGGACCGGTTTAGGCGCTTACTGGCCTGCTCGGCCTCGATTTGGTTCGACATGCCAGCCACCGCCCACAAGTGCGCAATATACGAGCTATCGATAAATGCCGACCGACGTTTTCACGAGAGTGTGGCCATTTCGGATACGCATTTTCCAGCCAAATCGCGATATATTTCTGACCAACGGCGCGGCGCTCGCGTCTTGGGCGACGCTTCGAGACAAAGGAAGCGGACAGGGAACGGGGACAAAATGAAGAAGCTTTTGTTGGGTGCGCTTGGACTTGTTGCGATGGCCGCTCCGGCCTCGGCTGCCGATATGGCGGTGAAGGCAGCGCCGGTTCCCTACGTCGCTCCGATGTACAACTGGAGCGGCTTCTACATCGGCGGCAACGGCGGCTGGGGCCAGAGCCACAGTTGCTGGAATTTCGTTAATGCTGTCGGAACAGTCTTCGCTGAGGGCTGCCGTGATCGGTCCGGTGGCGTCATCGGTGGCCAACTCGGTTATCGCTGGCAGAGCGCCAATTGGGTGTTCGGCGTCGAAGCCCAGGGTGATTGGGCTGACCTCAGCAACACGCGCCTCAGCCTGATCAATCCTGCGTTCTCCACCCGCACCAGCACGACAGGCATTGGCCTCTTCACCGGTCAGATCGGTTACGCCTGGAACGCATCGCTGTTCTACTTGAAGGGCGGCGCGGCTGTGACGGGCAACCGTTTCAGCATACTTACCACGGTTGGCGGCGTTGATGTCGCCTCCGCAAGCGCGACCCGCTGGGGTGGTACTGTGGGTGTCGGATGGGAGTACGGCTTCGCACCGAACTGGTCGGCCGGTATCGAATACAACCACCTGTTCATGGGCAACTCGAATAATTCGTTCTCGGCGGTCAATCCCATCGTTGTCGGCGCGCTCAACAATCGCATCAGCCAAGACGTGGATATGCTCACGCTTCGCGTGAACTATCGCTTCGGCTGGGGTAGCCCGGTTATTGCGAAATACTGATCTCTGCTATATCCGCAGCTCAAAAGCCCCGGCATCGTCCGGGGCTTTTTTGTACCTTGGCAATCCTCGATTCCGAAATCTTTAATAAATTCGGACCAGCCTCCCCGACGACAGGAGGTGTTCCATGCGTAATCATGACTTCGTGTCCGACGGTTTCCTGGCACTCATCGCGGTTTGCCTTGTGATGTTGTGCTCGGGCTTGCTCGTCATCGCGTTTAGCTAGCCCGCGACTCTTCGACTGAACACAAATTTTCGGGCACAAAGGCTCGGCCGCTACGTTGATCTTCAGCCGCGTTGTTGGGCGCGCATCCTACCGGCGCGGCTAGGCCCGGCGGCAGCTTCTCAGCACCGTCGTCGGGCCGCTTTATAGGCATGAAAAAGCCGCCGCTGCGGTTGAGAACAGCGACGGCCTCTTTCACACGAAGTCCCAGAAAGGACACGCCCACTCTGCCGTCGGACGGTTGACAGTTGGTTAAGCCGGCTGGGAGCTAAAAGGCGACAGGAAATGACCGACAACGATCCGCGTCCCGACCATCACATCAATTTCGATGCGCCGGCTGTCCTACGGAAATGGCCTTCACTTAACAACCAGCGACACCCCGAGGCTACCGGCCCGTATCTGTTGCACGACAGCACGTTAAACGAGTGTCTGCGGGTGTTCATGGCCAAGCCGGTCCCCACGCGGCACCTGTACGAGATTCATACTTCGCCTCAACCGCCGCTAGTAGCTGGCGTCTTGTCAGGAGAGAGCCTCGCTGAGATCGCGCGGCTTCGTGAGTTTCTCTAACTCCGGGTTGAGCCAGGCAATTGCCCCCAGCGGCATTAGCCAGTTGCATCTACGGCCGATGGATTCGCTTCGTGCGGTGCTGGGGTTCGGCGCGGATCGATATTGCCGGGCGGATTTCGGATCAAGAAAGTGCGCATCGCCTGATCGAAGCTGTGAAGCCGTACCGGCAGCATTAAACTAGCTTCGAACAAAGATGAGCAATTAAAAAAAGACCGCGGCGCACGTTGTGTGACCTCTTTCACGCCCACTTCCTATTAGCTCGGCTATGACTGGCGGGCCGGATAGTTTTTCCCCCCACTCTCCGGCCCCACCCAGGGCCATCAAGGCGTCCCCTTGATGGCCCTGTTCGGCTAAACTGGCCCAATGACAATCAGCATCATCAAACACGAGGCCGTGCCACAAACTGGTAGTTTTGAAGTGCGCTTCTCTGACGGACGGCCCACCGTTTACTTTTATTTCGAGGCAATCCGGGTACGTAAACCGGCGGGGCTGGCCGCCCAATATCTCAGATGAAGTGGCTACGCTACCAGCGACCGACGCTTAAACTCGGGCTGATTATGGCGCTCGACTCAGATAAAGAATGCCCCATGCCATTTTCATTGTCTGGCTACGCCGACGATCTCCTCGTTTCAGTGACCACCGAAACCGCGAAAGAAGCATTCGCCAAAGCGGTCGAATGGCACGTGGTGCACAAACTCACCGACGTTTCTATTAGCGACGGCATCAAAAGCTATTCGATTGACGGTTTTGCATTGGCGATGGCGATGCAGGAGATTGCGAACACCGTCGAGGCCGGCGTAGAACTGGGGCTGAAGGCAAGGGAATGATGAAGCCGTATCCTACCCACCGCCAACGAGAAGTCCTGCAGATATTGATGACGGGCCAGTGGACGCCGCTCCTCAGGCACATCGCCGCTGGCGAAAGAGTGCTCGGCAACCTCCTTCTGAGGGGCTGGATCGAGCGCTCTTCGGACCCAGGCGATGACAATCTCTATCGCATCACTGAAGCAGGGCGGACTGCCTTTAGAACGCAGGTGCCAGTAAGGTATGAGAGCCAGCCTTCGTCCCGCGAGCCGAAAACGTAGCGATTGCCGAAAGTGCGCCGCGTCGGATTAGACGCCGCCGACTCGCTATGAGTTCTCGCGGGCTTTTTGAATCTGCTATTGTCGGTAGAATGACGATCCGAATAATCAAACACGAAGCCGGTCCGCAGGCTGGTGCTTCGAAGTACGCTTCTCGGATGGACGGCCCAATTCTGGACATCGCTGACCGCGATTGCCAGAGCAACGACCGCCGCAGGAAACGGAAAGCATCGATTTTACCGATGGTAGCTTCGATCTCGCCATGGTCTCGGTGCAGTGCCGAGTAGGTCCGCTCGCTTTCGGAGGTCTTTTTATTTGATAAATCGTCAGATCAATATCGTGCCACGACTGGACCGGCGCCCCAATGGTAGCTGACGCGTGCGGTCACTAAATCAATGTCTTGGCGGATGCTTTCAGTACGAAGGGATCCAGGGCCTGATACAGATGTGAAGCCGATATTGCGATTGCCCATGAACAGGTGTTCCCACTCGATTCGAACGACCAATTTGGGGCGAAGCCATATTCCCCGCCAATACCAGCTACCGCGCCCCAGCGCGTTTCCCGCGCGGTATCAAAGATGGAATTCGTTGCCGTGGAAAGCCCGTTATATGTGTTGTTTGTGACGGCGGCGCCACCCTTCACGTAGATAAGGGTACTATCCCAAATACTATAGCCCACGTGCCCTGTGAAAAGGCCGATGGCATTCGAATTAGTGGCGTTTGTTATTGCACCTGTCAGCCGGCTTTGATTCGATGCGTTCAAGTTAGCCCAGTTGCCCTGAGCTTCCACACCGAACACCCACGCAACGCTTTGCCAGCGATAGCCGATCTGACCGCCGAGCGTGAACTCAGCTGGATCGTGGCAGCCTTCGGCCAAGTTTGGAACCGTTGCAACGCCCAGAAAAACGGTGTTGCTCCAACAATTGTGGCTCAACGCCTCCCCGCCATTGGCGCCAATGTAAAAGCCGCTCCAGTCGAAGCCCACGTAAAGCGCGGCCGGCCTGGTGTCAGGACCGGTATCCCAAATCGGCAGCGCTGGCAGACCATGTGCTTGCTGCGATTATCGAGGCAGCCATCAGAAATCGGTTCATTAGGGCGACCTATTGGTGGGTTGCAGAATCCGTAGGGTATCGAAAATTCGCCGAGGCGTCTGTCTCCCAACTGTCACACTCAAGGGGTTTGACAGAGTCATTCAAGCGATTCCGCTGATGGGTCGGACTAACTTGTTGGCCGCAGGTTCGGGAAGAAGCGGCACGAAAAGATTTTGCTGGCGGCAGGCGTCATTCCCGCAGGTCGATTCAACGCGCAATCGGTGTGCGATTTCTTGACGCTTCGACGCGCCTTGGATAGCCAATGGAATCGCCGGGAGAGGAAGCCACGGTCAGCTGCCAGCCGTACCCGCGCAGCCTGCTGGTTTCCTGGCTCGGCAATGCCGGCGCCCAAACCGGCGTCTACGGCATCACGCTGTGGGCGCCGTCGCTGTTCGTGCTGCTGTTGAAGGTGACGCCGCAGGAAGCCGCCAAAATGATGATCCTGCTCACCGTGTGCGGGTTCATCGGCCGCCTCTCCTTCTCCTATTTCTCGGAACTGATGGGACGGCGCACCGCGGGCGGTTTATTGGGCATCGGCGCCGGAATCCTGACCATCGTCGCCGGTTATAATTACGACGCGACGTTGTTCGGCATGTCGGCGTTCTGGCTGATCCTGGCGGTGACCTTCTTCTTCGCCGACGGCGGCTTTGCCATTGTCGGTCCCTACGCGGCCGAGGTCTGGCCCTCGCATCTCAGAACCACCGGCATGGGCTCGGCCTACGGCTTTGGCGGCATTGGCAAGATCATCGGCCCGGTGGGGCTTGCCTTGATCGTCGGCTCCAACAATTATCTCAAGCCGGACGTGCCGCTGACCTCAGATTCCGACCGCCTTCCTCTATCTTGGCTGCTGGTTCCTGATGGCCGGGTTCGTGTATTATTTCATCGGCTTCGAAACCAGGGGCAAATCGATCGAGCAGATCGACAAGGAACTGGCGGACGGGCTGGATTTGTCGACCGCGAGGGTTCGGCAGGCATAGGTTTGGACACATCATCTTGAATACAATGATTATGACATCGGCCGATCTTGCCGGCGACCGGGCGATGCTCGCCCGCGCCGAGGCCGTTCGCCCGGATGTGGCGGCGGCATCGAACGAGATCGAGACCACGCGCCGGCTGCCGCCTGATCTGCTCGACAAGCTGCACGATGCGCGGCTGTTTCGCCTGATGCTGCCGCGCTCGACCGACGGGATCGAAACCGATCCCGTCACCTTCTTCCACGTCATTGAAACCATCGCGAAAGCCGATGCGTCCACGGCCTGGTGCCTCAGCCAGGCCGGCGGCTGCGCGATGTCGGCGGCCTATCTCGATCTGCCGGTGGCGCGCGCGGTCTTTTCCGATCGGCGCGCGGTGCTGGCCTGGGGACCCGGTCCCAAGGTCCGCGCGGTTCAATGCGAAGGCGGCTACCGGGTCACGGGCGTGTGGGCCTTTGCCTCCGGCGGGCGGCACGCGACCTGGCTCGGCGCGCATTGTCCGATTTACCAGGCCGACGGCTCTCCCAGGCTGGAAGCCAACGGCGTGCATGAGGAGCGCACCATGCTGGTGCGGACCGAGGACGTCGCGTGGACCGATATCTGGAACACCGTCGGCCTGCGCGGTACCGCCAGCGACCAGTTCGCCCTGAACGACTTTTTCGTCCGGTCCGATCATTCGATTACCCGCGAATTCGACCGCGAATGCCGCGAGGGCGGTCCGCTCTATCGGATGGGCGCCGGCACTTGCTACCAGGTGGGCTTTGCCGGCGTGGCCTGCGGCATCGCCCGCAGCGCGCTCGATGATTTCGTCGAAGTGGCGCGCAACAAGGTGCCGCGGGGCGCCAAGGGCGCGCTGCGCGACAATGCGGTGGTGCAGACCGGTCTCGCCCAGGCCGAGGTCAATCTGCGGGCCGCGCGCGGCTTCGTGCTGCAGTCGATGGCCGAGATCTGGAAGGATCTCGTGGCCGGCGCCAGCATCACGGTCGCGCAACGCATCACGGTGCGCATGGCCGCGACCCACGCCATTCACAAGGCGCGTGAAGCGGTCGACTTCGCCTATAACGCCGCCGGCGCCACCGCGATCTTCGAAGGCCACCCGCTGGAACGCCGCTTCCGCGACATCCACACGGTCACCCAGCAACTGCAGGGCCAGATCCGGCATTTCGAAACCGTCGGCGCCTGGATGATGGGCGCCGAGGCCGACCTCACCTTCGTCTAACCCCTTCAATGTATTAAGGAGAACTGTCATGGGACTCGGCGGACTGCAGCACTACACCATCGAACCTTCCGATCTCGAACGCACCAAGGATTTCTATTGCGACGTCCTCGGGCTTGAAAACGGCGACCGGCCGCCGCTCGACTTTCCCGGCTACTGGCTCTACTCGGGCGGCACGGCGACGGTGCATCTGATGGGCACGCGCAAACCGCGCGAGGGCATCGTCGTGCGCGGCACCGAGAAGAAATATGACGATACCGGACGGCTCGATCACATCGCCTTTGCCGCCAGCGACGTCGAGGGAATGCGCAAGCGCCTGCAGGAGAGGCACGTCAAATTCCGCGAGAGCATCGTGCCGCGCACCGGAGATACGCAGTTCTTCCTCTACGACCCCGATGGCGTCGGCGTGGAACTGAATTTTCCGAAGACCTGAACTGGCCCCGCCAGCGCCGTTCGACACTTCGGCGGTGGACTCGGATTCTAAAATTGCGAAAACAACCCCATGCAAAGTAGCTGGGGCCCGCCGCACAGCCGTTCGGGCCCCGAAAGACGCGACCGCCTACCGCCGAACTTGTTTGAATTCCGGCTTTTTGATTTCGGCTTTGCGTCAGCGGTTCCCGACAACGCCCCGACTGCGCCATGACTCCGGCGTGAATCCGTCAGCGTTTGTTCAACATTGCGTGACGAATAGACGGGCCGCGCCGCTGCGGCAGGATAGCCGGGTGCCGCGCCTTCAACCTACCCCAGGGCATGCGTGCCCGGCTATTCGCCCGGCGGCCGTGGCGTTTTCAATCGGCAGCCTCAGTCCAGCCCACGCTCGTGGCTCAGGTTGACCATTTCCTGGATGAAGATCGCCTTTTGCTTGTCGTCCAGGCTTGCAAATAATGGCTCGGCGGCATCGGCCACGTTGCGCTGGTCGACGGCGCGGTCGTTGAGAAACTGGGCCTCGTTGCGCATCTGCTCGATAATGTCGTCCGGCGGGTCGCGCTTGGCGCGCGCGATCCGCAGATTGAGCCGGTCGGCGCCATTATGACCGAGATAGTGCATCGCACTGTTGAAGCCGGCCCAGTTCTTCTCCTGCTCGGGCGTGAGATTCAATTCCTTCTTGATGCGTTCGATATTGGCGTCGCTGTTGGCGACGATCTGTTCGGCCGTGAGTTGCGGGGCGCCGGTCTGCGTCAGGACGGCCGGTTGCCTGGCGGCGACCTTGCCACCCTTGACGGCATCCTTGCCTTCCTTGGCCGCCTTCCCGGATTTCGCCGGATCGCCCTGTTTGGCATCCTTGCGCGGGCTGTTGCTGACCACCGGCGGGCTGTTGTTGACCACCGCCGGTGAGGACACCGGTAACACCGGTCACCACCCCCACGACGCCGCCGATGGCACCGCCAAGGACGCCGCCGACCGGCCCGGCCGCCTTGTTACCCTCACGGGCGCCTTTCTGGACGCCCTCGACCACCTGCGCGTCCACCATTCGCGGCGCGTGGAAAAGCATGATGGCGGCCACGCCAAGGGCTGCGCACAGTTTCAGCCGCGCGCGCAGCTTCGATGTCGGGCTGGTCATTGTCTGGTCTCCATGGTGGGGTCGATTCGATAGCGGGTCTTGGGAGCAGGTCTTGGGGCTTGGCGTTCGTGACGGCTTAGGGGCTTGCTGCCGAATCCGATTTTATCGGCTTCACGCCGCGCAAGTCTACCTTCCGCGCCTGATCGTCCGGATGACGAAAACGGCACCAGCAAAGCGAGTTGGACATCTGGTACAGCAACCTGCGGCGCTATCTCACACCCCTTCGCTTCGGGGTTAACCCGATGTGTGCAACGCACATGTCACGGCTCGCGTCGGGAATGACCGGCAATCCTCGGATTACCAGCGCCTCGCTGCCTGCATTTTGCACACAACGTTAGTTCTATGACCGCCCCAACCGGATTTCTCGACAGACGCCGGCAATTCTGCTCTGATCGTCAATAATGAAATCTCCGCGGCGCCAAAAACAGCGCCGGATAAAAAAACAAAACGGAATTTCCTTCATATCCGATTGGCCCATCCAGGGAGGAACGCCATGTTACGGAAGAAGCTCACGCGACGACAATTTGTTGCTGCTACAGCGCTGTCATCGGCAGCACTGGTCACCGCTCCCTATATCCGCGGCGCACATGCCGCCGGCAAACTGACCATCGGCTTCTGGGATCACTGGGTGCCCGGCGCCAACGCGGCCTCGACCGCGATTGTCAATGAATGGGCCGAGAAGGAGCAAGGTCGAGGTCACGATCGACTACATCCCGAGCGGGGGCAACAAGAACCTGCTGACGATCGCCGCCGAAGCGCAGGCGAAGACCGGCCACGACATCTTTGCGATTCCGACCTGGTGGGCGCACGCCAATTCCGAGCAACTCGAAGACGTTGCCGACATCATGAAGCCGATCATCGCCGAGAACGGCGAAGTCAACGGCACCGCAAAATACCTCGGCACGCTCGGCAACAAATGGCTCGGCGTTCCCCCATTGCGTCGGCAGCCAGATCAAGGGCCCCTGCTCGCGCATCGATCTGATGAAGAAGCATGCCGGCATCGACGTGCAGGCGATGTATCCGGCCGGTTCGGAACCGAAGGCCGACAACTGGACGCTCGACACGTTCCTGAAGGCAGCGGAGGCCTGCCACAAGGGCGGCAACCCGTTCGGCATCGGTCTCGGCGAGACCACCGACAACGTCGATACCGCCGGCGCGATCTTCCTGTCGTTCGGCGCAGCGCTCGTGGACGCCAAGGGCAATCTCACCGTCAAGACCGACGCCGTCCGTCAGGCGCTCGAGTTCTACAAGAAGCTGATCTCGTTCCTGCCGCCGGATGTCGCTGCCTGGGATGATGCGATCAACAACAAGTGTCTGGTATCCGGCAAGGCCTCGCTGATCATGAACCCGCCGAGCGCCTGGGCGGTCGCCAAGCGCGACGCGCCGCAGGTCGCCGAACAATGCTGGACCCACGGCTTCCCGGCCGGACCGAAGGGCCGTTTCGCGCCCTATCTGCCCTACTACAACTGCATCTGGAACTTCTCCAAGAACAAGGAAGCGGCGAAGAGCCTGCTGGTCGCCCTCGCCAAGCCGGCGGCGATCGAGAAGATGGTGACGGCCAGCGGTGGCTACGACCTGCCGGCCTTCGAGAAGCTGACGACGCTGAAGGTCTGGCAGGAGGAAGGGCCGCCGAAGGGCACGCTCTTCCACTATCCGAACCCCTACAATCACCAGACATTGTCGATTGCAGCTTCGCCGGCGCCACCGAAGATCGCGCAGCAGATCTACGCGCAGGCAACCCTGACCAAGATGTGCCTGCGTTACCACCAGGGCGAAGCAATGGAAAAGACGCTCGCCTGGGCGGAAGGTGAGTGCGAAGGCTTCATGCGGAGTTGAGACAACGGATAGCATTGCGGCGGCCCGCTGGATGGTGGGCCGCCGTGGTGTATCCGCCGTCACGGTAACCGCCGATACGTCGCTTCGAAACGTCCGTTGCACTTTGGAAATGAAACGCGCGAGGAAGATGCATCATGGTTGATGTCGCATTTCAGCCGAACAGCGTCGGCGCAACGCAACCAGCGCGAAAACGCTCCAGTCTACAGAAGGCGCTCAAGCGCAAATCGACCGCGGCGTTCCTGATGACGCTGCCGCTGATCATCCTGATCGCACTACTGGTGATCTATCCCGCGTTCTATTCGCTGCATCTGGCGACCCTCAACAAGTCGATGCAGCGCTTCGTCGGCCTTGGCAATTTCGAATTCCTGTTCAAGCGCGACACTTTCTGGCTGGTGGTCAAGCAGTCCTGCATCTTCGCGGTCTCGGCCGTGATCTTCAAAGCGCTGATCGGCTTCATCGTCGCCCATTTCGTCCACAACATTCCGGCCAAGGGCCAGCGCAAATGGCGGGGCATGCTGCTGGTGCCGTGGGTCATCCCGCCCGCCATGAGCACGTTGGCGTGGCAGTGGCTGTTCGACCCCTCCTACAGCGCCTTCAATTATACGCTGTCGTTTTTCGGCATCGGCCCGATCTCATGGACCGGCGATCCGGATTGGGCGCGGTTCTCGGTCATTCTGGTCAACGTCTGGTACGGCGCGCCGTTCTTCATGATCATGTACCTGGCGTCGCTGAAATCGGTGCCGGATCAGCTCTATGAGGCCGCCGCCATCGACGGCGCCAACTGGTGGCAGCGGATCTGGTACGTGACGCTGCCGATGATGCGCAACATCATCGCGATCACGACGCTGTTCTCGCTGATCGTGACCTTTGCCAATTTCGACATCGTGCGCATCCTCACCGCCGGCGGGCCGCTGGATCACACCCACATCTTTGCCACCTGGGCGTTCCGGATCGGCATCGAAGGCAGCGATATTCCACTCGGCGCCAGCGTTTCGCTGTTCATGGTCCCAATCCTTGCGGTCGCAGCGGTATTCATCCTGCGTGACGTCAACAAGCGCGGGAATGAAGCCTGATGAGCACGCTAACGATCGACAAGGCCGCGCCGACGCGAAACGTCAAATACGGCAGCATGAGCCGCGACCGCACCTGGGCGTTGCGGTGGTCGTATTTCTTCCTCATCCTGTTTGCGATCTTCTCGCTGGTGCCACCGCTGTACATGGTGATCACCTCGCTGAAGAGCAGCGCGGAGATTTCGGCGGCGACCAATCCTTGGTGGGTGTTTCACCCGACGCTGGAAAACTACATCGCGTTGTTGACACAGCACCATTTCCTGCGGTTCTTCCTGAATTCCGCGATGGTCTCGATCTTCGTCGTCACCATCACCATGCTGATCAGCGTGCCGGCGGCCTTCGCGCTGGCGCGGATGCGGTTCTGGGGTTCGGCGACGCTCGCGACCGGTGTGTTCCTGACCTATCTGGTCCCGGACACCCTGCTGTTCATCCCGCTGTTCAAGGTGTTTGCGCTGTTCGGTGAATATACCGGTATCCAGCTGATCAACCGCTGGTACGTGCTGCTGTTCATCTATCCGACGCTGACGGTGCCGTTCTGCACCTGGATCATGATCGGTTACTTCGCCTCGATCCCGAAGGAGCTTGACGAGGCCGCCATCATCGACGGCGCCTCATGGTTCCAGACCTTGACGCGGATTTTCATTCCGGTGGCGCTGCCGGGCCTGATCGCGGCGACCATCTTCGCCTTCACGGTGTCGTGGGCGCAATTCCTTTATCCGCTGGTGTTCACGACCTCGACCGACCAGCTGGTGCTGCCGGTCGGCATCATCACCACCCTGATCAAGGGTGACATCTTCAACTGGGGGCAGATCATGACCGGCGCCCTGCTCGGCGCCGCGCCGCCGCTGATCATCTACGCCTTCCTGATGGACTATTACATTGCCGGCCTGACCGCCGGTGCGACAAAGGGTTGAACTCATGGCTGACGTGACGTTGCGTAAGGTTGTCAAGCGTTATGACGACGTCGAGGCGGTGCGTGGCATCGATCTCGATATCGCCGACCATGAGTTTGTCGTCCTCGTTGGTCCCTCCGGCTGCGGCAAGTCGACCACGCTGCGCATGATCGCAGGCCTGGAGGACATCTCCGGCGGCGACATCATGATCGGCGGCGACGTCGTCAACGACGTGCCGCCGAAGGACCGCGACATCGCGATGGTGTTCCAGAACTACGCGCTCTACCCGCACATGACGGTGGCGGAGAACATGTCGTTCGGACTGCGGCTGAAGCGCTATCCGAAGGCCGAGATCAAGACCCGGATCGACGAAGCCGCGCGCATGCTCGACATCGTCGAACTGGTCGATCGCAAACCGAAGCAATTGTCGGGCGGCCAGCGCCAGCGCGTCGCCATGGGCCGCGCCATCGTGCGTAACCCCAAGGTGTTCCTGTTCGACGAGCCGCTGTCCAACCTCGACGCCAAGCTGCGCGTCCAGATGCGCATCGAAATCAAGAAGGTGCACCAGAAGGTCCGCACCACGACGGTTTACGTCACCCACGACCAGGTCGAGGCGATGACGCTGGCCGACCGGGTCGTGGTGATGAACCATGGCCGCATCGAGCAGATCGGCACGCCGAACGAGCTCTATCACAAGCCGGCCACGAAATTCGTCGCCAGCTTCATCGGCTCGCCGGCGATGAACTTCATCCCCTGCCGGCTGGAAGAGTCCAACGGCAAGCTGGGGGTCCGGGTCACCGACCGCATTGCCTTCCCGCTGCCGCCCGCCCGCGCCGCGCGCTATCAGAGCGTCTCGCGGACCGACAAGCTGCTGCTGGGGCTCCGGCCCGAACACATCGCGGAAGCGAGGGCGCATCCGGAGCCCGGCGTCGAAAGTTTCGATGCCATGCTCGACGTCACCGAACCGATGGGAATGGAGACGCTGATCTATTTCGCGCTCGACGGCGCGCAGGTCTGCGGCCGGGTCAATCCCAACGCCGGCGCAAAGGACGGCGGCCCGCTCCGATTGGCGATGGACCTCAACAATATGCACCTGCTAAACGAGGGGACCGGCGCCGTCATTTGACGGACGAGACAACAGCGATCCAAGGGCAGGAAATGGCGACCAACAAGAAGAAAATCTTCGTCACGGAATCGATGTCACAACAGGGCCGCGCGCTGCTCGATGCGCGGGACGATATCGAACTCGTCGAATTCCCCAACATGATCTCGGCCAGGGATTTCGAGGCCAAGCTGAAGGAGCACGCGCCGGTCCATGGCGTCGCCCTCGGCGGTACCCGGTTCGGCGAGCCGGAGCTCGAAGCCTCCAAGGACATGCTGGTGGTGACCCGGATCGGCGTCGGCTTTGACGCCGTCGATGTTCCGGCGCTGAGCCGCCGCAAGGTGCCGCTGATGGTGGCGGGCACCGCGAACTCGCCCTCGGTCGCCGAACAGGCGATGTTCATGATGCTGACACTGGCCAAACGCGCGGTGGAGATGCATTCCATCGTCAGAGACAACAAATGGGCGAGCCGGCTCGGCATGCTGCCCTACGATCTCTACGGCAAGACGGTTCTGATCGTGGGTTTTGGCCGCATCGGCACCCGCACCGCCAAGCGCTGCCAGGCGATGGAAATGAACGTCCTGATTTTCGATCCCTACAAACCGGCCGCCGACATCAAGGCCGCCGGCTGCGAGCCGGTCACCGACCTCGATGCGGCGCTGCCGCGCGCCGACTTCGTCAGCATCCATTGCCCGAAGACGCCGGAGACGGTCGGCATGTTCAATGCCGCGCGGCTGAAGCGGATGAAGCCGACCGCCTATCTGATCAATACCGCGCGCGGCGGCATTGTCGACGAACCGGCGCTGCACGATGCGCTGGTGTCCGGCAAGCTTGCCGGCGCCGGCCTCGACGTGTTCGAGCAGGAGCCGCCGCCCGCCGGCCATTCGCTGTTCGCGCTTCCGAACGTCATCTTCGCGCCGCATGTCGCCGGCGTGACGCGGGAAGCCGTCGATCGCATGAGCGAGCAGACCGCGCGCAATATCCTGAGCGTGCTCGACGGCGATCCGCTGCGCCAGAACGTGATCAATCAGGACGTGCTCTGATCCGCAAGCCACTGCGGCCGGACAACTGGAACAGGTCCGGCCGTAGAAGCACCGGTTACCGCCGGGTCCTGCGCGTCGGACAAAACTCAGCCTCATTCGGAGCTGAGGAAAAGATACCGGGCGGCAACGGGGACACCGATTCCGCACACGGAGTTCGATCCGGAGGGCTGAAACGTGAGTCAAAGCGACCCGACCGACAATGCGCTGGCGGCGATTGCCAGCATTCTCGACCAGCCCGAAGCCCATCGCGAGATGGCGCCGCCCCCGCCGCCTGAGGAGAAGCCGGTCCCGCCGCAGCCGATCGAGGCGCACGGCTATTCCAAACTCGGCCCCGGACCGATGGCCGCGATCCGTTTCAAATGGACGGTGCGCGAAGACAACGGCGACTATTACGTCGATGAGACCATCGGCGAGAATTCGGCCGCGATGGTCACCGGACCGATGACCAGGGATGCGGCGGTCCAGATGGTCGATGACCGCGAAGCCGAGGCACGGCGTCGCTTTGCGCAGTTGAAAGCCGAAATGGCCGGACGGAGTGTCGCCGCCAATCTGGCCCGCAAGGACAGCGGCGAGGCCTAGCGGTGGTTCTGCGCCTACCTCGGCGGTCCCAGAAAATCCTTCTTGGCGAGATCGACGCCGGCGTGGCGCAGGATGTCGTAGGCGGTCGTGACGTGAAAGAAGAACTGCGGCACGCTGAACGTCAGCAGCAGCGACCGCCCGGTGAATTTTCGCGTTGCGCCGTTCTTGAAGGTGAACACCACTTCCTTGTCCGCGGCGCGATCGATCTCCGCGCGCGGCAAGCCTTGCACGAACTCGATCGCGGTCGCGATCCGCGATTTGAGCTCGGTCATGTCCGGCTCAGTCACCGGAAACGCGTGCGGCTCGCGCCCCGCGAGCAGCGCACAGGCCACCACCGCGTGACGGTTGGCCTCGCCGACCTGACGCGTCAGATCGTACATGGTGGGGGCGAGCCGCAGATTGAGCAGGATCGCGGGATCGATGTTGTTCGCCCGCGCATGGGCCGAGGCATGGTCCAGCAGGGCCGACAAATTGCCGAGATACGGCACGAACACATCGACGGACGTTTCGCAGAGTGAGAGGGTCACGATTGCATTTTCTCCGGCTGGCACGGCGCGCCTATCTGGTCTAAATCCTGCGCCGGTGCAAATCAAAGCGTCGTCGAATTTTCGGGCGGAGAAGACGTGATGTTTCGAATGTTGATTGCTCTCACCCTGGGCGCCCTGTTGACGGTATCCGCCCACGCCCAGCAGCCGGCGGGCTCGCGCCTCGACGACATCATCAAGCGCGGCAGCTTGCGGGTCGGCATGACCGGCGATTATCGGCCCTTCACCTATCTCGACAAGACGACGTCGAAATTCGGCGGATTTGACGTCGACATGGCGGAAGCGCTCGGCAAGGCGCTCGGCGTCAAGGTCGAATTCGTGCAGACGGCCTGGCCGCAACTGATGAAGGATTTCGAGGCCGACAATTTCGATATCGCGATGGGCGGCGTCTCGATCACGCTCGACCGGCAGAAGAAGGGCCTGTTCTCGACCCCGATCATGCGCGAGGGCAAGACGCCGATCGCCCGCTGCGCCGACAAGGGCAAGTATGAGACCATCGCCGATATCGACAAACCTGGCACGCGCGTGATCGTCAATCCCGGCGGCACCAACGAGCGGTTTGCCCGCGCCAACGTCAAGAACGCCGAGGTGAAGGTTTACAACGACAACGTCACCATCTTCGACGAGATCGCCAAGGGCAATGCCGACCTGATGATGACGGATTCGTCGGAGACGCTGTACCAGCAGAAGCTGCATCCGGGCGTGCTGTGCGCGGTGCATCCCGACAAGCCGTTCGACTTCGCCGAAAAGGCCTACTGGCTGCAGCGCGACGTCGCGCTGAAGGCGTTCGTCGACCAGTGGCTGCACATCACGATCGCGGACGGCAGCTTCCAGAAGATCTACGCCGCCTGGTTCGATTGATCTGCGGCAAATCGTGCCAGATTTCGCCTGAAATTGACCGCCTGAAGGGTGCAAATTACACTGGGGACACGAATTTGAACCAAAGCCGCTAGTACACGACTCATTGTTTGAAAGTGACCTGGATCACGTTTCGTGAAGCTGCCGATCCCTTAGCTTTGGGGATTGGGATTCCCGCTCAGGAGGTCGTCATGAAGAAGCTACTGGCTATCGCCGCGCTATTGCTGGCGAGCACCGCAGCTCAGGCGCAGTACACCTTCGAATATGGCGGCCGCACCATTCACATCGATCCCGACCGCGGAACCGTCCAGATTCCGGGCGTCTACGACAACACCGGACGCAAGGCGAAGCGCTCGCGCAACGAGGACGGCGATCGCGATCGCGACCGTCCGCGCAAGCCATCGCCGCAAGAGGCGAAGACCAGTCCGCAGACCGTGCCCGATGCTCCGGCGACGTGGCCCCGGCGCCAGCGCCGTCCGAGCAGGCCGCCGTGCCACCGGCGCCAGCGCCAATTCCCGCAGCCCCCGCACCCGTCACGACGCCGCCGCCCGAACCCACGACTTCGACGGCGGCCGCAACGCCGCTGATCCCGTCACGGTGCCCGCACCGCCGCCTGCCGCGAGCGCCGCCGCGCCGCAAGTTCAACAGGCGCCGGCGCCCGTGCCGAGGCCGGAACCTGCGCCCGCGGTAGCCGCGGTCGCGCCACCGCCTGCCCCGCCTCCGGCTGCGCCGCAGGCCGCAAACTCGCCGCTTGGCATCTGGCTGACCGAAGAGAAGGAAGGCAGGGTTCGCATCGAACAGTGCGGCGCCAATCTGTGCGGCTATTCGGTCGACAAGAAGACGAGCCAGAACCGCGAACAGGTTCTGATCAACATGAAGCCCGGCAAGGACAAATGGAGCGGCCGGATTTTCGATCCGAACAGCGGCAGCACCTATGATTCCACGATCGCGCTAAAAAGCTCGAACACCCTGCGCGTTCAGGGCTGCGCCATGGGCGGCATGTTCTGCGGCGGCCAGACCTGGACCCGCGTCAACTGACGCGCTTGACGGCGCGTCACCTGGCGCGCGCTCGCTCTGGCACCTGGACCGCGCAGCGGATTTAGGACTTATCCGACCTTCACGGCATACTCGGCGTCGGTCACGTGCTCCATCCAGGTCACGGCGGAACCGTCGATCGATTCCTGCATCGCAAGGTGGGTCATGGCGTTGGTCGGCGAGCCGCCGTGCCAATGTTTCTCGCCCGGCGGAATCCAGACCACGTCGCCGGCGCGGATTTCCCGGACCGGTCCGCCCTTGGCCTGGACGCGGCCGACTCCGGATATGACGTACAGCGTCTGGCCGAGCGGATGGGTGTGCCAGGCCGTGCGCGCGCCGGGTTCGAAGGAGACGCGGTTGCAAACCAGCCGCGCCGGCGCTGCGGCGGTGATGATCGGATCCTGCAGCACCGTGCCGGTGAAGGATTCAGCGGGCGCGCGGCGCGTCGGCCGCGAGCCAGAGACGTGGATATCCATGATGTTACCTCGCTTTGTTGATCTTACTTCTTGGTTGCGGCGTAGCGCGCCTTGGTCTCGGCGTTCATGGGATAGAGGCCGGGCAGAACAGCGCCATTGTTCACCTCGTTGACGATCCAGGCTTCCATCCGTTCCTGCTCCGGCCCCTCGGCCAGTACATGGTCGAGCAAGGCTTGCGGGATCAGCACTGCGCCGTCCTGGTCGGCGACGACGATGTCGTTCGGAAATACCGCAACGCCGCCGCAGCCGATCGGCTCACCCCAGCCGACGAAGGTCAGGCCCGCGACCGAAGGCGGCGCGGCAAATCCGTCGCACCACACCGGCAAATTGGTGCCGAGCACGCCCTCGACGTCGCGCACGACGCCGTCGGTGACCAGCGCCGCAACCCCGCGCTTGACCATGCGTGCGCACAGGATGTCGCCGAACACGCCGGCATCGGTGACGCCCATGGCGTCGATGACGGCGATGCAGCCTTGCGGCATGGCTTCAATCGCGGTGCGGGTGGAAATCGGCGACGACCAGGATTCCGGCGTGGCGAGGTCTTCGCGCGCGGGCACGAAGCGCAGCGTGAAGGCGGGCCCGACCAGCCGCGGCTGTCCCGGTCTCAACGGCTTGGTGCCGCGCATCCAGATGTTTCGCAGGCCCTTCTTGAGCAGCACGGTGGTGATGGTGCCGGTGGACACGCGGGACAGGGTTGCGACGGCTTCGGGGGACAGGGACATCTGAAGGGCAAGGCTCCAATGGGAGGGGATCAAGAAGGTAGCCGCATCTTGCGGGGCGCGCGGGTCGCGTCAAGGGCTCGTTCGCCGAGCTGCGATCACAACATCTTATCATCGCCATGCAGATTAATTTATTGAACTTGTTGATCGATTTCGCACGAAGCGAATTCCACTCGCGCCCGAAACAGGCTACAGCTTGGGCTTAGCCCAAGAGTTCTGAGAAAGAGTTCTAAGGGCAGTCCCGAGCTAGTCCCGAGGCAACACCCAAGGCCATGGCCGCGCCGCTCTCCCCGCCCCGTCTTTTGCCGAGTGGCGACAGCGCCATCACGGTGGAATTCTCCCGCAATATCGACGATGCCGCCAACCGGCGGGTGCTGGCGCTCGACCGCGCGATGGTCGCCGCACCGGTCGAGGGTATTACCGAGACCGTGCCGACCTATCGCTCGCTGCTGGTGCATTACGATCCGGTGCGGATTTCGTTCGAAGCGCTCAGCGAAAGCATTCTGGCGCTTGCGAAGCTGCCGGTTCCGGCAACCACAAAGACCCGGCGATGGCGCATTCCCGTGGTCTATGGCGGCGCGCACGGCATCGACCTCGAGGACGTCGCCAAGACGCTTCATACGACGCCCGACGACATCGTGGCGCGGCACACTGCCGGCGATTATCGCGTCGCCATGATCGGCTTTACGCCGGGCTGGTCCTATCTCTCGGGGCTCTCGGACGGACTGCAGATGCCGCGGCGGCAAAATCCGCGGCTGCTGACGCCGGCCGGCACGGTCTCGATCGGCGGCGTGCAGACCGGGGTGCAATGCATCGCCGGGCCCAGCGGCTGGCATCTGCTCGGGCAGACCGCGGTTCGAACCTATCAGCTGCATCGCGATCCGACCTTCCTGCTGGAGCCGGGCGACGCCGTCAATTTTGTGCCCGTCGACGCCAGGACGTTTGCCGAGCAGGACCGCGCCGCGGCAGCCGGAGAGATCGTGGCCGAGTTGATGACGTCATGAGCAAGCTCGTCGTCGCATCCATTGGTCCGGCAAGTTCGGTGCAGGATGGCGGCCGTCCCGGCGCGCAGCGGTACGGTCTGGTGCCGAGCGGCGCGATGGATCGCCTGTCGCTGGCGGCGGCGAACACACTGGTCGGCAATGAGCTGTTCGCGGCCTGCGTCGAAATCGGCCCGTTTGGCGCCGCGTTCACCGCGCGCGGCGGCGCGGTCCGCATCGCGCTTTCGGGCGCGTCGCGCAACGCCGACATCGCCGGTCGCGCGATCGCGATCGATACGTCGGCGACGCTGGCCGATGGCGAGACCCTGACGCTCGGCTTTGCCCGCGGCGGCTCGTTCAGCTACCTCGCGATCGAGGGCGGCATTGCGGGCGAGCCTGAATTCGGCAGCCTCTCGGTCAACGCGCGCGCCGGCCTCGGCAGCCCCTATCCGCGGCCGCTGCAGGCCGGCGACGAACTGGTGACGGCCAAGGCCAGCGGCGCAGCCGAGCAGCGGATCGAATTGCCGGCCGCGCGCGAAGCGGCGATCCGCATCGTCTGGGGGCCGCAGGACGATGAGTTCGCCGACGACAGCAAGAAACTGTTCGCCGACAGCGAGTGGAAGATATCGGCAACCAGCGATCGCATGGGCTACCGGCTCGAAGGCCCCGTCATCAGGCATCTGCACGGCCACAACATCGTTTCCGACGGCACCGTCAACGGCAGCGTCCAGGTTCCCGGCAACGGCCAGCCGATCGTGCTGATGCCGGACCGCGGCACCACCGGCGGCTATCCCAAGATCGCGACCGTGATTTCCGCCGACTTCGGCCGGTTCGCGCAGACCCCCGCGGGTCGCGCCTTTCGCTTCAAGGCCGTGAGCATGGCGGAGGCGCAGGCCGCGGCGCGCCAATTCGCCGATCTGCTGCGCACCCTGCCCGACCGGCTGCGTCCGCTCGAAAGCTTTGATCTCAACATCGAGGCGTTGCAGGATGCCAATGTCGCCGGCCACGCCGTCAGCGCCGTCGATGCGGCGACCTGGCAGGTGGCGTCGGCGGCGGATGTATCGGGACCCGATTAGGAAGACAAAGATCCACTCACAAGAAGCGGACCATCATCATGACAAGTATCGACCTCAACTGCGATCTCGGCGAAGGATTTGGCGCATGGGAAATGGGCAATGATCCCGCCATGATCGAGCTTGCCACCTCGGTCAACATCGCCTGCGGCTTCCACGCCGGCGACGCCGACATCATGCGCAAGACGGTCGAACTCGCGAAGGCGCGCGGCGTCAGCGTCGGCGCCCATCCCGGTTACCGCGACCTGCACGGTTTCGGCCGCCGCCCGATTCCGGGGCTGACGTCTTCGGAGATCGAGAACCTGATCGCCTACCAGATCGGCGCGTTGCAGGCGATTGCGACCGCGGCCGGTCACAAGGTCACCCACGTCAAGGCGCATGGCGCGATCTCCAACGTCGCCTGCGAGGACGACATGACGGCTAAAGCGATCGCCAACGCGATCAAAGCGGTCGATCCCAATCTGATCTTCGTGGTGCTCGCCAATTCCAAACTGGTGAACGCCGGCGAGGCCGCCAACCTGCCGATGGTGCACGAGGTGTTCGCCGACCGCGCCTATGAGGACAACGGCTCGCTGGTGTCGCGCAAGAAGCCGGGCGCGGTGCTGCATGATGCCAAGGCGATCGCCGATCGCGTGGTGCGGATGGTGCAGGACGGCGCGGTGGTTTCGGTGTCAGGCAAGGTCATCAAGATGCGCACCGACACCGTGTGCATCCACGGCGATACGCCGGGCGCGGTCGAAATCGGGCGTGGCGTGCGGCAGGCGTTGAAGGATGCCGGGATCACGGTGGCGCCGTTCAAGACGGCGAACTAACCCATGATGGCTTGAAATCGAATCGCCTTCCCGCGGCGCATTGGCTGCGCGTACTTCCGAGATTGCCTCGTAAAGCGGACATGCCACGGGAGTGACCTAATGATTACAGCAGGATGCGAACGGCTTGGGATCGAAGTTCCGATAATTCAAGCGCCCCTGGGTGGGCTGGTCAGCCCCGCCCTCGCTGCTGCAGTCAGCAATGCTGGTGGCCTGGGCACGCTTGCACTGTGGGGGGCGGACATACCGACATTGCGTCAGCAGGTCCGCGAAACTCGCGCTCTCACGACTAAACCATTCGCCGTCAATCTAAATTTGGACTTTCCGCAAGAAGAGCGCCTTGACGCCTGTTTGCAGGAGGGCGTGCCGGTTATCTCGTTCTTCTGGCGCGATCCGTCTGGCCTTGTGACTCGCGCGAAGGCTGGTGGTGCCACGGTGCTTCACACAGTTGGCACGGCTGCAGAAGCCCGGCAAGCAGTAGCGAGCGGGGTTGACGTCATTATCGCACAAGGATGGGAAGCCGGGGGCCATGTGCGTGGTAACGTCGCAACGATGGCGCTCGTTCCCGCAGTGGTCGATGCGGTCGGACCGGTGCCCGTCTTTGCAGCGGGAGGTATTGCCGACGGTCGTGGGCTTGCTGCAGCCTTAGCACTCGGCGCATCGGGGGCCTGGATCGGGACCCGTTTTCTTGCGAGCAGCGAGGTGCCAATTCATCCGCACTATCGCGAGCGAGTTTTGCAGGCCACAGAAGACGATACCGTTTATCTCGAAGAGCTATTCGACATCGGCTGGCCCAAGGCACCTCATCGCGTACTGCGCAATAGCACTGTCGCTGCTTGGGAGGCCGCCGGACGTCCCGCATCGGGCAAGCGGCCCGGTGAGGGTGATGTGGTCGCTTCGTCAAGATCACGCGGACCGATAGTGCGGTATCGACCGGCTACGCCCGCCGCTGATGCTGAGGGCGATATAGATGCGATGGCGCTTTATGCTGGACAGAGCGTTGCCCTTGTTCACAAGAGACAACCGGCCGGGGAAATCGTGCGCGAGATCGTTACCGAAGCTCAAGCCATCTTGCTTGGGTTAGCTCGGCAGCTAGGAAATTAATGGTGCGCGGCCACCACTATATTTCATCCCACTCTAGAACGGGTGAACCGACAGCGTGCCGAACACGACGGCCGCGATCAGCGCGAACGCGCTGTAGAGGGCGGCGGTATGCAACCCGGTTCCGGTCCGGCGGGACAGGGAACGTGCATAAAGGTGCAGACGGGCTTCCGCCGACAGTTCGCGCATGGTCGATCTCCAACGCAGCATCGGCTGCATATGGAATATCGTTCGCGCCCGCTTGCAAGATATCCGTCGAAATAGCGATATGAACGCTTCGACAGACTTCTATCCGAGTGAAAAATTCTCTCGCCCGGATTCGGGCGAGAATTTTATTCGGGCCGATTTGATCCAACTGGAACCCGGCCTTCTTGTTGGACGCGTTTTCTTCACGCGAACCGGTTCCCACTCCGCGTGAAAACGCCTTGGTTCAATAAACATCCTGCTGGAACCGGCCCTTCTTCTTGAGTTCCGCGACAAAGAGAACGGCCTCGTCGGTGGAGCGCGCGCCGAACTGGGCGACGATATCGACCAGCGCACGCTCGACATCCTTGGCCATCCGCTTGGCGTCGCCGCAGATGTAGACGTTGGCGCCCTCGGCCAGCCAGGTCCAGACCTCGCGCCCGACTTCGCGCATGCGATCCTGCACATAAAACTTCTTGTCGCCGTCGCGCGACCACGCCAGCGACAGCCGCGTCAACAGGCCCGACGTCTTCATGGCGTTGAGTTCGTCGGAATAGAAGAAATCGCAGTCGCTGCGCTGATGGCCGAAGAACAGCCAGTTCTTGCCCGGCGCGCCGGTGGCGCGGCGATCATGCAGGAAGGCGCGGAACGGCGCGATGCCGGTGCCCGGCCCGATCATGATGATCGGGGTTTTGGGATCCTGCGGCAGCGCAAAGCCATGCGCCTTCTGCACATAGACCTTGACCTCGTCGCCGGGATTGATGCGCTCGCCGAGAAAGGTCGAGGCAAGGCCAAGCCGCTTGCGCTTGTTGATCACGTAGCGCACGCAATCCACCGTCAGTGACAGTTTGCCCGGCGTCGCGTTGTGCGACGAGGAGATCGAGTAGAGCCTCGGCTGCAGCGGCTCGAGCGCCTCGATGAAGGCTTCGGGATGCGGCCGCACGTTGGGAAATTTTTGCAGCACCGCCATCACGTCGAGCGTCGCCGCATCGCCATCGGGATCCTCGCCCTGCGCCAGCGCCCGCGCCTTCTCGCGCTGCGCGCCGCCGGTGAGGTAGGAGATCAGCTCGAACAGCGAATCCGGCGCCGGCGCCAGCGAGACGTCGTCCAGCAACACTTCGCGCAAGGTCTTGCCGCGGACCTTGGTGGTGTGCGAGGCCCCGAGCAGTGCGATGATCTGGTCGACATTGCCGAGATCGTTGCGGGCGAAAATGCCGAAGGAATCGCCGACGACATAGTCGAGACCGCAGCCCGACAGGTCGAAATCGATGTGCCAGGTTTCCTTTTCCGATTTGCCCTTGTTGAGCAGCCGGCGTCCCAGGAATATCGCCGGCGCAGGATTGTCGCGCGAACGTCCGGGCTCAACGACCGCGGGCGCGACAGTGGCGGGCGCGGCTGAGGCGCTGATGACGGCGCATGCCGGCGCCTTGTCGATCTCCTCATACAGCGATTTCAGCATCCGGGCGGTTTCCTTGCCGCCGGGGACGCAGAGATTGAGCCGGGCTTCGCTCTTGCCCGCGATCGCCTCCGAATAGTCGTTGCAATTATAGCCGCACTGGCCGCAGTCCTGCTGCGCCATCGCCGCCATCATGCGCCGCCGCAGCGGGCGGCCCTCGGCGAGTTTCATGCGGTCGGCAGATCGGCATGGTCTGGTCGTGCCACGGCGCTTCGCCGTCATCGCCGTCGCCGGCGGCGCCTTGCATCACGGCCGCGCCCTGCTCGGCCGACAACGGCGTCGGCGCATCGGACAGCAGTCCCGCAAAGAACCCGTTCAGCCAGGAACGCTGCGCCTCCGAGAACGGCGCGCTGGAAGGAATGATCTCGATCTTCGGTGGCGGCGTGATCTGGTTCATGAGGACACCTCAGCGTCGGCAAGCTTGCGCAGCGTCTCGCCGTCGTGGCGGCGCGCAAAGGTCAGGAACGTTTCATCCGATGAGGCGCGGTGCGCGAGGTAGGCCTTCAACAGCCGCTCGACCGTCTGCGGCGCATCCTCGGCCTTGAGGTCGTGGTAGACCTCCTGGCCGCAATCGGCATTCGGACCAAAGCCACCGCCCGCGAACAGATGGTAGCCCTCGACGGGATCGGCATCCTCGCCGACATCGACTTTCGCGGCGATCAGGCCGATGTCGCTGATGTAGTGCTGCGCGCAGGAATGGTGGCAGCCGGTGAGATGGATGTTGAGCGGCGTGTCGATCTTGACCCGCGTCTCGCACCAGTCGCCGATCTCGGCCGCATGCAGCTTGGTGTTTGACGCCGCGAATTTGCAGCCGGCATTGCCGGTGCAGGCGATCAGGCCGGCGCGGATTTGCGAGGCCTCGACGTCGAGCCCGATTGCTCCGGATCGCGGCGATCGCGAGCTCGACGTTGGCCGTCACGCACGCCCTGATATCAGCAGGTTTTGCCAGACCGTCAGGCGGATATCGCCGTCGCCGAGATCCTGCGCGATTTTCGCAAGTCCGCGCATCTGCTCGCAGGTGACCTTGCCGAGCGGCAGCGCGACGCCGATCCAGTTCAGGCCCTCCTGCTTCTGCTTGTGCACGCCGATATGCGCCATGCGGTCGAACGCCGGACGCGGCGCCATCGCTTCCACCGGCACGCGGGTGAAGGCGTGGCCGAGCTTCTCCTCGACGAGGCCAAGGAATTTCTCCATGCCGATGCCGTCGATCACATATTTCATCCGCGCCTTGAGCCGGTTGGTGCGGTCGCCGGTGTCGATGAAGACGCGCACGATGGCGTCAGACACTTTGGTGGCGTCGGCCGGCTTGACGATGATGTCGGAGTATTTGGCAAAATCCTTGTGCCCGGTGATGCCGCCAAGGCCCAGGCGAAACCAGACGCCGGGTTCGACGCCAAAGCCGTCTTTCACCTCGACTGCGGAAAACGCGATGTCGTTGGTATCTTCCAGCACCGCGATCTTGCCGGCGCCGTCGAAGGCGACGTTGAACTTGCGCGGCAATCCGGTCAGCGAGCGGTCGTTGAGGATGTGGTAGTGCCACTCGCGGGCATATTCGCGGGTGTCGAGAAGTTCCTGCGGATCGATGCCGGCCGTCGGCGTCCCCGTGACGTTGCGGATGTTGTCGGCGCCGGAGCCGCGCGAGCACAGGCCGAGGTCCTGGATGCCCTCGATCAGCGCCACGGCATGCCTGGGCGGAATTTCGCGCACCTGCAAATTCGCGCGCGTGGTGACGTGGCAGAACGGGCCGCACAGGCGCTCGGCAAGGTCCGCCATCCCGGCGAACTGCCAATGCTTCATGATGCCGTTCGGAATCCGCAAGCGGCACATGTAGGAATCCTGCGCCGGCGCGACATAGAACAGGCCGTAATAGCGCCAGCGGAAATTGTCCGCAGGGCTTGGCGGCGCATTGTCGAGCGCCTGCTGCTTCAGCCGCGGATAGGCATCGAACGGATGCTCTTCGCGCTTGAACTTCTCCTGATCGACGAGCTTCTTGCCCGAGGCGGTGACCTTGTCCTGCGCCTTGATGTGCGCGGCCTCAGGCCCGCTCGGCTCGGCATTCGCCTTGCCGGAATTGCCGCCGCCGAGACCGCGGCCGACCCGGCTGATCTGCAGGCCGGTGGTAAAGCCTTCGAGGTAGCGTTTCTGCTCGTCGGTAAAGTCGACTGTGAGCGTTTCGATTTTCATAGTGCGCGACGAAGCTCCTGCGGCCACGATCGGTGGCGTCAACGAAATGAGTTTGACCGCGTGGAACCTCGGCCAGGCCGTGGCGCCGGGCTTTGGTTCCTGTTCGGTCCGACCAGCTTCGTTGCTGCGGAAATCCATCTTGGACGTAGGCCAGCTGGCATCTGCGACGGCTGGCTGCACTGCAACATACAAGTTGCGTGCCAGATTGATTCCTAAGGAATATTGTTTTATTTCAATTAGTTATAAGGAGGCGGCCGAAGATCTGAAGCTGGCTTCATTGCCCATTCGAAGGCAAGAAGCCTAAAAGATAGCCGGTTCAGGCTATTGCCTAATTTTGCTTCATTGGATCGGAGAACCCGTCAGGGCTTCCAGCGGCCGATCTTGAACGCCGCCAGATGTCCGGCGATATCGTCCGGATTGAAGGCGGGCCCGACAAAGGCGCCGATCGCGTCGGGACCGTCGGCGGCCAGCCTCTCGCTGCCCCATCGCCGCGTCATAGAGATCCGGCCGGAACACCGCCATGGCGGTCTTGAGCGCATCCGGCCGCATCGCCGTCTGCCCCCACCGCACCATCTGGGCGTAGAGCCAGGCGGCCTGCACCGGGTCCGGCCGGGCGGCGCCCTCGCGCCCGACCAGCAGATAGCGGCTGCTTTCGCGGATGCTGCCGTCGGGCGAAACCTTCAACCGTCCGTCCAGCGTCCGGCCGATCACTTCGGCATCGACGCCGATATATTCCGGTCTGGCCAGGATGCGCGCGGCCTCGGTGCGGTTTTCCGGCCGCTCGATGAATTGCGCCGCGCGTGACGCGGCCCGGATCAGCGCCGCCAGAATTTCGGGGTTCTTGTCCGACCAGCTCTGCCTGACCGCGAGCACCTTCTCCGCCGCGCGCACCAGGATATCCGAGACGAAATGCAGGATGTGACCGATGCCGAGATCGACCGCGACCGAATTCCAGGGCGCGCCGACGCAGAACGCGTCGACATGTCCGTTGGCAAGACTGTCCACCATGTAGGGCGGCGGCAGCACCACCAGATGCACGTCCTCGTCGGGATCGACCCCGCCCGCCGCCATCCAGAACCGCAGCTGATAGTTATGGGTCGAGAACGGAAACGTCATGCCGAACGTCAGCGGCTCGGCGCCGGCCTTGCGCCGCGCGGCAACCACGCGGGCGAGCGCCTGCGCCGTCGCAAGCGGGTTGCGCGGATCGCCGTCGATTTCGCCCATGATCGCCGCATGCAGCGCCGGCGACACCGTAATCGCGTTGCCGTTGAGGCCGAGATTGAACGGCGCCAGCGATCGGCAGCTTGACGTGGCCCAAGCCGAGGCTGGAGGCGATCGCAACCGGCGCCAGCAGATGCGCGGCGTCGAACAGGCCGATATTGAGCTTGTCGCGGACGTTGGACCACGACACTTCCCGCGTCAGCGTGACGTCGAGCCCCTCATCGGCGGCAAAACCCTTGTCGACGGCGATGATCAGCGCGGAGGCGTCGACCAGCGGAATGAAGCCGATATGCAGCGGTGTGGTCATTTCAGCAACTCCGACGCGGTCAGGATCGACTGCGCGATCTCGCCGATTTTCTTCTTCTCGCGCATCGCGGTGGACCGCATCAGCACGTAGGCCTCGTCTTCCGTCAGGCCCTTCACCTTCATCAGGATGCCCTTGGCGCGGTCGATCACCTTGCGCTCCTCCAGCGCCGATTTGGTGCGGTCGAGTTCGTCCTGCAGCTTGGAGAACGCGTTGAAGCGCGAGATGCAGAGGTCGAGGATCGGCTTGATGCGTTCCTTCTTCAGGCCGTCGACGATATAGGCGGAGACGCCGGCATCGACGGAGGCCTGGATCGAGGCGGCGTCGCTCTGGTCGACGAACATGGCGATCGGCCGCCGCACCGCGCGGCTGACCTGGAACATCTGCTCCAGCACGTCGCGGCTGGGGTTTTCCAGATCGATCAGGATGACGTCGGGATCCTCCGAATAGATCCGCGCCAGCAGGCTCTGCATTTCGCTGACATGGACCACGCGGGTAAAGCCCGCCTCCCGCAGCCCCTCTTCGAGGATGGCGGCACGGATCGGGCTTTCGTCGACTATGACGATTTTCGGAGACGACTCAGCGCTCATCGATCAACTCATAACCCGGCAAAGGCATCCATAGCACGTCAAAGGCCGTCGCAAAGCCTTGTAATTATGAGCAATTGGGACTAGCTCCTGCGCATCAATCAGGCACAAAAGATATGCAACAGGCCGCCGCGCCCAAAATCAGCTTTGTCTCGCTGGGATGCCCCAAGGCGCTGGTGGATTCCGAGCGCATCATCACGCGGTTGCGCGCGGAAGGCTATGAGCTGGCGCGCAAGCACGACGGCGCCGACATCGTCATCGTCAACACCTGCGGTTTCCTCGACAGCGCCAAGCAGGAATCGCTCGGCGCCATCGGCGAGGCGATGGCGGAGAACGGCAAGGTCATCGTCACCGGCTGCATGGGCGCCGAGCCCGAGCAGATCGAGGCGGTCTATCCGGGCGTGCTCTCGATCACGGGACCGCAGCAATATGAGAGCGTGCTGGACGCGGTGCATCGGGCGCTGCCGCCGGTGCACAACCCGCATCTCGATCTGGTGCCGCCGCAGGGCGTCAAGCTGACGCCGCGGCACTATGCCTATTTGAAGATTTCCGAAGGCTGCAACAACCGCTGCAGCTTCTGCATCATCCCGAAACTGCGCGGCGATCTGGTGTCGCGGCCGGCGGGCGACGTGCTGCGCGAGGCCGAAAAGCTGGTGGCCGCCGGCGTCAAGGAATTGCTCGTGATCTCGCAGGACACCTCGGCCTATGGCGTCGACATCAAATATGCCGAGAGCCCGTGGAAGGACCGCCAGGTCCGCGCCAAATTCTTCGACCTCGCCAAGGAACTCGGCGAGCTCGGCGCCTGGGTGCGGCTGCAATATGTCTACCCCTACCCGCATGTCGACGAAGTCATCGGCCTGATGACCGAGGGCAAGGTGCTGCCCTATCTCGACATCCCCTTCCAGCATGCGAGCCCGGAAGTCCTCAAGGCCATGAAGCGTCCCGCCGCGCAGGAAAAGACGCTGGCGCGGATCAAGAAGTGGCGCGAGCAATGCCCGGAGCTGACGCTGCGCTCGACCTTCATCGTCGGCTTCCCCGGCGAGACCGATTCCGATTTCGCCTATCTGCTCGACTGGCTCGAGGAAGCCGAGATCGATCGCCTCGGCTGTTTCAAATATGAACCGGTCGCCGGCGCCCCCTCGAATGCGATCGGCAATCCCGTGCCCGACGAGATCAAGCAGGAGCGCTGGAACGCGCTGATGGCGCGGCAGCAGAAGATTTCCGCGCGACGGCTGAAGCGCAAGGTCGGCACGCGGCAGCAGATCATCATCGACGAAGTCGGCCCGACGGTCTCAAAAGGCCGCTCCAAGGCCGATGCGCCCGAGATCGACGGCGCGGTCTATCTCTCGAGCCGCCGTCCGTTGCGCGTCGGCGAAATCGTCACCGCGAAAATCGAGCGCGCCGACCAATACGATCTGCACGGCAGCGTCGCGGGATTCTGAGTCGTACCTCAGCCGGTAGCGAGCCAGGCCGGCACCCAACGCGACGGCCGGGGTGCGCGGCGAAGGTCGGCGCTCGCTTCGGCAAGGTCGGCCGGGGCGTCACCGATCATGGGCCGCGTTTCATAGTCGAAGCGCGGCAGGATGCGGCCATTGGCCGACATCGCAAAAGACATTGAATACCAGAGCCCGAGATTGTTTTGGGCGCGCCACCGCTCGTCGCGCAATGCCCGCAGCATTGGTTCAATTGCCGCGGCCTCTTCAACCGGTTGGCGGCCGCGGCGCAAGACGCGCGCCTGATACTGGTGGCCGGCGATCGCGACCTCGAAATGCGTCGTGTCCCAGGGGTTGTTTCCGGCAGGCCGGTGCGCCGCCAGATGGTTTGCGAGTTCGACCATGACGGGATGCGTCGCCCAGAACTCCTCGCGGTCCCTGCACCATTTCGCCATCCAGCGGCCGAAGTCCGGCAATCCGGTCGGCGGGCCCGCCAACAATTCCAGATCCTTGCCGCCGAGGCGGCTGACCAGCCAATCGGCAAGTTCGTCCGTTGCATCTTCGGCATCTTCATGCGGCGTAAAGTCGGTCCATTGCTCATCCTGCTCAAATCGCTGCACAGCGATTTTCGCGAGCAACCCCTCAAGCGAGGCGGCGATGATTTCGTGCTGCCCCTCGGAGCCGAGCACCACGATGGGCGCATTGGCGGCGCGCCCGCCGATCCCGTACCAGCAACCGACGACGGATCCTTCCGGCAGCCGGGCAAACAGCGCGAACTGGTCGCGCAACGGGCTACCGTCGACGATCGGCGCGGAATCGGTGAAGTCTCCGACAAGGCTGAAGCAGCCGACGCTGCCCCACGGGCGCCCTTCCAGCCAGGCGGCGAAATCAAGCAGCAATGGCGGCGCTTCGATTCCGGGTGGAAACGCCCTGCGGATGCTGTCGATATCGATGCGATAGGGATCGTCGGACAATGCGGTGACCTGCTGCGGGTTGATCGGGCACCCCTTGGTCGGATCAGTCGTCAGGCAGGTTCAACTGCGAAGCCGCGGAGCGTGAACCGAACCGCGCGCCGGACATGACCAAGGAGACAATCTTCAAATTAGCTGCACGGATCGGCGCGGGATCGATGATGATCAAGTTCAGAGAAAACCGAGATCGGGTTTGCCGCCGCAAAGGCCATCGTGTGCCTGGTGACCTTGCTCACGGCAATGCCGGCTTTCGCGCGAACCGCCTCACCCTCGGCGGCGGCCCGAACCTCGTGCTTTGTCGGCAGCAAGGTCACCATCGACCAACAGATCGCCGGCTGCACCGCCGTGATCGCGGCGAAAGGCGCAAGGACCAAAGACCGCGCCGGCGCCTATCTCATTCGCGGCGCCGACTACCTCACCAGGAACGACCTCGACCACGCGATCGCCGATTTCAGCGAACTGATCCGGATCGACCCGCAGAGCGGCGGCGCCTTCGCCAACCGTGGCGAAGCCTGGCGCCGCAAGGGCGAGCTCGACCTCGCCATCGCCGATCTCACCCACGCCATCGCGCTCAGGCCAAGGGGTTCAATCGCCTGGTTCAACCGCGGGATTGCCTACAGCGACAAGGGCGATCCGGATCACGCCATCGCCGATTACAACCAGGCGATCCGGCTCAATTCGCGCGATGCCTGGTACTACAACAACCGCGGCAATTCCTACAGCGACAAAGGCGACTTCGGCAGCGCCCTCGCCGATTACAATCAGGCGATCGCGCTCAACCCGAAATTCGCGCTCGCCTATTTCAACCGCGGCAACAATTGGCGAAAACAGGGCCACGATACGCCTGCGTTCGACGATTTGAACACCTCGATCCGGCTCGACCCGAACTACGCCGCCGCCTACAGCAACCGGGCGCGCCTGCTCAGGGACCACGGCAAAATCGAAAGCGCGCTCGCCGACTTTGACCAGTCGCTGCGGCTTGATCCCGAAAACTATCGTGACGCCTATACCCGCGGCAATATCCACTTCGACCGGCACGATTATGCGCGCGCGCTGTCCGACTATGACCAGACGATCCGCGTCCGGCCCGACCACGCCGACGCGCTCAATACGCGGTGCCTGACCAAGGCCGTTCTCGGCCGTCCGCGCGAGGGCCTTGAGGACTGCGAGGCGTCGCTCAGGCTGAAGGCGGGCGACGCCTACACGCTCGACAGCCGCGGCCTCTGCTATCTCAAGCTCGGCGAATTCGACATGGCGATCGACGATTTCACGGCCGCCCTGAACGTCAACCCGAAGATTGCGAACGCGCTCTACGGCCGCGGACTGGCGAAGCGGAAGAAGGGCGACGAGAGCGGAGCCGACAGCGATCTCGCCGCCGCCCGGGCCGTCTACGCCGACATCGCCAAGGAGTTCTGGCACTACGGCATCGACTGACTTGGCGACAACCCCGCTTGACACGACCTGCCATTCGGCTGTATGGGCCTGCACCATGATCCTGAACCGGACCAACCGCCGCGCATCTTTCCGTCGTCGCTCCAGCGACGATGATGGGTTGCGCCGTGTCCGACGACATCGCTGATTAACTAGTTCAGCAACGTTTTCGAGAAGGCCGCACCCCAAAAGTGCGGCCTTCTTGCGTTTCGGCCCTGCCCTCACACCAAAACCGCCAGGAGTTCGACATGACCAACGCTACCCATCCGTTCGACGCGCTGATGAACATCACCGCACGGCCGCCCGCCGTCTTCGTCAAGGGCGAAGGCGCTTACCTCTGGGACGACAGCGGCAAGCGCTATCTCGATTTCGTGCAGGGCTGGGCCGTCAACTGCCTCGGCCATTCGCCCGCGATCGTCGCCGACGCATTGGCCACGCAGGCAAAGCTGCTGCTGACGCCGAGCCCGGCCTTCTTCAACGGGCCCAGCCTGAAACTGGCTGAGGCGCTGGTCGCCAACAGCTGCTTCGACCAGGTGTTCTTTACCAATTCCGGCGCCGAAGCCAATGAGGGCGCGATCAAGCTCGCGCGCAAATTCGGGACGCTGTACAAGAACGGCGCGCATGAGATCATCACCTTCGTTGGCGGCTTCCACGGCCGCACGCTCGCGACCATGTCGGCGTCGGGCAAGAAGGCTTTCGAGCCGCTGTTCGAGCCCAAGGTCACCGGATTTCCAAAGGCGCAGCTCAACGACCTCGATTCCGTCAAGCGGCTGATCTCGAGCAAGACCGTTGCGGTCATGCTGGAGCCGATCCAGGGCGAAGCCGGCGTCTGGCCGGCGACCGATCAATTCCTGAAGGAGTTGCGGGCGCTGACCCAGGAGCGCGGGCTGCTCCTGATCGTCGACGAGATCCAGACCGGCATGGGCCGGACCGGCAAGCTGTTCCATTACGAGCATGCCGGGATCGAGCCCGACATCATGACGCTCGGCAAGGGCATCGGCGGCGGCGTGCCGCTCGCGGCATTGCTGGCGACCGAATATGCGTCCTGCTTCGAGCATGGCGACCAGGGCGGCACCTTCAACGGCAATCCGCTGATGTGCGCGGCGGGCCTTGCGGTGCTCGAACATGTCGCCGCCCCCGACTTCCTGAAGTCGGCCACCGATGCCGGTCTGTTCCTGGAAAGCGAACTGCAAAAGCTGTCGGCGCGGCATGGTCTCGGCGACGTCCGCGGCCGGGGCCTGCTGCTGGCGCTCGATCTCAAACTGCCGATCGGCGCTTCGATCGTGGCGCAGGCGTTTGCCGAAGGCGTGCTGTTGAACTCGCCGCAGCCCGACGCGCTGCGGTTCATGCCGGCGCTCAACGTCACGCGGGAGGAGATTTCGGCGATGATCGATTGCCTCGACGGAATCCTGATCAAGGCGGGCGCGGCCCGGCTTGTGGCCTGACGACATACCCCTCGGAAGGAACACGATCATGACACCGAAAATATTCATCGACGGCGAGGTCGGAACGACCGGCCTGCAAATTCGTCATCGCCTGGCGGGTCGAACCGACCTCGAGGTCATTTCCATCGATCCGGCACGGCGAAAGGATCCCTCGGCGCGCGCGGAACTGATCAATCGCGCCGACGTGGTCGATCCTGTGCCTTCCGGACGATGCGGCGCGCGAAGCCGTCAGTCTGGTCGAGAACAAGGCTGTTCGCATCATCGATGCGTCGACGGCCCACCGCACGCATCAGGACTGGACCTACGGCTTTCCGGAAATGACGAAGCACCAGCGCGACGCGATCGGGAGCGCCCGCTTCGTCGCCAATCCCGGCTGCTATCCGACCGCCTTCATTGCGCTCGTGCGCCCGCTTCTCGAGGCCAATCTGCTACCGCGCGATTGGCCGGTATCGGTCCATGCCGTCTCGGGTTACACCGGCGGCGGGCGGCGGATGATCGCGGAATTCGAGGACGAAACCTCCAGCGAGTATACGCAGGCGCCATGCCGGGCCTACGCGCTGTCATGTGCGCACAAGCATGTGCCGGAAATGAAAATCGCATACCGGGCTGGAACACTTCCCGCTGTTCACGCCGGTGGTCGGCAACTACGTGCACGGCATGATCGTGGAAGTGCCGCTGTCGCTGCATTCGCTGCCGGGCAAGCCAGGGCTTGCCGACCTGCACGCCGTGCTGGCGGAGGCGTATGACGGCGAGCATTTCATCGAGGTCGCGACACAGGGCGAGGCGTCGTCGCTGCGCACGCTGGCGCCGGAGGACCTGAACGGAACCAACCGGATGAAACTCTACGTGTTCGGATCGGAAAAATACGGACAGGCGCGGCTTGTGGCCGCAGCTCGACAATCTCGGCAAAGGCGCGTCAGGGGCCGCCGTGCAGAACATGAACATCATGCTGGGACTTGAGGAGACGGCCGGGCTGGACAAGGCTTTGCATGGAGCACCGCCGCATATGCCCGCCCTCGTCGCTACGGCCGCATGATCGCCGCGCCCGTCGTCGCCCTGCCCTCGAGCTCGGTATGCGCTTTCGCGACGTCCTTCAGCGCATAGGCGTGGTTGATCGGCACGTGGAGCTTGCCGTTGATGACGGCGGCAAACAGCGTGTCGGCGCCTTCGAGCAGTTCCTTGCGGGTGGAGACGTAATCGTTGAGTTTCGGCCGCGTCGCAAACAGCGAGCCGTGATTGTTGAGTTCGGCGAGCGCGAACGGCGGCACCGGGCCGGACGCGTTGCCGAAGCTGACGAACAGGCCGCGCGGCCGCAGGCAGGACAGCGAGCCCGGGAACGTGGTCTTGCCGACGCCGTCATAGACGACGTCGCAGAGTTCGTTGCGGCTGATCTGTTTGACCCGCGCGACAAAATCCTCCTCGTTGTAGAGGATGACGTGGTCGCAGCCATTGGCGAGCGCGAGGTCGGCCTTCGCCTTGGAGCCGACGGTGCCGATGACATGGGCGCCGAGCGCTTTCGCCCATTGGCAGGCCAGCAGGCCGATGCCGCCGGCGGCGGCGTGGATCAGCACGCGATGCCCGGGCTCGACCTTGAAGGTCTTGTGCAGGAGATACCAGACCGTCAGCCCCTTGAGCATCAACACCGCGCCCTGCTCATAGGTGATGTGGTCGGGCAGTTTTACGAGCTTGTCCGCCGGGATCACGCGCTCGCTGGCATAACCGCCGAGATTGAAATAATAGGCGACGCGGTCGCCGGGATGAAAATTGGTGACGCCGGGACCGACCGCGACCACCTCGCCCGCGGCTTCGTTGCCGGCGATGAACGGCAGGCCGGGCGCCTTGTAGAGGCCGGTGCGGTAATAGACGTCGATGAAATTGAGGCCGACGGCGTGCTGGCGCATGCGAACCTCGCCCGGTCCCGGCGCGGATACCTCGACGTTCTCATAGACCAGGGCTTCCGGACCCCCCACCTTGTGCACGCGCACGGCCTTGGTCATGGCAATTTCTCCCTCGGTATTCGCTTGCAACGCGCTCGCCCCGAAATCGAAGCGAAAGCCATCAAGCGTCACATTGTCAACTCGCCGGCCCTGACCGGCTAGTTCACGGCTTTTTTGCGATTGCGCTTGGCAAGCACGTTGAACAGTTCGACCGCTGCCGAGAACGTGATGGCGAAAGTAGATGTAGCCGCGCGGGATATGGAATTTGAATCCGTCCGCCACCAGCGCCACGCCGATCAGCACCAGGAACGCCAGCGCCAGCATCTTGGTGGTCGGATGATCGGCCACGAACCGCGCCACCGGGCCCGACGAGACGTACATGATGAAGCAGGCGATCACGACGGCCGCGACCATGATCTCGATATCCTGCGCCATGCCGATCGCGGTGATGATCGAATCCAGCGAGAACACCATGTCGATGACGATGATCTGGAGGATCACCATGAAGAACGCGCCCGCCTTGGGTTTGGCATCCGACTCGGCGTCGCGCGCCTCGACTTCGGCATGAATTTCATGCGTCGCCTTCGCGATCAGGAACATTCCGCCGCCGATCAGGATGATGTCGCGCCAGGACAGCGCCACGCTCTGCACGGTCAGCACGGGCTCCGTCAGGCCGATCAGCCACACCAGCAGGCTGAGCAGCACGATGCGGAACACCAGCGCCAGCAGCAATCCGATCTGCCGCGCGCGCTTGGCCTGCGTCGGGCGGAATCCGCGACACGATCACCGACAGGAAGATGACGTTGTCGATGCCGAGCACGATTTCCAGCGCCGTCAACGTCAACAGCGCCGCCCATGCTTCCGCGCTGGTCAATAATTCCATCATGCCTTGAACGACTTTATTTGCCGGATCACGGCGTCGCTGCCGACGACATAGGCGGCGATCGCGCAAAGCCCGGCGATGATTGGAGCGCCCACGGCGAAATCGCAGGCAAGCGTGTAGATCGCAAGCACCGCCCACGCGCCCAGCAGCCACAGCGTCAGCCAGCGCAGCCGCACCACGCGGATCGGATGCAGCACGTGGAACGGCGCGAAGGTCAGCGCGATCAGGACCGCGACGCCAAGGGTGGAAAGCGCCGGCGGCAGATGCAGCAGGAACAGATAAAACGCCGCCACGTTCCACAGCGCCGGAAAGCCGCGGAAATGATTGTCGGCGGCCTTCATGCGCCGGTCGGCAAAATACAGCGCGCTCGAGGTCACGATCCCGATACCGAGAATTGGCGCCGCCAGCGGCAGCAGCATGCCGCTCGCCGTGATCGCATAGGCCGGAACGAAGACGTAGGTGACGAAATCGACCACGAGGTCGAGCACTTCCCCCGACCAGTTCGGCTGCAGCCGCACCACGTCGAGCTTGCGCGCGATCGGGCCGTCGATCGCATCGATGATCAGCGCCACCCCCAACCAGGCGAACATGTTGGCCCAGTGCTCGCGCACCGCCTCCAGCATCGCGATCAGCGCGATGCCGGCGCCGAGAGCCGTGAAAACATGCACGCCGAATGCGGCGAGCCGCATTCGGGCTCGATGCCGGGGATGAAACTGGCTCGGTTGTCTGGTCCATTGCTCCGGCAGTGCTATCAGGAATCGCGCTGATTTGCATATCCGCGCTTGCGGCGTTCCGCCGCGTAAACCAGAGGAAACATTTAAGAAGGTCAATGACTTGAAAATGCCGCCGGGAATGTCAATTGTTCCGCTATGAACGAGGCATCGCCCCTTTATGACGTTATTGTTATTGGCGGCGGACCGGCGGGTTTGACGGCCGCGATCGCGCTGGCCGAGACCGGCGCGCGAACCGCGCTGCTGGCCCGCCGCGCGCCCTATGCCGACAATCGCACCACGGCCTTGCTCGGCGCCTCCACCGATCTGCTCGAACGGCTGGACGTCTGGCGTCGCTGCCGCGATCAGGCCGCGGCATTGCAGACCATGCGCCTTGTCGACGACACCGGCCGGCTGATCCGTGCGCCGGAGGTGCGGTTTTCGTCGCAGGAAATCGACCTCGACCAGTTCGGCTTCAACATCGACAACCGGACGCTGATGACGGCGCTCGAGGCCCGTGCGGCCGAGCTTTCCGGACTGACGCGGTATGACGACGAGGCCGCCACGATCGATCCGCAGGACGCGCTGGTTTCGATCCAGACACGCGGCGGTCAATCGCTGACCGCTCGCCTGGTGGTCGGCGCGGATGGACGGCAATCATTGTCCCGCGAGGCCGCCGGCATCGACGTCAGGCGCCGCGACCTGCATCAGTCGGCGTTGACCTTCAACATCGGCCATTCGCGCTCCCACAAGAACATCTCGACCGAGTTCCACACGCCGCAGGGGCCGTGCGTGTTCGTTCCCCTGCCCGGCAATCGCTGCAGCGTGGTGTGGGTATCCGACGCAAAGGAAGCCCAGCGGCTGATGGCGCTGGATGATGCCGACTTGTCTGACGCCGCCGAAAAGCAGTCGCATTCCATTCTCGGCCGCATCCGTGTCGAACCCGGGCGCAATCTGTTTCCGCTGACGATCGAAAGCCCCCGGGAATTCGCCAGCCATCGGGTGGCACTGGTCGGCGAATCCGCCCATGTGCTGCCGCCGATCGGCGCGCAGGGCCTCAACATGGGATTGCGCGACGCCGCCGATATCGCCGATATCGCGGGAAAGGCGATGTCAACAGGCGAAGACCCGGGTTCGCCGCAGGTGCTGGCGCGCTATCAGGCCGCCCGGCGATCCGATGTCGCGAGCCGGATGATTGCGATCGATATCGCCAATCGCTCGCTGCTGAGTGATTTTCTCCCCGTGCAGTCGCTGCGCGCAGCCGGCCTGCATCTGATCGGTGCGTTTGGCCCGCTGCGGCGGCTCGCCATGCGCGAGGGCCTCGCGCCGTCCTGGAAGCGCAGCTAAAGCGTTTTCAAACGAAGTTGGGTACCGGTTCGCGTTAAGACAAACCAAAGAGAAATTCGAAGTCGTATCGCGGGTCTGCGATCGGGCCGGAGCCCCGTATGATCAATAGATCGACATTGCGCTCGGCGAGCTCCCGGTGCAGCATCTCCGTGTATCCGGTCACGAGACGAAATACGATGCGCGGATAGTTCCGGGAGAGCCGGTCAACGAGCGCGGAAACGAAGCTCGCGGCCAGAAAGGTGGTAGTTCCAATCCGCAATTCCCCCGCCGCAGGGTCCGCGAGAAACGCGATGTTCTTCACGCCTTGGCGCAAGTCATCGAATACGGCAGCACCGCAATCCAGCAAGGCGCGGCCATACTCGGTCGGCTCGATGCCTTGGCGATGGCGGTCGAGCAAGCGAACGCCGAGCGCTTGCTCCAGTTCACCGATTGACCTCGAAATGTTCGGCTGGGTGGTATTGAGGATTCGCGCCGCCTTCCCCATGCTGCCCGCCTGCACCACGGTCATGAGCACGTGCAGGTCCTGAACCTTCATCCTACTTCCGATGCGATCGCTCAACTGCATGACAGCACCCATTTCCAGTTTGAGATGATGTCATCAGACAATAGCCTTATGCGCTTATGGTAGCATCAAGTATTGTCTCATGCTGAGGCTGGCGGAATAGCCGGCAAACCGGCCGCGCGTCGTGGAGCTCTGATCAGAGGAGAAAGTCGTGGAATTTAGCCGTCGCGGGCTTCTTCACCTTGCTGCTGGTGCTGCAGTGCTTCCTGCCTCGTCGGGCTTCGCGTCGGCGCAAAGCTATCCGTCGCGGCCGGTGCGCATCATCGTCGGCTTTGCCGCAGGCGGGCCCAATGACATCCTCGCGCGTCTGATCGGCCAGTGGTTGTCAGAGCGGCTCGGCCAGCCATTCGTCATCGAGAACCGACCAGGCGCCGGCAGCAATATCGCAACCGAGGCGGTCGTTCATGCAGCTCCGGACGGTTACACGTTGCTCTTGGTCGGTACGCCGAACGCGATCAATGCGACGCTTTACGACAACCTCAATTTCAATTTCGTTCGCGACATCGTACCGATCGCGGGCTTGGTCCGCGGTGCCCTTGTCATGTTGGTCCATCCCTCCGTTCCGGCCAGGACGCTTTCCGAGTTCATCGCCTATGCCCAAGCGAACCCGGGCAAGCTCTCCTACGGTTCGGGCGGCGTCGGCGGAATCACCCACATCACCGCCGAACTCTTCAAGCAAGAGGCTGGCGTCGACATTGTGCATGTGCCCTATCGCGGCGTGGCGCCCGCGCTCACCGACCTGCTCGGCGGCCAGGTGCAACTCATCTTCACAAACGTTGCTCCATCGATTGGTTACGTTACGACCGGCAAGCTGCGCGCGCTCGCAATCACCACAGCAGCGCGTTCGGAGGCGCTGCCGGACATCCCGACCATAGGCGAATTCGTCCCGGGCTATGAGGCAAGCTCGGTCTTTGGTCTCGGAGCGCCCAGGAATACCTCCACCAACATCATCGACAAGCTCAGCAAGGAGATTAAGGCGGCCCTCGCGGATTCCGAGTTCAACGCGCGGCTTGCCCACCTCCTGGATGGCAACGCGCTTGGCGGCTCGCCCGCCGATTTCGGCAAGCTCATTGCCGAGGAAACCGAGAAATGGCGCAAGGTGATCCGGTTGGCCAATATCAAGCCGGAATGAGGTTTACCGTCACATATTGCACTGGATTGGAGAGAGCTCACGTGCAACCGCCTGACACCGCCGGTCCGACATCCGGCTCGAGTGGGGTCTACGCTCTCTGCTGGTTATCTTCACGGAAACACCAGCTTCCCGCTCTGGATGAACCACATCACGCCGGTCAGCGTGACGACGGAGGCGAACGTTCCGATCAGGACGGCGACCGAGGCCGGCTCGATCCAGGTGTTGTTTTGGCGCGCAATGACGAACACGTTGAGCGCGGGCGGCAGCGACGCCATCAGGACCGCGGTAGCCGCCCATGGCTGCGCGAACGGCCCGAACAGCAGCATCAAGGCGAACACGATCAGCGGATGGATCAGGAGCTTGACCGCTATCACGCCGGGCACCTCCCAGGGGACGCGGTCGAACGGGCGCAACGCGACCGTGACGCCCAGCACGAACAGCGCCGTCGGCGCCGCGGCGTTTTGCAAAAACAACAACGTATTGTCGATCGCGACCGGCATGCGGATATGCAGCGCGGCGGCCAGCGCGCCGGCGCAGGCCGACATGATCAGCGGGTTCAGCACGATCTGCCGCGCTGCAATGCCGAGCGTACGCAGCAGCGAGCCATGCTCGCGATCGGTCAGCGCGATCAGCAACGGCACGATCGAAAACAGGAAAATACTGTCGCAGCAGAAAATCAGCGCGGTCGGCGCCGCCGCCTTCGCCCCGAGCACGGCCAGCGCCAGTCCCGGGCCCATATAGCCGATATTGCCGTAGGCGCCGGCGAGGCCCGCGATGGTGGCCTTGCGCAGCGAAAGATCGCCGATCACCCGGCCGCTCACCATCGCGAGCACGAAAACCGAGATGGTTCCGAGCGTGGTCGCGATCAGGAATGGCGGGTTGTTGAGTTCGGAGAACGGCGTCTTGGACATGATGCCGAACAGCAGCGCCGGCAGCGAAACATAGAGCAGGAAGAAGTTCATCCAGGCGAGGCCGGCTTCCGGCAGCCCCCTGGTCTTGCCGCAGGCAAACCCGATGAAGATGAGGCCGAAATAGGGAATTGCGAGGTTAAGGATATCGGTCATGCGGGAAACGTCTTTTCGTCAGTGTTTCCGGGGTGATGGCGCCGGATCCGCCAGCCACACCTGAGAATGAATTCAACCTTTTGCCCCTAGCATCGGCCACAATGTTGGTCTATTCGACGGGACATGATCAAAGCGCGCACCGCCAAGTTTCAGATCGGTCAGATCGTCCGCCACCGGGTGTTTTCGTTCCGGGGCGTGATTTTCGACATCGATCCGGAATTCAACAATACCGAGGAGTGGTGGCTGTCGATCCCCGAGGAGGTCCGGCCTCACAAGGACCAGCCGTTCTATCACCTGCTGGCCGAGAATTCAGAATCCGAATATGTCGCCTACGTCTCCGAGCAGAACCTGCTGCCCGACGATTCCGGCGAGCCGATCCGGCATTCGCAGGTCGCCGAGATTTTCGTGAAGGACAAGTCCGGCAGCTATCGCCCGCGCAATCCTTCGCTGAACTGATCCGCCGGCATTGCGAGGAGCAAAGCGACGAGACAATCGGCGGTTTGCGGAAGGGATGGATTGCTTCGCGGAGCCTGTCATCGGGCGCGCATTCGCGCGACCCGTTGGCTCGCAATGACGAATTAAACGAAAAAGGCGCCCGGTCCGGGCGCCTTTTTGTTGGTCGATCTGATGGCCGTTACTTCGACGCCGGATTGGCAGCCGGAGCGGCTCCTGCGGCGGGCTGGGTCGCCTCGAGCTTCTTGCGCGCTTCTTCGGCCCGCTTCTGCAGCTCTTCCTGCAGCTTCTTCTGGGTTTCCTCGAATACCTTCGGATCGGTCGGCGGACCGTCATAGGCCTTGGCGAATTCCGCCAGCGGCAGCGGCAGCGTCAGCGGCGCGCCGTTTGAATTGATGGCTTGCACCACGAGGTTCTGGCCCTTCTTCATGCTGGCCAGCAATTCCGGGGTCATCTCGTAGTCCGACATGCAGCCATTGGCGAAGCAGATCACGTAGGGGCTCTGCGCCGGCGGGTTGGAATCGACGATGACGCGGGTGCCGTGCACGAGCTGCATGCCGAGCGGCAGCGTCACGCGCAGGATCTTCTTCGGCTCGCCTTCGGGCTCGATGATCACGGCCGCGATGACCGGCTGGCCGAACTCGATCCGGCCGTCCTTGCCGGTGAAGCAAACCTGCTTGGCGCCGGCATCCTGGCCCTTGAGGCAGAATTTGGTCCAGGGCGCGTAGATCAGCTGAACCTGCTGGTCGGCGGGCTGAGAGCCCGCGGCGGGGGCGCCGGCCGCCGGTGGCTGGGCCGGCTGGGCTGTCGGTCCGGGCGCCGCCGGAGGGGCCTTTGGGGTGGCCTTCGGGGTCAGCCTTGGGGGCAGCCTTCGGCGCGGCCGCAGGCGCGCCGGGCGCCGGAGTCGGAGTTTGAGCCTGCGCGCCCGAAACGAGGATCGCTGCGGACAATGCCGTTGCCGCCAACAGAGCGGAAACCCGCCCACGCGGCCGGACTGACGCGGCCAAGATACGGAAATTCATTGCGGAAAACCCTTTCTGAACGGGAGCGCCCGAAACCGCTGCAGGCGCCGACACCTAGCCGTTTGGGCGGCTGTCTCCAAGTCAATTGAGGCGGATACGTGACAGGCGCAGCCAGCCTGGTCAATTGCACGCCTTCAATACAGCGGCGGGCGAAAAGATCAATGCCGACAAGCATCTTTGGTAGAGGTCACGGCCGGATGGCAACGCCTATGGTAAAGCTTGGCGGTGTGCCATTCCGAATCAAATCCGTGCGTGCCGATGGCAGTCTTTAGAGGTATCCGCCCTCGTATCCTGCTCACGGTCGCGCTCGCCTTTGGTCTGCTGCCGTGTTCGATCGCCGGCGAGACGTCAGCCGCCGAGAGTTACGCGATCGCCATGCATGGCGCGCCGGCGATGCCGGCCGATTTCACCCATATGCCCTACGCCAATCCCGACGCCCCGAAGGGCGGCCGGTTGGTGGAGAGCATGCTCGGGACGTTCGACAGCCTCAACCCGCTGATCGTCCGGGGTGTCGCCGTGCAACAGATCCGGGGCCTGCCGTTCGAACGCGGCCTGGTGCTCGAGAGCCTGATGGTGAGGGGCAACAACGAGCCGTTCACGCTGTACGGCCTGCTGGCGAAAACCGTGGAAACCGACGACGCCAGGAGCTACGTCACCTTCCATCTCGATCCCCGCGCACGCTTTTCCGACGGAAGGCCCTTGCGCGCCGACGACGTGCTGTTCTCATGGGAACTGTTGCGCGATCACGGCCGTCCCAACCACCGCCAATATTATTCCAAAGTGGCAAAAGCCGAGGCGCCCGACCCGCTCACCGTGCGGTTCGACTTCGGCGGCGCGCCCGACCGCGAACTGCCGCTGATCCTCGGCCTGATGCCGATACTGGCCCGGCATGCCACCGATCCCTCAACCTTCGAGGAAACCTCGATGACGGCGCCGACGGGCACCGGCCCCTACCGCGTCACTGCCGTCAGGCCCGGCGCCAGCGTGACGTTCGCGCGCAATCCCGACTACTGGGGACGCGATTTGCCGGTCAACCGGGGCTTGTGGAATTTTGACGAGATCAGGCTCGACTATTTTCGCGAAGCCAATGGTGAGTTCGAGGCCTTCAAGCGCGGGCTCTATGATTTCCGCGTCGAGCCCGAGCCGCTGCGTTGGCATGACGGCTACGATTTCGAAGCGGCGCGCAAAGGCGAGGTGATCCGCGAGACCGCCGAGATCAAGATGCCGCAGCCGTCGCAGTTTTTGGTGTTCAACACCCGCCGTCCGCTGTTTTCCGACATCCGTGTCCGGCAGGCGCTGACGCTGCTGTTCGATTTCGAATGGATCAACCGCAATTATTTCTTCGGGCTCTATGGGCGGTCGGGAGGTTTCTTCGCCGGCTCAGAACTCTCCGCCTACGGCCGCCCCGCCGACGAACGCGAGCGCGATCTGCTGAAGCCGTTCGCCGCGCAGATCCCGCCCGATATTCTCGACGGCAGCTACCGCCTGCCCGTCACCGATGGCTCGGGCCGCGATCGCACCACGTTGCGCAGCGCGCTCCGCCTTCTGTCGGACGCCGGCTACGAACTCGACGGGACCGTGTTGCGGCAACGCGCCACCAAAACGCCCCTCGCCTTCGAGATTCTGGTCACCACCCGCGACCAGGAACGGATCGCGCTGGCCTATAGCCGCGACCTCAAGCGCGCCGGCATCGAGGTCACCGTCCGCGCCGTCGATCCGGTCCAGTTCGATCAGCGCCGGCTCGGTTACGAATTCGACATGGTCCAGATCCGCTGGGATCAGTCGCTGTCGCCCGGCAACGAGCAGGCGTTCTACTTTGGCAGCCAGGCCGCCGACATCACCGGCACGCGCAACTACATGGGCGCGAAAAACCTTGCGATCGACGCCCTGATCGCCACGCTTCTGGAGGCGCGCGAGCGGCCGGCTTTCGTGTCCGCGGTGCGGGCGCTCGACCGGATCCTGATGTCCGGTTTCTACGCTATCCCCTTGTTTAGCGTGCAACAGCAATGGATCGCGCGATGGAATCGGATAGAAAGGCCTGCAACGACCGCGTTGACGGGCTATCTGCCGGAAACCTGGTGGCAGAAGCCGAACGCGCAAACCGGTGCAACCAGGTGAACGCATCAAGTGACCCGATCAAAGTGACGCCGTGAACCAGCCCATCGCTTCGCCAACGCTCGATACGTTGTTCAGACGGATTCTGGCGCGGCAGCCCGGATGCGACGGCGCTGGTCGATCCCGTCAACAAGCAACGCGTCACTGGCACGGCACCGAAACGTCTGACCTATGCGCAGGCCGATCGCGCCATCTCCGCGCTGGCGGCGCATTTCATCGAGTCCGGACTGCCGGCAAATTCCGTCATCGCGGTGCAACTGCCGAACACCATCGAATTCGCGCTCACGGTGCTGGCTGCCTATCGCGCCGGACTGGTGGTTGCCGTTCTGCCGCTATTGTGGCGGCAGGCGGAACTGACCATGGCGCTCAACCGCACCGCGGCGCGCGCGATCGTGACCTCGAGCAGGATCGACGGCATCGTCTATGCCGACTTGGCCATGAACGCCGCGGCCGAAGCGTTTTCGATCCGCCATGTCTGCGGCTTCGGCACCGATTTGCCGGAAGGCATGGCCTCGCTCGACAATGCGATCTTGAGGGAATCCACCACCACGCGCGCCGTGATCCAGGATGGCCGCAAGGCGGCGCTGATCTCGTTCGACCTGACCTCGGACGGTTTTCGCCCCGTGCCGCGCGCCCATCTCGGCCTGATCGCCGGCGGTCTCGCCGTCTCGCTCGAAAGCGACGTGCCGCAGAACTCAACCATGCTGTCGGCATTTTCGCCGATGTCGTTTGCCGGCCTCGCCTGCTCGCTGGTGGTCTGGCTGCTGTCGGGCGGAACCCTGGTGCTGCACCATCCCTTCGACGAGGAGGTGCTGGAGCAGGAGATCAACGCGCACGCGTGCGAAACGCTGATTGCGCCGGCGCAACTGGCGTTGCGGCTCGACGAACTCGACCTCGCCGCGCGCCTGCCGAGCTTGCGCCATGTCATTGGCCTGTGGCGTGCGCCGGAACAGGTGGCATCGAGTGCGTCCTGGGCAGCGCAACAGGCGACGCTGACCGATGTCTATCTGTTCGGCGAGGCCGGATTGTTTGGCGCCCGCCGCATCGCCGAAGACGGCTCGCCGGCCCTGATCAAGCCCGGCCCCCACGGCGCGCCGCGCGAATTGCCGGGGTCGTCGATCGCCGGCGACATCCTGCTGACGCCGCGGGGCACGCTCGGACTGCGCGGACCGATGATCCCGGTCGTCGCCTACGCGCCGCCAGCGCCCCCGAGCGACTCCCTGATCGCGGCCCCGCCGCGCGACTACGCCGATACCGATTACGCCGCGCGGCTCGACCGGTCGACCGGTGCGATCAACATCACCGCGCCACCCTCCGGCGTCATGGCCGTCGGCGGCTATCGGTTCCTGGCGCAGGACCTGCAGGAATGGGCGCGGCGATTGGGACAAGGCGCGCTGTTGACGGCATTGCCGGATCGCCTCAGCGGCCACCGGCTCGCCGGCCGCTCCCAGGACAATGCCCGCGCCCGTGAAGCGCTGACAGAACTCGGCCTTAACCCATTGATGGTCGAAGCGTTTCGCGACCGCTCCAACGCCAATTGAACGCCGTGAGGCGGCGCTTCGTTGACGCCGCATTAAGCCCGGTCAATTAGGATCGCGCGGCCCGCGAGACGCGCGCGATCCGAGTTACCAGATGTCGCAGCAAGGTCCGATCCTCGTTGTATCGACCGCAACGCAGCCCTCCTTTGCGTCGGCGCTCGACGTCGTCAGGCTGTTCCCGGTTGTCGAAGCCGAATGGGCGGACGCTGCGCGCGCCGTCGAGCAGGTGCAGCCGGCCGCCGTGCTGGCTGCCGCCGCCGACATCGACGAAGCCCGACTTGCGCCGCTGGCCGCGCGGATCGCGGCTTGCCAGCCTTATCTGCCGCTGATCGCCGTCGATCCCGATATGGTGCTTCCCGACAACGCCATTCCGTTCTTTCAAGTCCAAAGCAATTCCGATCGGCTGCTGGCGCGGCTGCGCGCCGCGCTACGGATCCGCTCGTTGCATGCAACGGTGATGCGGCGGCTGGTGCCGGCGACACGGATGTCGCTGTCGGATATCGATACCGCGCGCGACGCCACCGTCCTGCTGGTCGGTCGCGGCGGCGCCTATCCCACGCTGTCGGTGTCGCTCGGCGAGCAAGCCGGCATGGTCGGCGCACTCTCAATCGAAGCCGCGGCCCGTCATCTCAACACCCGCGACATCGACGGCATCGTGCTGGCTGAAGGTTTTTCTCCGCGCGTGGTCGACGCCTTTCTCACCGTGCTGACGGAGGACGCCCGCTTCCGGCATCTGCCGGTCGTGGTGACGTCTCCCGATCTGGCGCCCTCCTATGAACTGCCAAATCTCGAAATACTCACCGGCGAACCCGCGCAGGTCGTGGCGACCGCGCTGCCGCTGATCCGCCAGCACGCCTTCGAGGCGCATCTGAGCCGCACGCTGAAATCGATCGACGCCGAGGGCCTGATCGACGCCCGCACCGGCCTGCTCACGGCGAACGCCTTTGAGCGGGATTTCGCCAGCGCCGTGTATCAGACCCAGCAACGCGGCGGCGGCCTCTCGGTGGCGCGCTTTGCGTTCGATCCCGCCCACCCCCGGGCCCAGTTTGACGGCGCACGCATCATCAGCCGCCTGATGCGGCAGATGGATTTCGGCGCCGTTTTCGACGACGGCTCGGTCGTCATTGCCTTTGCCGAGACCGATCTGAAGACCGCGCATACGATCGCGCGGCGATTGTCGAGCGTGATGCGTCACACCAGCCACGGCAAACGCGACGCCCGCGCCGAACCGGTCGTGACCGTAGATGCGCTGGAGCCGAAGGATTCCGCGAAGTCGCTGCTGGCCCGGCTGAGCGAAGAGGCGCGCCGCGCCGCGTCGTAATTGTTCCGCCGTATCCTGCGGGAACATCTTTTGACGTCCTGAATTGTCGATCCACAATCTCTACTGGAGGACGACATGAAGAAAATTGCATTGATCACGGCGTCGCTGGCCCTGCTGGCGAGCCCGGTATTCGCCGAAGACGCCAAGACCGTCGGCACGGCGCCTGCGGAAGCCAAGTTCTCGACGGTATCGAAGGACGAGATGTTCTCGTCGAAGCTGAAGGGCCTGAACGTCTACAATCAGAAGGATGAGAGCGTCGGCGAGATCACCGACATCGCCATCAAGAACAACCAGATCGACGCGCTGATCCTCTCGGTCGGCGGCTTCCTCGGCATGGGCGAGCACTATGTCGCGGTGTCGCCGTCCTCGGTCAGCGTTCGCCACGACGCCAAGAACGACAAATGGCTGGCGTCGATGAACACCACCAAGGAAGCGCTGAAGGCCGCGCCCGAGTTCAAGTATCCGAAGTAAGCGCGCGTACATCGCCACGTGAGAACGGCCGTCGGCGGCAACGCCGGCGGCTGTTTGCGTTTCTCACTCGGATCTGTTCTCCAGTCAAAAGCTCTCGCCTGCGCCATGTATTCTCGTGCCCCGGGCCCGGATGATGGCCGCGGCGCGGATCGGGTCGGGCGGCAGCACCGCATTTTTCAGCGCAATCGAGTAAGGGTGTGTGGGATTGTCGAGCACCGCTCGCGCCTCTCCCTGTTCGATGACGACGCCCCTGCGCATGATGATGACCCGGTCCGAAATGTAATAGGCGGTCGCCAGATCGTGGGTGATATAAATGATCGACACTTTCAGATCGTCGCGTAGCGCCCGAAACAGATTGACGATCGACATCCGCAGCGAGGCATCGATCATCGACACCGGCTCGTCCGCAACGATGAGTTTCGGCTTCGAGATCAGCGCCCGCGCCACCGCGATGCGCTGCAATTGTCCGCCGGACAATTCATGCGGGAACCGCCCTGCTATCTCGGCCATGGAAAGCCCGACGCGCTGCAAGACCTCGTCGGCGATCGCGTGTTTTCGTTGCGGCGTATCGGCGCCGGCGAAGCGATGGGCGGTAGCGAACAGATATTGGTCGATCCGGCTCAGCGGGTTGAAGGCCTCGAACGGATTCTGGAACACCGGCTGAACCTGGCCCATGAACGCCTCGCGGGCCTTGCGGCCGGCAAGCGTGGCGATGTCGACGCCGCCAAAGCGCAAATGGCCGCTGCTCGGCAGCTCGGTGCCGAGGATCATGTTGGCGATGGTGGATTTGCCGCTGCCGGATTCGCCGACCACCGCAAAAATCTCCGGCCGCTCCGCCGACAGCGTAAAACTGACGTCGTTGACCGCCTGCAGCTTGCGGCGCGAGAACAACCCGCCGACCGGGAAGAACTTGCTGACGTGGTCGAGTTCGAGAACGTTGGCGCTCATGCGACCTCCACCTCGCCCGCCCGGTGGCAGGCGACGCGACCATTGGTCTTGCTCGGCAGCATTTCCGGCGACTCGCGGCTGCAACGCTCGATAGCCAGTGGGCATCTCGGATGGAATCGGCAACCGCCCGGCGGATCGAACAGTGCCGGCGGCCGGCCGGGCAGACTCTTGCGGATCCGCAAATCGCCGATCCGGGGCAGACTGCCGATCAGATGCGCGGTGTAGGGATGCTGCGGGTTGGCGAAGATCTCCCCGGTCGGGCCGTCCTCGACCAGCCGCCCGGCATACATGATGCCGAGCCGGTCGGTGATCGCGGCATGGACCGACATGTCATGGGTGACAAACACCACCGACGACTGCAGCCGCTGCTGCACCTCCTTGATCAGCGCCAGCACATCCTGCTGCACCAGCACGTCGAGCGCGGTGGTCGGCTCGTCCGCGACGATGAACTCCGGCTCGCAGATCGTCGCCAACGCAATCGTCAGCCGCTGGCGCATACCGCCGGACAACTGGTGCGGAAACGCTTCCAGCACGCCGGGATCGAGCTGCAGCCGCTTCAGATGCGCTTCGAGACGCTGCTGGAAATCATGCCTGTCCATATGGCGCAGGGCAAAATCCCGGAACGAATGTTTGACGCGCCGCACCGGGTTCAGGACGTTCATCGAGCCCTGCATGATGTAGGACAGATGCCGCCAGCGGGCCGCGCGCATCTTGTCCGGCTGGCGGTAGACGTCGATGCTTTCGCGGCCGAAATTGAAGGTGACCGAGCCGTCGATCACGCGCATCGGCGGACGAATGGCGCCAGCCAGCGTCTTGATCAGCGAGGTCTTGCCGCTGGAGGATTCACCGGCGAGGCCGTAGATTTCGTTCCGTCGCACCACCAGGCTGATGTCGTCCACGGCGCGGATCTCGCGCTTCACGCCGTAATGCTCGTTGATGTAATAGGCCTTGAGCCGGTCGATGGTCAGCGTGTTCTCTGCCGCTCCGGGTTCCGTCACCGCCGCGACCTGCCCTGCCGGCGCCTGCTGCATTGTCAGGCTCCCATCCGTGCAAGCCGGCTGCGCGGGTCGATATATTCGTTGATCGACATCGCCAGCATGAACAGGCCGAGGAACAGCGATTACCACAAAGATCATCGGAAACGCGATCCACCACCAGATACCGGATACCATGGCGGAGTGGGCGTTGGCCCAGTAGATCATGCCGCCGACCGAGGGCCGGTTGATATCGCTGAATCCGAGGATCGACAGCGTCACTTCCAGCCCGATCGCCCAGATCAAATTGTTCATGGCGGTGAAGAAAATAATCGGAACCACGTAAGGAAGATGTTCGCGGATCAGGATTTGCGAGGTGCGCATTCCCGAAAACACCGCATGCCTCGTGAACTCCCGATGGCGCAGGCTGAGCGCAACCGAGCGGATCAGCCGCGAATTATAGCTCCAGCCGAGCAGCGAGGCGACCACGGCCAGGATCACCCATGACATCTGGTTGCGCAGCACGAAATAGACCAGCAGCAGGATCGGAATGTGCGGCAGCGCGCCGATGGTATCGTTCAACGCCATGATGGCCTGGTCGGCCTTGCCGCCGAGATAGCCGGACACCAGTCCGACCACCAGCGCAATCATGCGGCTGATGACGGCGACCAGCACGCCGAACGCCAGCGTGTTGCGCAGCGCGCCGGTCATCTCCCAGAACACATCCTGGCCGCGCGAGGTGGTGCCAAACCAATGCTCCAGCGAGGGCGGCATGTCAGGTGGCGCCGCGAACATGATCCCCTCGTCGTAGGGCGAAACGAACGACAGCGCGACCATCACCAGGATGATGCCGAGCAGGATCGCGCCGGCAAGAAATTCCCGATTATAGCGCAGCAGATCGCGAAGGATATTCAGCATGCCGCTATCCCAGTTTCACGCGGGGATCGATCAACGGATAGAGGATGTCGATCAGGAACATCGCGGTCGCAACCGAGATGATCGCGATGGTGGTGACGCCGAGCACCAGGCTGTAATCGCCGGCATAGATTCCGGCGATCAGCAATTGGCCCATGCCGGGATAGCCGAAGATGAATTCCACGATGACGGCGCCGCTGAAGACGTGGCCAAGGTTGAGCGCGAGGCCAGTGACCTGCGGCAGCATGGCGTTGCGGGCGACGTATTGGCTGAAGATGGTTCGCGAGCGCACGCCGGCCAATTCCGCATAGACCACGTGGTCGTCGGTGACGATGTTGGAAACCAGCGAGCGCATCGAGATGAACCAGCCGCCGAGCCCGACCAGCACCAGCGTCAACGCCGGCAAAGTGCCGTGCACCAGCACGCTGCGAATGTAGGTCCAGCCCAGCGCCGGCGGCAGATTGACCTGGGCGCCGCCGCTGATCGGGAGAATCGGCCACAGATATCCGAGGAAAATCACCAGCGCCAGGCCGACGATGTAGGTCGGCAGCGGCTGCATCGCCATCACGCCCATGCCGATCACTTTCAGGAACCGGTTGTTACGGAAATAGCCGGCCAGCGCACCCAGCGTATTGCCGACGATCCAGGCAAAGATGGTCGACAGCATCAGCAGGCCAAACGTCCACGGCATCGCGCGCTGAATAATGGTCATCACCGGGGTCGGAAACGCCGAGAGCGACGGGCCGAAGTCCCCGGTCAGCACCCGGCGCCAGAAGATCAGGTAGTGATCGATCACACTGCCCTTGACGCCGTAGAGCTCGCTCAGGGATTGCCGCAGGATTTCGATGGCACGCGGATCGGAGCCGCTAAATCCGGTCATCAGCGACAGGCTCTGTTCAACCGGATCGACCGGCGAAAGATGCGCGATGATGAAGGCAAGGGTGATGCCGGTGAAGATGACGAAGACGAACTGGGCAAAGCGCCTTGCCGCGTATTTCAGAAATGCGTTCATGGGTCGCCTTCGCGCTAATGGAAGTCCGGCTGTGGCAGCGTAGCGCCGCCACAGCCGGAGCCGTCCCGGAACCAGTTCTCGCGCTAGTTCTTGGGAGCGTCGGGATTGGGTTTTATGCGAACGATCATGTAGCGCAGGTTGGACCAGTTCGGGCCCGATGCAGCGTAGGGATTCTCCACGGTGGGATAGCCGGTCCAGTAGGTGGTGTCGAACGGCGCAAACTTGTTGTAGGCCAACAGCGGAATCATCGGCATTTGTTCTACCGCGAGTTTCAGGAACCGTTGGCCGACCTTGGGCACGTCTGGAGAGTTGAACGGCACCTTGCGGTTTTCCTCGACGATCTTGTCGAGTTCGGGATCCTGCCAGCGCTGCAGATTGCGCGGCGCCTGAACCTCGCCGAGCGGCTTGATGAACTGCGACTGATAGCTCTCCAAAAAGAAACTCAGATCGGGGTGGCCGCCCCAGGTCTCGATCGACCAGTAGATCGCCGCGTCGAAATCGCCGGTGCTCAAGCGCCGGCCATTGGTAGGACCGGCCACTTCGACTTTCGCGTTGATCCCCTGCTGCTGCCACTGCTGGGAAATGACGGTGCCGGCGCGCGCCAGCGTCGGGATGGCATCACCTTCGACCTGCAGGCGGAACGTGAACGGCGTGCCGTCCGGCTTCATCCAGTCCTTGCCCTGTTTCTTGAAGCCAGCCTTCTGCAGCAACTCAGTCGCGGCCTGCACGTCCTGTTTCCACCACCCGAAGCCGAACATGCGCTTGAGCTGGGCTTCGTCCTTTGGAATGGCTTCGCCCCATTGCGGGCGCACCAGGTCGGCGATCTCTTTGGCGATGTTCGGATTATAAGGCTTGATCTTGCGCTTGCCGGTATCGAGCTCGAAATTGGTCAACCAATCCTGCATCGGCACGAAATAGTCTTCCGGAGCCGAGCCGGTCGGCGGAACCGCAAGCGCCGACAGATTGGCGGCGCCGCGATAGGCGCCGAGCGAGACGGCGCGAATGTCGATCATCAACGCCAGCGCCCAGCGCACGTCCTTGTTGTCGAACGGCGCCACCTTGTTGTTGAGTAGCACCGCCGGCAACGTCGGGTCGGGATGCGCAAACGGAAAATCCTTGAACCAGGACGCGACGCTCTTGGAGGTTCGCATCATCGTGAACATGCCCTCGGGCGCCATGTCGTTGATGACGTCGAGGTTGTGGTTGCGCTGCTCGATCACCCGCGCTTCCGGATTGCCGGCATTGCGATAAACGACGTATTTCACCGATGGCTCACCCCAGTCCATGCCGATCGAGGTTCGCTTCCAGTCGTCGCGCAGCTTCCAGATGGTCCAGTTGCCGAGCTTGTCGTAGCTGTTGAGCACATAGGCGCTGAGCGAGACCGGCGGATTATTGGCGAATTTGAGCGGGTCGCCGGCTTTTTCGAACACGTGCTTGGGCATGATCCAGGCCGCGTTCCAGCGCACCGTGAACAGGGTGTGGAAGCGCGAGTTCGGCGCCTTGAGACGGAAAACCACGGTGTCCCGGTCCGGCACCTCGATACCGGCGACGTTGATCGAGAACGCCGCGCTCCAGTTCATGCCGGGATGATCGATCTGGGTCTGCACGGTGTAGGCCACGTCGGCTGAGGTGAACTCGACGCCATCGCTCCAATAGATGCCCTGGCGCAGTTTGACGGTCATCTGCGTCGCATCGTCGTTATAGACCGGCGGCGCCGCGGCGAGCGCGTTCTGCCATGCGTCCTTGCCGCCCTCGGGATTGATGAACCACAGGGTGTCGCTGGTGAGCTGCTGCAATCCGTTGGTCGCCGAACCACCGCCCGCCGCCCATAGATTGAACCAGTCGGCGTTCTGCGCGGCCCCGCCCTGAATGATCAGCGTTTGGTTGCGGGGGATGCCGGCGATGAAGTCCTGCGCGCGGGCGGGAAGTGCCAGCGTCGCCAAAGACGCGACCACCAAAACGAGCTTGCGAATAAGCTTCATTCCTGTTCCTCCCTGGCATTCCAGCGAACAGCCCCCGGCGTTGACCGCCATGTCACTGCTTCGCAATATTATCGACAATATTGACCGTGTGGCAATCCTCCGTTCGGCAGGCAAGTTCCAAAACACGAGCAAATCTGCCATGTTTTATTGCTGGCCGCGATTGCTCACCTGTCGATTATTGACAAAACCATGCGTTGCCATAGGCTCGCGTCCCGCATCGACCACCCATGGCGCCATCGGATTTATCCCATCCATCATCGACCCGGTCTTCAGCAGAGGACCTGACGATGCCGCCGCAGAAGGAAAAATGGAATGCAAAACCCCTATGACGTGTCCATCGCCATTCGCGTCGACCGCCCGACCGAACCCTATCGTCCGCTCTGGAACTGGTTCGGCTATGACGAGCCGAATTACACCTATTCGGACCATGGCAAGAAGCTGCTGAGAGAACTGTCCGAGCTCAGTCCGGAAGCGCCGCGGATACGCACCCACAATCTGCTTTCAAGCGGCAACGGCACCGCCGCGTTGAAGTGGGGATCGACCAATGCCTATAGCGAAGATGCCACAGGCAACCCGGTCTACAACTGGACGATCATGGACAAGATCTTCGACGCCTATGTCGAGGCTGGAACCATTCCGCTGGTACAAATCGGCTTCACACCCGAAGCGCTGTCCGATTATGACGGACCCTATCAGCACAGCTGGAAGCCGGAAGACAAGACCGCGTTGATCACCACCGGCTGGGCGTCGCCGCCGAACGATCTCAAAAAATGGGGCGATCTGGTCGAAGCCTGGGCCCGGCATCTGGCTGAGCGATACGGCGAAGCGGAGGTCTCGACCTGGCCCTGGGAAGTCTGGAACGAACCCGACGGTCACTATTGGCTGGGGACGATCCCGCAATTTTGCGAGTTGTACGATGTCAGCGCACGCGCGGTGAAACGCGCGCTGCCCAAAGCGCGCGTCGGCGGTCCGCACACCTGCGGCGCCTTCGCCAGCGAAAAGGCGCGGAACTTTCTGCGCGGCTTTCTCCAGCATGTCGTCGACAACAACTCGCCGATCGACTTTCTCGCCTTCCATGCCAAGGGCAATCCCGTAATCCACCAGGATCATGTGCGGATGGGCCTGCACAAGCATCTCAACGATATCCAGACCAGCCTTGCCATCATCAACGAGTTTCCGACGCTCACCCATCTGCCGGTGGTGATCGGCGAATCGGACCCCGAGGGCTGTGCCGCCTGCTCAGCGCGGGTCCATCCGCAGAACGGTTATCGCAACGGGCCATTGTACGGCACTTACGTTGTCGAGAGCATGATCCGGACTTACGAACTCTCGAGGCGCGCCAACATCAAAATCGAGGGCGCCGTCACCTGGGCGTTCATGTTCGACCGGCAGCCTTTTTTCGATGGCTTTCGCGATCTCGCCACCAACGGCATCGACAAAGCGGTGCTCAACGGTTTTCGGATGCTGGGAAAGCTCAGCGGCGACTGGCTTCAAACCGAAAGCAATTTTCGGCGCGACATCGAGGACATCATGAGCCACGGCGTGCGCGGCCAGCCCGACGTCGACGTCGTCGCCACCCGCGACGACAAGGGCGTCAGTATCCTGGTTTGGCACTATCACGACGATGATACCGCGGGGCCGGATGCCAACGTGACAATCTCGCTCAGTGGCTGGGGCGGCAGACCGGCGACGCTCACGCATTTCCGCATGGACGCTGACCATTCCAACGCCTTCGCTGTGTGGCAGCGCATGGGCAAGCCGGCAAAACTCTCGAAGCGGGATTATGCAAAACTGGAAGCGGCCGGACAGCTCGCGCAAATCGACCATGGCACCCCGGTGCAGGTTTCCGGTGGCAACCTCTCGCTTCGCGGATCGCTGCCGCGCCAGGGCGTGTCGCTGTTGCGGCTGGATTGGTAGCCAGACTTTCACCCACATCGAAGGGGTATCAACCAAATATATGCTTTTCCAAATAAGCGTTTCGGAATTTTCCCTCGGGATCACAGCGAAGCGCGCAGGAACGAAAATCAGCCATGCGTGGATAGAGCGGCGCGAGTGTAGCAGCATCGGCGTGGATCACCTTGCCCCAATGCGGCTTGGCACCGAGCGGGATCAGCGCCGCTTCCAATTCCCTTGTGATTGCGTCGACGGCATCTATTTCCTTCTTCCAGGTGAAATGAATCGCAACCATATCCTGCCGATAGAACGGACTGAGCCAGAGTTCGTCCGCGGCGATCGTGCGAATCTCCGATGCGTGCAGCAACGCGTCAATCCGGGTTGCCATGGCGCGAATGATAGCGACCGACTTCCCAAACTGTGGTCGTGGGATCAGATACTCGCTCTGAATTTGATGCGCCGGAAGCGGCGATACGTCGTGCCGTGTATGGGTGAGGCGATCGGACCACGGGCCCGGAACATCAAACGGGTTCAATAGTGCGAGGGGATTTTCGACCGTCGCAGGAACAGTGTACGGAAGGCCTCGTTTCAGCCCAAGCTTTGAAACGTCGGATTCACCCACCGGCGTCGATCCAAGCCGCGTCTTGAGCCAGATGCGATTTGCCGTCGGATCCGACCATTTCGTGAAGATGCTGAAGCTGTATGCGGCGGAAGAAATCGTATCGAATCTGGCGAGCAGCTCGTCCCAGGGCAAATCGACGAAAGCATCCTGCCGGATGTCGAAAGTCGGCTCGATCGCGAGCGTCACGCGGGTCACGATGCCGAACGCACCCAGCCCGACGACCATGCCGTCAAAATCCTCTTGCCCCCGTTCGAAGCGCCGCACGCTCCCGTCGCTTACCACCAACTCCAATCCGACGACGGCGCTGGACAAGGCCTTGTTGCCGTCGCCAGACCCGTGCGTGGCGGTCGCGATCGCGCCCGCAACGGTGATCTGCGACAAGGACGCCAAATTGTGCAGCGCGAACCCCTCTCGATGCAGAAACGACGACAGTTCGCCATAGGACGTACTGGCCCCGACCGTCACGGTCATCCGTTCCCGATCGATCACGATGTCCGGGTCGATGCCAGTGAGGTCCAATTGATCCGTCGGCGTGTCGGCAATCCCGTTAAAGGAATGCCGCGCACCTATCGCACGGATTTTTGCCGAGGCCGCAACAACGCGCTGCACTTCGCCAATCGAGGCCGGACGATGCAGCCGCGTCGCAGTGAACGTATAATTGGCAGCCCAATTCTGCATGTTCGGCACCTCTGGCGCGTTCGGAGTGTTACGCCGCCTTCTTCGCTTCCGCGAGACCCGCGAGCTGGCGCAAGATCTCGGTCGTGCCCATCAACCGCTCTTCCGGCGTCTTCCATTCCTGGAAGAACACCACCTTCATGTCCGGCCGCACCTTGGCGGCCTGGCCGTGCTGGCGGATGAAGAACACCAGGCGATCCGGCTGCGCGAACTTGTTCTCGCGGAAGGTGATCACCGCGCCCTTCGGCCCGGCATCGACCTTCTCGACATTGGCCCGGCGGCAATAGGCCTTGATCGCGGCGACCTTGAACAGATAGCGGACTTCGTCGGGCAGTACGCCAAAGCGGTCGCGCATTTCGGCGGCGAAATTGTCGATCTCCTCGTCGGTCTCGAGATCGGCAAGCCGCCGGTACAGCGACAGCCGTACCGCGAGATCGTTGACGTAGTCTTCCGGGATCAGCACGGGCATGCCGATCGTGATCTGCGGCGACCAGCGGTCGGCGGCGGGCTCCGACAACGCCGGCCTTGAGGTTGAGGATCGCCTCTTCCAGCATCGATTGATACAGCTCGAAGCCGACCTCCTTGATATGGCCGGACTGTTCCTCGCCCAACAGGTTGCCGGCGCCGCGGATGTCGAGGTCGTGGGACGCGAGTTGGAAGCCGGCGCCCAGCGTTTCCAGCGATTGCAGCACTTTTAGCCGCCGCTCCGCCTGCGCGGTGATCTTCTGCTGCGCCGGCAGCGTGAACAGCGCATACGCCCGCAGTTTCGAGCGCCCCACCCGGCCGCGCAGCTGATAGAGCTGGGCCAGGCCGAACATGTCGGCGCGGTGCACGATCAGCGTGTTGGCGGAGGGGATATCGAGCCCGGACTCGATGATCGTGGTCGAGAGCAGGATGTCGTATTTGCCGTCGTAGAACGCCGACATGATGTCCTCGATCACGGTCGGCGGCATCTGGCCATGCGCGACCGCGACCTTCATTTCCGGCACGTTCTTGTCGAGGAAGTCCTTGACGCCGGCGAGGTCCTCGATCCGCGGCACCACGTAGAACGCCTGACCGCCGCGATAACGCTCGCGCAACAGCGCCTCGCGGATCATCAGGGGATCATGAGGCGCGACGAAGGTGCGCACCGCGAGGCGATCGACCGGGGGCGAGGCGATGATCGAGAGATCGCGCACGCCGGTCAGCGCCAGTTGCAGCGTGCGCGGGATCGGCGTGGCGGAGAGCGTCAGCACATGCACCTGCGCCCGCAATTGCTTCAGCCGCTCCTTGTGGCTGACACCGAAGTGCTGCTCCTCGTCGACGATCAGACAGGCCAAGATCGCGGAACTTGATCGCCTTGCCGAGCAGCGCGTGGGTGCCGACGACGATGTCGACATTGCCCTCCGACAGTCCCTTCTTGACCTGGGTCAGTTCCTTCGGCGCAACCAGCCGTGAGGCCTGTGCGACGTTGACCGGGAAAGCCTCTGAACCGTTCGGCAAAGGTCTTGCTGTGCTGCCGCGCCAGCAGTGTCGTCGGCACCACCACCGCGACCTGCTTGCCGTCGAGCGCCACGGCAAACGCCGCGCGCAGCGCCACCTCGGTCTTGCCGAAACCGACGTCGCCGCAGATCAGCCGGTCCATCGGCCGGCCGCTTTCGAGGTCTTTCAGCGTCGAGGTGATGGCGCCAAGCTGGTCCTCGGTTTCCTCATAGGGGAAGCGCGCGCAGAACTCGTCATAGACATGCGGCTGCACCGGCATTTTCGGCGCTTCATGCAGATGCCGTTCGGCGGCGATCTTGATCAGTTCGCCCGCGATCTCGCGGATGCGGTTCTTCAGTTTTGCTTTTCGGGCCTGCCAGCCGCCGCCGCCGAGCCGATCCAGTTCGACATTGGCGTGGTCGGAGCCGTAGCGCGACAGCAGTTCGATGTTCTCGACCGGCAGGAACAGTTTTGTTTCGGCGGCGTAATGCAGTTCGAGGCAGTCATGCGGCGCGCCGGAGACTTCCAGCGTCTGCAGGCCGACGAAGCGGCCGATGCCGTGCTCGACATGCACCACGAGATCGCCGGCGGCGAGACTTGTGACCTCCGAAATGAAATTGTCGAGCTTGCGGCTCGATTTGCGCGGCCGCACCAGGCGGTCGCCCAGAATGTCCTGTTCGCTGATGACGGCGACGTCGTCGGTCTCGAAACCGGACTCCATGCCGACCACGGCCAGCATGGCCTCGTTGCGCGGGGTGGCCTGCACCGTGCGCCAGGTGTTGACGCTGGTGAGGTTGAGCAGCTTGTGGTCGCGCAGCATGCTGCCCATGCGGTCGCGCGAGCCCTCGCTCCACAGCGCGATCACCACCTTCTTGCGTTGCGCCTGCAACGCCAGCACATGCGCGACCACGGATTCGAACACGTTGATCGCGGTATCGGCGCGCTCGGGCGCAAAACTGCGGCCCAGCCGCGCGCCGGCGTCGAACACGTCGCTGCCATCGTCGGGCACCGCGAACGGCGTCAGCCGCGCCAGCGCGGCCTCGCTCGAGCTGCGTCGCCCACTCTTGTTCGGTCAGATAAAGCCGGTCGGGCGGCAGCGGCTTGTAGATCGCGCCGCCGCCGGGATGCTCCAGCGCCTCGCGCCGCGCTTCATAATAATCGGCGATCTGCTTGAAGCGCTCGCGGGCGGCGTCCTCGGCCTGCGGTTCGATCGCGACCGGCGCGCCGTCGAGGTAATCGAACAGCGTGTCCATGCGCTCCTGGAACAGCGGCAGCCAGTGTTCCATGCCGGGATGCCGGCGGCCTTCGCTGACCGCTTCGTACAGGAGATCGTCGCGCTGCGGCGCGCCAAAGGTCGCGACATAGCCCATGCGGAAGCGGCGGATGGTCTCGGTGACCAGTTGGAATTCCGAGATCGGCACCAGGTCGAGCGCGCGCATGTCGAGCAGCGTGCGCTGGGTCTCGGCGTCGAAGGTGCGGATCGATTCCGAGCGAGTCGCCGAAGAAGTCGAAGCGAACAGGCTGTTCGAGCCCGGCCGGAAAAAGGTCGAGAATGCCGCCGCGCACGGCGTATTCGCCGGGCTCGCGCACGGTCGAGGAGCGGTTGTAGCCATTGTGCTCCAGCCAGGCGACGATCGAGTCCATCGGCACCACGTGGCCGGGCGCGACCGACAGCGCCTGCGCCGCCACGATCTCGCGCGCCGGCACGCGCTGGACGACGGCGTTCACCGTGGTCAGCACGATCAGCGGCTTGTCGCTGCCGATCAGGCGCGACAGCCGGGCCAGCGTGGTCAGGCGCTGCGCCAGGACGCCGCCATGCGGCGATACCCGGTCATAGGGCTGGCAGTCCCAGGCCGGGAACTGCATGACCGGCAGATCGGGGGCAAAGAACTCCAGCGCCCGGGCCAATTGCTGCATCCGGGGGCCGTCGCGGCAGACCACGGCAAGGCTCACCGCCGGCGGTTTCGGCTTCGCCGCGACCGCGCGCGCCAGATCGGCGACGACCAGCCCCTCCGCGCCCTCGGCGACATTGGCAAAGGTCAGCGCGCGTCCGGGCGCCAGCAGCGCGGCCGGCGATTTCACAGGTGCTTTCATACGTCGTGGTCCACGGCGCGAAACGCCTTGATGCGGTCGAACAGCGCGGTGGCATATTCGGGATCAGGCAGCTTGTCGCCGGTCAGCGCGGCGTAGAGATCGGGATCGGGCACCTCGAGCAGGCGTTCCAGTTCGGCCATGTCGCCGTCGGAAAGGCCCGCGATCTCGGCATCGGCAAAGCGTCCCAGAATGAGGTCCATCTCGCGGGTGCCGCGATGCCAGCAGCGAAACAGAAGCCGCTTGCGGCGGTCGTCGAGCCCATCGCTCGATCGTGTCGAACCCGTCATTTTTCTTATTCCCATTCGAACGCCAAAAGCCCGGACGTGCCGGGCGGGGTTGATATAGCGACCGTATCGGTGAATGTCAGCACCACGTTCCTGAGTTATCAACTATGCTGTCATTGCCGGGCTTGACCCGGCAATCCATCCTCTTTGAAAGATGGATGCGCGGGCATCAAGACCGCGGCATGACGGCGCATGACAGTTGAGACCTCGAATGCGCCCTGCTCTGCTCAATCCGTTGTTTGCGCTGGTCACGAGCCTTGGCGGCGTCGGGCCCAAGCAGGACAAGTTGCTGCGCTATCTGCTCGGCCGCAGCGAGACGCCGCGGCTGGTCGATTTGCTGCTGCATTTGCCGGCGAGCGTGATCGACCGCCGGGCGCGGCCGAAGATCCGCGATGCGGCGCAGGGAACCATGGTGACGCTGGAGGTCACCGTCGACCGCCACCGGCCGCCGCCGCCACGCAATTCGCGCGCGCCGTATCTGGTCTATGCCAGCGACGACACCGGCGACGTGGTGCTGACCTTCTTCCGCGCCAAGCCCGGCTATGTCGAAAAGCTGCTGCCGGTCGGCGAGAAGCGCTACGTTTCCGGCACGCTGCAAATGTACGACGGCATCCCGCAGATCGTGCATCCCGACCGCGTCGTCGACGAAGCCGGCTTTGCGAAACTCAGCGGTATCGATCCGGTCTATCCGCTGACCGAAGGCCTCGCGCTGGGCTCGCTGCGCCGCGCGATCGCGCAGGCGCTGCAGAAGCTGCCCGAACTGCCGGAATGGATCAGCCCGGAAGTGATCCGGCGCTGCAAGTTTCCACCGATCAGGGAAGCCCTCACCCGGGTCCATATCCCGGTCGAACTCACCGACATTTTGCCCGATGGTCCGTTCTGGTCGCGGCTCGCCTTCGACGAGTTGCTGGCCGGTCAACTGGCGCTGGCGCTGGTCCGCGCGCAGCTCCGCCGCCCGGCCGGGGATCGCCACGCCGGCGACGGCCATCTGCGCAGCCGCATCATCGACGCCCTGCCTTACGCGCTGACGGCGTCGCAGCGCGATGCGGTCGCCGCCATCACCGAGGATCTGCGCCAGCCGGTGCGGATGCTGCGGCTGCTGCAGGGCGATGTCGGGTCCGGCAAGACGGTGGTGGCGCTGCTGGCGGCAGCCGCTGTGACCGAAGCCGGCAAACAGGCCGCCTTGATGGCGCCGACCGAAATCCTCGCGCGCCAGCACATCAAGACCATCACGCCGCTGGCCGAACGCGCCGGCCTTCGGGTCGCCATCCTCACCGGCCGCGAAAAGGGCAAGGAGCGCCGCGAGATTTTGGCCCGGCTCGAGGCCGGCGAGATCGATTTCCTGGTCGGCACCCACGCGCTGATCCAGGACGACGTCGTGTTCAAGGCGCTGGCGCTGGCGGTGGTCGACGAGCAGCATCGCTTCGGCGTCCGCGAGCGGCTGGCGCTGACCAACAAGGGCGAAGCCGTCGACGTGCTCGTGCTCAGCGCAACCCCGATCCCGCGCACGCTGGTGCTGACATACTTCGGCGACATGGACGTCTCGGAGTTGCGCGAAAAGCCGGCCGGCCGGCAACCGATCGACACCCGCACGGTGCCGAACAGCCGGCTCGACGAGGTCACGGACGCCGTCGGCCGCGCGCTCAAATCAGGCAAGCTGGTCTACTGGATCTGTCCGCTGGTGGAGGAATCCGAGGCCGAGGGCATCGAGCACCTCACCAACGCCACCGAACGGTTCGAGCGCCTGCAACAGCGCTTCGGCGATCGCGTCGGTCTGGTGCACGGCCAGATGAAGGGCACGGAGAAGGACCGCGTGATGGCGCAGTTCGCCGCGCACGAGATCGGCTTGCTGGTGGCGACCACCGTGGTCGAGGTCGGCGTCGACGTCCCCGCCGCGTCCATCATGGTGATCGAGAACGCCGAACGCTTTGGCCTCGCCCAACTGCACCAGCTCCGCGGCCGCATCGGCCGCGGCTCGGAAGCCTCGACCTGCCTGTTGCTCTACAAGGAGCCGCTCAACGAAATGTCGACGGCGCGGCTGAAGGTGATCCGCGAAACCAACGACGGTTTTCGGATTGCCGAGGAAGATCTGAAACTGCGCGGCGAAGGCGACGTGCTCGGTATCAGGCAGAGCGGCCTGCCCGGCTATCGCATCGCGCGCTCCGACGTCCACGGCCAGCTCATCACGCAAGCCCGCGACGAAGCCCTGCGCATCATGAAGGACAATCCGAAGCTGAAGGGCGATCAGGGCGACGCGTTGCGGTGCTTGCTGTATCTCTACGAGCGGGATGAAGCGATACCGCTGATCGGGGCGGGGTGACGCTCCCTCCCCGTCATTGCGAGCGCAGCGAAGCAATCCATCTCACCCAGGAACCAAGGGAAAGTAAGTAAGAATGGATTGCTTCGCTGCGCTCGCAATGACGGATAAGGCGGAGAAACATGGATGAAGCAACCCTGCGTTTACATTGTCGCAAATAAACGGCGCGGAACACTCTACACGGGCGTCACATCCAACCCGCCAAAGCGCGCGTTCGAACACCGCGAGGGTCTGGTAAAGGGCTTTTCCGCCAAATACGGCTGCAAGATACTCGTCTGGTACGAGCTGCATGACACCATGATCGAGGCGATCACGCGGGAAAAGCAGATCAAGGCCGGTAGCCGTGCGAAGAAACTAGCACTGATCGAAGTACTGAACCCGGAATGGAAGGACCTCTACGACACTCTCATTTGAGACTCCGCCCTCTCCACGTCATTGCGAGCGAAGCGAAGCAATCCATCTCGCCGCGCAAAGAAAGAATGGATTGCTTCGTCGCAAGGGCTCCTCGCAATGACGTGGGGAGATGGGGCCCCTCACTCCACCTTCGCCGGCGACGGCGCCAGCGTGGCCGCGTTCGCTACGCGTGCGGCGTTGGCCGTGGCGGCGAGCGCTGCGATCTTCTTCTGCGGGTCGGAGCCGGGCTGCACCACGCCGCAGGACATGATCAGCGTTGCAGCGTCTTCCGCACTCATCTCGATCTCGATGATCTCGCTCTTGCTTCACATAGAAGAAGAAACCCGTGGTCGGGTTCGGCGCGCAGGGCAGGAACACCGAGATGTGCTCGTCCGCACCCGGCAGCTTGTTGGCGATCTCCACGCTCGGCGCCTGCGAGATCAGCACGATCGACCACATGCCGGGCGACGGAAACTCGACCAGGCCGACGCGGCGGAAGCTCGACCCCTGCCCCGAAAACAGCGTCTCGAACACCTGCTTCAGGCCGCGATAGATCGCCCGCACCACGGGCATCCGCCCGAGCAGCCGCTCGCCGAGATCGACCAGCGTCCGGCCGATCAGATTGGCGGTGAGGAAGCCGAGCAGCGTCAGCGCGATCACCGCCACGATCAGCCCCGAGCCCGGCAACCCGAACGGCAGATAGGTTTCCGGCCGGTAGGCGATGGGCACGAACGGGCGGACCAGACTGTCGACCCAGTTCACGAACCACCAGGTCAGGTAAAAGGTGATGGCGATCGGGCCTGCGACGATCAGCCCGGTCAAAAAATAGTTCCGGAAACGGGCCATCAGCCCGCGCGGGGCGTCCGGCGGGACTTCACCCGGGGGCACAGTCGGCGGCAAATCTTCGCGATTCATCAGGGTTCCAGGTGGACAAACGGCCCCGGTCGGGGCGGCTGGTTATTTCCAGCTAAGCCATCCTAGCAGGTTTTTGAAGAGCCAGCGTGACAGCCGATTGGGCTTTAGGACTACTCGACCGTGACCGATTTCGCGAGATTTCGCGGCTGATCGACGTCGGTGCCCATCACCACGGCGGTATGGTAGGCCAGAAGCTGCACCGGAACGGCATAGACCATCGGCGTAAAGGTGGCCGCCATGTCGGGCAGCACGATCGTGACCAGCGATTCAATGGTCGCCTCCGCCGCCCCCTTGGCGTCGGTCATCAGGATGATCTTGCCGCCGCGGGCGGCGACTTCCTGCATGTTGGAGACGGTCTTTTCGAACACCCGGTCATAGGGCGCGATCACCACGACCGGCATGTGCTCGTCGATCAGCGCGATCGGCCCGTGCTTGAGCTCGCCGGCGGCATAGCCCTCGGCGTGGATGTAGGAGATTTCCTTCAGCTTCAGCGCGCCTTCCAGCGCCAGCGGGATAGCTGGTGCCGCGGCCGAGATAGAGCACGTCCTTCGATTTCGCGATCTCGCGCGCCAGCTTCTCGATCTGCGGTTCCGACGTCAGCGCCGCCGACATCAGGCGGGGGATTTCGACCAGCCCGTGGACGAGCTTGCTCTCGTCCTCGTCCGACAGTTCGCCGCGCGCCTTGCCGGCGGCAACCGCCAGCGCTGCCAGCACCATCAGCTGGCAGGTGAAGGCCTTGGTCGAGGCGACGCCGATTTCGGGCCCGGCCAGCGTCGGCAGCACGGTCTCGCTTTCGCGCGCGATCGTCGACGTCGCCACGTTGACCACGGAGAGCGTGTGGACGCCTTGCGACTTGGCATAGCGCAGCGCCGCCAGCGTGTCGGCGGTCTCGCCCGACTGCGAAATGAAGATCGCCAGATCGCCCTTGCGCAAGGGCGCCTCGCGATAGCGGAATTCCGAGGCGACATCGACTTCGACGGGCACCCGCGCCAGCCGCTCGAACCAGTATTTGGCGACATAGCCCGCATAGCTCGCGGTGCCGCAGGCGACGATGGAGATCCGCGCAATATCCTTGAAGTCGAACGGCAGTTTGACCGGCAGCATCACGCGTTCGGTCGCATGATCGACATAGCGGGCGAGCGTATGGCCGACCACTTCGGGCTGCTCGTGGATTTCCTTGGCCATGAAGTGGCGGTAGTTGGCCTTGTCGACCAGCGACGACGAAGCGCGTGATGCTTGATCACGTCGCGATGAACGAGCGCGTTGTCCTTGTCGAAGATGGTCGCGCCCTTGCGCGTCAGCACCACCCAGTCGCCGTCCTCGAGATAGCTGATGGTGTCGGTAAACGGCCCGAGCGCAATCGCGTCCGAACCCAGATACATTTCGCCGTCGCCATGACCGACGGCGAGCGGCGGGCCGTTGCGGGCGCCGATCATGAGATCATTGTCGCCGGCGAAGATGAAGCCGAACGCGAACGCGCCGCGAAGCTGCGACAGCGTCGCCTTCACCGCTTCGGCGGGCTTGAATCCCTGAGCCAGCAGATTGTCGACCAGATGCAGCGCGATCTCGGTGTCGGTCTCGGTCTTGAAGACCGTGCCCTTTTTCTCGAGCGCCTCGCGCAATTCGCGAAAATTCTCGATGATGCCGTTATGGACCACGGCGACGCGCTCGGTTGCGTGCGGGTGCGCGTTGTTCTCGGTCGGCCGGCCGTGGGTCGCCCAGCGGGTATGGCCGATGCCGGTGTGGCCGTTGAGCGGTTCGGCCAGCAGCCGCTTTTCCAGGTTCTTCAGTTTGCCTTCGGCGCGGCGGCGCGCCAGATGGCCGCCTTCCAGCGTGGCGACGCCCGCGGAATCGTAGCCGCGATATTCCAGCCGTTTGAGCGAATCCACCAACTGCTCCGCGACCGGAGCGCGTCCGAGAATGCCGACAATGCCGCACATGCGGAAATATATCCCCAAATCGCCGAAAATTTGCCGAAGCAGCGCCACGTTCCCTTAACGGGAAAAGGCACCGCTTACCTACTCAATAAATGTTGCGGATTGAGACAGTCTTAAGCGGCAGGCTTAACGCGGTGTTCATTCACGCTGAACCGGCGACCGACTGACTGCCGGGGCCAGGGTCCGGACATGACCAGTTGTTGTCCAGCGTAGGTTTTGTAAATCGCCTGATCACGATGACGGTCCCCGCATTCTGAATTGCCTGGAAACCGTCCCTGCGGTAGCAGGGTTGACAGCGCGCACGAGCTAATTCAGTTAGCAGCATGAAAAGAATTGCCGTTGTCGGATCGGGGCAAGCGGGACTCCTCGCGGCCCACGGGCTGCTGCAAGCAGGATACGACGTCGAACTCTACTCCGACCGACCGGCCGAAGGCTGGCTTGAACAAGCGCGGCCAACCGGCACCGCCGTTCGGTTTGCACGTTCGCTCGCATACGAGCGAGCGCTCGGACTCGACCACTGGCACCACGCGGCTCCATCAATGGAAGGTCTCAACGTCACGGTGTATTCGCATCCCGCGAAACCCGTCCTCTCATTGAACGGTCGTTTTCCGGTTTCGCCGCTCGCCATCGACGTGCGGCTGCAAAGCGCCCGGTGGATGAACGACTTCGAAAATGCCGGCGGTCGGCTCATTATCGAAAAGGTCTCCGCTGTCCGAATCGATGAACTGTCTCGCAAGAACGATCTGACGATTGTGGCGACAGGCAAAGACGGCGGCGCGTTCTTCGCACGAGACGCAGCGCGCAGTCCAAGAACGGCGCCGCTTCGCCAACTCGCCATGGTCAATTGCGAAGGCCCATCAATGCGTTTTGCCGACGTGCCCTTCTCCTGTGCGAAGTTCAACGTCTTTGAAGGCCTCGGCGAATCCTACTGGACGCCGTACTTTCACAAAGACGGAAAGCAAATCTGGAATCTCGTGTTCGAAGCGAAACCCGGCACGCCCTACGATCGCTTCCAAAGCGCCAGTTCGGGCCATGACGTGCTGCACATCGGCAAGGAAATCATTCGTGAAATGATGCCGTGGGACTATGCATGGATCGAAAACGCGAGGTTGGCGGACGAAAACAGCTGGCTGGTCGGCGCCATCACGCCCGTCGTTCGTGATCCCGTTGGCAAGACGGCGAGCGGCCGCCCGATCGTTCCGTTGGGTGATGCGTATCTGAGCTTCGATCCACTCGGCGCTCAAGGCGCGAACATGGGCAATCGCCTGGCCGAGTCGCTGGTTGCCGCCGTCGTTGAGCGCAAGGATGGTGCGTTCGATCCTGCCTGGATTCGTGAAACGTACGATACGTTTTACACACGCTGGGGTGCGCCCGCGATGCGCTGGACCGACCTGCTGCTCTCGCCAATGGGTCCGGCTGCGCGCTATTTCTTTCTCGCGCAACTCGGAGCGGACGGCAGTACAGTTGGCGGCACATCTAGACAGCGGTTGGCCGACGCATTCGCCAATAACTTCGACGATCCCGCCGAGCTGGTTGATACGCTGAGCGACTTTGGCCGCACGCGGCGCTGGGTTTCGAACGTCATGGGAACCGGATCCGACTGGAAAGTCGCGAAAGGACTTTTCGCGGTCGGCTCGCGACAGTTACGGAACGCGCTGTCGGCGTGAGCGATCACATTGCCGTCAAACGCGATGGGCCGGAAATCCATATGCCAAACGGTGTTCTCGAATCCATGCCGCCGCAAGCGGAGAGATGAATTGCTTCCGCCATCGCAAGGCTTCGGCGGACAAGTCGCTGGCTCGCTATGACGGATACGAGAGACAGCCGGTCTCAACTCCCTTCTTCGCCTTCTTGCGCAACTTCACCTCGCGGTAGCGCTTCGCGCCGCCCTCGCGGTTGCTCTGCGGGCTGCGCTCGATCGCCATCGCATCGTCGGGCACGTCCTTGGTGATGACCGAGCCGGAGCCGATATAGGCGCCGTTGCCGATGGTGACCGGCGCCACCAGCGAGGAATTGGTGCCGATGAAGGCGCCCTCGCCGATAACGGTCTTGTGCTTGAAGAAGCCGTCGTAATTGCAGGTGATGGTGCCGGCGCCGATGTTGGAATTGGCGCCGACGTGGGCGTCGCCGATGTAGGAGAGATGGTTGACCTTGACGCCGGCTTCCAGCACCGCGGCCTTGGTCTCGACGAAATTGCCGATCTTGGCGCCGTCGCCGAGCGACGTTCCCGGCCGCATTCGCGCAAAAGGACCGACCAGGGCCTTCTTGCCGATCGTGCTTTGCACGATGTGGGAGAAGGAATGGATCACCGCGCCGTCGGCGATGGTGACGCCGGGGCCGATCACCACGAACGGCTCGATGGTGACGTCGTTGCCGAATTTGGTGTCGGCGGCGAGATAGACCGTGTCGGGCGCGATCAGCGTCACGCCGGCGTCGAGCGCCGCCTTGCGCAGCCGCGCCTGCATCACGGCTTCGGCTTCCGCGAGCTGCGCCTTGGTGTTGATTCCACGCACTTCGTCCTCGCTGGTTTCAATCACGACGGCCTCCAATCCCATATCTCTCACGATGGTCACGGCATCGACCAGATAATACTCGCCCTTGCTGTTGGCATTGCCGATCTTGTCGAGGATCGCCAGCGCCTTCTTGCCGTCGAACGCCATCATGCCGGCGTTGCACAGCGTGACCTTGCGCTCCGCCTCGCTGGCATCGTTTTGCTCGCGGATCGCAACCAGCCGGCCGCCTTCCATCAGCAACCGGCCATAGCCGGTCGGGTCGGCGGCGCGGAAGCCGAGCACGGCAAGCGCGGCACCCTTGGCCAGCGGCGCGCGCAGCCGCGCAAAGGTCTCGGCGGAAATCAAGGGCGTATCGCCGAACACGACCAGCAGATCGTCCGCGCCGCGCGCCACCGCGTCGCGGGCCGCCAGCACCGCATGCCCGGTGCCGAGCCGCTCGCGCTGGATGAAGATCGCGGCATCGCCGCGCACGCGCGACACCTCGTCGGCGACCGCCTGGTGGTCCGGCCCGATCACGACGGCCAGCGACGCGCCGGCGCCCTGCGGGGCAGCGTTCAGCACATGCGCCAGCATCGACTGGCCGGCGACGGGATGCAGCACCTTCGGCAACGAGGAGCGCATCCGCGTCCCCTCGCCGGCCGCAAGCACCACCGTCAGGCTGGATCGAGCCGTCATCAAAGAAAGTCCTCAACATCTCGGGCGGATTGCGCCGGCGCCGTCTTTAGGAGTTTTCGCTGTGAGTGGAAACCCGATTCGCCATCCCGCAAACCTCCGGATTCAAGTTCACGGCGCATTTCCTGTTAATGTTTGCCCCGTGATTCGGCAGGCCTTAAGGGGGGACAGGGACGTTTGGCCAGAAATACCGACCATCGCGCTGACGACCTGGACACGGATAACACCGGCGGCGTGCTGAGCGGTCTGTTGGCCGAGGAGGACGATCTCGACCGCCGCGCGCTGTGGCGGCTCGGATCGTGGGGCGTCGGCGCGGTGGCCGCCGTCATCGTGGCCGTGATGGCCAACCAGACCCAGCTCGGCTGGAAACGCGACCAGATGGCGTCCGCCGATCTGTCCCGCCAGACCCAGCAGGTCCAGATGGTCGCCAGGGAAAACCAGAACGAGGCACGGCGGCTGGCCTCGGCGATCGACACGCTCAACAACGACCGCGACCGGCTCTATGCCCGCGTCACCGGCCTGGAACAGGGACTGGATTCCGTCACCGGCGCCATCGCCCGCCAGGGTTCCACCGCGCCCGTCCCGCCAACGCCCTTGCCCGCCGCCGAGCCGCAAGCCGCGCAAGGTCCGGCGCCTGCCGTGGCGGCGGTGGCGACGACGCCGGCCGGTCCATCAACGTCCGAGAAGCCGGCGGTTGCGCCCCCGAGGTCCGAGCCCGCTTCGGCCGCGGTTTCGTCCATTGCCAAGGATCCGCCAAGAAAGGAGTCCGCCAAGGAATTCTCCAAGGGATTTGGCGAAGACCGAAATCCCGAAGGCCAGACAGCAAGAAGGCTGACGCGGCCAAGTCTGAAACCGCCAAGTCTGAAACCGCCAAGCCGAAACCGCCAAAGCACTGAAACCGCCAGGACCGAGGCGGCAAAGGTCGATGCCGTCAAGACGACAGCGGCAATCCCGAATCGTAACGCCGGCCACGCCGCTGATGGCCTCGAAATCGTTCATGGCGCCGCCGGATCCGGCCGCCGCAAAACTGACCGAACCCAGCCAAACCGCTCGCGCGGTGACGGCGAGCCCGATCCCGGAAGTGGTGGCGTCGGCGCCCGCCAGCGACGCGGAGGCGGACGAGGAAACCGCGCCCGAAGGTCGCGATCCAGCGAACCCAGTTCGGCGTCGATCTCGGCACCGCCAATTCGGTTCCCGGCCTGCGCGCGCTCTGGCGCGGGCTGTTGAAATCGAAGTCGAACGCGCCGCTGGCAGCGCTGCGCCCGATCATCGTGATCAAGGAAGGCCACCAACGGGCTCGGCATGCAGCTTCGGCTGGTGGCAGGTCCGCTGAACGATGCCGGCGCCGCCGCCAGCATCTGCGCGGTGCTGACCG
>CAVUNH010000015.1:0-209743 GCA_963742665.1 uncultured Alphaproteobacteria bacterium
TGTTGCGCGCGCGGCACGAGACTCGCGCCAACCAGTTGCCGGATACACTGGATCCCGACAAGCACGATGTCTCGGCGGCCGGCACCGCGCTGACGCGGGAATTGATTTCGACGGAGCGGAAGTTCATCCACATGCTGCTGCGCGACGGCAAGATCACCGACGAGACCAGGCGGCGGATCGAACGCGACCTCGATCTGGAGGAGGCGAGTTTGTCTAACCGCGAATATCGCAGGATACCGCTGTAAGCGGCGTCATTGCGAGGAGCGCTTGCGACGAAGCAATCCATATATCCGTTATGCCGCGACATGGATTGCTTCGCTTCGCTCGCAATGACGGCGAGAGAGTGCGCCTTACTCCGCCGCCGCGTTCTGTCCTCGACCGACCGACAAACCCGGCGGGGTCGCCGAACCGCTCGATCATGACAGCCGTCAGATCCTTGGCCTTGCTGGTGACGCAGGCGCCGGAGCGCACGGTGTAGCGGTCCTGGTGCTTGACGTGCGGCGGCGCCTCGCCCTGCTGCAGCGCGCGGGCGGCTTCCATCACCAGTTTGCGGAAATGCATGATGCCGAGATCGGTCGGGCCGAGATGCTCGCGGGTGCGGTCGGCGATCGAGACCCTGGCTGTCCTGCACGGCGGCGTCCTGTTCGGAGACGCCCTTGATGCCGGTGTAGCTTTTGGTCTTCTGCAGCTTGCGATCGATCAGATAGTCGTTCGCCCGGTTGCGCAGCGGAATGTAATTCTCGTCGACCTCCGACATCACGCCGTTGCCGCGGTCGTAGCCGTCGCGCTCGGCCTTGCGTCAGCGGCCGCTCCGGATTCCAGGCATAGGTGTAGATCCAGCAAGCGGTGTCGGTCACCGGGACAAAACTCTGGCCGAAGATATTCTCGCCCGGCATCGAGCTCGGCGCATAGGAATGCACCGGCATCAGGAACTGGGCGATGCGCCAGTAGATGTTGTCGGTGCCGGTCAGCCGGCCGCCGGCGACCGTCAGCCCGGCTTCATGCGGGCTGATCTTGATCACCGGGCGCGGGTCTTCGGCGATCCAGCGCATGTGGTCGGTCGCGACCCGTACAAGCGGATTCACGAAATGCTTCTTGATGTCGAGGATTTCGTTCTCTTCCTTTTCGAAGGAGAGATGCGCGAAGGTGAAATGCGCGGTGTCGATCGAGCCTTCCAGCGCCTGCACCCAGTTGCAGTCCTGCCATTTCTTGGTGACGTAGCGGTGCGAGGCCGGCACCAGCGCCATTTCCAGCGCGGGCAATTCCGGCATTGCATCGGCCGGGCCCATATAGGCCCAGATCATGTCGCCCCATTCGCGCACCGGGTAGGACTTGATGCGGATCAGGTCCTTGGCGTTGAGGTCGGGATAGGAGGTCGGCATGTCGACGCAGGCGCCGTCGGTATCGAACTTCCAGCCGTGATAGACGCAGCGGATGCCGCATTCCTCGTTGCGGCCGAGCCAGAGATTGGCGCCGCGGTGCGGGCAATACTGGTCGATGACGCCGACCACGCCGCGGGAGTCGCGGAAGGCGAGCAGTTCCTCGCCCATGACCACGATCTTCTTCGGCGGGCCGTCGGCCTCGGGCAATTCCGCCGACAACAGCACCGGCAGCCAGAACCGGCGCAGCAATTCGCCCATTCCCGTTCCCGCACCGCTCTCGGTGAGGAACTTGTTGTCTTCGGCGCGGAGCATGGCGTGTCCTCCGGGAGTCTTGTCTTGCTTTTGGCGCAAGCATTGGCGCAGGCGCGGGCGGGGCGTCAACGCACCCGCGGCCGCTCACACCGGCCGCTCGCCCTTCACCGTCACCCGCGTGCCTGAGCGGGTGTGCGGCCAGTAGTCCCACATCGCGCGGTGCTGGGCGCAGCGGTTGTCCCAGAACGCGATCGCGTTCTCGGTCCAGCGGAAGCGGCACTGGAACAGCGGATTCTCGGCGTGCTGGTAGAGATAGGCCAGCATCGCGTCGCTCTCGTCGCGGGGAACGCCGATCAGGAAGCGGGTGAAGCCGCGGTTGACGTAGAGCGCCTTCTTGCCCGTCACCGGATGGGTGCGCACCACCGGGTGTTCGGCGCGCGGATATTGCGGCCGGTCGGCGACGCCGTAATTGGCGTAGAGCCCGCGATAGGTCTGCTCGCCGTCATGCAGCGCGGTGAGCCCGTCGAGATAGGCCTTCATCCGGTCCGACAGCGAATTCGTAGGCCGCATACATGTTGGCGAACAGCGTGTCGCCGCCGCGCGGCGGGCACTGCCTGATGTAGAGGATCGAGCCCATCGGCGGCTCGACGTCGCAGGACACGTCGGTGTGCCAGCCCTCGCCATTGGCGCGCGGCGAATCCTTGTCGGCGTAGATCTTCATCAGCGCCGGATCGTCGCCCTCATGGGGTGCTGCGGGATGAATGTGCAGGTCGCCGAACTGGCGGCCGAAGGCCAGATGCTGGTCCGGCGTGATGTGCTGGTCGCGGAAGAAGATCACGAGGTTTTCGGCGAGCGCGCGATGGATTTCGTCCATCGTCCGGTTCGACAGCGAGCTTGCCGAGATCGACGCCGGAAATCTCCGCGCCGATGATCGGGGTCAGCTTCTCGACGCCGATGGTCTCATAGGGTTCGCTCTCGCCGGCGATATGCCGATAGCGAGGTCCCTGCTTGCTGGACAGCGAGCTCATGGACGGCCTCCGATGGCTTGTTGTTTGCCGTCATCGTAGCGGCGGATGGCGGGAAGCGCAATCGCGTGGCTGAGTCCCGGCGTTCGCCGGGACGACAGATAGAGCTTACTCCGCCGCGGTCACCGGCGCCTTGCTGCCCGCGCCATAGCGCTGGTCGATATAGTCGATCACCAGCGCCTTGAAGTCGGCGGCGATGGTGGGGCCGCGCAGGGTGCGGAATTTCTTGCCGTCGACGAACACCGGCGCGGCCGGGGCTTCGCCGGTGCCGGGCAGGGAGATGCCGATATTGGCGTGCTTGGATTCGCCGGGGCCGTTGACGATGCAGCCCATGACCGCGACGTTGAGCGCTTCGACGCCGGGATATTGCGTCTTCCAGCCCGGCATTTCGTCGCGGATGAAATCCTGGATCGAGCGCGCCAGTTCCTGGAACGTGGTCGAGGTGGTGCGGCCGCAGCCGGGGCATGCCGCGACCAGCGGCACGAAGGTGCGGAAGCCCATGGTCTGCAGCAGTTCCTGCGCGACCTGGACTTCCAGCGTGCGGTCGCCGCCGGGCTCGGGCGTCAGCGAAATCCGGATGGTGTCGCCGATGCCCTGCTGCAGCAGGATGCCGAGCGCGGCCGACGAGGCCACGATGCCCTTCGATCCCATGCCGGCCTCGGTGAGGCCGAGATGGATCGCGTAGTCCGAACGCTCGCGCGAGCACCTCGTAGACCGCGATCAGATCCTGCACGGCGGAAACCTTCGCCGACAGGATCATCTTGTTCTTGGGCATGCCGAGCTCTTCGGCGCGCGCCGCCGACAACAGCGCCGACTGCACCATCGCCTCGCGCGTCACCGCGCGCGCATCGCGCGGCTCCGGCAAGGCGGTGTTCTCGTCCATCAGCTTGGTCAGCAGTTCCTGATCGAGCGAGCCCCAATTGGCGCCGATGCGGACCGGCTTGTCGTTCTTGTTGGCGATCTCGATGATGTCGGCGAACTGGGTGTCGCGCTTGTTCTTGAAGCCGACATTGCCGGGATTGATGCGGTATTTGTCGAGCGCCTCGGCGCAGGCCGGATAATCCGCCGAGCAGCTTGTGGCCGATGTAATGGAAATCGCCGATCAAAGGCGTGGTGATGCCGCGCTTGCGCAGGCCGTCGCGAATATGCGGCACGGCGGCGGCGGCTTCCTCGCGGTCGACCGTGATGCGGACCAGTTCGGAGCCGGCGCGCGCCAGCGCTGCGACCTGCGCGATGGTGCCCTCGATATCGGCGGTGTCGGTGTTGGTCATCGACTGCACGACGATCGGCGCGCCGCCGCCGACGGCGACATTGCCGACCATGACTTGCGTGGTTTTATGCCGGGCGCTGGGGCCGGCGACGTCGTTTTGCGGCGGTTTTTCGGGCTTGTTCATGGCGTCTCGAATATCAGGTTTTGGTGACATTCACCAAGGGGACGATGGACGGCCGCTGAGGTCGCATCCGAAATCGGAATTTTTTGTTCGTATTTTCAATAGGCTTACGCTAGCCGCTCACGGCGGCCGCGGCGATGTCGAAGGCCTGCATCGCTATCAGCTATATCGGACGGGAATCGCCGGATTAAAGGGCGATGGCGCCGCGCGGCTGCCCGTCTTTTCATGTGGCGGCGCACGCCGTAGCATCGGCAAAAATAACGGGAGGCCAGCATGCCAGGGCGCAACGGGCTCATCACCACCGCGGAACTCGCCGACATCCTCGACCAGCCCGATCTGCGGCTGTTCGATTGCACGACCTATCTCGAACCTGCGCCCGCCGGCAGCACGGTTCCCTATATCGCCGTGCCCGGACGGCACACGTTCGAGGCCGGGCATATTCCCGGCGCGGATTTTCTGGACCTGCAGGGCGAATTCTCCGATCCAAGCACCGAGCTGCGCTTCATGATGCCTGCGATCGCGCAGCTCGAAGCCGCGTTCGGCCGTCACGGCATCGGCGCCGACAGCCGCGTGGTGCTCTATTCCATCGGCACGCCGATGTGGGCGACGCGATTCTGGTGGATGCTGCAAATCGCTCGGCTTCGAGAACCTCGCCGTGCTCGACGGCGGCCTCGACAAATGGAAGGCGGAGGGCCGCGCGATCGAGACCGGGCCCGCGAAGGGCTATCCGCCCGCGACCTTCACGGCGAAACCGAAGCCCGGCTATTTCGTCGACAAGCACGAGGTGCTCGCGGCCAGCACCGATCGCAACACCGTCGTCGTCAACGCGCTCGGCCCGCAATTCCACAAGGGCCTCGAGCCGAGCCGCTACGGCCGGCCCGGCCGCATTCCCGGCAGCTGCAACGTGTCGGCGGCGACGCTGCTCGATCCGCAGACCAAGGCCTTCGTGCCGCTCGCGGACGCCGAAGCGAAATTCGCCGCGCAGGGCATTACGCAAGGACAAGCGCGTGGTCGCCTATTGCGGCGGCGGCATCTCGGCCACCATCGACCTGTTCCTGCTGCACCGGCTCGGCTACGACAATCTCACGCTCTACGACGGCTCGATGGGCGAATGGGCCAAGGATGAATCGCTGCCGATCGAGACGGGTTAGACGTTCGGATCCGGCGCGATTTCCGCCCGCGCCGTTTCGGGCCGGTTGACGAGATAGAGCCCGGCGATCACCAGCAGCGCCGCGACGCCGAAGGCCAGCGTCAGCGTGTCGTGCATGATGAAGTAGGTGGCCACCACGCCGAACAGCGGCGTGATGAAGGTGAAGGCCGACAATTTGCTGGCCGAATAGGTCTTCACCAGCGCGAACCACAGCATGAAGGTCAGGCCGACCACCCAGAACGCCTGATAGGCCAGCAGCGACAGCGCCAGCGGCCCGGGAACATGGGTGATGGTTTCGCCCGATATCCACGCCGCAAAGGCCAGGATCGGGATCGACACCGCGACCTGAAAGCCGAGGCCCTTTTCGGCGGGCGCCCTGATCAGCGCGGTCGCCTTGACGATCAGCGTCGTCGCCGCCCACAGCGCGCCGCCGGCGACGATCAGCAGATCGCCGAGCAGGACGTTGGCATCGACATTGGCCTGCGGCACGCCGATCGCGAGCGCGACGCCGGCAAAGCTCAGGCCCAGCCCGCCCCATTGCAGCGCGCGCAGCCGTTCGCCGAGAAAGACATAGGAGCCGAGCGCGACGAAGAACGGCGCCGTGTAGAGAAACACCACCGCGCGCGACGCCGAGGTCAGCAGCAGGCCGTGATAGATCAGCACGAATTCGATGCCGAAGATGACGCCCGCGATCAGGCCGGGCCACAGCGTGCCGTCACGCTCGAAGAATTTCACGCCGCGCAACCAGCCGATCAGCAGCAGCACCGGCAACGCGCCGACGGAACGGATCAGCGCCTGCAGCATCGGCGGCACGTCCGGCAGCACCAGCTTCACCGCGATCTGGTTGAAACCCCAGCTCAGGCACAGCATCAGCATCAAGGCGACGGCGCCCGGCGTGAGCGCACGCCCGGCGGAAGAGATCACTTGATTGGACGACATCTATCCTCGTGGCCGGCTTGGCGCCGTGTTGATTATTGGCATGATCCCGAAAAGTGGCCTTCCGGTTTTCGGATAAGGATCATGCCAGACTTAAGGAGCTTTCTGGCAGTGCGCGCAGGTGCCGGCGATCTCGACGACGGACAGCTTTGGCGCAAAGCCCGAGGCGCGCGCCGCGGCATTGAGGCTTTGCGCGACCGGGGCTGCCGGAATTTCGCCGACCGAGCCGCAATGATCGCAGATCAGGAACGCCACCATCGCGGTGGCGTCATGGTCGTGCGCGCAGGCGAGAAAGGCGTTGCGGCTTTCGATGCGGTGGACGAGGCCGTTCTCCATCAGGAAATCGAGCGCGCGGTAGACCGTGATCGGCGCCGGCCGCGGCATCGATTTGGCAAGTTCGTCGATCACCTCATAGGCGCCGAGCGGGCGGTGGCTGGACAACAGCGCCTGCAGCACCTGACGGCGGATCGGGGTGAATTTCTGCGCCCGTTTGCGCGCAGACCTGCTCGGCATGCGCGATCGCGTCCGCGGTGCAGCGGCCGTGATCGTGATCGGGCGCGGGAAAGGTCGGTTTTGCCAGGGTCATGCCGCGGTTTTGTAGCATTTTGCGCCCGATCCCAAAGCCCGGCACGCCGCCCCGTCCCAGCCATGTGCTGCGAGCGGGGCTGGTCACTGTTAACCGGCCATGCAGAATTCATAAGCTAGCTTATTATATCCAAAGCTTATGGAGGCGAACGCCGATGCGCGGTTCCGTGGATATGAACTTCCTGTTTACGCTCGGCGAAGTGCAGCGCCTGGTGCGCGCCTATGCCGACAAGCAGGCGGCGCGCTACGGCATTACCCGCGCGCAATGGGCGGTGCTGGCCAAGGTCGAGCGCACCGAGGGCCTGAAGCAGACGGAACTCGCCGAACAGATGGAGATGCAGCCGATCACGCTGACGCGGCTGATCGACAAGCTGTGCGACAATGACTGGATCGAGCGCCGCGGCGACGAGACCGACCGCCGCGTCAACCGGCTCTATCTGAAGAAGGCCGCGCGCCCGCTGCTCGGCAAGCTCTCGGGCCTGCGCTCGGAACTCACCGCGACCGCGCTCGAAGGCATCAATCCCGCCGACGCCCACCGCCTGCTCGCCCAACTCGAATCGATCAAGGAAAACGTTCGCAACGCGATCCAGAATCCGCCCGGCGAACCCAGAAAGGAGCAGCGCGTTGGCTGATCCCGTCCTCAAATTTCCGCCCGAACAGAAGGGCAGTCCGGCTGCGCCTGCCGCGCGTCCGAAGCTCGCCGCGGAACCGCGCCGCCGGCTGATGGCCGGCATGCGCCGTTACCGCCGCTTCCTGCTGCTGGTGGTGCTGCCGCTGGTGGCCGCGATCGCCGGCATCACCTTCTATCTCAATGGCGGCCGCTACGTGACCACCGACGACGCCTATGTCGGCGCGCAGAAGGTGCTGATCACGCCCGACGTGTCCGGCAAGATCATCAGCGTCGCCGTCAAGGAAGGCCAGCAGGTCTCGACCGGCGACACCATGTTCCAGATCGATCCGGTGCCGTTCCAGCTCGCGCTGGCGCAGGCGCGCGCCAAGCTGGAGGACGCCAAGACCAACCACGACAATCTCGTCGCCAACGTCAAGCTCTACTCGCAGACCCTCGAAATCGTGAACGCCGGCATCGCGCTCAAGCAGAAGGACGTCGAGCGCAAGAATTCGCTGGTCAAGAGCCATGCCGGCTCGCAGCTCGATCTCGACAACAGCGCCACCGCGCTGGTGACCGCGCAGGCCCAGCGGCAGCTCGTCACGCAGCAGCGCTCCAACGCCCTCAATCAGCTGCTCGGCAATCCCGATCTGCCGCTCGAGCAGTTTCCGGCCTACATGCAGGCCAAGGCCGCGCTCGACGACGCCCAGCGCAATCTCGATCTGACCACCGTGCGCGCGCCGATGAACGGCGTCGCGACCCAGGTCGAGCAGATCCAGCTCGGCCGCTTCGTCATGGCCGGCGCCCCGGTGTTTTCGCGTCATCGACGTCTCGAATCCGTGGGTCGACGCCAATCCGAAGGAATCCGATTTCACCTATGTCGCGGTCGGCCAGAGCGTCACGCTCGACGTCGACGCCTTCCCCAACCATGTGTTCAAGGGCACGGTCGGCTCGCTCTCGCCCGGCACCGGCGCGCAATTCGCGATCCTGCCGCCGCAGAACGCGACCGGCAATTTCGTCAAGGTGGTGCAGCGCGTGCCGGTGCGGATCTATTTCGACAAGGACGACAAGTTCGTGCGCAAGCTGAAGGCCGGCATGAGCGTCTACGCCACCATCGACACCAACCATCGCCGCTCGCTGGCCAACCTGCTCGGCTTCACGCCGGCGGTGGCGAACCACGACCAGGACTGAAGCGATGCCGACGCCGGGCCCGTCACCTGCCGCCGTTCCCGGCCTGCGCCGGAACATGGTGACGATCTGCGCCATGACGGCGACCATCATGCAGGCGCTGGACACCACCATCGCCAATGTCGCGCTGCCCTATATGCAGGGCACGCTGTCGGCGTCGCAGGACCAGATCAACTGGGTGCTGACGTCCTACATCGTCGCCGCCGCGATCATGACCGCGCCGGTGGGCTGGATCGCCAACCGCTTCGGCCGCAAGCGCATCTTCATCCTCTGTTCGGGCGGCTTCACGATCGCATCGGTGCATGTGCGGGCTGGCGCAGGACATCAACCAGATGGTGCTGTTCCGCCTGCTGCAGGGCGTGTTCGGCGCGGCGCTGGTGCCGCTGTCGCAGGCGGTGATGCTCGACACCTATGCGCTGCACGAGCGCGCCAAGGCGATGTCGATCTGGGGCATGGGCGTGATGATGGGGCCGATCATGGGCCCGTCACTCGGCGCCTGGCTGACCGAAACCTATTCCTGGCACTGGGTGTTCTTCGTCAACCTGCCGTTCGGCATCTTCACCGTGCTCGGCCTCGTCATCTTCATGGACGAGACCAAAAAGAACCTCGAACTGCGCTTCGACTGGTTCGGCTTCACCGCGCTTGCGATCGCGATCGGTTCGCTGCAGCTCGCGCTCGACCGCGGCGAGCAGCTCGGCTGGCTGGAATCCAACGAGATCATGGCCGAGTTCATCATCGCGGCCGTCGGCTTCTATTATTTCTTCGCCCATTCGTTCACGACCCCGCGCCCGTTCATCCAGTTCGCGCTGTTCAAGGACAGGAATTTCGTCGGCGGCTGCGTGTTCATGGCGGTCATGGGCCTGGTGCTGTTCTCGACCATGGCGCTGTCGTCGCCGTTCCTGCAGAACGTGATCGGCTATCCCATCATCACCGCGGGCGTGCTGCTGGCGAGCCGCGGCTGCGGCACCTTCGTCGCCATGATGATGGTCGGCCGGATGATGCGCGTTCTCGAGGCGCGCACGCTGATCTTCTGCGGGCTGAGCATCACCGGCCTTTCGCTGTACTACATGACCGGCTGGACCGACCAGACCGACGTCAGCGAAATCGTCGTGATCAGCGTGCTGCAGGGTTTCGGCTTCGGGCTGGTGTTCGTGCCGCTCTCGACGGTGGCGTTCCTGACGCTGCCCAACCATCTGCGCACCGACGGCACCTCGATGCTGACGCTGATGCGCAACGTCGCGAGTTCGATCGGCATTTCGATCGTGATCTCGCAGCTGACGGAGGGAACGCGGCGGGTCTACGCCAACCTCTCCGAGCACATCAACCCGTTCAACCACGCCATGCAGATGCCCAATGTGCGCGGCATGATCGACATGAACACCGACACCGGCCGCGCCATGGCGGACGTCATGGTCAAGACCCAGGCGCAGATCATCGCCTTCTCGCACGACTACCAGCTGGTGATGCTGTTCATCATCGTCACGATCCCGATGACGCTCATGATCGGCTCGACCAAGGCCACGCTGCGCGCGCAGTCGGTCGCGCCGGATCATGCGGTGATCGAGTAGCAAGCCGCCTCCCCGCCTGCCCGCTTTATGCGAGCAGCTGTCTGAGATCGTCGCAGATCAGATCGGCCGCAGCCGCGGACGCCGGAGAGACGGCGGTGTAGCTGAAAAATCCGTGGTTCAATGTCGGAAACTCGCGATAGACGACGCGCACGCCCGCGGCCTTCAAGGCAGCGTGATATTGTATGCTGTGCTCGTAGAGGAAATCGTAGGGGCCGACACCCATGATCGCCGGTGCGAGGCCCTTGAGATCCGCAAGGATCGGCGATGCGCGGACATCATTGAGTTTCGCTTCGACGTCGCCCGTCCCGAAGTACGGCTCGCGGATATCAGGATTGCGGTCCTTGCGCACGTCGAACGCGCCATAGAGCAGCACCTGGGCGGCGAGCTTGATACCGGCGTCGCGGCACTTGATGGCGGCCACCGCCGCGAAATTGCCGCCGGCGCTGTCGCCGCCGACCGCCAGCGGCTTGCCCGCGCCGCCCAGCCGGTCGAGGTTGGCGTGCGCCCACTTGGCGCCCGCGATGGCATCTTCGACGCCCTGCGGGAAGGGATGCTCGGGCGCCAGCCGGTAATCGACGTTGACGACGACGACGCGCGAACGATTGGCAAACCGGATCGCATGGGCCTGGTGGCTGTCGATATCGCCGAGGATGTAGCCGCCGCCGTGGAAATACACGAGCGTGCCGATCGGCGCGCCTTCGACCGGCTGCACGATCTCGATGGTGATGGGCCCGTTCGGACCCGTAATGCTGGTTCGTTCAAGCTTGCCCGTCGGCAGCTTGGGCTTGGGATAGAGAAACGCGCGAATATTGCGCGCCCGTTCGCGGCTGACCGGGCCATTGCGCCCGGCATATAGATCGGGGATGCCGCTTTCCTTCCACTTGCGGTCTATCTCGGCGATGGCGGGATCGAGTGGCTGTCGGTTTTCTGTGGTCATGGTAGCTCCGCGAGCAAGAGTGTCAGTTTGCAGGTTCGACGTCGGTCAGATCGATCACGACCGATTGGCCGATCGGCGGCGTCTTGATGGCGTTCGAGGCAAAGTAGGCGACATGTATCGCCGCAACGGGCGCGAGCCACGCGAGCTCCACGACATGGCCATACACCTTCTTCCAGGCGTCCGCGGCCTTGTCGACCGGCAGGTTCGAGGCTTCTTCCATCAGCCTGGTCAGCGTGTCGTCCGTGTTGGAGTAGTAGTTGAAGCCACCCTTGGAATCGAGCACCTGAAATTTGGCGAGGTTCGGAATACCCGAGTTCGAGTTGAGGACGACGGCCGAGAATGCCTTGTTGTCTGCCATGCTGCGCATAACACCAAAGTGCTGGGCCTCCATGCCCTTGACGGTAATGCCGACCTTGCGAAGCTGGGCGCCGACGGCCTGTTGCAGGAACTGGCTCATGGAGTTGTTGACATAGGCGACCGTCAGTTCGAACCCGTTCGGATAGCCCGCAGCCGCGAGTAATTCCTTTGCCTTGGCGGGGTCATAGGGGTAGCGCTCATCGAGCCTGGCGTCGTAGCCGACAAAGCCGCGCGCCTGCAGTTGCGCCGTCGGCTCGGCAAATTTTCCGAACAGCGCCTGCGACATCAGCTTGCGGTCGAGCGCATGGTTGATCGCCTGGCGGACGCGCACGTCCTTGAGATAGGGTTGCGGGCCCTCGCCATTGCGATCGCTCAGGATAAGTCCGGTCCAGCCGACCGGCTCCGACACGATACGCATGGTGGGCGGCAGGTTCGCCGCATTCGAGTTGGCGGTGAGGGGATCGGAGCTGAGGAGCATCAACTGGCCCGCCTTCATGGCCTGGATGCCGGCGTTCTGATCCTGAAAGACCGAGATAACGACCTTGTCCCACTTCACCCTGCTCTTGTCGTAGTAATGCGGGTTTGGAACGTAGGTGTAGCTCTTGCCGAGAATGGTCGCCGCGGGATCGAGCTTGTAGGGACCGGCGCCGAATGTCTCCTTGGCGAGACCGTCCGGGTTGTCGACGCCCTTGGGGCTGATCAGCATGCCGCCATTCCAATAGGCTTCGAACAGGTTGACGAGCGCGGGTTGCGGTGTCGACATGTTGATACGGAACTGATACGGCCCCAGCACGTCGATCGACGTCAGGGTCTTCAGATTGGTCGCGAAGCCGCCGCCCTTGTTTCGGAAATAGTCGATCGATTTCTTTGCCGCTTCCGCCGTGACCGGTTCGCCATCGCTGAACTTGGCGTCCGGGCGCAGCGTGAATGTCACCGACTTGCTGTCGGGCGCCATTTCCCATTTGGTGGCCAGGGCCGGGCGGAATGAGCCATCGGCGGCGACGCGCACCAGCGGTTCGTAGGCAGGCCCGATCGCCATGCCGGCGCGGCCGTTACCGCTCAGGGCCGGATCAAGGCTGACCGGCACAAAGGCGCTGCCAACCGTCAATACTTTCTGCTGTGCGAAGGCGCTGCTCGCCGCGGCGAGCGATGCGGTTGCGAGCCCGGCGGCAAGAACAAGCCGCCGGGTGACCGATAGAGTCTTCATGAGTGGTTTCCCCCTGCCTCGAATGCGATCATCTCTCTTTGACGGCGCCACGCCTCGCGACGTTGGCGTTGTTCCTTCGGATCCGGCACGGGCGCCGCGGACAGCAGTGCCCGGGTATACGAATGCCTGGGCGCCTCGTGGATGGCCTGAGAATCGCCGTGCTCTACGATCTCACCCTTGTAAAGCACGACGGTACGGTGAGACACGTGCCGCACGACTGTCAAGTCGTGAGAGATGAACAATAGAGACAGGCCCATGCTCTTCTGCAATTCGCTGAGAAGGTTCAGGACCTGCGCCTGGACCGAAAGATCGAGCGCGCTGACCGGCTCATCGCAGACGACAAGGCGTGGACGGGCAATGACCGCGCGCGCAATCGCGATGCGCTGGCGCTGGCCGCCGGAAAACTGCGCAGGATAGCGCGTGGCGGCGTCAGTCGGCATCCCGACGCGGGCCAGAACGTCGCTGATGCGGGCGTCACGTTCGGCGCGCGACAGCGCGCGGTCCATCAGCAGGGGTTCTGCCAGCGTGTCGCCGATCGTGCGCGTCGGATTGAGCGAGCCGTATGGGTCCTGAAACACCACCTGGATTTCGCGCGCCAGATCCCGTCGCCGGCGCCGCGACGCATGCGTGATGTCCTCGCCGTCGAAAGTGACACGCCCCGACGTGGCCGGAACCAGGCCGAGGATGACGCGGCCGATCGTTGTTTTGCCGGAGCCGGACTCGCCGACGAGCCCGACCGTTTCGCCAGCCCTCACGTCGAAGGACACACCCTTGAGCGCACGAAAAACGCCCGCCCTGCGCTGCGGGAAATCAACGTGCAGGTCCGAAATGCCGAGAAGCGGTCCGCTCATCCCACACCTTCTTGAATCGACCGCAGCGTCTCTTCGATGGTCGGCAGCGGCTCGCCCGGCCTTGCCCCATGCGGATTGGCTTTCAGCAACGCCGCGGTATAGGGATGGCTTGGCTTCTCGAACAGGTCGACGACACTTGCCGTCTCGAGCGCGCGGCCCTGATAGAGCACCATCGCCCGGTCGCAGATGTCGGCCACAACGCCCCAATCATGCGTCACAATTATCACCGCCATGTTGCGCGAAGCGCTCAGCGCGCGGAGCAGTTCGAGGATCTCGGCCTGCACCGTGACGTCGAGCGCCGTGGTCGGCTCATCCGCCAGCAGTATCCTGGGCTCTGCCGCCAGCGCCCGCGCGATGCCGACCCGCTGGGCCATGCCGCCCGATATCTGGTGCGGGTAGCGACGGGCGACATCTTCAGGGTTGGCAATCCTGACTTGATGCAACAATGCGATGATCTGCTTTTCGATATCCGCCCTGGAGCCGCCCTTGTGCAGCCGGATTACCTCGGCGAGGTGGTGGCCTACCGTGAAGCACGGATCGAGCGCGGCCATTGGCTCCTGGAAGATCATGCCGATCGTGCCGCCGCGCAGCGCCTCGAGCTGGCTTTGGTTGCCGAGATCGATGGTCTTGCCATCCAGGCTCAAGCGGCCGGACGTCATGCGCGTTCCTGCCGGCAGCAGGCCAAGCATGGAAAGCACGGTCAGCGTCTTGCCGCTGCCGCTTTCGCCGACGATCCCGAGCGTCTCTGCGTTGGCAAGATCGAGATTGACGTGGTCGACCAGGATGCGCGCATTTTCACCTTGACCGCTCACAATGGTCAGATCGCGCAGCGCGAGGATCGTGTGGGCCGGCGCATCGGTAATCGGCTCGGGTACGCGCACCCTTAGCGCGTGCCGGTGCGCGGTTGCGGCCCAGGTTTCGACCGCCGTATCACGGAGGCTGTCGCCAAGCAGCCCGAAACTGAGAATTGTCAGCGCCAGCACGCTACCGGTCGGCAGCAGCAGCCAGGGAAAGTCGTTGATCGATGCGGAGGCCTCAAACACCATGCCGCCCCAACTCGGCGCAGGTGGTGGAACACCGAGGCCGAGGAAGTTTATGCCGGTCTGGATAACAACCGTGATGCACGCGAAGAGGGCGAGTTGAACGACCACCGGGCCAAAAATGCGCGGCAGTATGTGCGTCAGGATGATACGCGCATCGCCAAGGCCGGAGATTCGGGCGGCGGCTATGTAGAGTTCCTCGCGGACGCCGAGCACCACGCTGCGCACGACGCGCGACACACCGGCCGAGCCAAGAATGCCGAGCGTGACCATGGCTGCCGTCATCGACTGGCCGAAGATACTCAGTACGGACAACAGCACCACAATGACGGGGATGGCCTGAAGGAGGCTGACATACTGTACGACGACGCGATCCCACCAACCGCCGAAATAGCCGGCGCTGAGGCCGAGCAGCACGCCGATCAGGCTGACGACCGCCAGCGCCTGAACGACGCCGACGAGGCTCGGGGTCGTGCCGTGCAGCAGGCGGCTCAGGACATCACGTCCGAGCGCGTCGGTGCCGAGCAGATGCTCCACGCTCGGCAGCTGCTTGATCGCGAGCAGATCCTGATCGAGCGGGTCATAGCTCGAGATCTGACCGGCGAACAATCCGCCAACAACAACGATTGCGATCCAGATCAGGGCAAGGAGCGCAAGCGGACGACCAAGCAGCCTGGCGAGGAAGCCGGCGGGCTTCGCTAGCGCCATCGGCAGCCTGCACGGTTTCGAGCACAGGTGCGCCCGCGACGGGAGATGTGAGTTCCGTCATGACACCCGTACCCGCGGGTTGAGCCAGCCGTAACTGAGGTCGACGAGCAGGTTGATCGCGACCGCCAGCAACCCGAAATAAAGCGTGGCACCTTGCAAGACCGCTATGTCGTTCTGCTGCGCCGCGTCGACAGCCAGACTGCCGAGGCCGGGGAGTACGAACACGCGCTCGACGAATACAGTCCCCGAAATGGCGCCGATCATGACGAGTTCGAGGACGGTGATGACGGGCAACGCCGCATTGCGCAGGGCGTGTTTCCAGATGATCGACCGCTCCGGGACGCCGCTTGCCCGCAAGGCCCGGATAAAATCACGGCGCAGCACGTCGTTCATGCCGTCGCGGGTCTGCTTGGCGATGTTGGCGATCGGCAGGAATGACACCGAAAAGATCGGCAAGACCAGGCTGGTCAGCCAGCCGGCAGGATTCTGCGAGAACATCACGTAACCGGTCGCAGGCAGCCAGCGCAGCCAGACCGCGAACACCATGATGAAGAGCAGTGCGACCAGGAACGACGGCATCATCAGTCCTACGAGTGACAGAACGTCAATCGCCTTGCCGATCCAGCCACCACGAAGCGCACTCAGTACGCCGAACAGGAGCCCAAGCGAAACACAGACCAGCATGACGCCGGTCATGATCGACAGCGTAACCCCAAGGCGCGGGTTAAGCATCGACAAGACGCGTTCCTTGGTAAGGTACGACGCGCCGAGATCGCCGCTCAAGGCGTTGCCGAGCCACGATGCATATTGGATCAAGACCGACCGATCGAGCCCCAAATCGTGGCGAAGTGCGAGGTACTGCTCCTGCGTACCGTCGGCCCCCAGCATCGTCCGCGCGAGGTCGCTGGGCGACAGGCTGTTCAGGACAAACGACACCAGCGTGACGATCAGCAGCAGCGGTACCGACAACAGGAGTCGGGTCCGAATTGTTGCCAGCATTTACCCTCCCCCGTTGTCAGCCGACGCTTACCTCACCGATCTACTGGCAGCTGAAGCTCGCCGCTTGCGTCACCGGTCCGCGGCCGTTCCATGTCGTGTGCTGCGGATAGACGCAGATGGGGTAGCTGATGCTCTTGTCGCGCGAGGTCAGCACGATGTCGCCGGGCGCAGCACCCTTCTCGACCCAATCCGCCAGCGCGGTGAAGAACTGATCCTGCTCGCGCGCCGGCGTCTGGTTGGCGTTGCCGGGCAGTTTCGGCAGCGGCACGGTGTCGTTCTTGCCGCCAACGGTGTAGGCGCGGCCCTGCGAACTGTGGGCGACGCCGGGCAAGAGATACATCCGCATGAACTTCGCCACCTCGGCGTTGCCGCCCATCGCCGCAAGCACGCGCTCGTGGTAGTTGACGTTGCCGGCCGGCGGGATCGCGTCGTCGGCAAGACCGCTCCAGACCACCACCTTGCGGCCGAGGTCGCGCAGCTTCGTCAGGTCCGCCTTGTCGGTGATTAGGTCACTCAATAGCGTCGGCTGCAGCGCGACGTTCTTGGCGACCGCGTCGGCCAATCCGGCGTAGTCGAGCTCAAGCCATTTGTTGCGCACAGCCGTCGAACCGTTGGTGATCGGAATAGCCGACGTCGCGCTGGCATCGGCGGCATAGCTGACGTCCTGCAGCGCCAGCGCGATATTGTCGGCGCCGGCGCTGGTGATCTGACCGCCGATGGCGGTGCCCCTTGTGAACGTCCACCAGACCTGCCTGGCGCCGAGCGCCTTGCCGCTGCGGCTGTCGGCGGTTTGTGCCGCGTCGAAGCTGCCATCCGGCGTGAGGCCGTACCAGATCTTGTTGATGGCGGTCGCTTCCTTTGCGCTCAGGCAGTTCGCCGTGTCCGCATTGCTGCCGGTGACACCGTCGCCGGCGGCGCCGGTGCAAAGCGCCGCGGCGTCGCGCGCCGGATTGTAATTGCAGGCAAAGGGATCGAGCAGGAAGCCGAGGCCTGCCGTATCGCAGGCGGCGACGGCACGCAAATTGGCGGCGGCGACCTTGGCGGCAAAGGCCTTGGCATTGTCCTTGTCGATCGCGGTGTAACCGAGCTCGGTCTTCATCACGATCTGTGGGTAAAGCGCAGACGTTCCGAACTTCGCGATGTTCGGCGCAGGCTGCGCGATCAAATAGCCGTCGTAGAGTTCGGGATATTCCTGCATGATCTTCATGCCCTGCCGACCGCCCTGGGAATGGCCGTCGTAGTAGCTGTATTTCGGCGCCTTGCCGTAATAGAGGCTGACCAGCGCTTTGGTCTTGACGGCCTGCTCGACCATCGCGCGCACCGAGAAATCCTTCAGCGACTCGGCGTTGACCTTGCCGTTGGAGAGAAACGCGAACGAGCCGTCCTGATACCAGGGCTGGCCTGCGTCGGTGGTCCCCGACGCGTAGCCCAGATTGGCGTTGACGATCGCCGGCACCTTGCTGCCGATCTGATCGGCGTGGCGATGGCCGCCGCCGACCCATCCGCCGCCGCCGTAATTGCGAATGCGTTCGTTCCAGTTGGCCGGCAGCCAGACCTCGATGCCGATGCCTTCCGACCAGGATTTTGCGGCCTTGTCCTTTTCTGCGGTGGCGCCGGGGCCGACCAAAAGCTTCACCAGGCACAGATCGGCGGCGGCAACGATCGGCGGCTTGGGCACATCGCCCGCGGCGAGCTCCTCGCCCTTCTTGATCAGGCGAACGGCCAACACGGTGGTATTTTCATCGGGCCGGAACGCGGTCTTGATGCCATCGTCGCAGGCAAGCTGCTGCGCCGAGGCGGGCGTGATCTGACCGCAGGCGGCCAGCAGCAGGACCGCCCAAATGCTCTTGGCCGCGTCATGATCGGCATTCGTTTCGCTCCCATTTGATTTTTTGCTCTGGTCGGAATTCACGCGGATGGCTGATCGATCGCGCCGCCAAGGAACAGCTGGCCGACGCGGGGATTGCTGAGCACCCGGTCGGCCTTGTCGACGAGGCGGGTCTGGCCGAGCTCGAGCACGATGCCGAAATCGGATATCTCCAGCGCCGAACGGGCGTTCTGCTCGATCAGCAGGATCGAGACGCCGCGATCGCGCAATTGCTGCAGGATACCGAACGTCTGCCGGACCAGCAGTGGCGACAGCCCGATCGATGGCTCGTCGACCAGCATCAATTGCGGATCGAGCAACAGACCGCGCGCGATTTCGAGCTGCTTCTGTTCGCCGCCCGACAGTGTCGAGGCCTGCTGCGTTGCCTTCTGGCGCAGCACCGGAAATTGATCGAGGGCGGCTTCGATGCGCGCCGGCAGGTCCGTGATCTCCGGCCCCGCGACAACAGCGCCGAGCTCGATGTTGTCGCGCACGGAGAGCTCGGGAAAGATATTGCGGCCCTGCGGCACGTAGCAGATGCCCGCGGTCAGGAGATCGCGCTGGCTGTAGGCCGGTGACGTCGCGCCCCCTGAACAGAACCTTGCCTTCGCGCAACTTCAACAGACCGAAGATCGCCTTGAACACGGTGGATTTGCCGGCGCCGTTCGGCCCGATCACCGTGGTGATGGTGCCCGCAGCGACCTGGAAACTGGTGCCGTTCAGGATCGTCATCTTGCCGTAGCCGCCGACCAGGCCTTGAACGTCCAGGATGGGTTCGCTCATCGGTCCCTCCCCCTGCCTGTTCAATGACCGAGATACGCATCGATGACGGCGCTGTTGGCGCGTATCTCGGCAGGCGTGCCGATCGCCAGCACCTTGCCTTCCGCCATCACCACCACCCGCGAGCACAGCGACATCACGAATTCCATGTTGTGCTCGATCACGACGAACGTCGCCCGCCGTTCGCGGTTGATTTCGGCCAGCCGCGCTTTCAAATCGCCGAGCATGGTCAGGTTGACGCCGCCGGCGGGTTCGTCGAGCAGCACCAGCCGCGGACCGCCCATGAAGGCCATGGCGGCGTCGAGCAATTTCTGCTGGCCGTAGGACAAGCCGCCGGCGGGCTCATTGGCGAGGTGACCGAGCTTGAAGAAGTCGATCATCTGATCGGCGGCTTTGCTCAAGCCGGCGTCCGACGGGCCGAGCAGCCGCGACAGCATGTTGCCCTGATGCTCCTGGCCGGCGAGGATCAGGTTTTCCCGCACCGACAATTTCGGGAATACCTGAAGCAGCTGGAAGGTGCGGCTGACGCCGAGACGGTTGAGGTCCGACGGACGGAACCCGGTCACGACCTTGCCGTCGACCTTGACCTCGCCGCCGTTCGGCTTGAGCTGACCGAGGATGCAATTGAAGAGCGTGGATTTGCCGCAACCGTTCGGGCCGATCAGGCCGAGGATCTCGCCCTCCTGGACATCGAAGCTAACACCATCGACGGCGGTGATGCCGCCGAAATTCTTCCTGATGTCGCTGATCTCGAGAACCGCGGTCATGGCGCGGGCTCCAGCCCGGATTTAGCGACCGCGCGCAGCGCCGAGGCCGCCCTGGTGCGCCGCTCGGTCAAATAGCGATCGAGGATGCCGAGAATGCCGGTCGGCGAATAGATCAGCAGGATGATCACCGCGACCGCATAGAGCATCAGATAATAGCCTTGCGTGAACCGCAGCCATTCCGGCAGCAGCACCGCGATCATCGCGCCGAGGAACGGCCCGAAGAAGAAGCCGGCGCCGCCGACGATCACCATCATCAAGAGATCGAGCGAGAGCGAGAGGTTGAACGGAACCGGATCGATATATTGCGTCAGCGGCGCATAGAGCGTTCCGGCGACGCCGCCGAGCGCCGAGCCGATCGCAAACGCCATCAGCGTGTAGCGCCGCGTATCGATGCCGAGCGAGAGCGCCCTTACCGGATTTTCGCGCAGCGCCACGAAGGCGCGGCCCCAGGGCGAGCGGATCAGCCACCAGGTCGCCAGCGACACCAGGCCAAGCGAGGCGAGACAGACATAGTAGAACGGCAGCGGCCGGCTGGTCGGATAACCAAAAATGACCGGGCGCGGAATATTGCTGATGCCGTAGATGCCGTTGGTGAGCCAGCTTTCGTTGCGGAACACCAGGAAGGCGAGCGTGGAGAACGCCAGCGTCACGAAGGCGAGATAATGATGCTGCACCCGCAGCGCGGGATAGCCGAGGATCCAGCCGATCGCAAAACACAGGATGATGGCGACGGCGAGCCCCGCGATCAGCGGTATGCCGTTCGATGTCATGATCGCCGCCGCATAGGCGCCGATGCCGACAAAGGCGCCCTGCGCCAGCGACACCTGGCCGGCATAGCCGAGCGTGAGGTTGAGCCCCATCGCGGCGATGGTCATGACCGCCCATTGGCTCAGGATGAACAGGCCGTAGCGATTGAGATACATCGGCGCGATGATCAGCGCCGCGATCACGACGATACCAAGCGCGATACGCCAATATCGCTGGAGCAGGCTCATACCGTACGCTCCTCGGCGCGGCCGAGCAGTCCCTGCGGGCGCAGCAGGATGATGCCGATCAAAAGGATCATCGGCACCGCCGCGCGGTATTGCGTCGAGACATAGGCGGCGGCGAGATTGTCGACGACGCCGATCAAGAGCCCGCCGGCGATCGCGCCGCGGACCTGGTTGAAGCCACCGACGATCGCGGCGATGAAGGCGGCCTGGCCCAGCACCTCGCCCGAGGAGAATTTGGCGAGATAGATCGGCGTGATCAGCAGCGAGGCCAGCGCCACCAGGAAGGCGTTGATCAGGAACGTCAGCAGGATCATCCGCTCCACGGGAATGCCGATGATGCGGGCGACAACAGGATTTTGGGCCGTGGCCTGCATCTGATGCCCGATCGAGGTGCGGTTCAGCAGCGCGGTGAGGCCGATCACCGCGGCAATGGCGAGCGCCAGCACGCCGAGGCTCTGCACCGAGACCTGGCGGCCGAGGATCGCGATGTCGCCTGCCGGCACGATCGACGGGAACGGCGAGGCTTCGGCGCTGAAGAACTGTTTTACGGCCTCCTTGATACCGATCGCCAGCGCCATGGTCGCAATCGCCAGCGGCAGCACGCCATGGCGGAGCATCGGATCGACCAGCAGCAGCTTGAAGCCGAGGCCGAGCAGCAGCATCGACAGCAGCATGCCGATGATGATCGCGAGCCAGAACGGCACGCCGGCGTGCATGGCGGCCAGCATCAGGAACGCCGGCAGCATGACGAATTCGCCCTGCGCGAAGTTGATGGTTTGCGAGGTCTGCCACAACAGCGTGAAGCCGACGGCGACGATCGCATAGATCGCCCCCGTCGCCAGTCCCGCTATCAGAAGATCGAGCAGATTGGACATGCCTTACCCGACCAGGCCTCTAGTACGTGAGCATGAGCTCCGCGTCATCGACGCTTTGCCGCGTTTGATCGCGACTTGGGAAAACCGCTTCACACTTTTCCGGATCATGCTCTAGTTCAGCTTCGGCAGCACCTTCTTGATGACCTGCTTGCCATCGACGATCTCGACCAGGAAACCCTGGCGATCGATGTCGCCGTTCGCGTCGAAGGTCACATCCATCAGGATGCCCGGCTCGCTGGCCGCCTTGATGGTGAGGCCGTGAAGATTGTCGGCGAACGCCTTCGAATCGACCTTGCCCATCTTTTCGGTGGTGGCCTTGATCATGTAGATCGCGAGATAGCCCTTTGAGGCCGTTGTGATCGGGCACGTAATTATACTTCTTGGAGAACTTGTCCCGGAACGCCTTGATGAGATCGACCGGAGCATCGGTGGTGAGACCGACATGGCCGCGCGCGCCGTTGGCCGCATCGCCGGCGAGTTCGACCACCTTCTGGCCGATCAGCGTGGTTTCGCCAACCAGTGGCACGGTGACGGCCTGGCGCTTCAGCTCTTTAAGGATGCGCGCGCTTTCCTCTTCGTTCAGGTAGACGAAGACCGCGTCCGGTGCGGCGGCCTTGATCTTGCTGACGTCGGCGGCGAAATCGGCCTGGCCTGCTTCGGTGGAGAGGTCGGCGGCGACCTTGATGCCGTATTTGCCGAACTCCTTGGTGATGACGTCACGGCCGCCGCGGCCGAAATCATTGTTGACCCAGACGATCGCGACCGACTTCGCCTTGACCTCGTCGTTGATGTATTTGGCGACCTTCGGCATCGAGGATTGCTGGCCGAACGAGGTGCGGAACAGGAACTTGTTGCCGGCCTGCGTCAGTTCGGCGGCTTCGCCGCCCATGATCTGCGCGATGCCGGCCTCGGCCGCCAGCGGCGCGGTGACCTTGACCGATCCGGAATAGCCGGGACCGAGCAGGACATACGGCTCGCCGTCGAGCGCCTTCTGCACCTGGGCGCGCGCGACGCCGGGGTTCGATTGCGAATCGGCGTGGGTGACTTCCAGCTTGCGGCCGAGCACGCCGCCCTTGGCGTTGATTTCCTCGATTGCGAGATCGATGCCGTTTTTCCAGTTGGTGCCGACGGTGGCGCCGCCACCGGACAATTCGGCAACATTGGCGAGCTTGATCGGGGCGCCTTGCGCGAACGCCGGTCCCGCCATCACGGTCGCAAGCAGCATGCCTGCCAGAATTCCTGATTTCATTTCCATCCCCCTGTTATCTTGTCTTGTGTCTTATCTTGATTTCGCCAAGGCCCGCCTTGCGGAGGCCTACGCGTTCGATGCGGCAGCGTAGCGTTTTGCCATCACGGCGTCGAATGCATTTCCCATTTCGACGATCGGCGGCGCAAAGCCCGTGAACAGCTCGAACGCGTCGGCGGCCTGATGCACCGCAAGCTCGCGCCCGGTCATGATATCAGCGCCTTTTGCGCGTGCCGCGGTCAGAAGCGGGGTCCAGAGCGGCGAATAGACCGCATCCGCCACCCACAGGCCGCGGTGCAGCAACACCTCCGGAACCGGCGTACCGCGGTCCGGCAGCATTCCGATTGGCGTGCCATTGACCAGGCCGACGGCGCCCTGCACGGCGTCCTCGACATTCGCTGCAATCCGAACCTGCTGACGGCCGTGCAATTGCGTGGCGATCTGCTCGGCCTTGGCGCGGTCGGAATCAAAGACGGCGAGTTCGGCGACGCCCAGCGCCGCCAGCGCATGCGCAATGGCCTTGCCGACCCCGCCGGCGCCGATCACGGCAACGGGGCCATGATGGGAGGCCTTCACCAGTGCGCCGATCGCGCGTTCAAACCCGGTGGCGTCGGTATTGTATCCGACCAGCCTGTCGTCGCGGACGACAATCGTGTTGACCGCGCCGATCGCACGCGCCGCCGGCGACAGCTCGTCGAGCAGCGGGACCACGGCCTCCTTGTAGGGGAACGTCACGTTGACCCCGGCAAAACCGATGCGCTTGATGGAAGCGAGCAGCGCGCGCAGCTCGGCCGAGCCTGCGCCCGCGACCTCGATCAGCTGATAGTGGCAACGGATACCGAGGGCGTCGGCGGCCTGGCCGTGCATCGCGGGCGAGGCCGAATGCGCAATCGGCGCGCCGATCAGCCCGGTGAGAAACTTCTGATGGCCCACAGCCGGTATTGTCTCGCGCAATCCCATGGAATCATGCCGTTCCTGGCATCGGAGGTACGCAGACGATATCGTTCCGGCCGGATCAAACAATGATCCATTTGTGCCACAAACATAACCTGATGTTATTTTTCAAGGGTCTTACTTTTTTGTTTACTTTTTTCTTGCGCGCGATGCCGATGCAACCGGGCGTTTCCGCCCCGGATCGAGCGCGCGCATTTCCGCGCGCAGGCATTCGATGAAATGCTCGACATGCAATGAGAGCGGGGCGCCGCGCTTCACCGCCATGTAGGTTTCGAACCTGGTGGGTTCGACGATCCGAAGCAGGTCGACGCCGGGATAGCCACCATGGGCGACGGTGAATTGATCGATGACGGCGATGCCAAGCCCCGCCTTGACCAGCGCACAGACCGTGGTCCCGAACCGCGCCCGGATGGTGATGTCGTAAGACAATTTGTTGCGCGCGAAGATATCGGCCATGATGCGCCCGTAGGGGTCGCTGGGATCGATACCGATCAGGGGATATTTGATGATCTCCGCTGCAGACACCTGTTCGCGGCCGGCGAGTTCGTGGCGCTCGGGCACCATGCAGAACAATTCACCTGACGCCAGCGGCATGAAATCGAGGCCGGAATGGTCGAGCCGGTAGCTCATGGCGACGCAATCGCCCTTGCCCAGCAGCAGATAGTCGATCGCCTCCTCGATCTTGAGGATGTTGATATCGATGCGCAGATCCGGGTAGCGCCGCCGGACGCGTTCGATCGCGCGCGGCACCATGATCTGGGAAATGCTCGGCACCGAACCGATGCGCAATACCGACAGGGCGCCGCGCCCGATCCTTGAAATGGTCTCGGAGAGATCGTCGACTTTCCGGTAGACGCCGTCGATCTGCTCAAAGATGCGTTCGGCTTCGGCGGTCGGGAAATACCGGCCGTTGCGCCGTTGAAAGAACCGGATGCCGAGCGACCGCTCGGCATATTTCACCAGCCGGCTGATGCCCGGCGCCGACACGTTGAGCAGCTTCGCCGCACCGCCGATCGTGCCGGTGATCATCACGGCCCTGACGACCTCGACCTGGCGCAACGTCATCATTGGCGGCAACTCCGAAGCTGAACCTGACAGATACAATCAAGTTCGGCCGGCGCAAATGACCTTGTCAGCGCCCAAGCCCGTTTGTCAGGGCTAAGCCCGGGCCGCGGCAATCACGCCCCTCGCCGCGTCGAGCGCGCGCTGGGCCCGTGTCTTGGCATCCATTGTCTTCGCTAGCTCGGCGGTCGGGACTTCGATGCTGACCGTGATATCCGCCGGCATGGCGCGCGTCAGCGACACGAGGTCGATGCCGCCCTCGCCGGGAAACATCCGCTCGTAGCGGGCGGCATGGATCAGTGCTTCCGTCGTCGCCGGCCGCTCGGCCGGGCGCGTCGCATAACTGCCAATAGTGCAGCCGGTGCCGCGGGAACGCGGGCGAGTTCGACGGTCGAACTGTTCGACCGGTCGAAATGCAGCGCGTCGACCAGGATGCCGGCATTGGCCTGCCCGGCCTGCGCGACAATCCGGCTGGCGGTCGCAAGATCCGGGACATAGGTCCATGGCATGAATTCGAGATCGGCCGTCAAGCCGTAGGGCGCCGCCGCCTCGCAGAATTGCGCATAGCGATCGGTGAACCGGTCGAGGTCGGGATCGTAGCCCGCGACCAGGATATGTTTGGCGCCGAGCCGCGCGCCGGTCTCGAAGAATGCGGCGAATGCCGCAATCTCGGTTTCCGGCCTGAACGCGACCACTTCGAGGTCGGCGACCGTGATGCCGGTCGCATCCAGCCGGGCGAGCGTTTCCTTCAGGGCCGCTTCATCGTCCATCAACGGATAGGCGATACCGCCGGCCATGGCGGGCAGCAGCCGGAGTCCGACATCGTCGTAGCCGCAGGCCGCGGCGACGTCGATCAGCGCCGGCGGCGCGAGATCGAGGACGGTCAGCGCGGCGAGCGAGAACGTCGGCATCATTCAAAATCCGCGATACGGGCGTCGAGCGCGAACATGCCTTGATAGATCTCCGGCTCGGTGAGGCCGCCGAACAGATCCGGCGCGCTCTTCGCCGCCTGACGCAATGCGCCGCGAAGCGCGGTCTCGTCAAGCGCCTCGATGATCACGAGGCCGGCGAAGACCCCTTCGTCCTTCCGCATGCCCTTCTCGACCGTCGGCACCGAGGTCCGGGCGATATCGGTCGCGCCGATCTGCACCGCGGCGATCCCGTCGCACGCGACGATCGCGTCCGCCAGCCGCTGCGGATTGTCCGGCAGATGCTCGATCCGCAGCGCGACGATGGTGGATCCCTCGCCCCGCCCGGCCCGTGCCGCCATGACGCCGCCGCCGCGAATGAAGTTGCCGAGCCGCGGCATGATCCGCTGCGACCATGGCGTCGGCGCGTTGAGCCGCGCCAGATAGGCGGGCCCGTCGAGCACCTCGGGCGATTCCAGCTCGTAGAGGATGAAGAAGCGATTGATGTCGGCGCGCGCCGCGCGGAACACGCGAACGCCCAGAAAGCCCTTCGTCGTCACCCGTTCGGTGGTGTGCTCGCGCGTCAGCCAGTGCCGGTAGTCGGTCAGATGGTCGGGCTCGACGTCGCTCCAGATCGCAAGAAAGCCTGCGCCGCGCATCGCGGGTCTCCTTCTTTTTATGCCTAGGCGCTCGCCTTGAGGCCGTGCAGCGACGCCGGCACCGCGTCGGGCAGCTTGCCCGAGCTTTTGCACGGCGGCCAGGATGGCGGCGATATAGCCGTAGGGACCGAGGCCGCAGATCACGGCGGTGGACGCGCTCGACGTGATCGAATGCCGGTGCAGTTCGTCGCGCGCGTGGATGTTGGAGATATGGACCTCGATCTTCGGGCCTTCGAATATCTTCAGCGCGTCGATCAGCGCGATCGACGTGAACGAATAGGCCGCCGGGTTCATGATGATCGCATCGAACTTGCCGTGCGCCGACTGGATCAGATTGACCAGTTCGCCTTCGAGATTGGACTGGTGAAACGAGATCGTGACGCCGAGATATTTTGCCACCGCCTCGCAGCTCGCCTCGATCTCCTTCAGCGTCGTCGGGCCATAGATGTGCGGCTCCCGAATGCCCAGGAAATTCAGGTTGGGTCCGTTCAGGATCATGATCTTGGTGGCCATTGCGGCTCCTTCTTTGCTGTCGATATGCGATCTAGCCGCCAAACCATTTGGCCGGGATCGTCACCAGTTCCGGGAACAGCACCATCAGGAACAGCACGATCAGCTGGGCGATCATGAACGGCCAGACGCCCTTGATGATGTCTTCCATGCTGATCCTGGAGACGCCGCAGACGACGTTCAGCACGATGCCGACCGGTGGCGTGATCAGGCCGATGGCATTGTTGATGATGAACAGCACGCCGAAATAGACGGGGTCGATGCCGGCCGTCTTGATGATCGGCATCAGGATCGGCGTCAGGATCAGGATCGTCGGCGTCATGTCGAGCGCGGTGCCGACGATGACCACGATGACCATGATCGCGAGCATCAGCAGCGTGTTGTTGCCCATGAAGGGCTTCAGCAGATCGACGACCTGCGCCGAGATCTCGGACACCGTGATCAGCCAGGACGACACCAGCGCCGCCGCGACCAGGAACATCACGATGCTGGTCGTCACGGCGGAGGAGACGAAGATCGCGTAGAGCTGCGAGAATTTCAGTTCGCGATAGATGCAGGTCGCGACGAACAGCGAATAGACCGCGACGACCACGGCGGCTTCGGTCGGCGTGAAGATGCCGAAACGCAGGCCCACGATGATGATCGCCGGCAGCATCAGCGCCCAGAAGCCGTCGATGACGGCTTGCACGATTTCACGAAACGACGCTCGTGGCGGCGGCGTCAGGTCTTCCCGGCGCACCACCCACCACCAGGCGACGCAGAGGCCCAGGCCGAGCAGCAGCCCGGGAACGATGCCGGCCAGAAACAGCTTCGAGATCGATACGCCGGCGGCGACGCCGAAGATGACGAAACCGATGCTGGGCGGGATGACGGGCGCGATGATGCCGCCCGCGGCCACGAGGCCGGCCGCATAGGACTTCTTGTGGCCGGCCGCCACCATCATCGGCACCAGCAGCGCCGCGAGCGCTGCGGCATCGGCCGCGGCCGATCCCGACAGCGACGCCAGGATGCAGGACGCCAGGATCGTGACGTAGCCGAGCCCGCCGCGGAAATGTCCGACCGCGACGAGGGCGACATTGACGATGCGCTTGGCCAGCCCGCCCTTGTTCATGATCTCGCCGGCGAGCATGAAGAAGGGGATCGCCATCAGCGGAAAGCTGTCGGCGCCGTTGATGATGTTCTGCGCCACGATCTGGGAATCGAACATCCCGATCGTGCTCATCAGGGCGACGCCGCAGACGATCAGCGCGAAGGCGATCGGCATGCCGAGCGCCATGGCGCCGAGCAGCGAGAAGGTGAAGACCGCGATGGTCATGGGCGGCGCCCCCGCGATGCCATCAGAGCTCCTCCAATTCCTTGACGGCCACCATGTCGGCTTCGCTGGCCTGGCCGGAGACGACGCGGTACAGGTCGTAGAGCAGTATGATCCCGGCCGAGACGCCGAAGATGACGCCGACGAAATAGAAGATGGCCATCGACAGGCCGGTCGCCGGCGCGCGGTCGTCGATGTTGATGATGGTCTGGCGCCAGCTTCCGGCGAGCAGCAGCCAGTCGGCAAACAGCATCAGGCAATAATTGATGATGAAGCAGATGCGCTTTCCGGTGGGCCCCAGCATCCGCACCAGGGTATCGACGCCGAGATGCGCGTGCTCGCGGACCGCGACGATGGCGCCGAGGAAGGTGAGCCAGACCAGCAGCCAGCGCGACAGCTCTTCCGAAATCGTGATGCCGGAATTGAAGCCGTAGCGCAGCACGACATTGCCGAACACCAGCACCACCATGACCGCGAGGCACAGCGCGATGACGACCTTGAGCAACGCGCAATAGAGATCGAGAATTCGTGCCATCGGCGCCGTCTGGGCTGGAGTTGGTGCAGGGCCGATCGATGCCGGCCCCGCCTCTTGCGATATCAGCCGCGCATCACTTGACCGTCTTGCGGATGCGCTCGAGCTCTTCGTTGAACAGCTTCACCGTTTCCGGCTTCGAGGCCTGCCGAGATCTTGTCGACCACGGGCTGGACCGCCTTGCGCATGCGCTCCAGCTCTTCGGGAGCCACCGCATTGTACTGCATGCCCTTGGCCTGCAATTCCGCGAGCGCCTTTTCGGTCTGCAGCACGCGTCTGCTCCTTCTGGTAGCCGCGGCTTTCGGCATAGGCTTCGTGCATCATCTTCTGCTCGGCCGGCGACAGCTTGTCCCAGAAGATCTTGCTGACCAGGATGATGTTCTCGGTGAAGGTGTGGTTGGTGGCGGAGACGTATTTCTGAACTTCGTAGAACTTGTTCGAGAGGATGACCGTGTAGGGATTTTCCTGGCCGTCGACGGTGCGGGTCTCCAGCGCCGAATAGAGTTCGCCGAACGCCATCGGGATCGGATTGGCCTTGAAGGCGCTGAAGGACTCCAGATAGACCGGATTCGGAATCACGCGCAGCTTGAGGCCGCTGAAGTCTTCCAGCTTGGCGATCGGATGCTTGCTGTTGGTGACGTTGCGGAAGCCGAGCCCCCAATAGCCGAGCCCGATCAGCCCGCGCGGCGGCAGCGTATCGATCATCGCCTTGCCGAAGGCGCCCTGGACCAGCGCATCGGCCTGATCGGTCGTGTTGAACGATGAACGGGAAATCGAGCAGGCCGAATTCCGGAACGACGGTCGCGAGCGACGTGGTCGAGGCCGACAGCATCTCCTGCGTGCCGCCGCGCAGCGCCGATTGCTGCTGCAACTCGTTGCCGAGCTGAGACGCGGCGAACTCGCGGACCTTCAGCTTGCCGCCGCTCTTGGCGAGCAGGATTTCGGCGAATTTCTGCACGCCAAAGCTGACGGGATGATCGGTGTTGTTGAGGTGCCCCCACCGGATCGTCCGCTCCTCTTGCGCGGACGCGGCGCCGACCAAAAGCGACACCGCCGATCACCGCCGCGGACAGAACTGCAAACAGCCTCATCGATTCCTCCCTGAAACGAACCGGCGCCACGCCGCGGCTTGTTGCCGCGAATTTTTGTCCCAGCACCCTCTTTTCGCTGGAAACCATATAACGAAACCATTGTCAAAGGATAATTATCAAAATATATGAGATATCTAGACTTCATCATACGATCGGTCGCTATGCGGCAACATCTGTCGTTCGCGGCTATGCTTGGCGGCGAGTCGGCCGAGCCATCACGGGCCGAAAGCGGGATCGAGACATTGACGATCCTGGAGCATCCACAGCCCCGATGTCGGCCGGCGACAGCGGCTATCACCGCATTCGCTCCGACATCATTTTCGGCGTGCTGACGCCGTCGGGACGCCTCAAGCTCGACTCGATGAAGGAAGATTACGGCGCTCAGCGTCACCACGCTGCGCGAGATCCTCAACCGGCTGGCCTCGGAAGGCTTTGTCGTTGCCGAAGGCCAGCGCGGCTTCGAGGTCGCGCCGGTCTCGATCCAGAATTTGCGCGAACTCGCGCAGCTGCGGATCCTGCTCGAGCATCACGCGATGACCGAGTCGTTCCGCGCCGGCGACATGGAATGGGAGGGCCGCGTGGTGTCGGCCCATCACAAGCTGGCGGCGACCGAGCGCGCCATCCTTACCGAAGGCGACGATCCCGAACTGCGCAAACGCTACGACAGCGAATTCCATCAGGCGCTGATATCGAGCTGCGGCTCGCGCGAACTGATGCATACCCATTCGATCGTGTTCGACAAATATTTCCGCTACGCGCTGCGAGTACCGCGGCAGCGCGACGGTCGCGCAGCACAAGGCGCTGCTGGATTGCGCGCTGAAGCGCGACGTCGAGGGCGCGAAGTCGATCCTGACCGAGCACATCAACAGCTGCGTGGCGCACGCGCTGTCGATCGGGACGCTGAAATAGCCGGTGATCTCGGCTCCGTCCGCATCCGCGTCCGAGAGACCATGATGTCTCCAGAAAATCGCAGGTGGGATCTGGAGACCGATCTGCTGGTGATCGGCGCCGGCGCCGCGGGAATGACGGCGGCGCTGGTCGGCGCGCTCGAAGGCCTCAAGACCATCCTCTGCGAAAAATCCGACATGGTCGGCGGCACCACCGCGACCTCGGCCGGAACGGTCTGGATACCGGGCAGCCGGCAAAGCGAGGCGGCCGGCGTGCCCGACAGCATCGCGTCAGCCAAAACCTATCTTGCGGCGATCCTCGGCGAGGACGCCAATGATGCGCGGCTCGCCGCCTATCTCGCCACCGGCCCGGCCGTGCTCGACTATCTCGCGCAAAGAACCAGCGTGGCCTTCGCGCCGCCGCCGGTTCACCCCGACTATCTCGCGCATCCCGGCGCCGCGATCGGCGGCCGGGCGCTCGGCGCGCTGCCGTTCGACGGACGCAAGCTCGGCGAGGATTTTGCGCGGGTGCGGCCGCCGCGCCGCGAATTCATGGTGCTCGGCGGCATGATGGTCGGCAAGACCGACATTCCGTCGCTGCTGCACCCGTTTCGCTCCTGGGCGAATTTCGCCAACGCGACCCGCCTGCTGGCGCGGCAGGCGCTGGATCGGATCAGCTATCGGCGCGGCACGCGCCTGATCATGGGCAACGCGCTGGTCGCGCGGCTGCTCTACAGCCTGAAGCAATGCGCGGTCGAGATTCGTTACCAGACCCAGCTCAGCGAGCTGATCGAGGACAAGGGAAGAATCATCGGCGCGGTCTTCACGACAAACGATGGCGACATCGGCATTCGCGCGCGAAGGGCGTCGTGCTGGCGACCGGCGGCATCGGCTGGAGCAGCGAATTGCGCAACCGGCTGTTTCCGGAAGGCACGCAGCGCTATTCGATGTCGCCCGACAGCAACACCGGCGACGGCATTCTCGCCGCCGAACGCGCGCACGGCGAGATCGCGCAGGACATGCAGGAGCCCGGCGCTGTGGATGCCGAGTTCGGTGATGCCGCAGCCGGACGGCCACCTCTCGGTCTATCCGCACATCATGCTCGATCGCGCCAAGCCCGGCCTGATTGCGGTCAACAGCGCCGGCATCCGCTTCGTCAACGAAGCCAATTCGTATCATGACTTCGTGCAGGGCATGCTGCGATCGCATCAAACGACACCCAGCATCCCGTCGTTCCTGATCTGCGACCGCAGCTTTATCCGGGATTACGGCCTCGGCCTGATCCATCCCGGAACGCGCGACCTCACGCGCTTCATCAAGTCCGGCTATCTGTTCCAGGGCGACAGCATCGCAAAACTGGCGCAGGCAATCGGCGTCGATGGCGGCGCGCTGGCGAGCACCATCGAACGGCACAATCGATTTGCCGAGACCGGCGTGGACGAGGATTTCGGCCGCGGCACCAGCGAACTCAACCGCTTCAACGGCGATCCCGACAACAAGCCGAATCCGTGCCTGCGCAAGATCGGTCCCGGCCCTTATTTCGCGGTGGCGGTCTGGCCTTCCGACCTCGCGAGCAGCGCAGGCTTGCGCACCGACATCAACGGCCGCGTGCTGACTTCCGAACGGCAGCCGATCCCGGGCCTCTATGCCGTCGGGAGCCGATGCCGCCTCGATCTTCCGCGGCACCTATCCCGGGCCCGGCACCATGATCGGCCCGGCCATGGTGTTTGCATGGCGCGCGGCGATGGATATCGCCGGCCATCTGGACACGACGCAGCGGCGCCCTACTTGATCGGCGGACGCGGCAGCACGGCTTCGCCCGCTTCCATCCGGTAGACGTAGTCGAGCGAATACCAGGGCGTGCCGACATCGGCTGCGGTCGGATGCGGCGCGTCGTGGCGCACGAAATCGCCGATCAGCGCCCTGGTGACGCCGAACTGCACGTCGCTGTCGATATGCGGATCGGCGGGATCGTAGACCTGCGAAATCAGAACCTTGAATCCCGGCTTGAAGATCAGCGCATGCAGATGCGCCGGCCGGTAGGGATGCCGGCTCTGCGCCTTCAGCAGCCGCCCGACCACGCCATTGGTCGGAATGGGATAGCCGACCATCATCACCGAGCGGAACGCGAAGCGTCCGTCGGCATCGGTCGTGAACTTGCCGCGCAGGTTCATGTCGGCCTGCTCGGGATCCTGGTTCTCGTACAGCCCGACCGGCGAGGCGTGCCAGATATCGACCTCGGCGCCGGCGATCGGTTGACCGGCGTGGTCGACGACGCGCGCGCTGACGAACAGCGCCGCGCCCGGCGTTTCGGACCGGACGATCGAGCCGCCGTTTTCGACCCGCGGCGAGTTCAGCCGCCAGAACGGCCCGAGCAGCGATTGCGACGGTCTCGGTGTTGCCCTGATCGCCATTGTTGAGCAGGCAGACCAGCGAGGAGACGCCGAGCGAGCCCGCCATCAGCACGACTTCGTTGTGGGTGTCGGTCGATTGCCGGCCCAGCTCGGCCAGGATGGCGGTGGCTTCGCGGAATTCGGCTTCGGTCAGGCGCACGTCGCGGACAAAACCGTGCAGGTGCTTGACCAGCGACACCATGATCTCGCGCAACCGCGGATCGGACGTCCGCTCCATCACCGCAGGTCGCGGCAACCGTGACATCCTGCTGGCGCCCGATGATCATTCCGCACTCCCCGCTCAGACGTCGAAGAACACCGTCTCGTTGTCGCCCTGCAGATGGATGTCGAGACGATAGACCGCGTTGCCATTGCAATTCGCCTGCTGGGCGATCAGCGTGGCGCGGCGATCGATCGGCACCAGCGCCAGCACCGGGTCGGCCGCATTTGCGGGCTCACCGCCGAAATAAATCCGCGAATAATTCTGCAGCAGCATGCCGCGCGCGAAGATCGCGAGCAGGAGATGCGGCGCCTGCGGCTTGCCGTCGGGATCGGCGACCTGCCCCGGCTTGATGGTGTCGAAGGCATAGCCGCCATTGCCGTCGGTGCCGCAGCGGCCAAACCCCCTGAACGACGAATTGGGCAGCGCCCGCTTGTCCTGCGGATCGGCAAAGCGGCCCTGCGCGTCGGCCTGCCAGATCTCCAGCATGCAGTCCGGCACCGGCTTGCCGTCGCCGTCGAACACCCGGCCCTCGACGCGGACGCGCTCGCCCGACGTATCCGGCGTGACGAGGTTGTTGCGAGAAGGCGTCGTTCCAGTCGTATTTGCCGTTCGACGTCAGGCCATAGGCAAAATACGGACCGACGGTTTGCGACGGGGTGACCCCTTGCGGCTTTGCTGGCACTTACTTGGTCTCCATCGGCGTGGCGTTGCGCCCGCGCAGCACAATGTTGAAGCGGTAGCACAGCGCCCATTCCGGCTTGGTGTTCTCCAGATCGAAGTCGGACATCATCCGGTTGCGCGCCTTCTCGTCGGTGACCGAATTGAAGATCGGATCGAACGGAAACAGGGGATCGCCGGGGAAATACATCTGCGTCACCAGCCGCGAGACGAAGGAGTGCCCGAACACCGAAAAGTGGATGTGGGCCGGACGCCAGGCGTTGTGGTGGTTGCCCCAGGGATAGGCGCCGGGCTTGATGGTGACGAAGCGGTAGTAGCCCTCGCCGTCCGACTGCGCGCGGCCGGCGCCGGTGAAATTCGGATCGAGCGGCGCCGGATGCTGATCGACGACATGGATGTAGCGCCCGCAGGCATTGGCCTGCCAGAGTTCGACCAGCGTGTTGGGCACGCCGCGGCCGTCTTCGTCGAGCACGTGGCCGTGCACGATGATGCGCTCGCCGAGCGGCTCGCCCTTGTGCTGCAGCGTGAGATCGTTGTCGTTCTCGCGCACCGTCTCGTGGCCGTAGACCGGCCCGGTCAGTTCCGACAGCGTGTGCCGCATCGGGATCAGCGGCTTGGTGGGCGAACGCTTCACCGTGCTCTTGTAGCCGGGCGACAGCCGCGGCGGGTGCGCGGCGAGGCTGGCAGGTGGGATAGGTAAAGGTCATCGGTAAATCCTCAGCTACTCCGTCATTGCGGGAGCGCAGCGACGCAAGCAATCCATACCGCACGATCAAAGTAAGATGGATTGCTCGTCGCTGCGCTCCTCGCAATGACGCTGTATGCAACGTCAGTTCAGCTTCTCGATCGCCATGGCGACGCCCTGACCGACGCCGACGCACATGGTGGCGAGCGCGAGCTTGCCGCCGCGCTTCTCCATGCCGTGCACCGCCGTCAGCGCCAGCCGCGCGCCGCTCATGCCGAGCGGATGGCCGAGCGCGATGGCGCCGCCATGCGGGTTGACGAAATCGGCATCGTCCTTGACGCCCAATTGCCGCAGCACGGCGATGCCCTGCGAGGCGAAGGCTTCATTGAGCTCGATCAGATCGAAATCGCTGATCTTGATGCCGAGCCGCTCCATCAGCTTCCTGGTGGCCGGCACCGGGCCGATGCCCATGATGCGCGGCGGCACCGCGGCCGACGCAACCCAAGGATCCGCGCCCGCGGCGTCAGGCCGTGCTTCTTCACGGCGGCTTCCGACGCCAGGATCATCGCCGCCGCGCCGTCATTGACGCCGGACGCATTGCCCGCCGTCACCGTGCCGGGATTGCGCACGATCGGCTTCAGTTTTGTCAGGCCTTCGAGCGTGGTTTCGGGACGCGGATGCTCGTCCTTGTCGACCGTGATCGGTCCGGCCTTGCCGCCGGGCACCGACACCGGGGTGATTTCTTCCGCGAAATAGCCGCGACGCGATCGCGGCACCGGCGCGCTGCTGCGAGCGGATCGCCATCGCGTCCTGGTCGGCGCGCGAGACCTGGAATTCCTCGGCGACGTTCTCGCCGGTTTCCGGCATCGCATCGACGCCGTACTGCGCCTTCAGCAGGGGATTGATGAAGCGCCAGCCGATGGTGGTGTCATAGATCTCGGCCGAACGCGCAAAGGCTTCCGGCGCCTTGCCCATCACGAACGGCGCCCGCGTCATCGAATTCGACGCCGCCGGCAATCGCGAAATCGATTTCGCCCGACCTGATGGCGCGGCCCGCGGCGCCCACCGCGTCGAGGCCGGAGGCGCAGAGACGATTGAGCGTCTGGCCGGGAACCGACTCGGGCATGCCCGCCAGCAAGAGCGCCATGCGCGCGACATTGCGGTTGTCCTCGCCGGCCTGGTTGGCGCAGCCGAAAAACACCTCGTCGACCTGCGACCAGTCGAGACCGGGATGCTTTGCCATCAACGCCTTGATGGGGACCGCGGCCAGGTCGTCGGCGCGCACCTTGGCGAGCGATCCGCCAAAACGGCCGATCGGGGTCCGCACGGCATCGCAGATAAATACGTCACGCATTGAATTTCTCCCTGGAATGCCGCGTCCGGGCCGTCGACCCCGTTGAATTGATGGCGAGTTTTAGGAGCGACGCCGCGGCAGGTCAATTGACCGTGGGAAACACCGTTTCCGACCCTCACACCGGTCTGTTCCCTCCCCCTTGCGGGGGAGGGCAGGGAGAGGGGTGGCGGCAAAGACGGTGGGCGTGGCTTACCCCTCTCCCCGGCCCTCCCCCGCAAGGGGGGAGGGAGCGGATAGAGATTGCCTCGGATTTTCTTCGCAAATCACCGTGCACCGACGTGGAAAACCCGGACAGCCCCGGCAAACCGATAGGACCCGCCCGCGAAATTTTGTAGTTTGCGCCCCGCAATGACGATCCAGCAATCCATCTCCGCGCCCCCACCCCCTGAGGCAGCATCGGCCAATGATGCGTCGACCGCTGACGCGCCCGCGCGCGTCACGCCGATGATGGAACAATTTCTGGAAATCAAGGCCGGCCATCCCGGGCTGTTGCTGTTCTACCGGATGGGCGATTTCTACGAGCTGTTCTTCGAGGATGCCGAAATCGCCTCCAAAACGCTCGGCATCGTGCTGACCAAGCGCGGCAAGCATCAGGGTCTGGATATCCCGATGTGCGGCGTGCCGGTGGAACGCTCCGAGGACTATCTGCATCGCCTGATCAGCGCCGGCCACCGAGTCGCGGTCTGCGAGCAGACCGAGGATCCGGCTGCCGCCCGCGCGCGCGGCAACAAGAGCGTGGTCCGCCGCGGCGTGGTGCGGCTGGTGACGCCGGGCACGCTGACCGAAGACACGCTGCTCGATGCCCGGACCAACAATTACCTGCTGGCGATCGCGCGCGCACGCGCCTCCAGCGGCGGCGACCGCATCGGGCTCGCCTGGATCGACATCTCGACCTCCGAATTCACGGTCACGGAATGCTCGACCGCGGAACTGGCGGCGACGCTGGCGCGGATCAATCCGAACGAGGTCATCGTCACCGACGCGCTCTATGGCGATCCCGATCTGGGAGCCACGTTGCGCGAACTGCCGGCGGTGACGCCGCTGACCCGCGACGTGTTCGACGGCGCCACCGCCGAACGGCGGCTGTGCGATTATTTCGCGGTCGCCACCATGGACGGCCTGTCGGCGATGTCGCGGCTGGAAGCGACCGCGGCGGCCGCCGCCGTCACCTATATCGACCGCACCCAGGTCGGCAAACGCCCGCCGCTGTCGCCGCCGTCGCGCGAAGCCGCCGGCACCACGATGGCGATCGATCCCGCCACCCGCGCCAATCTCGAACTGACGCGCACGCTGGCGGGCGAACGCCGCGGCTCGCTGCTCGATGCCATCGACTGCACGGTTACCGCCGCCGGATCGCGGCTGTTGGCGCAGCGGCTCGCCGCGCCGCTTACCGACAGCGCAGGAATCGCGCGGCGGCTGGACGCGATCGGCGCCTTCGTCAGCGACAGCCTGGCGCGTGACGAACTCCGCACCACGCTGCGCGCGGCGCCCGACATGTCGCGCGCGCTGGCGCGGCTGTCGGTCGGCCGCGGCGGCCCGCGCGATCTCGCAGGATTGCGCGATGGTATCCTCGCCGCCGACCAGGCGCTGGCGCGGCTGTCGCAGTTGGAGACGCCGCCGGCGGAGATCGCGGCCGTGATGGAAGCATTGCGCCGGCCATCGCGCGATCTCGCGCGCGAATTCGAGCGCGCGCTCGCCGAGCAATTGCCGCTGATCAAGCGCGACGGCGGCTTCATCCGCGAAGGCTATGAGCCCGCGCTCGACGAGAGCCGCAATCTGCGCGACGCCTCGCGCCTCGTCGTCGCCGCGATGCAGGCGCGCTACGCCGACGACACCGGCGTCAAGGGCCTGAAGATCCGCCACAACAATGTGCTGGGCTATTTCGTCGAGGTGACGGCGCAGCACGGCGACCGGCTGATGACGCCGCCGCTGAACGCGACCTTCATCCACCGCCAGACGCTGGCCGGACAGGTCCGTTTCACCACCTCGGAACTTGGCGAGATCGAAGCCAAGATCGCCAACGCCGGCGACCGCGCGCTCGGGCTGGAACTGGAAATCTTCGAACGGCTTTCGGCCATGGCGCTTGCCGCCAGCGACGATGTGCGCGCCGCGGCGCACGCGTTTGCGCTGCTCGATGTCGCGACCGCGCTGGCGAAGTTGGCGGTCGACGACAATTACGTGCGGCCCGAGGTCGACGGCTCGCTCGGCTTTGCGGTCGAAGGCGGCCGCCATCCCGTGGTCGAAGCGGCGCTGAAGCGCGACGGCCAGCCGTTCATTGCCAACGCCTGCGACCTGTCGCCGGGGCCTGCGCAAATCTCGGGACAGATCTGGCTGATCACCGGCCCGAACATGGCGGGCAAATCGACGTTCCTGCGCCAGAACGCGTTGATCGCGCTGCTGGCGCAGATCGGAAGTTACGTGCCCGCGACGCGCGCCCGGATCGGCGTGGTCGACCGGCTGTTCAGCCGCGTCGGCGCCGCCGACGATCTGGCGCGCGGGCGCTCGACCTTCATGGTGGAGATGGTCGAGACCGCCGTGATTTTGAATCAGGCCAGCGAGCGCTCGCTGGTGATTTTGGATGAGATCGGCCGCGGCACCGCGACCTTCGATGGCCTGTCGATCGCCTGGGCCGCGATCGAGCATCTGCATGAGAGCAACCGTTGCCGCGCGCTGTTCGCGACGCATTATCACGAACTGACCGCGCTCTCCGCCAAGCTGCCGCGGATGTTCAACGCCACGGTGCGCGTCAAGGAATGGCAGGGCGACGTCGTGTTCCTGCATGAGGTGCTGCCCGGCTCCGCCGATCGCTCCTACGGCATCCAGGTCGCGAAACTCGCAGGCCTTCCGCCCGCCGTGATCGCGCGCGCCAAATCGGTGCTGGCGAAGCTCGAGGCGCAGGACCGCGGCCAGACCGCGAAGGCGCTCGCCGATGATCTGCCGCTATTTGCGGTCCCCTCCCGCGCCGCCGCGGAGCCCGCGCCGCCGAGCGAAGCCGAACAACTGCTCGACGCCGTGAAGGCGTTGCATCCCGACGAAATGTCACCGCGCGAGGCGCTGGAAGCGTTGTATGCGCTGAAGGCGAAATTGCCGAAGATCTAACTAACGCGCCGTCTTCCTTCGCCCGCGCCACCACAGCGCCAGATTCCAGCTGATGCAGGTCGCCAACCCCAGACTCAGCCCGATCGCCGAGCCGAATTGCAGGGCCGCGACATGCAGGATCGCGATCGCCAGGCCCAGTCCCATCAGGCCCCAGGCGCTGTTGGCGATCACGGCCGCCGTCGGCGGGCCGCCGATGCGCGGGTGCAGGATCAGCATCATCGACGTGAACACCACCGGAAACAGCGCGATGATGCCGATGATCTTGGGGCCGACCCAGCCCGACAGGGTGACAACGGTCGCCACCAGTGTCGCGACCAGCGACGCGCGCAGCGGAATGTCGTACCAGCGCCGCGTGACCGGCGGCATCTTGACGTTGCGGTAGCGCGCGAGCAGCGGCACGCAGATCGCAAACGCGATGGCATTCGCAATCAGGCCTGAAATCAGCGACCAGTGAAAGCTGCGTACCAGCGAGGCGAGCGAGATCCATACCGCGATCGCCGCCGCCGCGCTGAGCAGTGCACCGTGACGCTGCGCCAGCAGGACATAGGTCAGCCCCAGGAAAATCGTCGCGGCGTTGATCGGCAGGCTGGCGAGCGCGCTTTCGGCGATGAAGGCCGCGTCATGATCGAGCGCGAGGAACATGTAGGACGGGCCTGCCGAAATCGGCAGCGTCGCAATCAGCGCGCCGATCACCGGCCCCGAACGCTCGGTGATGACGGACGCCGTCACCACGAACGCCGCCGTGATCGCCATGCGAAGGGCGAGCACCAGCGAGGAAGGCGGTTTCGGGGGACATATAGGTCGTCGTCTCCTGCGAAGCGGGACCCGCGCACATGCGCGTGGCCTCGAAGGATGGGTCGCAACAGTCGCCCTTCAGACGGCTCGGCTTCGGCTCGCACCTCAGGCGTAACGGCGCGGGGGACGTCGCTACTGGCTGGCTCACACCCGCTTCATCGACACCGCGACCTTCGGGCCGTTGCGGATGGTCTGATAGACCACGCAATAGCGCTCGGTGAGTTTCAGCAGCAGATCGAGCTTGTCCTGCGGCGCATCGGTCTCGACGTCGAAGCGCAGGCGGATTTCGGCGAAGCCGACCGGGGCTTCCTTGTCGACGCCGAGCGTGCCGCGGAAATCGAGATCGCCCTCGGCGATCACGTGGCCCGACTTGAGCGGAACCTCGACGGCGGTCGCCACCGATTTCAGGGTCACGCCGGCGCAGGCGACCAGCGCTTCCAGCAGCATGTCGCCGGAGCACAGTTCAAGCCCGGAGCCGCCGGTGGCGGGGTGAAGGCCGGCCACCGCCAGCGCGCGGCCGGTCTCGACCTTGCAGGCGATGCCTTCATTGTCGATCGAGCCCTTGGCCTTGAGGGTGATGACGGCGGCACTCGGATCGGTCTTGTAGCGTTCCTTGATCGGGGCCTGCATTGCGCGAAGTTCGGCGGCGTCCATTTTCTTCTCCCGGATGCTTTTGGATAATGATCCGACTAAATCGGATCACTATCCCTCTCTTTGTTTGCGCATGATCTTTTCGGAAAACCGGTTCCCACTTTTCCGGATCATGCGGCCGGATTTAAAGCCTTATCGCGCCGATGTCACCACCACATCGCCTCGCCGGCGGTTGATTTGGCGTCGGCATCGGGCACGCTGCGGTCGAGCGAGCGGTCGAGCGCGGTCAGCACCCGGCGCTTGAAATTGTCGAATAACGGCGAATTGCGGTCGCGCGGCCGCGCCAGATTGATCTTGATCTCCTCGAACAGCCGCCCCGGCCGCGGCCTCATCACAAGCACGCGATCAGCCAGCACCACGGCCTCGTCGACGTCATGCGTCACCAGAATGAGGGTCGGCCGCGTGTCGTTCCAGAGATCGAGCAGATGGTCCTGCAGGTCGCGCCGCGTGAAGGCGTCGAGCGCGGAGAACGGCTCGTCCAGCAGCAGCACTTCCGGCTGCGGCACCAGCGCGCGCGCAATCGCCACCCGCTGCGCCTGACCGCCGGACAATTCGCGCGGCCAGGCATTGGCCTTGTCGGTGAGGCCGACCCGCGCGAGCGCACGCGCCACCTTTTCGCGTCTTGCGGCGGCGGACAGTTCGGACAGGCCGAAGCCGATATTGTCGGCGACGCTGAGCCACGGCAGCAGCCGCGGCTCCTGAAAGATGATGCCGATCTTGGCATGCGGCGCCGTGATCGCGGTCTCGTCCAGCGTCACCGAGCCCGTCGGTGGCGCGGTCGAGGCCGGCGATGGCGCGCAGCAAGGTCGACTTGCCGCAGCCGGAGCCGCCGATGATGGCGACGATTTCGCCCAGCCTGATATCGGCGGAAAACCGCTCCAGCGCGTGGACGCCGTTCGGATAGGTTTTGCCGACACGATCGAGCGCGAGCATCACGTGGCTCCGCTCTGGCGGCCGAACGCGTCCTGCCAGCGCAGCAGCGGCGCGGAGGCGATCTCGATCAGCCAGTCGGTGGTCTTGCCGAGAATGGCAAAGATCACGATCGCGGCCAGAATCTGCGCCGGCTTGCCGAGCTGCTGGCCGTCGATCAGGAGATAGCCGAGCCCTTCGGACGCGCCCATGAATTCGGCGGCGACGACGAACATCCAGCCCAGCCCGAGGCCGACGCGCAGCGCCACGACATAGGCCGGCAACACCGCGGGCAAGCAGGATGCGGCGGATCATCGCCGGGCCGCTCAGGCGAAAGGTGCGGCCGACTTCGACGATCTTGCGATCGACCGACAGGATCGCGCCCATCACGCCGAGATAGACCGGGAAGAATACGCCGACCGCGATCAGCGCGACCTTCGAGGTTTCGAAAATGCCGAGCCACAGGATGAACAGCGGCACCCAGGCGATCGAGGGAATCGCGCGCAGCGCCTGCACGGTCGGATCGAGCAGCCGCCGCGCCAGCCCCCAATAGCCGGAGATGGCGCCGAACAGGGTGCCGGCGACGACGCCGAGGACGAAGCCGGAGGCAACGCGGGACAGCGTCGCGATGATGTGGCGCGCGAGTTCGCCGCTCTTGGCGAGTTCGACGATGGTGGCGAAGACCTTGGTCGGCGGCGGCACCAGCCGGCCGTTCGACCAGCCGAGCGCGACGACGACTTCCCAGACCAGCGCAAGCCCCACCGGCAGCAGCAGCCCCAGCGCCGGCCGCGCATAGCGGCGCAGCCGCGCAGGATGCCGCGCTCGGCGTCATCGCGTCGGTCCGTTCCAGCGCTGGCAGTTCAACCGTCATGGCCATAGCAAGAACGCGTCTTTCGAGAGATTGCAAGGTAGCGGATAGGACGATGCGGCTCTAACCTTATGTCGTCCCGGCGCAGGCCGGGACCCATAATCCGCGGCCTTCGTAGGGAATGAAGGTATCTACCACCGACCAGAACCGCGCGGCTGCGGCGTATGGGTCCCGGATCGCGCTTCGCTTGTCCGGGACGACAGTCTTCAATTCGTCGGCAGCGGCACCTGGTCGTCGATCAGGGCGTCCAGCGTCGCCTTGACGTCGACCTTGGCGTCGATGACGCCGGCCTGCTGCAGGGCGAGGCCGGCGGCGAGGATGGATTCGCGCTGCGGCGCGCCGATCCGGCTGTGGGTCAGTTCGGTGCGCTCCTTGAGCTGCTTGTCGACCACCGTATCCGGCAGCTTGGTGACGCCGATGAAGGTCTTCTTCAGGTCGTCGTAATTGGCCAGCGAATATTTGCGCGCCTCTTCATACACCGCGAGCACGCGGCGGACGGCGTCCGGATAATCCTTCAGAAACTGCTCGCGCACATTGAGGATGCCCCAGGTGTTGGCGTCCGCCTTGCGGAAGAACAGTTTCGCGCCCTCCTCGACTTCGGCCTGCGCCATCATCGGATCGAGACCGGCCCAGGCGTCGACGTCGCCGCGGATCAGCGCGGTCTTGCCGTCGGCGTGCTGCAGCAGCACCGGCGTGATGTCCTTTTCGGAGAGGCCCGCGCCGAGCAGCGCGCGCACCAGGAAGATGTGCGGATCGGTGCCGCGCGTCACCGCGACGCGCTTGCCCTTCAGGTCGGCGACGCCGGCGATCTTTGAATCCTTGCCCGTCACCAGCGCGGTCCATTCGGGGCGCGAATAGACATAGATCGACTTGATCGGGTTGCCGTTGATCTTGGCGACCAGCGCCGCCGAGCCCGCGGTCGAGCCGAAATCGATCGAGCCGGCGTTGAGGAATTCGAGCGCCTTGTTGGAACCGGCCGACTGCACCCAGACGACGCTGATGCCGTCCTTGGCGAATTCCTTTTCCAGCAGGCCCTTCTGCTTGAGGATCATCGAGACCGGATTGTAGGTCGCCCAGTCGATGCGAATTTCCTTGAGCGCGTCGGCGGCCAACGCCGCGCCGGGCAACAAGGTCGAGACCGCGATGATCGCAGCCATCATGCGCCGTGAAATCCTGGACATCGTCGGCCTCCCCATTTCCTGAAACTACACCTTGAAAAACCTCCTTTACTTCAATTAGTTAGGCCATGACGTCAACGAGAAAATAGCTGCCGCGAAAGCGACGCTGCGAGAACAGTTTTGCCCAAAGCGGCGCGAATCCAGCATGGAACCACTGTTGCCTCACAATCATCCGTGACAGCGTCTGCGCCGTCCGATATCGGGATAGATCATGGACAGCGTCGTGACTGAGGACCGCGCGCAAGCGGACGAGCGTTTCGATACCGCGCGGATCACCGCCGCGGTCGATGCGCTCGCCGAAAAACATGCCGGCCGCGAGGATGTGTTTCGCTCGGCGATGGCGCAGCTGCTGAAGGCCGAGATGATCGCGGCGCGCGCCACCGCGCAGGCCGTGCTGCTGAGGGATCGTCACGGCCGCCGCTGCGCGGAGCGGCTGTGTTTCGTGCAGGACGAGATCATCCGCATCCTCTATTCGGCCGCCACCCGGCATCTCTATCGCTCGCATATCCCCTCGGGCGCCGAGCGCATGGCGGTCGTCGCCACCGGCGGCTACGGCCGCGGCCTGATGGCGCCGGAATCCGACATCGATCTGCTGTTCATCCTGCCCTACAAGCAGACCGCCTGGGGCGAGCAGGTCGCCGAAGCCATTCTCTATTGCCTGTGGGACATGGGGCTGAAGGTCGGCCACGCCACGCGCTCGGTCGATGAATCGATCCGGCAGGCGCGCGGCGACATGACGATCCGCACCGCGATCCTCGAGACGCGCTTCCTGACCGGCGACCAGCCGCTCTACGACGAACTGGTCGCCCGCTTCGACAAGGACGTCGTGCAGGGCACCGCGGCCGAATTCGTCACCGCCAAACTCGCCGAGCGCGAGGAGCGCCATCGCCGCGGCGGGCAGTCGCGCTATCTGGTCGAGCCCAACGTCAAGGACGGCAAGGGCGGCTTGCGCGACCTGCACACGCTGTTCTGGATCGCGAAATATGTCTATCGCGTGCGCGAGACCGACGAGCTGGTCGAGCGCGGCGTGTTCGACGCGCAGGAATACCGCACCTTCCGCCGCTGCGCCGATTTCCTGTGGTCGGTGCGCTGCAATCTGCATTTCTTCTCCGGCCGCGCCGAGGAGCGGCTGTCGTTCGACATGCAGCGCGAGATCGCGGTCCGCCTCGGCTATACCTCGCATCCCGGCATGCAGGACGTCGAACGCTTCATGAAGCACTACTTCCTGGTCGCCAAGGACGTCGGCGACCTCACCGCGATCCTGTGCGCCAAGCTGGAAGACGAGCAGGCCAAGCCCGCGCCGGTGCTGAGCCGCATGGTGGCGCGGTTCCGGCCGAGCACGAAACGGCGGCGGGTGCCCGACAGCGACGACTTCATCATCGACAACAACCGCATCAATCTCGCCGCACCCGATGTCTTCAAGCACGACCCGGTCAATCTGATCCGGATCTTCCGCCTGGCGCAGAAGAACAACCTCGCCTTCCATCCCGACGCGATGCGCACGGTGACGCGCTCGCTGAAGCTGATCAACACGCAGCTGCGCGAAAATCCGGAAGCCAACCGGCTGTTCATGGAGATCCTGACCTCGGACAACGCCGAGACCGTGCTGCGGCGGATGAACGAGACCGGCGTGCTCGGCCACTTCATCCGCGCCTTCGGCAAGATCGTGTCGATGATGCAGTTCAACATGTACCATCACTACACGGTGGACGAGCATCTGATGCGCTGCGTCGGCTTCCTGCAGGACATCGAGCGCGGCGGCAATGACGAGTTCATCGTCGCCAGCGACCTGATGCGCAAGATCCGCCCCGAGCATCGCGCGGTGATCTACATCACCACGCTGCTGCACGACATCGCCAAGGGCCGGCCCGAGGATCATTCGATCGCCGGCGCCAAGGTGGCGCGGCGGCTGTGCCCGCGGCTCGGCTTCAACGCCGCCGACACCGAGACTGGTCGCCTGGCTGATCGAGGAGCATCTGACCATGTCGACGGTGGCGCAGTCGCGCGACCTGTCCGACCGCAAGACCATCGAGAATTTCGCCGCCGTGGTGCAGTCGGTCGAGCAGATGAAGCTGCTGACCATCCTGACCACCGCCGACATCCGCGGCGTCGGCCCCGGCGTGTGGAACGGCTGGAAGGCGCAGCTGTTGCGCACGCTGTATTACGAGACCGAGCCGGTGCTGACCGGCGGCTTCTCGGAAGTGAACCGCGCCCAGCGCATCGCGGTGGCGCAGTCCGAATTCCGCGCCGCCTTCACCGAATGGCCGGAGCCGAGCTCAACGCCTATATCGCGCGGCACTATCCGGCCTACTGGCTCAAGGTCGAGCTGCCGCGCAAGATCCGCCATGCGCGCTTCCTCCGCGCCAGCGAACAGGCCGGCCACAAGCTCGCGATCAATGTCGGCTTCGACGAGGCGCGCGGCGTCACCGAACTGACGATCCTCGCCACCGACCATCCCTGGCTGCTGTCGATCATCGCCGGCGCCTGCGCGTCGGCCGGCGCCAACATCGTCGACGCGCAGATCTACACCACCACCGACGGCCGCGCGCTCGACACCATCGCGATCTCGCGGGAATACGACCGCGACGAGGACGAGGGACGCCGCGCCACGCGCATCGGCGAGATGATCGAGCAGGTGCTGGAAGGCAAGCTGCGCCTGCCCGAAGTGGTGGCGCGCAGCGCCGCCGGCCGCGGCAAGGCGCGCCCCTTCGTGGTCGAGCCGGAAGTCATCATCAACAACAAGTGGTCGGACCGCTACACCGTGATCGAGGTGTCCGGCCTCGACCGCCCCGGCCTGCTGTATGAGCTGACGACGGCGATCTCGAAGCTCAACCTCAACATCGCCTCGGCCCATGTCGCGACCTTCGGCGAGCGCGCCCGCGACGTGTTCTACGTCACCGACCTGCTCGGCGCGCAGATCAACGCGCCGACCCGGCAGGCCGCGATCAAGAGCGCGCTGATCCATCTGCTCGCCAGCGAGGACGATGTCGACAAGCCGGCGGCGTGAGCACGATTTCGTCTCCTCGTCATTCCGGGAGCTCGCGAAGCGAGAACGCCTAACGTGGCGATCATCCCGGACTCGACGGCTTCGATGCCCGTGGCACACCCCGTGCAGCGCCTAAATCTCCACGCCCTCATGCCGCAGCAGCCAGCGCTTGCGCTCCAGCCCGCCGCCATATTTGACCAGCGAACCATTGGCGCCGATCAGGCGGTGACAGGGCACGACGACGCTGATCGGATTGGAGCCGTTGGCGTGACCGACCGCGCGCATCGCCCTGGGCGCGTCGAGTTTGGCCGCCAGCGCGCCATAGCTCATCGTGGTGCCGGCGCGGGATCTTCGGCAGCGCGGTCCAGACCTTGTGCTGGAACGGCGTGCCGGCGACGCGCCAGTGATTCGCCTTCAGGCGATCGAGATCGCCCTTGAAATAGCCGGTCAGCGCCGCCTTGAGTTCGGCGCGGCGCACGCGCGTCCTTCAGATCCACCGCGCCATATTGCAGCCGCAGCAGCTCGCGCATCCGCGGCTCATGCTCTTCCCAGTCCAGCGCGCGCAGCACGCCGTCGGCATCGGTGACGAGCAGCGCCATGCCGATCGGTGTCTTCAGCCGATCGAGGCCGAATGACAGGGTTGGCTTGGCACCCATCGATGATCCTGCACTGTCAGTTTAAAAATCCCGCCACGCCGCCGCACTTTTCACACGGACCATGCTAGCGTCCACCCGAATTCCGTCGCCGGTTTGGGGGGCCGCCACATGATCCGGATCGCCAATTGCCTGGTGGCGCTGGTCGCCGCGCTGCACGTCTATTTCCTGGTGCTGGAGATGTTTCTCTGGACCAAGCCGCTCGGCCTGAAGACCTTTCGCAACACGCTGGAGAAGGCAACGGACTCGGCGGTGCTCGCCGCCAATCAGGGACTCTATAACGGCTTCCTCGCCGCCGGCCTGTTCTGGGGCCTGATCCATCACAATGCCGGCTTTGCATTCCAGATCAAGGTGTTCTTCCTGCTCTGCGTGATCGTCGCCGGCGTCTACGGCGCGGCGACCGTCAGCCGCCGGATATTTGTATGTGCAGGCAGCGCCGCGCCCTCGCTTGATCTTGCTCTGGCTGGCGTAGAGTTCTTGCCCAATCGGTATCGCAGTGCATCACACTTTAGTCTGCGCTGCCTCGCTGAAATCGTTCAATTTTTCAGCGCCCCGTCGCCTTGCATTGCAGCATGGCTTCCGCCAGTATCCCGGCCAGCGATGGCGTCCGCCGGGTCGAATAAGCCCCGGACAAGACCATCGGCTCAATCACAACACATGAGGAAACAAGCACTATGAGGAATGGGATTTTCCATCTGGTCACCGGCACGGCGCTCGCGATCGCGCTGTCGGCATCGTCGGCCTACGCGCAGAAGAAATACGACACCGGCGCGACCGATACCGAGATCAAGATCGGCCAGACCGTGCCGTTCTCGGGCGCCTATTCCGTCTATGCCACTATCGGCAAGACGCAGGCCGCCTACATGAAGATGATCAACGATCAGGGCGGCATCAACGGCCGCAAGATCAACCTGATCCAGTATGACGACGCCTACTCGCCGCCGAAGACGGTCGAGCAGGTGCGCAAGCTGGTGGAGAGCGACGAAGTGCTGCTGACCTTCCAGATCATCGGCACCGCGGCGAACGCCGCCGTGCAGAAATATCTCAACGGCAAGAAGGTGCCGCAGCTGTTCGCCGCCACCGGCGCGTCGAAGTTCACCGATCCCGAAGAACTTCCCCTGGACCATGGGCTACAACCCGAACTACTTCGTCGAGGGCCGCATCTACGGCACGTACATTCTGAAAGAACATCCGAACGCCAAGATCGGCATCCTCTACCAGAACGACGATCTGGGCAAGGACTACATGAACGGCCTGAAGGCCGGCCTCGGCGACAAGGCGGCGAAGATGATCGTGGCGGAAGCTTCCTACGAAGTCTCCGACCCGACCATCAATTCGCAGGTGCTCAAGATCAAGGACGCCGGCGCGGACCTGTTCTACAGCGCCTCGACGCCGAAGCAGGCGGCGCAGGCGATCAGGAAGATCCACGAACTCAACTGGAAGCCGGTGCACATCCTCGACATCAACGCGACCCCGGTCAGCGCCACGCTGCAGCCGGCCGGCCTCGAAGCATCCAAGGGCGTGATCAGCGTCCACTACGGCAAGGATCCGGCCGATCCGACCTGGAAGGACGATGCGGGCCTGAAGAAGTATCTCGACTTCATGGCGAAGTACTTCCCGGAAGGCGACAAGATGAACACGTTCAACACCTATGGCTATTCGACCGCGCAGCTGCTGGTGCAGGTGCTCAAGCAGTGCGGCGACGATCTGACCCGCGAGAACGTCATGAAGCAGGCGACCTCGTCTGAAGGACGTCGATGCTCGACCTCGCGCTGCCCGGCATGCAGCATCAACACCGCCCCCAACGACTACCGCGTCAACAAGCAGTTGCAGATGATGAAGTTCAACGGCGAGCGCTGGGAACTGTTCGGCCCGATCCTCGAGGACGCCGGCCCGGCGGGCTAGTTTCGACTTCAATCACGACAACGATCGGCGGCCTCTCCGGGCCGCCGATTTGTTTTTGGGCCGCCTACTTCGGAATCTCGCCAAAGGTCTTGCCGACCGGCAGCACGGCGTGCCGGATCAGCCGCGAATCCTCGACCGCCGCCTGGCGATGCTTCACCGCTTCGCGATAGACGGGATCGCGGATCATCTCGACGAAGGCGGCGACGCTCGGATATTCGGCGATGAAGCAATGATCCCAGCGCTCCTCGCGCGGGCCGATCAGCATCAGCTCGAACCGGCCCTGCCAGACGATCCGGCCGCCGAGCCGCTCGAACACCGGCCCGCTCTCCCGGCCATAGGCGGCATAGGCTTCCGCGCCGGTCGCCTTGCGGCCGTCGGGATAGGCGGCCTGCGCCCGCAAGCCGCACCAGATTGAGCATGTGGATCGGGCCCGGCCGGTCATTGGCCCGAAATTGCGCGAACACTTCCTTGGTCGGATCGATATGGCCCATGCAATTCCCTGACGGTTTCTCGGCGATTTCTCGTTACATGCTGCCTCTTTTAGCACGCGCCGCCGCACCTCCTAATCCCGCGTTAACCTTTGCGTAACCGGCCCTTAAACTGCGGCCGTTAGCGTGCGGCGGGCCGGTGTGAGCAGCGTTTGCGTATGGCGTGGGGACGGAAAAAGAGCGGCGGCCGCAAGGAGCCGCAATTCGGGCTCGCCGCCGCGCTGCGCCGAATTGCGCCTCGATCGCCGCAGGACCGCGTCGCCGCCGCCGACGACAAGCCGAAGAAATCATCCGCCAAACGCAAACCCGACGACGATGATGACGACGAGCCGCCGCGCGAGCGCAAGCCGCGCGCGGCGCGAAGAGCGGCGCCAAGCGCCGGTCGAAGTCGCGCGGCGCGCTTCGGCCTCGGCCGGCTGTTCTATTGGGGCGCGGTGCTCGGCCTGTGGGCGGCGATCGCCGTCGTCGGCGTCGTGATCTGGGTCGGCGCGCATCTGCCGGCGATCCAGTCGCTGGAAATTCCGAAACGTCCGCCGACCATCCAGATCGTCGGCCTCGACGGCAGCGTGCTGGCGCACGCGCGGCGAAATGGCCGGCGCCAATGTCTCGCTGAAGGATCTGCCGCCCTATCTGCCGAAGGCCTTCATCGCCATCGAGGACCGCCGCTTCTATTCGCATTACGGCGTCGATCCGATCGGCATCGCGCGCGCCGCGGTCACCAACGTCCTGCATCGCGGCGTCTCGCAGGGCGGCTCGACGCTGACGCAGCAGCTCGCGAAGAACCTGTTCCTGACCCAGGAGCGCACCATGGAGCGCAAGCTGCAGGAGGTGGAACTCGCGCTCTGGCTGGAGCGCAAGCATTCCAAATCGGAAATTCTCGAGCTCTATCTCAACCGCGTCTATTTCGGCTCCGGCGCCTATGGCGTCGAGGCGGCGGCGCAGCGCTATTTCGGCAAGTCCGCCAAGAACGTCACGATCGCGGAAGCCGCGATGCTGGCCGGCCTCGTCAAGTCGCCGTCGCGGCTGGCGCCGAACCGCAATCCGGAAGGCGCCGAAGCGCGCGCCCAGATCGTGCTGACCGCGATGGCGGACGCCAAATTCATCACCGATGCGCAGGCGCAGGCCTCGATCGGCCATCCCTCCTACAATGTGAAGCCGGCCGGCGCCGGCACCGTCAACTACGTCGCCGACTGGATCGGCGAAGTGCTCGACGATCTCGTCGGCCAGATCGACCAGAGCATCGTGGTCGAGACCACGATCGATCCGAAACTGCAGAGCGTGGCGGAAGCCGCCATCATCGACGAGCTCGCCGCCAAAAGCGTGAAGTTCAATGTCACCCAGGGCGCGCTGGTGGCGATGACGCCCGACGGCGCGGTGCGCGCCATGGTCGGCGGCCGCAACTATGCCGAGAGCCAGTATAACCGCGCGGTCACCGCCAAGCGCCAGCCCGGCTCGGCGTTCAAGCCGTTCGTCTATCTCACCGCGATCGAGGCGGGGCTGACGCCGGAGACGATCCGGCAGGACGCGCCGCTCGACGTCAAGGGCTGGAAGCCCGAGAACTACACCCATGAATATTTCGGCGCGGTGACGCTGACGCAGGCGCTGGCGATGTCGCTCAACACGGTGGCGGTGCGGCTCGGCCTCGAGGTCGGCGCCAAGAACGTGGTGCGCACCGCGCACCGGCTCGGCATCTCCTCGAAGCTCGACGCCAATGCCTCGATCGCGCTCGGCACCTCGGAAGTCTCGGTCATCGAACTGGTCGGCGCCTATGCGCCGTTCGCCAATGGCGGGCTCGGCGTCTCCCCGCATGTCGTGACCAAGATCCGCACCATCGAAGGCAAGGTGCTGTATGCGCGCCAGCCGGACCAGCTCGGCCAGGTGATCGAGCCGCGCCATGTCGCGATGATGAACACCATGATGCAGGAGACGCTGCTGTCGCGGCACCGCGCGCAAGGCGGAGATCCCGGGCTGGACCGCCGCCGGCAAGACCGGCACCAGCCAGGATTTCCGCGACGCCTGGTTCATCGGCTACACCGCCAACCTCGTCACCGGCGTCTGGCTCGGCAATGACGACAACTCGCCGACCAAGAAGGCGACCGGCGGCGGCCTGCCGGTGGAAGTCTGGACCCGCTTCATGCGCACGGCCCATCAGGGCGTGCCGGTGGCGGGCCTGCCGAAATCGCAAGCCGGCGACGGCGGCTTGCTGTCGAACCTGTTCCAGTCGGCATCCGCAGGTCAGCGCGCCACCGCAGCCATCGTATCCGCCATCCGCGCAAGCCCCGGTTCCGCTCGCGCCGATCCCGTCCGGTGGCGGCTATCGCCCGGCGCCGACGCGCGCCTCCGCGCCGCCGCCAAATCCATCGGCGCGTCCGGAAGCGGCGGCCGGACTCGATGGCTGGCTGATGGACCGGGTGTTCGGCGGCCGCCGCTAGATCGGTCATGACGGGTCAGGGTCGACGGTCCAATGCAGAGCCCTGACTCAAGACAACGAAAACAACCCCATGCAAAGTAGAACGGGCCTTGATCCCGCTCTGGAAATCGCGACGGCTCAATCCTCGATCCCGTAGCGATGCAGATCGTTGCCGTGGGTATCGAGCCAGGTCTTGGCGCGCTCGACATGACCGCAGACTCTGCCGACCACCCGCCAGAACCGCGCCGAATGGTTCATCTCGACGAGATGCGCGACTTCGTGGGCGGCGAGATAGTCGAGCACGATAGGGCGGCGCGAGGATCAGCCGCCAGGAGAACGACAGCGATCCGGCCGAGGTGCAGGAGCCCCAGCGGCTCGACTGATCGCGGATCGACACCCGCTTGACCCGGACGCCGAGTTCGTCGGCATAGGCCTGCGAGGCCTTGTGCAGATCCTTGCGCGCTTCGCGCTTGAGGAAATCGTGGACGCGGCGGTCGATGTGCTCGACGCCGCCGGCGACGCAGAGAATCTTCTCGCCGCTGTCGCGGGTTTCGGTCCACACCGTGCCGCGCTCGCCGGCGCGATGCACGATCCGGTGCGGAACGCCGCGCAGCGGCACCACTGTGCCGGGATGGAACGGTGCGGCCTTCGGCAAACGGCCGAGACGCGCGGCGATCCAGCCGCCGTGCAAGCTGCGCGAAGTCCTTGGCCTCCGCGAGCGTGCCGCGCGGCGGCATGGTCAGGATCGCTTCGCGGTCGGTCGGATGGATGCGCAAGGTGTAGCGGCGCGCGCGGCGGTGCCGGCGCAGCCGGATCGCAAAGAATTGCGAGCCGTGCTTGACCAGAAGAGTCGAGGGTTCGGCAGGCCGCCGATAGAGGAGCGCGCGAGTAGCCATGTCTGACAGTCCGGGGAGCAGGAGTTCGCCCGGATTCTGCCATATCCGCCGCCACTGAAATCGCTCGGCGCAAAAACAAATCATTTGCCCAATATACAGGGGCTATCGGGCAAACCGCCCCTACCGGCAGGGGCTGGAACCAAAAATTTTGGGTGGAACCGGCCCTCAACAACCCTCTCAAAGAATGAGGATTGAACTCATTCCTTCAGGGGCTCGCGAATCCGGATTCTTTAAATCAATTCAGGGGCTTACCCGCCCCATCGAATTCGACGCCAAATCCGCCGCTATTCGGCGGCGACGACCAGTTTCGGCTTGGGATTCGCCGCCGACATCATGAAATCGGAGATGCGCGGCACGATTTCCGAGCGGAAGCGCGAGCCGTTGAACACGCCGTAATGACCGACGCCCTTTTGCACGTAGTGCACGCGGCGATGATCGGGGATCGAGGTGCACAGCGCGTGCGTCGCTTCGGTCTGACCGAGACCGGAGATGTCGTCGTTCTCGCCTTCGACCGTCATCAGCGCGACGCGGCGGATCTTCGACGGATCGACCGGCTTGCCGCGATGGGTCATCTCGCCCTTCGGCAGCGCGTGCTTGACGAACACGACGTCGACGGTCTGCAGATAATACTCGGCCGTCAGATCCATCACCGCGAGATATTCGTCATAGAATTCGCGGTGCTTGTCGACCAGGTCGCCGTCGCCCTTCACCAGATTGGCGAACAGCGCCTTGTGGGCGTCGGTGTGGCGGTCGAGGTTCATGGTGATGAAGCCGGTGAGCTGCAGGAAGCCCGGATAGACGTCGCGCATCACGCCGGGATGCGGGAACGGCACCTTGGTGATGACGTGGTTGCGGAACCATTCGATGCCGCGCTCGGCGGCGAGATTGTTCACCGCGGTCGGATTGCGGCGGGTATCGATCGGGCCGCCCATCAGCGTCATCGACAGCGGCACGAAGGGATCGTTGGCGGCTTCCATCACGGAAACCGCCGCCACCACCGGCACCGAAGGCTGGCACACCGCGATGACATGCATGTTGCCGCCGAGCACGTGCAGCATCTCGATCACGTAGTCGACATAGTCTTCGAGGTCGAAGCGGCCTTCGGCGAGCGGCACCATCCGCGCGTCGGACCAGTCGGTGATGTAGACCTCATGCGTCGGCAGGAAGGCTTCGACCGTGCCGCGCAGCAGCGTCGCGTAGTGGCCGGACATCGGCGCCACGATCAGCACGCGCGGCTGCGGGCTGCGCAGCGGGCGGGTCAGCTTGCGATCGAAATGCAGCAGACGGCAGAACGGCTTTTCCCAGATCGAGCGGACCTCGACCGGGGTGCGAACGCCGTTGACTTCGGTGTCGTGGAGACCCCATTCCGGCTTGCCGTAGCGGCGCGTGGTGCGCTCGAACAATTCGCAGGCGGCGGCGATCGATTTGCCGAATTCGGTGTGCGACCACGGATTGAGCGGATTTTGAAACAGGATCTTCGTGGCGTCGGTCACGGCGCGTGCCGGATTGAGCGACGCGTGGCCCATTTCGTACATCCAGTACATCGGCGTCGTAAGCGCCGGACTGCCTTCGGCCACCAGCGGCGGTGCACCGCCAAATTCACCAATCGGCATTGAATTCTGACCCCTGTTTTGCGCCGCAGCATAGTGCCGAATGCGTAATAATGCGTCAATGCACCGATCGGTAGATATACGCGGCCAAATCGGCCCAAAACCCCGGAAATACACGGGAAATAGTGACTTATTCGCCACCCCCGAGCAGCGAACCGTGGCGTTTGGCGCTGCGCAAAAGGGCAAGAAAGATCGCAAATGACGCGATAAACAGCACCGCGTTGATCGCCAGCGACGACACCATCAGATCGGCCCGAAACGTATGGTCGATCAGGAGCGCCCGCATGCCCTCGAACACGTAGGTCGGCGGCAGCGTCCAGGCGAGATATTGCAGCCAGGCGGGCAGCACCGAGACCGGATAATAGATGCAGGCGAGCGGCATCATGCCGAACATCAGCGTCCAGACGATGCTCTCGGCGCCGAGCCCGTTGCGCAGCACCAGGCCGGACACGAAGATCCCGATCGACCAGCTGGTGAAGATCAGATTGCAGAAGAAGGCGATCAGCGGCAGGCCGATGGCGAAGAAATTGAAGTCGAAGAAGAACAGCGCCAGCAGCGTCATCGGGATCACGCCGATCGCGAGCCGGATCAGGCTCATCACCATCAGCGAGATCAGGAACTCGATCGGCTTCAGCGGGCTCATCATCAGGTTGCCGAGGTTGCGCGCCCACATCTCCTCGAGGAACGAGATCGAAAAGCCGAGCTGGCCGCGGAACAGGATGTCCCACAGGATGACGGCGCCGATCAGCGAGCCGCCGGCGCGGGCGAAGAAGCCGGCGGTCTGCGAGATGTAGTTCTGCAGGAAGCCCCAGGTGATGATCTGCAGCGCCGGCCAGTAGATCAGTTCCAGCAGCCGCGGCCAGGACGACATCAGGAGATACCAATAGCGCAGCACCATCGCGTGGATGCGATGGGCCGATATCCCGCGATGGGCGGCGATTTCGCTCATGACGCGCCCTCCGCCATCCGTCCGCGGGCGACGTCCAGAAACACCTCCTCCAGCGTGGCGCGGTTGTAGCGCGCCATGATCTGGTCGGGGCTGTCGTCATCCTCGATCCGGCCGCGCTTCATGATGATGACGCGGTCGCACAGCCGCTCGACTTCCAGCATGTTGTGCGACGCCAGCAGAATGGTCGCGTCATGGGTCTTGCGGTAATCCTGCAGATGCTGCCGCACCCAGTCGGCGGTGTCGGGGTCGAGCGAGGCCGTCGGCTCGTCCAGCAGCAACAGCTCCGGCTGGTTGATCAGCGCTTTCGCCAGCGCGACACGGGTCTTCTGACCGGCGGAGAGTTTGCCGTTGGCGCGGTCGAGAAAATCATTGAGATCGAGATCGGCGGCGAGCTGCTCGATCCGCGCTGCGAGGTTCTCCACCGCATAGAGCCGGCCGAAGATGGTGAGATTCTGCCGCACCGTGAGCCGCATCGGCATGTCGACATAGGGGCTTTCGAAATTCATCCGGCCCAGCACCGAGGCCGATTGCTCGGGCATCGGATGGCCCAGCACCTGGATGCGGCCCGAGGTCGGCAGCACCAGCCCCATGATCATGGCGATCGTGGTGGTCTTGCCGGCGCCGTTGCCGCCGAGCAGGCCGGTGATGCTGCCGCGCGCGATACGGAACGAGACGTCGTCGACCGCGCGGGTGGTCTTGTAGAGCTTGATCAGGTGCGCGACCTCGATCGCGGCGGATCCTGCCGGATCGGCCGCGGGCGATGGCGCTGGGATTGCCGTCGTCGTTGACCATTTCGACCCGTTCATTGGGGTATTGCGGCCAAGAGCGCAAGATCGTCGTCATGGCCGGGCATCCACGTCCTTGCTTCATTGCGCAGAAAGTACGTGGATGGCCGGGACAAGCCCGGCCATGACGAATAATTCAACCTAGTTGAACGCGAATTTGTGATCGGCCCGCCACGCAGCTAAACTTTGGCATGACCGACGTCGCCGCCTCCGATTTTCGCCATCCGCACCGCCATGTCCGTCTGGACACGATTCTGCGGCTGCGCTGGCTCGCCGCGCTGGGCCAGTTCGCTGCGATCTTCATCGTGGCGCAGGGGCTGGAGTTCGACGTTCCCGTCATCCCCTGCGTCGCCATTGTCGGCCTCTCGGCGATGGTCAATCTCGCGCTGCAGATCGCGTTCAACCCGATGCAGCGGCTGGAGCCGGTCTATGCGGCTGCCCTGCTCGCGCTCAACATCGTCGAACTTGCCGGGCTGTTGTTCTTCACCGGCGGCCTGCAAAACCCGTTTTCGTTCCTGTTCCTTGCACCCGTCCTGATCTCGGCCACCGCGCTGCCGATCCGGCTGACAATTGCGCTTGGCGTGCTCGCGGTCGCCTGCGCGTCCGCGCTGGTGTTCTTCCATCTGCCGCTGCCGTGGGAGTCCGACGATCCGCTGGTGCTGCCGCCGATCTATCTGCTCGGCGTCTGGCTCTCGATCCTGCTCGCGATCGGCGTCACCTCGCTCTATGCGTTCCAGGTCACCGAGGAGGCCCGCAAGCTTTCCGACGCGCTGGCCGCGACCGAACTGGTCTTGACCCGCGAGCAGCATCTGACCCAGATCGACGGGCTGGCCGCCGCCGCCGCCCACGAACTCGGCACGCCGCTGTCGACGATCTTCCTGATCGCGCGCGAGCTCGAAAAGAGCACACATGGCGACGAGCATCTCGCCTCCGAGCTCAGGACGCTGCGCGAGCAGGCGCAGCGCTGCCGCGATATCCTGGCCAAGATCACCCAGCTCTCCGCCTCCGGCGCGCCGTTCGACCGCATGCGGCTCTCGACCCTGATCGAGGAAACGGTGGCGCCGCACCGCGATTTCGGCGTCGCCATCAAGGTGCGGCTAGCTGTCGCAGCCACGCGCGAGCCGGTCGGCGCCCGGAACCCGGCCATTCTCTATGGCGTCGGCAACATCCTGGAAAACGCCGTCGATTTCGCCCGCACGACCGTCGAGGTCAACGCGTGGTGGAACGCGGAAACCGTCGAGATCGTGATCTCCGACGATGGCCCGGGCATCGCGCCCGATATGCTCAAACGCATCGGCGAGCCCTATTTATCGCGCCGGCGAAGCTCGGATGAGGAGCAAAGCGGGCACTCCGGGCTCGGGTTAGGCATTTTCATCGCCCGCACCTTGCTGGAACGCACCGGCGCCAAGGTCTCGTTCACCAACCGGATCTTTCCCGATCACGGCGCCGTGGTGCAGATCGCCTGGCCGCGCGAGCGCTTCGAGGCCAGCGAAATCGAGCCGGACAGCACGCTCTAGAACGCTTCTTGGCATTTTGGATGTCACGCGACCCGACTTTAGGCGGCCTTGGCAGCGCCATCCTGCCCCGCCATATGCTATGATCATGGAATTACTCCGTAACCGAGGTCATCGATCGTGAACGCCATCACCGAACTGAACGATCACACCGACCGCACGCTCTTGATCGTCGAGGACGACAAGCCGTTTCTGGAACGGCTGTCGCGCGCGATGGAAACCCGCGGCTTCTCGGTGAAATCCTGCGACACGGTGTCCGACGGCCTTGCCGAAATCGGCCGCGCGGCGCCGGCCTTTGCCGTGGTCGATCTGCGGCTCGGCGACGGCAACGGGCTCGACGTGGTCTCGGCGCTGAAGCGCAAACGGCCCGAGGCGCGCGCGATCGTGCTGACCGGCTACGGCAATATCGCCACCGCCGTCACCGCGGTGAAGATGGGCGCGGTCGACTATCTCTCGAAGCCCGCCGACGCCGACGACGTGGTCGCAGCCCTGCTCGCGAGCGGCACCGATAAATCCGAACTGCCGGCCAATCCGATGTCGGCCGACCGCGTGCGCTGGGAACACATCCAGCGCATCTACGAGATGTGCAACCGCAACGTCTCGGAAACCGCGCGGCGGCTGAACATGCACCGCCGCACGCTGCAGCGGATTCTGGCGAAGCGCGCGCCGCGCTGAACTCTCTCTTTCGTCATTCCGGGATGCGTCACTTGGCGCAGGCCCGGAATCCATAACCACGATCGGGAGTACGGATTCCGGGCTCGTGCTTCGCACGCCCCGGAATGACGGAAGAAATTTTCCGCTTCTGCACAAATTATCCTGAGATAATCGGCAAGAACCGGGAAGAGACCGCGCAGGAATTGCATTCCGATCACGGAGAATTGCCAAAACACCAGATGGGGTGAAATGGCAAGACGCGTCTTGATTGTCCGGATATTGATCGCGCTGTTCGCGATCGTTTTTTTGAATATCCTGTTTCATTATCAATTGTACGGCCGGCACTGGCATGTGCTCCTTGTAATACCTGTCGTCATTCTTTTGTTTTTCTTCCTTCTGGATTCAATTCAGAAACTCATCGGTGCGTTGTACCCGGCGAAGCGATGGCTGCGTGTCCTGACATGGCCGCTTGTTTTTGTGGGGCTTCTCGTCGTTTGGTGGAACCAGCCCTATTTCGGGGCCAATGTCTGCCTTCTCACCGGCTTCATGCGAGAGCGCGATTTCGTCGAGGAGATGCGACCGACGCTGCTTGAAATTGTCGAACGGAACATGCGCCGGCAGCAGGGGGTGCCGCCCGTCGGACGCGCTTTTGACAGCGCCGTTGCGACCGCCGATCGCGCGATCGATCTTCTAAAACAATGCGCAGGCGAACGCGGGCGAGATTTTTGCCGCTATATCGGACCCAACAAGGCTGGCCTTGTCCGGCACGCGCGGACAAATGAGGGGCCAAGTTCGATGCGTGAAGAGGACGAGTATAAATACAGAATGTTCTACAATGGCGATTTTGAAATCTCGCTCAGACCACAGGACGCTGGTGGCACCGATTTCGTTTTTCGCATTCTGAAGAGCGGTGGCCAATTGGCAGCGCGCGAGTTGATATGCGACCTCGGATGCGGCTGCAACCGGGATCATCATCGCCGCTAGCTGCCCGACCTCACTCGTCGTCCCGACGAAGATAATTTTCGGATTCAAATTTCAAAGCGCCCGAAATTCACACCCGGCCGCCGTCGACGATGAATTGCTGGCTGGTGCATGCGCCCGCTTCTTCCGACGCCAGGAACAGCACCACCTTCGCCACGTCATCCGGATAGAGCTTGCGCTTGAGGCATTGCGCCTTCATCAGATCGGCTTCGCCTTCCGGCGTCAGCCATTTTTCGACCTGGCGCTCGGTCATGATCCAGCCGGGAACGATGGTGTTGACGCGGACATTCCACGGCCCGTAATCGCGCGCGAGCGAGCGCGACAATCCCAGCACCGCCGATTTCGACGCGGTGTACACCGGCATCCCGCCCTGTCCGGTCATCCAGGAGATCGAGCCGAAATTGACGATGGCGCCGTCCTTGGCGGCCTGCATGTCCGGCAGCACGGCTTGGGCCGCGAAGAACTGATGCTTCAGATTGACGGCAATCCGGTCATCCCAGTATTCCGGCGTGACGCTTTCGGTGGTATGCCGGTCGTCATGCGCGGCGTTGTTGACGAGGACACGAATGGGGCCGATCGCGGCCCTGATCCGGTCGACCGCCGCGCGCAGATCATCGATTTTGGTGAGATCACAATATTCATAATGGACTGAATGTCCCTTTGACGTGAGTTCCTCGGCCAATTGCGCCGAAGGTGCCCTGGCAATATCCAGAAAGCCGATCTTTGCCTTCTGCCGGGCGAAGGCACGCACGATCGCAGCACCTATCCCCGACCCGCCGCCGGTGATCAGCACGGATTTGCCTTCGATATCCGGATAGATAGCAGCCATCGGATGATCCACCGTCGTTGAAGCCGGCCCGCAACATGCGGACGCCGATGCCGGACTTTATTTCGTTGCAACGGCAAGGCAAGCCGCGATCTCCGCTCCCATGAGCCTGCCGCAATGCCACATCGTCGTAGCGCCGTGGCATGGGCGCATGATTGGTGTAGGCTCGCCTCAAACAAGGCAGGAGACGGGGAAAATGGCAGGCATCCTTGATCGCAAGGTGGCGCTGGTAACAGGCGGCGCCTCGGGCATCGGTCGCGCAACGGCGCTGGCCATGGCGCGCGAGGGGGCGCGCGTCGCGGTCGCCGACCGCACCGAGGAGAGCGCGGCAGCAACCGTCGCCCTGATCAACGCGGCCGGCGGCCAGGCCATCGCGATCGGCGGCGACGTCACCGTGGAGACCGATGTGGCCGCGATGGTGGCGCGCACGGTCGCCGCCTATGGCCGGATCGATTGTGCGTTCAATAATGCCGGCGTTTCCGGAAGACAGGTCGGTTCGGGAAAGCAGCGCTTGCACGAACTGAGCCAGGACTCGTTCGACACCATGCTCGCGGTCAATCTCAGAGGCGTGTTCCTGTGCCTGAAGCACGAAGTGGAGCAAATGCTGGCACAAGGGGGCGGCGGCGCCATCGTCAATACCGCCTCGATTGCAGGATTGATCGGACTTGCCACATCGGGGCATTACGTCGCGGCCAAGCACGGCGTGGTCGGGCTGACCAAGACCGCGGCGATCGAATACGCCAAGGACGGCATCCGCGTGAACTGCGTCAATCCCGGCTACATCACCACGCCGATGACCGAGGAAATCGTCAGAACACGCATTGACGAGGTCATGGCGAAAGTGCCGATGAACCGCATGGGCGTGCCCGAAGAGATCGCCGAAGCCGTGGTCTGGATGTGCTCCGACAAGGCCTCGTTCATGACCGGAGCCTCGCAGGTCGTCGATGGCGGATACTTCGCGGCCTAAAGCCTCTTCCGTTCCGATTGAATCGGAAGGGGGCTCTATCTTTTGTTTGCACGCGTTTTCTTGACGCGAACCGGTATCCATCCCGCATCAAGTGCGGGACAGGCTTTCGCTTGAAAACGCTCCGGATTTACCCGCCGGCCCGATGCCGGCCAATCCCCAACGGACCGGACAGCTTGCGCGAAAACGAATGACCTGAATGAGGTTCCGCGCTAGACGTGCCGTATGGGCAGCACATCCCGTCGTTTCGACGGGTTCTTCAAAAGCGAATTCAGGGTCAACGAGACCGTCGGGCGAAGCGTCAGCTACGTCCGCGACGGAAAGTTATTGGGCGGCAATTCCGGATTTGCCCATATCGGCAGCTACCGTTTCGAGGGCGACACCATCGCGGTGGAAGTCACCAGCCGCCGGCATAATTTCGGACCGAATTTCAAATCGCTGCTCGGGAGCGACATTTCGACCATCGACGTCAGGGGGCAGGCTGTCGGCGACGCCTTTCATTTCGAGGGCGGCTCCCCGCAAATGCCGACCGCGCGCTTTCGCTCGGTGATGACGCCGCTGGACGAAAGCGAACTCGCGCCGCCCGGCACGGTCGGAGCGGACGGAATTTCCAACGGGCTCTATTCGATTCATCTCAAGGTTCTGGACGGCATGGCCGGCGGGTTGACCGGGGTCATGCTGTTGAACAACGGCCGCATCTTCGGCGGCGACGCCTTCTTCTATTATCTCGGTTCGTATTCATCATCGAACGGCCGATGGAAAGGCCAGATGATCAACCAGGAACATACCCCGGCGCGCGGCGAAGACCCGGTATTCGGCGGGCACGAGATCGGGATCGGATTTTCCGGAACATGCGATGCGCAAGGCGGCACCCTTGAGGGTACGGCGCTGGCGGGCAAGCGGAGCATACGTTTCGAGGCGGTTCTCGACCTCATTTGCGGAGTTTGAGGCAAGCGAAAATATTGGCGCTCGTTGGACAAACCCTCAAGCCGGCCTGGTGGAACACGGCAATCATTGCGGCCTAATGTCGACCTGACACGCGTTAGATAGCAGCGAGGAGTTGAGATGTCTTTGAATCAGGGTGGATGCCTTTGCGGCGCGGTCCGGTACGCAACCAGTGCGGACCCCGTGCGCGTGACGTATTGCCATTGCAAATTCTGTCAGCGCGCCACCGGGTCGGCCTACATGGTCGAGCCCATCTTCATGAAGACGAATTTTGAAATCATTGCGGGAAAGCCCGCGACCTATGCCCTGGCCTCTGCGGGAAGCGGCAAGCAGGTCACCATCAATTTCTGTTCGACCTGCGGCACCAAGCTCTACCTCGCGTTCGAACGGTTTCCGACCGCATTCGGCGTTTATGCCGGGACCTTTGACAACCCGAACTGGTTTGCGCGCATTCCAAAATTGTCGAAGCACATCTTCCTCGCTTCCGCGCAGAATGGAACGGTGATTCCCCCCGGCGTCAGCACCTATCTCGAGCACGAGATCCTCAACGACGGCACGCCGAACCCGCCCACGACCTTCGAACAACCCCATACCATCGATCAGCCGGGCTGAGCACGCCAGCCTGGCGGGGCTTTTCCTTGCGTGGAGCCACCCCATATCAGGGGTGGCATCGCATGTGAGGAAGCCATGGTTGACGTGACGCGCCCTGTCACCTTCCGTCGATACCAGGCAACGGATTACGGCGCAGTCGCCTCCCTGTGGACGCGCATCAACCGGGAGCTCGCGCCGGCCGGGATGGAAGAGCTGTTCGAGCGATACATCGCGACCACCATCGACGGCGAGCTCCGGCAGCTTCCCGAAATCTTTTCCGAGGCCAGGCGCAACGCCTTTTGGGTCGTCGAAAGCGAAAGCGGGATCGTCGGCTCGTTCGGCATCGAAAGCCACGGCGCGGGCGATACCGAGCTTCGCCGCATGTATCTCGACAAGGCCCATCGCGGCCGCGGCATCGCGCAACGCATGCTCGATCACGCGCAGGCCGAAGCGCGCGCGCTCGGATTTACCAGGATGATTTTGAGCACGGCCGAGATTCAGAAGTCAGCTGTGATCTTTTACCGAAGGAGCGGTTTTCAGCAGATCCGAACGGAGATTGCCGAAGCAATGACGCCGAAGCAGGCCGGCGGCGGCCTGACCCGGTTTCATTTCGAGAAACCGCTCTGACCGATCAACCGTATCGGCGGATGATGGCTAACCGTTGGGCGGCTTCACCGGTTGGCGTCCGCTGGGCCCCATGCCGCTCACCTGCAGCACGGTATCCTCTTCGATCTGGATGAAATGAGGAACGTTGGCAGGCTCGGTGTAAAAGCTGCCGGCCGGCAACATTTTCAGTTTGGCCACATCGAACTTCTCGCCGTAGCCGGTCGCATATGTCCCGGAAATGATCGTGACTTCGCGCGAATCCGGGTGGCTGTGCGGTGCGATCCGGAAGCCTTTCGGGAATTTCAGGCGCAACGTATAGGGACCGAGCTTCGAGGGATCGCCGACCAGATTGAGCTGCTCCATTCCCGCCATTGCCAGGCCGCCTTGCGACACCCAATGCATCTCGCCCGGTGTCAGGGCAACGGCACCGGGAGCTGCGTCCTGCGCCAGGGCTGCGGCGCCGAGCGCTGGCAATGCTAATCCCAGTAATTGGCTCATTCTGATAACGCGTGTCATCTTGTGTCCTTGACTATCCCCCGGCGTCACGCAAAAGCTTGGCGACGCTCAAGGCAGCTTCGAATGTCGTGAGAGATTCAATTGAACGCGCTTTTCGGTGATGAGCTTGTTGAAGACAAATCGAGATAGCTCCGGCATTGCCTCAGCAAATGTGAGCCGCGGCAGCCATCGCCAATTGCCACCCCTCAACGCCCTGCGGGCGTTCGAGGCGGCCGCACGCACCGGCGGCTTCCAGGCCGCGGGCGCCGAACTCAATGTGTCCGCCAACGCGGTCGGCCGGCTGGTGAAGGTGCTCGAAGACTGGCTTGGCGTGGCGCTGTTTCGGCGATTGCCGCGCGGCGTCGTGTTGACGGAGGCGGGGCGCGATTATGTTGCCCGCGTCGAGGCTTTGCTCGACCATCTCGCCGACGCCACGGCGGCCCTTCGGCGCGAAAATTCCAATGTATTGACCATCAGCGCCGCGCCGTCATTCGTCGTGCGCTGGCTCATTCCGCGTCTCAGCCGCCTCACCGAACGACATCCAGGGCTCGACGTGCGCCTGCTCACATCCTTGTCGCGTACCGACTTCGCGCGCGAACAGGTCGACGTCGCGATCCGCCACGGAGCCGCTGTCGACGAGGGGCTGCGCGGCGATCTATTGATGCGGGAAGAGTTTTATCCGGTCTGCAGCTCCGTGCTGCTGGCGCGCGACGGGGAACTGCGCCAGCCCTCCGATCTGTCGCGGCACGTCTTGCTGCACATCGAACCCGCAGCGCAGATACCCGGCCGGCTCGATTGGACCCGCTGGCTCACCGCCGTCGGCGCCGAGGGCGTCGACGGCCAGCGGGGCCTGCACTTTTCCTTTTCGCACCTGGCGCTTCAAGCAGCCGCAGCAGGTCAAGGCGTCGCGCTGGCGAGTTCGGCGTTTATCGCCGATGACCTGACGACGGGCGCGCTCGTCAGGCCGTTTGGCGAGCTTTCGGTGAAGGGATCCTACGGGTTTTTTATCGTCTGTCCGCCCTCTACGGCCGATCGGGAAAAAATCGCGGCATTTCGGAACTGGGCTCTCGAGGAAGCCAACGCTCCCTGACCGTCACTCCGGCGCGCCAGCCGCGGTTCGCCGTCACGCGTGCCATCTGCTTCTTCAGCTAATAGATTCTCCGCGTGGTCGATCCGAACCATGTTTTTCCGCAAGCGTCGCGGGGCAGGGATGGCGTCAGCAGATATGACGGCAGCGCGGGAGGCTGGCTGCCGTTCCATTGTTCGTCGTCGGCCGTCCGCTTGCGGTGCTGCAGGCGCTTCCAGCCGGCGATCAAAAGGATCGCGCCGCAACCGATCGCATTGCTCAGAAACAGCGAAGCCATTTTCCAGTCGCTCTGGTTCACGACCGCGTAGGCCATTCCCGACAGATGCGAGCCGAGGAAGAGGCCCCACGTGGCAAACGAGATCGCCTCCGCGCCGCTCTGGTCCTTCAGCGCCTTCGTGACCTGCGGGACGTAGGCCAGGAAGCGCAGGGTATTCACGATGGTGAACACAGCGACCGTGCCGTCGGCGAGGGTCATCAGCGGGCTGTCCTTGACTATCCCCCGGGCGTCACGCAAGAACAAGGCGACTCTCAAGGTAGCCTCTAATATCGTGAGGCATTCAATTCAGCGCCGCTTTTCGGTGAAGAAATTGCCGAAGACAAATCGAGATAACTGGGGCAATGCCTCAGAAAATGTGAGCCGAACCGGTCATCGTCAACTGCCACCCCTCAACGCGGTCCGCGCGTTCGAGGCGGCCGCACGCAGGGGCGGCTTTCAGGCCGCCGGCGCCGAACTCAACGTTTCGGCCAACGCGGTTGGCCGGCTGGTCAAGGTGCTGGAGGACTGGCTTGGCGTGGCGTTGTTCAAACGATTGTCGCGCGGCGTTGTCGTGACCGAGGTCGGGCGCAATTATCTGGCCCGCGTAGAGGCCTTGTTCGACCAGCTCGCTGAAGTCACGTCCGATCTGCAGCAACGTGAGGATGCGGACATATTGACCATCAGCGCCTCACCCTCCTTCGTCGCGCGCTGGCTGATCCCGCGCCTTGGCCGTCTCACCGAACGGTATCCCAACCTGGACGTTCGACTCCTTACATCCGCATCGTTGACCAATTTCGCGCACGAGCGGGTCGACGTCGCCATCCGCCACGCGTCAGGCGTGGAAGACGGGTTGCGTAGCGATGTGCTGTTGCGCGAGGAGTTTTATCCCGTATGCAGTCCCGCGTTGCCGGCTCGCGCCGGAGAATTGCGCCGGCTTTCAGATCTCGCACGACACGTCTTGCTGCACAACGAACTCCCGGCCTCGATTTCCGATCAGCTTGATTGGGCACGCTGGCTCATCGCCGTCGGCGCCAGGGGTATCGATGCGCAGCGCGGCTTGCGCTTCTCCTATTCCTATCTGTCGCTTCAGGCCGCCGCCGCCGGCCAGGGCATAGCCCTGGCGAGCTCGGCATTCATCGGCGATGACCTGACGACGGGCAGACTTATCAGGCCGTTTGGCGAGCTCTCGGTTAAGGGACCTTACGGATTTTTCATCGTATCCCCGCCGGCCACGGCCGACCGGGAAAAGGTCGCGGCATTTCGCAACTGGGCGCTCGAGGAAGCAAGCAACGCCTGAAAAATCACTGCGATGAAATGCGCGCCGCGGCCGGCCGCGGTCCGTCAAAATCCACTCCTGTGCGGAGAACATGATCTGCGTCCGCCGGCCGGCTTGTCGTCGTCGCCTGCGTACGATAGCGCGGCAGCTGATCCCCAAGCGAATAAAAGACACATAGCGCCAGGCTCGACCATACCGCCAGGCTGAAATACAGCGACATCCAGGCGATCTCTTCCTTCCACTCGGCCAGATCGTGCGTCACGATCCATCGCGTGCTGACGTCGCGAAGTCCCTCGAGCGGTTTCAACAGCACATTTCCGTCGGCGCCATCGGTCCGCCACCGGCTCAGATACATCGGAACATCGACGGTCATCAGAAACGCCAGAAAGAAAACGATTCCGACGATGGAGACGATCAGGACCGTGCGCACCGCACCTTCAAACTCCGGCAGCAAACGACAAAGACCGACGCCGACGATGAAGAATACGACGGCCCAGATCGAATTCTCGATGGCATTGTGCAGATATTTCGTGGTCAACACGGCATGCCACGAGAAGCATTCCGCGATCACGATCAGCGGCACGATCACAAGTGCGGCGTTAACGGTGGTGTCCGCGCCCGTCATGGTGCCGAGCTGATGGAGGATGATCGCCCATTGCGCCGCGAAGGCAATTTCGGCAACCGTCGCCACCGAACGGCCGACGACGACGCTCGACAGCCAGGTGTCGAACAGGCAGATCCGCTGAACATCCGCGCGCGGCAGGAACGAGCGGAACGCGCAGCCGAAAACATAGGCCGCACAGAGCAGCAGCATGATTTCGATGCCGGGCGTGCTGCCGGCGCTGCTTGCCGGCGGCTGGCGCAGCTCGCCATACAGCAGGAACCAGACCGCGATATTGACGCCGCTGACGAGGGTCAGCAGACCCCACCACCAGGTCACCGGATTCGACCAGGCCATGGAAGTTGACCGCGCTGCCCGCCATTCCAAACTCATCAACCGCTCCAGATTTAACCGAACTGACATTTGCTTGTAGCAATTCTGTCACGAATCGACGGCGGCCACGAGAAGAGAATTGTGACAAGCGCGCGTTTGCGGGATGCTGGCGAGGCGTCAACGAGTACGTCGCTGGCCTGTACCAACGGGCGCTCCTCAGTTGAAAACGGAGGCCACATTGAAAGTCTGGCAAGTCGCACGCGATTGGTCGATCGAGGGGATGGAGCTGGTTGCCCGACGCGCTGCGGCTGATGCAGGCCGGCGGCCATTTCGGCAAGATCGTCGTCGAGTTTCCGCCGTCCGTAACCAGCGGCGCGGCATCGGCCGCCTGATTGCCGCTACCGATTGCCTCGGCCCTCTGGTAACGATATCGACACATAGTTAAAGCAAGGCCGGCATGTCGGGTGCCGGCGCAGGAACGGAGGCACACGAGCCATGATAGAAACGATTGGGATCATCGGAGCAGGCACGATGGGTAACGGCATCGCGCAAGTCTGCGCGGCGGCGGGACTGAAGGTGACCATGGCCGATATTTCCGACGCCGCGATCGCGCGCGGAATGTCGGTGGTCGCCGGTAGCCTGGAGCGCCTCGTCAACAAGCAGAAGATGTCGGACGCCGACCGCCAGGCCGCGCTGGCGCGTATCACGACGGTGACGGACAATGGCAAGCTTTCCGGCTGCGACCTCGTCATCGAAGCCGCCACCGAGCGCGAGGATCTGAAGATCAAGATCCTGAAGGATGTTTGCGCGACGCTGCAACCGCGCGCGCTGCTCGCCACCAACACCTCGTCGATCTCGATCACCAAGCTTGCGGCTGCGACCGACCGTCCGGACCGCTTCATCGGCATGCACTTCTTCAATCCGGTGCCGCTGATGGCGCTCCTGGAGCTGATCCGCGGCTTGCAGACCTCCGACGACACCCACGCCAAGGCGGAAGCCTTCGCCAAGCGGATCGGCAAGGTGTCGATCACAGCCAAAAACAGCCCGGGCTTTGCCGTCAATCGCATCCTGTGCCCGATGATCAACGAGGCGATCTTTGCGCTTCAGGAGGGACTGGCGACCGCCGAGGACATCGATGCCGGCATGAAGCTCGGCTGCAACCACCCGATCGGCCCATTGGCGCTGGCCGACATGATCGGGCTCGACACCATGCTGTCGGTCATGGAGGTGTTTTATGAAGGCTTCAACGATCCGAAATACCGCGCCGCGCCGCTGCTGAAGGAAATGGTCGCTGCCGGCCATCTCGGCCGCAAGACCGGCCAGGGGTTTTACAGCTACGGCAAGACAGCCTGAACTGTCCGTGGGTGCAGGCCGGAGATGACGCAGCCTACTACGCATGAACGAGGGCGCCAGGCGCTTCGATCGGCGTGTCAGGTCCTGTTCACAATACTGATTTCGCTGGCTGCGATCGAGATTGCGCTTCGCGTCGTTGACCTCCGGGTATTGCGGGAGGCTGCCGGCGAACGCTCGCTGTCCTATCACTATGACGCGGAGCTTGGCTGGGCGCCGACGCCCAATTCAAGCGCGCCCGTGACGACGGCGCGAACGATCCAGGCGAAGCATAACAGCCTCGGCTTCCGGGACATCGAGTTCGCACCCGGCGCCCGGCCGGCGATGTTGTTCATGGGCGACTCGTTTGTCTGGGGCGTCGATGCCGAGGCAGACGAGCGCTTCACGGATTTACTGAGAGGCCGCATTCCGGACCTTGCCATCGTAAACGCCGGCGTTTCCGGATTTGGCACCGATCAGGAGTATCTCCTGCTTCAGCGAATCTGGCCGAAGATCGAGCCCAAGGTGGTGGTGCTGATATTCTGTACCGCGAACGACCGGATCGATAACAGATCCAACATCCGCTACGACGGCTATCAGAAACCCTACTTCGTTTCGACCGCGGACGGCGCGCTGGCGTTGCGCGGCCAGCCGGTTCCGAAATCGCGCCAACTATACTTCAAAGAGGATTGGCTGGTGCGCCACTGGTGGCTCGCCCGCGCAGCCGTGTACGCCTACATGGAAATCCGTTACCCGGCGCTGTCACTGCCCGATCCGACCGAACGGTTGGTCAGCAGGATCCGCGAATTCGTCGAAGCCCATGGCGCCAGGCTGTTCGTCGGCCTTCAATCGCGGGACGACAAACTCATTGAACATCTTCAGACTGAGCGAATTCCCTTCGTCGCTTTCGATGGCGCCGAAGCCTACTCAGACCTCTACGGCGCGCATTGGACGCCAAACGGCCATCGACTGGTTGCGGACCGCCTGTTGAAGCTGCTTTCCGAAAGCAACGTCATACCCAGCAGCGCGCAGGCGCTAGAACTCCGCGTGCCCCTGCGGATCGACCAGCCGGTTGATCCGGTGCGCGGCGGCCATCGCAAACCGCACCATCATCAGCTTGCGGGTCGGCGCCGGCAGCCGGTGCTCCGGCGCCTCGCAATGCAGATGGGCGCCGTAGGCATCCGCGATGATCAGACCGGTATCGGTGGGAAAAATCTCGCACGGCAGATCCCGCGTGAAGGCAAAGAACAGCCGGTCGCAATGCATCCGGTAGTCCTGCCATTTCTGGTCGGCGCGCAAGTCCTCGACCGACGACTTGATCTCGACGATCCAGATCTCGCCGCGCTCGTTCAGCGCCACCAGATCGGCGCGTCGCCCCGACGGCAGCGGCAATTCGCTGATGCAGGAAAAACCCAGCGTTCGCAGCATCCTGGCGGTGCCGCGCGCGATCGCCAGCGCCGTCTCCGACTGGCGGCGGTCCGGTGGCGGCACGGGGCTGACCTGGCGGGCGGGCGATTCCATCGCAGCAATTTATCCGATTCCGGGACGGCCGCCATCCGGAGGTGGCTAGCGGAATACGCCGCAAATTCGACCCGGGCCCGCCTTGATTTCGGACCACACGCCACCGTGAAGCCGGGGGAACTTCGGTTCCGAGGGACGGAACACACGGAGGAGAACTTTGATGTCACGCATCACGCTTCGCTCGCTCGCATTCGCTCTCGCCACCCTGCCCCTGTCCGCCGGACTGTCGCAGGCGTTGGCAAAACCCACCGTCGAAGTGGCGTTCGTTCTGGACACCACGGGTTCGATGGGCGGCCTGATCGAAGGCGCCAAGCGCAAGATCTGGTCGATCGCGACCGCGATCGTCGACAGCAATCCCGACGCCGATATCCGCATGGGCCTCGTCGCCTACCGCGACATCGGCGACGACTACGTCACCAAAAGAATCGAGCTCACCCGCGACATCCAGGATCTCTACGCCAATCTGCTCGAGCTGAAGGCCCGCGGCGGCGGCGACTGGCCGGAAAGCGTCAACGAGGCGCTCGATGTCGCCGTCAACAAGCTGCAATGGACCGCCGGCGGCGACGTCAGGCGGATCGTGTTCCTGGTCGGCGACGCGCCGCCGCACATGGACTATGCGCAGGACACCAAATATCCGGTGACGATGTCGGTGGCGAAACAGAAGGACATCATCGTCAACGCGGTGCTGGCCGGCAACGCCGCCGACACCGAGCGGGTGTGGCGCGACATCGCCCAGAACGGCAACGGCCGATTCATCCCGATTCCGCAGGACGGCGGACAGGTGGTCGTGATCGAAACGCCGTTCGACCAGGACATCATCATCCTGCAACGCGAGATCAACGGCACGGTGATCCCCTATGGGCCGCGGAGCTTGCAGAAGCGCACCGAAGACAAGACGCAACAATTGTCCAAGGTGGCGGCGGCCGCGCCCTCGCAAGCCTCCGAAATGGCGAGCTTCATCAACAAGCGCGCCAAGGCGACCTCGGAAGCCGTCACCGGCGATGGCGACCTGGTCGCCGACGTCAGCGCGGGGCGCAGCAGCTTCTCCGCCATCAAGGAAGAGGACCTGCCGGCCAATCTGCGCGCGATGAAGCCGGAGCAGCGCATGGACGAAGTCAACCGGCAGATGAACCAGCGCAAGGAGCTCAACGAAAAGCTCGGCAGGCTGGTCGCGATGCGGGACAAATATGTCGCCGATGCCCGCGCCAAGGCGCCGCCAAAGGCGTCGTCGTTCGACCGCGTGGTCGAGGATACGTTGAAGGCGCAGATCAAGCGGTAGAGTCACTGCGAATTCTCTGTCGTCGTCCCGGCTCAAGGCCGGGACGACGAAGTACTTGCCGCGGCGACGGGAATGGCTGCCCTCACCCAAACGCGCAAATCTTTTCCTTGGCGAACCCCGAAAAATCGGCAATCTGCGGCGATGACCCAGGAAAACGACGACCAAAACGAAGCCCAGAACGAAACCCCGCCGAAGGCAGGCGCTATCATCGTGCCGGTGACGCTGTTCGAGCAGAACTGCACCATCATCTGGCACGAGCCATCCAAGAAGGCCGTGGTGATCGACCCCGGCGGCGACGTCGACAAGATCCAGGCCGCGATCAAGCAGACCGGCGTCACGGTCGAGAAGATCTGGCTGACCCATGGCCACATCGACCATGTCGGCGGCGCCGCCGAACTGCGCGACGCGCTGCAGGTGCAAGATCGAAGGCCCGCACATCGCCGACAAATACCTGCTCGACAACGTCGTCTCCAGCGGCGAGCGTTTCGGCATGACCGGGGTTCGCAATTTCGGGCCCGACCGCTGGCTCGACGAAGGCGACCAGGTCACGATCGGCGAGCTAACCTTCGACATCCTGCATTGCCCCGGCCATTCACCGGGCAGCGTGGTGTTCTTCAGCAAGGAATTGCGCTTCGCCCATGTCGGCGACGTCCTGTTCAACGGCTCGGTCGGCCGCACCGACCTGCCCGGCGGCAGCCACGCCACGCTGATCAATTCGATCAAGGAAAAGCTGCTGCCGCTCGGCGACGATGTCAGCTTCGTCTGCGGCCACGGCCCGGGCTCCAGCATCGGCCAGGAGCGGATGACCAACCCGTTCCTCACCGGCGAGATGTAAGCCTTCCCAGCAGCCGGCAACAAAAAGGTTTTTCAACGTCATTGCGAGCGCAAGCGAAGCAATCCATTTCGCCGCGCAAAGAAGATGGATTGCTTCGTCGCTTCGCTCCTCGCAATGACACGAACTTAGTTCCGGTCATTCTGCTGCGAGCATTGCGGATCTGTTCTCTGCCGCGAGGTGTCGCGCGCCCCAATCCTTGATCGCAGCGATCACGGGCACAAAGCTCTTACCCTTGCGGGTCAGGCGATATTCGACCTTGGGCGGGACCACGCCAAAGTCCCGGCGGTCGATCAGCCCGCTTTCGGTCAGCGCCTTCAATTCGCGGCTGAGCACGCGCGGCGCGATCTCGGCACTTCCGATCGAGCCGCGCAACAGGCCGGTGCGGATTTCGCCATAGCGCCGCGGACCGTCCTTCAAATCCCAGACGATCCGCAGCTTGTATTTGCCGCTGATCATTTTCTGGAACGCCGCGACCGGGCATCCGCAGGCCGGTGCCGCCTTCGTCTTCGCCATCGCAACCCTCGCCGCCGCAGAAATCGATCGGGTCAGGATAGGATCAGATACGGAAAAGTCCATACTATCATTTTTGTCCATACTTGCGCTTGCGCCCCTTTGGGCACCAGATAGTCCGATGCAGGCCGAAGGAAACTTCGAAGACCTCAAACGGAGGCATCGATGAAACATTTCATGATCAAATATCAGTTCGCCAACGGCACCACCGAAGAGTGGCACCGGGAAATCGCGCGCTTCATTTCAGCGCTCGACAGCGACCCGGAACTGAGGGGCCGGATCACCTACCGCTGCCTGAAGAACCGCGACGATTCCAGCTATTTCCACCTCGCCTCGGCCGCCGACGAGGCCGCGGTCAAGACGCTGCAGGGGCGCGATTTCTTCAAGCATTACACCGAGAAGACCCGGCAGGTCGCCGGCGGCGACGTCGTGGTCACGCCGATCGAACTGATCGCCGAGACCGCGCGCGTTTGAACGCCGGCAGCGTCGTCTATTTCATCAGCCCGGCGGCGGTCAGCGCGCGGGTGATGACCGCGCCGACATCGATGCCGCGACGCCGCGGCGCCTGCTGTGACCCGGCCTGGTGCGGCCTGGCGCGCGGCCACAACACCGTGGCGAGATCGGGCTCCGGCGCGGGCACCGGCACCGTCATCGCGATGGTGCCGGCATGCTCGCGCGAAATCCCCGTCGAGACGGCCTTGGCAATGACCCTGGAAGCGGCCTCTGTGGCAGCCTTTGAAACAGGCTTTGATATTGTTTTGGCCGCGGCCTTCGGCTGATGAATTTGTTCGGTCAGGCCGAAGAAATTCGCGATGTGATAGGACGAGGAAATTCCGGCCTCGATCAGGAACGCGCCCGCCTCGCCAAAGCGCTCGTCATGGCCGCTGTCGCCAAGCGGCGTGCCGTGGGCCATGTCGGTGATGGTGTAGGATTCGATCACGGTCTCGCCGTCCGCATTCCACCAGACCTCGCGCGGATAGCCGTCGACGTTGCCCGCCGACATCGGCGCGAGCGGCAGGCCGTGCACGTCGAGCCACTGCTTGACGATCTCATCGGCGTTGGCCGGGATTGACGGTGCGATCGGCGCTGCCGTGCCACACCGACAATTTCGGCCACGGGCCGTTGTGGCTCGGAGGCGTTGCGCACCAGATCGCCCAGTTCGTTGGCGGGACGCGACGGCGAGGCCATCATGCCGCTCAGCGCTTCCCGCACATTGCCGGCAATGCCGAACGGAAGTCCGGCGATGACCGCGCCGCCCGCGAACATTTCGGGATAGGTCGCGAGCATCACCGAGGTCATGGCGCCGCCGGCGGAAAGCCCGGTGACATAGATGCGGCGTGAATCGATATTGTGATCGCCGGCCATCCGCGCGATCATCTGCCGGATCGAACCGGCCTCGCCGCTGCCGCGCGCAATGTCTTCCGGATTGAACCAGTTGAAGCAGCGGTTGGCATTGTTCGAGGCCTGTTGCTCGGGCATCAGCAACGCAAAGCCGTAGCGCGAGGCAAGCGTCGACCAGCCGGCGCCGAGATCGTAGCCGGCCGCGGTCTGGCCGCAGCCATGCAGCACGACGACCAGCGCCGGTGCGCGTGGGAGGTGCTCCGGTACGAAGGCGAACATCCGCAGATTGCCCGGATTGGAACCGAATTCGTTAATTTCGACCAGCGGGCTCTGGAGCGCGCGCGAAAGGCCGCGTCCATACCCTGCCAAGCCATTGAAGGCGTTCAGCTTGGGAAGTTGACGCAGGAATTCGACGTTCTTGATAAGCGACACCGGCAGCTCCTGGAGGATGGTCGTTCTTCTAACGACACATCCAACCAGATAGTTGCTGCACTGCAAAATAAAAAGACCGTGCACTGTCATTCCCCAGAATTGAATTTTCATGACCGCCGTCAATTCGTCATGCGGCGGTCGCGCGCCGCATCCATGTCAGGAATGCGGCGTACGCGATGATCGATGGTGCAACAGCGGGCGCGCCGGGCCGAATGATGGAACAGGATGACGCGCTAGATCGCCTTCAGCTTGCGATAGGCGAACCACACCATTTTCAACAACAGCCAGCCGTCGCGGAAGCGCGAGATCTGGGTCTCGCCGAACGTGCGGGCCTTGTAGTGGATCGGCGTTTCGATGATCTTCAGATTCTGCTTGGCGGCACCGAAGATCAGATCGAAATCGCCGAACGGATCGAAATTGCCGAAGTAGTCCCGCTCCCGCGCAAGCATCTCGTAATCCCGCCGCAACAGCACCTTGGTGCCGCACAGCGTGTCGGTCAGTCTCGTATTGACGAGATAGCTGAACAGATAGGCAAAGCAGCGATTGGCGATGAAGTTGAGCGGGCGCATCGCCTCGTTCTCCATCGGGATAGATCAGCCGCGTGCCGTTGACGAACTCGGCCTTCCCGCTCTCGATCACCGCATGGTATTTCGGCAGCGCTTCCGGCGGCATGGTCAGATCGGCGTCCAGGATCATCAGCACGTCGCGGTCGCGGCGGCAAAGCCCTTGCGGACCGCGTCGCCCTTGCCCTTGCCGTCCTGCTTCAGCACCTTGATGTCCCAGCTATCCCGGTAGGCATCGCGGACACGCTCGCATTCCTCGAACGTGCCGTCGCTGGAATTGCCTTCGACGAACAGGATTTCCTGTGCCGAGCCGAACCGGGGCATCCGCCGGATTGCGTTTTCGATATTGCCCTTCTCGTTGCGGCAGGGAATGAGGATGCTTGCGGACAATTTCCGATCCGGAAACAGCCGCACCGGACGCCCGACCAGATAGGTGCGCAGGCAGAGCTGCCTGATCCCCGGCAGCGGCGCGATGAACCGGTTGATGAACGGGCCGAGGCCGAACCAGCGCAGCGGCAGCAATTGCCGTTGCTCCTGGCTGATCACCTCGAAATCGGCGAGGTCCATCAGGTTCAGAAAGTCGGCGGTGGCGATGTAGTTGATTGCCGGCTGCTTGCTCCGCAGGTGCAGCAGCTCGGCGAGCTTCAGGATCGGTTCCCACAGATGCGAATAATAGGCGATGATGATGCGCGTCGACGGTGCGCACAGACTGATGAATCAGCCGCAACGTGGCATCGATATCCTCGAACATGCCGATCGTGTCGGCGATCACGATATAGTCGAACGGGCCCTCGATTGCGTTCAGTGTGGCCGGATCTTCGACATCGCCCAGCACGAAATCCAGATCGGGATATCCGGCTTTCGCCTTGGCAATCGTATCGGCGCTGAAATCGATCCCTACGCCGCGAGATGGCTTCAGCGCGGCGAGCAAATCTCCGCGACCGCACCCAAGCTCCAGCACGCGCTTGCCCGGCGGAATCAGAAACTGCATGAACTTCAGGTCGCCCTGGCGGTAAGCAGAGTTGAACCTCCCCGGACGGTTGAGTTCATCGCCATTGGTCTCGAAGTGCCGGAGCAGCTCTCGTTTCCGGGAGTTGCCTGGCTGCAAAGTTGGAGATTCAGTTTCCATTGTAGCCTCGGATGCGCGTCAAGGCCTGGAGCTTGCGGCCACGTCTCAAGCATGTTCCCGAACTACCGACCACGTATCAGGAGATATACCGTCCGCAATTCGATCAGCTTGTCGCCGTCTTCGAGACGGACCGGTTTCGGGCCGAGCAGTGCCAGATTTTCTGCGGCTTTGACACTTTCCACATCCCGGAAGTAATTCTTGTCAATGACATATGCTCCAACGTCTCGTGAAACGAGGTGCGCCATCATGCTGCTTATCACCCGTGGACGGCTTCGAAAGTAATCATAGGTCAATCGGGGAATGCTGGCGTAAGTGAGTATGAAGCCTTCGCCATATTGCGGGAAGGGCGCCTTATAGGCAAATTCGACCGTGCGCTTGCTTTCGGCAAGATATGAGTCGATTTCCTTGGCATCTGCTTGCGCCAGGGCCGCGCCCTCGGCTCTGCCCGACAGGCGCTCGATGAGCAGTCCTGTCGATTGTACCGTCATGACCAGAATCGCGGCCGCGGCGAACGCTGCGCCAACACGCCCGACATCGATACCGCGGGATTTCGCAAGGACGTAGAGGCAAACAAGGCTCGGCGGCAGAGTCGCAGACACCGCCGCCGTGTAGTGAATATCGTAATGCTTCAAGACGGACAGCGCCGAGAGCATCGCAGCTATTCCGATGCCGGCGCAGAGCACCGCGACAGGCGCCTGCTCATTTCTCCTGATCCCGGTGACGAGGCCGCCGACCAGGAGGATCATTCCGCTGACGAACGCCATCGGGACGGCATAAACGTACTCGGCCCGTATGGCCGCGATTGCGCGCCAGACCTCACCTTTGCTGACCACGGTCTGGTCACCGGTCCCATATAGTTGAGAACCCCAGATGATGGTTTCGTGATAATTGAGGAGATCGAGGAATCCATCCCATCCGATGATGACGAATGCGACGGCCAGCACGACCAGGGCAATCGTACACAGGAAAACGACCATAAGCGCCGCGCCCCGCAGCCAACCCGCTCTGGAAAGCAACAGCTTCACGAAGATTGCGGCGAAGAGCGCCAGCGGAATGTAGATGTAGGGCAGCTTGTTCAAGTAGCCCAGCGCGCCCACGCAACCCGCGAACACAACGATGCTCGGATCGAGATCCTCTTCGTAGGCGAGCGGCACCATGACTGCGAAAAACAGTCCGTTGACGACAATCGCGAATGATTCGATTCCAGGAGACATGAACATCAGCAGGGTTGCCGGCGTCGAAACCAGCCAGATCAGCACCCCGGTCAACGTTACTCCTGGTGGAACCAGTTTTTGCGCCATGCGCCCAAAAATATAAACGCCGGCTGCACCGGTGAATGCGCCGACACAGATCAAGGCGCGATGAAAATCCTCGACGCGAGCAATAATTGTATTGAAAAAATCGATGCCGCCGGACGCGACGGGATTGCCGGTAAGTGCGAGTGCAAGCCAACTCATCAGATAGAACGGAACGCCGGGATGGTAGGCCAACCCGACCGCCTCATACATTTGCCGATCGCCGATCCGATACGCCAGGTTCAACGCATTTGCCAACGCATGCGTTTCGTAGTCATTGCCCATCCAAAAGGAGCTTGGGTAGACCATGGCAAGCAAGACCACGATCGAGAAAAAGGCTATAGCCAGAGCCAACGGCCAGAAGCCCGAGCGAAGACTAAAATTCATCTGTCGCACGTTGAACCTCGACCGCTGTTAAATCGGCAGGGAACTCACGGTCATTTCCCTTTTAGTTACCCGTGGCGTCGTCGGCAATACCATGTAAGCCACGGTTCCGTTCGAAACGGCGTCGGATCCGCTACCCGTCTTGGTCAATCAACTCGCGCGATCGCATTGATGCTTGCACCGTCCCCGATCATCCGCTGCAGCTCGCGGGCCGTGGACGGCAAAGGCTTGCTGGTCTTCTCGTCATACAGGGAATATCCGTTGGGTATGAAATAGGAAAGCAACTGATCCAACGATGTCCCGTGCTCCTCGAGCACATAGGGCGACAGTTCCATCACGAAAATCGGGCGGACATCACGAAGCAAAGTGGGGGCGCCCTTGAGAACGTCACACTCAAATCCGTCCACATCGAGCTTGACGAGTTGGACCTTGCGATCGGCAAGCTCAACCAGCATGCTATCGAGGCTTCGCGCCCGCGCGGCTTCCGTTCGCATCTCCCGGCCGAGATGCTTGGCGTGCAGGCCCGGCTCACGCGTCAACGGCCAACTCGAGTAGACGGCCTGCGGAACACGGCCATCATCATGTTCGGCCAGGAAGCAATGACAAGCAACCACGCGGCCGCCGAGCTGAGGGTTGAGCTCGATATTGCGCGTAAGCTTGCGAAAGGCGTAGTCGGTCGGTTCAAATGCGATGACGCGCCCGCCAGGGCCGACGAGCCGCGCCAGGTGAAGCGTATGGGCCCCGATGTTGGCTCCGATATCCAGCACCAGCGACGAGGGAGCAACGAGATGGCTCAATGCCGTTCTGGTCTGACGCTCGTAGATATTTCCCAGGTAAATGGCAAAATCTATTCCCTGCGACAGGTCGAGTTCGTAGGCGATGCCGCCTCTGACGATGACATCCCGGTCCGTACGGCCAATCATGGCGCGGCCCGCCCGAACTATCCGGTAGATCAGCCGCGCGCCGGCAATCTTGTGAGCGGTTTTCATCAGGAAAGGTGCAATCGTTACTGAACAGGGGCTGGCTTTATCCGCGCGGTCTAACGAAGCAAATTCAAGCGCCATACGCAACGTAGCCGCGCAGCTGGATGAACCTTCAGGCCAGGGCTATGGCACGAACAACTGCCCAACGATACGTCCGCCGTTTTTCACGACGCCATATCGGTCAAACGAATGCGGCGCGCCGTAAAGGCTTAGCGTGCCCAGTTCAGGGCTGGCATTACACCACTGCGCCAGGGAAATTCCGCCCTGGTCGCTGCGTTCGAGATTCTCGCACCATCTGGATTGCTGTTTTTTGTAGGTGACCTTGACCGAGACGTTGCAGTCCAGGACGGGATCGGTTCCGCATATGAACCGCACCAGCACGGGTTCGCCCTTGAAGAGCCGGACTTGCCAATCGTTTCCTGCACGCGACCGATGGATTTTCCCGGCCATGCCGATCGCAATCGATATCACCGCCACGAAGATAATGGCAGCGGCTGCCCAGGCTCGCCTGACCCGCTTCCGATTTGGCGGCGGACCGCGAAGCGGCATGTCAGAATACATTGCTGGATGATACCGGCATATCGCAACCTTGGCCCCCAGCGTCCTCTTAACTGATGGACCTTGAAGTGTAAATTCGCCGCGCCCCGGCATGAACGCGATTTCGCCCCACCGCGACCAAGCAGCATTGCCGGTCCCGCGTGAAGGGGTATCCATGACGCTTGTCTCGAAGCTTCTCCCTGCATTGATCGCGGGCGCGCTTGTCGTTGCGCTGACCGATGGCGCATCGGCAACGAAGGCGATGCGGCCCGCGCCGCCGCCCATGGTGGAGACGCAACAGAACCAGACCTCGCCCGGGGGCCCGCCAAGGCAATACTTTCCCGAGAAGCGCGTGCAGCCGCTGACACCGGAAATCGAGCAGGCGCTCCGGCCGAAGGACAGCTTCAGGGAATGCGACGTCTGTCCCGAGATGGTGGTGGTGCCGAAGGGCTCGTTCATGATGGGCACGCCCGCCAACGAGCCGGATCGATTCAAGGGCGAGGACCCGATCCATCGCGTCAGTTTTGCAAAGCCGTTCGCAGTCGGCCGCTTCACCATCTCGTTCGACGAATGGGATGCCTGCCGCGCCGACGGCGGCTGCGGCGGCATCAAGGGCGACGACAAGGGCTTCGGCCGCGGCCGCATGCCGGCTCAGGGCATTAATTTCGAGGCCGCAAAATTGTATCTGGCGTGGCTGTCGAGGAAGGTCGGCCGCACCTACCGGCTGCCGAGCGAATCCGAGCGCGAATATTTCACCCGCGCCGGCACCACGACACCATTCTGGTTCGGCAACATCATCACCGCGCAGGACGCCAACTATCGCGCATCGATCCCGTATGGCAGCGGGCCGCACGGCGCGGACAGCAGCGGACCTGTCGTGGTGGATTCCTACGCGCCGAACCCGTTCGGACTGTATCAGGTGCACGGCAACGTTTTCGAATGGACCGAGGACTGCTTCAACAAGCGCTATAATGAAGACACCCCGACCGACGGCTCGCCCTGGCTCGAGGGCGATTGCCACAAGCGCATGCTGCGCGGCGGCACGTGGGACTGGTCCGCCAATATGGTGCGGGCGGGCTATCGCGAGAGCGCGATTGTCGATGGCGGCGGCTACAGCTTTCGCGTGGTCCGGACACTGAACGTGCAGCCGTGACCTGGCTTGCCGCCTCCGGCCGCGATGCAAGGGTGAGGAAAGGTGAGAGACGATCCCGGCTCGACCGCCACAGAAAGACCGGGACCTTCGCGTTCTGTTCTGGAATGCTGACAACGCACCTGGTCAAAGTTCCTTAAATCTTTATGCAGCGCCTTCCGTATTAGTACGATAGAATGTCCCGTGTTGGTCGGGGGACGGCATGGCACGGCGGGGAAAGCAGATCGGCGCGGGCGCAGCACCGCATCCGGCGTATCGCCATCACGCTGAATCATGACATCCATCAACGGGGCGCGGACGGCCTGGACGGCGCCGCGTCCGCAATTCAAGACCGTTTCGGTCGCAGCGTTCGTGTTGCTGCTGACGGCGATCATCACCTGCGCCGGCATTCAGGCCTCGCTCAAATTTGGCCGGCTCTCGATACCGCCGACCTATGACGACGTGGTGTATTTCACCTCGGCGGCCAAATGGCTGGCCGCCTGGCCCACCCGATCGATCGCGCGAGCCTTCATGCGTTGCTCGCCGAGCATGCGCCGTTTTCGACCATCACCGCGATTGCCGGATTCCGGCTCACGCCGCACGGTTATCTCGGTCACTACGCCATCAATGCGATCGTCGTGGCGGCTTTCCTGTCCGGCCTCGCGGCCCTGATGTGGCGGTCCGGCCTCGTTGACATCATGATTTGCCTCATCGCGGCAGCCTGCTTTCCGGTGATGGTCCAGCTCGTCAACGAAGCGCGTCCCGATCTGCCGTGGGGACTTGCGAGCGGGCTCGCGATCGGGGCGCTCGTGAACCAGCCGATCCAGCGGCGATCGTTGGCGGCGGTGGCAGCACTTGGGTTCCTTTGCGGGCTTGCCGCGCTCATCAAGCCGTCGGCGCTGCCCGCTTCGCTGGCCGGCTTCGCCGCGATCTTTATCATTTGCGCGGCGGCAGGATGGTTCGATCGCGAAATTCCGTCGGCCGCCCGAAATACGGCCTGGCGCGCACTCCTGTTCGGGCTCGGCGTCATCCTCGCGCTGACGCCCTATCTGAGCGTCAGCTTCAGTCAGATCACGGGCTACATCTGGCGGACCCTGGTCGAGAACCGGGCGCTCTGGGCGCTCGATGCAGGCCTCTCGGATCATGCGATCTACTATTCCTTCGGTCCGGTCGGACGTCTTGCCCTCCATCGGCGGCCTGGCCGTCGGCCTCGGCCTGTTTGCAGCGCGCCTTGCCCTCGGCGCCTGGCTGAAAAGCCATGATCCGGTTCGGGCGCTCGTTCTGCTTGGCGCCGTTGCCGTCACCTACGCGATCCCGTCCGTGTCCGTCGTCAAGTCGTACTTTCTCGGCGCGATGTTTTACGGGACTTTCGTCGTCGCAACGGCGCTCAATCTTGCGGCCGTCACTTGCCTGTTGCGCGATGCGATCGGCGATCGAAACCCCGGCCGCATCCGGGCTTTCAACATCTTCCGCGCCCTCGTCATGGTGGCGCTCGCGGTGACATTGCTGCGCGGATTGATCCTGAGGGACGCGCCGATCGCCTCGACCTTCGACGAGGCCTCGCGGCAGGAGGTCAAGACTTCGTCCGAGGCCCTGTGGCCGGTGTTGCGCAGCCTTGCGGTCCAGACCAGCAGCGCCGGCGGAAAGCCGCTGACCGTTTCCTTCTCCAGTCCGTATCCCGTCAATCCGAGCCTGATGGAGCTTTATGCGCAACAGGCCCGCATCCCGATCAACCTGCGGGGAGATTTCTTTTCGCCGCGGCTGGATGATGCCGTGAGCACGCCTGACAAGCGCGGACGTCATGGTCGTCACCAGTTCGCTGCCGCACAATCTGCCTGCGCCCAAAATGGGCAATGACATCATTCGAGCACTCGACGGCCGTACCGACCTGTGCGTCATATTGACCGTTTCGCTGCCCGATAGCCGGATCCTGCGGATATATCGCAAGGCCGATCAGGGCTGCGTCTTGCCCCCCGGGCGCTGATTTGTACGATGACGAGGAGATTTGGAGCCGCCATGCCGCAAGGTGACCCCGCCACGCCATCCGGGCCAGATTCGCAAGACGAGCCCGCCATCGCCCTGTCGATCGTCGTGCCCTGCTTCAATGAGGCGGACAATCTCGAAAATCTGCATCGCGAACTCACCAAGGTCTGCGATCCCCTTGTCGGCAATTATGAGATCGTGCTGGTCAATGACGGCTCGCGCGACCGGACGTGGCTCGAGATGCAGGCGCTGGCGCAACGCGACCGCCGCGTCGTGGCGGTCGACCTTTCGCGAAATTTCGGACACCAGCTGGCGCTTTCCGCGGGCCTCTCGATCTGCCGCGGCGCACGCATCCTCACCATCGACGCCGATCTGCAGGATCCGCCGGAACTGCTCGCCGACATGATGCGCCTGATCGACGCGGGCGCCGACGTCGTCTACGGCCGCCGCGTCTCGCGCGACGGCGAAACGGCGTTCAAGAAACTGTCGGCGCGCATCTTCTACCGGGTCCTGTCCAGGCTGTCGGACGTGTCGATCCCGCTCGATACCGGCGATTTCCGGCTGATGCGCCGCGAGGTGCTGGATGTCCTGCTTGACATGCCCGAGCAGCACCGGTTCATCCGCGGCATGGTGGCGTGGGCCGGATATAGCCAGGTCGGGCTCGACTATGCGCGAAGGCCGCGCAGCGCCGGTATCACGGGTTACAATCTGGTGCAGATGGTCCGTTTCGCGGCCGATGCCATCACCGGATTCTCGATCTCGCCGCTGCGCATCAGCCTGTTCTGCTCGCTGTTCTTCTTTGCGATGTCGGCGGTGGTGCTGGCCTATATCATCTTTTCCTGGCTGTTCCTCAATGTGGTGGCCGGCTGGACCTCGACCGCGGTACTGATCAGCCTGTTCTCGGCCGTTCAGTTGTTGTGCCTCGGCATCATCGGCGAATATGTCGGCCGGATATTTCTCGAGACCAAGCAGCGGCCGCTGTTCGTCATCCGCGAGATCAGCGTGCAAGGCCTTGCCAGGAAAGCCAAACGGATCACGAAACCCGGTTCGTGATCTGGTATTTGGCGCGCGACAGCCAGGTTACGATCTGCGGCGACAACCGCTTCAACAGGCGCTTGCGGATTTTCCAGGCCAGCGGCTCATAGCGGGGAATATCGCCCGACGCCGGGACGAGGTCACCGGCAATGCCGAGCCGCGCCGCGGTGTCTGCCCCGCAAAACACAAATGTGTTGTAGCGATACCAGGGATCGATCGAGCGGACGCCGGCGACGCGGGGCCGAACGCAGTCGTACATCTGGTATCCGTGTTCGCCAAACAGCGAACGCCAGTATTCGGGTTCGCGTTCATTGATGTGGAATTCGCCACCCTGCCCCGGGGAGGCCGCCGAAAACAGCACCACGCTGCCATGCCGCACGAGCGACGCGACCAGCTTCGGCCCGGCGGCGGCCGACAGATGCTCGGCGACCTCAAGACATTGCACGAGGTCGAAATGTTCGCCGAGCGAGAAGTCGGATTCGAGATCGACGACGCCGAATTTATCGGAAGGGAACAGAAGCTTCGCGCTGTCGACGTAGCCGCCGTCCACCCCCCTGACGCTGAGAACGCCGCCCTGCCGGCTCCACTCCCGCAGCCAGGCGCCGCGGCCGCAGCCGACGTCGAGCACGCTCGAAGGCGCGAGCAAGCCGGTCACCCTGGGGATGAAGGCCTGTGCGGACCGCGTGGCGCTGCGATCCACCCAGTCGAAGAAATCGTCTTGATACGAATATGCCGTCATCAATCCGGACTGCCCCATTATCCCGCTTGCTAGCACAAATGAGCCACGGCGGCGAAATCTACCGCACCGATGGCTCCAGCGAGCCGGTGAGCGAGGCGCGCTGCGACAGTTCGATCCAGTTGCCGTCGGGATCGCGCACCATCGAAATCCGCGCCGTGGTCCCCAGCGTCACCGGCGCCCGCGCTTCGCGGCCGCCATGGGCCAGCACGTGCGCGTGCTCGCGGTCGACCTCGAACACCTGGAACGTGATGTAGCGCCACCCCTTGCCTTCGACGGACGCATCATGCGGCGCGTCGGCTGAGGGCTCGACGATCAACACGGTATCGCCGGCGAGGAAGGTCATCGCGCCATCCCCGCCGGCGGGTTGGCCTTGCCGCAATCCCAGCGCTTCGGTGTAGAAACGTCGATGCGCCTTGACGTCGCGCACGCCGAGCCGGATGCCGATGCGTTCGATGCCGTATGTTCCCCTTGGCACCAGCGATACACGATTGCCTTCGGGATCGATCATCGGCTGCGGCGCGGCAACGCCGTCGCGCGCGATCAAGAGCTCGCGGTAACCGGACGGCGGATTGTCGGGGAGCGGTTCATAGAGCTGATTGATTTTCAGGACCGAGCCACAGAGATCGTGACGATGCTGCTTGAGGCCGCGGCGGATCGGCTGCGTGTGGTCGAACGGCAGGCCGATCTCGTTCTGCCAGAAGACAAGTGCGGCTGGCGCGTTGTTGGTGGCAAAGCCGATGTCGATGCGGGGTTTTGCAAGCCTCATCGCGGCGTCACCCGAAAGTGCCGGCGGAAGCAAGCGAGCCAAGCCGGCCGGTGATGGCGAAGAACTGCGCCACGGTTTCCTCGATGATTTGCTGCGCCGGCTTGATCGCGTCGATCAGCCCCGCATTCAGCGCCTTCATCTTGTTGATCTCGACCTGGCAGGCTTCGGTTTCGCCGGAGGAAGTCTCGATGATGCCGAGCCCGCCGGCCCGCGACACGGCGGAGGCCAGTTGGGTACGGGCAATCCAGCCCATCGGGGCCTGTACGATCGGGTATTTGGCGCCGGTATGGGCGATAACGCGGTTCATGGCGATCAACTCGCGGTAAGGGGTGACGTCTGATAATTCCGGGCGACGGTATGTCAGCCAAACCTGCGCGACAACCATGCGCTGGCGGCGGGCTCGGAGCATTGCGTTGCCCTGCCCCACCCCGTAGTTTAGGGGCTGAAATTCCACAATAAAAATGTATCCGGAGAGAAACCCCCATGGCGCGCCTCAAATTCGGAGCCTTCCTCGCCCCGCATCACCCCATCGGCGAGCATCCGATGCTGCAATTCCGACGCGACCTCGATTTCGTCCAGCAGATCGACGAACTGGGCTTCGACGAATTCTGGTGCGGCGAGCACCATTCCTCGGGCTGGGAAATGATCGCCTCGCCGGAAATGTTCCTGGCCGCGGCCGGCGAGCGCACCAAGCGGATCAAGCTCGGCACCGGCGTGATCTCGCTGCCCTATCACCATCCCTTCAACGTCGCGCAGCGCATGGTGCAGCTCGACTACATGACCGGCGGGCGCGCCCTGTTCGGTTCGGGTCCCGGCGCGCTGGCTTCCGACGCACACACGCTCGGCATCGACCCGATGACGCAGCGCGACCGCCAGGACGAGGCGATCGCGATCATCCGCCGCCTGTTCAAGGGCGAGCGCGTTACCGCCAAGAGCGACTGGTTCACCATGAACGACGCCGCGCTGCAATTGCTGCCGCTGCAGGAAGACATGCCGTTCGTGGTGGCGTCGCAGATCTCGCCGTCGGGCATGACGCTGGCCGGCAAATACGGCATCGGCATCATCTCGCTGGGCTCGATGTCGACGCAGGGCCTGATGGCGCTGCCGACCCAATGGAGCTTTGCCGAGGATGCCGCGAAAAAGGCCGGCACCACCGTGAGCCGCGCCGACTGGCGCGTGCTGTTGTCCTGGCACATCGCCGAGACCCGCGAGCAGGCGGAGCGCGAGGCCGGTCCCGGCCTGATGAAGTGGCACAATGAATATACGGTCAAGACCCTGCAACGGCCCGGCACGGACCCGTTCAGTTCGCCCGAGGACGCGGTGGAGAAGACGGCGGGCGGTCCGAATGCCGCCTCCACCATCGGCACGCCGGACGATCTGATCAAGACCATCAAGAACCTGATCGACGTTTCCGGCGGCGTCGGCACCATCGTCGGCTTCGTGCACGACTGGGCCAATCCGGAGAACACCCGCCGCAGCTGGGACATGGTGGCGCGCTACGTGATTCCGGAAATCAACGGCCACATCGCCAAGCTGCGCGAGTCGCAAAACTTCTTGAGAGAGAATCGCGCGGTGTTCGAGCGCGCGGGCCAGGCCGTGATGGCCAAGATCATGCAGAACGAACTGGCTGCCGCAGCCCTGCCCTTGACCGGCCCCGGACGCGTCGCGATCCCGACCATCAACGCCCCGGACCTGCAGAAGGAAGCCGCCAAGCGCAAGGCGTGATCCGGTCCGCCCGACAAGCGAAGGCGGGTGAACCAGTATACCGCGGCTGAAGGCCGTCATTGCGAGCCACCGGGTCGCGCGAACGCGCGCCCGATGACAGGCTCCGCGAAGCAATCCACCAAGTATCACACTCTTCGTCATTCCGGGGCAGCCCGCAGGGCTGAGCCCGGAATCCATTGATCCACCAACTCTGCTGCGCGATGGATTCCGGGCCTGCGCCAAGTGGCGCATCCCGGAATGACGAAAACACACCTTCGCGTTCTCGCCGCGCGTTTCGCGCGAGTTTTGCCTTGAACGTGTCGCCCTCTCGAAATCAGAGGGCGCAGGGAATGCCGGATGCGCGCTGCACCCGCGGTCTCATGTGCAATGTGCAGCAAGAAAGTGCGCACATGAGCATACAGGGCAGCGGAGAGCATCCGACATTCCCTGCGCAATGGCTTTACGGCTTATAACGTGCTCTCCCCGGAGAACGGCTCTTTGCCACCGTCGCCCCTCAGAAGCGTTAGCTTCTTCAGAACTTGACGCCAGCACCGCGACGTCAGGACCACACGTCTTTGCCGTACGCTCTCAGCGCCGTTCGTCGTCGGCACCTGCCGCGTCCACCGCGACCCGCCCCACGATCGTGACGATCATGATACGCCCCTCTGGTCGGGACGGGATGGCGATAGATGTAGCCGCTGATTTGGATTCTGGAAAACAGAAATATTTTCGATTCGAGCAGATTTCTCGCTTGACACGATTTCTGACAATCAGAAGTGATTTGCCCGTCGGGCAACCGCGTCAACCCTTGAAGGTCGGCTGGCGCGGATGGATGCAGTCCCTGAAACTGTCAAAATCCTTCCACGCCGGCTCCGGCGGCTCGACGCCCGGCCGCGGCGCGTAGACGGAGGGATCGACCAGTTGCATGTCCGGGATGTAGCGCGGGCAATTCGGAAAAATCACCCGCGCAGCGACACGGACGATCAGTTGCGCGCCGACGGTCCGGCCCAGCAGCGGATCTTCGCGGTTGACCGTTGCCGTGCCGTTGATGCGCAGCCGCTGCGGCCTTCCGTGCATGGCGATGAACAGCAGGCCGACGTCGACATTGACCAGGATATTGCCGAGGCTCTTGAACATGCCGTTGCCGTCATAGTCGGGAAAGGCGAGTTCGGACGGCCCGGTAACGCTCACGAATCCCGGCATGCCACCCTTGAAGGAGCAATCCGGCCGACCCTCGGCATCGGCCGTGGCAAGAAAGAAATACGGCATGCGCTCGATAAAAGCCTGGTCGTCCGGCGTGAACTCGGTGCGCGCAAGGGATTCGAGGCGGTCGGAGATACGGCGGCTCTCGAACTGATCCTGCAGCCCTCGGTTTCCCTCATGGTACATGATGCTATCGGTCATCGATCCTCTCCCTGGTCAGGCTGGAGTTGGCGGATGTTCGACGTTCGCGTGCGGAATGTAGCAGCATCGCAACTGTTGCGAAATTCTCGCGCTACGTAGAGCGGCCTCGCGCGACGCTGCATTTCCGGTATTTCTATTTCGCGTAATATTCCTGCACGGTCTCCCACGCTACGGTTTGCAGGAATTGTCGCGGTCGGCGCATCGATGCCCGGCGACATAGGGGTTGCCGACCGGCGAGCGCCCGGTCAGCGCCGCAAACACCACGCAGGTCGCCAGATACGTTCCGGCAAGCGACGGATGACGCTTGTCCGGCGACATAGAGGTTGAGCTCCGGCTGCTTGCTGACGCGCGCGCGCGAACGCAAGCCCGGCCGGAATCACCAGCGCGTTGTTGTCATTGCCGGCGGTCGTGTAGGCCTCGGCCAGTTGCGCCGTCATCTCCGGCTTGTCGGCATAGGCCCATGACATGAAGAACACCGGCTTTGCGCCCTTGGCGCGGACGGTGTCGCTGTTCTTCTTCGCGAAATCGGTGAAGACGGACTTGAGCGTGGGATGGATCGGGCACTGGCTGCAATCCATCATGACGGCGACGTCGAACAACTTGTCGAGCTTGTTGAAGACGACGTTGTTGTTCTCGTCGAAGGAATAATTGCCGATGGCGTTGGGCCGGAAATAGCTCTCGACATCATGCCAGTCGAAGCCGGAGCCGCCGATCGTCACCATGGTGTTGCGGTAGTCCTGCTTGTGCTCGGGGTCGGCGGCCTTTTCCATCAGCGACAGATGACCCGGCAGGCCGTTGTTGTAATAGAAGAAGCTGTTGCCGATGAAGATTCCGGTCTTGGGGAAATCCGGCCCGAGCGTGGTGACGGCGGGCTTGGTCTGCGCCAACGCTGCGGTCGGCCCGGCGACGCGGCGCCGAGAGCGGCAAGCGTAACGACAAGCAACCCCGATATTCTCGACATATCCGTTCTCCCTGATCGGCTTTATTTTGCGTCACCCTAGCACACCCATTGCGGCTTTGTGGCGCGATTTGGACAACCCGGCGACCAAGCGGCGCAGGCTTTCAGCCTTTGCAGCGGCGCGGCAAAGGGCTATTTAACTGGGCGGGATAAGCGGCGGTAAAACCGGAGCAGTTGCCATGTCGATGCAAAGTGTGGCCTCCCCTGCGTTGCCGTTCACGCCGCCGAAGCGCAATACGCTGACGCATATTCCGGGCGACGAAGGCTGGCCGCTCATCGGCAAGACGCTGGAAGTGCTCGCCGACCCCAAGGGCCAGGTCGAGCGGATGCACGCCAAATATGGCCCGGTCTATCGCAGCCATCTGTTCGGCGAGACCAGCCTCAGCCTGCTCGGGCCCGAGGCCAACGAACTCGTGCTGTTCGACCAGGCCAAGCTGTTCTCCTCGACCCATGGCTGGGGCCCGATCCTCGGCCTGCTGTTTCCGCGCGGGCTGATGCTGCTGGATTTCGAGGAGCATCGCCTGCACCGGCGCGCGCTGTCGGTCGCGTTCAAGTCCGGACCGATGAAATCCTATCTCGCCTCGCTCGATGCCGGCATCGCCGCGCGCGTCGGGCAATGGAAGGCGAAGCCGGGACCGATGCTGTTCTATCCGGCGATGAAGCAGTTGACGCTCGACCTCGCCGCGACCTCGTTTCTCGGCGCCGACATCGGTCCCGAGGTCGACGAGATCACCAGCGCCTTCGTCGACATGGTGGCGGCATCGGTCGCCGTGATCCGCAAGCCGCTGCCCGGCACGCAGATGGGCCGCGGCGTCAAGGGCCGCAAGCGGATCGTCGCCTATTTCTCCGAGCAGATTCCGATCCGCCGCGCCAAAAGCGGCGGCGAGGATCTGTTCTCGCAGCTTTGCCAGGCCACCCATGAAGACGGCGCGCTGCTGTCGACGCAGGACATCGTCGACCATATGAGCTTCCTGATGATGGCCGCGCACGACACGCTGACCTCGTCGCTGACCTCGTTCGTCGGCGAGCTTGCCGCGCATCCGGAGTGGCAACAGAAACTGCGCGATGAAGTCAATGCGCTGGGCATCGCGGCCACGATCAGCCGACGACGTTCGACAATCTCGAAGCCATGCCGCTGTCGGAAATGGCGTTCAAGGAGGCGTTGCGGCTGAAGCCGCCGGTGCCGTCGATGCCGCGCCGCGCCGTCCGCGATTTCACCTTCAAGGGCTTTGCGATTCCGGCCGGCACCATGGTCGGCGTCAATCCGCTGTTCACCCACCACATGCCCGAGATCTGGCCCGACCCCGACACATTCGATCCGATGCGCTTCACCGACGAGGCGCAGCGCAACCGTCACCGCTTTGCCTGGGTGCCGTTCGGCGGCGGCGCGCATATGTGCCTCGGCCTGCACTTCGCCTATATGCAGGCGAAATGCTTCGCGCGGCATTTCCTGCAGAATCTCAGCGTATCGCTGGAGCCCGGCTACACGGCCGGACTGGCAGATGTGGCCGATCCCGAAGCCGCGGGATGGATTGAAGGTCGTGCTGAAGGCGGTTTGAAATTCGTAAGGTGGGCAAAGGCGCGCTTGCGCCGTGTCCACCATTCAAGGCAACGATCTCGGATGGATGGTGGGCACGGCGTGAAGTGTGCGCCTTTGCCCACCCTACGATTCTCGCATGCTATTCGACAAACGTCGTCAGCTGCGCGCCCTCATCGGCCACGAATACCGCGATCAGTTCCGCCGGCTCGGTGTTGCTGGCATTGGCCGAGACCAGATGCACGGCGCCGGGCGGCTCGAAGAACGACTGGCCGACCTTGAAGATCTCGACCGCGCCGCCGGCAAGTTGCGAGCGGATTTCGCCCTTGGTGACATAGGCGGTGACGGAGCCGGCATGCCGATGCGCGCGGGTGAACCCGCCGGGGCCATAGAACACGCGCACGATCGTCACCCGCTTGCCCGGCACGTTCGGCAGCGCGTGCGACGTAATCGGCTCGACCTTATCGAGCGCGGACCCTGCGGGATCGCTGCTCGCGCATAGCGGCTCGATGACGGCCGAGATCGCGTCCATCGTCGACGGCAGTGCCTTGCCGATCACGAAGGCGCAGGCGAGGCCGGCGATCACGGCCAGATGAAACGGGCGCCGGTCCGTGTTGAGACTTGATAGTTGCGGACATTTTTGTCTCTCCTTTTTCATTTTGGCTGTCATTGCGAGCCACCGGGTCTCGCGAATGCGAGCCCGATGACAGGCTCCGCGAAGCAATCCATCGTGCGACAAAGGAAGAATGGATTGCTTCGTCGCTTCGCTCCTCGCAATGACGGTGAGATAGGTCGTTGCCCCTAACCCTGATCGAACGCCTTGCGCAGCGCGACATAGCCCTGCTGCTGCTGGGTCCAGTTGCGGCCGCCGGTGATGGCGCCATCGACCACGAGATCATGACCGTTGATGAAGGAGGATTCGTCGCTGGCAAGGAACACCGCGGCATGCGCGATATCCTCGGGCAGACCGGCGCGCGGGATCGGCTGCGCGGTCTTGTAGACCTCGCGCATCACGCCAGGGGTCTTTTCGGCAGCTTCCACCGACAGGCCCAGCGCCTTGCCGAAGATGCCGGTCGCGATCGCGCCCGGCGAGATCGAGTTGACGCGGATGCTGGATTCGCCGAGCTCCATCGCCACGCATTTGGTGAGATGGATGACGGCGGCCTTGGCCGCGCCATAGACCATCGACGACGAAAAGCCGGCCAGCCTGCCTGCGATGCTGCCATTGTTGATGATGCTGCCGGAGCCTTGTTTGCGCATATGGGGCGCGGCGTGCTTCATGCCGAGCATCACGCTGCGCACCAGCGTTGCCATCGCCGCGTCGAAGCGATCGACCTCGAGGCCTTCGATGCCGCCGGTCTGCGCCGGGCCGCCGGCATTGTTGAACAGGCAATCGATGCGGCCGAATTTTTCGACCGACAGCGCGATCAGCGCCTTCATCTGCGCTTCGACCGTGACATCGGTCTGGCGGAAGATGCAGGCAGACGCCGAGCTTTTTCGCCAGCGCCTCGCCCTCCGGCGCACGGCGCCCGGCGATGACGATTTTGGCGCCTTCGGCGACGAAGATCTCCGCGGTGTGCAGCCCGATGCCGCTGGTCGCGCCGGTGATCACCGCGACCTTGCCGTTCAGCCGTCCCATTTGACTAACCCCTTTTGATGTCTGCTTGGATTCAGTTGATGATCGCGGACTGCACCATGGTCCGGAACTGATTGCGCAGCATGATGCGGACGCCGTCGTTGACCTGCACCAGGTAGATCGCGATCAAGCTGCTCCTTGGGATCGATCCAGAACAGCGTGCCGGCATTGCCGGCCCAGCCATATTCGCCGACCGAACCCGGCAGGGCGGAATCGCCGACGCTGGTGCGAACCTCGAAGCCGAGGCCAAAGCCCAGCCCCGGCGGCCGGCCCGGCCGCGACCCCGTATGATCCGCCGTCATGAATTCGACCGTCTTGCTGCCGAGCAGGCGCTTGCCGGCGAATTCGCCGCCATCGGCGACCATGATCGCAAACCGCAGATAATCGTCGATCGTAGAGGTAAGGCCGCCACCACCGGATTCGAACTGGGGCTTCTGCGCGACGTCGAAGCGCGGCGTCATCGGCGGCGCTTCCGGCATTTGCCAGGGCTGCGCCGCGCGATTGAGCTTGTCCGGCGGCACGAAGAAGCCGGTGTCGGTCATTCCGAGCGGCGTCAGAACGCGTTCGTTGAGGAACTCGCCGAGCGTCTTGCCCGAGACGACCTCGACCACGCGCCCGAGCACGTCGGTCGACACGCCGTATTCCCAGCGATCGCCGGGCGAGAACCGCAGCGGCAGGTTCGACAGTTTTGCGACGAACTCCTCGTTGCTGAAATCGCGGTTGCCGATCTTGGCCTCGATATAGGCCGCATTGACCAGCGATTTGCCGCGCGTGCCGTAGATCAGCCCGGACGTATGCCGCAACAGGTCCTGGACCGTCATCGCGCGGGCAGGATCGGTCAATTGCAGCACAGGCTTATCGCCTTCCGATGGCTCGACGCCGACCTTCATGCGTCCGATTTCCGGCAGATATTTCGAAACGGGATCGCTGACCTGCATCTTGCCTTCCTCGACCAGCATCATGGCCGCGACCGAAACAATCGGCTTGGTCATGGAATAGATGCGGAAGATCGAGTCCGGCCGCATCGGGTCCTTTGCGGCGCGGTCGCGAAAGCCCATGGTCCTGGTCCAGGCGATCTTGCCGCGCCGAGCCACCAGCATCACGGCGCCCGGGACCAGTCCGGAATCGACGTATTTCTGGGTCACTGCCTCGATGCGCGCGAGCTGGCTGGACGACAGGCCGACATCTTCGGGCGCCGCCGCCACCGGGAGTACCGGGTCCGCCCAACTGCCGACCGTAGCTGCAAGGATAAAGAGGGCCGATGCGCTAGACGCGCGAATGAGACGATTCATCCATTCCTCCCGTTTTGTTGGCGCTAATATTCCCGCCCGCCGGGAACAACGCAAGCGAGCTTGTCCGGCGTATCTCGCCTGCGGCAAAACCGGCTTGTTGGGACCGCTGCCGTGGAAATCCCGGATTTCCGTCATGGTCGGCCTTATTTTGGATTCGCTGATCACGTGAAGTGACAACACCAATGACGAAATTGATCGACGAATTCAGGCATGGCTGGCAGGGAATTTCCCAGCCCTCATCCCCGTTCAGCATAGGCTTTGCGGTCTGCTGCCTCGTTTTGGCGACCACGGCGCGCTGGGGATTGGCCCAGATCCGCCCCGACGTGTTTTTCACGCCGTATTTTCCGGCCGTGTTCTTTGCCACCGCCGTCGGCGGGTTCCGGGTCGGGGTCGCGACGGCGATCGCGGCCGGCGCCCTCGGCGTCGCCGTCAATTTCAGCGACGCGGTGGCCGATCCCGCCCGTTTTGCACTGCTGCTGATCTTCTGGGCGGTCTGCGCGCTGACGATCTGGGGCGTCGAGCACTACCGAACCATCGTCACGCAGCAGCGCAAGATCGCAAAACGGCTGATCGCGGAAGAGGATTACCGCAAACTCGTCGTCGACGAGCTGCAGCACCGGCTGAAAAACAAGACATCGACGATTCACGCCGTACTGCACCAGGTCCTGCACGATCAGCCGCAGGTCTGGAACAGCATCGACCACCGGATCCGCGCACTGTCGGCGACCGACGATCTGATCGCGCGGGTCGACGGCAGCGGCTGCGATATCAAGGACTTGCTGCGCTCCGAGCTCGGACCCTACGGCCATGTCCGGTTCAACCTGAACGGCGATCCACTGTTTCTTCCGGCCAAACTCGCCGTCAGCCTGGCGCTGATCTTCCACGAATTGGCCACCAATGCCGGAAAATACGGTGCGTTTTCCGCGGCAAACGGCATGTTGCAGGTGTCCTGGTCGCTGTCGGACGACAATTCGAGCAGCCCCTTGCTCAAGATTACTCCCTTGCTCACGATCACCTGGGATGAAACCGAAGGGCCCACGGTTGAGAATGTCGGGGCGCCGGGCTTCGGCACCAAGCTGCTGACATCGGCGTTGCGCGCGTTCGACGGCAAGACCGAGATCAGTTTTCTCAAGACCGGCGTTCACTGCACGATGCAATGCCGGATTCCCGCGAGTTGAACGCGGTTGCATCACTTAAAGCGCGCCAACCGCAATGCGGATCGCAAGCGACCGAACCCAGCATTGACATTCTGTTAATGACGATTGGGACCGTGCGGCCAAAAATGCCGACTTCTACGAGTGTCACGGTTTTTCGCAGTCGCACTTAACCAAAACTACAAGGGACTTTGCCAAGCTCCACGGCTATGCACAGCCCGTACAAACAAGACTTTCAGGCGGCCGCGACGCAGGCCGGCAATGAAAGCGCCTTCGAAACTGAATTGCGCATGCTGCGCGACGTGCTCAAATTGCTGCCAACCGGGGTTACGGTTCAGGACGAGCACGGCGATTTCCTGCTGGTAAACGACGCCGCCACGGCCTTGCTGCAGATGGCCGCAGCCGCACCCGCCCCCTCGCAACTGACCGATCGCCGCGAAACCTGTCTCGAATTGCTCCGCAGCGGCCGCACCGCCGTTCTCGAAGAAGCGATTACCGATGGGGCGGACAAACATGTGTTTCTTACCGCCCACCGCCCGATCCAGGCCGGGAACCGCAATTTGCTGCTCTCCAGTTCCGCCGACATCACCGAGCAGAAGGCGTTCGAGGATACGCTGTTCCGTTCGGCCTATTATGACGAGCTGACCGGCCTGCCGACACGGCGGGTGATCGAACATCGCGTCAATACGCTTCTGGCGCGCGACGGCGTTCCGGACCATTTCGCGCTCGCATTTCTCGACGTCGATAATTTCAAGCACATCAACGATTATTACGGCCACGCCATCGGTGATGCGCTGCTGATCGAGATGGCCAAGCGGCTCGCAATGGATTTGCGCGACTCCGACATCCTGTCGCGGATCAGCGGCGATGAATTCATGCTGCTGCTCAACCCGATCCAGGGCGAGGCCGAGGTCGCCGAATACATCCATTTCATCCTGCAGCGGCTGAAGGCGCCGTTCTTCATCGACGAGTTCGGAGATCTTTGCTTCCACCTCGATCGGCGTCAGCCTTTATCCGGAACACGGCCGGAGCTACGACGTGCTGCGCCAGAACGCCGATATCGCGATGTACCGCGTCAAGAACGGCGGCAAGGGCGCCGCCGCGTTCTTCGACTCCGGCATGGAGCGCGAGGCGCAGGCGCGGATGAAGGTCGAGCAGTCGCTGCGGCTCGCCATCCTGGAAAAGCGCTTTTGCTGCGCGTTCCAGACCAAGGTCGATATCCGCACCAAGGCCGTCAAGGGCATCGAGGCACTGGTGCGGCTCAGGGACGACGAGGGCGTGATTCAGGCCCCCGGCACCTTCATCAACCTCGCGGTCGAACTGGGCCTGATCGACGAGCTGACCCATCTGGTGCTGGCGGAGATCGTCAAATCGATCGACCTGATCAACGAGACATTCGGCCCCGACATCACGCATCAGCATCAATGTCGCGGCCAAGCAGGCCGGCAACCCCGAATTCATGCGGTCGTTCGCGCAGGCGCTGGAAGCGACCGGATTTCCGAAACGCTTCATGATCGAGGTGACCGAGGACGCGTTCGTCACCAAGACGCATTTCCAGGACGAAATCCTGCCGATCTTCCGCAAGCTCGGCGTCGGTATCTCGATCGACGATTTCGGCATCGGCTACTCGTCGCTGTCGGCGCTCGCCGACATCACCGCCGACGAAATCAAGATCGACCGCTCCTTCATCACCGACATCCATAACCGGCCGCGCAGCCAGGGCATTTTGCGGGCGATCGAATCGCTGAGCGAGGCGCTCGGCATGACGGTGATCGCCGAAGGCATCGAAACCTTCGAGGAACTGGCCTATCTGCAGGCCGCGACCAAGATCCGCTACGCCCAGGGCTATTACTTCTCGCGGCCGATTTTCCTCGAGGATCTCAGGCCGGCGACCCCGCTCGCCAGCGAGGCGCGCGCCGGCCTGTCGAGCCGCCCGGCGCAGGAAAACCGCCCGACATTTTCGCGCGCCGGCGGCTATCGACGCTAGAGGGCGCGCGCGCAAGCGTCACCGTCAAGGCCGGGATTGACGAACGATTGGCAGCTCGGCCTGCATGGTCATCCGCGTCATTGTGAGCCGGGTCACTGAGGAGCCGGCCCGACATTGCTAATTGCGTCCCGCACAGGCCGCAATCCCGTGCGCCTGACGACGTGGAGAGCGATCATGACCCCCAACAGCGAGACGCGTACGCTGTCGAGCGACGAACTGGATGCAGTCAGCGGCGGCGTCCAGATGGATGGCTGCACCAAGAATGGCAGCTTCAGCTTTCTCGGCGTCAAATTCACACTCTATACCTGCGACGACGGTGGCTACGCCGTGAGCGCGCAAGGCAAGGCTTGAGGCTCCGCGCGGCGCCGCGACCACCGAAAAAGCCGGGACGACATTGGGTGGGCAAGGCGCGGTTAAGCCTTGGGTAACCGGTTTTCCTAACGGGTTATGGCAATTGCGCATCGTATGCATATCCCCGGGGGAGAAGGGGGAATGCGCGTTCTGTTTCGCGACCAGACCATCATGTCCCGAGCCGCGGCCATGGGCCGGCGTCTCGGCGCGACGTTCCGTGGCCCGGTGCTGTGGCTGACCGTTTGCGGCGGGCTGCTGGTGGCTGCGATTTTCGCCGGCACCATCATGATGATCGGCGAGTTCCGCGAGCGCGCGCTGGCCAATAGCGAGCGCGAACTGGAAAACACCGTTCTGCTGCTCACCCGGCACTTCGACCAGCAGTTCGACGACTCCGACACCATCGCCGCCGACGTGATCTCGCGGCTGCGCGTATCGGGCATGGCGACACCCGAGAACTTCGGGGAACGGATGTCGGCCTCCGACGCCCATGAGATCCTGCGGTCCAAGGCCGGCGTCCTGTCCTATCTCGGCGACATCTCGATTTACGACTCGAACGGGCAGATGATCAATTGGTCGCGGCCGTTGCCGGTGCCGAACCTCAACATCTCCGAGCGGAACTACTTCAGGACTTTCAAATCCGATCCGAAATCGCCCGCGGTCCGGACCGAGGCGATCCGCAGCCTCATGAACGGCAATCTGAACACCATCATTGCCCACCGGCTAAGCGGGGAAAACGGCACCTTCCTCGGCGTGATGACGCGGCGCATCGACCCCGCCAATTACGAGAAATTCTTTGCTTCGGTCGCGATGGGCGCGGGGGCTGCCATCTCGATGTTCCACACCGACGGGACCTTGCTGGCGCGTTATCCGCACGTCGATCAGATGGTCGGACAGAAATTCAAGTCCGCGCCGCTGCTGGAGCGGGTCCTGAGCAAGGGCGGCCAGCAGACGCTGCGCGTGCGCAGCCCGGTCGACAATACGGACCGGCTCGGATCGGCGGCCCAGCTGAGCCGCTTCCCGATCGTCGTCATCGCGACCAACACGGTTTCCGCAGCGCTGGAGGACTGGCGCGCGCAGACCAGATTCCTCGTGACCGCGGCCATGCTGTCGGCCGTGGTGATCGCCCTGATCCTGTTCCTGATCATCCGGCAGATCACCCGGCAGAGTCGTGACGCGCAGCAACGGCTGGAGTCCGAACGGCATCGGCTCGACACCGCGCTGAACAACATGATCCAGGGGCTGGTGATGTACGACGCCTCCGGGCGCATCGTCACGGTCAACCAGCGCTACATCGACATGTTCGACCTGTCGCCGGATGTCGTGAAGCCGGGCTGCCATTTCCACGATCTGATACAGCACCGCAAGGACACGGGATCCTTCGACGGCGACGTCGATGAATTCTGTTCGAGAATTCTGGGGAATATCGCACGCGGCCAGATCGATCACAGCACGATGCTGGGTGCGGACGGACATGCCTTTCTGGCCATCAGCAAGCCGCTGGCGCATGGCGGCTGGATCGCCACGATCGAAGACATCACGGAGCGCCGCAAGCTCGAGCAGGAGCGCGACCGCAACTATGCCTTCCTGAGCCAGATCATCGATCACATCCCCTCGCAGATCACCGTGAAGGACGTGCATGATCGCCGCTATCTGCTTGCCAACCGCGTGGCTGAGGCCCATTTCGGCATGTCGCGCGACCTCATCGTCGGCAAGACGGCCCATGACATCTTCCCGCAAACCTCTGCCGACATCATCACGGCCGACGACGAAAAGACCCTGCAATCCCCCGACGGCCTGTTCAAGGACGAACACATCTGGGAAAGCCGGACGATGGGCCGCCGTTACATCACCTCCAGGCGGATCGGGATTCGCGATTCCGAAGGCGAGCCCAGTTACGTCATTCAACGTCGTCGACGACGTCACCGAGCGCCGGCGCGCCGACGAAAAGATCGCGCATCTGGCGCATTACGACGCGCTGACCGACCTGCCGAACCGGGTGCTGTTCCGCGAACAGATCGAACGCGAGCTCCACAAGGCCGTCGGCGGCGAGCAATTCGCGCTGCTCTATATCGACATCGACGAATTCAAGGGCATCAACGACTCGCTCGGGCATCATGTCGGCGACGAACTGTTGAAGGCGGTCGCTACCCGCATCAAGGATTGCATCAAGCCGACCGACCTGATCGCGCGCCTCGGCGGCGACGAATTTGCCGTGATCCAGACCGAAGCGGGCGATCGCGACGACGTCGTCGAATTCGTGACGCGGATCCACGAAGCGATCCGGCAACCCTATCAGTGCCTCGGTCACCAGCTTTCGACCGACGCCAGCATCGGCATCGCGCTCGCGCCGCAGGACGGCACCGATCTCGATCAATTGATCAAGAATGCGGATCTGGCGATGTACGGCGCCAAGGCCGAAGGCCGCCGCACCCATCGCTTCTTCGAGCCGGTCATGGATGCCCGCGCCAAGGCGCGGCTCACCATGGAGCAGGATCTCCGGCAGTCGATGGCCGATGGCGGCTTCGATATCCATTATCAGCCGCTGCTCGATCTCGGCAGCAACGAGGTGACCGGCTGCGAGGCGCTGTTGCGCTGGCGCCATCCCGAACGCGGCATGGTCTCGCCGGCGGAATTCATCCCCTTGGCGGAGGACATCGGCCTGATCAACGAACTCGGCGACTGGGTGCTGCAGACCGCATGTCAGGAAGCCGCCACCTGGCCGGCCGGGATCCGGCTGGCCGTCAACGTTTCGCCGGTGCAGTTGAAATCCCCGACGCTGGCCTTGCGGATCATGGGCGCGCTCGCGGCCTCCGGCCTGTCACCGGACCGGCTGGAACTCGAAATCACCGAGGCCGTGCTGATCCATGACGACGAGACCGCGCTTGCGATCCTGCATCAGCTCCGCGCCATCGGCGTACGAATCGCGCTCGACGATTTCGGCACCGGCTTCTCTTCGTTGAGCTATCTGAAGCGGTTCCCGTTCGACAAGATCAAGATCGACCGCTGCTTCGTCAGCGACATCGAGGTCGACGGCTCCGCCGATATCGTGCAGGCGGTGGTGAACATCGCGGCCTCCCGCAACATGACCACCACGGCGGAAGGCGTCGAAACCGAGAGCCAAAAGCAATTGCTGAAGAAACTCGGCTGCACCCAGATGCAGGGCTATCTGTTCAGCAAACCCAGGCCGGCCTCCGAGGTGCGGCGGCTGCTCGGCGTTGATGCCGAAAAGGCGCTGGTGTCGGCCTGACGCATTGCGTCCAGATACGGCAGATCTACGCCGCCCGGCGGTTGCGGTTGTTTTCGGCGAGGATGGGACGGATCAGCCGGCCGAAGCGCTCGGCCTCCTCGTCGTGGAGATAGCCGGACAGGCAGAACGAGTGGCAGCCGGCGTCGATGAATTGCTGCAACGTATCGGCGCATTGGGCGGGATTGCCGACGACGGCGATGCCGGCGCCCGGGCGGACCTTGGTGATGCCGGTCCATAGATGCGGCAGCAGCAGATCGCCGTGCTCGCGGGCGAGCTGCTGCACGCGCAGGTTCGCTTCCGATTTGTTGTAGAGCGTCTTCATCTCCTGCTTCTGCCGCTCGGTCGCATGGCGCACCAGAAGGTCGGCGGCCTCCCACGCGTCCGCTTCATTCTCGCGGCAGATCACCTGCAGCCGCATGCCGAAGCCGATGTCGTTTTCGCGGCCATGGTCGCGCGCCATCTCCCGGATCTCGGCGATATTCGAAGCGATCTTCTCCGGCAGGTCGCCCCAGAACAGATGCACGTCGGAATGTTTTGCGGACAATTCCCAGGCCTGGCGCGAGCCGCCGCCGAGATAGAATTTCGGAAACGGCTGCTGCAGCGGGCGCGGCCTGATATGCGCGCCCGACAGCTTGTGGAACTTGCCTTCGAAAGTCAGCGGGCCGCGCGTGGTCCACAGCGCCTTGAGGATCGAGACCTCCTCCTCCATCAGCGCGTAGCGCTCCTCCTTGGCGTAACGCACGCCCTCGCCTTCGACTTCGCTCTCGTTCTGGCCCGCGATCAGATTGATGCAGATGCGCCCGCCCGACATCTGGTCGAAGGTCGAGATCATTTTCGCCAGCAGCACCGGATTGATGTAGCCGGGCCGCGCCGCAATCAGCGGCTTGATGGTCGACGAGCGCGCCGCCATGAACGCGCCGGAGATCCACGCCTCCCAGCAGGTCGAGCCCACCGGGATCAGCAGATATTCGAAGCCGGCTTGTTCGGCTGCCTGCACCACGCGGTCGCATAGTTCAGGAGAGCCCGGAATCTGCGCTTCCATCAGGCCATAGGCGGTGGTGTCGCCGTGCGTGGGCAGATACCAGCCGAATTCGAGCGGACGCATGAACGCTTCTCCTTAAGGACGCCTGTGGCGTATTGGAAGGCAGTTTACCGTCTGGGCGCCGCGCGGCAATCGGGTTCCAGACCGTGCAGGCTTGATCTGCAATCAATCCCGCGATTGCCCTTTTTCGATTCCAATGGCGTTCCCGGCAAGATAGAGAATGAGCCATGTCTCCGGTCTCGCTGCTTCTGAATGTGCTCTGGATCGTGCTCGGCGGCGCGTGGATGGCGTTCGGCTGGCTGGTCGCCGCCGTCATCATGGCGATCACGATCATCGGCCTGCCCTGGGCGCGGGCGGCGTTCAACATCGCGGCCTACACGCTGTTCCCGTTCGGATCCAGAGCGGTGTCGCGCGACCTCTATACCGGACAGCACGATATCGGTACCGGGCCGCTCGGCGTGATCGGCAACATCATCTGGCTGATCCTGGCGGGATGGTGGCTGGCGCTCGCCCACGTCGTCACGGCGATCGTGATGGCCGTGACCATCATCGGAATTCCGTTCGCCTGGGCGCACCTCAAGCTCGCCGGCCTCGCGCTGTGGCCGATCGGCAAGGTCATCGTTCCGGCGTAACGATGGGCCTGGATACAAAATCTCGAAAACAACCCCATGCAAAGTAGAATGGGGCCCGGCCTTGCATCAAAAAATGCTAGCCGGCCGCCGTCTCGGGCGACGGCTTCAGCCGATCGAACTCGTCGTCGCTGATTTCGGTCTGTCCGACCAGCACGCTGCAGCGCAGCCGCTTGACGAGATAGCTGCCGACCGACCCGAACCAGCGCGCCAGCGGCCCCTGCGGGCGATGGCCGACGACGACGAGATGGGCGCCGATCTCTTCGGCGACCTCCGCGATCTTCTGGCCGGCGTCCCCCACCTCGAGCCGCGAGGTCGGCGAAAAGCCCAGCGCCTTCAGCCGATCCGAACCTTCGTTCAGGATCGCCTTGTAGTCCTCGGTTTGCAGCTCGATCGGAATGGTAAGCCCGGCTTCCGGCGTCATGATCGAGGAGACCTCGACAACCGCCAGCAGGAACACCTCGGCGCGGCACATTTGTGCGAGCTTGGCGCCCTCGCGCAGCGCGCGCCGTCCCTCGATTGACCCGTCATAGGCGAGAAGAACCTTCTTATACATCGGACGTCCCCATCGATGGCGAGAAGATCAGGGGTAAAGACTAGCACCAATCGGCCGGAACGGATCAGATTTTTGACGGGAAATGAGCGGCCAACTCCTGCCACCTTAGTCTCGGCCAGCCCTCCCAAGGGCCGTTGCCGACCCCAGACCAATCGGCTAAATGAACCCCATTGCACCCGTAGCTCAGCTGGATAGAGCGTTGCCCTCCGAAGCTGGACCAACGGACTCCGAATCCCTTTAGAATCAAGGTTTTTGCAGCGCGGGCGCGTTGTTTCGACGCCAAAGGCACGCCCGGACCACGTTTGTCCGCCGGCGGTGATCACCCGACCGCCGTAGATTGACCCGCGAACGAGGTCAGAGGCCGCGCTTCGAATTCCACATGAACTGTGGCAGAGTTACCTCTTAATTCTCCGCGATACTCGCGAAGCGACCGAATGGATTTGCTGGGTCTCGATACACTAATGCGACTCGTAGCCTTCGAACATATCCGGAGGCTGAATAGAGGTGTGGACTGGACTTGTTAGGCGTTGATCCCGTGAGGTCTCAATGGACTGGTTCGGCTGGCGGCGTTCAAAGGATCAAGCGGCTGACAAAGCGACCCCGTTCGGCCCCCAAGAGATCCTTCGGAACCTCGACAAGCTCGTTCCGCAATACCTCGATGAGGTCGATCGAGGCGAGTTGATCTATCCAGCCTGCAAGAGAAAGCCTTCAGACGCCCAAGGCGACCTCCGATCCATCTGGAATCACACGCGGCTGGAAGCAATCCGTTATGTGACGATGGTGCCAAGGCGCGAGTTCGATCTTCTGGCCGATCCATCTCGACAGGTCGAACTGTTCGATACCTACCTTCGCCAGCAGCCTCATGAAGACACGGTGATAGAGTTCACTGGGTCCACAATGAACGATTTAGCGCTTGCTACCGTCGCCGGCTTCAACTGGCTGAACCATTGTGCTGTCCTAGCCGAGGTTGAGCGCCGCAAAATTTCAGGAACGCTCAACAATTTCAGAAAGATCGTGTTTCTCGCTCAGCAATGGTGGTCGACGGAAGGTGCCCAGACACGCTGCACCCAGATGCTCATTGATCGTGAGAAGCCACCGCTGATGTTGTTTCTGGTCTGGGCAGAATACACCCGGCTATCAAAGGAGGTGGGGTCCGCGGCTTTCTTCGGATCACCCATCGATCGGGTGATAAGCATGCGGCGCGAGGCTCTCAATCGGGAATTGGCCGGGCGTCACGACGAACTGAACGCCGCTCTCGATGAACTCACGGAAGCAATGGCTAGTTTCGAGAGTGCCCGCGATCCGGACGACCTGGCCAGCTAGGGATCGCCGTTGTGAGAAAGCAGAGCGGTCGAGAGAACGAGTTAACGACCGGTCTGGTAAAGCATGACCCGCCACAGTCCCGGCACGCCCGGCACACGCGTTTCTGGCGCACCCGACACGATTCGAACGTGTGACCGGTGCCTTTGGAGCCTTGCTCCTTCCCAACCAGCCCGCCCAAGCCCGTTGCCGACCCCAGACCAATCGGCTAAATGAACCCCATTGCACCCGTAGCTCAGCTGGATAGAGCGTTGCCCTCCGAAGGCAAAGGTCACACGTTCGAATCGTGTCGGGTGCGCCAGCCCTCATATGCCGTGAGGGACTGCTTGTCCCGGAACTCAGGCCTGGAGACCGCACCGTGAACGTCGCGGGAGAACCCGACGGCCCTGCAGGCGCCGAACGCGAGCCACGGGTGCCGGACGGACTTTATACGCTCGGGATCGAGATGACCGGCATCAAGCGCGGCCACGCGACCGGGGTCGTCGTCCTCCAGGATGGCCGCATCATGGGTGGCGACAGCTTTTTCTACTATACCGGCTCCTATTCCTACCAGCGGGGCAAGTGGCGCGGCGAAATGATCGTGCATCAGCACACCGACGCGCCTCCGGGCCTGAACCTCGTTTTCCAGCGCCGCGAGGTCACCTGCGGCTTTACCGGAACCTATTCGGATGGATTGGCCGACATCGACGGCACGGCGCTGGTGGGCAGCTACAGCATTCCCTTTCGCGCGCGACTGACGCTCAAATCCCGCACTGCAGACATCTAGTCAGAGAGTAACCTGGAATGGCCGAAGCCGACCTCGACGCCGTCATCCGGCAACTTGCCAAACAACAGAACAAGAGCCTGATGGGCGCCGCCAAAAAGCGGTCCGCCCAGTACATGGCCAAGGCGGCCAAGGCCAAGGACAAGGACGCCAAGGCGCGGCTCAAGCTGATGGCCAAGAGCACGATGGACCATGGCCTGGCGGCGGCCAAGCGGCTGCAGAATTCGGCCGACAATACCGCCGACAGCTACGCGCGGGCGATCAAGAACGCGGCGGAAGAAATCGCGGCGATGAAGCCGGCCAAGAAGGCTGAGAAGAAGGCCGCGAAGAAAGCCAAAAAGGCGGCAAGAAAGCCGCCTAGGCGCGCTTACCCGAGCAGCATCTTCTTCAGCTTCAGCACCGCGCTGTCAGGCGTGGTGACGACCGGGCGGCCCGAGGCCGCGGCGACCAACTCGGCCGCGGGCGCCATGCTGTATTGGGCGAGCGCGATCAGGTCGCAATCGCGCAAGTCCCTGGATGCTTCCACGACCAGGCGGTCATGGGTCGCGCGGTCGCCGCGGTCGAGCGCGGCCAAGGCGCCTTCGGCGAGTTTCGGCACGATCTCGATTCCGGGCGGGAACTCGCGCGGCATCGAGGCCAGCGTCGGCGGGAACGACGACAGCAGGCCGATCTTGCGGCCTTTTGTGACGGCCTCTTCGATCATCGCCTCGTTGGGCTTGAGCACCGGCATCGGCGCTTGCGCGCGCGCCACCGCCTCGATGCAGGGACCGAAGGCCGAGCAGGTGAACAGGATCGCATCGGAACCGGTGCCGGCCGCATAGCGCCCGAGTTTCAGGAAACGCTCGGTCATGGCCTCGGTGAGCCCGCCATCGCGCGCCAGATCGGCCGACAGGCTGTCGTCGAGCAGGTTCATCAATCGCGCCTCGGGCCAGAGTTTTGCGAACGAGGCCTCGATCGGCACAATCGAATGTTTCAGGGCGTGGACAAGGGTAATGCGCATGGTGATCAGTGTGGCGGCGGCGCGGGCTCTGTCAACCCGCGCCGCCGGCATGCCTTACTGGAAGGGACGATACTTACTTGAACGGAATCGCGTACATCAGGCCGCCCTTGCTCCAGGTGGCGTTGAGGCCGCGATCGAGCTTGAGCGGGCTTGCCTTGCCGACATTGCGCTCAAAAATCTCGCCGTAATTGCCGCCGGCCTTGATCGCCTGCAGCATCCATTTGTTGTCGAGGCCGAGCCGTGAGCCGAGTTCGCCGGCGCTGCCGAGCAGACGCTGGATGGCGGGCGTGGCTGACTTTGTCATTTCGTCGGCATTGGCCTTGGTGACGCCGAGTTCTTCGGCCTCGACCAGGCCGTAATGCAGCCAGGCGATGATGTCGGTCCAGACTTCGTCGCCGTTGCGCGTGAACGGCCCGAGCGGCTCCTTGGAGATGGTCTGCGGCAGCACGGTATAGTCGGCAGGGTTCGATGCCGCCGTGGTCACCGCACCCGCCAACGCGGAAGCGTCCTGGGTCATGACATCGCAGCGGCCGCCGAAGAAGGTCTGGTACATCGTATCGGTGCGATCGAACACCAGCGGCTTCCATTCGATGCCGTTGGCGCGGCCGTAGTCGCCGAGCGTCACCTCGTGGGTGGTGCCCTGGGCGACGCAGACGGTGGCGCCGTTGAGGCCCTTCAGGTCCTTCACGCCGCTGTCGCTGCTTCACGACAAAACCCTGGCCGTCGTAGAAATTGACCGGACCCTGGCGCAGGCCGAGCGTGACGCCGCGCAGATAGGTCTGCGTGGAGTTGCGATAGAGCACGTCGATCTCGCCGGATTGCAGCGCGGTGAAGCGGTTCTGCGCGGTCAGCGCGACGTAGCGCACCTTGGTCGCGTCGCCGAGCACGCCGGCGGCCAGCGCCCGGCAATAGTCGACATCGAGCCCCTTGTAATTGCCCTGCGAGTCCGGCGTCGAGAAGCCGGCAAAGCCCGCGCTGACGCCGCACACCAGCGTGCCGCGTTGCTTGACCGTGTCGAGCGTTGCGGCGGATGCTGCCGAGAACGACGCCGCAAGCAAACCTGTAGCGATGACAAGAACTCTTCATTTGCACTCCCTCCTAGTGACCAATACTTTTCAACGCGCCGTCGACAGCATGGCCCAGCCTGTCGACGATCATATCGATATCGTCTCGACGTTGCGATATAGGGCGGCGCGAGCAGGATATGATCGCCCTTGCGGCCGTCCACGGTTCCGCCCATCGGGTAGCAACCAAGCCCACCTTCGAAGGCTGCGGCCTTGATCCGCTGATTGAGCTTGAGCGCAGGATCGAACGGCGTGCGCGTGGCGCGGTCGGCGACCAGTTCGATCGCCTGGAACAGGCCGCGCCCTCTGATGTCGCCGACATGCCGGTGATTGCCGAAGCGCTCGGTGAGCCGCCGTTCGAGCTGCGCGCCAAGCTCCTTCACCTTGTCGAGCAAATGCTCCTCGCTGATGATCTTCTGTACCTCCAGCGCCGCGGCGCAGGCCATCGGATGCGCCAGATAGGTATGGCCGTGCTGGAACGAGCCCGAGCCCTGCCGGATGGTGTCGATGATTTGGCCGCTTGCGAGCATGGCGCCGATCGGCTGATAGCCGCCGCCCAATCCCTTGGCGACAGCCTGGATATCGGGCGCGACGCCTTCCTGCTCCCACGCGTGAAGCGTGCCGGTGCGACCCATGCCGCACATCACCTCGTCGAAAATCAGGAGCGCGCCGTGGCGGTTGCAGATGTCGCGCACGGCGCGGAAATATCCCTCCGGCGCCGGTCACGCATCCGGCGGTGGCGCCGACCACCGGTTCAGCTATGAACGCCGCCACCGTGTCGGGGCCGAGGCGCTGGAATTCGGCCTCCAGTTCCGCCGTCAGCCGCGCCACGAAATCCGCTTCCGATTCATGATCGTGCTTTTCATGATAGGCAAACGCCGGCGTCACGTGACTGAAGGCGGGCGACAACAGCGGCGCGTAGGGCTCGCGGCGCCAGGCGTTGCCGCCGGCGGCGAGCGCGCCCAGCGTATTGCCGTGATAGCTCTGGCGGCGCGCGATGAAGTGCGCACGCTTCGGCTCGCCGCGCTCGATGAAATATTGCCGCGCCAGCTTGATGCTGGCCTCGATCGCTTCCGATCCGCTGCTGACGAAGTAGGCGTAGCCGAGACCGCCCGGCTCATGACCGACGCAGATGTTCGGCCAGCGCTTCCGCCGGCTCCGACGAGAAGAAAGCGGTATGGGCATAGGTGTGCTTCGACGCCTGCCTGGTGATGGCCTCGATCACGCGCGGATGCTGATGGCCGAGACAGGAGACGGCGGCGCCACCGGAGCCGTCCAGAATCCGGCGGCCATCTTCGGCGATCAGCCACACGCCCTCGCCGCCGACGGCTTTGGGCGGTGCGATTATCCAAACTTCGATGCAGCACGCGGCTCTTTTGACCGGCCATGGTTTCAACCTTTCTCGGCAACATATTGCGACATCGCGGCAAGGCGGATTTCGGTTTCCTCGAGCCGCCGTTTGGCGGCAGCGCCACCCAATGCAAAGGTGACCGCGGCAAGCGACTGCGCGATGGCGATCGCACCGGTCAGGCTCGGGAAGAATCCCGGCGAGGACGCCGACTCGAACAGCAGCAGATGCGCCGCGCCTTCCGCCATCGGCGCCGTCCTGGTGTCGGCGATCGCAACCAGCGTGGCGCCGGATTGATGCGCTGCGCGTGCCGACAGCACGCTCGCCGTCGAATAGGGCGCAAAGCCGATCACGACGACCGCATCGCCCTGATGGAAAGCGCCGAGATCGAGATCTGCGGGGCCCGAGCCGCCGACCAGTTGCACGTCGTCGGGCCGGAACAGGCGCAGTTGATAGTTGAGCAGTTCGGCCACGCTGCGGCAGCTGCGAAAGCCGGCGATCCAGATCCGCTGCGCGGCGTGCAGGGCCCGCGCCGCGCCGGCCACCGAAGGCGCCGAGATGCGGCCAAGACCGGCCGCCTCGGCCTCCAGTTTGTCGTCCACCAAGGCCACATCGGAATTGGGACCGCGGCGCCGGGCCTTGGTGCGGCCCGAGAACGGCGACGGCGGCTCCGGCCGGCGCGCTTCGGTCAATGCGGCGCGCAGGCCGTCCCATCCGGCATAGCCCAGCGCCTTTGCAAGCCTTGTAAAGGCGGCGGGATCGGCGCCGGCTTCCGCGGCCAGATCGCGCATCGAACGCGTCGTGGCGTCATAATCGTTGGCGGCAACGAACCGGCCGACCTGTTGCAGCCGCGCCGGCAAGGACGGCAGTGCGCTGCACAGCTCATTCAGCGGGGACGATTTCGGTTGCGGCTGAACCATGAAACATATGTTGCATATTTTGCGTTTTGATGCAACATATGAAACGCGCACCCCGACGCCTAGCCGAACATCGCTGCTGCAGGTAGGATTTCCATGCTGTGACGATATCGACGCCCGAAACCCCGCGCCGCATGCGGCGCACCCCATGGACCCGACAGCGCCTGAACGGGCTGCTCTGGCAGGTCGTGGTGGTGGGGATCGCGGTCGCCATCGTCGCCTGGCTGTGGTCGAACGCGCTGCACAATCTCTCGGTCCGCCGCATCTCGACCGGCTTCGCCTTCCTCGGCCGCGAGGCCGGCATGCCGATCGCCGACACCTGGATCGCCTATAGTCCGAAGGACCCCTACCTTCGCGCGTTCCTCGTCGGCATCGTCAACACGCTCCGCGTCGCCGTGATCGGCATCGTGCTGGCGACCGTGGTGGGAACGCTGGTCGGCATCGCCCGGCTGTCCTCGAACTGGCTGGTGTCGCGGCTGGCGGCGATCTACGTCGAGGTGCTGCGCGATATTCCGCTGCTGCTGCAATTGCTGTTCTGGTACGTGCTGATGCAGGGACTTCCCGCAGCGCGCAGCGCCTGGAAACCGATCGAGGGCGTCTTTCTTTCAAACCGCGGCCTGATCCTTCCCTCGGTCCCGATCGGGGAAGCGAACCTCTGGGTGATCGGCGCCTTCGTGCTCGGGCTGATCGTGCTGTATTTGCTGCGGCGGCGGCTGATCGCGCAGCAGATGGCGGATGGCCGCGCGCGCCATTTCTGGCCTTACGCGCTGCTGCTGCTGGTCGTTCTGCCGGCGCTGCTGTCGTGGATATCAGGCGCCTCCTGGACCATCACGCTGCCTGAGCTGCGCGGCTTCAATTTCATCGGCGGGCTGACGCTGGCGCCGGAATACTTTGCGCTTCTGATCGCGCTGGTGACCTACACGTCGGCCTTCATCGCCGAGATCGTGCGCAGCGGCATCCAGGCCGTCGATAAAGGCCAGTGGGACGCGGCCAAGGCGCTCGGCCTGCGCCGGAGTTTTGTGTTGCGGCAGATCGTGCTGCCGCAGGCGTTGCGCGTCATCATTCCGCCGATGACCAGCCAATATCTGAACCTGACGAAAAACTCCTCGCTGGCGGTCGCGGTCGGCTACCAGGACATCGTGTCGATCGCGAACACGACGCTGAACCAGACCGGCCAGGCGATCGAGGCGATCGCGCTCATCATGCTGGTGTTCCTCACCATCAGCCTCGGCATCAGCCTGTTCATGAACTGGTACAACGCGCGCATCGCGCTGGTGGAGCGATGACATGACGTCGCTGACATCAGCTCCGGAAAATCCGCTTCCCCTCGAGCGGCCGCGATCGCGCCGGACGCCGGGCGGTCCGATCATCGGATGGCTGCGCGCCAATTTGTTCGCGTCGGTCACCTCGTCCATCATGTCCCTGCTGCTGATCTTCGTGCTCGGCAAGGCGCTCTTCAGCCTCGTGCAGTGGGGCATCACAAATGCGATCTGGATCATCCAGGGCGATCAGACCGGCCCCTGCCGGGCGATCCGCGGCATCGGCGCCTGCTGGGCCGTGATCCCGGAAAAATATCGCTTCATCCTGTTCGGCACCTATCCGTTCGGCGAGCAATGGCGGCCGGCGCTGGCGACGCTGACCTTCATCGCGCTGTTCTATTTGTCGAGCCGCCGCAGCATGTGGGGCCAGAAGCTGATATTGGCGTGGGCCGGCGCACTGGTGCTGATCGGCGTGTTGATGTGGGGCGGCCTGTTCGGCCTGTCCTATGTCTCGCAGGATCGCTGGGGCGGTCTGCCGGTGACGCTGATCCTCGCAACCTTCGGGCTCGCCTTCGGCTTCCCGCTCGGGATCCTCGTGGCGCTCGGCCGCCGCTCAAAACTGCCCGCGATCCGCTCGCTCTGCGTGCTCTATGTCGAACTGATCCGCGGCGTTCCCCTGATCAGCCTCTTGTTCATGGCGAGCGTGATGTTTCCGCTGTTCATGCCCGACGGCGTCAATATCGACAAACTGCTCCGGGCCCAGATCGCGTTCATACTCTATGCGGGCGCCTATCTCGCCGAAGTCATTCGCGGCGGCCTGCAGGCGGTTCCGCGCGGCCAGTATGACGCCGCCGACGCGCTCGGCCTCTCCTACTGGAAGAAGAACGTCCTGATCATCCTGCCGCAGGCGATCCGCCATGTGATCCCGCCGCTGGTGAACACGTTCATCGCCTTCTTCAAGGACACCAGCCTGGTGCTGATCATCGGCATCTTCGACCTCTTGACGACGGCCAAGACCTCGATCATCGATCCTGCCTGGCAAACCTTCAGCGTCGAGGTCTACATCTTCGTCAGCCTGATCTATTTTGCCTTCTGCTTTGCCATGTCGCGCTATAGTCGGCAGCTCGAGGCGCAGGCCAGGCAGACCTGACATCGGATTGCCCCCGGGGCAGCGTCCGGCCGCAAAGAGGAATTCCCGCATGCTCACCGTCCATCATCTCGGTAAATCGCAATCCGAACGCATCGTCTGGCTCTGTGAAGAGCTCGCGATCCCGTATGAACTGAAATGCTACACGCGCGATTCCGTCACCATGCTCGCGCCGCCCGATTACAAGGCGCTGCACCCGATCGGCGCCGCACCCGTCATCACCGACGGCGATCTGGTGCTGGCGGAATCCGGCGCGGTGGTCGAATACATCATCGCGAAATACGGCAACGGCCGGCTGGCGCTGAATTCAGCCCATCGCGACTTCGCGCAATTTCTCTACTGGTATCATTTCGCCAACGGCACGCTGCAGGCCGCCATGGGACGCAGCATGATCCTCAACCGCCTGAAGCCGGCTGACGACAACCCGATCCTGCTCGCGAGCAAGGGGCGCGTCGACCGCGCCTTCGACCTGGTCGATGCGCGGACGCGCGAGGCGGAATATCTGGCGGGGACCGAGTTCACCTCGGCCGACATCATGATCGGCTTCTCGCTCACCACCATGCGCTATTTCATGCCCTACGATCTCGGCCGCTGTCCCAATGTCGTCGCCTATCTCGCGCGCATCGGCGCCCGCCCGGCCTACCGCCGGGCGATGGAAAAGGGCGATCCGGGAATGGCGCTGCTCCTGACCTGAGCGACAGGTCGGAGAAGAGTCAGAAGCGGGATTCAGACTGAAACTGACGCCGCACTGCGAACCGTCAGGCGTTCGAATCGTGGCGCGGAAGCCGGCGATGATCCCGACGCGGCGGAGCGGGATCGCGTTCGCGGGCGGGCCGGTCCTTGAACCGGTGGCCGACCACGATCAACGCGCCTTCACGCCTTCCGGCCGCCTCGGTTTCGCGCGGCGACGGCGCTTCGATTTCAACCGGCCGGTTGTCCTGGGTCACGGCTTCGAGCGCGCGCAGGAATTCCCGACCCGACGGCGTGATCTGCCACCCCTCGTCATCGCGCAGCACATGGCCAGAGCCAAAGATATCGATGGTCGGCACGCGGCTCGCGAGACGCTTGATGCGCGCGTTCCAGTCCGGACCGCTGGCTGCGAGGATGGCGATGTCTCGTTTGAGGGAAGCAAGCGTGGCTCGGCCGCTACCGTGACTGGCCAAGACCTTCAGAATGGCAACCTGTATACTCACACCAACGCCTTCGGACCGCCTCCACGGTTCTTTTTGTTCTTCGCGATCGGCACTCAGATTATTTCGTCGCCGGGGTGGCCGTCCAGTCCGGCGCTGCCAGTTATCCGCAGGCTTGGGACGCGTCGCAAATCACATCTGCGTACGATGGCACCGATAATTCCGCGCGACGGCACGCGACGCGCGAGCTACGCTAGACCTTCACCAGGCTGTCGAAGCCGCCATAGATCATCCGCTTGGCGTCGAACGGCAGCGATTTCGGATCCATCATCGACTTCAGCCGTGGATCCGCCATCACCCTGGCGTTGATCTTGTCGCGCTGCGCACGCGATTTGTAGGTGATCCACGAGAACACGACGGTCTCGCCCGGCTTGAGTTTGACGCTGCGCGGAAAAGAAGTGAGCTTGCCGACCTTGACGTCCTCGGCAACCCATTCGCGGTAGTCCAGCGCGCCATATTCGCGCCAGACCTTGCCAGCCTTCTTCGACATGCGGGCATAGGCGGCAAGTTTTTTCTTCGGCACAGCGACAATGAAGCCATCGACGTAGGGCATCGGTCACTCTCTCCGCTCGTTACTGTCATTGCGAGGAGCGCTAGCGACGAAGCAATCCATTCTCTCTGGCGTGAATTGCCTCGCTGCGCTCGCAATGACGGTTACACAGTGTGAATCAGCCATGGCAGCAGGATGCCTGAACCGGCGCCGGTGTGTACTGGTCACGTAGCCGCAGCCAGTCCATCGGGTAAGGCAGGCCCTCTTCGTGACGACCGAGCGGCGTCAGGTCGAGGTAATGGTAGGCGGCGTTCATCATGTCGAGGCCGCGCGCGAAGCAGGAATAGGTGTGGAAGATGTGGCCCGCGTCGTCGCGGTAGAACACGCTGATCCCCGGCGCATCCTCGATGCCGAAGCCGGAGGTGCCGAAATTATAGACCTTGTCGCCCGACTTGATCTGCTTCCGGCGTGAACGACACGGCGTAGTCGTAGTTGAAATCGCCATTCCCTGACGACAGCCAGTCGAAGGTCCAGCCCATCCGCGCCTTGAACGCGGCGAGCTTCTCCACGGGCGCGCGCGAGATCGCGACCATCGTGGTGTCGCGCGCGGCGAGATGCGGGATCATGCGCTCGAAACCGTCGGCCCAGAACGAGCAGCTCTTGCAGCCCTCGTTCCATTCGGGCGCGAACATGAAATGCTGCACCACGAGCTGGCTGCGGCCCTTGAACAGGTCGGCGAGCCGCAGCTTGCCGGCGGGACCGTCGAACACATAGTCCTTGTCGACCTTGACCCAGGGCAGCGCGCGGCGCTCCTCGTTCAGGCGCTCGCGGGCCTGCGTCAATTCCTTCTCATGCGCGAGATGGGCTTTGCGCGCGGCGATCCATTCCTCGCGCGAGACGATGCGGTGCGATTGCATGGGCGGCTCCTTGGATCCGGCAGTTCAACTTGCAAATGCTTCCAGCTGGCCGAGCAACGCGTTCCAGCCTTTCTCGTGGCCGTCGCGCGCGGCCTCATCGAAGAACTGCTCATGATGCAGCGTCAGCAGCGTGCCGCCGCCATCGGGCTTGAGCGAAATCGTCACCAGCGACTCCCGCTCCGGCGTCGAGTGCCAGGCCCAGCTGAACACCAGCCGCTCGTTCGGCACGATTTCGCGATAGACGCCGCCGACCTCGAAATACTCGCCGTCGGTGGCGTCGAAGCTGATGCGGTATCGCCCGCCGACGCGCAGATCCGTCTCTGCCTGCAGCGTGCCTTGCTTCAGCTTCGCGGGGACCCCGAACCATCCGGCTATTTTTTCCGGGTCGGTCCACGCGGCGTAGATTTTCGCGGGCGCCGCATTGATACGACGCTTGATGGTGAGGCTTGGCCTGGTTGTGAAACCGGCGTCGCGGGCTGTGCTTGATTGGCTGGCCATTGGTCTTCCTCCACAAAAGCTGCAAGACGGTCGAGATTGTCGGACCAGAAGCGCTGGTAGCGGTTGAGCCAGTCCATCGCCTGCTCCATCGGCCGGGCGGTCAGCCGGCACGCGACCGTGCGGCCGGTCTTCTCCCGCGCGATCAGGCCGGCGTCCGACAGCACGTCGAGATGCTTCATGATCGCGGGCAACGACATCGAAAAGGGCTGCGCCAGTTCGCTCACCGAAAGGCTCTCGCGGTCGCCAAGCCGCGCCACCAGCGCCCGCCGGGTCGGGTCGGCAAGCGCGGCAAAGGTGCGGTCCAGCACGTCTTCTTGATACTTAACCATATGGTTTAGTATAGCCGCAAAGCAGGCCGCGTCAAGAGCACCGACGATCGATCGATCAGCTTAGTGAGGAGCCGCCGTCAAGGCAGACCCGTCATGGTCAGCGCAAGGCTCGCGGACGGATGTCAGTACTCCCGGCGCTGGCGCCGGATCGGCTGCTCGCCCTGCTGCGCGGCCCGCTGCCGCTCGAACAAGATGCGCTTGTTTTCCGTGCAATACAGGTTCCACCGCCCGGATGCCGACGCCTGGCATTGGCCCAGGGTCGAATACGAGCAGTCGCCGGAAGCGCCCGAGCTCCCCGCCCATGACGCACCAGGGGTAATCATAGGCAGCGGCCGGCGCGGAGCCGGCGATAACGGCCGTCCCACCGGCCAACAAGGCCAACATGGCTAGCATCGCATTGCGCATGATCTTGTTTCCTCTCCGTCAGCCTTCGATCGCCTTGCGAACAAAGCGACCCAGCGTCGCTACTATAAAGGAGTTAGGAACCTCGCGGTTCCAATCCATCCTCCGGGCAGATCACAAACCCGAGACCCGCGGGACGCAAAAAGGCCGCGCCATCCCCGTCGAGACGACGCGGCCCCAACAACGTTCCGGACGCTACTGCACCTTCTCGATATTGGCGCCGTCGACCACCTTCTTCCACTTCTCGGTTTCGGCGACGATATCGGCGCCGAACTTCTCCGGCGTCTGGATCAGCGGCTCGCCGCCGAGTTCGACCAGACGCTTCTTCATGTCCGGCTCGGCCAGGATCGCGTTGATCTCCGTGTTGAGCTTGGCGATGATTTCCTTCGGCGTGTTCTTCGGCGCGCCCATGCCGAACAGCGCGCTCGCCTCATAGCCGGGCACGGTGTCGGCGACCGTCGGCACGTCGGGCAATTGCGCGGAGCGCTCCGGCGTCGTCACCGCCAGCGCGCGCAGGGCGCCGGAGCGGATGTGCTGGATGATCGAGGGCATGTTGTCGAAGATCACCTGCACCTGGCCGCCGAGCATGTCGGTGATCGCGGGCGCCGCACCCACGATAGGGCACGTGCTGCATCTTGATGCCGGTCATCGCCATGAACATTTCGCCGGACAGATGCACCGAGGTGCCGTTGCCGGACGACGCCATGTTCACCTTGCCGGGATTGGCCTTCGCATAGGCGATGAACTCGGCGACGGTTTTCGCCGGCACGTCCTTGTTGACCGTCATCACGTTCGGCACGCGATTGAAGGACGCGATCGGCGCGATGTCGCGGACGAAATTGAACTTCAGATTGGCGTAGAGCGAGGCGTTGATGTAGTTCGCCGGATTGACCAGCAGCACCGTGTAGCCATCCGGCTCGGCGTTGACCACCGCTTCGGTGGCGATGTTGTTGCCGGCGCCGGGCTTGTTTTCGATCACGAATTGCTGGCCGAGCTTCTCCGACAGCCGCTGGCCGATCAGCCGCGCGATGATGTCGGTGGCGCCGCCCGGCGGATATCCGACCACCCAGCGCACCGGCCGCGTCGGATAATCCGCAGCCAGGGCGCTGCCGATCGAGGCGATGGCCGAAAGGCCGATTGCCGTCAGACAGATCGCGGTGCGGCGTGAAATCATGCGTTTTTCTCCCCAGGAGCCGGGTTCTGAGCCCGGTCCGTTTCTGTTGAACTGAAGACGGCCCGCGTTGTAACAAACAAAGCCCAATGCGGCCAGTGCGACACAGGCGCTTCCGACCGCGACAAAAGGATTAGCAAAGGATTGCCATGTCTGTCAAGGTGAATGCGCTCGATCATCTCGTGATCAATGTCGCCGACGTGGCGCGTTCCGCCGAGTGGTACCGCAAGATCCTCGGCATGGAGATCAGGGTGTTCGATCCGGGCCCGGGCAAGACGCCGCGGACCTCGCTGATGTTCGGCAACCAGAAGATCAACGTGCGGCCGCGCGATGCCGACAAGGTCGAGTGGTTCACGGCGGACCATGAAACCGCCGGCAGCGACGATCTGTGCTTTCTGACCGCGAGCACGCCGGACCAGGTGGTCGCGCATCTCAAGGCGAACGGCGTTGCGATCGAGGAAGGCCCGGTCGCCAAGCAGGGCGCCCGCGGCACGCTGCGCTCGGTCTATTGCCGGGATCCCGACGGCAGCCTGATCGAGATTTCGTCGTATGAGGACGGAGCAGTAGCTCCCTCCCCGTCATTGCGAGGAGCGAAGCGACGAAGCAATCCATGCTTCCGCTGAGGCAGCATGGATTGCTTCGCTCGCGCTCGCAATGACGCGGGAAGAGGCCTGCACGCAACTACCGATTTGCTCCCCGCGCCATCCAATGGCAGAACTGCTCCCAAGCAAAACCAAGGCAGCCGGCAAAGCTGCACCGGGAGGATCCATGTCGATCTCACAGGCAGCGCCGGGCGTCGTCGGACCGTTCGCCGGGCTCGACGTGCCGTGGCTGCTGCGGATGCGCGCCGAGAGCCGCCGCGATCATCCGTTCCTGATCTGGGCGCCGTTCGACGCGCCGGCGCGGAGCTGGACCTACGGCGAATTTCACGAGCGCGTCGGCGCGCTGGCGGCGGGGCTCGTCAAGCGCGGCATCAAGCCCGGCGAATATGTGCTGATCCATCTCGACAATTGCATCGAGGCTATGCTGGCCTGGTTTGCCTGCGTCGAACTCGGCGCCATCGCGGTCACCACCAACACCCGCTCGGCGCGCGGCCGAGATGGAATATTTCGCCGGCCATTGCGGCGCGGTCGCCGCGATCACGCAGCCCGCCTATGCCGAATTGATCTCGGCCAATTGCCGCGATCTGCGCTGGATCGCGGTGATCTCGCACGACGCCGGCGCCGCGCCCGCGCAAGGCAAGCGCCGCGCGCGGCGACAGTTTCGAATCACTGTTCGCCGACAGCGCCGACCGGCCGCGCCGCGCCACCGATCCGCTCGCGCCCTGCAGCGTGCAATATACCTCCGGCACCACGTCGCGGCCGAAGGCGGTGCTGTGGACCCACGCCAATGCGCTGTGGGGCGCCAAGATCAACGCCGCGCATGAGGATCTGCATCAAGGCGACGTGCACCAGACCTATCTGCCGCTGTTCCACACCAACGCGCTGGCCTATTCGATGCTGGCGACGCTGTGGGTCGGCGCCACCTGCGTGATCCAGCCGCGGTTTTCCGCCAGCCGGTTCTGGAGCGTCGCGCTGGAGCATCGGTGCACCTGGACCTCGACGATCCCGTTCTGCATGAAGGCGCTGCTCGAGCACGAGATCCCCAAGCAATCACAAATTCCGGCTCTGGGGCACGGCGGTCAACGAGCCGCCGCCGTTTGCCGTGTTCGGCGTCAAGATCGATCGGCTGGTGGGGCATGACCGAGACCATCACCCACGGCATCGTCGGCGAGGTCGATCAGCCCAATACGCCGATGTCGATCGGCCGCGCCGCGCCGGAATATGCGATCCGCATCACCGATGACGACGGCCCGCCGACCGAAGTCGGCGACACCGGCAATCTCCTGATCAAGGGCATTCCCGGCCTGTCGCTGTTTGCAGAATATCTGCACAACGAGAAGGCCACGCGCGAAAGCTTTGACGAGCACGGCTATTTCATCACCGGCGACCGCGTCACGCTGCTGGAGAACGGCTTCATCAAGTTCGGCGACCGCGCCAAGGACATGCTGAAGGTCGGCGGCGAGAATGTCGCGGCCTCCGAGATCGAACAGGTGATCGCGGTGGTGCCGGGCGTGCGCGAGGCCGCGGTGGTGGCGAAGAAGCATCCGATGCTGGACGAGGTGCCGGTGGTGTTCATCATTCCGCAAGCCGGCGTCGACGGCCGCGCCGGCGGATCTGCATGACACCGTGATGGCCGCCTGCCGCAAGGCGCTGGCCGACTTCAAGGTGCCGCGCGAGATCCGCTTCGTCGACGAGATGCCGCGCTCGACGCTGGAGAAGGTGGCGAAGGCGGAGTTGCGCAAGATGCTGGATTAGCTGACGTGAAATATTTCGGTGTCATTGCGAGCCACCGGGTCGGCGAATGCGCGCCCGATGGTAAACTCCGCTGAAGCAATCCATAGACCCACGGAAGTATGGATTGCTTCGTCGCTTACGCTCCTGCGCAAACGCTTCGCGTTTGTCGCAGGCAATGACGTTGAGCGACTAGCCGTTCCCGAGCGCGACCGGGCGGAACGCCTGCAGCAGATGCTGGTCGAGCTTGTCGCCCATCTCTTCCATCATCGCGAACGCCTTGACGTGGGTGAACTGCAGGCGGTAGGCGCGCTTCTCGACCAGCGCGGCGTAGATGTCGACGATCGTCGTCAGCCGCACGATGTCGCTGATCTGCTTGCCGCTCAGGCCGTCGGGATAGCCGGTGCCGTCGAGGAATTCGTGGTGGTGCAGCACCACGTCGAGCATTTCCGGCGGGAAACCGCCCTGGGCTGCGAGCGCCTCGATAGCCGCGGCGCGGATGCTGGCGCATCTCGTCCATTTCCTCGTGGTGTCAGCGCGGTCGGGCTTGTCGAGGATCGCGACCGGAACGAACGCCTTGCCGACATCGTGCAGCAGCGCGGCGCGGGTCAGCCGGCGCTGGTCGTCCTCGCGCATGCCGAGATGCTGGGCGAACGCCACCGCAAAGCCGGTGACGAACAGGCAGTGGCGATAGCTGTCGGTGTGATGGCAGCCGACCGTCGTCAGCCATTCGCGCAGCGAGGAATGCTTGATCGCCTTGAGGATCTTGTTTTCGGCCTCCACGACGTCGTTGAATTTCAGCGGCACGCCGGCCGGAAGCTTCTCGAAGATCTTGACCATGACGCCGTGCGCCGCCTCGACGCCCCGGTTCAGCGCCTTGCCGCGATCGGTCTCGTCGTAGGAACTGTCGTCGGGAAACGCGGCGCGGATGCGCTGCAGGATGCCCTGCGCGTCGAACGGCCGCGCGATGGTGTCGGTGGCGCCGAGCGCCCAGGCCTGCATCGAGCCGTGATGCAGCGCGTCCGCCAGCACGAACAGCCGCGGCATCTCGCGATAGGCCTCGGCGCGCAGCTTGTTGCGCACCAGCTGCACGCTCTCGGGCGAGCGCAGATTGATATCGACCACGATGCCGGAGAGATCGCGTGCCGGCGCGTCGGGAATCTCCGACGTCGCGATGGTGTCGACCTCGCTGACGGACTGCAGGATGCCGGCCAGTTCGCTGCTTTGATCGCTCCGATCCGACGCCAGCAGCAGCCGGCGTTTGGTCGAAGTCTTTTTGGTTAAAGCTGTCATGGAAACCCCGGAACCTCGCGATGACGACCCGGCAGCCAAGTTACCTGATAAGGAGTTCTCTGCGGCTTAAGAGGTATCGTGAACGGCGATTTATGGAGATTGTTAGAATTTTAGCGATCGTGCCCTCGTCCAACCGCAACAGCGGTACGCTCCCTCCCCCTTGCGGGGGAGGGTTGGGGAGAGGGGTCCACACGGGCAGTGCCGATGACGCCACCCCTCTCCCCAGCCTCCCCGCAAGGGGGAGGGAACAGACCGCGCTGCAACGAGCGCACAAAAAATCCGCCGGAGTTTCCTCCGGCGGATCGTTATTGTCGCGCAATTTGCGGAAGGTTTACGCCTTCATGCCGCCTTGACGGCTTCGGCCGTGATCGGCAACGCGCGGACGCGGGCGCCGCAGGCGTTGAAGATCGCGTTGCCGATGGCAGGCGCCACCACCGTCACCGCCGGCTCGCCGACGCCGGTGGCTTTCTCGCCATTGGCGATGACGTTGACGGCGACTTCCGGCATCTGGCTCATCCGCAACGGCGTGTAGGTATCGAAGTTGGTCTGCTCGATACCGCCATCCTTCAGCGTCGCCTTTTCGAACATCGCCAGCGACATGCCCCACAGCGCCGCACCCTCGACCTGGGCGCGGATGTTGTCGGGATGCACCTGCGTGCCGACGTCGGTGGCCACGGTCAGCTTCTTGACCTTGACCTCGCCGCTCGACGACACCGCGACATGGGCCACGCAGGCGGTCCAGCTTGCGGTCGCCCGTTCCTGCGACGAGACGCAGGCCACGCCCATGCCCTCGCCTTTCGGCAATTGCTTGGTGCCGTAGCCGGCCATGCCCATCGCCGCGAGCAGGGTGTTGCGCAGGCGCTGCGCACCACCGTCGTTCTTGCCCTTGCCGTCGAGCAGCGCGATCCGGTATTGCGCGGGATCCTTGCCGGCGGCGTTGGCGAGTTCGTCGATCATGCTTTCGATCGCCCAGAAGGTCCAGCCCGGTGCGACCGACCGCAGCTGTCCCGACGGGGTGGCGTTGTGCGCCATCTCGTTCTTGATCGCGCGGACGTTGTGATTGGGCACGGAATAGAAGAAATCCGCCCCGTTCACGGTAAACGCATCCAGCGGTCCCTTCTTGTCGACCGAGGGCGACAGGAAATCAGGGATTCCCCAGCGCTGCGGTCGGCCACGCACAGACCACGTCGTGATTGAGCGCGATCAGCTTGCCGTCGGCGTCGAGACCGGCCTTGACCTTCTGGAACGTCAGCGGCCGCGAATAGTCCATGGTCATGTCGTTTTCGCGGGAGTAGATCACCTTGACCGGCTTGCCGACGGCCTTGGCCGCCTGCACCGCCGGCACCATCATGTCGGCGTCGAGACGCCGGCCGAAGCCGCCGCCCAGCCACATCTGATGCATCACGACGAATTTGGGATCGACCCCGGCCGCACCCGCCGCGATCGCGCCGGAGCGCGTCGCAAACTGGTTGCCGGAATAGATGTGCCAGATATCGCCCTTCAGCTCGGCGGTGGCGTTCATCGGCTCGAGCGGCGCGTGGATGTTGATGCTGGTGGTGTACTCCGCCTCCATCACCTTGGCCGCCGTCCCGAAGGCCGCTGCCGTATCGCCGTCCTTGACGAAGAACTGACCGGAATCGTCGAGCTTCTGCAGCCGCTTTGCTTCAGTGAGCAGCGACTCGCTCGACAGCTTGGCGTTCGGACCACCGTCATAGGTGATCTTCAGCGCGTCGGCCGCCTTGCTGGCGTTGGCATAGGTGTTGGCCACCGCCACCACCCAACCGGTGGTGCTTCCGGTCTTGTCGTCGAGCGTGACGGCCTTGATGAAGCCCGGCACCTTCTTTGCCGCGCTGTCATCGACCGATTTCACCGTGGCGCCGTAGCGCACCGGCGGGGTCACGACCTTGCCGTAGACCATGCCCGGCAGCATGACGTCGATGCCGTATTTGGCCGTGCCGTTGGTCTTCGACGGGATGTCGAGCTGCGGAACCGAGACGCCGATCATGGTGTACTGATCGGCGCGTCTTGAGCTTGATCGCCTTGAGTTCGTCCGGCGTGAAGGTCTTGGTGATCTTGCCGCTCTTGACGATGTCGGCAAAGCTCATCGACTTCTTCGACTTCGCGATGCGAGACGGTGGAGTTGCGCACCACCAGTTCGCTCGCGGGAACACCCATCGAGGCGGCGGCCGCTTCCGTCAACGCGATACGCCCTGCGGCGCCCGCGCGGCTCATCGCGTCGAAGTTCATCATCGTCGACCAGCTGCCGCCGGTGATCTGCGCCCCGAGCACGGGGTCGTTGAACTTCGGATCGTTGGAGGCGAGCTGAACCCGCATGTCCTTCCAGTTCGAGCCGAGCTCCTCGGAGACGATCTGCGCCATGGTCGAGGCGATGTGCTGGCCCATGTCGGCCTTGCCGCAGGTCACGGTGACGATCCCGTCGGGTCCGATCGAGTACCAGACGCTGGGATCGAAATTGGCCGTTGCAGCCAACGCCTGGTCGGCGCCGAGCAGGCCGGGAACGGCGGAGTAGCCGAGCGCAAGACCGGTGGCGGCGGTGCCGACGAGGAACGAGCGGCGGCTGAGATCGGCGGACTTGACGTTTTCTGTGGCGATTTTCACGTGCTTGTTCATGTGGGCCTCCGCTCGGTGCCGGCGTTGGACGCGGTGCGCATGTCGGCGGCGGCGCGCATGATCGCTTTCTGGATGCGTGAATAGGTCATGCAGCGGCAGAGATTGCCGTCCATATGCGCAACCACTTCATCCTTGGTCGGATTCGAATTCTTGGAGAGCAGCGACGCCGCCTGCATGATCTGGCCGGACTGGCAGTAGCCGCATTGCGGAACCTGCTCGGCGATCCATGCCTTCTGCAAGCGGATGATCGCCCTTGGCGCTCAGGCCTTCGATGGTGGTGATCTTCTTGCCGACGGCGTCGCTGACCGAGGTCTGGCAGGATCGTACGGCTTCGCCGTTGACGTGGACCGTGCAGGCGCCACACAGACCGGCGCCGCAACCGAATTTCGTGCCGGTCATCTGCAATTGTTCGCGGATGACCCAAAGCAGCGGCGTATCATTGGCCGCCTCGACGGACATATTCCGTCCGTTGATATTCAGATTAGGCATTTGCGCTTCCCCTTCCGGTGTATGAAGCCGCTTACGGCAGCAACTCACTGTTGGGCAATTGGCTGGCACCCACCGGGTCGATGCCAGTCGGCGCGCAGAATGATACCGATCCAATCTAGAGGCAATGCAATTTGGAATTGTTCGAAGAGAATAAAATTTTGAAATGCATGGTTGTGCGCTGCGGCATGACCTTGTCCACGCGCTTGTCAATGAAATCGCGCCGGCGTGGGCAGCATCCTACATTTCCGCATTTCCCAAGTGCCGACAGATCGCGCTAAGCTGACGGCGACAACGGAATGGGACGAAAACCGCCCGGTGGAATTAGTGGGATTTCGAGATGCCGAAGATCAACCGTGACGGGGTCAATATCTATTACGAGGTTCATGGCAGCGGCCCGCCGCTGCTGTTGACCCATGGCTATTCCTCGACCTCCGGCGATGTGGCAGGGCCAGATCGAGGCGCTGTCGAAGCACCACAAACTCGTGTTGTGGGACATGCGCGGCCACGGCCAGTCGGATTATCCCGATGACCCGAAAGCCTACAGCGAGGCGCTGACGGTGGCCGACATGGCCGCCCTGCTCGACGAGGTCGGCGCCGAGCACGGCGATCGTCGGCGGGCTCTCGCTTGGCGGCTACATGTCGCTGGCCTTCTACCGCAGCCATCCGGACCGGGTGCGGGCGCTGCTGATCATCGACACCGGGCCGGGCTTCAAGAAGGACGATGCGCGCGAGGTCTGGAACAAGCGCGCCCATGACACCGGCGACCGTTTTGATCGCGAGGGCCTGGACGTTCTGAAATCCGCCAGCCGGGAACGCTCCGGCGTCACCCATCGCAACGCTTCGGGACTGGCGCGGGCCGCGCGCGGCATGCTGACCCAGCGCGACGCCCGCGTGATCGAGATCGCTGCCCGATATCAAGGTGCCGTCGCTGGTCGTGGTCGGCGCCGACGACACGCCGTTCCTGGCGGCTTCCGACTACATGGCGGCCAAGATTCCCGGCGCGCAGAAAGTCGTGGTTCCGGCCGCCGGCCACGCCGTCAACATCGACCAGCCGCAGGCTTTCATCGACGCGGTGTTGCCGTTCCTGGACGGTCTCGGGTCCGGCGCCACGGCGAGGGCATCATGAAAGCCTTTGCTGCCGCCATGATGATCGCGGGCGCCTCGGTGCCGGCGATGGCGCAGCATCTGCCGCCGATCGGCGGCCCCTCCCCGCCCTCCTTCACCGCCACGCTGTCGAACAACACGCCGCTTGGCGTTCGGGATGGATGCGCAAGAGGCCGAACGCGCGCTTGGCAGCCCGCTCAATTATGTCAGCGGCCGACCGGGCAATGAGGTCTACCTCAGCTTCCGCAATCTCGGCGGCAGCGGATTGTTCTATAACAAGCACCGGCTCTATCTGCAGTTCCGCAACGGCAGGCTGGCCGGATGGAAAGGCGACTGGGGTCACAACTGGATGTGGCAATAGCCGGCTGCTTTCCCTGCAACAAACTTCGTGCAACCTTCAAACCAACCGCAACCTTCAAGCCAAATGGATGACCCGTGGGACAGGATGTAAAACTGACGGCTTCGGACGGATTTCAAACTGGGCGGCTACCGCGCCGATCCCGCAGGCGCGCCAAAGGCGGCCATCGTCGTGATCCAGGAGATCTTTGGCGTCAATCACCACATCCGCTCGGTCTGCGATCGGCTCGCCGCCGCGGGCTATGTCGCGATCGCGCCCTCGATCTTCGATCGCATCGAGCCGAACTTCCAGTGTGGCTATTCGCCGGATGAAGTCGCCAATGCGCGCAAATTCGTCGCCAACCCGGATTGGGCGGCCATGCTGCTCGACACCCAGGCCGCGATCGACGCGGTCAAGGCGGTGGGCCCGGTCGGCATCGTCGGCTTCTGCCTCGGCGGCAGCGTCGCCTTCGTGGCGGCGACCAAGCTGTCGGGTCTATCGGCCGCCGTCGGCTATTACGGCGGCGCCGTCGCCCGCTTCGCCGACGACAAGCCGAAGGTGCCGACGCAGCTGCATTTCGGCGAAAAGGATGCGGGCATTCCGCTGACCGACGTCGAGACCATCAAGACCAAGCGGCCCGACGTCGAGGTCTACATCTATCCCGGCGCGCAGCACGGCTTTCACTGCGACGAGCGGGCGAGCTACGACAAGACCAGCGCCGACATCGCCTGGCCACGCAGCCTCGACTTCTTTGGCAAGCACTTGAAGAAATGAGGCGGACCGGAGGGCCTGGACAAAAAAAGCGAAAACAACCCCATGCAAAGTAGAACGGGGCCGGGCTCGCAGGCGACGGTCGGAGTTTTCAGAACCAGCGTTCGCCGACCAGCACCGTATCGCCGGGGCTGAGGGAGGTGCCGGGCGGCACGACGTAGCGGCCCGTTCCGGAGGCATCGGTATGCGTGACCGTCACCCGGTCGCGCCGCGCGCGCGGCGAGAAGCCGCCGGCAATGGCGACCGCGCTCTCGACCGTCATGTTGGGAACGTAAGGGTACTGCCCGGGGGCTGCGACTTCACCAAGGATGAAGAACGGCCGGTAGGCTTCGATCTCGACGGCGACCGAAGGATCGCGAATGAATCCGGCGCGCAGCCTGGCGCCGATCTCGGCGGCGAGCCCCGCCGGCGTGCGGCCGCGCGCGGGAACCGAGCCGATCAGCGGCATGGTGATCGAGCCGCCGGCATCGATCGCGTAGGTATTGGTGAGGCCTTCCTGGCCGTAGACCACGACGCGCAGCTTGTCGCCGGCATCGAGATGATAGGCCGCGTCGTAACGCACCGGTTCGACATAGGCGACGGGGGCCGCGACGACGACGGGGGCGGCGACCGGAATTTGGGCGTAGGCGGCGCGCGGGCGCGTGGCAAAGGCGGTGCGGAGCGCGGTTATGGCGCCGCCGCCGCTGGAATCCACGACCGCGACCGGGGCGGGCGCGTAACTCTGGCCATAGGCCATCGAATCCAGATTGCTCTGCGGCGCTACAGCGACCGGCCCGGCCGTGCGCATGCACCCCGACAAGGCGAGCGCGGCCATGATCGCAGTGATCGAAAATCGAAACGCGCGCGCAACCCGCACCGGAGCCATTCCTCAAAGCGAGACCGCTCTAGTCTTGCACCGATTATGGTTAACAAAGCGTTTTTTGGGCGCGGTGCGGGCGAGAGGGGAGTGCCGCCCGCCCGGCAAAAAGCCCGCGATCAGGCGGCCACGCCGGCGCCGGTCGGGCACGCCACGCCGGTGCCGCCAAGGCCGCAATAGCCGGCCGGATTCTTCGCGAGATATTGCTGGTGATAGTCTTCGGCAAAATAGAATTCGCCCGATGGCGCGATCTCTGACGTGATGGCGCCAAGACCCTTGGTTACGCCGGTTGCCGCAGCCCTGGTACGTCGCTCAGTCCCGCGAATAGCCGATCAGCGGCTTGCGGGGCCGGAACAGGATCATCAGGAGAATACCGACCACGCCGAGCACGGCGAAAACCGGCTGGTCCAGAAGCACCCTGACGACACTGTTCCAGAGCCAGGGCGCAGCACCTTCCAGCCAGATCCGGAACGCCTGCTGGCTCGACTGGTGGATGTCGTTCCAGAATTGCCCGAACCGGGTGAAACGCAGGGTCTGGTCGGCCACGAAACGCGCGCCGTCATAAACCATGAAGATGAATCCGCCGGCCAGCAGCAGCAGGCCAATAAGCCGAAAGAAACCGCGGATCATGGGTCACCTTGTGTCTGTCGCACCCGAAAGGCCGTCAGCCAATAACGGGGGCCCTCGATAAATTCAACCTCATCAGCACCTTATGCGCCATTTCCGGCCCGATTTTCTGGCTCTCGAGGGGGCCGGAAAGCGTTGACGGTGCAGAACTCGCCCTCTATAAGACCCCCAATGGCGGCGGGCGCAATCCCGCCGCCGCTGTTCTTTGAGCAGCGTGACTTGCGGAGGCATTTTGGCTCCCGCGCATGGCATCCTCAAGAACACTGGAATTCAAGAACACCCTGGAAAATACAACCAGCGTCGATCACGCAATTTGAACGGCCGGCGCGCTCAAGCCCGACCACCCGAGCGATGACAGCCGAAGGATAGTTGAGAACATGGCCAATACCACTTCCGCCAAGAAGGCGACCCGCAAGATCGCCCGCCGCACCATCATCAACAAGTCGCGCCGCACCCAGATGCGTGGCGCGGTCCGCACCGTCGAAGAAGCCATCAAGAGCGGCGACCGCGATGCGGCGTTGAAGGCGATGGCGCGCGCGGAACCGGAATTGATGCAAGCCGCCCAGCGCAACATCATTCACAAGAACAACGCGAGCCGGAAAGTGTCTCGCCTGACGCACCAAATCGCCAAGCTTGCGAAATGAACTGACTGAATAAGTTATTCGTCAAGAAAGCCCGGCCTCGGCCGGGCTTTTTCTTTTTTCCAATTCAATTGTCCCGTTGCTGCACAGCCGGCCCCGTGTCATATTTCCTTGCGCCCGTAATTTTACGAGGTGCAACTTGTGACACCGGCAATGCTGTGCGCAAACTCGCGAAGCGCAGGCTTTGATGCCGCGCAAACCCGGCAACGCCTGCGACTTTGGCTGGAAAGCGCCGCGCTGGAGTTACCCTCAAAATGAAGCGCGAAAAACTTCGTCTCGCTAACCACTTATCCACATAGCGAGCGCAAGCGGTTCGAAAAAGCGCTCACCGGCGGGCTTAAGTTAATAATTTGTGAAAATTATTTGGACGCGCGCCGCGTTTTGTCATGCGCGTGAATCTGCACACGGATTCAAAAACTTGCTTTCGCGTGTGACGATTGCAACGTTGCAACACACGCGAAAACTCATTCGCGCACGTCGAATCACGGATTGTCAGAATTTTCGCTTGGTGTACATCTAAGGGCGTTCGCGACATCCACGGCTCTCCAGATCAGCGCGGTTTGAGACCCAAGGGTGGACGTGCAAATCGGCGGCGGTGTGCGCGTTAGCGACGCTTTCCAAGCGGTGCTAGGTTGGTAACTCATAGCGGTATGAGGACGGTTGTTCTGTGTCTAAATTCCCAAGCGTGGCGCGCGGCTTCCGCGGATCACGGACCAGAGGAATACGGCACCTCTCGGCAACCGCAGCGATTGGGAAGGCGTAGTTCGTGAACGTGTTGATGGCGGCAGACTGAGGTTACGCGGCGGCGCAGCGCTGGACATCGTGATGTCCGGTAGCGGCAGACTGGCTTGAAAAAAACACTTGCGACATGACAAAACTCGCCGCGCGCAATCGCGGCGGGAGGGGGAGGTAGTATGCTTTACGGAATCATCGCGACAATCGACATGCTCATTTCACACGAAGCCATTTCCGTTACCCTGGAAAACATTTCCAACCGCCCCACCACGCGAACTCCGAAGAGACCGTCGAGTACGCGCTGACCTCGCGGGAAGCTTCAACTCCAACCGATGATCTGACGACGGCGCTTGCGCCGAACGGCTGGTCTATGTCCGGAGTTGATCGCCCCGCTTGAGGTCGCGCTTTGCCAGGACCCCTGTTGGCAGGAACCCTGCAAGGCGATTCGCAATTACTGTTACTCTTTCAGAAAAGTTCTCAGGCAATGACAAATACGGAACAGGATCGCTGGTCGCGCGTGAAGGGGCGGTTGCGGACAAGTGTCGGCGAAGACGTCTATACGAGCTGGTTTGCACGCATGGATCTGGAAAGCGTGCAGGACGAAAACGTCCATCTGTCGGTTCCGACCCGCTTCCTCAAGAGCTGGATCCAGGCGCACTACGCCGATCGCGTTCTCGCCTGCTGGCAGGCCGAGATGCCGGAAGTGCACCGGATCGACCTTACCGTGCGCACGGCCATGCGTTGCGCGGCGCCCGCCAAGGAAGCCGCAGCACCCGCCGACCAACGCCGCGTCGAGCGCACCGATGGCCGCCCCGCGCCTGAGTTGCGCGCCACCGCGACCGCGCCGGTGTCCGCAAGCCACGATGCGCTCGGCGGCTCCCCGCTCGATCCGCGCCTGACCTTTGCAAGTTTCGTGATTGGCCGCTCCAACACGCTGGCGCATGCGGCGGCGCGTCAGGTCGCTGAAGGCCGGCGCGGCGATGCCGTGATGTTCAACCCGCTTTATATTCATGCCGGCGTTGGGCTCGGCAAAACCCATTTGCTGCAGGCCGTCACATGGGCCGGCAATTCCGGCAACGAGCGCAAGGTGCTCTACCTCACCGCCGAGAAGTTCATGTATGGCTTCGTCGCCGCGCTGAAGACGCAGACGGCGCTTGCTTTCAAGGAAGCGCTGCGCGGCATCGACGTGCTGGTGATTGACGATTTGCAGTTCCTGCAGGGCAAATCGACCCAGGCCGAGTTCTGCCACACGCTGAACGCGCTGATCGATGCCGGCCGTCAGGTCGTGATCGCGGCCGACCGGCCGCCATCCGATCTCGAAAGCCTCGATGATCGCGTGCGCTCGCGGCTGGCCGGCGGCCTCGTCGTGGAGATGGGTTCGCTTGGCGAGGAACTGCGGCTCGGCATCCTGAAGTCGCGCGTGGCCGCGGCCCGCGCCCATCATGCGAGCTTCGACGTGCCGGAACCGGTGCTGGACTATCTTGCCCGCACCATCACCCATAATGGCCGGGATCTCGAAGGCGCCATCAACCGGCTGCTGGCGCACTCCAAGCTCAACGCCCAGCCGGTGACGCTGGAGATGGCCGAGCGCGAAGTCCGTGACCTGATCCGCCCGCAGGAACCCAAGCGGATCAAGATCGAGGACATCCAGCGCGTGGTGGCCCGGCAATATAACGTCAGCCGTTCGGACCTGTTGTCGTCCCGGCGCACCGCCAATGTGGTTCGCCCGCGCCAGGTCGCGATGTATCTGGCAAAGACCCTGACGCTGCGCTCGCTGCCCGAAATCGGCCGCCGGTTCGGCGGACGCGACCACACCACGGTGCTGCACGCCGTGCGCAAGATAGAGGCACTGGTGGCCCGGGATACCGCGCTGTCCGAAGAGGTCGAATCGCTGAAGCGCCAATTGCAGGAATGAATTCTCTTTTCCCGTCCCTTTGCGGGGACGGCGGAGAAAAGTTTTCCTTATGCCAAAACGTGGGGGAACGGCACGCCGCTCCCTTGCGCTTGGGCCCTATCCGCGCCACCTTGCGGTCCCCCGCGGGTTTGACCAAGTCCGCTCTTGGTCCGGCTTTTCGGGTTTCAATTGCCGCGGCGCGCCTTCAGGGCCGCCCGGCATTTCCATCTTGGGGATCAGGCGGATATTGCAATGAAGGTCACCGTCGAACGCGCGCAACTCCTGAAATCGCTGGGCCACGTCCATCGCGTGGTCGAGCGCCGCAACACCATCCCGATCCTCGGCAACGTGCTGATCCGCGCCGAAAACGCCAAGCTGTCGCTGAAGGCGACCGACCTCGACCTCGAGGTGACCGAGACGCTGGCGGCGGAAACCGCAACCGGCGGCTCGACCACGGTGCCCGCGCACATGTTCTACGACATCGTCCGCAAACTGCCCGATGGCGCCCAGATCGTGCTGGAAGCCGACGGCGACCGTTCGGTGCTGGCGATCCGCGCCGGCCGTTCGCGCTTCACGCTGCAGACCCTGCCCGAAAGCGATTTTCCCGATCTCGCTGCCGGCGACATGACGCATTCGTTCTCGCTCGCCGCCGCCGACGTCAAGCGCCTGATCGATCGCACGCAGTTCGCGATCTCGACCGAAGAGACCCGCTATTATCTCAACGGCATCTATCTGCACTCGGCCGGCAGCGCCAAGGCCGCGACCTTGCGCGCCGTCGCGACCGACGGACACCGTCTGGCGCAGATCGACCTGGTGCTGCCCAAGGGCGCCACCGGCATGCCCGGCGTGATCGTGCCGCGCAAGACCGTCGGCGAGGTGCAGCGGCTGATCGAGGACAATGAAGCCGAAGTCGCGATCGAATTATCGCAGGGCAAGATCCGCTTCACGCTCGGCAATGTGGTGCTGACCTCGAAACTGATCGACGGCACCTTCCCGGATTACGGCCGCGTCATTCCGCAGAACAACGACAAGGAACTGATCGTCGACAAGAAGGACTTCGAGGCCGCAGTCGACCGCGTCTCGACCATTTCCAGCGAACGCGGCCGCGCGGTGAAACTCGCTTTGTCGGCCGGCAAGCTGGTGCTGTCGGTGACCAACCCGGATTCCGGCAGCGCCACCGAAGAGCTGGAAGTCGAATACGCCTCCGACGCGCTCGATATCGGCTTCAACTCGCGCTATTTGCTCGATATCGCCGCCCAGATCGAAGGCGAAGTCGCCGTGCTGCGCCTCGCCGACCCCGGCTCGCCGACGCTGGTGCAGGACAAGGAAAACAAGGGCGCGCTCTACGTGCTGATGCCGATGCGGGTGTGACGAATAGCGATCAATGCCGGGCTTCTCTCCCCGGCAATGGCGCTCACGAAGTGAGGCGACGGGTGAGGGGTTCGCGCCGCAGCCACCACACCATCGACCAGTCGCCAAGCGTATCCGCAACTTCGCAAAGAAGATGCGTCGAGAGCCCACCGACGCAGAAACAGCCATGTGGCGACTGCTCCGCGACCGCCGCCTCTCGCAATTCAAATTTCGTCGGCAGGCGCCCTTTCAAAACTTGATTCTCGACTTTGTTTGCTTTGAAAAGCGCTGCATCGTCGAGGTAGACGGTAGTCAGCACGCCGGCTCGGAACGCGACACGGCGCGAGAGGCCATTCTGGCAGCCGAAGGATTTCGTGTCGTTCGATACTGGAACAATGACGTATTGCAGCAGCCAACCGCCGTTCTGGAGGATATTCTCGCAAAGCTGGCCGAGCCGTTAGAACCCCTCACCCGTCGCCTCACTTCGTGAGGCGCCACCCTCTCCCACAAGGGGAGAGGGACGAAAGATCGCATCACAGCCGTCCATGACCCCTTCCCGCATCCAACGGCTGGCGCTGACGCATTTTCGCAATTATCGCGCGGGGAGCGTGCAGACGCGCGGCGACGTCGTGGTGCTGGTGGGGCCGAACGGCGCCGGCAAGACCAATTGCCTCGAGGCGATCTCGTTTCTCTCGCCGGGGCGAGGCTTGCGCCGCGCCACGCTGGAGGATGTCGCCGACAACCAGGGTGACGGTTCCTGGGCGGTCTCCGCCGAAGTCGAGGGCGCGCTCGGGCTTGCCACGCTGGGCACCGGCATCGATGCGCCCGGAAATGAAAACAGCGCTACCGGCCGGCGCTGCCGGATCGACCGCGAGCCGGTGAACTCGGCGACCGCCTTCGGCGATCATCTGCGCATGGTGTGGCTGACGCCGGCGATGGACGGGCTGTTCCTTGGTGCGGCCTCCGAGCGGCGGCGTTTCTTCGACCGGCTGGTGCTGGCGATCGACAGCGAACATTCCAGCCGCGTGTCGGCGCTGGAGCGCTCGCTGCGCTCGCGCAACCGGCTGCTCGAGGTGCGCAATTACGACGACCACTGGTGCGATGCGATCGAACGCGAAACCGCCGAGCTTGCGGTCGCGGTCGCCGCCACCCGCGGACAGACGGTGACGAAGCTCGCCGGCATGCTGCGCGCACGCGGCGCTAATTCCGCCTTTCCCTCGGCGCAGATCATGCTCGACGGCTGGATGGAGAACGCGCTGCTCAACGAGCCCGCGACCACTGTCGAGGATCGTTACCGCGATATCCTGCGCGCCAACCGCGCGCGCGACGCCGCGGCGGGCCGTACGCTGGATGGCCCGCACACCACCGACCTCGACGTGGTCTATGCCCCGAAGAGCATGCCGGCGCGCGACGCCTCCACCGGCGAGCAAAAGGCGCTGCTGATCGGGCTGGTGCTGGCTCATGCAACCCTGGTCGCCGAGATGACCGGCATCGTGCCGCTGTTGCTGCTCGACGAAGTGGTGGCGCATCTCGATCCCAACAGGCGCAAGGCGCTGTTCGATGAGTTGGCAAAACTCGGCGCGCAGGTCTGGATGACCGGCGCGGACCCCGCGGCGTTCGCCGATGTCGGCGCATCGGGCGAGGTTTTCGACGTCGATTCAGGCCAGGTGACGCGGCGCGCCTGAGGGCCCGCCCGACCGGCCCCGATTGAACCTATCCCCGCAGCGGCGCGACTAGTCCTTGGAAATGGCGTCGTTGACGTCGCGGCCGACAGCGGCCGCGCGGCCGCAAACTGCGTGGCCAGACAATCACCGGAGATGAAAATGCTGGCAACGACGCGCGGGATCATCGCGGCCAAAAAACACCTGCTGCCTGCCCTCCTGCTGATCGCCGCCAGCGCGCCGCTCGCGGCACGCGCCGATGACGGCATCGTCGACGTCCGCGCCCTGCCGCGCCTGGAAGGCGCCGTGGAAGATACTTCCCGGACCGAATCCTACCGCGTGAGCTACGGCGTTCCGACCGTGGTCGCCGTCACCGCCGCGGCTACCAGGAAACTGTTCGCCGCCGACGGGTGGGTGCAATTCCTGGAGCCGTTTGACGAGAAGAGCAGCTCGCTCAATTTCAAGAAAGCCCAGCAGGGGCTCGGCGTTAGCTTTACGCAAGGCCTCGGCAGGCCCGACCAGTCGGTGGTGTACTATTCCCCCGACCGGATCACCTCGAACGTGCCGTTCCCGCCGGATGCGACCGACATCATCTTTGACCGGCACCGGCCCTATCTCGGCTGCATCGCGCCTGCCGCGCTCGACACCACCGCCGACTTCTTCCGCAAGGAGATGGAAGCGATCGGCTGGAAGCCGCTCTCGGCCACTGAGGCTGCCGCGCGTTGGCCAAATGGCCCGTTCAGCGAGACGGTCGCAAACGGCATGCGCGCCTATTACACCCATGCGGACGGCAACGGCTTCTATCGGCAGAAGCCGATCATGCTGACGCTGTTGCGCCGCGACGACGGCCGGACCGGCGTCGACATCCGGATTGCGCCGTTTGGGCTGCCGCAGACGCTCGAGGCCGATTCCGACATGTCCGGGCTGCCGAAACCGAAATCGATCAAGCGCGCGCAGGGCTCCGGGGATTCCAATTCGGCCCGCCGCAAGCTCGACGTCGCCGTCATCGCCGAGATTCCCGCAACGCTCGCTTTCTATCGCCGCGAACTCGCAAGCCGGGGCTGGACCGAGGACGCCAATGGCGCGGTCGTCGCATCGGACAATGTCTCGCTGAATTTCTCCTCCGCCGAGCAGACCGCAACGCTGAAGCTCAGCACCAAATACGATTTCACGATCGTCAATCTTGTGACGCAGTTGAAGGAATCGGCGCTCGCCGCGCGCGCCAGGGCCAAGAAGGACGCCGACGACCGGTTTTTCAAGGATGCGGCGGCCGCGGCCAAGCAGACCATCGCCGCCGACGAGGCGCGGCGGATTGCACAGGCCGCCAACCTGTCGGATGCGCCGCTGCGTGCGCAGGCGGATAACACCAAGCCGGTGCCGCTGCCGGAGAACGCCGAAAACGTGAAATTCGACGGCGCCGACGGCAGGCTCGAATTCGATTCCGCGTCCAGCGTGCGGGCGATCGCCGCGTTCTATCGCGCCTCGCTGAAGGCGCAGGGCTGGAAGGAGCAGCCTTCGGTGATCAACAAATCCAGCATGGTGGTGATGGAATTTTCCAGGGCCGGCAAGGCGATGTCGTTCACCGCCATGCAGATGGGACCCAAGGTGAATGTCAGCGCGGACGGTTCGGGTCTCGTGATGGCGAATGCCAAAATGGCTGCAAAATCAGCCGCGGCCGGCGCCCAGGCGGCGAACGAACCGGCGTCCAAGACAACCGATCAGCCGCTGGAAGCCGATCCGGAGTCGGCGCTGCCCGTGCCGAAGCAGCGCACGATGACGTCGCTCGGCACCGGCAAGATGCCCGGCAGCGACGCCCCCTTCCGGCGCGAACTCGAAGCCAGCATCCCGGCCGATCTCGGCGCGGTGCTCGCCTTCTATCGCAGCGAACTCGGCAAGCGCGGCTGGAAGGAATCCACCGAGCGCGCCGTCGTCAAGCCGGAGCAGGTGCAGCTGGCGTATACCGCCCCCGATGGGCCGGCGCTGCTGAAGCTCGGCCGCAGCCATGGCGAGACCTCGGTCAGCCTCGCGCAGAAATATCCGGCAGAAGCCGTCAAGGCCAACGTCCTGCCGAAGCCGGGCCAGGCCAAGCTGGTTCTCGGCAATATGGGCCCCAGCGAGGCCAGCCTCACGATCAACAGGCAGACGATCAAGATCGCGCCCGGCGCCGGCGGACCGCAATCGCCGGATCGGCCGATGCTCGAATTGCCGCCAGGCAAGTACGCGTACTCGGTGAAGCTCGCCGGCCGGCCTGCGCGGAACAACACGGTCGAGGTCACCGTTGACGACGCCTGGGGCCTGATGATCGCCCCGAGCGGCGAAGTGTTGGCGCTGCAGATCTACTGATGACGCCGGGCTAACGGACTCGCGGGCCCAAAAAAGCCGCTCCGGGGGCAGCAGAATCAGCCCTCGAATCACGCTTTTCAAAGGCTGCAGAATCGGCCTTTGAACGCCTTGAAAAAGCGTTAAAAACTACCATCTATTCAATAGCTTGTGGATAGAGACTTTGCGCTAGGCGCATGGCCTCTTTCATGGCACAAATAGAGTAATCAGCGCCTCATTTTGCGCAGCTGATTTGGGACACCCTCGAAGGCCTCACATGACAGAACCTGCCCGGCAGACACCTGCCGAACACTGAGCATTCCATTCCCGTCGAATATGGCGCGGAATCGATCCGGGTGTTGAAGGGCCTCGACGCCGTGCGCAAGCGGCCGGGCATGTATATCGGCGACACCGATGACGGTTCCGGCCTGCATCACATGGTGTACGAGGTCGTCGACAACGCGATCGACGAAGCGCTCGCCGGTCACGCCACCGCCGTGCGAGGTCGTGCTCAACGCCGACGGCTCGGTGACGGTGCACGACGACGGCCGCGGCATTCCGGTCGACATCCACAAGGGCGAGGGCATTTCCGCGGCCGAGGTCATCATGACCCAGCTGCACGCGGGCGGAAAATTCGACCAGAACTCCTACAAGGTCTCCGGCGGCCTGCACGGCGTCGGCGTCTCCGTGGTCAACGCGCTGTCGAGCAAGCTGCAGCTGCGGGTCTGGCGCGACGGCAAGGAGCACTACATCGAGTTCGCCCATGGCGATGCGGTCGCCCCGCTCAAGGTCGTCGGCGACGCCAAGGGCAAGCGCGGCACCGAGGTGACGTTCTTTGCCTCGACCGAAACCTTCACCAATGTCGAATATGATTTCGCGACGCTCGAGCACCGCCTGCGCGAGCTCGCGTTCCTGAATTCCGGCGTCAATATCGTGCTGTCCGACATGCGCCACGCGGTCGAAAAGCGCGAGGAGATGAAATATGTCGGCGGCGTCGAGGAATTCGTCAAATATCTCGACCGCAACAAGAAGCCGATCGTGCCGGCCGCGATCATGGTGCGCGCCGAACTCAACGACATCGGCGTCGAGGCCGCGCTTGTGGTGGAACGACAGCTACCATGAGAACGTGCTGTGCTTCACCAACAACATCCCGCAGCGTGACGGCGGCACCCATCTGGCCGGCTTCCGCGGCGCGCTGACGCGCCAGGTCAACGGCTATGCCGAGGCCAATGCCAAGAAGGAAAAGATCGCGCTGACCGGCGACGATTGCCGCGAGGGCCTCACCGCGGTGCTGTCGGTGAAGGTGCCCGACCCGAAATTCTCGTCGCAGACCAAGGACAAGCTGGTGTCCTCGGAAGTGCGCCCCGTGGTCGAGAACGTCCTCAACGAGGCCCTGGCGGCGTGGTTCGAGGAACATCCGAGCCGAGGCCAAGGTCATCGTCGGCAAGGTGATCCAGGCCGCGGCCGCGCGCGAAGCCGCGCGCAAGGCGCGCGAACTGACCCGGAAGAATCCGCTTGGGATGGCTTCGCTGCCCGGCAAGCTCGCTCAATGCCAGGAAAAGGATCCCGCCAAATCCGAACTGTTCATTGTCGAGGGCGACTCGGCAGGCGGCAGCGCCAAGATGGGCCGCAACCGCGACTTCCAGGCGGTGCTGCCGCTGCGCGGCAAGATCCTCAATGTCGAGCGCGTCCGTATGGACAAGATGCTGTCCTCGGAGCAGATCGGCACGCTGATCCAGGCACTCGGCACCGGCATCAGCGACGAATTCAGCGCCGACAAGCTGCGCTATCACAAGATCATCGTGATGACGGACGCCGACGTCGACGGCGCCCATATCCGCACGCTGCTGTTGACCTTCTTCTACCGGCAGATGCGCGAACTGATCGACCGCGGCCACCTCTATATCGCGCAGCCGCCGCTCTACAAGGTGACGCGCGGCAAGTCCGAGCAGTATCTGAAGGACGAGCGCGCGCTGGAGGATTATCTGATCTCGACCGGCCTCGACGAATGCGTCTTCACGCCGGGCTCGGGCGATGAGCGCGCCGGCCGCGACCTGCTGTCGCTGGTCGAGGACGCCCGGGTCATCCGCGGCATCCTGCACAATCTGCACAGCCGCTATAACCGCAAGGTGATCGAGCAGGCGGCGATCGCCGGCGTGCTTGGCAAGGATATCTACAGCGATCGGAACAACGCCAGGGCGGCCGCCGACTACATCGGCAGGGACGTCTCGACGCGCTGGCCGACGAAGTCGAACGCGGCTGGACGCGGACACTTCATCGAAGGCCAGGGCTTCTTCTTCGAGCGCACGGTGCGCGGCGTCAAGGATGTCGCCATCATCGACGACGCCTTCCTTGGCTCGGCCGACGCGCGCAAGCTCGACGAATACGCGAGCGGCTGCAGGAGACCTATGCCCGCCCGGGCATAGCTGCGCCGCAAGGATGCCGAAATCGCCATTCACGGACCGGTCAGCCTGTTCGAGGCCGTGACCGACGCCGGACGCAAGGGCGTGGCGTTGCAGCGCTACAAAGGCCTCGGCGAGATGAACGCGGAACAGCTCTGGGTAACCACGCTCGACACCAACGCACGTTCGCTGCTGCAGGTGAAGATCAAGGAGGTCGACGAGGCCGACGACATCTTCACCAAGCTGATGGGCGACGTGGTCGAGCCGCGCCGCGATTTCATCCAGGAAAATTCGCTCAACGCCACCGTCGACGTGTGAGGCCGAGAAGCAACCGTGCCGCCCATTCAATACATCGTTGAAGGCGGCCACCGGCTCGCGGGCACCATCGAACCGTCCGGCAACAAGAACGCCGCGCTGCCGATCATCGCGGCGGCGCTTCTGACCGAGCATCCGGTCACGCTGGAAAACGTTCCCCGGATTCGCGATACCGAGACGCTGGTCGAACTGATCCGCTCGGTCGGCGCATCGGCCGAATGGGAGGCGCGCAACACGCTGAAGATTCACGCCAAGGAAATCCGCGCCGCCGATCTCGATCCCGAGCTTTGCGCGCGCATCCGCGCCTCGATCCTGCTGGCGGGGCCGCTGCTCGCCCGCTGTGGCGAGGTGGCGCTGCCGCCGCCCGGCGGCGACGTCATCGGCCGGCGCCGCCTCGACACCCATTTCCTGGCCTTCGAGCAGCTCGGCGCCACCGTCACCGCGACCGACCGGCTGGAATTCCGCGCCGCAAAGCTGAAGGGCGCCGACGTCTTCCTCGACGAGCCCAGCGTCACCGCCACCGAAAACGCGCTGGTCGCCGCGGTCGGCGCCCACGGCACGACGTACCTGCGCAACGCCGCCTCCGAGCCGCATGTGCAGGACCTCGCCAACTTCCTGGTCGCGCTCGGCGCCAAGATCGAGGGCATCGGCACCAACACCATCGTCATCCACGGGCCGTCGACGCTCGGCGGCGCGCGCTATTCGATCCAGCCCGATCATATCGAGGTCGGCTCGCTGATCGGGCTCGCCGCGGTGACGCGCTCGCCGTTGCGGATCGCGCGCGCCGGCGTCGAGCATCTGCGCTCGATCCGGATGGGCTTTGAGCGGCTCGGCATCGTCTGCGGCGTCGAGGGCGACGACCTCGTGGTGCCCACCGGCCAGACCATGAAGATCCACGACGATTTCGGCGGCCATGTGCCGAAGCTCGAGGACCAGCCGTGGCCGGCCTTCCCGGCCGACCTGATGTCGATCGCCATCGTCACCGCGACCCAATGCGACGGCGTGATCCTGATGTTCGAGAAGATGTTCGAGTCGCGGATGTTCTTTGTCGACAAGCTGATCTCGATGGGCGCCCGCATCGTGCTGTGCGACCCGCACCGGGCGATCGTGGCGGGCCCGAGCCGGCTGCGCGGCGCGCCGATGACCTCGCCCGACATCCGCGCCGGCATGGCGATGCTGCTGGCGGCGGTCGCCGCCGAAGGCACCTCGACCATCAACAATGCCGACCAGATCGAACGCGGCTATGAGCGGATCGAGGAACGGCTCAATGCGCTCGGCGCCCGGATCACGCGGGTGCCGGCGCGACCGCGCGAGCCCTGACATGTCGGTTGCTGCACGTCAAAGTCAAGTGTGCGGGCAACGGAACTTTGACGGAAACCTTGACGATGCCGCCTGATGGAACAGACCTGCGCGCCTGGTGGCCAACCACGCAGTCGCTCGACCTGGTCGAAGGCAGTATCGAAACGGTGGCGGCGGCGATAGAAGTCGAGCTCTCGCGTTTTGCGGCGCCTGACAAAATAGACAAGCCAGTTGGCTTGGCTTCAGAACGCTTGGCGAGGCCTTCGCCAGCGCTCCCTGATTTCATCAACGTGGTTTCCTATACCGTTGTCCTGCCAACCCGCTCCAACTGGGCCGTAATTTGGCACAATAGTTTCACGTGTGGCGGCTACGACTCATTGTGTCGGTGTCTGACGACGCGTCACAACCTCACAACGATTCACTGGAGCGCGCACGACGATTGGACAACCACTCAATCCGGCGCGTGCTTTATCCACCGGCGAAACGAAGGATCCCAATTGATCGAGCGATCCGTGGAGGTCTGGCAGGAAGACAAACGCTGGGGCTTCCGCGCCTTCGGACCTGTTCTTCCGGAGGAACAGCCGACTGATTACACCGCTCGAAGGATGCGTGACAGGTTGAACGAAAAAAGCCTGATCGCGCTGTTGCGACGGCTTGGCGCGGAGCCCTGGTCGGAGTCTTTCTATGATCTTGCACGCAGAAAGACCTTCGTTCTGTCCCGCCCGGTGCCGCCCAAGGCGAGCGTACGAGCCGCCGAAGAATTCCTTCGGCCGATCCCATGACGGTCGGCGGCCAGCTGCCCGCGTGAGACGAACACTGAACAAGGCGTCACCGTCATGTTCTTGGCTCTCACCGGTATTAGTCTCGCGCCATGACCTCGCTCGACAAAATCGAACCCGCACTCGATCGCGCCCGCGCTGCAGCGCCCGGCCGTCATCTCGCCGATGAACTCGCCGAGACGCTGAAGCTCGCGGTGCCGATGGCGCTGACGCAGCTCGGGCAGATCGCGATGATGACGACCGATCTCGCGCTTGTCGGGCGGCTCGGCGACGAGGCCGTCGCGGCGGCGGCGCTGGCGTCGACCGTGTTCTTTGTCACATTCACCGTCGGCATGGGCCTGGTGTCGGCGGTGGCGCCGCTGGCCGCGCAGGCGTTCGGCGCGCGCAATCCGCACCTGGTGCGGCGCGCGCTGCGCGTCGGCCTGTGGGCCGCGCTGTTGATCTCGCTGCCGATGATGGCGTTTCCGCTGCGCGGCGAGACAGATCCTGCTGCTGCTGGGCCAGGCGCCCGCGACCGCGCATCTGGCGCAGCAATATCTGTTCGGCCTGGCATGGGGCATCCTGCCGGCGCTGTGGTTTCTGGCGATCCGCAGCTTCATGGGCGCGATCAACCGGCCGACGCCGGTGCTGTGGATCACGCTGGTCGCGATCCCGGCCAATGGGGTGCTGGTCTATCTCCTGATCCACGGCGCCTGGGGCCTGCCGCGGCTGGAATTGTTCGGCGCCGGTCTTGCCACCACGATCGTCAATCTCGGCACCTTCCTGGCCGCCTTGTGGTTTGCCACGCGCCGCCGGCCGTTCCGCAAATTCCACATGCTCGGCCACATCTGGCGCATCGACTGGGGCCTGATGCGGCAACTGATCGTCATCGGCGCGCCGATCTCGATCTCGTTCCTGCTGGAATACGGCATGTTCGGCGCCGCGGCGCTGCTGATGGGCCTGATCAGCACCACCGCGCTGGCGGCCCACCAGATCGCGCTGCAGATCACCGCCATCCTGTTCATGGTGCCGTTCGGCATCAGCCTGGCGGCGACCGTGCGGGTCGGGCATGCGGTCGGCCGCAATGACCCTGACGGGGTCAAGCGCGCAGGCCTCGTGGCGACGCTGCTCGGCATCGCGCTGGTCGCGGCGCTGACGGTGGCGGTCATGGCGGGCCGTTTCGAGATCGCGCAATTGTTCTTCGGCGAGGCCGCCGCCAGCGCCGGCGAGGCCATCGCGCTGACGGCGACGCTGCTGCTGGTCGGCGCCACCTTCTTTATCGCCGACGGCATCCAGACCATCGCGGCCGGCGCGCTGCGCGGCATGAACGACACCCGCGTGCCGCTGTTGTTCGCCGCGATCAGCTACTGGCTGATCGGATTCCCGCTGGCCTGCGCGCTCGGCTTCCGCACGGCGCTCGGCGCGGTCGGCGTCTGGATCGGACTGTCGGTCGGGACCGCGGTCTATGCCACCCTTCTGATCTTGCGCTTCCGCCTGCTCGCGAACAGATTGGTGAAGCGATGACCGTTCACGAAGTCACACCTGCGATCGACCCGAACACGCTGCTGGCCGGCGCGCAGTTCGTCGACGCCTTCAGCATCGAGATCGACGATCCGTGCGCTCGATGCGCGGCAGGCGGCGGAACGCATGATGGCGCGGCAGCCCCGCTGGGTCGAGGCGCTGACATCGCTGCGCAATCTTCTGGTGACGCCGTTTGGCCTCAAGACGTCGGGCGAGAGCCGGACCGCGCCGAGCGAGATGATCGGGATATTTCCGATCGTAAGCGAGACGCCGGACCGGCTGGTCGCCGGCTTCAACGACAAGCATCTGGATTTCCGCGTCGTCGTGGACGTGGCGACTTCCGGCGCGTTACGGAACGTCACCGCGACCACGCTGGTGCTGACCCACAACCGGCTCGGCCGGACCTATCTGGCGATCATCCTGCCGTTTCACCGGCTGATCGTCCGCACCCTGCTGCGTCAGGTGGCGGCCTGAACCACGTACTTCTACGGCGATAGACGCGTTGCCTCACCCGTGCTTTGCTCGATCAGTTTTCTGACGCTTTTCTGCGCGGGTTTGAGAGCGCTATCGCGAAGCTGACGGAGGCTTTCCCATGACATTATCCGTCGATCTGTTCTTTTCGTTTCGCAGTCCCTACAGCTATCTCGCGCTGCCGAGAACGATGAAGATGGTCGCCGACTACGATGTGACGGTCAATCTGCGCCCGGTCTATCCGCTTGCGGTGCGGGTGCCCGGCTTCTTCAAGCGCGCCAACCCGCAGTTCCTGCGCTACGTCGCGCTGGATGCGCCCCGTGTCGCCGAGCACGCGAACATTCCGTTCCGCGCTCCACGCCCGGACCCGATCGTGCAGGACCTGACGACGCTCGAGGTCGCCGAGCACCAGCCCTACATCCATCGCCTGACGCGCCTCGGCGCCGCCGCGCAGCTCGAAGGCCGCGCGCTGGAATTTGCCGGCGCGATCAGCAAGGTGCTGTGGGACGGCAGCGTCACCGGCTGGAACGAGGGCGATCATCTCGCCAACGCGGCGGCCGCTGCCGGTTTCGATCTCGCCGCGATGGACGCCGCTATCGTCGCCGATCCCGATCGCTACGAGCGGATCATCGCCGGCAACGAACAGGACCACGCCGCCTCCGGCCATTGGGGCGTGCCGACTTTCGTGTTCGAAAACGAGCCGTTCTTCGGCCAGGACCGCATCGATCTCCTGATCTGGCGGATGGAAAGCAAGGGTTTGACGCTAGCGATCGGCGTGAACCCTAGGACTCGGCAACGGCAGGCTTCGCTGGCGGCGTTTCCGACCACTCCGCGACGCAGCGATCGAGATCGCCGAGATTCTGCCGCATCTGCTCCAGCGAAAATCCCAGCGCGAAAAACCGCTCCGCGACGTCGCCCGGCAGGCCGCGGATCAGGCCATCGCGGCGCACCGCCGCCACCTCGTCGGAATAGGCCTGCAGCGCCAGTTGCACCGGCTCGAGCGCCGGAGGAGAAGCGCTGTTGCGCAATGCCACCGCCGACTCGCGCAAATGGTGGACGATCGCCTCGCTGACCCCGGACAATGGCGCGTCGAGCCGCGCCTGCACATCTCTCGGCAACGCCACCAAGCACTCCCGCCCGATCATCACGACGTCATGGCGCAGCCGCAGGATGGTCCGCAGCAACGGGCCGGTGTCGGGGCCCGAAGACAGCCGCGCGGCGCGCTCGCGCTCGGCTTCCGCGCCGGTCGCATGCAGGCTCGTCACCGCGGCGCCGATGCCATCCTGGATCCGGTGCAGGGCGTCGTTGTCGAGACCATGCGTCAGGCCCGCCAGCAATTCGGCAAACGCGGCGGCGAGCAGTTCGAGCAGCCGCGCCGCATTGACGCGGATCTGGCTGATGCGCCCGCGACGGCAGCACCAGGAAGGAGACGACGAGCCCGGTGAGCGCGCCGACGGTGACCTCGATGACGCGATCGATCGCCGAATCCAGCGGATTGGCTTGGTGCATGGTCGGGACCAGCAGCACGATGACGGCGGTCACGGTGGCGGAGCTCAGGCTGGGATTGATCGCCGCGATGAAGGCCAGCGGCGTAACCGCCAGCACCAGCAACGCCAGCAAACTGCCTTCGCCGGAATGCGGGATCAGCACCGCGATGGCGCCGCCATAGATCGCGCCGCCGATCGTCCCGAGCATGTAGTCGCGGGTCGCCTTCAGCGACCGGCCGACGCTCATCTGGGTCACGATCAGCGACGTCAGCACCGCCCATAGCGGCAGCATCAGATGCAACGCGATCGCGATCGCATAGGCGGCGACCGCCGCGACCGTCGATCCGGACCGCGAGCGCCAGTTGCGTCTTTCGGGCCGCAGAGCGCGCCGAACATGCGTTTCAGAAAAGCTCATCATGCGCCGCGTTCCGGATCCTGCCGATCGATGCCCACTGCAAGCTGACATCGAGCATAGCTGCTGCCCAGCGGGTCGCAGGCGGCTTGAAAGGCAAGATCAGCCCGCCTACCCTGTGACAAAGCGAGGAAACACGATGGCCAACGAAACCGCAACGCTTGCCGCCTATGTCGCCAACCTGAAATTCGAGGATATCCCGCGCGAGGTGCTGGAGCGCGCCAAGGTGCTGACGCTCGATTTCCTCGGCAGCGCGATCCGGGCGCGGCGCGACGCGGAATCCACGCCCTCGCTGCTCAAGATGCTGGAAGCGCTGGCGCTCGACGGCAAGGGCGAATCCACCGTGTTCGGCGACACCAAGACCTGGACGCCGGCGGTCGCGGCGCTGCTCAACGGCGCGCTCGGCCATTCGCTCGATTTCGACGATACGCATGCGGATTCCTCGCTGCATCCGAGCGCGCCGGTGGTGCCGGCGGCGTTCGCGGTCGGCGAGATGGTCGGCGCATCCGGCCGCGACGTGCTGACCGCGATCGTCGCCGGCTATGAGGTGTGCTGCCGGCTCGGCAACGCGCTCGATCCCGACCTCGCATTATGCGCGCGGCTTCCATCCGACCGCGACCGCGGGAACCTATGGCGCGGCGGCGGCGGCGGCAAAACTGTTCGGCCTGTCGAAGGACCAGATCATCGCGGCCTTCGGCGTCTCCGGCAGCCAGGCCGCTGGCTCGCTGCAATTTCTGGTCAACGGCGCCTGGAACAAGCGCTACCAGGTCGGCGCCGCCGCGATGAACGGCGTGATCGCCGCGACGTTGGCGCGCAACGATTTCGTCGGCTCGACCGAATCGGTCGAAGGCAAGCACGGGCTGCTGGTCGGCTACAGCGACAACGCCCATCCCGACAAGGCGGTCGCCGGCCTCGGCAAGATCTACGAGACGCTGAAGATCGGCGTAAAGCCCTATCCGAGCTGCCGCTATACCCATGCCGCGCTCGATGCGCTGATCGCGATGCGCCGCGAGCACAATCTGACGCCGGACCAGATCAAGCGCGTCGAGATCGGCCTGCACCGCAACGGCATCACGCTGACCGGCGACGCCGCCACCAAGCGCCATCCGACCTCGATCGTCGGCGGACAGTTCTCGATGTTCTTCACCGGCGCGGTCGCGCTCGATCAGGGCCGCTTCGGCTGGGACGATTACGACCGGCTCGGCGACGCCGCCGTCGATGCGCTCGCCGACAAGTTCGACGTGGTGCAGGACGACCGCCTCGAGATCGGCCGCACCCATCCGTTCGGCGCGCGCGTCTCCATCACCACCGATGACGGCGTGCATGAGCGGCTCTATGCCGATCCCTCCGGCGAGCCGAATTCATTCCCGGACGCGCAGGCGATGCAGCAGAAATTCCTCACGCTTGCCCGCCCGGTGCTGAACGGCCGCGCCGACCAGCTCGCGGATGCGATCCTGTCGCTGGAGCGATTCGATCGCGTCGCGAAGGCGACGCAGCTCGGCCGGCAGTGAGACGTCCCGGCGTCACGCCGGGCCGTCGATGATGATGAGATCGGCGTCGGAGTATTTCTGCCGGATCGCGACCGCCGCCTGATATTCCGGGCATTTGTAGCAGGCCATCGCGGTGGCGCGATCCCTGAACTCGATGACGAAATTGCGCTCCCGCTCGTTTCCTTCCATCACCTCATAGGCGCCGCCGCGCACGACGAAATTGGCGCCGTATTTTTCGAAGATCGGCAGCGCCGCGGTCAGATATTCGGGATAGTGCTCGGGATCGTGGACCGTGACGTGCACGATCCAGTAGGCTTTCGGCATGATCTTCTCCGGCTGAGGAATTTTGGGTGCGGGGACCGCGCCGCCAGTCGATCGACGGCGGCGCGATAGCCATACCTCACCGGCACAGCCCGCATAATTCAATTCACATTGTTGCGCACGCCATCACATCACTCGCCCTTATTCGCCCTTGGCGAGCTTGCCCTTGCTGCCGGTGGCGGCAATGACGTCGCTGACGAGCCGCGAACACGCCGTCGGCCGCCGGCGGCCAGTTCGGCGATCGGCCGAGCCGCACGATGACCAGTTTCTCGCTGGGAATGATGATCACATATTGCCCGATCGTCCCCTTGGCGAAGAAGGCATCGCGCGGCCAGCCATGTTCGATGCGATAATTGGCGCCAAAGCTGTCGCCGAGATTGGTCCAGAAGCCGGCGCCATTCCGACCCAGGCATTCGGCGTCGGCGAGGCCGAGTATTTCACCCAGCCTTCGGGAAGGATGCGCCTGCCGCCGGCCACGCCGTCATTGAGATAGAGCGTGCCGAAGCGCGCCCAGTCGCGCGCGGACGCCAGCATCTGGCTCGATCCTTCCGGATTGCCTGACGCGTCGAACTCGATCGTCACGTTGCGCATGCCGAGCGGGCCGAACAATTCCTGATGCGCAAACCGCATCACATCCGATGCGCGGCCGCCCGCGGCATTGCGGATCAGGTGCGACAGAATGATGATGTTGCCGTCATTGTAGTTCCAGGCGCTGCCGGGCGGCGTCGCGAGCCCGATGCTCTCGGCATAGGCGGCCATGTCGGATTCCATGAATTTCATCCGGTTGACCGGCTCGAACGCGGCGCCGAGCGAAGCCTCGAGCGAGCTGCCGAGCGCGAGCCCCGCGGTGTGACGCAGCAGATGATCGACCGTGATCGCACCCCGCGGATCGTCTGGCGCCCTGCCACGCCGCGACCGGCGCGGGCTGATCGAGCGTCAGCGCGCCCTTGCGCACGAGAATGCCCGTCAGCGCCGAGATCACCGATTTGGTCGCGGAGAAGCCGAGGATCGGCGTATCGATGCCGTAGCCCTCGGCGTACCGCTCGGCGACGACCGGCCGTCCTTGACCACGACCACCGCCTTGGTCGCGCGCGGCGGCGATTGTTCGGGTTCGGCAAAAGCACGATCGAGCGCGGCGGCCAGTTGCGGATTGGCCGGCGCCACCGGCGCGGCCCCGCGATATCGGGCAACAGCGCCTTGCGATGGCTTGATATCCGATGGCATCGAGATATCGGCAACCGCATCGCCATGGTCGAGATAGCAGCCAAAACCTTCGCGATAGACCGCGTGGCTGCGGCCGAAGCCGAGCAACGTCACGGTGACATCCTTCCGCACGCGGTCGACCTTGTAGTCGAGCGCCCAGGTGATCAGGCTGACGCCGGGCATCGCGGCGGTGGTTTCCGAAATGATCCGGTCAGGCTGCTGGCCGGAGACGAAGGTTTCCGAGCAGAGGATGTTGGCGACAAAGCCGGTGGCGACCTTTGGCACGTCGCGCGCCCGCGCGGCGGTCAAGGCCAGCGCACTGAGCGCGGTCGTGGTGGCGAGGATGAGAAACAGCTTTCGTCGGGTCAAATTGGCCTCCGGCATGACGCATCAGCGCGTGCCGGCCATGTTGGCGAAGCGGCCGCTCGCCGCTCGCCGGATTCGAAATCGGGCTGGCCGAAATCTGCGAGCACCTCGCCGATTCCGAAATTGCAACGAAATTACAATGAGTTAAAATCAGACGGCGGGCGCGTTGAGCCGGCGATATTCGGTCGGCGTCACGCCGGTGGTCGCCTTGAACGCCCGGTTGAACGGGCCGAGCGACTGGAAGCCGGCGTCCATCGCGATGGTGATGACGGGCACTTCGGCCTGCGTCGGATCGGATAGCGCGGCCTTGGCTTCCTCGATCCGGTGATTGTTGAGGAAGACATTGAAATTGCGGTAGCCGAGCCGCTGGTTGATCAGCCGCCGCAACCGGTATTCGGGGATGGCGAGCCTGGTCGCGAGCGTGCCGATCGTGATGTTGTCGTGACGGTAGATGCGCTCATCGCCCATCAGCCGCATCAGCGCATCGACGAGTTTCTGGTCGTGCGCATCGTCCGCCGCCGCGGACTGACCCGGAACGATCACGACCTGCGCGGCTTCAGGCGCCGCCGGAAACAACTCGGCGCCGTCGACCCGCATCATCGCGTAGCAGATCGCCGCCACCACGCCGGCCAGCACCGCGGAATTCACGGTGTTGGCGACATCAGCCGCTGCTCCGACGGGCAACAGGATCTGCAGCACGGCATTCATGCCGCCGTAGAGCGCCGCTGCGGTGACGATGAAAACCCGGATGCGGCGGCGGCCCTCGACCAGATCGGCCGACCACGACGCGATGGTCTGAACGACCGCCAATGCGATGAAGCCGAGCGCGAGCAGATTGATCGCGATGATGGAAGCCCGCGCGCCGCCGGCCGGCGCAATCCACATGCAGTTGACGAAGCTGAAGGCGACGACCGCCGCCCACACCAGCGCATGCCACCAGCGCAATTTGAACGCATCGTCGAACAGCGCGCGCGTGAACAGCCAGAACACCACGACATTGCCGGTCGACAGCGCAATCAACGGCGCATGTGCCATCGAGACCGGCGACGTCGATCCGATCGAATAGCTGACGGCATGCGCCGCCGATCCCAGGGCAAACGCCGCCGCCAGCCGTCCGGCCAGCACGGTGCCGAAACCGCGAAACAGCGACGCGGCCAGCACCAGCAGCAACGCCACGGTGGCGCCGCGCAATGCGATGTCGATAGTGGGAGCAGCATCAAGTGAACCCGTTCCGCGCGATGGCGCGCGTCAGGTAAATCTAGTCCAGATCGGCGATCAATTCAATTTTGGGCCGTCCACGACGCGCGCGAGGTGACCCAGATGTCAATCGGCTTGCCGAACAAAACAGCCTTCGCGATCCTTCCTCGCGCCCAGCCGCCGCGCGACGATCTGCGACGGCGCGTTGGCAGGCTCGATGCAGTGGATGATCTCGTCAATCTCAAAGGTCGCGAAAACCCAGTCGATCGACGCCCGTGCCGCTTCCACCGCGTAACCCTTGCCGCGGCATTCCGGGGCGATGCCCCAGCCGACCTCGAAGCCTGGCCATTCCGGCGGCGACCACGGCCCGACGCGCCCGACATATCGGCCGCTCGACTTCTCCTCGACGGCGAACATGGTGAAACCATGCAGCGCCCAATGCCCGGCGATGACGGCAGCGTTGCGCCATCCACCCAGCGCCGTCGTGACCGCCTTGCCGTCGGGCGTGATGAAGCGCGCGGCATCGGGATCGGACAGCATGGCGGTATTCGCGGCAATGTCGCTCTCGCGCCATGGCCGCAGAATCAGGCGCGCCGTCTCGATGAAAGGGCCATCGACCGGCATCAGGCTGGCGCCCGGCTTGAGCGGAGGGATCATCGGTTCCTCACTTCATAGTGCGTGCTTAGGCCGTCATCGCGAGGAGCGCAAGCGACGAAGCGATCCGGACTTCACTTGCCGCGATGGATTGCTCCGCCTTCGCTCGCGATGACGTGGGGCTTGGCCGCAGCCCCCATTGCTGCTATGATCACGGCAAACCCAAAGGAGTTCCCATGAGCTGGCAACCCTCCAACGATCCCGTGTTGGGCGATGCGAAATCCTGCGACGCGCTCGATCTCATCATCGTGCCGCGCACCCGCGATCTCGGCGACGGCTTCGCGGTGCGCCGCGCGTTGCCGCACGGCAAGCGGCAGATGGTCGGCCCCTTCATCTTCTTCGATCATTTCGGCCCGGTGCAGTTCATGGCCGGCAAGGGCATGGACGTGCGGCCGCATCCGCATATCGGGCTTGCCACCGTCACCTATCTGTTCGACGGCAGCATCATGCACCGCGACAGCGAGGGCAACATCCAGGAGATCCAGCCCGGCGCGATGAACCTGATGACCGCCGGCCGCGGCATCGCGCATTCCGAACGCACTCCCGACGTGCAGCGCCGCGACGGCCAGAAGATGCTGGGCCTGCAAAGCTGGATCGCATTGCCGGCCGGTTCAGAGGAAATCGCGCCGTCGTTCCAGCATTACGCCGCCGAGAGCCTGCCGACAGTCAACGACGGCGGTTTCACCGCGCGGATCATCGCAGGCAGCAGTTTTGGCGTGAAATCGCCGGTTACGATGGTGTCGCCCTGGTTCTACACCGAGGTGACGGCGGTTGCCGGCACCAGCGTGCCGCTCGACGCCGATCACGAGGAACGCGCGATCTATGTGGTCGACGGCGAGGTCGAGATCGCGGGCGAACGCTATGAGGCGCCGCGGCTGCTGATCTTCCGGCCCGGCGACCGCATCACGGTGAAGGCGACCAGGCCGACACGGATGATGTTCCTCGGCGGCGACGCGCTGGAGGGCCCGCGCCACATCTGGTGGAATTTCGTCTCATCCAGCAAGGAGCGGATCGAACAGGCCAAACAGGACTGGAAAACCGGCCGTTTTGCCCATGTTCCGCAGGAACACGAGTTCATTCCGCTGCCGGAGTGAGCTATCCCTCGGCGATCAATATTCTGCCTCCTTGAAAGTATGACCACAATGAACGCGATGCTCGCCAGCGACCTGCCTCTGACCCGCATCGGGCGCGGCAAGGTGCGCGATATCTATGCCGTCGGCGACGACCGCGTGCTGCTGCTCACCACCGACCGCATCAGCGCCTTCGACGTCGTGATGGCCGAAACCATCCCGATGAAGGGCGCGGTGCTGACCCAGATCAGCGCCTGGTGGTTCCGGCAGCTCGAAGGCGTGGTGCCGCATCACATGATCAGCGCCGACGCCGACGAGATCATCAAACTGGTGCCCGCGCTGAAGGCCCACCGCGCCGACATCGCCGGGCGCGCGATGCTGTGCCGGCGCACCACCGTCTTTCCCGTCGAATGCGTGATCCGCGGCTACATCTCGGGCTCGGCCTGGAAGGAATATGCCGCGTCCGGCACGCTGGCCGGCGAGAAGCTCGCAGGCGGGCTTGTCGAAAGCGAAAAGCTGGAGCCTTCGATCTTCAGCCCGGCGACCAAGGCCGAGACCGGCCATGACGAGAACATCACGGTCGCGCGCGTGCGCGAGATCCTGGGCGCCGAGGTCGCGCAAACGCTCGAGCGCATGGCGCGCACGGTCTATGATTTCGGCGAGAAGGTCAGCCGCCAGCAAGGCATCATCATCGCCGACACCAAGTTCGAATTCGGCCGCGACGGCGATGGCCGCATCATCCTGATCGACGAGGTGATGACCCCCGACAGTTCGCGGTTCTGGGCGGTGGATGTCTACAAGCCCGGCCAATCGCAGCCGAGCTTCGACAAGCAGCCGCTGCGCGACTATCTCGACATCGAGCGCCGCGCCGGCCGCTGGAACGGCGACGCCCCGCCCCCGCCGCTGCCGGCCAGCGTCGTGGACGCCACCAGCAAGCGCTATCTGGAGGCGTATCGGCGGGTGACGGGGCGGAGCTGGTGATTTGACTCGCAGCATCGCTGATCCCGTCATTAAGGATGAATATGACCGGAGCAGACGATCGACCCGTCGCAGCGGGGCAGACGCTTGGCCAAGTAGCTCTCGTGGTACGCGATTACGACGAGGCGATTAATTTCTATGTCAATGTGCTGGGTTTGCTCTGATCGAAGACACGGTGATTCCCGGCAAGACAAGCGCTGGGTCGTCGTCGCTCCGCAGGGCTCGACCGGGTCACATCTGCTGCTTGCGCGGGCCGCAGATGACGTGCAGGCGTCACGTATCGGAAATCAAACCGGCGGCCGTGTATTTCTGTTCCTCCACACCGACGACTTCTGGCGCGACTTTCACGCCTACAAATCCAGGGGCGTCGTCTTTGTCCGGGAACCAAAGGCGGAAAGCTACGGCACGGTTGCCGTCTTTAGAGATCTCTATGGCAACCTCTGGGATCTGCTTCAAGCCAACGCCGACGTCCCGCCTGAGGTCGCAACGCCTGACCATTCGAGCGACAGGTGAATTATCTTCACCGCGGTTGAGGACAAATCTTTTGTCCCGACATTCCGCCTCTCGCAATCTCCGCGCCAACGGAGATGAACCAGATGCGGCAATTGACCTATGTCGGCGACAGCACCATCGAGTGGTGGGACGTGCCGGCACCCAAACTGCAGGACGACCGCGACGCGCTGGTGCGGCCGCTCGCGGTGACGCGTTGCGATCTCGATCTCACGATCGTCAGCGGCAAATCCGGCCTGCCCGGCCCCTTCGCGCTGGGGCACGAGACCGCCGGCATCATTACCGAGGTCGGCAATGCCGTGAAGAATTTCGTGCCCGGCGATCTCGTCATCGTGCCGTTCCAGATCAGCTGCGGGCAGTGCGAACGATGCCGGCGCGGCCACACCAACGCCTGCACCAGCGTCCCCTTCCGCTCCTCCTATGGTCTGAAGCCGGTATGCGGCGTCGAATATGGCGGCGCGCTGTCCGACCTGTTGCGGGTGCCGTTCGCCGATCACATGCTGGTCCGGCAGCCCGAAGGCCATGCGCTGTCGCAAACGGCGGGGCTCGCCGACGGCGCCACCGACGCCTTCAGCGCGGTTGCCTACTGGCTGCGGCAATGGCCCGGCGCCGAGGTGCTGGTGATCGGCGGCCCCGGCCAGTCGATCAGCATGTTTGCGGTGCAGGCTGCCTTGAGCCGTGGCGCGCGCCGCGTCGTCTATCTCGATGACGACCCAAAGCGCCTGGCGAAGGCAAAATCGCTCGGCGCTGACGTGCACGAGGCGCCGAAGGGCCTGGTGATGGAGCCGATCGGGCTGTTTCCGATCGTGGTCGACGCCGCCGCAACCGATGCCAGCATTCTGCTGGCGTTTCGCTCGGTGGAACCGAACGGCATCTGCCAGCGGATGTATGGCGACTTCAAGGAGACCACGCCGGTGCCGCTGCGGCACATGTACGGCGTCGGCATCACGCTGCGGATCGGCCGCGTCAATGCCCGCGCCGAAATGCCCGACTGCGTCGCCCACGTCGCGGCAGGGCATTTCCATCCCGAGCACGTCATCACGCGAAAGGTTCGCTTCGAGGACGCCCATGAGGCGATCGGCGATCCGACCATCCGGGTCGCGTTCGTTCGCGATGGCATTGAATAGATCGGTAATGACTTTTCTTGTTTTGACGCGTTTTCTTCACGCGAACCGGTACCCACTTCGCTCGAAAACGCTATAGGCTCGCCCCATAAAAGCCGAATGGAGGACGCCTGACATGACCGAGACCGACAGCGTGCTGGTCGAACGCGATGGCCCCGTGACCATCGTTTCCATCAACCGTCCGCATTGCCGCAACGCCGTCGACGGCGCCACCGCGCGCAAACTCTACGATGCGTTCCTGGCGTTCGATGCCGACGAAGCCGCCTCGGTCGCGGTGTTCACCGGCACCGGCGGCTATTTCTGCGCCGGCGCCGACCTCAAGGCGGTGGCGGCGGGCGATCCCAACAAGAAGCGCGAGATCGGCGGCCATGACTCGATCGCCCCGATGGGGCCGAGCCGGCTGCGGCTGTCAAAACCCGTGATCGCCGCGGTCGAAGGCTTTGCGGTCGCCGGCGGCATGGAGCTCGCATTGTGGGCCGACATGCGCGTCGTCGCCGAGGACGCCACCTTCGGCATCTTCTGCCGCCGCTTCGGCGTGCCGCTGATCGATCTCGGCACCATCCGCCTGCCGCGGCTGATCGGCCATTCCCAGGCCATCGACCTGATCCTGACCGGACGCCCGGTCGGCGGCGCCGGAAGCGCTGCGCATGGGTCTTGCCAACCGGCTGGTGCCCAAGGGCGAGGCCCGCGCGCACGCGATTGCGCTGGCGCAGGGAGATCGCCCGCTTCCCGCAGACCTGCCTGCGCGCCGACCGGCTGTCGGCGCTGCGGCAATGGGACCTCGAGGAGGAAGAGGCGATCGCCAACGAAATGCGCGGCGGCCTCGAAGGTGATCGCGTCAGGCGAAACGCTCTCGGGCGCCACGCGATTTGCCTCCGGCGTCGGCCGCCACGGCGCGTTCGGCGGCGATTCGGCGAACGGCTGATGCAAGCGCCGGACGCCTTTTGCGTTTTGAGCCGCGCGCATGCTGAGGTATCTCGTCCTTGCAGGGTGCGACGGGATGGCGACAGCAATGGCCGAACCAAAAACATTTTCGACCCGTGATTTTCGCCTGCAAAGCGGCGTCGTGATGCCATCCGTGACCATCGCCTATGCGACGCTCGGCCGCTTGCGCCGGATCGCGGCAACGCCGTGCTGGTGACGCATGGCAACACCAGCGGCCCGCAGATGATCGATCCCGGCGGCTCGACCGGCGAAGGCAGCTGGAACGAACTGGTCGGCCCGGGCAAGGCGGTCGATACCAACCGCTTCTTCGCGATTTGCCCGAACATGCTGGGCTCGTCCTACGGATCGACCAATGCCGCCAGCATCGATCCCGCAACCGGCAAGCCTTACGGGCCGCGATTCCCCGACATCACGGTCAGCGACATCGTAGCTACCCAGCGCCTGCTTGCTCGATCATCTCGGCATCGAAAAACTGGTTGCGATCGTCGGCCCGTCCTATGGCGGATTCCAGGCCTTCCAATGGGCGGTCAATTATCCCGATGCGATGAAGGGGATCGCCGCCGTCGTCACCGCGCCCGTGGTCCCGCGCGAGCGCTCCGAGGGCAATGTCGCGCGCCTGCTCGGAACGCTGTCCAAGGACCCGAACTGGAATGGCGGCGACTATTACGACCGCGGCGGCGTGCTGGAGAGCATGATCCAGATCCGCGCAGCGACGCTGAAGACCTATGGCATCGAGACCCGTCTGAAAAACACGATGTCCGATCCCGGCCAGATCGAAGCCGCGATCCGCGAGGAGGCGACGCGATGGGCGAGAGGCTTCGACGCCAATTCGCTGATCATCCTGGCCAAGGCGCTGCGCGGCTTCGACGTGACGGCGCAATTTGGCCGAATCAAATCGAAGGTTCTCCTCGTGCTGTCCCGGACCGACAAACTGTTTCCGCCGGACATCGCGCCCGGCGTCATGCAGGGGCTGAAGAGCGCCGGCGTCGACGCCGATTATTTCCTGCTCGACAGCGACTACGGCCATTCCGCCTCCGGCCTCGACGCCCATAAATGGGCGCCGCGGCTGAAGCAGTTCATGGAAAGCCTCGCGTAGGCTATGCCGACACACGGCGAATGAGTCGCGTCAGTCGGGCAATTCCTTTGCCAGCGCATGGTCATAGCCCCGGCTCGCCGTCAGCAATTGTACGGTATAGCGATGGTGGCCGGTGTTGCTGTTCAGTTGTTTGGTCGACAATTCTTCCAGAATCTTGCCGTTGTTCATTACGCCGATCCGCCCGCACATATACGAGATGACCGCCAAATCGTGGCTGACCAGGATGCAGGTCAGTCTGCGAGTTTGCCGGATTTCCGTCAGCAAGTTCAGGATTTCCGCCTGCACCGATACGTCCAGCGCCGAGGTCGGCTCATCCAGCAGCAGCACTTTTGGCTCCAGGATCAGTGCGCGGGCGATGGCCAGGCGTTGGCGCTGGCCGCCGGAGAGTTGGTGCGGGTAGCGGTAGCGGAAAGCGGCACCAAGCCCCACCTGGTCCAGCATCTCGGCAACGCGCGCATCGGTGCGGTCCATTCGGTGGATGGAGAGCGGCTCGGTCAGCACAGTGTTCACGCTGTGGCGCGGGTGCAGGGAGCCGTAGGGGTCCTGAAAGACCATCTGCACGCTTTTGAAGAAGGCGCGGCTGCGGTTGGGCGTGATGGCCTCGCCGGCGATGGTAATCTCGCCCTGCCAGTCGCGATTCAGGCCGCAGAGCACGCGCAGCAGTGTGGATTTGCCGCAGCCGGATTCGCCGACCAGGCCGAACGTCTCCTCGGCGCCCACATGGAAGGACACGTCGTCCACTGCGCGCATCGCGCCAAAGTTGACGCGCAGGTTTTTGACGGTGATCATGAGGACAGCCAGGCCGGGTCGCGCGTCAGCACCGGCAGTCTGGCGCGCGTATCGCCGACGCGGGGGAGAGATGCGAGCAGCCCGCGCGTATAGGGGTGCTGCGCATGGGCCAACTCGCTGGCCTTGCATTCCTCGACGATGCGGCCGGCATACATGATGAGCACGCGGTCGCAGAACGAGGCGACGAGGTTGAGATCGTGGCTGATAAAGATCAGGCCGAGGTCGCGCTGTGCCGCCAGTTCGTCCAGGATGGCCAGTACGCGCATCCGCACCGTCACGTCCAGGGCGGAGGTGGGTTCGTCCGCGATCAGCAGGGATGGTTCGGGCATCAGCATCATGGCGATCATGATGCGCTGGCCCATGCCGCCGGAGACTTCATGCGGATATAGCTCGAACACCCGCCTGGGGTCGCGGATGTGCACGGAGTCCAGCATGGCCAGCACGCGCTCCCGATCCTGCGCGCGGCTGCCGCGGCGGTCGGCCGGGATCGCCTCGGCAATCTGGTCGCCCACGCGCATCACCGGGTCCAGCGCGAATTTCGGATCCTGCATGATCATGGAAATGCGCCGCCCCCGCACTTTCAGCATTTGTCGCTCGGTGCTGGCCAGCAGATCGATCTCCTGAAATTGCAGCGTCTTCGCCGTCACCCGCGCCTGGGGCGGCGAAAGACGCAGGATGGCCCGCCCGGTCATGGATTTGCCGGAACCGGATTCGCCGACAATGCCGACCTTCTCGCGCCCCACCGTGAAAGACACGCCGCGCACCGCTTCCACCACCCGCCGCGCGGTGTGGAAGCGCACCCGCAAATCCTCGACCACCAATTGCGCGGTCACGAGTCCGACCTCGGATCCAGCACGTCCCGCAGCCCATCCCCCAGGAGGTTGAAAGCGAGGCTGGTCATCACGATGGCGATGCCCGGCACGGCGGAAATCCACCAGGCGCCGCTCAGATGGGCGCGGCCGCTGGACAGCATCGACCCCCATTCCGGCATCGGCGGCTGCGCCCCCAGGCCGAGGAAGCCCAGCCCGGCGGCGGTGATGATGATGCCGGCCATGGCGAGCGTGATGCGCACGACGACCGATGGCAGGCACATCGGCACGACATGGCGCAGGATGATGCGCAAGGCAGACGCGCCCTGGATGCGCACGGCGGCGATGTAGTCGGCATTGCGCAAGGTCAGCGTCTCCGCCCGCGCCAGTCGCGCGATGGGCGGCCAGGCGGTCAGCGCGATCGCGATGACCGAGTTGCGGATGCCCGGCCCCAGCGCTGCGACAAAGCCCAGCGCCAGGATCAGGCCGGGAAAGGACAGGAAGACGTCGTTGATGCGCATCAGCACCGTGTCCACCCAACCGCCGAAATAGCCGGCGGCGGTGCCGACCAGCAGGCCCAGCGGCGCCGCGATCACCGCCACCAGGCAGGCGATCATCAGCGTGACGCGCGTGCCATAGACCATGCGCGCCAACACATCGCGTCCCAGATCGTCGGTGCCGAACCAATGCGCGGCACTGGGCGCGGCCAACCGGTCCGCCAGACTTTGCGCGTCGTACCCCTCCGGCGCGATCAGTGGCGCCAGCGCGGCAATCATCACGAGGAACAGCAGCACGGCCAGCCCGAACATCGTCAACCGGTTGCCGCACAGGCGTCGCCAGCCGAAATACGCCCGCTGCAGCCGCGCCTGCCACGGCGAGGTGGTGACATCGGCGGTCAGCCATAGGCGGAGACTTGCGTTCATCATCGCGTACGTGGGTCCAGCAGGCGGTACAGCAGATCGGTGATCAGGTTCAGGCCGATGAAGATGATGCCGACGATCAGCACGCAGGCCAGCACGGCGTTCATGTCGCCCGCCAGCAGGCCGGCGACAAGGTAGTGGCCGAAGCCGGGCCAGGCGAACACGGTCTCGGTCAAGACCGCGCCTTCCAGCAGGAAGGCGTAGGCGAGGGCGATGACCGTGACGAGCTGCACCAGGATGTTGCGGAAGGCATGGCGGCGGATCACCGCCCAGCCTGACAGGCCTTTCACCCGTGCCGCCACGATATATTCCTGCGCCATCTGCTCCAGCATGAAGCTGCGCGTCATGCGGCTGATATAGGCCATGGAGCCGTAGCCCAGGATGGAGCCGGGCAGCACGAGATGGCTGACCGCGTTCCAGAACACGTCCATGTCGCCTTCCCACAGCGCATCGATGGTCGTGAAGCCCGTATGGGTCCCGACACTGTCCATGAAGCCCACATCCAGCCGGCCGGGACCGCCCACCCACCCCAGCGTGGCGTAGAACAGGATCAGCCCCATCAGTCCCAGCCAGAAGGCCGGACTGGAATAGCCCAGCAGCCCGACGACGCGGGCGAAATGATCGATGACGCTGCCGCGATACACCGCCGCCACGATGCCCAGCGGCACGCCGATGCCCACGCCGATAATGATGGCGAAGGTGGCCAGTTCGACCGTGGCCGGAAACACCTTCATCAGGTCGTCGGCGACGCGATGGCCGGTGAACAGCGCATTGCCGAAATCGCCTGACAGCATCGAGCGAATATACAGATAGAACTGCACGTAAAGCGGCTTATCCAACCCCAGCTGGCGGTGCACCATGTCGTAGGTGGATTGGTCCGCCTGATCACCCACGATGGACAGCACCGGATCGATCGGCAGCATGCGGCCCATGAAGAAGGTCAGCGCGAGCAGGCCCAGCAGCGTCGTCGACACCGAACTCGCCTGCCGCGCGACCGCCTTCAATACCGACAGGTGCATCGAATTTACTTCGAAGCGCTGGCGTAGTTCACGCTGAACGGCGCGATCACGAAGTCCTTCACGGAGGTGCGGACTGCGATCGGGCGGATGGTCTGGAAGATGTAGGCCATCGGGCCGTTATGCAGCATGTAGTGCTGGATATCCTTGTAGATGGCCGCCCGTTTTTCCGGGTCCTGCTCCAGCCGCGCGGCCTCCGCCTTGGCGTTGATGTCGGTGCTCTGCCAGCCCGTTCGCCACACCGGATAGCCCACCAGCTTCGCCTCCGGCCGCGGATCCGGATTGGTGGCGTGGCGGGAGACCATGGCATCTGCGTCCGGGTAGCCGGCGCCCCAGGCCACCAACTGCACCTCGAAATCGCGATTGCGGCCGCGGGTGAACAGGTTGGCATCGGCCATCTGCTCCAGCTCCAGCTTGATGCCGACCTTGGCCGCGTTGGTGGCGACATGCTGCGCGATGGCGGGGTTGATGTCGGTGGCCGACAGGATCATCTTCTTGCTGAAGCCGTTGGGATAGCCGGCCTCGGTCAGCAATTGCCTGGCCTTCGCGAGATCCAGCGAGAAGGGCTGTCCCTCCTTGCGATCGAGCGCGCCGAACGCGCCTTCAGGCACCAGACCGGCGCGCGGCGTGCCCTTATAGGGCAGGATGGTGTTGGCCAGCCCGTCATAATCGATCAGATAGCGGAAGGCCTCGCGCACCTTCGGGTTGCCCAGGATGGGGTCGTTGGTGTTCAAGCCCAGATAGGTCGTGCCCTGCATCAACGTCTGTTCGATATGGATGTCCTTGTTGGACTCCAGTGCCTTCAGATCGTCCGTGTTCAGCAGGCGGGCCACGTCGATATCGCCCTTCTCCAGCAGCAGCCGCTGCGCGCTGGATTCCGGTACGTGGCGGATGATGATGCGCCGCAGGCCGGGCTTGGGGCCGAAATAATTCTCGTTCCGCTCCAGGATCACCACGTCGTTGGCGTCCCAGCGCGTGACGTGGTACGGGCCGACGCAAACCGGCCCGGTCTTGAAGAAGGCATTGCCCAGATCGGACTTGCCATCGACGGTCTTCGCGTTCTTCAGCCCGGCGGCCTTGCTGAGAATCACGGCGACGTTGTTGTTGGCGAAGGCGGCGGACAGCAGCAGCGGGGCAGGGTAAGGCTTCGACAGCTTCAGAACCACCGTGTTGGCGTCGGTGGCCTGGATCTGGTCGGCGATCTGGTCTTTGTTGAAGCCCCATTGGGTCAGCGTCGAGCTGGAGAAATACCCCAGCAGCACGGCCCGCTGAAGCGACCAGGCCGCATCTTCAGCGGTGGCCGGCGTGCCATCCGGGAATTTCAGGTCGCTCCGCAGCTTGAAGGTCAACGTCAACCCGTCGGGCGAGCTGGACCAGCTTTCCGCCGTCCCCGGAATGATCCTGGACGCATCCTTCGGATCGTACTGCACAAGCGTGGAGCAAACATTGCCCACGATGATGTCGTTGCCGTTCAGCTCGCCAATCTGGGGCGGATCGAAGGTGATCAACGCATCCAGATTCCACGCCATGACCAATGCATCGCGCGGCGTGGCCGCCTGCCCACCCCCAGCCGACAGCAGCAGCACAGCAAACGCAACAGCGGCACGTAACGCGCGAGTCATATCATTCCCCCCATTCAGACACCCAAACTATGCAATCAATTTTCACGCCACGCCAGCCTTCGCGTGCCAATGCCTCGTCCCCCGGAAGAACGCGACGGTCACCGGCGCCAGGTGACAGCGATGGTCCGAATCGCCGCTGATGCGCTTCCCCAGAAGTTCCCGCTTGTGTCGGCACAAGACGACGCGGAAAGATCAGATCCCCGCCATCATCACGTATTTGATCTCGACATATTCTTCCATGCCGTGATGCGAGCCTTCGCGCCCGAGACCGCTTTCCTTGACGCCGCCGAAGGGGGCGACTTCGGTGGTGATGAGACCGGTGTTGACGCCGACCATCCCGGACTCCAGCGCTTCGGCGACCCGCCAGACCCGGCCGAGATCGCGCGAATAGAAATAGGATGCGAGGCCGAACGGCGAGGCGTTGCACATCGCGATCACGTCGGCCTCATCCTTGAAGCGGAACACCGGCGCCAGCGGCCCGAAGGTTTCCTCATGCGCGACCAGCGCGTCCGGCTTGACGTTCGCCAGCACCGTCGGCTCGAAGAAGCTGCCGCCGAGCGCATGGCGCTTGCCGCCGGTGACGATTTTCGCGCCGCCCTTGACCGCATCCGCGATGTGCTTCTCGACCTTGTCGATCGCATCCATGTTGATCAGCGGGCCCTGCGTCACGCCGGCTTCGGTGCCGTCACCAACTTTCATCGCCGCGACCTTGGCCGAGAGTTTTTCCACGAACTGATCGTAGATCCTGTCCTGGGCGTAGATGCGGTTGGCGCAGACGCAGGTCTGGCCCATGTTGCGGTATTTCGAGACGATGGCGCCTTCGACCGCGGCATCGATATCGGCGTCGTCGAACACCACGAACGGGGCGTTGCCGCCGAGCTCGAGGCCAAGCTTCTTCACGCCGACGGCGGCCTGCTGATACAGGATCTTGCCGACTTCGGTCGATCCGGTGAAGCCGACGAAGCGCACCGCCGGATGCTCGCACAGCACCTTGCCGATCGCCGACGAATTGCCGGTGAGGATGTTGAAGACGCCCTTCGGTACGCCGGCCTTTTCCGCCAGCGCCACCAGCGCCAGCGCCGTCAGCGGCGTTTCATTGGCGGGCTTGAGCACCACGGTGCAGCCCGCGGCCAGCGCCGGCGACACTTTGCGGGTGATCATCGAGCACGGAAAATTCCACGGCGTGATCGCGCCGCAGACGCCGATCGGCTGCTTGATCGCGAGCAGCCGCGCATCCGCGCGCTGGGTCGGAATGGTTTCGCCATAGACCCGCCGCGCCTCTTCGGCGAAAAACTCGACATAGGCGCCGCCGATATCGACTTCGCCGAGCGCCTCCGCCAGCGGCTTGCCCTGCTCTGAAGTGAGGATCAGCGCGAGATCTTCGCGGTTGGCGATGATCAGGTCGAACCATTTGCGCAGGATGTTGGAACGCGCTTTCGCGGTGAGTTTTGCCCAGGCCGGAAACGCGCGCTCGGCGGCTTCCACGGCTTGCGTGGTCTCCGCCGTGCTCATGACCGGTATTTTCGCAAGCTCGATGCCATTGACCGGATTGGTCACCGGCCGCGATGCCGTGCCGGTCCAGGCGCCGTCGATGTAGCACTGCTCGCGCAGCAGCGAGGCGTCCTTCAGGCGGTCGCGCAGCGAGGGAGTGGAGGATTGCGAAGCGCGTGCGGCAACGGGCGGGTTCATGGCGTAACTCCTCGGATTTTCTGGTTATTGATCCGAGTATAGGCCTATTCCGCCGGCAATGCATCGGGGGCAAATGCGCGGGCTCAACCCGTCAGGCCGCGCCGCTCATATAGGTTTCGCGGCGGCCGATCATGCGTTCCGCGGCCGCCTTGGCGTCGGCCCGGGAAGACGTTGCGCAGGTGCGGTATTCGAGATCGGGCAATTTTGCGGGCTCGCGGCGCGAGAACCACGATTTGGAACCGACCGATAGCTGCGCCAGCGCCTGCGCGACGTTGTCGACCGCTTCGAAGGAATGCAGCGCACCGGTGCCGGCATAGCGGACTTCGTAGAGGCCGGGCGTAATCGGCGCCTCGATGTTTTCACCGCGTCCGGCGCGCGGGATATCGCTTCCATTCACTCCAGGTCGAAATCATCGCAGGTCCTCGCAACGCGGAAAACTACAACCATTTTCATCAATTCATCCAGTCCAAAGGCATCATTTCTGCTGGAATCTGAATGTCTTACTGCAAGAGATCAGCACCCGAAATCATTATGAAATCACGTTATCGTGGATGCCCTAGAGCGGTCACCGGTATTGCAATCAATCCACCGCGGATTGTGACCGAGTGTTGCAGTTTTGTGTCGCCCGCCTCTCCCAAATCCTGCCCACACCGCCGGCCCATCACGAGATCGCGACATCGAAGGCCAGCGCCGCGGCTCGCGCTTGCGGGATCGCGCCGCCGGGAGGAAGATTGCGCACTCCATAAAAACAGCGGAGGCGACCCCATGCAAAGCAAAGCTCAGATCGATCAGATTCTGCGTCAGAAGTGTGAGGCCAAGGAAATTCCCGGCGTGGTCGCGATGGCCGCGACCGGCAATGAGGTGATTTATCAGGGCGCGTTCGGCAAGCGCGACCTGTCCAAGGACGATCCCAAGGAAAACGCAATGACCGCCGACAGCGTGTTCTGGATCGCCTCGATGACCAAGGCGATCACGACCGCGGCGGGCATGCAGCTCGTCGAGCAGGGCAAGCTCGCGCTGGATGAGCCGATCGGCAAGCTGCTGCCGGATCTTGCTTCGCCCCAGGTGCTGGAAGGTTTCGACGCCAAGGGCGAACCGAAACTGCGCGCGGCGAAAAAGCCGATCACGCTGCGCCATCTCATGACCCACACCGCCGGCTTCTGCTACGATTTGTGGAACGGCGACATGGCGAGCTATCTGGAGAAGACCGGCACGCCCGAGATCACCAGTTGCAAGAACGCCGCGTTGAAAACCCCGATCATGACCGATCCCGGCACGCGCTGGGAATACGGCACCAACATCGATTTCGTCGGCAAGGCGATCGAGGCGGTCAGCGGCAAGCGGCTCGACGCCTATTTGCGCGATCACATGTTCACGCCGCTCGGCATGAGCGACACCGGCTTCAAGCTCGGCGACGCCCAACGCAAACGCCTGGTCGGCATGCATGCGCGCGGCGAGGACGGCGCGCTGGCGGCGATCCCGTTCGAACTCGAACAGGAGCCGGAATTCCACATGGGCGGCGGCGGCCTGTACAGCACGGCCGCCGACTACATCAAGTTCACCCAGATGATCCTCAACAAGGGCAAAGGCAACGGCAACCAGCTGCTGAAGCCCGAGACCGTCGCGATGATGGGACAGAACCACATCGGCGATCTCACGATGGGCAAGATTGACGACGGCGGTCGCGTGGGCAACCAACGATGTCGATCTCTATCCCGGCATGGTGAAGAAATGGGGGCTGAGCTTCCTGATCAACACCGCCAAGACGCCGGAAGGCCGCAGCCCCGGCAGCCTCGCCTGGGCGCGGCCTTGCCAACACCTATTTCTGGATCGATCCGGCGCGCAACGTCAGTGGCGTCATCCTGATGCAGCTGTTGCCGTTCGTGGACGGCAAGTGCCTGGAAGCGTTCGCGGGCTTTGAGCGCGGCATCTATGCCGGGCTCGACGCCGGCAGCGGCCAGAAGGCGGCGTGATCTCGAACTGTCGGCACGTTGTCCGACCCATCCACAAATCGTCATCCCCCGCGCATGCGGGGGATCCAGTACGCCGCGGCCTTTCGGTGCTATCATTGACGCCTCTGGAATACTGGATCCGCTCCAGCTTTCGCGCGGCGGATGACAACCAAGGATGTTGCACGATGATCGAACTGACCGGCAGCTACGTTTGCGGCACGGCCGATGCGCCGCTGCTGGGCGAGACCATCGGACAGAGCCTCGATCTCGCGGTCCAGCGCTGGGGCGACCGCGAGGCGCTGGTCTCGCCAAGCCATGACGTCAGGTGGACCTGGCGCGAATTCGCCGGCCGTGTCGATGCGCTGGCCGCCGGCTTCCTCGCGCTCGGGCTGGAACGCGGCGCGCGGATCGGCGTCTGGTCGCTGAACCGCCCGGAATGGACGCTGACGCAGTTTGCCGCCGCCAAGGCCGGCATCATCCTCGTCACCATCAATCCGGCCTATCGCCTCAGCGAACTCGAATTCGCCTTGGCAAAAGTCGGATGCGCCGCGATCGTCACCGCGACCGCGTTCAAGACCTCCAACTACATGGAGATGCTGAACACGCTGCTGCCCGAGCTTGCGAAATCCGACGCCGGGCGAGTTGCACGCGGCGCGGCTGCCGCAACTGCGCGCGGTGATCCAGATCGGCGGACCGCCTTCGCCCGGCACGATCGCGTTCGAGGACGTGACGCGGATGGGCGGCGCGCGCCACCGCGAGACGCTGGCCGAACTCGCCAAAACGCTGCAGTTCGACGATGCCGTCAACATCCAGTTCACCAGCGGCACCACAGGCTCGCCGAAGGGCGTGACGCTGACGCACCACAATATCCTCAACAACGGCTATTTCGTCGGCCGCGCCATGCGCCTGACCGAAGCAGGACCGCATCTGCATTCCGGTGCCGCTGTATCATTGCTTCGGCATGGTGATGGGCAACCTCGCCGCCGTGACGCTCGGCGCGACCATGGTCTATCCCGGCGAGGGTTTCGATCCGCTGGCGACGTTGCAGACCATCGAGAAGGAAAAATGCACGACGCTGTACGGCGTGCCGACCATGTTCATCGCCCAGCTCGACCATCCGGAATTTTCGCGCTTCGACCTGAAGTCGCTGCGCACCGGCATCATGGCCGGCGCGCCCTGCCCGGTCGAAGTGATGAAGCGCGTCAACAGCGAGATGAACATGGGCGAAGTGACGATCGCCTATGGCATGACCGAAACCAGCCCGGTCAGCTTCCAGAGTTCGACCGATGACCCGCTGGAGCGCCGCGTCTCCACCGTCGGCCGCATTCATCCGCATGTCGAGGTCAAGGTGGTCGATCTCGAGGGCCGCGTCGTGCCGCGCGGCGAACGCGGCGAACTCTGCACCCGCGGCTACAGCATCATGCTGGGCTATTGGGACGAGGCGGAGAAAACCGCGGACGTGCTCGACGCCAATGGCTGGATGCACACCGGCGACATCGCCATCATCGACACGCGAAGGCTATTGCAACATCGTCGGCCGCATCAAGGACATGGTGATCCGCGGCGGCGAGAACCTCTATCCGCGCGAGATCGAGGAATTTTTGTATCGCCATCCCAAAATCCAGGACGTGCAGATTTTCGGCGTTGCCGACGATCGCTATGGCGAGGAGCTCTGCGCCTGGATCCGCACCCGGGCGGGCGAAACGCTGACGGCAGACGAGGTCCGCGCCTTCTGCCACGGCCAGATCGCCCACAACAAGATCCCGCGCTATGTCGAGTTCGTCGACGAGTTTCCGATGACGGTGACCGGCAAGATCCAGAAATTCATCATGCGCGACGCGGTCGAGGCGCGGCTCGGGTTGAAGGCGGCGAAGACGGCGTGAGGGAGAGATCGTCGTTGGCGAGCGACGCGCCCCCCTTGCGGACGAAGGTCAGGGAAGGGGTGGCGTCATCGGACTGCCCGCGTGGACCCTCTCCCCAGCCCGCCCCCGCAAGCGGAGCGATCCGACCTTCGCGTGGCGCGCATTCGAACTAGTGAATCGCATCGCTTGCGGCTGACCTGCCTGATGCGTTCCATCCCTTTGCGACAGCCCTAAACCGGCAACCCGTTCTTCTTCGCCAATTCCTTCAGCGACGTCTGCGGCCGCGCGCCGATGTGCTGGATGACTTCAGCCGCCGCGAGCGCGCCGAGACGGCCGGCGGCTTCATAGCCGGCGTTGCGCACCAGGCCGAACAGGAATCCGGCGGCGAACAGATCGCCGGCGCCGGTGGTGTCCACCAGCTTTTGAATCGGGAAAGCCGGCACCGCGACGACGCCTTCTTTGGAAGCCACCACGCAGCCCTTCTCGCTGCGGGTGACGATTCCGAGTTTGGTATCGGCGCGCAGCTGCTTCAGCGCGGTGTCGAAATCCGACGTCTGGTACAGCGACTGCAGTTCGGCCTCGTTGGCGAACACCAGGTCGACCGTGCCCTTGCGCATCAGATCGAGAAACTCGTCGCGGTAGCGATCGACGCAAAACGCATCCGACAGGGTCAGCGCGACCTGCCGGCCCGCGCCATGCGCAATCGTCGCCGCCTTGACGAAGGCCTCCTTCGCGCTCTTGGGATCCCAGAGATAGCCTTCGAGATAGATAATGCTCGATGCCGCGATCTGCGCCGCGTCGATATCGTCGAGGCATCAGTTCCTGCGCGGCGCCGAGATAGGTGTTCATGGTGCGCTCGCCGTCCGGCGTCACCAGGATGTAGGAGCAGCCGGTGGCCGGACCGCCGGACTGCGGCCCTGGTTTCGAAGGCGACGCCGGCGGCGCGGATGTCATGGGTATAGAGCCGGCCGATCTGGTCGTCCCGGACCTTGCCGACATAGGCGGCGCGTGCGCCGAGATTGGCGATGCCGACGATGGTGTTGGCCGCCGAGCCCCCGGACATTTCGGTGGCGGGGCCCATGTCGCCATAGATCGCCGTGGCGCGCGCCTCGTCGATCAGCGCCATGCCGCCCTTGGTCATGCCGTGGCGGCCGAGGAAGGCCTCGTCGGTCTGCACCAGCACGTCGAAAATCGCGTTGCCGATCCCGAGAACGTCGTATTTTGCGTCAGCCATCTCACCGTCCTGTTTGCGGCAACCACGAAAGGCTGCGGCCTATCACGACGGGCCAAGGCGTGAACCCATAATTTCATGAATGAGCGGATGCCGCGATCGATTGCATCTCAGGCTGAGGCTTTTCTATTTGCGGCAAGGCGCTCATCGACCAACGCGACCTGGGCATCGATCGCCGGATGCCTCAAGCCTTTCTGAAGGGCAATGAGCTGGACCAGTTTGTCGGCGCGTTCGATATTCGGCGCGCCATTCTGCAACGCGCGCGCCGCGGAAGCCGGACGGGACAGGCTTTGCGCTGCAGCGGCGTACTTTTCGAACGGAACAAGATCGGACGGATTGGCGCCGAGCTTTACGCAAAGATCGAACACAAAATTGTAGACGGCACGCGATTCCTCGATATTCGAATGTACGGCTTCTTGCGCCGTCCGCATGCCATCCCTGGTGATGCATCGGTAGTTGCCCGCGAGCAGCATCGACCATTTGGCCAGCGGCACCCAGATCGAATCGTAGGCCTTCAGCTTGACCGGGAGTTCGATCTCGTCCCCCGCTATCTTGAAGCGGGCGCGATCAACGTCCTTTTCGAGGTTGCGGATAATCTGCGTGTCCTTGTCGTCCTCGAACGCGGCGCATTTGAAGTTGGTCGGCAGCGTAACCAGCAGCTCGTTGGCCTTCCCGTCCGGCGGACGGATGGCCTGAGGATCGGGGCTGTTCAGTGTAATCTTGTGTGGATTGACCGAATCCCAAACACGCGGATCGGTATAGGCCGCCTCCAGCGCCTTGTAGTCGAGACCGGGAATCCGCTTGATATAGGCGAGCGGCGGCATGTTCATGATGGACATGCACGGCACTCCCGACTTGCCCACCGCATCCAGCAATTGGCGCACGCCGTCGGAGCGATATTGCGGCTCCTGCATGCACAAGCCGACGAGATCGAACTTCGATGGATCGACGCCGGTCGCAGGCCCCGCCGTCACCTTGCCTGGCAGCTTGCGGGACTCGAGCAAGACGGGATCTTTGCGGCCACGGACGGGCAGCGTCACCTTGAACCCTTCCGCATTGATCAGTTCAGCTTCTGCCGGCAGGCATACGAGATGGATCGAATGGCCGCCGAACAGCAGCTTGGATGCGAGCAGTGATCCGTACGACGCGCCCATGAGGAGAATGTTGTAGACTGGCATTTATTTTTCCTTTTTTGGCGGGCGCTGGCAATTCGGAGGGACTTGCTGCCTGGCCGCGGCGAACACCTGGCAGGACAGCGTTCTCGACCAGAGGCTGCGTCCACTTCACGGCAGCCGATAGTCGCGGGTAAGACATATCTTTTTCCGTGACTCTGCAACTGGCTGAAAGTGCGCTGCAGCACGTGCTGCGGTGCGATACCTTGCAGCGAAGCGCGAGGACCAAGCAGGGCCTATGGGATGGAGGGGCGGCTGCCCACGGTTGACCACAACCTCAGCCGAAACCTGCTGCCCTCGCCCGGAGCGATGCATCCTGTTTCCCGCACAGGCGGGAAGATCAAGAGAAGCACTCCGTGAAGCGACGCGAGTTCATCAAGCTTTTCGGTGCTGCGTCGGCAGTCGATTTCTCAGCATGGCGAAGTTTCGATATAAGCGGAAAATGGGCAAAGCTTTTCCCGATATCTCCGGGTCGATCAACGCTGACGATCGCAGGGCATTCGATGCGTATCGAGAAGTGGCGGCGCGCCGGGGCGCGCGCTTTGTTGCCGTGCGCCTGTTGTGCGACAGCGTCACGCTCGATGTAACCCGCCTGCCGGCCGGCGAGGCCGCCGCGCGCATCCTCGATCATTGCGGCCGATCGTCCCGATGATCCGCGCCTTTCTCACGGTATCATCGGGAACGCTGGCCTCGCGCCTGCTCGGATTCGTGCGCGATTCGATGATCGCGGCATTGCTCGGCGCCGGTCCCGTCGCGGATGCGTTCCTCGCCGCGTTTCAACTGGTCAATGTTGTCAGGCGGCTCTTGACCGAAGGCGGGCTGAATGCGTCGCTGGTGCCGGCCTGGCTGCGCGTGCGCGACACCGAAGGCGCCGTGGCCGCCGCAGCCTTTGCCGGCCGCGTGCTCGGCACGGTCACGGCCGCGTTGTTCGCGGGCGCGTTGCTGCTCGCTGTGCTGATGCCGTTCGTGATCATGGTGCTGGCGCCGGGTTTTACGGGGGAGGAAACGCTGCAGCTTGCGGTCGACGACGCCCGCCTGATGCTGCCCTACCTCGCCTTCGCCGGTCCCGTGACCGTCATGATGGCGCTGTTGAACGCGCAAGGCCGTTTTGCGCTGACGGCGTTCTCGCCGCTGCTGTTCAACATCGCGCTGATCGCGGTCATGATCGTGCTGATGGTGTTTCGGCAGGATGCCGTGCATGCCGCGCAGATCCTGGCCGCCACCGTCGGCATCGCCGGCCTGCTGCAGCTCTCGATCCTGGTGCTGCGCCGGGGCGGCGGCATCGCAACGCCGCTGCGGGTTTCGTTCGACCAGGAAATACGCGGCTTTCTGGCCAAGGCCGTCCCCGGCATGATCGCCAGCAGCACGCCGCAATTGCTTGTCGTTGCCGGCGCGATCGTCGCTTCGTCCTCGCCGTCTTCGGTGTCGTGGCTCTATTTCGCCAACCGCCTGGTCGAGTTGCCGCTCGGCATCGTCGGCGTCGCCATGGGCACGGTGCTGATTCCCCAGATGACGCGCGCCTTGCGCAGCGACGATCGCCGCTGCCGTTGCGCATGCGCAATCGCGCGGCCTCGAACTCGCGGTGGGGCTGGCGCTGCCGGCGACGCTCGGACTGATCCTGCTCAGCGAGCCCGTGGTGCGGTTGCTGTTCGAACACGGCGCCTTCACCGCGACCGACACCGCCGCAACCGCGCATGCGCTGATGTGGCTGGCGCTCGGGCTGCCCGCCAATGTGCTGACCAAGGCGCTGTCGCCGGCGTTCTTCGCGCGCGAGGACACGCTGACGCCGCTGGTCGCAACCCTGAAGGGCGTGGTGTTCGCGCTTGTGCTCGCCGTCCTGCTCGGTCACTGGTTCGGCGCCAGCGGCGTCGCCGCCGCGATCGCACTCGGGGCGTGGAGCACCGCGCTGACCCTGATCCGCCGCGGCGCCGAGACCTTCGGCTTCTCGATCGACGCCGCGGCGCGGCGGCGGCTGCCCGGCATCCTCGCGGCCGCGCTCGCCATGGGCGCGGCATTGTGGCTTGCGCTGCGGTGGCTGACGCCGGTGCTCGCCGCGAGCACGCTCGGCCTCGTCATCGTCCTGCCCATCCTGATTATCGCCGGGATAGCGATTTACGGGCTTTTTCTGCGGCTTTTCGGCATCACCGGCTGGCGCGAAACGGTTAACGCGACTCCGGCAGGCGAAGGCCTCGCGACTTGCGCGACTAGCGCTTGCGTGGCAATTGACGGCGCACGGCGCCGGTTGGCAAACGACGGCGCCACAGCCGCCAATATTTGCAGGAAGCACACCATGGCCATGGTTGAACGGGTTTTTTCAGGCGTCCAGCCGACGGGCAATCTGCATCTCGGCAATTACCTCGGCGCGATCGTCAACTTCGTGAAGCTGCAGGAAACCCACAACTGCATCTATTGCGTGGTCGACATGCATGCGCTGACGCAGCCGGTGGAGGTGTGGGGCGGCCCGGTCGAACTCGCGCGCAATACCCGCGAGGTGACCGCGGCCTTCATCGCCAGCGGCATCGATCCGAAGAAGCATATCGTCTTCAACCAGAGCCAGGTGCACGAGCACGCCGAACTGGCCTGGATCTTCAATTGCGTGGCGCGGATCGGCTGGCTCAACCGCATGACGCAGTTCAAGGACAAGGCCGGCAAGGATCGCGAGGCGGCGTCCGTCGGACTTTACGACTATCCGGTGCTGATGGCGTCCGACATCCTGGTCTATCGCGCGACCCACGTGCCGGTCGGCGAGGACCAGAAGCAGCATCTCGAACTGTCGCGCGACATCGCGCAGAAGTTCAACAACGACTTCGTCGACTCGATCCGCAGCCACGGCTTTAACGACGGGTTGTTCTTCCCGCTGCCGGAGCCGGTGATTACGGGTCCCGCGACGCGGGTGATGAGCCTGCGCGACGGCACCAAGAAGATGTCGAAGTCGGATGCGTCGGACAATTCGCGGATCAATCTGACCGACGATGCCGACACGATCGCGGCGAAGATCCGCAAGGCCAAGACCGATCCGGAACCGTTGCCGTCGGAGGAAAAAGGCCTCGAGGCGCGGCCCGAAGCCGACAATCTGGTCGGCATCTATGCGGCGCTGGCCGGCCGCAGCAAGCAGGAGGTGCTGACCGAGTTCGGCGGCGGGCAGTTCTCCAGCTTCAAGAACGCGCTGGTGGAACTTTGCGTCGCCAAACTCGCGCCGATCGCTTCCGAGATGAAACGGCTGGTCGCCGATCCCGGCCATGTCGATTCCATCCTGATCGACGGCGCCGACCGCGCGCGGGCGATCGCCGCCGAAACCATGAAGGCGGCCAAGGACATCGTCGGCTTTATCCGCCCGCGGTAACCGCAGCCGTCATCGCGCGATCCGCGACGCCGCTTGTCGAAGGCGGCTGCGTCGTGGCAGCATGCGCCGGTTTGGCAAGCCACCGGGACATGCATGACCACCCAGCGACGAAGCTACGAGACGGGTCACACTCCAAAATGCCTGGTCATCGTTGACGACACCGCGGAGTGGGACCGCGCGGTCTATTATGCCAGCCGCTGGGCGATCCGGGTCGGCGGCGGCGTGGTGATGCTGCGCATCATCGAAATCGAGGACCAGAACCAGCAATGGCTGGGGGTCGCCGACATCATGCGCGCCGAGGCCGAGGACGCCGCCAACGAGGCGCTCGACCGCGCCGCCGGCCGCGCCAACGGCATTGCCGCGATCACGCCGGAGCGGGTGATTCGCGAGGGCGACCCGACCGAGCAGATCCTCGACGTCATCGACAAGGACGTCGATATTGCGATGCTGGTGCTGGCGGCCAATCCGGGCCCGGAAGGCCCCGGCCCGCTGATCTCCATGATGGCCCAGGCCGCCGGTTCCTTCCCGATCCCGGTCACCATCGTCCCCGGCGATCTCAGCGACGCCGATATCGACGGACTTTCCTGAGCATATATATATGGATGCAGCCCGGAACGGCTGCCCTGCGCCCCTTGACCGTGCGTTGGCCGTCGCCATCTGCTAAGGGAACCTCACGCGCCGGCCTTGAACCGGCGACGCCGGAGAAAAGCAATGTTCATCCAGACCGAAGCGACCCCCAATCCCGCCACCCTGAAATTCATTCCGGGCCGCACCGTGCTCGACACCGGCACGATGGAATTTTCCAACCGCGAGGCGGCCTGCGCGCTCGCCGCTGGCCGAACGGCTGTTCGGCGTGCAGGGCGTCACCAGCGTGTTTTACGGCTCCGATTTCGTCACCGTGACCAAGGACGACAGCGACTGGCAGCATCTCAAGCCCGCGATCCTCGGCGCCATCATGGAACATTATATGTCCGGCGCGCCGCTGCTCGCCGACGGCACCGCCGGCAATGACGAGGCGCTCGACGAGGAAGACGAGTTCTTCAACGAGGCCGACGCCGACACGGTCGCGACCATCAAGGACCTGATCGAGACGCGGGTGCGCCCGGCGGTCGCCAATGACGGCGGCGACATCACCTTCCGCGGCTTCAAGGACGGCGTGGTCTATCTCAACATGAAGGGCTCCTGCGCCGGCTGCCCGTCATCGACCGCGACGCTGCAGCACGGCATCCAGAACCTGCTGAAGCATTTCGTGCCCGACGTGGTCGAAGTCCGGCCGATGTGAGGGGAAGGCGAATGGCGCGTAGCGAATGGCGAATAGGGATTGGTTCTGACATTCCATTCGCTATTCGCCACTCGCCATTCGCCACCCTATGCTGATCCTCGCCATCGATACCGCGCTCGATGCCTGCGCCGCGGCCGTGCTCGACACCGACGCCGGCAAACTGATCGCGCAGGAATCGCAGGCGATGAAGCGCGGCCACGCCGAAGCGCTGATGCCGCTGATCGCGCGGGTGATGAAAGCATCCGGCATCGCGTTCGCGGCGCTCGATCGGATCGCGGTGACCACGGGACCCGGCAGCTTTACAGGACTTCGCGTCGGCCTGTCCGCCGCCCGCGGCATTGCGCTGGCGGCCGGCAAAGCCTGTCGGTCGGACTGACGACGCTGACCGCCTACGCCGCGCCCTTTGTCGGCGAGAACAGCGCGCATCCGATCCTATCCGCCATCGATGCGCGGCATGATCATGTCTATTTCCAGGTGGTGAGCGGCGACGGCGGCTCGCTGGTGAAACCGAAAGTGGCGCCGAATCGAAGAAGCGCTCGACGCCTCGCGCTTCGGTGCGCCGCATCTGGTCGGCAATGCCGCCAGAATTCTGGCCGACCGCTGGCCTTCCGATGCGCCGGCGCCGTTCAAGGTCGATGTGCAGCCGGCGCCCGACATCAATTGGGTGGCGTGGCTAGGCGCCGCGGTCAATCCGGAGACGGCGCCGGCCCGACCCTATTATCTGCGCGCGCCCGACGCCAAGCCGCCCAGGGATCCGCTGCCCAAGCCTCGCAGCCACCCGCATCATGATGGCGTGGTTGTCGCAATGGTGGGGCGGCGGCGGCACCGCATTGGTCGAGGCGGCGAGCCAGCGCGACGCGGCGCGGCTGGCGCAGCTGCACGGCGCATCGTTTCACCGCGGCTGGGGCGAAGGCGAATTCGAGACCATGCTGACCGAGCGCAACACGCTGGTGCATCGCTTGAGACTCGGGCGCAAGGTGATCGGATTTGCGGTGTCGCGGATGGCCGCGGACGAGGCCGAAATATTGTCGATCGCGATCGACGCCGACCAGCGCGGCCGCGGCCTGTCGCGCAATCTGTTGCTGACACATCTTGGCCATCTTGCCGGCCGCGGCGTGCGCTCGATCTTCCTCGAAGTCGAAGAAAACAATCAACCGGCGCGGCGGCTGTATGAATGGGCCGGATTCGGCGTCGTTGGCCGCCGCGAGCGCTATTATCAGCAGGCCGGCGGGGAGCAATTGAATGCACTTCTGATGCGGCGCGACTTGTCGTAATATGCGCGGCGGTGGCAGAACAGCCGCAGCGCCGCCCTCCAAGGCCCAAAGACCATGCCCGTACTGAAATCCCCGCCCGCGCACAAGAACACCGGCATCGAGGCCCGCTGCGCCGCCACCGGCATGCGCATGACCGAGCAGCGCCGCGTCATCGCGCGCGTGCTGGCGGATTCCGTCGATCATCCCGACGTCGAGGAACTGTACCGGCGCTGCGTCGCGGTCGACGACAAGATCTCGATCTCGACCGTGTACCGCACGGTGAAGCTGTTCGAGGACGCCGGCATCATCGAGCGGCACGATTTCCGCGAGGGCCGGGCGCGCTACGAGCAGATGCCCGACAGCCACCACGACCATCTGATCAATCTGCGCGACGGCAAGGTGATCGAATTCACCTCCGAGGAGATCGAGAAACTGCAGGCCGAGATCGCCCGCAAGCTCGGCTACAAACTGGTCGATCACCGGCTCGAACTGTATTGCGTGCCGCTGGACGACGATAAGTCCTAGTTAGCCAACGATCTGGCCGTATCCCGGACGCGGCGCGGCGCCCCCTCCAGCACGTTCGCGCGCGTCTTCGACGCGGTATGGGCGGGGAACCGCGGAGCCTGGACACAAAATTGCGAAAACAACCCCATGCAAAGTAGAATGCACCCCCGCGTCCCGGGCCGATTAGGCCCGCAATGACCGGCGCAAGTCGCTGGATTTCCGGCCATTTAGGCTATAATTGACCCCAAGATGATCGGCGCGCCGCATTGGCGCCATTCCAAGCCCGCATTCAGGTCCCATGAAGCCGCCGCGCAAGCTGCACATCAAGTCCTATGGCTGCCAGATGAACGTCTACGATGCGCAGCGCATGGTGGACACGCTGGCGCCGGAAGGCTTTGTCGAGACCGACCAGCGCCGAGGATGCGGATCTCGTGATCCTCAACACCTGCCATATCCGCGAGAAGGCCTCCGAGAAGGTCTATTCCGAACTCGGCCGGCTGCGCGTCGCCAAGGACGAAGCCGCGCGCCAGGGCCGCGAGATGCGCATCGCGGTCGCCGGCTGCGTCGCGCAGGCCGAGGGCGCCGAGATCATCCGCCGCGCGCCGACGGTCGACGTCGTGGTCGGCCCGCAGAGCTATCATCATCTGCCGCAGCTATTGGCGCGCGCCAAAAGCCATGGCCGCGCGCTGGAGACCGAATTTCCGGTCGAGGACAAGTTCGGCTTTCTGCCGCCGCCGAAGCCGGCCGCGATCCGCGCGCGCGGCATCTCCTCCTTCGTCACCGTGCAGGAAGGCTGCGACAAGTTCTGCACCTTCTGCGTGGTGCCCTATACGCGCGGCGCCGAAGTCTCGCGGCCGGTCGACAAAGATCATCGACGACGTGATGCGGCTCGCCGACAACGGCGTGCGCGAGATCACGCTGATCGGGCAGAACGTCAACGCCTATCACGGCGAAGGTCCGGACGGTGCGACCTGGCCGCTCGGCCGGCTGCTGCATCGTCTCGCCGAAATTCCCGGCATCGTGCGCCTGCGCTATTCGACCAGCCATCCCCGCGACGTCGATGATTCGCTGATCGAGGCGCATCGCGACCTGCCCGAGCTGATGCCGTTCGTGCATCTGCCGGTGCAATCCGGTTCCGACCGGATTCTGGCCGCCATGAACCGCAAACATACCGCCGATGATTACCGCCGCGTCATCGACCGATTTCGCGGCGCCCGCCAAGATATTGCGTTTTCATCGGATTTTATCGTCGGCTTCCCCGGCGAAACCGAGGAAGATTTTGCCGCCACCCTCGCGCTTGTCACGCAAATCGGATACGCTGGCGCTTATTCGTTCAAATATTCGCCGCGGCCAGGCACGCCGGCGGCGGACATGCGGGAGACGGTGTCAGCGGCAGAGATGGACGAGCGATTGGTGCGGCTCCAGGAATTGATCGACAGCCAGCAATCGGCCTTCAACAAGGCCATGATTGGCACCACCGTCGATGTGCTGTTCGAACGCGCGGCGCGCAATCCCGGCCAGATCGTCGGCCGCACCGCCTATCTGCAGCCGGCGCATGTGATGGCCTCGCCCGACATCATCGGAAAAGTGCTGCCGGTCACCATCGACAGCCTCGAGCGCTACAGCCTGCTCGGCGAACTCGCCGGCGCCGCCGCGCGGCCGCCCTCATCCACGCTATCACCCAACTGACCACGGGAGCCTGAACCCTTGCCAAAAAGCGCATCGGATTCACCTTCACTCGCTCCCAGCCGCAAATTTGACCGCGACATGCAAATTCCACCCGAGACCCAGGTCGTCATCGACTTCGACGACAACCGCGCCGCTTCCGCGCTGGTCGGCCCCTACGGCCAGAACCTGGCGCTGATCGAGCGACGGCTCGGCGTCGTCGTCGATTCCCGCGGCAACCACATCACCATCGCCGGCTCGCGCGACGGCTGCGACGCCGCGCGGCGCGTGCTGGAGACGCTGTACGCGCAGGCCGTGCAGGGCCACGAGCTGGCGCAGGGCGACGTCGAAGGCGCGATCCGCGCCGTGATCGCGCAGGGCTCGCTGTTCGAATTCGACGCCAAGGCGGCCAAGACCGCGTTCGAGACCATCAATCTGCGCAAGCGCCCGGTGCGGGCGCGCACCGCCGCGCAGGATTCCTACATCCGCGCGCTGAAGCGCCACGAGCTGGTGTTCGGCGTCGGCCCCGCCGGCACCGGCAAGACCTGGCTTGCGGTGGCGCATGCCGCGCAATTGTTCGAGCGCAAGGAAGTCGATCGCATCATCCTGTCGCGGCCCGCGGTCGAGGCCGGCGAGCGGCTCGGCTTCCTGCCCGGCGATCTCCGCGAGAAGGTCGATCCCTATCTGCGGCCGATCTACGACGCGCTGTACGACCTGATGGATGCGCGCATCGTCGAGCGCGCGCTGCAGGGCGGCGAGATCGAGATCGCGCCGCTCGCCTTCATGCGCGGCCGCACGCTGACCAATGCCGTCATCATCCTCGACGAGGCGCAGAACACCACCTCGATGCAGATGAAGATGTTCCTGACCCGGCTTGGCGAGAACAGCCGCATGATCATCACCGGCGATCCCTCGCAGGTCGACCTGCCGAACGGCCAGACCTCGGGCCTTGCCGAAGCCGTCAGGCTGCTCGACGGCGTCGAAGGCATCGCGCAGGTGAAATTCACCGCCGAGGACGTCATCCGCCACGAACTGGTGGCGCGGATCGTCGCCGCCTATGAGGGCTTGCCGCAGAAGCCGGCAACCGGCAAATCTTGATGGCCAGATCTTCGGCCGCGGGCCTGCCGCCGGCGGGCCTTGGCCGCAACCCGAACGCTGGAATGCAAAACCCTGGAACGAAATTGTCTTCCGCCCTTCCCCTCACCGAAGTTCTCGTCGTCGCCGATTGCTGGCAGACCGAGCCCGACGCCGAGGCGGTGATCCATCGCGCCATCGAGGCCGCGGCCGAATTCGCCGATGCCGATGTCGGCGACGCCGAACTCGCGGTGATGCTGACCGACGATGCCGGCATCCGCACGCTGAACAGCAACTGGCGCGGCATCGACAAGCCGACCAACGTGCTGTCGTTTCCGGCGCTGCAGCCGACCGGCGCGGGAACGCCCGACGATGCGCCGCGCATGCTCGGCGACATCGCCATCGCCTATGAGACGACGCGCAAGGAGGCCGACGACGAACACAAGCCGTTCGATCATCATCTCAGCCATCTTGCGGTGCACGGCTTCCTGCATCTGATCGGCTACGATCACGAGAACGACGACGACGCCGAAGCGATGGAAAGTCTCGAAGCGGAGATTCTGGCGCAGCTCGGCATTCCCGATCCCTATGCGGACCGGGACAGCGGACCGGGTGGACTGACATGCCGGACTCCGACCCCACCCACGACAATCCGCGCAACACGCGCAACCTGCCCGCCGTGGTGCCGGAAGGCGAGGTGCTGCGCCCGGCCGCCGACAACTGGCTGATGCGCGCCATCCGCACGCTGTTCGGCTGGAAGCCGGGATCGGTCCGCGACGATCTGCAGGTCGTGCTCGATGCCTCGACGCCGGACGAGGTCGGCTTTTCCGCCATCGAGCGCACCATGCTGCGCAACATCCTCGGCCTGCACGAGCGGCGCATCGCCGACGTCATGGTGCATCGCGCCGACATCGTCGCGGTCAAGCGCGACATCCCGCTCGGCGAATTGATGAGCCTGTTCGAGAGCGCGGCGCATTCGCGGCTCGTGGTCTACAACGAGACGCTCGACGATCCCGAAGGCATCGTCCACATCCGCGACCTGCTGGCGTTCATGACCGCGAGGGCGCGCGTCGGCGAGACCGGCAAGACCAAGCGCAAGAAGCCGTTTCCGGCCGGCCTCGATCTGCGCGCGGTCGATCTGGCGCTGCCGCTCTGCGACGCCAACATCATCCGCAAGCTGCTCTACGTGCCGCCGTCGATGCGGGCGATCGACCTGCTGGCGCAGATGCAGGCCTCGCGCATCCATCTGGCGCTGGTGGTCGACGAATATGGCGGCACCGACGGGCTGGTGTCGATCGAGGACATCGTCGAGCAGATCGTCGGCGAGATCGACGACGAGCACGACAGCGACGAGCCGCCGGCGATCGTGCGGCAGGCCGACAATTCCTTCATCGCCGACGCCCGCGCCAGCCTCGACGACGTCCGCACGGTGATCGGCGAGGATTTCGTCACCGGCGAGGCCGGCGAGGAGGTCGAGACGCTCGGCGGCTATCTGGTGTCGCAGGTCGGCCGCCTGCCGGTGCGCGGCGAGGTGATTTCCGGTCCCGGCAATTACGAGATCGAGGTGCTCGACGCCGATCCGCGGCGGGTCAAGCGGCTGCGCATCGCCGTGCGCAAGGAACGTCCCGCCGCCCGCACCGCGAGCCGCCGTCGCGAAGCCACGCCCGACGCCAACGCGCCGCAGGCCAATGACAATGCGCCGCCGCCGTCCAGCGATGGAGCCGGCTCGCAGTGAACGCCACCAGCAAACTCCGCATCGCGGGTCTTGCGATCATCCTGACCTGGGGATGGAAGCGCGCGGCCATCGCGCTGGTCGCCGGCGCGCTGTCGGCGCTGGCGATGGCGCCGTTCAATGCCTGGCCGGTGCTGTTCCTGACCTTTCCGGTCGCGGTCTGGCTGATCGACGGCGCCGGCGCCGGACGCTGGCGCGGCGTGCCGGCGGCGGCGATGTCCGGCTTCTGGTTCGGGCTCGGCTATTTCGTGGCCGGGCTTTACTGGATCGGCTACGCCTTCCTGGTCGATGCGCCGACCTTTGCCTGGCTGATGCCGTTCGCGGTGCTGGGCCTGCCGGCCTATCTCGCGCTGTTCACCGCGGTCGGCTTTGCGCTGGCGCGCCTGCTCTGGACCCGCGATGCCTCGCGGCTGCTCGCGCTCGCGATCAGCCTCACGATCAGCGAATGGCTGCGCGGCCATCTGCTGACCGGCTTTCCGTGGAATGCATTCGGCTACGCGCTGTCGGAGCCGCTGGCGCTGGCGCAGACGGCCTCGCTGATCGGGCTGTGGGGCATGACGTTCCTCAGCGTGGCGATCTTCGCCAGCCCGGCGGTGCTGATCGACGGCAGCTCGCGCGGGCGAAAGCCCTGGATCGCGCCGGTGGCGGCGCTGGCGCTGCTCGCCGTCATGGGCATCTTCGGCACCATCCGGCTGTCGCTGCAGCCGACGCATGCTCGACCAAGGTCAAGCTGCGCATCATGCAGCCCAATCTGCAGCAGGACGTCAAATTCAACTACGCCGCCAAGGCGGAGGTGATGCAGAAATATCTGACGCTGTCGGATCGCGCCTCGGGGCCGCAATCGACCGGCGTGCGCGATGCCAACATCCTGATCTGGCCGGAATCGGCGTTTCCGTTCTTCCTGACCCGCGAAGCCGACGCGATGGCGCAGATCGCCGATCTGCTGCCCAAGGGCACGGTGCTGATCACCGGCTCGGTGCGCGCGCCCGACCTGCCGCCCGGCGCCCGCATCACGCGCGCCTACAATTCGATCTATGTGATCGACCATGACGGCAGCGTGCTGTCGGTCTACGACAAGCTGCATCTGGTGCCGTTCGGCGAATATCTGCCGTTCCAGGACTGGATGGAAAAGCTCGGCTTCGTGCAGCTCACGCGGGTCCAGGGCGGCTTCATTCCGGGCACGCGCCGCCGCGCCATGGACATTCCGGACGCGCCGCGCGCGCTACCCCTGATTTGCTACGAGGCGATTTTTCCCGGCGATATTGCGGCGCGCGACGATCGCCCGGGCTGGATCGTCAACCTGACCAATGACGGCTGGTTCGGAATTTCGACCGGCCCCTACCAGCATCTGCAGCAGGCGCGGCTGCGCGCGATCGAGGAAGGCCTGCCGGTGGTTCGCGCCGCCAATACCGGCATTTCCGCCGTCATCGATCCGTTGGGACGAATTGTCGCACGGCTCGGCCTCGGCATCGAAGGCGTACTGGATGCCAGCCTGCCGTCGGCCATCCCGCCGACGATTTATGCGCGCCTGGGAGACATTCCAGCCGCCATGATCGTGGCCGCCGCCTGCTGTTCGTCTTCCGGCGCCGATTTGCAAGGCGAAACTCCTGAGGTTTGCACATTGCGGTTGCGGCCGGCGCTCGGGAAAAGCCTGCTTGCGCCAATCCACCAGTTGACAGACCGACCGCGCCATTCGCATTCTACGCCCGCAACCAAAAACAAGATCCAGTCAGTTCATTGCTCAAATTGTCCGCATTTCTACCCGATCCTCCGAGCAGGATTTGACGGTACCGGCGCCTGAGGCATACTCCGTCTACGTTTTGCCTCATCCCCGGCGCGCAATCCCAGGAGTGTTGGAGATGTCGACCAAAGCGCCCAACCCTGTTGACAAATATGTCGGCAGTCGCGTGCGCATGCGCCGCATCATGCTGGGCATGAGCCAGGAGAAGCTTGGCGAAGCATTGGGCCTCACCTTCCAGCAGGTTCAGAAATACGAAAAGGGCACCAACCGGGTCGGCGCCAGCCGCCTGCAGCAGATCTCCGAAATCCTGCAGGTGCCGGTGTCGTTTCTGTTCGACGGCGGCCCGAGCGGCGCGGTCAACGCCGACGGCTTCAGCGAAGGTGCTTCGCCGGCCTATGTTTCCGATTTTCTCGCGACCTCCGAAGGCCTGGCGCTGACGCGCGCGTTCACGCGCATCACCGACGCCAAGCTGCGCCGCAGCATCGTCGATCTGGTCGAGCAGATCGCCGCGCGCGAAGGCCCCGACAAGCGCTGATTTCTACCAGCTCAGCGACGGATCTTCCGTGACGCGTCGATAGCCCGGATGTTCCGATTGACGCGCCCGCCGGCGCGAGCGCATGACATTGGCCGAATTCCACAGAAGGCAAAGATTGCGCCAATGACAGCCACGACCGCCAATCCCTTTCGATTCCAGCCCGATCCTCGACGGCATCCGCCGCTGGGTCGAGATCGAGACGCCGACCGACGCGCCCGAACAGGTCAACAAGCTCGCCGACCTCGTCGCCGAGGGCTATCGCGACCTGCCGGCGACGCGTCGAGCGCATCGCCGGAAACGACGGCTGCGGCGATCATCTCGTCGCGCGCTCGTCATGGGGCCAGGACGCGCCGGGCATCCTGGTGCTGAGCCATCTCGATACCGTGCATCCGATGGGATTCATCGAGCGGCTGCCGTTCAAGATCGACGGCGACAGCGCCTTCGGCCCCGGCATCTACGACATGAAGGGCGGCGCCTATCTCGCCTATCATGCGTTTCGCCAGATTTGCGCGGACGGCGCACGATCGCCGCTCGGCATCACCCAGCTCTACGTCTCCGACGAGGAGATCGGCAGCCCGACCTCGCGCGCGCTGATCGAGGCCGAGGGCCGCAAGGCCAAATATGTGCTGGTGACCGAACCCGCGCGCGACGGCGGCAAGATCGTCACCGGGCGCAAGGGCGTCGCGCGCTTCGAGGTCTTCATCAAGGGCGTGCCCGCGCATGCCGGCACGCGGCCCGAGGACGGCCGCAGCGCCATCCGCGAACTCGGCAACGTCATCCAGACGCTGGAGGCGATGAACGATCTGAAGCGCGGCATCACCGTCAATGTCGGCGTCGTCAGGGGCGGCACGCGGCCGAACGTGATCGCCGAGGAGGCCTATGCCGAGGTCGACCTGCGGGTGCCGACGATTGCCGATGCCGACGAGCTGGTCGCCAAGATCCTCGGCCTGAAATCGCGCACCGACGGGCGTCAGCGTCAAGGTCACCGGCGAACTGAACCGCCCGCCTTACGAAAAGGGCAATGCCGGCGCGGCGCTGTACGAGCACGCCAAGACGCTCGCGGCCGAGATCGGCTTCGATCTGGTCGACACCTCCACCGGCGGCGGCTCCGACGGCAATTTCACCGCGCCGCATACCGCAACGCTCGACGGCCTCGGCGTCGACGGCAAGGGCGCGCATACCCATTACGAGCAGATGTACATCTCCTCGATCGAGCCGCGGGCGCGGCTGCTGCACCGGCTGTACCAGACGCTGCGATGACCGTGACCGCGCGCGATATCGGCGATCGCGATGCGCCGCCGGACGACGGCGCGAGCGCCCACGCGCACGGCTCGTTCTTCGGCCGCCGCAAGGGCCACAAGCTGCGCATCCACCAGGCCGACCTGATCGAGAATCTGCTGCCGCATCTGGCGCTCGACATCGGCACGCCCGCGCCGGCCGACCTCGCCGAGCTGTTCGAGCGCCGCTCGCCGACGTCAGGCTCGAAATCGGCTTTGGCGGCGGCGAGCATCTGATCGCGGAAGCGCAGGCCTTTCCCGACATCGGCTTCATCGGCTGCGAGCCCTATGTCAACGGCATGGCGAAGATCCTGACGCAGATCGAGGCCCACAATATCGGCAACATCCGCCTGTTCGCCGGCGACGCCGCCGAATTGCTGGCCTGGGCGCCGCCGCAATCGCTGGCGCGGATCGATCTGATCCATCCCGATCCCTGGCCGAAGCGGCGGCACTGGAAGCGGCGCTTCGTGCAGGACGCGACCATCGCCGCGATGGCGCGCGTCCTCAAGCCAGGCGGCGAGTTTCGCTTCGTCAGCGACATCGACGATTACTGCGCCTGGACGCTGTCGCATCTGTTGCGCTCGCCGGATTTTTTCTGGACTCGCCGAGCGCGCCGCCGACTGGCGCGAGCCGTGGGCCGGCTACACCATGACGCGCTACGGCCGCAAGGCCGAGCGCGAGGGCCGCGTGGCGGCGTATTTGCGGTTTCGCAAGCGTGTTGAGTAAGGCGAACTCGATCTAGTCGTCATTGCCGGGGCGCTTGCACAGCCGGCGCATGCCACGGAATCTTCGATTGCGAACCACGAGCGAGAGAGCGTGGATGGCGGTCAAGCCCGGCTGACATGCTTCGCTCATCCGCGCCTTCCTCGCGTCGGTCGCTTCCCACACCATGCGCTTGCCGCGCTCGCGGCCCAGCAGCTCGATCGGATCGTGGTTGTCGATGTGGCCGAACTGTCCCTTGTAGACGCTGTAGCCGCATAGTTCCTGCAAGCGGCGCGGAAACCGCTTTGCGGTTTCGCGGGGAATGCCGAGCTGCAGGTTTTCCTGCTGCCGCATCCAGCCCCAGCAATAGGCGCAGGAGAACGCGAAGCGCCTGGCGTCGCAGGTGTTGGCGCCGCCGCCATGCCACAGCGCGCTGTCGAACAGCATCACGCTGCCGGCCGGCATGGTCGCGGTGACGGCGTCATATTCCTTGCCGTATTCCGGCGAGGAATCGAATTTGTGGCTGCCGGGCACGATCCGCGTCGCGCCGTTGTCGTCCCGGAAATCCGACAGCGCCCAGATCGCATTGACGGTGATCGGGATGTGCGGGCGCGGCAGCGGGATCAGCTGCGTGTCCTCATGGATCGGCTGCGCCTCCTGGCCGGGGCCGAGCACCAGCGAGCAGAACGACGACAGCAGGCATTCCCGGTCGAGCACGCGCTCGACCACCGGCAGCACGTTCTCGTGCAGCGGCACTTCCCAGAACATATCGTCATAGGTGAGCAGATTGTTGATGCGGACGGTCTTGAAGCCTTCGAACGAGGTCTTGGCGTAGCCGAGATCGTGCTCGCGCTCGATGCGCTGCAGCGCCGCCTTCAATCCCTCGACCAGCTCGGGAGAGGCCGCGCGCTCGATCACGGTGAATCCGTCGTCGCGGATCCGCTCGGCATGCGCCTGAACGTCGGCGTCCGTCAGCATTTCGCGCTCCCTCGCCGACGCTATGCCGCGTCGTTGATCCGCAAAGCATAGCGCGCAGGTCAGCGGTTTGGGAGGTATTTTGGCGGCAGCTATCAGACCGGCGGGCGGGTCTTCCAGAAGCCCACGACGCGCTCGGCGGTCGAGGGCATCAGGCGCGCGAAATTCACCCGCGCGCTTTCGATATCGGCCGGCGACGCGGTCCGGTTCGGGCCGAGCCGCAGCAGGATCAGCGCGCGCACGGTCGCCCATTCGAGGCCGATGGTCTTGCCGACGATCAGGATCGGATCGTAGCGGTCGCCGGAGATCAGGCGGTCGAGCGTCGCGATCTTCACGCCGGACATCGCCGAAAGCGCGGCGATCAATTCCTCGTATTTGTAGGCCTTGGCAAAGTCGAGCAGCGCGCTTTCGCCGAGCGCCCCGTCGCGGTGCAGCGCCAGGACCGTGCGCTGCGCCGGCGCAAAGTCGCGCTTTCTCGGCCCGCTCGGCAGGACCTGATATTTCGGTCATCGCCTGCTTGATCGCGGCCTGCCGCTCGGGCTTGACGACCTCGAACAGGCGGCGGCGGATGACGTCGATCGAGCCGGCCAGCAGCTCCTTCAATTGCTCGGCGGACAGATCGTCGCGCTGGCCGATCGTGAGCGTCAGCACGCCGTCCTGGCCGGCGCGCTTGATCAGCGCCGAATAGCCGTCGCTCGAGAACGCTGCGCCCGCATTGCCGGCGGTGCGCCGGACCACGTCGCGATCGCCGCGGCGCACGATGACGTCGGTGAGATCGGGCGACAGCGCCGGCCGCTCCGCCATCGCCAGCAGATGGCCCTGGCCCTTCACGCGCGCGATTTCGATCAGCGCCTGCTCGTCGATCACGGGCGAGCGGCGCAGCAGCGGACCCGCGATCGCAATCTCGTCCTCGCGCGCGAGCTGGCCGACCAGGGCGCGCGGCGCGTTGGCGAGCAGCGACAGCCGTTCGGCGAGATCGGCGCGCGCGGCGAGTTCGGTATGCGGGACGAGACTGATCAGCACGCCGTCGAACAGATCGACATGATCGGCGCGGAAAGTCGCGGCGCCCTGCAGGAACAGCTCGCTGATCCGGCGCGCGGCATCGGCACGGCGCTTGGGATCGTCACCTCTGACGATTTCGTCGAGCCCGGGGATCAGCGATGTCGCTGGCGTCATGAAACCTTCCAAACCGGCCGTATTGGCTGGTTTTCCGGCAATCTAGGCGGCCTTCGTGAAGGAAGGGTTAGGGTTCCGGCCCCCCGAAACCGTCTCAAAATCTGCGTTAACGGGCCCGCGGGCCTTGCCGGATTGCGGCAAAACCGCTATATCGGCGGCAACTTATGGTTCTCATACGATCGCGTATTGAGAGTGGGCCCCCCGGGACCCGCTCTTTTTTATTACCTGAACGAGCCCGGCCCAGAAGGGCTACAGGCGCGGTTCAGGGAAGCCGGCCGGACCGCGGTTAAGGCCCGCCATAACCCCATGCAAGTAAAGACGACTTTGACCCTGGATATGACCGATCCAACCGCCTGGTTCCGCTGGACCCCGACCTGCTGGCCGAGCCGCGGCTCGTGGTCGAGCCGGGCGTGGCGGCGCGGGTGTCGGCGGTCGCCGGCCCGGTGCTGCAGGGCATGGGCTACCGGCTGGTGCGGATCAAGATCTCGGCGAGGCCGGCTGCACCGTCCAGATCATGGCCGAACGGCCCGATGGCACGATGCAGATCGAGGATTGCGAGGCGATCTCGCGGGCGCTGTCGCCGGTGCTCGACGTCGCCGATCCGATCGAGCGCGCCTATCGGCTGGAGATTTCCTCGCCGGGCATCGACCGCCCGCTGGTGCGCCGTTCCGATTTCGAGCGCTATGCCGGCCATCTCGTGAAGATCGAGATGGCGGTCGCCCATCAGGGCCGCAAGCGGTTCCGCGGGCTCCTGCCGGCGTCGAGGGCGATGCGGTGCGGCTTCATCGCGATGACACGCGCGCGGGCGAAGATGCCGACGTGCTGCTGGTGATGGAAGACATCGCCGATGCCGGCTGGTGCTGACCGACGAGCTGATCGCGGAATCGATGCGGCGCGGCAAGGCCGCCGAGCGCGAGCTGCAAGCAGAATCTCGGGCTTGAGCCGCCGCCGCCGCCGCACGCCAAAAAAAGCGACCCGGCCAAAAGCAACAAGCCGAAGCCGAAGCCGCAGAAGAAGCCGTTACCGAAGAATACCAAGAAACATCGCCTCGCCGCGCAAGGATTGCCCGGCGGCGAAATCGATCCTACCGAAGGAGACTGAGCCATGGCAGTCAGCGCCAATAAACTCGAACTGCTGCAGATCGCAGACGCGGTTGCGCGCGAAAAGTCGATCGACCGCGGCATCGTGATCGCGGCGATGGAAGACGCCATCGCCAAGGCGGCGCGCGCCCGCTACGGCAGCGAGACCGACGTTCACGCCGAGATCGACGCCAAGAAGGGCGAGCTGCGGCTGTCGCGCCACATGCTGGTGGTCGAGCTGGTCGAGAACTCGTCGAACCAGATTTCGCTGGTCGATGCGCAGCGCGCCAATCCGGGCGCCCAGGTCGGCGACACCATCGCCGACACGCTGCCGCCGCTGGAATATGGCCGCATCGCCGCGCAATCCGCCAAGCAGGTGATCGTGCAGAAGGTGCGCGAGGCCGAGCGCGACCGGCAGTACCAGGAATTCAAGGACCGCATCGGCGACATCGTCAACGGCGTCGTCAAGCGCGTCGAATATGGCAGCGTGATCGTCGATCTCGGCCGCGGCGAAGCCATCGTCCGCCGCGACGAGATGCTGCCGCGCGAAGTGTTCCGCAACGGCGACCGCGTCCGCGCCTATATCTTCGACGTCCGCCGCGAAACCCGCGGACCGCAGATCTTCCTGTCCCGCACCCATCCGCAGTTCATGGCGAAGCTGTTCGCGCAGGAAGTGCCGGAGATCTATGACGGCATCGTCGAGATCAAGGCGGTGGCCCGCGATCCCGGCTCGCGCGCCAAGATCGGCGTGATTTCGCGCGATTCCTCGGTCGATCCGGTCGGCGCCTGCGTCGGCATGCGCGGCTCGCGCGTGCAGGCCGTGGTCAACGAATTGCAGGGCGAGAAGATCGACATCATTCCGTGGTCGCCCGACATCGCGACCTTCGTCGTCAACGCGCTGGCGCCGGCCGAAGTCGCCAAGGTCGTGATCGACGAAGACCGCGAGCGCATCGAGGTCGTGGTGCCCGACACCAACAACCAGCTGTCGCTGGCGATCGGCCGCCGCGGCCAGAACGTGCGCCTCGCCTCGCAGCTGACCGGCTGGGATATCGACATCCTGACCGAGCAGGAAGAATCCGAGCGCCGCCAGGCCGACTTCGAGAATTCGACCCGCGTCTTCATGGAAGCGCTCAATGTCGACGAGGTCGTCGGCCAGTTGCTGGCGTCGGAAGGCTTCACCTCGGTCGAGGAACTGGCGCTGGTCGACGTCAAGGAGCTCGCCGGCATCGAAGGCTTCGACGAGGAAACCGCCAACGAACTGCAGAACCGCGCCAAGGAATATCTGGAACAGCTCGAGACCGAGCTCGAAAACAAGCGCAAGGAACTCGGCGTGGATGACGCTTTGAAGACGGTGCCCGGCGTCACCTCGAAGATGCTGGTCAAGTTCGGCGAGAACGACATCAAGACGGTCGAGGATCTCGCCGGCTGCGCCACCGACGATCTGGTCGGCTGGACCGAGCGCAAGGAAGGCGGCGAGCCGACCAAGCATGCCGGCATCCTCGACGGCATCGAGATCTCGCGCGACGACGCCGAGAGCATGATCATGCAGGCGCGCGTCAAGGCCGGCTGGATCACCGAGGCCGATCTCGCCAAGCAGCAGTCCGAGGAGGCGGAAGCCACCGAAGACCAGCCGCTGAACGGCGTGAAGGAGATGCCCCGCGCATGCTCGCCATCGCTGACCCCGATCTCGACAACGGACCGCGGACCGACAGGTCCGCGACGATGCGGATGTGCGCGGTCAGCCGCGAGGTGCGGCCGATCGACGAACTGATCCGCTTCGTCGTCTCGCCGCAGGGCGAGGTGGTTCCGGATCTGAAGCGCAAGCTTCCCGGCCGCGGCCTGTGGGTTTCGGCCTCGCGCCGGACGGTTGCGGAAGCGGTGCGGCGTAACCAGTTTGGCAAGGGTTTCAAGCGCGACGTCCGCGCCGCGCGACGCTTGCCGCCGACACCGAGGCTTTGCTGGTTCGCAGCGCCACCGAGGCGCTGGCCATGGCCGCCAAGGCCGGCCAGGTCGTCGCCGGCTTCGGCAAGGTCGAGGACGCGCTCGGCGCAGGGGCAGGCCCAGGCCCTGATCCATGCTTCCGACGGGGCCGCCGACGGAATCCGCAAATTGGACGCGATCGTCCGGCAAAAGCGCGGAAATCCTGGTGAATCGCAGGATTTTCCGCAAGATTTTCCGATCGTCACCGCGCTGACATCGGCAGAATTGGATTTGGCACTGGGGCGGTCAAATGTGATACATGCTGCCCTGCTCGCGGGCCCGGCGAGCAAGACGTTCCTGTCGCGCAGCCAGATCCTGGTCCGATACCGGATGGCCGATGACGACAAGACCGCCGATGCGGCCAGAAATTCTGACTAACAAGACGTGCTTCCGAGACGTACTTCTTGCTTCAATGACTGTGCGGAAACGCACAACGCAACGAGATTAGGACTGCTGAATGGTTGATACCAAAACGCCTGGCGACAAGACTCTGAGTGTCCCGAGCAAGACCTTGACGCTCAAGCCGCGCGTCGAGACGGGCACCGTGCGCCAGAGCTTCAGCCATGGCCGGACCAAGCAGGTCGTGGTCGAAAAGCGCGGCAAGCGCCGCGTCGGCGGCGACGCGCCCGCCGAAACCCATGCGCCCGAGCCGGTCGCGCCAAGCCCGCGCCCGTCGCCGCCAAGGCGCCGCCCGCCCGTCCCGCGACGCCGGCCGCACCGCGCGCCGGTTCCGGCGTGGTGCTGCGCACGCTGACCGAGGACGAACGCTCCGCGCGCGCCAGCGCGCTGGCCGACGCCAAGGTCCGCGACATCGAGGAACGCCGGCTCGCGGAAGAGGAAGCCAAGCGCCGCAGCAGCAAGGAAGGCATCGAGCAGGCCGAACGCGAGGCCGCCGAAGCCCGCCGCAAGGCCGAGGAAGAGCGTCATCGCCAGGAAGAGGAAGCCAAGCGCAAGGCCGAACTCGAAGCCAAGAAGCGCTTTGGCGAAGCCGAAGCCAAGACCGCAACGACGGCCGCGCCCGCCACCACCGCGCGGCCTGCGGCCCGCCCTGCGGCGACCGCCGCGGTGCCGCCGGCGCGCGCGCCCGGCGTCGCCGCCGAGGCTCGGACGAGGATGAAGGTCCGCGCCAGATCCGTCGCGGCCCCGGCGGCGTCATGCGCCCCGCGGCCCCCCCGAAGACCACCCACAAGCCGGGCCCGCAGAAGCAGCGCGGCCGCCTGACGCTGGTCACCGCGCTCAATGCCGACGACGTGCGCGAGCGCTCGATCGCCTCGTTCCGCCGCCGCACCCAGCGCCTGAAGGGCCACGCCGTCGAACGAGCCGAAGGAAAAGCTGATCCGCGAAGTGATGATTCCGGAAGCCATCACCATCCAGGAACTCGCCAACCGCATGTCGGAGCGCGCGGTCGACGTCATCCGCCTGCTGATGAAGCAGGGCGCGATGCACAAGATCACCGACGTGATCGACGCCGACACCGCGCAGCTGATCGCCGAGGAAATGGGCCACACCGTCAAGCGCGTGGCCGCCTCCGACGTCGAAGAAGGCCTGTTCGACGTCGTCGACGATTCCACCGACACCGAGCCGCGCTCGCCGGTCGTGACCGTGATGGGCCATGTCGACCACGGCAAGACCTCGCTGCTCGACGCGCTGCGCCACGCCAACGTGGTGTCCGGCGAAGCCGGCGGCATCACCCAGCATATCGGCGCCTATCAGGTGACCTCGCCGGAGAGCGGCAAGAAGATCACCTTCATCGACACGCCCGGCCACGCCGCGTTCACCGCGATGCGCGCGCGCGGCGCCAAGGTCACCGACATCGTGATGCTGGTGGTCGCGGCCGATGACGGCGTCATGCCGCAGACGATCGAGGCGATCAACCACGCCAAGGCGGCGAAGGTTCCGATGATCGTCGCGATCAACAAGATCGACAAGCCCGACGCCAAGCCGGAGCGCGTGCGCACCGAACTGCTGCAGCACGAGGTGCAGGTCGAATCGCTCGGCGGCGACGTCGTCGACGTCGAGGTTTCCGCCAAGAACAAGACCAATCTCGACAAGCTGCTGGAAATGATCGCGCTGCAGGCCGAATTGCTCGACCTCAAGACCAATGCGGAACGTCCCGCCGAAGGCACCGTGATCGAAGCCAAGCTCGATCGCGGCCGCGGCCCGGTCGCGACCGTGCTGGTGCAGCGCGGCACGCTGCGCGTCGGCGACATCATCGTGGCCGGCGCCGAAATGGGCCGCGTCCGCGCGCTGATCACCGATCAGGGCGAGACCATCAACGAGGCCGGACCGTCGGTGCCGGTCGAAGTGCTCGGCTTCAACGGCCCGCCGGAAGCCGGCGACCGTCTCGCCGTGGTCGAGAACGAAGCCCGCGCCCGCCAGGTCACGAGCTACCGCGCCCATCAGAAGCGCGAGAACGCCGCCGCCTCGATTTCCGGCATGCGCGGCTCGCTCGAGCAGATGATGTCGCAGCTCAAGACCTCGGGCCGCAAGGAATTCCCGCTGATCATCAAGGCCGACGTGCAGGGCTCGCTCGAAGCCATCCTCGGCTCGCTGGAAAAGCTCGGCACCGACGAAGTCGCCGCCCGCATCCTGCATGCCGGCGTCGGCGGCATCTCCGAATCCGACGTGACGCTGGCGGAAGGCTTCAACGCCGCCATCATCGGCTTCTCGGTCCGCGCCAACAAGGAAGCGGCGGCCGCCGCCAAGCGCAACGGCATCGAGATCCGCTACTACAACATCATCTACGATCTCGTGGACGACATCAAAAAGGCGATGTCCGGCCTGCTCGCGCCGACGCTGCGCGAAACCATGCTGGGCAATGCGCAGATCCTGGAAGTGTTCAACATTTCCAAGGTCGGCAAGGTCGCCGGCTGCCGCGTCACCGACGGCACCGTGGAACGCGGCGCCAATGTGCGCCTGATTCGCGACAACGTCGTCGTGCACGAAGGCAAGCTGTCGACGCTGAAGCGCTTCAAGGACGAAGTGAAGGAAGTGCAGTCCGGCCAGGAATGCGGCATGGCGTTCGAGAATTACGGCGACATGCGTGCCGGCGACGTTATCGAGTGTTATCGCGTGGAGACGATCCAGCGCTCCCTGTAAGTCCAAATCTTACAAGCGCCTGGATCTTTTTGAATTGAAATGCGGCGTCATGCCCCGCGACAAGTCCGGGCATCCACGTCGTCACCGCAAAATAATTTTGGCCACGGAATACTGGATCACCCGCTATCGCGCGGGCGATGACGATATTTGGGATTTCGACCAATGCCCCGCCATCACAGCAAGAGTTCCGCCCCCGGCGGCTCGCAGCGTCAGTTGCGCGTCGGCGAGACCGTGCGCCATGCGGTCGCCGATATTCTGTCGCAGGGTAGCGTGCATGACCCCGACCTCGAGGGTCACATCATCACCGTGCCGGAGGTGCGGATGTCGCCGGACCTGAAGCTCGCGACCATCTATGTGATGCCGCTCGGCGGACGCGACACCGATGTCGTGCTCGCGGCGCTCGAGCGCAACAAGAAGTTCCTGCGCGGCGAGATCGCGCATCGCGTTAACCTGAAATTTGCACCTGATATTCGCTTCCGCGTCGACGAACGATTCGACGAAGCGGAACGGATCGAGAAATTACTGCGAACACCTGCGGTGCAAAGAGACCTCGCACCCGATTCGGACGACAAGTGATGATTGTGACCACCGCCAACGGCGTGATCGATTCGCAAAATGCCGAATCGCACGACGCCTCGAAAAATATTTTTCCCGAAGCGCGCAACGAAGAGCCGCGCCGCGGCGACGATACCCGTCGCGTCAACAACGATCCGCGCCAGAACAAGCAAGGCAAGCAGCGCGCCAGAACAATCAGCCGCGCCGCGACAAGCGCGACGTCCATGGCTGGGTCGTGCTCGACAAGCCGATCGGCATGACCTCGACGCAGGCGGTCGCCGTGGTCAAGCGCCTGTTCCAGGCCAAGCGCGCCGGCCACGCCGGCACGCTCGATCCGCTCGCCTCCGGCGGCCTGCCGATTGCGCTCGGCGAGGCCACCAAGACCGTTCCCTTCGTGATGGACGGCCGCAAGCGCTACCGCTTCACGGTGTGCTGGGGCGAGGAGCGCGACACCGACGACACCGAGGGCCGGGTGGTCAAGACCAGCGATCTCAGGCCCGCCGGCCGAGGCGATCCGGGCCCTGCTGCCGCAATTCACCGGCCTGATCGAGCAGATCCCGCCGCAATATTCGGCGATCAAGGTCCAGGGCGAGCGGGCCTATGACCTGGCGCGCGACGGCGAGATCGTCGAATTGAAGCCGCGGCCGGTCGAGATTCACGAATTAACCCTTGTAGAACAAACAGATAGCGGCCAATCCGTGTTCGAGGCCGAGTGCGGCAAGGGAACCTATGTGCGGGCGCTGGCCCGCGATATCGGCCGGATTCTGGGCTGTTTCGGCCATATCTGCGCGCTGCGGCGGACCCTGGTCGGCCCGTTCGGCGAAGCGGACATGATTCCGCTGGAACAGTTGGAGGCTTTGTGCAATAGAGCCGCGTCTGGCGAGGGAAGCCTCGCCGACGCGCTTTTGCCCGTTGAGACCGCGCTGGACGACATCCCGGCACTGGCCGTCACACGGGCTGATGCGGCAAGGCTCCATCGGGGCCAGGCCGTTTTGTTGCGCGGACGGGATGCGCCCAATAGTAGCGGCACAGTCTATGTCACGGTGGCAGGCCGGCTTCTGGCCCTCGCCGAAATTGGCAATGGCGAACTCATCCCCAAGCGCGTGTTCAACCTGACCGGACTGACTGCCAGTTCCGGTCGCAACGATGAGAAAGTTTGACGATGTCGATTACCGCCGAACGCAAAGCGGAAGTCATCAAGACGAATGCCAACAAGGCCGGCGACACCGGCTCGCCCGAGGTTCAGGTCGCGATCCTGTCGGAACGCATCAACAACCTCACCGGCCATTTCAAGACCCACGTGAAGGACAATCATTCGCGCCGCGGTCTTTTGAAGCTGGTCTCGACGCGCCGTTCGCTTCTCGATTACATCAAGAGGAAGGACGAGGCGCGTTACAAGGCGCTGCTCGAAAAGCACAACATTCGTCGTTGATTGCAGAGTACGCGCGCGCCAGTTGCGCGCGTTTTCGCATGATCTTCCGGGAGAGACCGGACTCCGAATTGTCGGAGACGATCATGCGCAGAGCATGAACAAGATCATGCTCAACAAACGTCCAGCAGCAATCCGGCCGCTGGGCAGGGCAAGATGCCCGGACTACCGAGAGGATGGACGCCATCCGAAATATAAAGACCATGGCAGGATCGCCGGACGCTGATCGCACATTGCGATCAGCGTCCCGCAATCTTGCGCATGGTCTTTGTGTTTCAGGCGTCCGTTCTTTCGTGAACCCATGAAAGAAGACCGAAATGTTCAATACTCATTCAGTCGAGATCGACTGGGGTGGACGTCCCCTCAAGCTTGAAACCGGCAAGATCGCCCGTCAGGCCGACGGCGCCGTGCTGGCGACCTATGGCGAGACCGTCGTGCTCGCCACCGTCGTCGCCGCGAAGACGCCGCGCGAAGGCGTCGACTTCCTGCCGCTGACCGTCGACTACCAGGAAAAGACCTACGCCGCGGGCCGCATTCCCGGCGGCTATTTCAAGCGCGAAGGCCGTCCGACCGAAAAGGAGACGCTGGTCTCCCGCCTGATCGACCGTCCGATCCGTCCGCTGTTCGTCGACGGCTGGCGCAACGAGACCCAGGTGATCGTCACCGTGCTGTCGCACGACATGGAGAACGATCCCGACATCGTGGCGCTGGTGGCCGCCTCCGCGGCGCTGACGATTTCCGGCGCCCCCTTCAAGGGCCCGATCGGCGCCGCCCGCGTCGGCTTCGCCAACGACGAATACGTGCTCAACCCGACGCTCGACGAAATGGTCGACACCCAGCTCGACCTGGTCGTCGCCGGCACCGCCGACGCCGTGCTGATGGTGGAATCGGAAGCCAAGGAACTCAACGAAGACATCATGCTCGGCGCCGTGATGTTCGGCCACCGCCACTTCCAGCCGGTGATCAAGGCGATCATCGAGCTCGCCGAGAAGGCCGCCAAGGAGCCGCGCGACGTCAAGGTCGTCGACGAGAGCGCGCTCGAGAAGGAAATGCTCGGCCTGATCGAGCAGGAGCTGCGCTCGGCCTACGCCATTCCGGTCAAGCAGGATCGCTACGCCGCGGTCGGCAAGGCCAAGGAAAAGGTGATGGCGCACTACTTCCCGGAAGGGCAGGAGCCGAAATACGACAAGCTGCGCATCGCCGGCGTGTTCAAGGAACTGGAAGCCAAGATCGTTCGCTGGAACATCCTCGACACCGGCAAGCGCATCGACGGCCGCGACTCCAAGACCGTGCGCAACATCATCGCCGAAGTCGGCGTGCTGCCGCGCGCCCACGGCTCGGCGCTGTTCACCCGCGGCGAGACCCAGGCGATGGTCGTGACCACGCTCGGCACCGGCGAGGACGAGCAGTACATCGACGCGCTGTCGGGAACCTACAAAGAGACGTTCCTGCTGCACTACAACTTCCCTCCCTACTCGGTCGGTGAAACCGGACGCCTCGGCGGCACCAAGCGCCGCGAGATCGGCCACGGCAAGCTCGCCTGGCGCGCGATCCACCCGGTGCTGCCGCCGCACCACGAATTCCCCTACACGGTGCGCGTGGTCTCCGAGATCACCGAATTCGAACGGCTCGTCGTCGATGGCCTCGGTCTGCGGCGCCTCGCTGGCGCTGATGGATGCGGGCGTTCCGCTGAAGCGGCCGACCGCGGGTATCGCGATGGGCCTGATCCTGGAAGGCTCGCGCTTTGCGGTTCTGTCCGACATTCTCGGCGACGAGGATCATCTCGGCGACATGGACTTCAAGGTGGCCGGCACCGACCAGGGCATCACCTCGCTGCAGATGGACATCAAGATCGAGGGCATCACCGAGGAGATCATGAAGGTCGCGCTCGGCCAGGCCAAGGATGGCCGCATCCACATCCTCGGCGAAATGTCGAAGGCGCTGACCAACGCCCGCGCCGAGCTCGGCGAATACGCGCCGCGCATCGAGACCTTCAAGATCGCCACCGACAAGATCCGTGAAGTGATCGGCACCGGCGGCAAGGTGATCCGCGAGATCGTCGAGAAGACCGGCGCCAAGGTCAACATCGAGGACGACGGCACCGTCAAGGTCGCCTCCAACGACGGCGAGGCGATGAAGGCCGCGATCAAGTGGATCAAGTCGATCGCCTCCGATCCGGAGATCGGCCAGATCTACGACGGCACCGTGGTCAAGGTGATGGAGTTCGGCGCGTTCGTGAACTTCTTCGGCGCCAAGGACGGCCTCGTCCACATCAGCCAGCTCGCTTCGGCCCGCGTGCAGAAGACCTCCGACGTCGTCAAGGAAGGCGACAAGGTCAAGGTCAAGCTGCTCGGCTTCGACGATCGCGGCAAGACGCGGCTGTCGATGAAGGTGGTCGATCAGGCCACCGGCGAGGACCTCGAGGCCAAGCAGAAGGCGGCGGAAGCCCCGGCGCCGCGCGAAGCCGCCGGCGAGTAAGCCTCGCAACAGGCAGGAATAACGAAGGGCGGCCGAAAGGCCGCCCTTTTTGTTTGTGCGCAGTGCATCGGCATTCGCGCTTGTCATCATCCGCGAAGGCGGATGATCCAGTATTCCAGAGACGGTTGTGATTGAACCGAGAAGTCGCGGCGTACTGGATACCCGCTTTCGCGGGTATGACAGCCGTTAGACTTGGCCGCCTCCCTATTGGCGGTCGTCACCGGCGCCCACACCCACACTCTCCTTCACCACCTCGCCCAGCGCCGCAAAATCCGCCTTGCGCGGCGAGGTGCGGCGGAACACGAGGCCGATGCTGCGGCCGGGCTGCGGGATTCTTCAGCCGCAGGAATTTCACGCGGTCGTCGCGCCGCTCGACATCGGCGGCGATCTGCGGAATCAGCGTCACGCCGTAGCCGCCCGCGACCATCTGCATCACGGTGGTGAGACTGCTGGCGCCGAACGCCGTGCCGCCGGCGCCGGCGTTGCGGCCCCGCGCGCCGTCGCGCAGAACGCCAGCGCCTGGTCGCGCAGGCAGTGGCCGTCTTCGAGCAGGATCAGCCGGCTCTGATCGATGTCTTCGGCGGCCACCGCGCGTGGTCTCGGGGCGCGGATCGGTCGGCGGGCACCGCGAGCAGAAACAGATCCTCGAACAGCGCAATCGTATCGATGTCGGGCTCGCCGACCGGCAGCGCCAGCATCGCGGCATCGAGCGCGCCGCTCTTGATGTCGTCGACCAGCTGCCTGGTCTGGGTCTCGCGCAATTCCAGCCGCAATTCGGGAAACTGCGCCTGCAGCGGCGGCAAGAATCCGCGGCAGCAGATAGGGCGCCAGCGACGGAATCACGCCGAGCGTCAACCGCCCCGTCAACAGCCCGCTGCGATGGCGGGCGAAGTCGACCAGATCGCGCGAGGCCGTCAGCACGTCCTCGCCACGGCGGGCGATTTCGCGCCCGACATCGGTCAGCATCACCTCGCCCGGCCGCCGCTCCACCACGGCGACGCCAAGCGTCCGCTCGAGATCGCGGATCTGCATCGACAGCGCCGGCTGGGTCACGGCACAGGCCTCGGCGGCGCGGCCGAAATGGCCGTGTCTCGCCGAGCGCCGAGAGATAACGAAGCTGTCGGAGCGTGATCATTCCGATCAGATAAACTGATCGAGAGCTCAAGACAATTCGACTGGACCTGATGTTAGATATCTTCCAAGGTAGGGCTCCAGCGAATTTGACGAGAGGCACCCCAGCGGATTCGGCTGCGAATCGCGACATGTGCGACTTCGCCCCGAAACTCGACATCGAGGACGGCCGCTGCGGTCTCGCCGGCGGCAACTGCCCGTTCTCAGCCATCATTCCGTACGGAATAGCCCGAAGAAAACTACAGAACACGATCGGAGAAGAAACATGGACGCAAAGACTGACGACAGCGCGGGCAAGTGCCCGTTCACCGGCGGCACCCGCGGACACAGGAACCGCGACTGGTGGCCGGAGCAGCTCGATATCGGCGTGCTCCATACCAACGCGCCCGCCGCCGATCCGATGGGCGAAGCGTTCGACTATGCCAAGGAATTCGAGAGCCTCGACCTCGACGCCGTGATCAAGGACCTGCATGCCCTGATGACGGACTCGCAGGACGTGGTGGCCGGCCGACTTCGGTCACTATGGCGGACTGTTCATCCGCCTGGCCTGGCACAGCGCCGGCACCTACCGCATCACCGACGGCCGCGGCGGCGCCGGCGCCGGTCAGCAGCGCTTCGCGCCGCTCAACTCCTGGCCGGACAACGCCAACCTCGACAAGGCGCGCCGCCTGCTGTGGCCGATCAAGCAGAAGTACGGCCGCAAGCTTTCCTGGGCCGATCTGTTCGTTCTCTGCCGGCAACGTCGCGCTCGAATCGATGGGCTTCAAGACGTTCGGCTTCGCCGGCGGCCGCGCCGATGTGTGGGAGCCCGAAGAACTCTATTGGGGTCCCGAGGGCACCTGGCTGGGCGACGAGCGCTACAGCGGCGAGCGCGAACTCGCCGAACCGCTCGGCGCGGTGCAGATGGGCCTGATCTACGTCAATCCGGAAGGCCCGAACGGCAATCCCGATCCGGTCGCCTCCGCCAAGGACATCCGCGAGACCTTCTTCCGCATGGCGATGAACGACGAAGAGACCGTCGCGCTGATCGCCGGCGGCCACACCTTCGGCAAGACCCACGGCGCCGGCGATCCGTCGCTGATCGGACCGGATCCGGAAGCGCGGCGCCATCGAGGATCAGGGCCTCGGCTGGAAGAGCAAGCACGGCACCGGCTTCGGCGCCGACGCCATCACCGGCGGCCCGGAAGTGACCTGGTCGCAGACGCCGACGCAAGTGGAGCAACCACTTCTTCGAGAACCTGTTCAAGTTCGAATGGGAGCTGACCAAGAGCCCGGCCGGCGCGAAGCAGTGGAAAGCGAAAGGCGCCGAGGCCACGATTCCCGACGCGCTACGACAAGTCGAAGAAGCATGTTCCGACCATGCTGACCACGGACCTCGCGCTGCGCTTCGACCCGGCCTACGAGAAGATCTCGCGGCGCTTCCACGAGAATCCGGACCAGTTCGCGGACGCCTTCGCCCGCGCCTGGTTCAAGCTCACCCACCGCGACATGGGGCCGACGCGTGCGCTATCGCGGCAAGCTGGTGCCGAAGGAAACGCTGATCTGGCAGGACCCGATCCCCGCGGTCGATCATCCGCTGATCGGCGAGCAGGACATTGCCGCGCTGAAGGCGAAAATCCTCGCCTCCGGCCTGTACCGTGTCCGCAGCTGGTCTCGACCGCCTGGGCATCGGCCTCGACGTTCCGCGGCTCCGACAAGCGCGGCGGCGCCAACGGCGCGCGCATTCGCCTGAGCCCGCAGAAGGATTGGGACGTCAACAATCCGCCCGAACTGGCGAAGGTCCTGTCGAAGCTCGAAGCGATCCAGAAGGAGTTCGGCAAGAAAGTGTCGCTCGCCGACCTGATCGTTCTCGGCGGCAGCGCCGCCATCGAGAAGGCGGCGAAGGATGCCGGCGTGAGCGTGACGGTCCCGTTCACGCCCGGCCGCATGGACGCGTCGCAGGAGCAGACCGACGCCGCCTCCTTCGCCCCGCTCGAACCCCGCGCCGACGGCTTCCGCAACTATATCAGCGGCAAGAGGCAGTTCATGACGCCGGAGGAAGCGCTGGTGGATCGGGCGCAACTGCTGACGCTGACGGCGCCCGAGATGACGGTGCTGGTCGGCGGCCTGCGCGTGCTCGGCGCCAATGCCGGCAACGCGAAGCACGGCGTCTTCACCAAGACGCCGGGAACGCTGACCAACGACTTCTTCGTCAACCTGCTCGACATGGGCACGGAGTGGCAGCCGGCCGGCTCCGATGGCGCGTACGAGGGCCGCGACCGCAAGACCAAGGCGGTGAAGTGGACCGCCACCCGCGTCGACCTGATCTTCGGCTCGCACTCCCAGCTCCGCGCCATCGCGGAAGTCTATGGCAGCGCGGACGCCAAGGAGAAGTTCGCGAAGGACTTCGTCACGGCGTGGACCAAGGTGATGAACGCGGATCGCTTCGATCTCGCCTGATTATCGCTGACAACAGTGGTAGAAAGGGGCGGCCTCACGGCCGCCCTTTTATTTGTGTGATGCTTGGCAAACCGCGAGAACCATTGTTGATGAACCCGCCCGCCATCCGCCCCGCCCGCGCCGACGAATATGACGAGGTCGCCCGCGTCTGGATGGACAGCTGGGTTTCGACCGGGTTTGGGACCGCCAGCGAGTAACTGCTGGGACAGTTGCGTGCGCGGGTACCGGTGGAAGTGGCGAACGGCTGGAGCCTCTACGTCGCCGACGATGACGGCACCCTTGCAGCGATGCTGGCGCTGCACGTGCCCAACAAACATCTCGATCAATTATTCGTCGCGCCGGAATACCACGGCAGGAGCATCGGGCGGACGCTGCTCGCCTTCACGCGGGCGCATCTGCCGGACGAGATCTGGCTGCGCTGCGTGCGCGAAAACGAAAAGGCCTGGCGCTGGTACGAGCGCGAAGGTTTCGTGTTCGAGAAGGATGATATCTCGCCGATCACCGGCCATACCATGAAGTGTTACCGCTGGAAGAAGGAAGCCTCCCGATGATGCAGCTCTATTGGTCGCCACGCTCGCGTTCGTTCTCCGCGCTGTGGCTGATGGAAGAGACCGGACAGCCCTACGAGCGGGTGCTGACCGACATCACCACCGGCGCCCAGAAGCGCGTCGAGTATCTCGCGATCAACCCGATGGGCAAGGTGCCGGCCCTGAAGGACGGCGAGGCCACGCTGGCGGAATCGGCCGCGATCTGCGCCTATGTCGCCGAGCGCTACCCCGAAGCAAGACTGGCGCCGCCGCTTGGCGATCCCTTGCGCGCAAAATATCTCTACTGGCTGTTCTTCAGCCCCGGCTGCATCGAGCCGGCGATGGTGCAGATCGCGACCAAGATGGAGATGAACCCGGTGGCGGCCGGCTGGGGCGATTCGCAGCGCGTGATCGACGTGCTCGACAACGCGCTTGAAAAGGGTCCGTGGATTCTCGGCGAGAACTTTTCGGCCGCCGATATCGCGATCGGCTCGGGGCTGAACTTTGCGGTGCGGCTGTTCAAGATGATCCCGTCGCGGCCGTCGTTCGACGCCTATATCGCGCGCTGCATGGCGCGCCCGGCGTTCCAGCGCGCGGAAAAGATCGCGGCCGGGTAGCGCCTGCTACGCATCCAGCCGCTTGAACACCAGCGTGGCGTTGGTGCCGCCGAAGCCGAACGAGTTCGACAGCACGGTGCCGAGCTTGGCGTTGTCGATGCGCTTGCGCACGATCGGCATGTCGGCGAAGACAGGATCGAGCTCGGTGATGTTGGCGCTCTCGCAGACGAAGCCGTTGTTCATCATCAACAGCGAATAGATCGCTTCCTGCACGCCGGTGGCGCCGAGCGAATGGCCGGTCAGCGCCTTGGTCGCGGAGATCGGCGGGCATTTGTCGCCGGTTCCGAACACCTTGCGGATCGCCTCGATTTCCGGCGGATCGCCGGCCGGCGTCGAGGTCGCATGCGGGTTGATGTAGTCGATCGGCGTCTTCACGGTCTCCAGCGCCATGCGCATGCAGCGCTCGGCGCCCTCGCCCGAGGGCGCGACCATGTCGTAGCCGTCCGAGGTCGCGCCATAGCCGACCACTTCGGCGTAGATGCGCGCGCCGCGCGCCTTGGCGTGCTCGAGCTCTTCGAGCACCACGACGCCGGCGCCGCCGGCAATGACGAAGCCGTCGCGGCTGACGTCATAGGGGCGCGACGCGGTGGCGGGCGTGGCGTTGTATTTCGAGGACATCGCGCCCATGGCGTCGAACAGCACCGACAGCGACCAGTCGAGCTCCTCGCAGCCGCCGGCGAAGATCACGTCCTGCTTGCCGATCTGGATCGTCTCATAGGCATTGCCGATGCAATGGTTCGAGGTCGCGCAGGCCGACGAGATCGAATAGTTGACGCCCTTGATCTTGAACCAGGTCGCCAGCGTGGCCGATGCGGTCGACGACATCGCCTTCGGCACCGCGAACGGGCCGACGCGCTTCGGTCCCTTGGTCCGCGTGATGTCGGCGGCTTCGACGATGGTGCGCGCCGACGGTCCGCCGGAGCCCATGATGATGCCGGTGCGGACGTCGGAGACTTCCGACGGCTGCAGGCCGGAATCCTGGATCGCCTGCTCCATCGCGATGTGATTCCACGCCGCGCCCTCGCCGAGGAAGCGCATCGCGCGGCGGTCGATCACGTCGGCCGGGTTGAGCGTCGGCGCGCCCTGCACCTGCGAGCGGAAGCCCATCTCGGCGTATTTTTCCGCGCGCGTGATGCCGGATTTCGCCTCATGAAGGCTCGCAAGCACTTCCTGGGTGTTGTTTCCGATGGACGAGACGATACCCATCCCCGTGATGACAACCCGCCTCATGATCGCCTCGCCCTGCCGTTTTGCTGTTGTTTGACGTTATGTTCGTGCGTGAATGTTGCGTGTGCGGCCGCGTTATTCAAGCCGGCGCGGTGCCCTGCTTGAACAGCCCGACCTTCAGGTCCTTCGCGCGATAGATAATCTCGCCGTCCATGGAAAGCCAGCCGTCGGCAATGCCAAGCACCAGCTTTGAGCGCATCACGCGTTTCATGTCGATGTTGTACACAACCTTGCGGACGTTCGGCAGCACCTGCCCGGAGAACTTCAGTTCGCCCAGCCCCAGCGCGCGGCCGCGGCCCTCGCCGCCGATCCAGCCGAGATAGAAGCCGACCATCTGCCACATCGCGTCGAGGCCAAGGCAGCCCGGCATGACCGGATCGTTCTTGAAATGGCAGCCGAAAAACCAGAGATCCGGCTTCACATCGAGTTCGGCGCGGATCAGGCCCTTGCCATATTCGCCGCCGGTCTCGGAAATCTCGCTGATGCGGTCGAACATCAGCATCGGCGGCAGCGGCAATTGTGCATTGCCCGGGCCGAACATCTCGCCGCGACCGCACGCCAGCAAATCCTCGTATTCGTAACCGCCGCGGCGATCCAGCATCGTGTCAGCCTCTCTCAAGATGTCCCGCAAAAATATCCCGGTCGCGCTTTCGAGCGAACTGGACCCGTTTCCCCGCGGAGAATGGCTTATTTCCCGCACTGTGGCGCTACCGGCAACTGCCCCTGCCGAATACGCATATGTGGTCCGCGCGCTCTGTAACATAGGCCCTCCGACCCGGCAAAGCACCGGATAAGGGCTAAATCGCCGCCCCAGGAGGAAGGTTCCCCCTTAACCCTTGGGACCGTTCTAGTTGCGAAAAACTTGCATCTAAAGGATTTCCTTTTATATTGGGCAAGAATATTGCCCAAGTTTTGAGTATGCGGTGCCCGAAGTGGATACGAACGACCAGGCTTTGAACGACGACGCCCTTGATCCGGCCGCCCGCGGCACCGGACATCAGCCGGCACTGACCGGCTGCCCGTGGCATGACGTCAACGAAATGCTGCAGGCGGCAGGTCTTCGGCCGACCCGGCAGCGGATGGCGCTCGGCTGGCTCTTGTTCGGCAAGGGCGCACGGCATCTGACCGCCGAAATGCTCTACGAGGAAGCGACGCTCGCCAAGGTTCCGGTCTCGCTCGCCACCGTCTACAACACGCTCAACCAGCTCACCGATGCGGGTTTGTTGCGCCAGGTCAGCGTCGACGGCACCAAGACCTATTTCGACACCAACGTCACCGCGCACCACCACTTCTATCTCGAGAACAATCACGAGCTGGTCGACATTCCCGATCCGCATCTGATGCTGTCGCGGATGCCGGAAGTGCCCGAAGGCTACGAGATCGCCCGCGTCGACATGGTCGTGCGGCTGCGCAAGAAGCGCTGACTGTCGTCCCGGCGCAGGCCGGGACCCATAACCACAAATGTTCGTTGTTGAGGGAAGGCCGTTCACCAGCGTGCCTCACTGAGGAATCACGCGGTATGGATCCCGGCTCGCGTTCGCTGCGCTCCCTTGGCCGGGACGACGGGGAGAGTTAGCCTAACTCAATCCACCTTCTCGTCGGCATAGACGCCCCACAGCCGCTGCTGTTCGATCCAGCCGTCAAAGCCGTTGCCGATGACGCGGCACCAGCCGGCGACGCATTTCTTGACCTGGGCCACGACGCCGGCCTGCAGGCGGGCGGCGACCGCGCTCGACGGATCGGCGCGGTCGTAGAGCGGCGCGAGTTCGTCCCTGGTCTTCATGGTGACGACGGCGGTGCGGCGGCCCGACAGCAGCGAATGATAGACCCAGCCTTCGGCGCCTTCGGAATCGCGCACGCGACGCCAGTTCTCGAATTCGGCGGTGATTTCGACCGGCAGGCCGGAGCGGGTGTAGACCCAGGCCACGTCATTGTCCTTGGTCGGACCGGCCCTGACATTCACGTGATCGGATTTCAGGCTGACATAACGCGGCACCGGCAGGCCGCTGGTGGTCGTGCCTGACTCCTTGGCCGAAAATCCTGTGCTGACGGATGCGACGAGCCAGCTCCCGGCGAGTACCGCAACCGAACAGAAACGCCCCAACGCCATCAACTCGTCTCCTGCCGAGAACCATTCAACTCGAGTTCTTCGAGTTGAAACCGCCACTCAACGCCTGAAACCCAGACCCCTGTGCCCCACTTTGGTCGCACCCCGGTTTGTCATTCCCCAAGGGGTTCCCTAAGGGATTCTTGGGGGTTCTTGTCTTGGCCCGGCCTTCTGATAGAGAGGACGGAACGCTTGAGAACCAGAACACCCGGCTTTTCCCTGAGATTCCCTTGGCAACCCGAGGTAATGTTCGGGCAGCCAACGGGACACAAGGAAACGACCAGGTCATCGTTCGGACCGCGCAGCAACCGCAGTGTCGAACAACCGGGTTAATGAGGTCTGAACGGCCCGGCCAAGACTTATTGAAGAACTGGCGAGGGCCGGGCGATCCATTGCCTCATGAGAGCAGCACATGTCGGTGAAGAAAAAGCCTCTCGTCGTCGTTACCCGCAAGCTCCCGGACTCGATCGAGACCCGGATGCGCGAGCTGTTCGACGCGCGGCTCAATCTCGACGATACGCCGATGACGCCGCAACAGATCGCGGAGGCGGTCCGCACCGCCGACGTGCTGGTGCCGACCGTGACCGACCTCGTCAATGAAGAGGCTCTCAAGCATCCCGACTGCAAGCTGCGGATGATCGCCAATTTCGGCAATGGCGTCGACAATATCGACGTGTCGGCGGCGCATGCGCGCGGCATCACCGTGACCAACACGCCGAAGGTTTTGACCGAAGACACCGCCGACATGACCATGGCGCTGATTCTGGCGGTGCCGCGGCGACTGATCGAGGGCGCCTCGATCCTGACCGACGGCAAGAACTGGCCGGGCTGGTCGCCGACCTGGATGCTCGGACACCGGATCGGCGGAAAGCGCCTCGGCATCATCGGCATGGGCCGCATCGGCCAGGCCGTGGCCCGCCGGGCGCGCGCCTTCGGCCTGCAAATCCACTATCACAACCGCCGCCCGGTGGCGCCCGTGATCGCCGAGGAGTTGGGCGCGACCTACTGGGAGAGCCTCGACCAGATGCTGGCGCGGATGGACATCATCTCGGTGAACTGTCCGCATACGCCGGCAACGTTCCATCTGCTGTCGGCGCGGCGGCTGAAGCTGATCCGGAAAGAGGCCTATATCGTCAACACCGCGCGCGGCGAGGTGATCGACGAGGACACGCTGATCAAGCTGATCGAGGCGGGCGAAATCGGCGGCGCCGGCCTCGACGTCTACGAGCACGAGCCGGCGGTCAATCCAAAACTGGTGCGGCTCGGCAAGGCCGGCAAGGTCACCCTGCTGCCGCATATGGGCTCGGCCACGATCGAGGGCCGCGTCGAGATGGGTGAGAAGGTGATCATCAACATCCGCACCTTCCTCGACAACCACAAGCCGCCGGATCGCGTGCTGCCCAGCATGCTCTAAAGCGTTTTCAAGCGAAGTGGATGCCGGTTCGCGTGAAGAAAACGCGTCAAAGCAAAAAAGATAGAGCCTTTTCACGGCGAGGATGATGTGAGCGAAGCCCACATATCCCTGCTGCGCCGTCTCGCCACCCTGCATCGTCCTGCGACGCTCGCATTTGCGCCATTACGCAACAAGCGACAAACGCCGTGAGCGCGAGGCGGCGGCTCACAACACGCTCGCTTGCTTGAAACCAATCAAGGTTCGGGTTCCGTGAGGGAAATCACGGTGAGTGATCTGGTCCGTGCCTAGCATCCTGCGGCAGTCGAAGCGGATGGCCCCTTCGTCTTGCGACAGGAGAAGGACAGATGAAGAAATCCAAAGCGAAACCCCAGACTGCCGGCGAGAAGCTCGAAGCGCCGGTCCAGCTCACCCCCGAGCAACTCGAAACCGTCGCAGCCGGTTTCGCGGCGCAAGTGACCAAAGATCAAAGGCACGGAGGACCCGACGGTCCTCACCGGCGCTATTTCGACCCGGCCGGTTTTGAAGCAGTTCTGACCCGGAGCACGTCAAGCGACGGGATGACGTTCGACACTTCACGCGCCGGACGTCATCTCGGAAGCTTTCTGCAGCGAATGGAGGATTTCATGTCCAGGGAATCACACAAGCAGATCGACTGCCCGAGCGCTCAGCCAACCACGGATGGCGCCCGAATTTTCGGCGTCATGACCGGCACGCCGGAGGCGCACAGGGTCGGCTATCTCACCGAGGCGTTGCCGGTTTCCGAAGAACTGCTTGCGCTATCGGGACCGGCCAAGCCCACGCAACTGTTCCGCATCGCAGCCCCCTGCGCGGGCGGCGGCTGCAAGCATTTCAGGGATAACGCCTGCAGCCTGGCGAAGCGGATCGTTGAAGGCGTTCCGGCGGTGGTCGACGCGCTGCCCGCCTGCCAGATCCGGCCCACCTGCCGCTGGTTTCGCGAGCAGGGCAAAGCCGCCTGCTTCCGCTGCCCCTAGGTCATGACGGACAAATCGAATGCGTCCGATCATGAGAAGCAGATCGCCGACACGGACTGACGCGCATCGGGCGCTTCGATTCTCCCCGGAAGCGGACATCTATGAGTGTCGGCGAAGACGTTCGTCGCCACTTCAGCAAACGACGCAATACCAGAACGACTACGAAGAGGCCCGCGACTGCGATCCAGCACCAGGTCGGAATTGGCCGCTGCTTCTCGATGTGAGCCATGTACATGGCGAGCCCGAGAAGGGCGAAGGTGAGCAGGCATGCGACCCAAAGCAGAGGTCCAGAGCGATCCTGATGCCGTCGGTAACCCATATCGCGACCCAAATCACGGCCGGGAAAAGTGCAATGAGAAGCACCCAACTCACGACATGGTTTCCTCGTGGCGCTAAGCGGGCAACTGAGGCGCGCTTTATTGGAGTTTGCCTGCCCTCACAAAGGCGAAGAGAGCGCCGACCATCGTCGGCAATCCGAAGAACATCCACACGCCGAACGCGATCGGGGCGCCTTCCGATCCGCACGCGCACCCATGACCGCCAATAGAGCGGTTGGGACGAGCAGCACGAAACCGAGAAGCACAAGCAGGGCTTTCTTCATGGAGACAATCTTAGGTCGCAGACCTTAAAAAACCGTCGATATGTTGATTAGGACACTTCAGAACTTTCGTTGCCGGGAATCCGTCGACGTTTCCAAGGCCGCACCAGCAAACCTCGGACGCAACGCGTCGCGAGAATGCGAAGGCGCCAATCTTTCTCCGTCATTCCGGGGCGCGCGCAGCGCGAGCCCGGAATCCATCGGGCGGCAGAGTTAGTGGAAAAATGGATTCCGGGCTCGCGCCAAGTGGCGCGCCCCGGAATGACGACGGTGGGGTGATGCGGGATGGGTTGCTTCGTCGCTTCGCTCCTCGCAATGACGGCCCAAATCTCGGATTCCGGACCAGCTAATGCCCGCTCAAATCCGTAATCGTCGGCGTGTCGCCATTGAGCGGGTTTCCGGGATCGCGCACATAACGCAGCGTCTCGAATCGCATCGCGCGGGCATCGACCATCAGCAGCCGGCCGACCAGGCTGTCGCCGAAGCCGACGATTTCGCGGATCGCCTCCAGCGCCATCATCGAGCCCAGCATGCCGGCGAGCGCGCCCATGACGCCGGCCTCGGCGCAGGCCGGCACCGTGCCGGGCGGCGGCGGTTCGGGGAACAGGCAGCGATAGGTCGGATTGAACTGGCCGTCGGCGCCGCGCTCGTGCGCGCGGATCGTCGTCAGCGATCCGTCGAACTGGCCGAGCGCCGCCGTGATCAGCGGTTTGGCGGCGAGGAAGCAGGCGTCCGACACCAGATAGCGGGTCTCGAAATTGTCGGAGCCGTCGAGCACCAGATCGTAGCCGCCGATCAGCGACATCACGTTGTGCGCATCGAGCCGCACCGCATGCGCCTCGAAGCCGACATGCGGGGTTGAGCGCAAAAATCTGCTCGGCGGCGCTGTCGACCTTGCGCCGTCCGATGTCGGGCGTGGTGTGGATGATCTGGCGCTGCAGATTGGACAGCGAGACAATATCGTCGTCGACCGCGCCGAGCGTGCCGATGCCGGCGGCAGCCAGGTACATCAGGACCGGGGCGCCGAGACCGCCGGCGCCGATCACCAGCACGGAGGCCTCCTTCAGCGCGGTCTGGCCGGGGCCGCCGACATCGCGCAGCACGATATGGCGGGCGTAGCGTTCGAGTTCTTCGGCGGTCAGCATGGTCGGGTCATTCCCTTAGCCAGTTCCCTGAACCGGGGCGCAGTTGTTGCCGACCAAGCAGATGTGCTTAATTGGCCGGACGTCAATGATCGCTCCCCCATTCCCTCGTCTCCTGTCCCGGGATTTGTCATGAGATCGGTGCTTTCAGCAACATTGATGATGGCGGCAGCATTTTGGGGGACATCCGCGCAGGCGCAGATGACGACACCGCCGTCCACGGCCGGCGCCAGGCCCAAACCGGTCACGATCCCGATTCGCCCCGCTTTGCAGAAGCCGGAGGACACGGCGAACGCGATGGCGCAGGCCGAGCGGCTGGCGTTGCAGTCCGACCTCGCCTGGGTCGGCCAGTACAACGGCGCGATCACCGGCGACGTCAGCGAGCGCATGGTCAAGGCGATCAAGGAATTCCAGAAAGGGCGCGGCGGCAAGCCGACCGGCGTGCTCAATCCGCAGGAACGCGGCGTGCTCGCCGACACCGCGAAGAGACGGCAGGAAAGTGTCGGCTGGAAGATCGTGACCGATACCGGCACCGGCGCGCGGCTCGGCATCCCGACCAAACTGGTGCCGCAGCAATCGAGCGACGCCAGCGGCGCCAATGGATCTCGCCGACCGGAACGGTCCAGATTCAACTGGCGCGGCGCAAGGAAGCGGGGCCGACCACCGCGAAACTCGCCGAGAAGGAAAAGAAGGAAGCCGGGCGGAAAACATCGATTACACGGTGGTGAAGCCGGATTTCTTCGTGCTGTCCGGGCTGCAGGGTCTGAAAAAATTCTATTTGCGCGGCACGTTCAAAGGCGACGAGGTCCGCATCCTCACCATCCTCTACGACCAGGCCATGGAGAACACGGTCGAGCCGGTGGTGATCGCGATGTCGAGCGCGTTCAACGCGTTCCCATCAGGCGCGCAGGTCGCGGGCCGCCGCCACGCAAGACCGTGGAATACGGCACCGAAATCGTCGTCAGCGAGGACGGCGCTATCATCGCCGACCGCCAGATCACCGATGGCTGCATTGCGATCGCGATTGCCGGCTTCGGCAATGCCGATCGGATCGCCGAGGACAAGGACCATGATCTCGCGCTGCTGCGGATCTATTCGCGCGCGGCCTGAGGCCGCTCAGCCTCGCTAATGCGGCTTCGAAGACCGCGCTCGATCTCACCGGCATCGCCGATCCGCAAAGCCAGGGCGGCGGCTCCATTGTCAGCAGCGTCAAGGCCGCGGTCGCGCAGCTTGGCGGCGGCAGCGATGTCGCGTTGTCGCCGCCGCCGGCGCTCGGATTTTCCGGTGCGGCCGCGCTCGACGGCGACGGCAAGTTCGCCGGCATCGCGCTGTTGAAACCGGTGCTGGTCGCAGGGCCCGCGAATACCGCACCCGCCGCGCAGGCGGTGCTGGTGAGTGCCAGACACGGTCCGCGACTTTCTCAAGGCCAATGGCGTCAATGCCGCCGGCGGATCAGCGGATGCCAAGGCATCCGTCGTGCGCGTGATCTGCGTCAGGAAGTAGGTTTTCGTGTCCCGGACGCGGTGCAGCGTTCTTCACGCTGCTTCGCAGAGCCGGGGCCCACGTTGCTCCAACAA
>CAVUNH010000016.1:0-45235 GCA_963742665.1 uncultured Alphaproteobacteria bacterium
CGGTTCGGCCCGCACGCGATCGGCATTGGCGCGGAGAACATTCGTCCATTTCCGCATTAGCGATATCGGTCGCATCGAAAGGCCCCGGCGTCCAGCCAAAATTGCCGGCGCCATCGATCAGCGTCTGCGACCATCGTTGCATGTCCTCATCGCTCGCGTCCACAACACCCATCACATGCGCCAAGAATCCGCGCGGCAAGCGGTCCTGCGAGAGCGGGAAAGAGATCGACCACCTCACCGCGTGGCAACCTGTCGAGATACGTGGCGGCCAGTTTCGCATACAGGGGCGCCCAAACGGATTTGATCGTCTTCGGCATCAGGGCCGGCATCATCGCCATGCGTTCGATCCGGTGCTCGTCGTGGTCCTTGCGCATCAGCGTATGAGCAAGAAAGGCGCGCTTCATGGGCGTGTTCGGGTCGTCGGAGCTGAACAGCGTCGCATTGTCCTTCACGTATTTGGTATCGGCCGCCTTTGTGAGGAAAGTGCGGCCTACGGATTTGACCCGCAATACGGGGGCTTCGCGTCTGAGGCGCCTGTAGATCGGATAGGGATCGCGGGTGAGCTCCGCGATCGTGATGGTCTCGTCTAGGGGGGCCAAGCCCGCGGTCAGCATGGGATGATCCTTTTAGGATGCGGCCAGCATGTGCCGGGCCGGAGGGATAGTGACAGGCGCGAGACCGACCCAGTGGCCGTCGCTCTGGTGGGCGCGAAGCCGACACACTCCCTCGGCGTCGGAATCCAATGCGAGAACGACAGGGACAATCCCGCCCGGTGCCGGCTTAACGATCTGAGACCGACTTCTGCTTCCCCGCTAGAACTATTCCTCTAGTGTAAATCCAACTCGCAAAGTGACTTGATAATGTCGGACGGTGTCTTTTTCGATATGGCCTCTGGTTTGCACGACTTCAGACCATTTCATTTCGCGAATGGTCTTTGATGCGCGGGTGATGGCATTTTGAATGGCATCCTCGATACTTTTCTCGGAAGATCCTACGAGTTCTAGGATCTTATAAACGTGATCCTTCATCTCGGAGACTGGCATGACGAACCTCCGCTGGTGAGCCTGTATATTCTGAACGAGTTCTGACCTCTCGAGTTCCGCTACTGGTGCGGGGGGAGCTGGGGCGGACCGCAGGGATCGAACTCCTACATCTTCGGAACTTCCGCAAGGAGTTGGAAGCGGATGGCGGAAGGGCGGATTTGGCACAAGGACTTCAAGATGATCTATATGACCTACGACAAAGCCTGACCAAAACCTGTTCCGCGACAATGTGGAATTTCTGGAGCGGCTGTTAACCCTGTTGGCAAACGCTCTGCACGTGGGGTGCGTTGTCAGGTCGGCCGCCGCCAAGTTGCCTCATTAGATCGGAGAATTCTAACCGGCGCCAATTCAAGCCGGAGGCATCATGCTGAGAATGATGTTGTTGGGCCTCCTCATCCCATTGGGTGTGGGAGTGCTTGCGGCAATGGAACTCAAAGCCCCAGCGCGGAGTGCAGCAGTGCCTGTCCGGCCCGTTGCCGAGATAGCCGCAAGCATTTCCGAGCCGCGCGGTGTGGCCGAGGCTGATCGACTTGAAAAGGGCGATCGACTTGAAGTGGCCGTTGCGAGCAACGAGACGCCAGCGCAGCCTGCTCTCGTCGACGTACGCAATTCTCTGCCGGAAGGCACCAGTGTCGGTCCGTCGGAGCCGCCGAGGGTGATCAACCCCCATCGGCACGATCCCAAGCCGAAGAAGGCCACCACCGCCGACGATCCGAAGTCGAAGCCAAAGAAAGTCGATGTCAAGCGAACCACAACTTCCGAACGGCGAAAGGCTGCCGGCAACACCGAACCTTGCCGGCTAAGCGCGTTTGGTGGCTTGCTTAAGGCTTTGGGTTCAGCCGACTGCGAAATCTGATTTACCGAACCATCATTCCCCTGCTGAATCGGAAACTTGCGCCCCAATCTATTCTTTCTCCAAGCGGCGCAGCCGATGCGCGCTTCGGGTCAAAAGCTTATTTCTCGGAGCGGCCGGTTCTGGTCAAGGCTGCCGTTCGTGGAATGAGCTGTTATGGAATGATCGTGTGACTGATAAGGAATTACACAAAACCGGGCAGTTCTTGTCGGGCCACTGATAAGGAAAGCGGCCAAATTATTTTATCAGTCCCTCAGGACAGAATACCTCTCACCCGAAAGAAACCGCTAGAGTAGGGGGACCCCTGCGCATGGTCGTGGGAACCTAGCGTCGGCTCCGCCGGTTCAGCGGCTGCTTGGCTGACGGAAAAAATTTGAGCTGCGCACGCACGCAGGAAGCACTGAACGCGACCGAGAGATCATTCTGCTTCGAAGGCTAAGGGCGGATTCGAGGAAGCCGGATAACTTGTATTTTGCGGGCGAGTCTCCGCAGCACCTAGGTGTGTCGAAACGACAGTGGAAGTCCCGTGACGAAAAGCAAGAAGGTCCGCGCTGGCGGTGCGGCCGAGAAAAGTAAGAGACCAGCGCGCTTGGCGATCTCAAGTTCCTCGCCACTCGCCATGTTGGCGCTTCATCTTCACGAGCAGTGGAAGAAATCCGGCAGGGACGGGGTCGTATTTCTCGCTCAAGACGAGAACAGGGCGGAACGGCTGGGAAGCATTGTCCATGCAGTCGATCCTTCGATCGAAATTCTTGTATTTCCCAGATTGAACACGCTGCCATTCGATGGACTGGAACCATCGCGAGAGATCGCCGGCAGACGGAGCTCGGTGCTCCGACGCCTTACGAGAAGCAAAAATCCTATCTTCTGCATTTCGACGGCCGAAGCGATCATGGGAGCGGCTACCTTTGCCGACGAGTTGGTTGCGCATCAGCCTATGTCTCAAGGTGGACGCGCCGTATGGCGAGCTGGACGTGCAAAACCGCTTGGAGGGATTGGGGTACGATCTCTCTATGCAAAGAGGCTGAATATCCGGGCACGGCCCTCTTTCACGGCAAGACGTTCGAGATCTTCCCGGCCGGCGCTCTCGGGCCGTACCGAATTGAACATTCCGGCGATGCGATCCATCGAATCGTTGTGGTCGACCCGAACGAGCATGACGTCCTCTCTGACCTCAATGAACTGATTGTTGATCCGATGTTCGAACGGCTTGCGTTGTTGGGCAACCGGAGCCAGCGCGCGACCTTTCCGGACTATTCGATCGAGCACGATGGATCGCGGATGCACAGTTTCAGCTCATGCCGACAGCTCGGCTCTAGCACGATCGAGGAGGCGGCCGGTCGCAGGGATTCCGAACGCGAGTATCTGGACGCGGAGAGTGGAAGAGGTTGAAGAAGCGCATGAGTGTGCTGCCTCAAAAAGCGCCCTTCGCGGCCACTCCCGACTTCTCGAAGGTCGCGACGCCGAGGAAGGCACTTCGCGCGTTCGTCGCCAAGGCGCAACGGACCGGGTCCCGTTTACTTCTCGTCGCCGCCGTCAAAGACGACTTGCGCGCTTTGGAGCGCATGAGTGGAATCAGGCGGAGCGTTACGCCAATTGGGACGAAGCGGCAGCGGCAAGGAGTTGCAACAATGCGCTGTTGGCCGACTTCGACGCCGGCTTCGTCGCTTTCGGCAAAAAACCTATTTCGGTCGTAACCGCTTCTGATGTGCTCGGTAGCCGTGCCCATCATCCGCGAGCAATGGCCAAAGCCTGGACGGCAGCCTTCGATCATCCGGATGTTCCGGAGCGCGGTACGGTCGTCGTTCATCTTCAGCGCGGACTTGCCCTGCTGGATCGTTTGCAGACCCTCGAGATGGAAAACGGTGTTAGTCGCGAATTGATAAGGCTCGAATTTGCCGGGGATGATGCCGCTCTCGTTCCACCTGCTGAGCTCGCCATGATTTGGCCTTATGCTGCGGAGTTCGGCAAGGTCACTTTAGACAAGGCCGACGGGAGCACATGGTGGAATAGGCGCGGCGAAGCCGAGCAGGAAATCGAAGTGGCGGCCAAGGCACTTTCCAGGCATATCGCCCAACGAAAGCGCCGGCGCGCCCCCAAGTTGATCGCTCCCGGACCTGCATACGAACGGTTCGTCGCGCGTTTTCCTTATTTCGCGACGGTCGATCAGGCAAAAGCAATCAGGGACGTCCTGGAAGACCTGGCGTCCGGTCACCCGATGGACCGAGTGGTTTGCGGTGACGTTGGCTTCGGCAAGACTGAGGTCGCGTTGCGGGCGGCGGCGGCTGTCGCATTTTCGGGAAAGCAGGTCGCTGTTGCGGTTCCGACGACCATCTTGGCGAGGCAGCACGTTGAGACATTTCGCAAGCGGTTCGGCCCGTTCGGAATTGAAATAGCGAACTTGTCCGCGGGCTTCGTCGTCACCTGAGATTAAAGATACGAAAGATAAGCTTCGCCACGGCAAATTGAAGGTTGTTGTCGGCACACAAGCTCTCGCCTCAACTGACGTGAAGTTTGACGACCTCGGCCTCGTGATCATTGACGAGGAGCAGCACTTTGGTGCTGCAGAAAAGGCGAAACTTTCGGGCCTGGTGAAAGGCGTTCATGCCCTTTGGATGAGCGCGACGCCAATACCGCGCACCCTCGCGGCAGGTCTTGCAGGATTTAGGGGACATAAGCGTTATTGCTACGCCGCCGGTTCATCGGCTGCCGACTGCCACCAAGGTTGCTTCTCTGCTATCGGACGCTGCGATCGCCGCGGCTTTACTGCGTGAACAGAGACGCCACGGGCAGAGCTTCCTGATTTGCCCCCGTATCCAGGATTTGGAGCCAATGCTGGCGAGGGTGAAGTTGACGGCTCCGGACCTTCGCTTCGTAAGTCTCCATGGTCGACTGCCTGCCGAAGATATCGACGATCGAATGATGAGCTTCGTCGAAGGTGAAGTGGACGTGCTCCTGGCGACCAATATCGTGGAGAGCGGCCTCGATATTCCCCGAGCGAACACCATCGTCGTTTGCTGGCCGGAGAAGTTTGGTCTGTCGCAGCTTCATCAGCTAAGGGGGCGCGTCGGGCGAGGCGGCACGCGTGCTTTTGCGTATTTGTTGAGCGAATTGAACTCCGAAAAATCCGAGAAGCGTTTGGCCGTGCTGGAAGAGTTTAGCAAGCCCGGCGCCGGCTTTGCCATCAGCGAGCGTGATCTGGATCTTCGAGGCGCCGGAGACCTCTTCTCCGAACAGCAGTCTGGCCATCTGCAGGTGTTTGGGCCAATGCTCTATAGCCACCTTCTCAAGCGGGCTACGGAGAAGGGCGCCGACGGCAGCGCCGATCTGTGGGTGCCCGATTTGAACCTGCCGATCGCCGATATGCTGCCCACGGGCTACGTACAGTCGGACGCTGTTCGCTTGGAGATCTATGGCCGAATTGCCAGATGCCGAACCGAGGATGATCTGGAGGATTTGGAGGATGAAACCGCACGTCGTTTCGGCAGGCTGCCGCCGGCCGCGCGCGAGTTTTTCGCGGCGGCTCGGCTCCGGCTCGATTGCAAGCGGCGCGGTATTATGAGGCTCGACGTCGGCCCCGAGGCTGTTGCGGCGACGTTCCTTCCTGGTCGGCTTCGCAAGTCGAGAGCGAAGTCGCTGGAGCGCGATGGCGATCGCGTGATCTATATCGGCAATCGCAATGGGAGGCCGTTCGAACGAATAGGCGACTTCTTTGAGTTGTTGGACGAGTAGTTCGCTAAAGCCGTTCCATAACATTCGAACCACGAGCGATTAGTGGATGTGGCTAAGTGCCATTCGCGGCGGTTCACTTCTGCTTTTCGCCTGATACCGATGTTAGTCAAAACGATCAGCAGTTCCGAAGGGCTGCTGAAGCGCCTGGTGCGCGAAAACCACGCAAAAGGGGCGGCGTAATAGTTGCTAATAAATTCAACAAAAAAGCCCGGCGATGCCGGGCTTTCAATTTGCCCGAGCGATAGTGCCTGGGACAGCTTCGGTTCATGCGATGATGCGGAAGCGGTGGTCGTCGTCCTCTGCCATATCGTTGACCAGATTGATCTCCCAGGTCAGGTATTCGCGCATCGCGTCCTCGCGGTTCTGGCCGCGCTCGCGTGGTGAGAAGCACATCGTCGGCCTGGTCCGTCATTCGGGTTGTCCCTGTCTCGAGAGGCAATCTCGCCCGAACCCAGGCCTGCGTGCCACCAGCAAGTGTCATCACCGGTACAGAGGCGACAGCCTGCAACTCAACTGCCGCCAGGGCCGCAAGCGCGCCATCGGGCGACGTCAGCACAATCGCCTGACGGGAGGGGAGCGTCGCCAGTGCCGCGCCGAGGCGCGACCGGATCGCAAACCAGGCACCGGAATATGGCCCACCGCGTAGCGCGTGCTCAGGTTGAGATCAATGACCGTCCCCTTGCCTGCCGCCAATCGATCGCGCAAATCCAACGCATCGATATGCGGCGCCGAGGCCGCTTCGAGACCAAGAACACGCGGCACATGCGGTCCGGTTTCCCTGTCGCCATTGGTTGGGCCGGCGGCCAGAACCGCAATGTCCGTCCACCCCATTTGTTTCAGCCACGACGCAGTCATTGTTGCGGACGCCGTTGTCGTCGACAAGCACGACGCGGGCGCCCCAAATGGCGCAGACCCGCCAGTTGGTTTCCTGTACAAGCTGGCCGCCAGGCGCCGAGCGTGCACCGCGCAAATGGCCGGCCTCGTATTCCTCGGGCGAGCGCACGTCCAGGACGTACAGACTGCGCCGGGCTGCCTCGGCGCGCCATGAATTGAGCGTACCCTTGTCGATACGCGCGATGCCGCAGCGCGCCGCAACCCGTACAGCGGCCTCACCCGCGGACTGCAGTCCCTGCGCACTGACGTCGGGCGGCTTTCGCGTCGCCCCATGCACCACTTCGAGGCCCGCGAGGTGCCAGGCCATGGTGCCGTCCTTCAGGGAAACGACTTTGTTGCGCACGCCGGCGTTAATCAGCGATTGCGCCCCGATGATGCGCTGCGCGTGCGACCGCCGCAATTGACGATGACCGTGGTATCGAGCGACGGCATGAGATCGGCGAAGCGATAGACCAGCTCCGCGCCGGGAACGTTGATCGCGGTCGGAATGCTGTTGTTGTGATACTCCTCGAACGAGCGGCTGTCGTAGATCGCGATATCGGCCTTGCGATCGATCAACGCTTGCAGATCCTCAACGGAGATCCAGGGCGTACCCGCCTCGTGCTCGACAACTTCGGCAAAGGCTTTGCTGGGTACGTGCACGCCGCTATAGACGCGGAAGCCGGCCGCCTCCCATACGGCTATGCCGCCGTCGAGCCAGGCGACGTCGTCATAGCCGAGCGCGGACATCCGTTCCGCCGCGCGCGCCGCCAATCCCTCGCCGTCATCGCACCAGACGACGCGTGTACTGCGCCGCGGCACGAGATCGTCGACCATGAGCTCCAGCCGGCTGAGCGGAATGCACGATGCGATCAGAAGGTGGCGCTTGCCGAACGGCCATTCCTCGCGCGCGTCGAGCAGGGCCAACTCGCCGCCGTCGTGAAGTTGGGCCTTCAAGGCCCGCGCATCGAGCCGTTTGATCTTGCTATCCGGCATTGAGGCCGCCTTGATGTTCGAGCGCTGCACGTGATCGAGATTCTCCTGCCCTCGACACGAACCAGCTTGGTGAGCCCATCTCGCCTCGGTGAGTGGATCACACCCACATCATAGAAGTGGCTGTCGCCCGGTTTCAGGACATAGGTCTTGGCCGGTTCGACCAAGGTCGGCTCGTCACCCTCGCCCTTCCTGACAACGCGCCAGTCGGTCATCTCGGTATCGCCGACCGCCAGGCCATAGATGGCCCAGCTGGAACCGTGATCGTGCGGCGAGCCGTGAGCGGCTTTCTCGTAAACATGCCCGCAAACGCAGAAGCCGAGCTCCGGGTCCTCGTACAACACCTTACGCGGTTGGCACTGCTCGGCGGTCAGGTGCCTGGCGATGAATTCTTGGTCGAGCAGCGCCTTCGACACGAGTTTGCACACGTGCTGCTTACCGGTCACCCCGGAGTTCGACTAAGAGTTTCTGCGGATGTCGGCGCTCAATTGTTCAAGGGTATAGGCCATTCGCTCCCTCCGTCATGTCTGCCGCGTTTGCTTCTGGCTCTCCGGCATTATGAAATAATTGGCCGGCGGGGAGCAATCCCCCACTCGATCATCGGTCACTCCGTCATTCGCTAATCCAGCTTGAAACCCTGACGGCGAACGAAGGCGCCAAAATCCTGCCGTTCGGGCACCGAGACCTGCCGGGCCTTGTCCTGCGACCAGCCATAGAGCGATGGTTTGCCGAAACGCTCGACCTGGTGCGAGACCGCTTGGGAAAACGCCGTGGCGGGCATCGCGGCGGCGGTCGTAGCCATCGATCTCCGCTTCGAGGTTGGTATCGTCGTAGCGGTCGACATGAACCGTGAGCGCCATGGGCAGGCGCATGCTGACAAATCCCTCGCGTGACGGCCAGCCGAGGCAAAGGCCCGCCAGCGGAAATACGTGATCGGGGAGCGCCAGCAGTTCGGCAATGCGCGTTGCATGATTGCGGATCACGCTGATAGGACATGCGCCAAGTCCTGCCGCGCTTGCCGCGCGGATCAGATTTTGCAGCACCATGGCGGCGTCGCTCGCGGCATTCAGGAAAGCATCGAGGTGGTCGTTCGCGAACGGGATGCCGCGCAGTTCGCAGACACGCCGGATGCGGCGCGAATTGCCGCATACCACCAAAAACCGCGCCGCCTGGGCGACCCACGTCATGGCCGGCAGCAACTCGGCAACCGCCCGGCGGATGCCGGGGGCTCTCTACGCGAAGGATAGCCACTTGCTGCAGATCCGATTTTGCCGGCGCCGACAAGCCGGCGGCGAGTACTTGCTGCATCAAGTCTTCGGAAATCGGCATGTCGGTATAGCGGCGGTGGGTTCGGTGGCTGAGGATCGCCGTCAGCTCACCCTCCGCGGGGGTATCGTGTCCCGCTGTGCTTGGAAGACCAAATCGTTGTTCGATCAGTTCAGCAATCATTTTTGTCATCTGTGCCTCAGGTGCTTGCAATGAATTCGTCACGTTTCCAGCCCATGACGTGGGCTCGGCCTCTGAACGGCGTTGAGCCATTCAGGAACACTGCAACTGCTGACGATAGCCGCCAGTAGCCGTTCCGCCCGCGCTCCGGTCAAAAAACGTCTAAAATCTGAAATTCAGCGTAGCTCATCAAAGCACGTCGCGCTGCGGTTGGGCTAGGCCAATACCCGAGCGTCCTTGGCGGTACGACCGCTTCTGGCGCAAAGCAGCCGTTTGAGTGCTGATGTTGGATTTGGATAGCTCCCGCTGGCTGGACCTAGCTCAAACTTCCCATGATGGACTGGACCGAGAGTTTCGTTCTTTCAATAATTAGAGGGCGGTGTGCGCACAGGTTGCGGTGCTTTCCGCCAACGAGCCCAACGACACGAAAGCCGATATTTCTGGCCGAACTGTCAGGCGTGTTAGAGCTGCGGGCCGCAACGCGGTAGCGGTTGCAATAGGACTCGTGGCAGAGGAACGAGCCACCGCGCAGCGAGCGATTGGGCGTTCGTTCATCGTGCCGTGGATTGTATGACGCGGTCAGGCGGTGATACCGGGGTGCGAAATAATCCTCGCACCATTCCCAGACGTTGCCGACGGCATTGTGGAGGTCGTAACCATTGGCTGGAAAGGCGTGAACCGGCGCCGTACCAGCGTAGCCATCGACAGCTGTGTTGTGATCGGGAAAGTCACCTTGCCAGATATTGCAGCGGTGTTTACCCGCAGGGGTCAATTCATCGCCCCAGGGATAGATGGCCTGCTTTATCCCGCCGCGCGCGGCCATCTCCCACTCGGCTTCAGTCGGCAGGCGTGTCCCTGACCATTGGCAGTAGGCGCTGGCGTTTCAAGAGGCATGCGCCACAGGATGATTGAGCCGATCGAGGATCGTGCTCGACGGTCCCTCCGGCTGGGCCCAATAAGCGTGCGGCACCGGGATCCACCACGGCGTATCGGGAACTCGGCTGCTGATTTCGCGCTTGAGCGGATAGGGCAGGAGACCAGCGAAAACAAAGCTCCAGCCATATCGTTCCGCATCGGTGGTGCGGTGGCGCGGACGAAATCGCCGAACTGCAGGTTGCTGACTGCAAAGCACGCAATGGCAAACTCGCTGACGGTGACCTCCCGGACCGGACCTTCGCCGTCATCGGGAAACCGACGGTCTTCCGATCCCATCAGGAAAGTGCCGCCGATTGGAGGGCTCCAGCGGCGAGGGATGACGGTTGGGTTTGGTTCGACCCCCGCACGTAGTCGCAACGGTGCCCGTTGCCACGGACGGATAGTCGGCACGTCCCTGTGCGCAGCAACCGGGGTTGCTGTTGCTCATTCCAGCGTCCAGCGATGCGGATCGCGGGTCCGTTGCTTGGTTTCGAACTTCACCTGCTATTTCTGCTTCTCTTCCTCCCAGAAGGCCGTCCCGCCTTCCGCCTTCATCAATTCCAGAATCTTTTCACGCGGGATTACGCCGCAACGCTTGGCCCAAGCCTGATACTGCTCGGTCATGTCGCGGACGCGATCCGGATGTTGCGCGGCGAGGTCGTGCATCTCGGTGCGGTCGGTCTCCATGTCATAGAGTTCCCACGGCCCGGGATATTTGCGCACCAGTTTCCATTTTCCGATCCGGACCGCGGCGTTCCCCTCGTGCTCCCAGAACAGCGGACCACGACCGCCATAGGCTGACGCGAACGATGGCACCAGGCTTTCGCCCTCACAGGGCTGAATGGTGTTACCGTTGTATTCCCTAGGGTAGGTCGCGCCGGTCACATCGACGATGGTCGCCATGATATCGGGCAACTGGCTCGGATTGTGGCGCAGGCCGCCTTTCTCCTTGATACCACGCGGCCAGTGCACGATGAACGGCGTCGCGATCCCGCCTTCGTGGATCCAGTGCTTGTAGAGCCGGAACGGCGTATTCGACAGATTGGCCCACGCGGTACCATAGCTCTGATAGCTGTCCTCGCCACCGGGCATCAGCGAAGGGTCGTTGCCGAGGCGGACCGGCTCACCCTTGCGGGTCTTGGCTTTGGCGATCATCAACTGATCGACGAGCTCTTTAGCGGTAACGCCTTGGGGAATGTCTTCGGCACAGGCACCATTGTCCGACAGGAAAATCAGCAAGGTATTGTCGAGCTGGCCGGTCTCTTTCAGGGCAGTGACGATGCGGCCGATGCCCTGGTCCATGCGGTCGATTTGCGCGGCATACACCTCCATGCAGCGCAAAGTCCATTCGCGGTGCTCGGCCTCTGTCCACGGTGGCTGGGTCGGATCGCGATCGGTTAATTGCCAGTTCGGATGAATGATGCCGTCATCGACCAGGCGTTTCAGCCGTTGCTCACGCAGTTTGTCCCAGCCGGCGTCGAACCTGCCCTTGTATTTGGCAATGTCCTCGTCGTGGGCATGCAGCGGCCAGTGGGGCGCCGTGTAGGCGACATATTGAAAGAACGGCGTGTCGGGGTTGGTCTGTTTGTGCTGGCGGATATAGGCGACTGCCTGATCGCTGATGGCATCCGTGTAGAAGAACGATGGGTCGTTCTCGGCCTCGTGCTCGATATTGTCGTTGCCGCGGGTTAGCGTATTCGGATGATAGAAGCTGCCGGCGCCGATGATGGTGCCGAAGAAGTAATCGAAACCGCGCTGCAGGGGCCAGGCATCGGTTGGTTCGGTCAGGCTGGAAGAAATGTGCCATTTGCCGCTGAGATAGGTCTTGTACTTGTTCTGCTTCAGAACCTCGGCAACGGTGACGCAGCTCTTGTTCAGATTGCCGGCGTAGCCCTCGGGTCCGTTGCTGTAGGTAAGGATGCCGATCCCGGTTTGATGCGGGTGCAGGCCAGTCAGCAGCGAGGCGCGCGACGGGCTGCAGCGGGCGGTGTTGTAAAATTGCGAATACCGTAGGCCATTGGCCGCCAGTCGATCTAGATTGGGGGTCTGGATTTCGCCCCCGTAACAGCCGATATCGGAAAATCCCATGTCATCGTTGAGGATGATCAGGATATTGGGGCTGTCTGATGTATTACCATTTGCCATGGTTATTGATCCTTCGTGAAGAGCGACGGGACAGAACGCTTAGGCATGACGCCTCGTCAGATTGATGCTGAGGCGGAAATAATCCGGCAGGTAGACCGAGCGCAGTAATTCGAGCGGGCGTTCGTCCTTGCTCAGTGTCAGACGTTCCATTGACAGCAGCGGGCTGCCGACCTTGACCCCGAGCAGCTTGGCGCTGGTCGTGTCGGCAAGCGACGCGCCGATCGTCTGGTTCGCTTCCTTAATCGCGTGCCCGAGTTCGTCCTCGAAAACGCAGTACATGATGATCGAAGTCAGGTCGCGCTTCTCGAGTTCCAGCCCGATATCCGGCGGATAGAACGCGTGCTCGATGGCGATGGGGATATGGTCGGCCAGGCGCAGGCGCTTGAGTTGCCACACCGCGCGTTCTTTCAATTGATCGCGGACGCCGGCATCGTGGCGATTGGTCATGCCTTGTTGAAGTACCTTCGCGCCCGCCTGATAGCCGGCGTCGCGGATGGTCTCCGAAAAGCCCATCAGCTTACCGACCCAGTTTTCCGGCTGGTTGGAGCGAAGGAAGGTGCCGCGGCCCCGGGCTCGGGCGAACATACCTTCGTCCACCAGCGGCGAGATGGCGTTGCGGATGGTGATGCGGCTGACCCCGAAATGCCGCCCGAGTTCGGCTTCGGTCATCAGGCGGCCGGTCTTGTCGATCAGTTCACCGTCCTTGACCTGGCGGCGGATCGTCTCGCGGACCTGAATGTGAAGTGGCAGGGAACTGGCCGTCACGGCTGGCCCCGCATCGTTGATCGTTTCGGCCTTCTTGCGTGTGCGCGCGGGCATTTTACAATCGCCTTCTCGTGGCCGGGTCGAACAGATGGATGTCTTGCTGGCGCGCGGTGATCGAGATCACGGCGCCTTCGGGCGGGACACTCTCGTCGTCGACGCGAATCCGCATCGCGGTGCCGGCGCAATCGAGATCGAGTACCTTGGTGTCGCCGAGATCTTCGATCAACTCGACCCGGGCTTCGAGCCCATCCGGTGCGAGCCGGAGCGCGCCGGGACGAATGCCAACGACAACGTCACGCTCGCCGGCGGCCTGCATCGTCGTCTTCAGCCGGTGACCAGCGATGATGACATCTCCGTCGGCAAATCGCGCCGGCAGCAGGTTCATCGGCGGGCTGCCGATGAAGGCGGCGACATCGATCGAATTGGGTTTTGCGAATATTTCGGCCGGGCGGCCGACCTGCTGGATTTCGCCGGCCATGAACACCGCCATGCGATCGGCCAGCGTCATGGCTTCTTCCTGATCATGGGTCACGTACACGGCGGTGACGCCAAGCGAACGCTGCAGCTTCTTCAGCTCGGCGCGCGTTTCCATGCGCAGTTTGGCGTCGAGGTTGGAGAGGGGTTCATCTAGCAGGAACAGGCGCGCCTTGCGAACGATGGCGCGGGCCAGCGCACAGCGCTGCTGCTGGCCGCCCGACAACTGGCCCGGCTTGCGATCGAGCAGATGCTCGATCTTAACCTTGCGCGCGGCGTCCTTCACCGCGAGATCTACCTCGGTCGTCGGGAGCTTGGCCATTTCCAGCGGAAAGGCGATATTTTCGTACACGGTCATGTGTGGGTAGAGCGCGTAGCTCTGGAACACCATGGCGATGTCGCGGTCGCGCGCATCGGTCGCCGTTATGTCCCGGCCGTCGATGAACACGCGGCCCGAGGTCGGCGCGTCCAGGCCCGCCAGGATCCGCAGCGTCGTGCTTTTGCCCGAGCCGGAGGGACCCAGCAGCGCAAAGAACTCGCCAGGCTCGATTTCGAAGCTCACGCCTTTGAGCGCGCTGAACTCACCGTGCATCTTGACGATATCTTCGAAACGCACCTGGCCTCGACCGGTCATCGGCGGCCTCCACCTTTGACGGCGCCGACCGTGAGCCCCTTGACGATGTTCTTCTGGGCGATAACGCCGAGGATGACCACGGGCAGCATCGCCAGGACCGAGACCGCCGCGAGCTTCGCCCACTGCGTCTGCTCGACCGATACGAAATTGAACATGGCTACCGTCACAGGCCGCACCGTGTTGCCGCTCAGCACGACCGCGAACAGGAATTCGTTCCAGGCATTGAGGAATACGAATACGATGGTAACGGCAATGCCGCCGCGCACCTGCGGGATGATGATCCGCCATAGCGTGCGCATCCGGCTGGCGCCGTCGAGATAGGCCGCTTCCTCCATTTCAAAGGGGATGTCCTCAAAATAGGACACGAGGAGCCAGATCGCGAACGGCAGCGAGAAGGACAAATAGATCAGGATGATGCCCTGATAGGTGTCGATCCAGCCGATGTTCCGCAGGATCAGGAAGTAGGGGATGATGATGCCGACCGGCGGCAGCATCTGGGTGGCGAGCACATAGAAGCCGGCGAACTTCTTGCCGCGAAATCGCAAGCGCGCCAGTGCATAGGCGGCCGGCACCGCCATCAGCATGGTGATGACGGTGGTTCCGATCGAGATGACGAAGCTGGAGATGAGGTTCGGCAGGATCGACCCCGAACCGAACAGTACGTCGCGATACGGCTCAAGCGTCGGCCGGAAGATCAGCTTCGGCGGATAGGCCAATACGTCCTGATCAGTCTTGAGGGAGTTCAGCACGCTCCAGACAATGGGAAAAACCCATGCCAGCAGAAAGATCAGCGTGATGATCATCGTCGCGATGAAGCGGAAGCGTTTTGCCGTCATTTTGCCCTCCGCAGTGCGAACAGGACACCGGAGATCAGCAAGGTGACAATCAGCAGCGCGACGGCGAGCGCGGAACCGTAACCGATCGACAATTCAGTAAAGGACTTTCGGTAGGCATAGAGGTTCAGAATCTCCGTTGCGGTACCGGGTCCACCGCCGGTCACCGTGAAGATCGCGGCGAACGCCGTCAACGCCACCATGGTCCGCATGATCACGACCATGACGATGGCGGGACGGAGCAGGGGGAGCGTAATGCGTCGGAAGCGTTGCCAAGCGCTCGCGCGATCCAGCCGCGCAGCCTCGTAGATATCCTCCGGCAGCGACGCAAGGCTCGCCAGCAGCACCATGAATGCAAAGGGCGTCCACTGCCAGGTGTGGATCACGATCACCGAGATCATCGCGAGCAGGGGATCGCCGAGCCAGTTCTTGCTGCCGATGCCGGCATTGATGGCGAGGTAATCGACGATGCCGAATTCAGGCGCCAGCATGAAGGTGCGCCAGATCATGCCGACTATCGCGGGCGAGAGCACGACCGGCAGGATGGCGACGATACGAAACCAACCCTGGCCGCGCTTCATGTCCATCACCAACAGCGCCAGCGCCAATCCCAGCGCAACCTGCAGCACGACGGTCGAGCCGGTGTAGACAAGACTGACCAGCAGCGACGACCAGAACCGGTCGTCGGTCAGCAGCGCGCGGTAGTTCTCCAGTCCGACGAAGCCGTCGGCGAATGGCATCGCGAGGTCCATCCGGAACGTGCTGGTCCAGATCAGGAATAGCAGCGGAAACGTCGTCGTTGCCATTAACGCCAGGAATGCCGGTGCCAGCAACGCGGCTGCGAACCGGCGCTCGCGTTGCGCCAGCACGCGGCCGAGGTCGCCGAAGGCGGTCCCGGTCGCAATGCCCGCCGTCGTTGCCGCCGGCTTCACCAGGTCAGCCCCGCATCATTGGTTCGACGCGGCGCTGCGCGTCCTCGAGCGCGGCCTTCACGGTGGCCTGTCCCGATAGCGCCGACTGGATGGCGGTCGCCATGGTGTCGCCGATTGCCGGCCATTGCGGCACCCGCGGACGCCAGTCGACATCGGTGTCGCCCTGCAGCGTCGCCATCGTCGCCTCGACGAAATTGTCGCCGAAGCCGTTCATCAGTCTGACGTATTCCGAGTCCTTCCAGATCGAGGTCCGGTTGACGCCCGAGCGTTTCGTGGGTCCAGCGAAACGATGCGCCGTGCGTGCCTGGGTTTCCGCGCTCGCCGCCCACTGGATGAATAGCCAGGTCGCCTTCTTCTTCTTTTCCGTCTGCGCGGCGTTGATCGGGAACCCCCAGTTCCAGATCGAACTCACGCGCTTGCCCGAGGGGCCTTTGGGCCAGCGGGCATAGGCGACCTTGCCGATCACCTTCGACTTCTCCGGGTTGTTGATCACGGAAGCCGAGGAGTGCGCGTCGATGTAGCTTGCGAGCGTGCCCTGCGAGAACGCATCCGCAATATCGGGCCAATTCCAGTTGGCTGCGGCTGTTGGCGCAGACTTGCGCATCAGGTCGACGTACCAGGTCAACGCTTGTTCGGCTTCGGGGCCGTTCACCGTAAGCTTGCCGCCCTTGAACCATTCCCCGCCGAACTCACGGAAGATCGAGGGATAGATGTACATGTTCTGTCCCGCACCGGCGACGCCACGAAGCGCCGTTCCCCAGACGCGATCGTTTGGCGTGTTCAGCGCGGCGGCGTTGGATACGAACGTCGCCAGATCGTCGGCGGGCTTCAGGCCCTTCGCGTCGTAGAGATCCTTGCGATAGACTTGGATGGTGACTTCGCCGTCATAGGGCACGCCATAGAGCTTGCCATCGACGCTGTCGGCGGCGCGCCAGGCTGGAATGATATCGTCGAACTTGAACCAGTCGGCATCGGTCAGCGATTTGTCGGCCAGGTAGCTGTCGAGCGGCTCGACCCATTTGTTTGCGGCGTAGAGCGAATAGTACATGGGGTCGGCGGCATGGGTGGCATAGGTACCAGTCTTCGAGGTGAGGTCGATGACGCTCTTCTGCCGGATCTGGGCCGGCGGAATCTTCTCGAAGCGGACGTCGATGCCGGTCAGCGCCTTGAACTGCGGCGCGACAGTGATCAGGTTTTCAAAATAGCTCGCCGGGATAACAGCTACCGTGATGGTTTCACCGGAAACCTGCTGCCAGTCGATCTTGGCCGCCTTGTAGGGCGCGAGATCGGCCTCCTGCGCCGTAGCCTGCCGAAGCACCGCGGGCGCTATGCCGATCAGGGCAGCCGCTGCCGTGCCCGTCTTGAGGAAAGTCCGCCTTGTTGGCCTGAATGACTTCATTTCCGTCCTCCCTTGGCTCCGGCTTTTGCCGGTTAAGTTAGGACATTTTCTCAAATGTTATAACATGTCAAACCGACCCAATATTGCGCCGACGCCCGTCCCACGGAGCGTCCAACTCGCGAACCGTAAGATCGTCAGGGAAGCTGAGCTTCAGCTCAATAAGCAAGACCGTGTAAATCGATCACTTTCTAACGCGGTTCGCAGCATGAGCGGCTTACGGCTGCTTTTTGGCGCGAAAGTGACCACCGGCGTAGAAGCCGGTGGTCGACGATTAGAGCTCAATCTGTTCAGCCATATTCAAGGCGTCGTCCACCTCAATTCCGAGATATCGGACGGTGCTATCTAACTTGGTATGACCGAGGAGAAGTTGGACTGCACGCAGGTTACCGGTCTTCCGATAAATCTGGGCAGCCTTTGTGCGGCGCATCGAATGCGTGCCGTAAGGTGCTGACTCTAAGCCGATGCTTTTAACCCACCGATGCACCAGTCGGGCATATTGGCGGGTTGAAATGTGAGGACTAGCGTGAATTCGAGTTGGGAAGAGGTATCGGCAACCGGTGGCCCGCAGCGTTGGTAGCCAAGCTTCAACTGAATTCCTCGACTGCTCGGTGATCTCGAACTGAACTGGTCGACCTGTCTTCTTTTGGACAATAGTAGCTCTACGCCGCACATTTGTTCCCGAACAAATGTCGTCCAGTCGCAGTTTGACCAGGTCACAGGCGCGAAGTTTACTGTCGATTGCTAAGTTAAAGATCGCAAGGTCGCGCTTTGACCGCGCGATTTCTAGGCGGACTCGAATAGACCAGACATGTTTAGGCTCAAGAGGTTTCTTCTGGCCGACGAGCAATCCTTTGTTCCAAGGTCGTTGACGTCGGCCGATGGGGCGTGCGGGCATACGGGATCCTCCGCCATCCCTCCCTCCGCGTCGCTCTTTCGCGAGCGCATCACTATGCCGAGTCCCACGAAAGTATTCGCCACCGGCCGCTTCTGGCGCAAAGCGGTTGCTTCTCCTGCACGGACGGTGGCCTAGGTTTGCCACGGGCTGTCGAATGCATCGCATTTGCAACGCGAGTATCCCTCAAGCCAGCCTGGCTCCCAGCCACTGACCGCCAGTTACCAACTCCCGAGCGGCCTCTTCTACGACCAACATCACCGTGGCCGCCGCCGGAGACAGGCCAGCTTCCGCGGCATGGCACAAGACGATGGTACGGTGGCAGCCGCCTTCGGCGAAAGGCATCGCCCGAATACGGCCCTGATCGGCATCCATGCGAATGCACCCGCCTGGCAGCAGCGAGACGCCAAGCCCGGCTTGCACGCATTGCGTGATCAGGGCGATGGCGTCGACTTCATATTTGACGTTGAGCGGCAGGGAACGTGCGCGAAAATGTCCCTCTGCGGTATGGCGCAGGCCGTTTCCGACCGACGGCAAGATGAACTCGTGCACCGAAGCATCCAAAAAGGAGATATGGGTCTGGCGATCGCACGTGGCGGCGGAGGCCGGTCCGACAAATAGAAGCTCCTCCTTCAGAAGTTGCTGACATTGCAGGCCCGATGCCGAGCGCGGCTCTGCCATCACGGCAAAATCCAGCTTTCCCGCCCGGATATCGTTTCCGAGCAAGTGGGTGTGATCTTGCTTCAATTCCAGACGAACATCGGGATAACGCGCTGTCGTGAGTTGCAACAACGGCAAGGCGAGCACGGTCATCAAGCTGTGTGGCAAGCCGACGGCAACCACACCCGACGGCCGCGCGATCGACTTGCGCACGTCGTGTCGGGCGCGGTCGAGTTGCTTGAAGACAATTTGGCAGTGCTCGTAGAGCCTGGCGCCCGCCTCGGTCATAGCAACACCCTTGGCAGAGCGTTGAAGAAGCAGCGCGCCCAGTTCTTCCTCGAGTGACTGGATGCTCTTGCTCAAGGCCGGCTGGGCGACGTGAAGGCTTTCAGCCGCTTTACTGATGCTTTTCGCCTCAACGACGTCGGTAAAATAGCGGAGCTTGCGAAGGTCCATGGTCTGCACGTTTCGGTCGTGGCTGGGGTATTCCTTGCAGGAATGCCCCTCTAACAACATGATATTTGTCGAATTGGCAATCTAGGAGTGGAATGGCGCTACTTTCCGGCAAGGCGCTTGCCCAAAAACAGAGAGCCTGCGGGATGGTGGGGTATAACACGCTCTCATAGGTAGGCCGTTACGATGTCTGCTACCCGTTCTCCGTCGATGCGAAGCAAGCTCTTCGTACCGGGTTCCCGTCCCGAACTGTTCGAAAAGGCATGGGAATCGGCTGCCGATGCCATCTCGTTCGATCTCGAAGATGCCGTCGCGGAAGACCGCAAGGCGGAAGCGCGCGGCTACGTCGCCCAGGCGCTTGAACACCGTGCAAAGTCGGGAAAGTTAGCGATCGTCCGGGTCAATCCCTGGGGCGAGCAGCTTTTCGCCGACGACCTTCAGGCGGTCGTGCTGCCGGGCCTCGACATCGTCAATCTACCGAAGGTCGAGGGGGCCGAACCCATCCTGGAGACGGCGCGACTGCTCGATCGGCTCGAGCGCGAAAATGGAATCGACCGCCGCGTCGGTATTCTCGCCAATATCGAAACGCCCCGCGGCCTCCGGATGGTGGCCGAGATCGCATTGTCCCATGAGCGGGTGATCGGTTTGCAGCTCGGCTTCGGTGATCTGTTCGAACCGCTGGCGATCGACCGCAGTCCACTTGCGATGGCTCCGGTGCGGCTGGGTGTTCGGCTTGCCGCCGCCGAAGCCGGCATCGATGCTTATGACGGAGCATTCGTCGGGGTGTCGGATGGCGAAGGGTTCCGGATCGATGCCGAAGCCGGCCGCGCACTAGGTCTTGCGGGCAAGAGCTGCATCCATCCGAGCCAGATCAGCATCGCCAACGCGGTCTTCTTTCCACGTGCGTCGGAAATCGAGAATGCGCGGCGCATCGTCGCCAAAGCCGACGAGATGCTCGCGCGCGGCGTAGGAGCGTTTATGGTCGATGGCGTCATGGCGGATGGGCCCTTCATCGACCGGGCCCGTGCCGTGCTGAGAATCGCCAAAGGGACGGAGTCCCATGCCTGAGAAAACCAGGAGCGCCATGCCCGCGGCGGAAGGCCCCCTCAAGGGCTTGCGCGTCATTGATTGCGCGACGCTGTTCGCGGGACCGATCATCTCGACGCTGATGGGCGATTTCGGGGCTGACGTCATCAAGATCGAGCACCCGAGCGGCGATCCGCTACGTAACATGGGCGCCAAGAAGGAAGGCCACGGCCTGTGGTGGAAGACCACAGGGCGCAACAAGCGTTGCATTGCGCTCGATTTGAAGGCCGCCGCGGATGCCGAGATTTTCAAGGCGATGATCATCGACGCTGATATTCTCGTCGAGAATTTCCGAACCGGCACGCTGGAGGGTTGGGGGCTCGGCTGGGACGTGCTCTCGAAGATCAATCCCCGGCTGGTGATGGTGAGGGTGACCGGCTTCGGCCAGACCGGACCGTACAGCCGCCGTGCCGGCTTCGGCACGCTGGCGGAGGCGATGTCCGGCTTCGCGCATATTACCGGTCAGCCTGATGGCCCACCAACTTTGCCGCCATTCGGGCTCGCCGACGGCATCGCGGCCTACTACGGCTGCTTCGCCTCGATGTTCGCGATTTACGAGCGCGACGTCGGCGGCAGCGGCAAGGGCCAGTATATTGATCTCGCCATTTACGAGCCGATCTTCGCGTTGCTCGGACCGCAGCCGATCATCTTCGACCAGCTCGGTGTGATTCAGAACCGCACCGGAAATCGTTCGGTCAACAATGCTCCGCGCAATGCCTATCGCACGCGCGAGGGCCGCTGGGTGGCGTTGTCGGCGGCGACGCCAAGCATCGTCAGGCGTGTGCTCGACCTCACGGGCGGTCCGGGCACCGCGGATGATCCGCGCTTCCAGACCAATCTCGACCGCATCAAGCATGTCGAGGAGATCGACCGGATTGTCGGGGGCTGGATTGCCAAGCATGATTTGCCGGAAGTCCTCGACACCTTCGAGCGCGTCGAGGCGGCGATTGCGCCGATCTACGATGTCGAGCAAATCTTCGACGATCAGCAGTATATTGCGCGAAACTCGGTGATCTCGGTGCCGGACGAGGATCTCGGCCCGGTGCGGATGCAGAATGTCTTCCCGGTGATGTCGCGTACGCCCGGCGCCATCCGTCGCACCGGCGGACGGATCGACCAGGATCGCGACGAGATCATCGATGAGTTGCGGGCCGCAGGCCGGCTCCCGGCAAAGGGCGAGGGCGGATCATGACACACGTCTGGCGGCCGAGTTCCGAGCACCCCCGCGATTTCGTCGGCTACGGCCGAAAACGGCCGGACCCGCGCTGGCCCGGCAACGCCCGGATCGCCGTGAATTTCGCGATCAATTATGAGGAAGGCTCCGAATACAGCATTCCCGACGGCAGCGGTCGTACCGAACTTGGCCTTGCCGAAGCCCCGGGCGGGCGGGTGCCGGCGGGTCAGCGCGACCTCGCTTTCGAGACCATGTATGAGTATGGCAGCCGGGTCGGAATCTGGCGGGTGTTCGACCTGTTCCAGGAACGCCAGCTGCCGGCAACGGTGTTTGGCTGCGCCGTCGCGCTGGAACGCAATCCTCAGGTCGCCGAGGCCATCGCCGCCTCGAATTTCGATCTCTGCTGTCACGGCTGGCGTTGGGAAGAGCATTTCCGCCTGAGCGAAGACGAGGAGCGCGAGCGCATCGCGCGCGCGGTCGCCTCGATCAAGCGTACGACCGGCAAGCGGCCGCTCGGCTGGTATTGCCGTTTCGGGCCGAGCGAGAATACACGCCGCCTGATCGTCGAGGAGGGCGGCTTCCGCTACGATTCCGACGCCTACAATGACGAGTTGCCTTATTGGGTCGAGGTCGAGCGCAAGACCCATCTCGTCGTGCCCTACACGATGGACGCCAATGACGGGAAGTTCGCGGCGCCCTCCGGCTTTTCGGCGCCCGATGATTTCGAGGGCTACCTGAAGTCGGCTTTCGATCAGCTTTACCAGGAAGGCGCCGAGAAGCCGGGGCTGATGTCGATCGGCCTGCACCCGCGTATTACCGGCAGGCCGGCAAGGGCGCGGGCGCTGGCGAATGTCCTTGATCACATGCTGAAACACGACCGCGTCTGGATCTGCGGACGACTGGATGTCGCCGAGCATTGGCATGCCCACCACGCACCCTCCGAGGCTGACCGATGAGCACAACCGGCACGCAAATCTGGGACAGCTATTTGGGTGAGGCCGACCGCGCGGTATTGGCGAGGGGACGATTTGCACAGCGCATGGGTTTCGGCGCCAGGCCCGCGATCGTCGTCATTGATGCGCAACGCTACATGGTTGGCGAGCGCGGCATTCGCGACGAGCGCTATCCTTCATCCTGCGGCGAAATCGGCTGGGCGGCGGTCGACCGCATCGCCGCCATTCTCGATGCCGGGCGCGCGGCCGGCGTTCCGGTGTTCCTGACCCGCTTCGCCCTCGACGCCAGCGGCAACGATATCGGCGTCTACGGCCGTAAGCGCGCCTTCATGAAGGAGCGCGACGACTGGTGCGTCGAGGGCACGTTGGGCGCCGAACTGCTGCCCGAGGTCGGACCGAAGCCGGGCGACATCGTCTTCGTCAAGAAAAAGCCCAGTGGTTTCCACGGCACGCCTCTGCTCGGTTACCTGGTGGAGCGCAATATCGACACCGTAATCGTGCTCGGCGGGGCGACCAGCAATTGCGTGCGCGCGACCGTGTTCGACGCCGCATCCTACAATTACCGCGCGATCGTTCCGGCCGACGCGGTCTTCGACCGGTTGCCGATCTCGCATGCGATTAGCCTCTTCGACATGGATCGGCAATTCGCCGACGTGACGGATGCGGCCACCGTCATTGCCGAAGTTCAGAAATACAACAACGGGGATAAATCATGAAACGTCTTGCATTGGCGGCTCTCCTGCTCACCGCATCGACCTTCTCAGCCGGCGCGCAGGAGACCTGGCGCATCGGGGCGCTCTACCCGCTGACGGGCGGCCTGGCGCTGCTCGGCAACGAGAACCTCAACGGCGCGCGTATCGCTGTTGACATGATCAACGAGAAGGGCGGCGTTCTCGGCAAGAAGGTCGAACTCGTCCAGGGCGACGCCTCGACGCCGGACAAGGCGCAGTCGGAAGCGGAGCGCCTGTCCTCGCTTGAGAATCTGCAGATCATCACCGGCACCTATTCGAGCGGGTTGTCTTACGCCGCAAGCCAGGTGGTGGAACGTCGCGGCGGCTTATATTGGGAGACCGGCGGCATTGCAGACGGTCTGACCAAGCGCGGCTTCAGCGGCTATTTCCGCATCGTGTTCACGGCAAGCTCGAACGGTCAGCTCGCCGCCAATCTTGCTGCGAACGCCATCGCGCCGCGTCTTGGCAAGAAGCCGGCCGATCTCACCATGCTCATCGTCCACGAGGATTCGGATTACGGCACCTCGGTTGCGACCGCAGCCGAGAACAAGGCCAAGGAGCTCGGCTTCAAGATCGCCGGACGTCTGCCTTACAAGGCCGCGACCACCGATCTCGCTCCGCTTGTGCTGCGCATGAAGGCGAGCAGCGCCGACATCGTCATCGCCTCGTCCTATGCCAACGACGCGCTGCTGATTCAGCGCCAGATGAAGCAGCTCGGCGTCAATGTCGGAGCTTTTATCGGTACTGGCGGCATTTACGGCCTGGCAAGCTTCGGCGAAGGATTAGGCAGTGCCGTCAATGGCATCTTCGACACTGAAGGGTCGGCCGGGATTAATCCGGCGGCGCTCTCGGAGGAGGCGCGAACGCTGCTCGCCGAATTCCAGAAACGCTTCCAGGCCAGTCAGGGCAAGGCGCCGTCCTATGTCGGCACCCAGGGCTTCGTCGGCACCTACATCCTGCTCGACAAGGTTTTGCGCACGGCAGGCGCGGCAGATCCAGCCAAGTTGAAGGCGGCTGCGCTTGCGCTTGATATTCCCGCCGGCGGCACCTCGCTCGGCTGGGGCGTCAAGTTTGCCGGGCCGGGCAACGAGATGCAGGGCCAGAACGAGCGTTCCTTCCCGGTCGCGCAGCAATGGCAGGACGGGAAGCTCGTCGTGGTGGCGCCGGACAATCTGAAGACCGGCGATCCCGTGCTGGTGCCGCTGCAGAGCTGGGACAAGCGCTAATTCTGGTATCGGTGGCCGGCAATGCCGGCCACCGCCCATAGCCTGGACCCGATATGCTCGACATCCTTCCCCAATTGCTGGTCTCGGGCCTGCTGATCGGCGGTGTCTACGGATTGCTGTCGATCGGTCTGACGTTGATCTTCGGTGTCTTGCGCATCGTCAATTTCGCGCAGGGCGAGTTCATCATGCTCGCGATGTTCGGCGCTTTCTGGCTCTATACGCTGTGGGGGATCGATCCCTATCTGTCGATCCTGATCGTCACGCCGGTCGTGTTCGGGCTTGGCTTGCTTGCTGAACGCGTGGTGATCAAGCCGATCCTGCACGCGCCGCATGCGATGCAGATATTCGCGACGTTCGGTCTGTCGGTGGTGCTCCAGAACGTTGCCCTTACGTTCTGGGGGCCTGATTATCGTTCGGTCCAGACCGTCTATTCCTCGCAATCCTTTATCGTCGGCAATGTCGCGATCTCGGCAAGCTCGCTTTACGCCTTCATCGTCGCCTTTCTGATGGCGGGCGTGCTGATCGCGTTTCTGCAATTCTCGCGCGATGGCAAGGCGCTGCGCGCCATGGTGCAGAACCGCTATGCGGCTTCGCTGATGGGTGTGAATACGGAGCGACTGAACCGACTGGCGTTCGGCGCCGGCGTCGCCTGCGCGGCGGTGGCGGGCTGCATCCTGACGCCGATGTTTTATACGTTTCCGACCGCGGGAGTCGACCTGATCATCACCGCCTTTGTCGTCGTCGTCCTCGGAGGGCTTGGCAGCGTCGCCGGCGCCATGGTTGGCGGGTTGATCATCGGCGTCACACAGACGCTGACGGGCTTCTATGTTTCGGTCGAACTCAAGGACGTCATCGCGCTGGTGCTGTTCATCCTGATCCTACTGATCCGTCCCCAGGGTCTGTTCGGCCGTGCCGGCATGGAAGAGGTCGGCACCAAATGAGCGCGCTCTTCAACGACTACTACCTCAACATCGCGGTGATGACCTGCCTCTGGGCAGCCCTGTCCGGCGCCTGGAATCTGATGGCGGGTTATGGCGGGCTGGTGTCGCTCGGGCAATCAGCCTTTTTCGGCATCGGCGCTTACATCACCGCGATCGCCTACACCAAATACGGCGTTTCTCCCTGGCTTGGCCTGGTCGCCGGAATCTTCGTCACGACCGGGCTCGCCGTGGCGATCAGCTGGCCTTGCTTTCGCCTGCGCGGCGCTTTCTTCTCGCTGGCGACGCTGGTGTTTCCGATTGCCATGGAAATTGTCGCCAATAACTGGAGCGATCTCACGCGCGGCCCAAGCGGCATCGCGATTCCGTTCCAGCCGGGCATCTCCACCTTCATGTTCAGCTCGCGGTGGGCCTATCTGATCGCGGCCTTCGTGCTGATGATGATGGTCTACGGAATCACCCGCTGGATGCATCGCGGCAGGCTCGGCCTCTATCTGATCGCCGTGCGCGACGATGAGGCAACCGCTGCCAGCATGGGCATCAATACGGTCAAGGTGAAGCTGATCGTGACCATGATCAGCGCCGCGCTCACGGCCGTCGGCGGCTTCTTTTATGCCCAGTACATCCTGTTCCTCGACCCGCCGAGCGTGTTCTCGATCAATATTTCGGTGCAGATCGCGCTCTTGAGCATCATTGGCGGACTTAGGCACGCCGCTCGGCCCGATCGTCGGTTCGCTGGTGATGACGCCGCTCGACGGGGTGCTGAGCCAGTTCTTCGGTGGCGGACCGCGGCTGTTGATCTATGGCGCCGTGCTGCTCGGGACTGTGCTGCTGGCGCCCCGAGGCATCGTCGGCACGGTCAAGGCATGGCGCGCCGCATGACGGAGACGATCAGCCGATCCATTGGTGAGGAGTTGTTGCGCGCCGAGCGGGCTCGTCTGCCGCTTTGGCGGCCTCATCGCCGTGAACGAGGTCTCGCTGAGCGTGGCCGATCGCGAGATCGTCGGGCTCATCGGCCCTAACGGCGCCGGCAAGACTTCGCTGTTCAACATCCTGAGCGGCCAACTCAAGCCCAATTCAGGCAACGTCAGCTTCGCGGGCCAGGATATCACCGGGGCTTCTGCAAGTGTCTGCGCCCGCGCCGGTCTCGGCCGCACGTTCCAGATCGTCAAGCCCCTCGTCAGCCTGACGGTGCATGAAAACGTCACCGTCGGCGCGCTGCTGCATCACCCGCTGGCGGCGGCACGCGAGAAGGCCGCGGAGATCGTCGGCCGCGTCGGCATGCGTCCGCTGCTCGACCAGCAGGCGGGCAGTCTGACCCTGGAGTTCGCGCAAGCGGCTTGAACTTGCCCGTGCGCTGTCGATCGAGCCGAGGATCCTGTTGCTTGACGAAATACTCGCCGGTCTCAACGCTTCGGAAATCAACGAGAGCATTCATTTGATCCGCAGCTTCGCGCATCAGGACGGCCTCGCCGTCATCATGATCGAGCACAATCTGCATGCCGTGATGTCGCTCGCCGACAAGGTTGTGGTGCTCGACTATGGGCGCAAGATTGCCGAGGGCAGGCCGGAGGAGGTGGTACGAGACCCCGCCGTGGTGGCCGCCTATCTCGGGAGCGACGACTGATGGCGCTCGAAATCACCGATCTCGTTGCGGGCTATGGCGACATTACCGTATTGCGTGGCGTGACCTGTTCGGTGCCGGCCAACAGCGTTGCCGCTCTGCTCGGCGCCAATGGTGCGGGCAAGACGACCACGCTGAACGCGATCTCAGGCCTGCAGGCGAATGTCTCGGGCGGCACGATCCGGCTCGAAGGTAACGATATCACCCGCATGTCGGCGCATGAACGGGTCGAGGCCGGCATTGCCCATGTTCCGCAGGGCCGCCAGCTCTTTGCATTCATGAGCGTGCGCGAAAATCTTGAACTCGGAGGCTACGCGCCGCGGGCGAGGGGACACGAGAAGGACTCGCTCGACTGGATTTTCGGCATCTTTCCCCGGCTCAAGGAACGGCTCGGCCAGCAGGCTGGGTCGCTGTCCGGCGGTGAGCAGCAGATGTGCGCGATCGCGCGCGGCATGATGTCGAAGCCGCGCTACCTGATGCTCGACGAACCTTCGCTCGGCCTGGCCCCGATTGTGGTCAAGCAGGTCATGGCCGTCATCGGCCAGATTGCGTCGCAAGGCATCGGCATTCTGCTGGTCGAGCAGAATGTCGCCCTGGCGCTCAAGCAGGCGCAGTACGCCTATGTGCTGGAGCACGCCAGGATCGCGATCGAGGGGCCGGCCGCCGAACTACAGAACGATGACCGGGTGAGGAAAGCTTATCTCGGACTTTAATGTCCGCGGGCAAGTATCAGGTCACCGCAACAAGGGGAATGCCATGGATCTCCAACTCGCCGGCAAGGTTGCGCTTGTCACCGGTGCCAGTGTCGGCCTCGGCCGCGCGATCGCGCAGATGCTTGCCGAGGAGGGATGTCTCCTCGCGATCGTGGCCCGGCGAGAAGATCGCCTGAGAAAAGCGGCGGACGAGATCGCGGCTCTCGGGCACGAGCAGCCGTTGGTTATCGTCGCGGATATCACGCAGCCCGACGCAGCCGTGCGCATCAAGGATGAAGTGCTTGCCGCTTTCGGCCGGCTCGACATCCTCGTCAACAATGCCGGCGGTTCGCGGCCCTTCGACGGGCTCGGCACGCGTGAACAATGGGATGAGGCGATGGCCCTTAATTTTCATGCCGGGCGCGAACTCGCCCATGCCTTCGTGCCCACGATGCAGGCGCAAAAATTCGGCCGGATCATCAATCTGACCGGAGGCGATGAGCCGCTGGCGTTGAACGGTGGCATTCCGCCCAATGGGGCCACCCATATCTGGGCGAAGTCGCTTTCCCGCGTTGTCGGCAAGGACGGGATCACGGTCAATTCAATCCCGCCGGGCCGTCTGCACTCCGAGCAGATCGACCAGAAACTGTTGCCGAGCGAGGAGGCTCAGCGCAAATGGGTCGCCGAGAATTGTCCTGCCGGCTATATCGGCGAGCCGGAAGATCTCGCCGTGCTTGTCGCCTTCATTGCTTCGCCACGAGCCCGTTACATCACGGGACAGGTAATCCACGTTGACGGAGGCGCGCGACGCTTCTCGCACTGAATAGCAAGCTAGGTTTTCGGATGGCTCGCGGTGGTCAGCGAGATCGTTCGTGCAATGAGCATTTGCGATAGGCAGCTTCTGGCGCAAAGCGGACATCCGGTACTTAGCCGATGTCAGCTATCTGGCCAAAAGCGGATCGACCAGGGAAGTCTGGCATGTCTGCCAAGGGCCAAAAGTGACATTCGAAAATGAATGAGGTCGCCAACTGAGGCGACCTCGTCGTGCAAGGCTACGCCGGCCGATCCCTGTGGATCAGGCGAACAGGAAGTCGCTCGAATGCGACGCCAGCTGTTCGCGCGAAACGCCAAGAAGCGTGATCGTATCGCCGGCGGAGAAACCGGTGATCACGGCGTTGCCGCCTACGTCGACGGTATTTGCCAGTACGCTTGCCATGTCGGCGAAGATCGACTTGTCGAACTGTAGCGCGTCGGTATTGACATCGAAGTCGGTGATCGTGTTCGCGCCGAAATTCGGTCGGAACAGGAAGGTGTCGGGACCCTTGCCTCCGGTCATCCAGTTGCCGTCGCCACCGATCAAAACATCCGGCCCGTTGCCACCGAAAAGGATGTCATGCCCGGGCGACCCGTCGACCACGTCGGGACCGTTCCCGCCCGAAAGTGTCGTGTTCCGACCGACCACGTAGTCCGCGCCGGGGTTGAACACCACGATGCTGAGCGTCTCCGTGTCCGTTCCGCCGTTCCCGTCGGAGACGGTGTACGTGAACACGTCCTGCGCCACGATCTTCGACGGCAATCCGCCCTTGTCGGCGGCGTACGTGTAGCTGCCGTCAGCGAAGATCGTTACCGTCCCGTAGGTGCCGGTGACCGCGTGTCCGACGTTCCCCGCAACGCCGCCGACCGCGGAGACGAAGAGATCGCCCTGGTCGTTGATGTCGGGATCGGTGTCGTTCGACAGCAGGTTTCCGGCAGTTCCTACCGTGAGTGTCGATCCCTTCGCGATGCCATTGGTGTCCGGCGCTGCGATCGGCGCATCATTCGCACCGTTGAGAACAATCGTCACGGCTTCTGTATCGCTGTCGCTGACGCTCGATCCGACGTGATGGTCGGCAACCGAGAGATCGTAAATCACGGTCAGCGTCTCGCCGAAGCCGAGGAAGTCCAAATGCGCGTCGGCTATGGCGAAGCTCCAGCCGAGCGTGCCCACCGTTCCGTCCAACGCGATCGAGACCGTCATCGCGCCGGCGAACGCTGCCATCGTCGCGCCCGGAATGACGGTACCGCCAGACCAAGTCACCGACACGAAGCTCGAGCTGGCTGTGTGGGTATCGCCGACATTCGCATCCGTGAACGACAGCGAGCCTGACACAACGTCGGTAAACGAGAGGGGCAAATTCGTGAAACCTGGTAGCTCAGCCCCGACATGCGGCCCCACATCGGTTGCTAATACAGGCGCGCGATTGAGGACCTCGATCTGGTTGAATGTGCCGTCACCGAAGCGGAACCATTCGATGTTGGAGAGTGTGTCTGTGCCATCGCTTCCCGCACGCTGATCGGCGATCGTAATCGCGCCGCTCATTAGTAGGGTCGCCAGGTGATCCCGGCGAGAACCGCTGAGAACAGCGGTATCGGTGCCGTCGCCACCGTCCTCCGTATCGTCGCCGCCGCCGCCCGTGAATGTGTTGTCGGCAGCGTTGCCCATGATCGTGTCATTACCGCTGCCAGTCGTCACGTTCTCGATGATGACACCGTGCTCAGTGCCGACATCGCCGAGCACATTGCGGATGTCGCCCGCAATGGTGAAGCCCGCGGACGTCCGGCCGTCCGCGAAGGTGAAGTAGGACAGATAGCCGCCGCTTCCCGCGGTGCCGTCGAGCGTTGCTGCTCGCAGATCAATGGTGGCTGCATTCGTTCCAAGATAGATGATCTCGTCGGTCCCGCCCGTGTCCCAGATGCTCGTCCATTGGAAGGCAGCCGCCGGCGTCGCGAGATCGTAGGTCGTGTTGCCGGAGTTGAACGTGGTGTTGGCACCGTAGAGCAGCTGGATGGCGGCAATGTCGTACGCCATCGGCGTCGCCATGGTGTTGAGCGTGTTGCCGCCTGCACCATCCGGAACGACCTGGAGGTTGTACGACATCAAAGTGTAGAGGTCCTGGTTCAGCGAGTTCGTGCCGAGGTCGGATACGACGGTCACCCCCGGCCATAGCAGCGGGTTGCCAGTACTCGCGTTGTGAGGATGCTTGAGCCCCAGGGCATGGCCGATCTCATGCAAGATCAACTCGAAGCCGCCCCGTGTGATGTTCCCAGCAGCGTCGAATATGTTGATGTTAGTGCCGTTGAATCCAATGAAGCCGCCGGGATCGATGTGAATGTTGATCTGCCCCGTCTGAGAGACAACCACGGCTCCGTCCGTGAAGGTCTGGTTGGCGGTGGTCGGCACGTCGGCGGGAATGCCGGAGTAGCCGCCGAATCCGTTCGTATTGTTGTCGCGGATCAGAATGATCTCGGCGTCGTTCTGGGTCGTTGTCTGCTGGAACGTGATGCCGGTTACGGTGCCCCAGGTGTCGAAAATGGTGTCGAGGGTCGTGATCTGGGCCGCGGTCCAGGTTGCACCGGCGAACCACTCTACGACCGTGCCGGTCCAGGCTACCGAGCCGGCCAATAGTGAACGCACATTCTCGGTTGTTGTCGCCGTTGCATTGATGAGCGCGCCGATGTTGATCGTGGTCGTCGCCGACGTGTCGTTGAATGACATGAAAATTGTCTCCTGAAAGGGCTTTGCTTTAAAATCCGGCCGTCATTTTTTCCGTTCTGTCACGAGCGGATGATAGAAAGTTCCTCCTCAAACATTACCGGCTTCTCAAATCCTGACTTTTGGATTGAGTTAAATTGGACTTGATTACAAGACGAGCAAAGCACAGCGCACCAACATGCGGAGCAATCTGTCTAGTCAATTGAATAATCCGCCTCGCTCGGGCAGTAGTGTGACTTCCCCCTGAAGGCCACGAAGCGTCATCCCCGGCAACGGACATGCTGGCCGTCAAGGAGAGGCATCGGATCGTTCGCTGAAGGCTCCTTGCTGAGTGACATCCGCCACAGAGCTGGAGCAGGATGACCCATTAATACCAGTCGATCACGGCGAGGAATGTGCTCGCCCGAGGACATCAGGTGACTGACAATGCCCGAACTGAGCACCAAAGAACTGGACACCGTCATCGGCGGCGGCAGCGTCTCTTACCCCGGAGTTTATCTTCAGGAACTGAGCGGGAATGTCACTTCGATACCCGGAGTAAGCACGTCTACGGGCCCGCAGACATATGTAACTGCAGCCCGCAAGGCCCCATTCCACTGGCGCTGAATTATGAAAATGACCGCCGATTTTCGGTCTTCTTCGCACCCACGCGAGCTACAACTTCCAACTAGGCGGTAACGTCGAGATTGCCGCCGACGCCGGGGCCAGGATTGGCGGGCGAGACCTGCTCGGCCAAAAGCGTCTGGGCCCCGTTTTTCTTCGCATTGGCGTTCAGGACGGTGGTCGCGATTTGCAGCTGCTTCGGAAGCTGATCACCCAGGATTGGGTCGGGCTTGGCGAGCAGGCCGTCCACGGGCATACAATGCAGCGGCGGTCCAGCTTCCGATTGCTGAATGGCCGCTTCTGGCGGCGCAAAGCGGACATCCGGTACTTAGCCGATGTCAGCTATCTGCCGATATTGTTGCAAAAGTCGAAAATCGAACAGCCCTAAAAATCTCGCGAAAGTCGATCTTTGGACTTCTCAGCTGCTGCGTCCCTTTTCAACGCCACTACGGCGCTCCGTGATCGATTTTGGATGAAGCGATATGGTCCCTCACGTCGCTTCGCGATTCTGGCAAATGCTGCGGCCGGCTTTTCCACGCGTTCCTCCGTTATCGCTCGCATGTTCAGGCCGCCCCGAGAAATGCCCAGGTCGCTCAACGAGAGCGTAGTCGCGCCGGATCGAGCGGCTGGAGTCGGGTCGGGTCGAAGGGCGTCAGATCGGTGCTACGCGCGCCTCCGTCAGCGATTAGCTCCGCCAAGGCTTCCCCTGTCGCTGGCGCGTTGAGGATACCCCACACACCGTGTCCTGTTGCCACGTAGGCGCCCTCGATCCTCGGCACTTTGCCGATCAAGGGCAGGCCGTCCTGCGTGATCGGGCGGAAGCAGGCTTGCCGGGCTATGATCTTGTCCGGGCGCAGCGCCGGCGACAACCGCTCGCCGATAATCTGAAGGCGATCGACCTCGCTTTGGTCTGACGTCACTGCGGCCGGGTCGATTGGAAGTGGTGGCTCGTCGGAAAAGGCGGTGATCAAGGTGTGCCCGTTAGCCCTTGGGAAAACTTCGACCGTGGCGGCGCCGCCGGTCTCCTGTTGATATTCGAGGAAGAGTGCATCCCCAGGAACATCCATGCCGGTGTCGTAGACAAGGCTGGGGCTTCGTCGCCCGTACACGGCGGGCAGAGCCATCCACTCGGCGGCCATCACCGACCAAGGCCCCATCGCTACGACAACGGCATCTGACTCAACAACACCGTCATCGACCTCAACACCTCTCACGGTCGATCCATCCGCAGTCCGGACGATGCCTGTGACCCGACCGTGGCGCAGTTCGGCACCTCGTTTCAGGGCGGCGCCCATCATGGCGGCGGTGAAGGCGCGAGGATGAACGATCGCGGTCGTTTCCGTAGTTCCGAGCCGAGACTCGATGACCACGCCCTCGGACAGCCAATCGAGCTTGGCCGGCTTGTGGCGACGGGCGTCGCGCTCGGGAACGACGAAACCGCTATAGGCAGTCATGCGGCGATAGCCCCAATCGCCCGCAATCTCGTGGGGCAGGGCGGCGTGAAGCCCGAAGCTCCGCTGCGCCATTGCATCAAGCGGGGAGCCCGAGCACCAGTCGAGGGCCAGGAAGCCGCCCGCCTTGCCTGATGCCGCAGCGGCCACCTCGGTCCGTTCCACGACGGTGACATCGATCCCGCGCCGACTGAGGAAATAGGCGGTGCATGCGCCGATCACGCCGCTGCCGCAGATCACGACACGCATGGCTTCTCCGCTGATAACCTGCCTGACTGTACTAGCCGAGTTGAGCGACGCAACGTCGCGATCGACAACATCGCGCGAATTCGCGGCCTGAAGGTCAGGGCTTGGACGCTGCTGGATGGCGCGAAGCCGTAGGTTTTCAAACAGCCAGGGACCCGAAGCAGACATAGGCCCGTGGCTTAGTTGAAAGTGGTCCATCTCAGGAAGTGGGCTTCAGGGCTACGGTCGGTCTATGACAGTCTTGTTACAGACCCCCCTAGTTTTGTAATCTGGAGGGCGCGAAATCGGCAGCTCTTCAGAACCCGGACTTCATCGCCTTGGGAAAAGCCTTCGGGCTCCCAGCCGAGCGGGTTCATTCCCCTGTCGAACTGTCCGAGAGCCTTCGGCACTGGCTAAAGACCGACCGGTACTGATTGAGGTTGTAACGAGCAGGGAAGAAGAGCCGTCGCCCTGGCCGTATTCAGTGTTGGTAGAGTGTTAAGCATTTGTTTACTGGCCGCCGAGCCTGCCGATTCGGTTGCGGCGGCCTCCGTAGCATCGGTTTTCGGGAACCGGCGAGTCGTGAATCAAACCCTAACAACCAACGAAATAAGCCAGCGGCGCGGCCTTGCCGACTCGGATTATGAATCGCGGAGCGATCCAAGCATTGAATTCGACGGAGCCGACCCATGCTAAATGCATTCAGCCTCTTGGTGGACGGAAAAACCATCGTGAAGCGATGTGTTGCGCAAGCTTTGGTTGGAGCGACCACGCTGACCGCAACCATTGTGGTGCTGGCCCGGGTCGTTACCTCCGTTATCGTTGGCGCACCATAGGTGTCCCGATACGAGGAAACCGCCGTTCCCCCGACAAACCCGCAGCCGAACAACTGGTCGGAGTTCGCGTTGATTCGAGTTGAGCCGGCCTCCGGGTGAGCGGGCAATCGTGCGTGATGCCCTTGCGCTGCTGGTTACCACCGCACCGCTCGCGGAAAAGAACCGCGCAGGCGCGTGGTAGGCTCGTCGGGATGTGGAATGGGCCATTTGTCGAGTCCTAGCGCTGTCGCCAATGCACGAGCGCCGGAGGAGGCCTGATGCATGCTTCCGCAGGGATCGGCGCCGATAGGACGGCTAGAAAGCAACCAGGAATCTACGAGGCCGGCGCGCAGGACTACCGGCATCAACAACCGGACACAAAAAACCGGCCCCATGTGCATCAGTCGTGGGCTTCTTGAGCCGTGTGCACATGGGGCCGGTCTGATCGTCGCCGCGTATCCATCGCAGATGGTCGCGACGCCGCGGCGGCCTGGGTTTCGAAAAACCGCGCGCTTACTTCTTCATCTTCTTGGTCTTCTTGGCGACCTTCTTGGTCGCCTTGGCGGTCTTCTTTGCCTTCTTCGCTTTCTTTGCCATGTCTTCCTCGTGGGTTTGGTTGGCTTGACGAATGCGCGGATGCTGCGAACCAGCGCGCGCCTCCCCAAGTTAACACGAAACTAGTAAAAACTATACCGCGTTGGATTTACGCACGGCCATGAGCGTCGCGGCCTTGCGATGTTGAGCAATTCAGGCGTCCTAAGATCAGCGATTCGCCTGCGGCAATGAACGCCGCAGGATTCGTCGACAGCTACAGGTCGCTAAAGTGTTATGATTGCGATTGGCGAGCTCAAACAGGGATGCCAGCGACGAATCACATCGTCCCCGCCGTCGTGTGCTTGATTTCGTCCGGCGCCGATATCGACACATGGATGACAATGCGGAGTTGAATGTCCGAAACCTCTTGTCGCGGTTCCGCACAAGGCGACGATTTCCTGCTGTGGGCATGATGACCGGTAGGACCGCTCCGCCGTCAAAATCCTTACCAAATCCTTTTTCTTCGGCGGTCCTGTTAGCCCCGGCTCCTCGCGGCCGCTTTGCTCTCAAAAAACTCGTGCTCGGGTCGGTTCAATGGCGCCTCGCTTCCCAAGAGGGTCTCGCCGTCGCAGGGGACAGGCCATAAGGAGAGTTTGCGAAGTCAAGTTTTTCAAGCACCCTGCAGTATCGCCTCGTCCAAAACTAGACACGACCATGCAGAAGCGCAATGAACCCAGTGGGATGGCTTAGTGTCTAGGTCGTTATTAAGAAATTGTTATGCCTACCAAATTCGGTAACGCGTCTTTAATGGCGCCGACGTAGGGTCGCTGTACGGGGTCCAGTATGGGCCACGCGCCGTCCAGTATGGGCGGGTGTTGCGTTAAGCGTTGGAGTTTTCCATGGATATCATGACGAGCGTCGGGCTTATATCCGGCATCATTGTCATCGCCATTATGGTGTTCATGGGCGGCGATCTGCACATGTTCGTCTCCGAACATGCCATGATCATCATCTTCGGCGGATCGATCGCCGCCACCATGATCCGTTTTCCGCTCGGCGTGATGCTGCACGGCCTGCCGCTCGGCGCGAAGTTCGCCTTTACCATGAGCCGGCTTTCGGCGCGCGACCTGGTCGACGAACTCGCCCGCATCGCCGAAATCGCCCGCAAGCAGGGACCGGTCGGCCTGGAAAAGGTCGACACCGCCGAACCGTTTCTCGCCAAGGGCATTCGCTACGTCGCCGACGGCTATGATCTCGAATTCATCCGCGACAATCTCGAGCGCGACCGCGACAATTTCCTGATGCACCTCGACGAAGGCAGCAAGATCTACCGCGCGATCGGCGACTGCGCCCCGGCGTTCGGCATGATCGGAACCCTGATCGGCATGGTGCAGATGTTCGCCAACATGACCGACCCCTCGAAGCTCGGTCCGTTCATGGCGACCGCGCTGCTGGCAACGCTCTACGGCGCGCTGGTCGCCAACCTGTTCTGCCTTCCGATCGCCGACAAGCTGCATGGCAAGCTGCTCGACGAGGAAACCAATCGCACGCTGATCATCGACGGCATCCTGATGATCCGCGACTCCAAGAGCCCGGCGCTGGTCAGGGAGATGTTGCTGGCCTATCTGCCGGAGAAGCATCGCCACGAAGAGGGCGAACCGGTTCCGGCCTGAAGCGGCGGGTGACGGCGGTCCGGGAAGCTTAGGCAATGGCCAAGAAAAAACGCGGCGCCGCACATGGTGGAGGGCACGGCTGGTTCGTGACCTTTGCCGATTTGATGGGCCTGATGATGAGCTTCTTCGTGATGCTCGTCGCCTTCTCCACCATGGACAACAACAAGCTCAAGATCGTCGCGGGCTCGATGCGCGACGCGTTCGGCGTACAGACCCAGGTGCGCTATTCCGGCATCGTCGAATCCGACGGCCTGCCGACGCGGCCGAAGCTGAAGAACGTCGATCATGTTTCGCCCGAGGAGTCCTCGGCCAACCCGACCCCGGACGAACAGGATCGCAGCCGCGCAAACGGCGCCAAGCTGCAGGTCGATCGTGAATTTGCGCTGGCCTCCGCTTCGCTGCGGCAGGCGCTGCAGGACATGCCGGAACTGACCGAGATCTCCAAGCACATCATGTTCGAGGAGACCAGCCAGGGCCTCAACCTCGAAATCGTCGACCAGGACGGCCGGTCGATGTTCGCCGACGGCTCCAAGGTGCCGTACGACCGTACCCGCCGGCTGGTCCAGAAACTTGCGGTTCCGCTCAAGGCGACGCCGCTGCGGGTCAGTATCACCGGCCATACGGCCGCCGGTTTCGTGCCGGCGCGCAGCGACTACGGCGCGTTCGATCTCTCGGCCGACCGCGCCAATGTGGTGCGCCAGATCCTCGAGCGCGAAGGGCTGCCGCCGTCCCACATCTTCGCCGTCGCCGGCAAGGCCGACAGCCAGCCGCTGTTTCCCGACGATCCGACGCTGCCCGCCAACCGTCGCGTCACCATCACACTGATGCGCGAAGCTCCGCCGCTTCCGCCTAACTTGAAACCGTAATTCTACGGTACTACTATCTTACCATTCGATTTGGCGTGGTGAAGCCTGCATTGCGGGAAGTCCCGTCTTGCAGTGGTGCTATGGTTGGACGATTGACACGCAACGCGGAAGCGTCGATAGCCGCCCGGATCAAATCAACCGTGAGAGTGTTTTCCCCGCGTCATGACCGTCAGCGTCACATCCACCGAAGCCCATGAGGGGCAGGTCACCTCAGGCTTTTGGGCCCTGACGCTGGGAGGCATCGGGGTGGTGTTCGGCGACATCGGCACCTCGCCGCTGTATGCGTTCCGCGAGGCCGTGACGCACGCGGCAGGGGGGGAACCGGTATCGCGCACGGTCGTGCTCGGCGTGCTCAGCCTGATCCTGTGGTCGCTTTTCATTGTCGTGACCGCCAAATATGTGCTGCTGCTTTTGCGCGCCGACAACAACGGCGAGGGCGGTACGCTTTCCCTGATGGCGCTCGGTCAACGGGCGCTCGGGCGGCGAAGCTGGCCGTTGCTGGCGCTGGGAGTCGTCGGCGCCTCGATGTTCATCGGCGACTCCATGATCACGCCGGCGATTTCGGTGCTGTCGGCGGTCGAAGGTCTCAAGCTCGTCACGCCGGCGCTCGAACATTATGTGGTGCCGCTGACGATCTTCATTCTTGTCCTGCTGTTCTCGGTGCAGAGCAGCGGCACCGCGCGCGTGGCGTCGGCTTTCGGGCCGGTGATGGTGGTCTGGTTCGCGGCGCTGGCGATTCTAGGCCTCGTTCACATCAGCGACGATCCCACGGTGTTGGCGGCGATCAATCCCTGGCACGCGATCCGGTTCGTGCTGACGCACGGCATGATCGGACTGGTGACGCTCGGCCTGGTGTTCCTGGCAGTGACCGGCGGCGAGGCGCTTTATGCGGACCTCGGGCATTTTGGACGGAAGCCTATTCAGGCCGGATGGTTCTATCTGGTGTTGCCGGCGCTTCTCATCAATTATTTCGGGCAGGGCGCGCTGGTGTTGTCCAATCCGGCGGCGATCGAAAACCCGTTCTACCGCATGGCCCCCGACATCCTGCTGCTGCCGCTGGTGGTGCTCGCGACCGCCGCCACCGTGATCGCGAGCCAGGCGGTGATCACGGGCGCCTATTCGCTGGTGCGGCAAGCGGTGCAACTCGGCCTGCTGCCGCGCTTCGAGGTTCGTTACACCTCCGAGACCCATGCCGGGCAAATCTATCTGCCGCGCGTCAACCGCATGCTGCTGCTCGGCGTGATCCTGCTGGTGCTGTTGTTCCGCACCTCGAGCGGATTGGCATCCGCTTACGGCATCGCGGTCTCCACCACCATGGTCGCCGACGGGATCATGGGTTTTGTCGTGATCTGGAAATTGTGGAACTGGCGCGCGGCGACGGCTGCCGCGGTCATCCTGCCGTTCGTCGTGGTCGACCTGAGCTTCTTCAGCGCCAACCTGCTGAAGCTGCTCGAGGGCGCCTGGGTGCCGCTGCTGTTCGGCGTGGCGATGGCGGTGATGATCTGGACCTGGCGCCGGGGGGCGGCGATCCTGGTCGCCAAGACGCGGCGCATCGAGGTGCCGCTGGGGGATCTGATCAAGAGCCTCGAAAAACGTCCGCCCCATATCGTCAAGGGCACCGCCGTGTTCCTCACCAGCGATCCGAATTTCGTGCCGACGGCACTGCTGCACAATCTCAAGCACAACAAGGTGCTGCACGAGCATAATGTGATCCTGACCATCGAGACCGCGCAGACGCCGCGCGTCGATCTGGCCGAGCGCGTCAGGATGGAAACCATCAGCGACAAGTTCGCCACCGTGCGGCTGCGGTTCGGCTTCATGGAATCGCCGAACGTGCCGAAAGCGCTGGTGATCGCGCGCAAGCTCGGCTGGCAGTTCGACATCATGGCGACGTCGTTCTTCGTCTCGCGGCGCTCGCTCAAGCCGTCCGCGCAGTCGGGCATGCCGCAATGGCAGGACCACCTGTTCATTGCGATGAGCCGTTCCGCCAACGACGCCACCGACTATTTCCAGATCCCGACTGGGCGGGTCGTCGAAGTCGGTACTCAGGTAACTATTTGATCGCTTGACGGATTCGGGCGACAGCTGTCCTCGTCCCATGCGCTCGATGCATACCGGAGGCCTGAATTCGGCCTAACCCGTGCATTCGTGCTAAGAGTATAGCCCTGCGCGACTGCATTGTGCAGTGCAGTGAGCAACCGAGGCCCCTGTTCCTATGTCGTCCGAGGGTGCGATTACCGCGGCGGAAACGCCTGCCGCGAATGGGCATGGGGAAGCGCATTCCACCGCCGGCTTTAAGGCCCTGATGCTTGGCAGCATCGGCGTCGTCTATGGCGATATCGGCACCAGCCCGCTCTACGCGCTACGCGAAGCCATTACGGCTGCGAGCGGCGTCGGCAATAGCGCCAATCCGCAGGCGGTCCTCGGCATTCTCTCGCTGATCCTGTGGGCGCTGATCGTCGTGGTGACGCTGAAGTATGTCGTCATCCTGCTGCGGGCCGACAACAATGGGGAGGGCGGAACGCTGGCGCTGATGGCGCTGGCGCAGCGCGCGGTAGGCAAGGGCGCTGGCGCGATCGTGCTGCTCGGGATCATCAGCGGCGCGCTGTTCTACGGCGACGCCGTCATCACGCCGGCGCTGTCGGTGCTGTCGGCGATCGAAGGCATCAAGCTCGTCACCGCGACCTTCGATCCCTATGTCGTGCCGCTCACCGTGATCATCCTGGTTCTGCTGTTCGCGGTCCAGTCGCGCGGCACCGCCAGTGTCGCCACGTTCTTCGGGCCGGTGATGTGCGTCTGGTTCGCGGTCATCGCGGTCGCGGCTTTGCCGCCGATCATGCAGCACCCCCAGGTGCTGCTGGCGCTCAATCCGCTCCATGCGGTCTCCTTCATGATCCATCACGGCATCATCGGCTTCGTGACGCTCGGTGCGGTATTCCTCGCCGTCACCGGTGCGGAGGCGCTCTACGCCGATCTCGGCCATTTCGGCAAACGGCCGATCCAGACCGCCTGGCTCTTCATCGTGCTGCCGTCGCTGGCGCTGAACTATATGGGGCAGGGCGCGCTGCTGATCGCCGATCCCAAGGCGATCGAGAACCCGTTCTTCCTGATGTTCCCGGACTGGGCGCTGATCCCGATGGTCGCGCTCGCCACCGTTGCGACCGTGATCGCGAGCCAGGCCGTCATCACCGGCGCCTATTCGCTGACGCGCCAGGCGATCCAGCTCGGCCTGATGCCGCGATTCGAAATCCGTCACACCTCGGAAGCCCATTCCGGCCAGATCTACATTCCGCGCATCAACCTGCTGCTGTTCGTTGCGGTGATGCTGCTGGTGCTGCTGTTCCGCTCGTCGAGCGCGCTGGCGTCGGCCTACGGCATCTCGGTGACCGGGACCATGGTGGTCACGGCCATGATGGGCTTTGTCGTGATCTGGCGGGTATGGAAATGGTCGCCGCTCGCCGCCGCCGCACTGATTGCGCCGTTCCTGTTTCTCGATCTCACCTTCCTCGCAGCCAACCTCCTGAAAGTGTTCGAGGGCGGCTGGGTGCCGCTGGCGCTCGGCGGCGTCGTGATGCTGCTGATGTACACGTGGCGACGCGGCAGCCGGCTGCTGTTCGAGAAGTCGCGCAAGCTCGAATTTCCGCTGGCCGAGCTGGTGGCGATGCTGGAAAAACGGCCGCCGCAGCGGGTCTCCGGCACGGCAGTGTTCCTGACCAGCGATCCCGAAAGCGCGCCGACCGCGTTGATGCACAGCCTGAAGCACTACAAGGTGCTGCACGAGAAGAACGTCATCCTCACCATCGAGACCGCGCCGACGCCGCGGATCGACGACGCCGAGCGGGTGCGGATGGAGCAGCTGAGCGAAACCTTCTCCAAGGTGACGCTGCGGTTCGGCTTCATGGAATCGCCCAACGTGCCGAAGACGCTGGCGATCGCCCGCAAGCTCGGCTGGCAATTCGACATCATGGCGACGTCGTTTTTCCTGTCGCGCCGCGCGCTCAAGCCGGCCGCCTATTCGGGAATGCCGCGCTGGCAGGACCATTTGTTCATCGCGCTCAGCCGCAGCTCGAACGACGCCACCGACTATTTCCAGATTCCAACCGGGCGCGTGGTCGAGGTGGGAACGCAGGTCACGATCTAGTAAGGTCTTCTCATCGCAGGGGCACATTTCAGTATGAATGCTGCCATTCACCGCCCGGCCACGCTTGATGACGCGACGCGTCTGTTTGAATTGCGGCGCCGATCGATCCTCGAACTGGCGCCGTCGGGCATGTCGGTTGAAGACGCGACGGCGTGGGCGAAGCAGCTCGAGCCTGCCGGAATGGAGCGAAAGCTTCGCGAGTTCGAAATATGGATTGCCGAGTTCGACGGTGTGACGGCTGGATGGGGTGCCATTCGCGGCGACGTCCTCGAGGGACTGTACACCGCCCCCGAATATGCCGGGCAGGGCGTCGGTGCGGCGCTGCTGGACCGGCTCGAAGCGCTGTTGCGTGGCCGGGGCGTCGAGGCGGTTCGTGCGGAAGCAAGTTCGAATGCGAGGGCTTTCTATCTCCGGCGGGGCTACAGGCAGACCGGTCCGCAAACGCCAATAGGGGCCTGGCCCATCGAGAAGCTACTTCTGACCGAAAACTGAGCTTGCGCGAGCCCATGAACCGTTATGCCCCATGGGACGCGAGCCCGGATTCTGGCGATCTATTAAACCGCGTGCGGCGCTTGATTTTCGCCGCGCGAGAGGCGACTTTGGCGCCCGGCTGACGGGGCGAACAGGACCCCTCAAAACCGGTTGTCGGGAGGATTTGCGTGGCGGACCATCAGGTGCACGATTTGACGCCGGAAGACGTGGCGAAAGGGATGGCGGAGGGCCGCTATCTGCTCGTCGATGTCCGCGAACCGAATGAAGTCGCCGTGGAGGCCTATCCGGGCGGCGTGGTGGTTCCGCTGCAGTCGTTTGACCCGGCGGCCATTCCGGACCCCGCGGGCAAAGAGGTGGTGTTTGCCTGCCGCTCCGGCAAGCGTTCGGTGACGGCGTCGCTCGCCGCGCAGGCCGCGGGGCTTCCATACGACAAACATCTCGCGGGCGGCATTTTGGCGTGGAAGGCGGCCGGGCTGCAGACCAAGACCGGCGGCTGACGCTCCAGGGATTCTTTAAAAAATGACCTCCATGAACAAGGTCTTCGCCGACCTTCCCGTCACCGTCTTCGAGGCGATGTCGCAAGCCGCGCGCGACAACAACGCCATCAATCTCGGCCAGGGCTTTCCCGACGATCCCGGGCCTGAGGATATCAGGCGCGCCGCCGCGGACGCGTCCGTGAACGGCTACAATCAATACCCGTCGATGATGGGCATTCCCGAGCTGCGGCAGGCGATCGCGGCCCACTACGGTCGCTGGCACGGACTGAACCTCGATCCGATGACCGAAGTGATGGTGACCTCGGGCGGCACCGAAGCGCTGACGTCCTCCATTCTCGCCGTCGTCGAGCCCGGCGACGAAGTCGTCTGCTTTCAGCCGGTCTATGACAGCTACCTGCCGATCATCCGCCAGGCCGGCGGCATTCCGCGCCTGTTGCGTCTCGAGCCGCCGGACTGGCGGTTGAGCGAGGAAATGTTGCGCAGCGTCTTCAACCACAAGACCAAGGCGGTGTTGTTCAACAATCCGCTCAATCCGGCGGCCGTGGTCTATCCGCGCGAAGACCTCGAATTGCTGGCGCGGTTCTGTCAGGAGTTCGACACCATCGCGATCTGCGACGAGGTCTGGGAGCATGTCACCTTCGATGGCCGCGAACACATTCCGCTGATCACGATCCCGGGCATGCGCGACCGCACCATCAAGGTCGGCAGCGCCGGCAAGATATTCTCGCTGACGGGGTGGAAGATCGGCTTTGTCTGCGCCGCGCCGCCGCTACTCCGCGTCGCCGCCAAGGTGCACCAGTTTCTCACCTTTACCACCGCGCCCAATCTGCAGGCCGCCGTCGCCTATGGCCTCAACAAACCGGCCGAATATTTCCACGAGATGCGCAAGGATCTTGCGCGGAGCAGGGACCGTCTGACCCGGGGATTGGAGAGCATCGGTTTCCCGGTGCTGAAATCGCAGGGGACGTATTTTCTCACCGTCGATCTCTCGCCGCTCGGGCTCAACGAGACCGACGTGCAATTTTGCCACCGCATCGTGAACGACTACAAGGTTGCCGCGATCCCGGTATCGGCGTTCTACGAGCAGGATGCGGTGACCTCGGTGGTGCGGTTTTGTTTTTCCAAGAAGACGCAACGCTGGATACCGCGCTGGAACGTCTGGCGGACGCGGTCCATCGCCGCAAGAGGTAGGAGATGGCCGTCCGGACCCGCAATTCCATCGCTGTCATCGGCGCGGTTGCCGCAGCTCTGTTGGTTTCGCCAGCCGGCGCCGAGGAGCGCACGGTCAATTTCTACAACTGGTCGAACTACATGGCGCCGGGGGTGCTGGAGGATTTCACCAGGGAAACCGGCATCAAGGTGGTCTACGACACGTTCGATGCCAACGAGACGCTGGAGACGCGGCTGCTCGCCGGCAAGTCAGGCTATGACGTCGTCGTTCCCACCGGCTATTTCCTGCAGCGCCAGATCACCGCCAAGGTTTTCCTCAAGCTCGACAAGTCGAACCTGCCCAACCTCGTCAACGCCTGGCCGATGGTAAGCAAGGAGCTCGCGACCTACGATCCCGGCAACGATTACGGCGCCAATTACATGTGGGGCACCACGGGTATCGGCTACAACGTCAAGATGGTGCAGAAGATCCTCGGGCCCGACGCCAGGATTGACAGCTGGGACATCGTCTTCAAGCCGGAGAATCTTGCAAAATTCAAGGATTGCGGCATTCACATGCTGGATTCGGCCGATGACATTCTCCCGGCCGCGTTGAGTTATCTCGGGATCGATCCGAACTCGACGAAGCAGGCCGATCTGGAGAAGGCCGCCGACCTCGTCATCAAGATCAGGCCCAATGTCCGCAAGTTTCATTCTTCGGAATATCTGGGCGCGCTGGCGTCGGGCGAGATCTGCTTCGTGGTCGGCTGGTCCGGCGACGTGATGCAGGCGCGCAGCCGCGCCGCCGAGTCGAAAAACAATATCGAGATCGGCTACACGATCCCGAAAGAGGGCGCGCAGATGTTCTTCGACAATCTGGCGATCCCGGCCGATGCGAGGAATGTCACTGAAGCCTATGAGCTGATCAACTATCTCTACCGCCCGGATGTCGCGGCCAGAAACTCGGATTTCCTGTCCTACGCCAACGGCAATCTGGCGAGCCAGAAGCTGGTCGATCCAAAAATCCTCAACGACAGGAACATCTATCCGGACGAGGCGACGCAGAAGAAGTTGTTCGTGATCAACGCACGCGATCCCGCTACCCAGCGCATCATCAACCGGCTCTGGACCAGGGTGAAGACCGGAAAATAGCTACCGCCAGCGGCGGTGCAGCCACAGCCATTGGTCCGGATATTCGCGCACCCAGCCTTCGACCACCGAGGTCACGGCCTGCATCGTGCCCTGGACGTCAATCTGCCCTGACGCGTCACGAACCGGTTTGACTTCTTCAGAGAGTTCGGCGCGAAAGCGATGGTTGGGAAGGCGGATGATGCGCACGCCATGGATCGGGCATTCGACCTGGCGGGCGAGACGGGCCAGCATCGGATTGGCCTTGGTCTTGCGGCCGAAGAAGGTGACGTCGACGCCATTGGTCGAATACTGATCGACCAGCATGGCGACGTGCTGGTTGTTTAGCAGGGCTTCGGCGAGCTTGAGCGGCGCGGTGCGGCCGGCCGGAATCAGCGTGCCCATCTTGACCGCGCGGATCCGCTCGATGGCGCGATCGGCGGAATTCGCTATTGGGCCTCCGGTAAAGGATCGCGCAATCGAGCCCGTGGGCGACGGCGGCGAGCGCGGGGATTTCCCAGTTGCCGAGATGGCTGGCGAAGAACAGCGCCGGCTTGCCGTCATCCCGGAGTTGCTCGAACAGCCGCGCGCTGCGCGGATCGAACTCGATACGGCTGTTCTTTTCAGGATGCTCGGGTCGTAGTCCCAGAAGTGATCGAGATG
>CAVUNH010000017.1:0-93765 GCA_963742665.1 uncultured Alphaproteobacteria bacterium
CGAAATCCTGCCGCTTGATGAAACCGCGGGTCGGCGGCGGCGCCGTGACCACCAGCAGCGTGTCGCCGGCGTCGGGATCGACCAGTTTGTGCAGCAGGCCGGGATTGGCCAGCGGCACGCTGACATTGGCGAGTACGGGGTCGGTGATGTTGCGCGACACCATCAGCGGCAGCGGCGCGGCCTGCACGCGGTCGGCGAAGGTCAGCGTCCAGTCGGTGCCGCCGGTGCGGCCATCGCTTTCCAGCGACGGCATCTGCGGGCGGTTGAGACGCATGCGGATGGCCTGGCCTTTTTCCAGCGGCAACCGGCTGACATCGCCGATGATGGAGCCGCCCTTGGCGCGTATCGCCTCGACATCGATTGCGCCGGTGCGGTCGAACACCAGCCACACCGTGTCGGCGCGGCGGAACATGGCCGCGGGCGTCGGCGCGGCAAAGGAAAACGTCACGCGCAGGCCATCGCTGTCGCGCCGCGCCTCGACGGAAGCCGCCGCCAGCTCCGCTTTTTTCGGAGCCGCTGCTGCTGCAGCCGGGATCTGCTTCGGCGCTGCGGCTTTTGGCGCTTCCGCGGCAGGAGCGTGGCTCGCTTCCGAAGAGGGCGCGGCTTTCGCCGGCGCTGCCTTCTCGGGCGCGGCCGTCATCTTTTCCGCGACCGGCGCGGCTTCAGGCGCCGGCGCCGCGTGCTCCGTCACAGACACTGATTTCTCAGCCGCCGGCGTTTTCTCCGCCGCAGGTACTTTCTCCGCCACCGGCGCTGATTTTTCCGCAGCCGGTGCTTCGTGCTCGGCAAAGGGCGGCGCTTTCTCCGACGCTGACGCCGCCTGCTCGGGCGCCGTCGGCGGGGACGCCTCGCCGGGCTTGATCTCGATTTTGGCCTGCGCGGCAATCGCCTCTGAGGTGACCGGCGGGAGCTCTGCCGGCTGTTGCAGCGGCATCGACTCATTCAACGGCTTGCCATGCGCAACCGGAACGGCGGCAATCTGGGCGGCGATCTTCGACTTCGCCGGCGCGGCTGCATGCGCCGCAGCCGGCGCGTGTTCGTCGGCCGCAGCCTTTTCCGCTTGCTGGAAGGCGACGTCGATGACGTAGTTCTTCTCCTCGCGGAAGGAATGCACGTCGACTTCGCCGATCAGCAGGATATCGACCGCGGAGGAGTTGACGTCGGTGCGCTGGGTGATCGAGGCGATATTCGGCGGTGCCGCCACCTTGGCATCGGCCAGATCGAACGCCAGCACGCTGTTGAACTGCAGCGTCAGCTTCTGTTCGTTGAGGACCGAAGAAACGTTGACCCCGTTGGGCATTTCAAAGACGAAGCGGACGAAGGTCGGCTGCACCGAGGCGCGGACGCGCACCGGCGCTTTCTTCTTTGCGGCTGCGACCGCGAGCTGGGCGCGAAGCGCGCGTTCGGCGGCGCGCGCGCGTGCGGCCAGTTCGCGAATGACATCGGCCGGCAGCGAGGGCGGCGGGCCGGTCCAGCCGTCGGGCAGGAAATCGACGAAGATCCGCTCGCCGGCCGTCATCGTGTTGACGCTCACCCGGCGCTGCAGCGACAGCCGGATCGCCGAACCGTCAGGATCGCGCCGCGCCGCGCCGACATAGGACGGTACCAGGTCAGCCAATTTATCGACGGGAATATCGACCGGGCGCTTGAAGCGGATCACGATCACCGAGCCTGCGGTGGTGACTTCGGATTCGACGTCCTCGTCAAGCTTCAGCGTCAGCCGCGCATAACCGCCGGACGCCTGGAAGGTCGCCTCGCCCTTGACGGGATCATCGGCCCGGCAAGGGGACGCCAGCATCAGGCCGGCGAAGACCAGGAGAAACGAAAGCGGCGAGGTCAGAGCAAGGCAACGCCGGGCCGTCCACGCCAATGCGCGGCCCGGCGACCCAATTCCAGCGGCAGCCCTTCGCCCCATCCAGGATGTCTCTTGGCCTCAAACGATTCCAGCGGCGAAGCGCGCTTCGCCCGCCGTCTGAATCTTGAATTGGCCGGCTTAAGGTTTTGTTAACGTCAACTAATTGATTTCATTGGGGCCCGTGCGCCGCCTGTGTGCCGAACCGTTCCCATTTGGTTTGTGGAATCAATCGGTTCTGACTGAGGGGCGGCCCTCTTCGGCTTGCTCTTGCCGCCTCTTGCCGCGAGATCGGCATTGTATCTCTTTTTTGCTCACTAAACTCAGTTGGTGAGCGCTTTCTCCACGACCGACAGTTTTCTTCTTGGAACTGCGAGGACGTTCATTCTCGGTCTCAGCATTAGTCTATTCTCGAAAGCGAACGGCAACAGCACCAGAGATGATCGTAGTCCATGATGGTGCGGACAAACTAGGCCGTGTACTCATAAAATCAGGAAGCTTGGTTACGGCGCGTTTGATGTCCGCTTGTCCCCCAACAGCGGCACAAAAGCGGACATTGTGCGAGATCCGAGAAGGGTCTTAAAGCTGCCATTGAAGACGAAGGAACATTTTTTACTCGATCCTGACCGGCTTTCTTCCCGATTTCCTAAAGCCTATCTTGGTTGAAAAGACACGAGAGGCAGCGAAATGCTACCGGCACCAATCACTTGTTGCTTCTACCGTTGTCGCGGGCTCTGCCTTCACACTTGGGTCGTCGCGACTTTCGCAATCATGATGGCCTCCGCTCCACTGCAGGCTTCAACAGCACCAAAAACGTCAGCGTGCGGATACCTCGCTGGTCTAATTGATAAGGCACCGCCATCAGGGCCGTTGTTCCTGCCCAGCTATCCGACCGTCGAATCGGGGCCTCTGCATGGCGCCGCCTACCTCTATGACAATGCGGTAGCCGCCATCGCATTGGTCGGTTGCGGTGAGCAAGACAAAGCGTATCGGATTGGCTCGGCGATTCTCTGGGCCATCGACAACGACCGCATCTGGCATGATGGACGGCTCAGGAACGCTTACGCCGCGGGTGTGGTGGCGAATGGCCCCGTCAAACTTCCAGGGTGGTGGGACAATACTCAGAACAAATGGTTAGAGGATCGATATCAGGTGGGCAGCGATGTTGGTAACATGGCATGGGCCATGTTGGCGTTGCTGTCGATTGATGATGTGAACACCGGCTCTCGGTTCCGCGATGGTGCAGTACGGCTTGGCGCCTGGGTCGCGCAATGGGCCGATACGCGCGGTACTGGCGGTTTCACGGGTGGTACGTTTGGGCACGAACCGACGCCGGAAGTGCGGACGTGGAAATCGACTGAACATAATACTGACCTGGCCGCCGCGTTTGGCCTTCTTGCGATCCGTACAGGCGATTCGCGCTGGCGCGATAAGGCAACGGTTGCTGAGTACTTCGTAAATACGATGTGGGATCCGGCATGCGCCTGTTTCGCCGCAGGTACCGCTGAAGACGGTGTCACGCACAATCCGATTTTGGCTCTGGATGCCCAGGTCTGGCCTTCAATGGCGCTCCCCGGAGCGGCCGAGAAATTTGCATCGGCAATTATTACCGCCGAACAGCGAATGAGTGTCGACGGGGGCTTTTCCTACGGTGAAGACCGAGACGGTGTGTGGACCGAAGGGACGGGCCAAATGGCTCTCTTGTTGAAATTGCTTGGCAGGACTGGGAGGGCAAAGTCGTTGATCGCTGTCATCGAATCCCAGAGGTCGCCGGATGGTGGGTTGTATGCCACAACTGTCCGCGAGTTACCGACTGGGTTCGTGTTGGACACCGATCCGACCAAGCCGCGACTCTATTTCCGATTGCCACATCTTGGCGCAGCTTCGTGGGCTGCCCTCGCGGAACGTGGGTTCAATCCCTTTACGGTGACAAAAGGACTTCCGTAGTTGAGCCGCAGTGCTTCTCGTCTCGGCCGTTTCGGTCTGTTTTGATTTCGATATGTCCGCAAAGGCCGGTGGGGGAAGACGAAATGGCAGCAAATGCAAACCTGCCCTGCTTGCGCAGTCCGATCGCGCGCATCGGGCTCCGTCTCATCGCCAACGGTGATCTAAGTTGACTGCAATGGCTGCGCCCTGGTGCGTATGGCTCCATCCTCGTTAGGTTGACGAGCCGTGTATTGGGCTAAGGCAAACTCATCCGCGTCAATTGGTCTTTTGCGGCAACATCTTGCCTTCGATTTTGGGCAGTTCGGCCGTGGAAGCCGACTTGTCGGGCCCGGCGCGGCGCGCGAGTTCCACCGTCAGCCGCTCGGCCGCCTCCGGCTGCATCAGGCCGAGGATGTCGGACATCTTGCGCGGCGCGATCTTGGAGGCGATCTCGTAGAGCACGCTCATCTCGAGCCGGTCGAACACCTTGGCGGCGTCCTTCGGCTTCATGCTCTCATACATCGTGATGATGCCCTTGAAGCGCGCGGCATCCTCTTCCGCCTTTTGCCCGGTCGCGGTGCCGATCCGCGCCTCGGTGGCCTTCATCTCCTCGACCCGCCCCTCGATGCGCTTCTCGGCCGATTTCAACAGGCTCTCGCGGATCTCGACCTCACGGGCGCGCTGCTCCAGTTCCTGGCGCCGCGCCTGCAGCCGCTCCAGGATCGCGCGCTCCGATGCCGACACCGTCTGTGGATTCTGCTCGGGAAACACCACGACGCCATCCGGCTTCGGCGCTTCGGCGGCGGCCACTGCCGGTTTCGGCGCCTCTTCCTTCTTCTTCTCCGCGGGCGCGCCGTGAACCGACCCCGTGATGTCGTCGGTAGTTTCTACCTTGGCTACCTTGGCCTTGGCCACCTTGGGACCGCCGCCCGGAAAATTGAAACTCTCCTGCGCCCACGACTTCTGAGTCTGGTTCGGCTGATAGTCGAATACGTATCCCCCATCGATGACGAGGCCCGCCACCTTCAAGACCGCAAGGCCGAAGACGGCAACCAGCACCACCGGGATGACGCGTATGTCGCGAAACGACTTCATGCAGCGAGGCCACTCGCCCTTCGACGTTCCGAGAAGGCTTCGGCCGCGGCGGCAATCGCTTTCGCCGCCGAGACTTTTGGCGCGGTGTACACCGGCTCCGGCTCCGGCTCCGCCGCGGGCGGACGGGCGGCCACGGCGATCTTGGTCAGACGCCGGATGATGCCGTCGCCTTCGGCCAGCTGGCCCTTCAGATGCGCGGACATCTGGGTCGCGGCGGTAAGCTGGCTGCCGAGATGCTCGTTGACGTCACGCACAGTGTGCTTGAGGCCGCCGATCGCGCGCTCGGCGATTTCGGTTGCGGTGATCAGCTCGCCGATCGTGGCCTTGAGCGAATGCTCATCCGCCTTCAACCGCTTCAGCCGCTTGTTGAGCAGAATGCAGTAACCGATCGTCAGCATTAGCAATACCGCCACCAGAACTCTCGATGACAATGCCGAGGGAATGACTCATTGTGCCTCCATCAACTTGGTTTGCTCGTCCGCCTTCTCGAACATCGCGAAGGTCGTATGTGGTTTGCGCAATTGCTTGGTGACGCGGATGGCGACGCGGTCGCCGACCCGCCCCATGCGCCCTTCGGTCAGCACGACGTTGCCGCAGCGGACCGACACCAGCGCGTCCTTTTTCATCTCCAGCGGCAGCGTGTCGCCGATCTTCAGCTTCATCAGCTGCTTGAGGGGAATCTTGGCCTCGTACAGCACGGCGTCGACGGCGATCTCGGCCTGTGCCACTTCGGTTGCGAAATGGCCTTCCCAGATCGGGTCGCGGCCGAATTTTTCGCCCATGAACATCTGCAACAGCACCGGCCGGATCGGCTCGATGGTCGCATAGGGCAGCAGCAGCTCGATATTGCCGCCGCGGTCTTCCATGTCGATGCGCAGCCGCACCAGGATCGCGGCATTGGCGGGCCTGGAGATCGCGGCGAAGCGCGGATTGGTTTCCAGCCGGTCGATCGAGAACGTCACCGGCGACAGCGGCCGGAACGCCTGCTCGGCATCGGCCAGCACGACCTCGACCAGCCGCTTGACCAGGTTGGTCTCGATCGTGGTGTAGGGACGGCCTTCGATGCGAAGCGAGGTTTGGCCGCGGCGGCCGCCGAGCAGCACGTCGATGATCGAATAGATCAGGCTTGAATCGACGGTGGCGAGCCCGAAGTTCTCCCACTCCTCGGCCTTGAAAACGCTGAGCACCGCCGGCAGCGGAATCGAGTTCATGTAGTCGCCGAACCGCACCGAGGTGATGCGGTCGAGCGAGACTTCGACGTTGTCGGAGGTGAAATTGCGCAAGGACGTGGTCATCAGCCGCACCAGGCGGTCGAACACGATTTCGAGCATCGGCAGACGCTCGTAGGACACCATCGCGGAGTCGATGATGGCGCGAATGCCGGAATGATCGTCGAGATTGACGTCGCCGACGGTGAAGCCGAGCAGATTGTCGATTTCTTCCTGCGACAGGACCCGCTCGCCGCCGGCCTTGCTGCCGAAGTCGCGCCCGCCGTCCTCGACCATGGCCGCCCATTGCAGCGCCATGCTCTCCGACATTTCGTTGGCGGCGGCTTCTTCCGCGGCCGCCGCGGGATCCTCGGAATCCAGCGAGGCCTCCCATTGGGCGGCAATGGCGTCCTGGTCGAGGTCTTTGCCTTTACCGGCCATGATGTGGGATCCGTTGCGTCACTGGACGATGATTTCCTTGAACAGCACGGCGCTGACGGTTTGCGGCGCCAGCGCCAGATTGACGCGCTTGGTCAGCTCTTCCTTGAGACGAAACAGGCCTGCCGAGCCGTTGAGGTCGGAGGGGCGCAATTCGCGCAAATAGGTCTGGAACAGGTCGGTGACGCGCGGCAAGGTCGGCTTGATCGTTTCGATCTGCTTCTCTTCCTTGACCTCGAGCACGATCTTGACCTTGAGATACAGCACGCGCTCGCCGGGCGCGCCGACCAGGTTGACCATCATGTCCGGCACTTCGACAAAGGACGGCGGCTTCGGCGGCGGCGCTTCGGCATGCACCTCTTCGCCATGGCCGCGCATCAGGAAGAACCAGCCGGCGCCGCCGCCGACGATGGCGAGGAAGCCCACGACCGCAATGATCAGCTTGAGCTTGCTCTTTTTCGCAGGCGCCCCATCGGCGCCATCGGCTGCGCCTTCCGCCTGTTCGTTCTCAGCCATTGCCCCGCCCGGTCCATTTGCGAACGAACACGGTTGCCACCAGCCGGGCCGAAAATCAGACCCAAGACGCGAAACAAAAGCCGCCAGCGCACACGCGCTCTTCACCTGCAACGCTAGGGTAATAATGGTTAACGGAACCTTTCCATTGTCGCTCAACTAGGAAAAAACTGCCGGGTAAACATGGTCAACAAGACCTTTCTGCCGCCCGTCGCATCGCCCTCAAAACATCTAACCCCTTCAAGAACCGTCATTTTCCAAACTGGCACGGCTTTCGCTGAGTGACTGGCGGACCACGGGGCTTGGGAGAGCCTTGGGCGGTTCGAGAGATCGGCGGGCCGGCTTGGGAGAGCAAGGTGAGCTGATCGATGAAGGGGAGAACCACCGATGGAGAATACGCTTCTCGTCGGACTTTCACGGCTAGTGACGCTGGAACGGCAGGTGGATGCCGTGGCCAACAACGTCGCCAACATCAACACCAACGGCTTCAAGGCCGACCGGTCGTTGTTCGAGGAATATCTCCGGTCCTCCGCGCACGAAGACAATTTCCAGCGCAGCGACCGTCGCGTGTCGTTCGTGCAGGACCGTGGATCGTATAAGGATTTCGCAGCGGGCAATACCGAGATGACCAAGAACCCCCTCGACGTCTCGATCGATGGCAAGGGTCTCTTCGTGGTGCAGACGCCGGCCGGCGAGCGCTACACCCGGGACGGCGGCTTTCAGATCAACAATCAGGGACAGCTCGTCACGGCGGGCGGCAATCCGGTGCTCGGCACCTCCGGCCCGATCGTGTTCCAGCCGACCGACAAGCAGATCAACATCTCGCCCGACGGCAACGTCACCGTGCTCGAGGGCACCGGCCGCACCGACTCGGTGCGCGGCAAGCTGCGGATTGCGTCCTTCGCCGACCCGCAGAAGCTCGTGAAGGAAGGCAGCAACCTTTACTCGGCAGGTCCGGGTGGCGCCGCCCAGACCGACACCACCGCGCGGGTGCGCCAGGGCTTCATCGAGAAGTCGAACGTCAATTCGGTGACCGAGATGAGCCGCATGATCGAGATCACCCGCACCTACACCCAGATCTCCGCCCTGCTTCAGCAGCAGGGCGATCTGCACAAATCCGCAATCGATAAACTCGCCGAAGTTCCGGCATAACCCAAAGGGCTTGATCGATGCGCGCTTTATACACAGCAGCGACCGGCATGGCGGCACAGGAACTCAACGTTCAGGTGATCTCCAACAACATCGCGAACCTGCGGACCACCGGCTACAAGAAGCAGCGCGCCGCGTTCCAGGACCTGATCTACGATCACGTCCGTCGGGTAGGCTCCCAAGCCTCCGACCAGGGCACCATCCTGCCCGTCGGCGTCGACATCGGCGGTGGCGTCAAGACCGTCGGCACGCCGCGCCTGATGAGCCAGGGCACGCTGTCGCCGACCGGCAACGACCTCGACATTGCCGTTCGCGGCGAAGGCTTCTTCAAGATCCAGATGCCCGACGGCACCTTTGCCTATACCCGCGACGGCTCGTTCATGATGGACGCGCAGGGCCGCGTCGTGACCGCGCAGGGCAATCCGGTGCAGCCGACGCTCACGATCCCGCAGAACGCCTCCGGCATCACCATCAACGCGCAGGGGCAATTGACGGTGACGCTGCCGGGCTCGACCACGCCGACCCTGGTCGGCCAGATCGGGCTGACGCGCTTCATCAACAAGGCCGGCCTCAACCCGATCGGCGACAATTTGTTCACGGATACGCCGGCCTCCGGCACGCCGCAGGACGGCATCGCCAACACCGACGGCTTCGGCGACATGCAGCAATCGAATCTCGAACAGGCCAACGTCGAAGTGGTCTCGGAAATCTCCGACCTGATCGCCGCCCAGCGCGCCTATGAGATGAACGCGAAGGTCGTCAGCGCGGCCGACCAGATGCTGCAATCGACCGCCAACATGTTCCGCTGAGGATCAGCCATGATCGCCCGCACGCTCCTTCTCGCCACCGCGTTGCTCGCCGCCTCCGCTGCGGCCGCGATGGCGCAGACCCGCGACGATGTCATCGCGGCGCCCGCGCTGCGCGCCAGCGTCACGGTGTCGGGCGACATCGTGCGGATCGGCGACATCATCGACAATGCCGGAACCGCCGCCCAGATCGCGATCTACCGCGCGCCCGATCTCGGCACCACCGGCGCGCTGCCGGTCGCCAACGTTCTCAACACCCTCCGCGCCCATCAGGTGATCGGCGTCGACACCAGGGACCTCAAGGAGATTTCGGTGACGCGGCTGGCCCGCACCATCGAGGGCAAGGACATCGAAACGCAGGTGGCGCGGGCGCTGGAGCGCAAAAACGGGCTCGGCGAGGCCGCCAATCTCAGCCTGACCTTCGATCGCGATCCCGGCGATGTCAGGCTGGACGCCTCCAACACCGGCGGCATGCAGACATCGGCGATGCGCTACGATCCGCGCAACGGGCGCTTCGACATCACCTTCGAGATATCAAACGAAAACGGCACCTCCTCTACCAGGCTGCGTTTCACCGGCACCGCCATCGAGACCATCGAGGCCGCGGTGCTGGCGCGCAATGTCGAGCGCAATGAAGTCCTGAAATCCTCCGACGTCCTGGTCGAACGCCGCCCCAAGGCCGAAGCAGGCTCCGATCCCGCCGGCCGCGACCGCGCGGTCGGCATGCAGGCCCGCCGCCAGCTCCGCGCCGGCCAGGCGCTTCGGGTGGCCGATCTGGCAAAGCCCGATCTGGTGCAGCGCGACCAGAACGTGACGCTGATCTACGAATCCCCGGGGCTCTATCTGACCGTGCGCGGCAAGGCGCTCGAAGGCGGCACCGAAGGCGACGTCGTCAACGTCATGAATTTGCAGTCCAAGCGCACGGTGTCCGGCACCGTGACCGGCCGCAGCCAGGTTACGATCACGGTCGCAACGCCCCGCCCTGCCCCGCCCGTCCTCGACACCACCTCTTCGCTCGGCGAAGCCGGGCCGGCCGCACCGGTTTCCGTCGCCAAGCTCAGTTCGCCAGTCGCTCCAAAAGCCGAGTAATGTAAATGTCAGTCTCCCGTATCAACCGCTTCCTTCTCACCGGCGCATGGCTGGCGCTGGCCGCAATCGCCAGCGGTTGCTCCTCGATCGATCGCCTGTCGCAGATCGGCGAAAAGCCGAAGCTGACGGAGATCGAGAATCCGACGACGCAGCCCGGCTACAAGCCGGTGCAGATGCCGATGCCGAAACCGGAACAGGCTTCCTACAACGCCAACTCGCTGTGGCGGAACGGCTCCCGCGCCTTCTTCCGGGATCAGCGCGCCGCGCGCGTCGGCGACATCATGACGGTGATCGTCAACATCACCGACAAGGCCAACATCGCCAACGAGACCCAGCGCAGCCGCACCAGCAAGGAAGACTCCGGCATTACCAATTTCATCGGCGCCCAGACCATCACGCAGCCCAACAAGATCCTGCCGGGCCGCATCCTGACCAGCGAACTCGACGGCTTCCAGCGACGGCAAGGGTTCGGTCAACCGTCAGGAAGCGTTGCAGACCAACGTCGCGGCCGTGGTGACGCAGGTGCTGCCGAACGGCAACCTCGTGGTCGAGGGCAAGCAGGAGATCCGCGTCAACTTCGAAATCCGCGAACTGGTCGTCGCCGGCATCGTGCGGCCCGAGGACATCCAGAGCGACAACACCATCGATTCCTCGAAGATCGCCCAGGCCCGCATCGCCTATGGCGGCCGCGGCCAGATCACCGACGTGCAGCAACCGCGCTACGGCCAGCAGGTGATGGACGTGCTGCTGCCGTTCTAGGGGCATGATCCCAAAAGTGGAAACCGGTTTTTGGAAGAGATCATGCCCAAATAGAGAATCTTTCCCGAGCTCCCACACCTCGTTGCGAACCTAGGCGCGATGAAGTGTTCTAACGCGGCCTTCGCCAGCTCCCCTGGCGGAGGCCGCGGTCGTTCTTGGAGGCCCGGTTGGAAATCCAGGTCAGCGTTGGGTTAAATAGTACCTAAACACCCCTGCAGTGCGGGAAGCGGCGTGGTTTTTCCGAAACGGGTTCCATGGAAACGCCCAAGAGTACAGACAAGAGTGCGGTCAGGCGTTTCCGCAAGCTTCGAATTCGTTCTCCAGACCCGGACACCACAATGCGCTTCCTTCGGCCGCTCCTTGTTGCCGCATGCATCGCGGCGACGCCATCGCCGGCGGCGAACGCGGTCGAACGCCAGGAGCCCGACATCGACATGTACGCGCACATCTCGGGCAAGTGCACGACGCTCAGGATCGCCGGGCGCGATTTCGGCTGCAAGGCGGTCGCCTATTTTCACGGCCAGCAGGGCCGCGCGCATTTCACCATCGTGCTCGACGACCCCAGGGATGCCAGCCACATCGTCTCGTTCTCCGGCGAGAAAGGCAGCCGGGAACAGGACAATATCTACGAGCTGGAGGTCGACCGCATGCTGCTCAATTCCAAGGACCGGCCGAAGGTCGATGGCCTCCCGGTACCGCTGATCGAATCCTCGACCGGCACCTGCCGGCAATCGGGCATCATCTCGACGCGACAGATCTCCAGCATCTCCTGCACGGCGACCGCGAAAGACGGCAAGAAGTACGAACTGCAATTCGTGTCCGACGGTGAGCCGGTGATGTTGCGGCGGATCCGGCAGTCCACGCTCGAGGAAGAAAAGGCGCGCGCCAAAAAGGCCGAGCAGCTCGAATGCCGCCGCAAGGCCTATGTCGCCAAGATCCTGCCGCGGGACTGGACCGCCTACGTCATCCGATGCCTCGCGGACGACGACCAGAAGGCCGCGCAGTAGGCACGCCGGCGCCGATTAACCCGCCATTAACCAAGCCGAACCATCCTCAAGTCGGGTATTCTCACGGCGGGCGCATCATGATCGCTGACAGCAATAGCAACATTGCCTGGCACCGGGTTCAGCTCAAAAAGAACCGCGAGGCGCTGAAGGCGCTGGAAATCGCCCGCTTCCGGGTTGGCGAGATGAGCGGATCGGCGGGCCACGCGCAGCAGAAAGTCCTCGCCAACCTCAAGCGCAAGATCACCGAATCCGAGCGATGCATCGCCGCCCACGAACGGCGCACCAAGCGCCCGCTCGCAACCGACCTGCGCAGCCTCGCGCAAGTGAGCTGGGCCAGTTGGGACGCTTACGGATTATCGCGAGCCGCATCGAGAGCGTAGCTTCGCAGGGTGGGCAAAGGCGTGCTAGCGCCGTGCCCACCATCCATCAGCAATGTCACCCGGGATGGTGGGCACGCTTTCGCTTGGCCCACCCCACGCACTGCATTGCCTCGCCTCGCGCGCAATGACATAAATCGGCATCGCCTTTCCTTCCCTTGCCACGGAGAACCGCCATGTGCCGCCTCTGCGAGATCAACGAGGCCGTTGCTCGTCCGGAAACGTCACGCCGCCGCTTCCTGCAATTCGCGGGCGGGATCGCCGCCGGCCTGGCGCTCGCGCCGGCGGCCTTTGCGAAAGACACAAAGCCGCCGCCGAAGCCGCAGAATGCGATCTCGCCGGCGGCCGCGCTCGATCGGCTGATGAAGGGCAACGCGCGCTATGTCGAGGGCGTCTCGCGCCGGCACGATTTCACCCATGAGCGGGAAGCCCTGGCCGGCGGCCAGAATCCCTTTGCCTCGATCCTGAGCTGCGCCGATTCCCGCATCGCGCCCGAATACGCCTTCGACAGCGGCCGCGGCGATCTGTTCGTCTGCCGGGTGGCCGGCAATTTCGCCAATGACGAGACGGTCGCGAGCCTTGAATATGGCGTCGCCGTGCTCAACTCGCCGCTGATCCTGGTGCTGGGCCACGACAGCTGCGGCGCGATCGATGCGACGATCAAGTCGCTGAAGGACAACACCACCCTGCCCGGCCATCTGCCCTCGCTGGTCAACGCGCTGGCGCCTGCCGTCAAGGCGGTCGCGGACCAGCCCGGCGACAAGCTCGCCAACGCCATCCGGCAGAACGTCAAGGACGTTACCGCAAAACTCAAATCGGCGACCCCGATCATCAGCGCCGCCGCGGCGGACGGAAAAATCAAGATCGTCGGCGGCATTTACCGGCTGGCCAGCGGCAAGGTCGAACTGGTCGATTGATGGCGGTGGCCACACGCACGGTGCGTAGGGTGGGTAGAGCGAAGCGAAACCCACCAACTTGAATCTCGCGCTGAGACATGGTGGGTTTCGCTGCGCTCTACCCACCCTACAAATCTCGCGCTCAAATCTTCAGCACCTTGCGCAGATGTTCGGGGCTGACGCGCAGTTGCTGCAGCCTCGCCAGATCGTCGAACATGCACCATTGCTCGGCAATGCGGCCGTCGGCGATCCGAAAGATCGACATCTCCTGAATCTCGATGCGGTGCCCCGTCGGCTCGATGCCCCAGAACGCGCCGTGGTGCGTGCCGGTGGAAACGTAGCGGCTGGCGACCCTGTCGCCCGCGCCGAAGATATCCAGCACCTGTTCATGCCAGTCGGGGAACGCGGTCCTGATCCGCTCGACACCGAAACGAATTCCCTCGATGCCGCGCCGCTCGGGCACTTCCGAACTTGCCGGCCAGTGCGCGAGGAAATCAGGCGCATAGACGCGGTCGATCAATGCGAGGTCGCCCGTGTTCCAGATCTGGTGGAGCGCTTTCACAAGTTCGATGTTGTTCATTCCTGAACCATCCCGATGGTCGATGCGATCGATAAAGTGGTCAAGCGATCCACTTCCTCATGTGGACGACCACGCTACCCGGTGCAACCGCCACCCGCTGAAATTCTTCATATCCACGACGGGCGTAAAATTGAAGGTTCGATTGAAACGCTGCGTTGGTGTAAAGCCGGACGTTGTCAAAACCCAGGGAAAGCGCGAGGCGTTCGGCATGGTGCAGGAGCTTGTCGCCGATGCCCTTGCCCTGCAGGCCCGGCCGAACCGCAATGTTCTCGACCAGCAGGCAATCGGCCTCGGGGATCATCTCGATCAAGGCCAGCAGCTCGCCGCCCTCCTCCCACAGGTCAATAATGTGTTCGGCGACCGCCCGTTCGTAATCCGCCGTCATCGGCTTCGGTTCGCGGCCGATGAGCGGAACCCATTTGGCGTAAGCCATTCGCGTCAGGGCCAGCACCGCGCTGGCGTCGGCCGCAACGGCACGTCTGAGGGATAATTGTTCGATCATTGATAAGCTCCGGCTTACCGGCGGCCACGTGAACCATGCCAATAGCCAAGCAGTATGCAGCGTCGGTTAGCGAAGCATTACCCACCGTTGATCGGCGACAAGGAGAGGTGGTCCTCTCAGTCGGGCAAGCCAGCCTTGCGTAGACCTTCTTCGTATTTGGCGAGATCATTCGGGCGGCGAAGGGGAAACAGCTCCTTGATTTTGGAAATGTGCAAGGACGGGTCGATTTGAAGCATGCGGCTTACTGCCTGGACGGCTTTTTCCTGATGCCCGGCGAACGCATGGCTTGCGGCAGCGATGCAATTTACAATCAAGTAGTTGGGATTTTCCTGAACAGCCTTGTCTGCCCATGCCGAGGCATCTTCGTCGGCCCCCAAAAAGAAATGGGCGTGTGCTGTCGAGCCCTTCGCACTGTAACCAAGTTGATCGAGGGGACTAAGTCGCATTGAACGGGCCAAATATTCGATCGCGGCCTCTGGCTCACCGCGCAGCACTCGCGTCCATCCGGCGAAGTTCCAGGCCGACGCCAGGTTGGGATTGAGCAAAAGTGCACGTTCTATCGCGGGCGTAGCACTGTCCAGGTCGCCAACAACATACGCGATCACGTGTCCAGCCCTGGAGAGCGCAACCGCGTCATCCCTGCCCAGTTCGACCGCCCTTTTGGCCAGTCGGGTTGCCTCACCGATTTCCACGTCGCGATCGTTCATCCAGCCATTTGCTTTTCGCCAAACGTAGCACCAGGCAGCCATGCCGTAGGCCGATGCGAAATTGGGATCCAGCTCGATCGCTTTGCAGAAGCTCTCTGTGGCCTCGCGGTTACTCTCGCGTGTCCACTGATTCAAAACCGACATTCCGCGCAGAAAATGGTCATAAGCATCCAGGTTTTCGGTGGGCTTCCTTTTGACGCGCTCGATCTCAGCCTGCTCAAGCTTGGGTGCGATCGCATTGACGACGCTCGATGTCACCTGATCCTGCAATTCAAAGATATCATCGATCGAACCGTCAAATCGGTCGGCCCAAAGGTGCGCCCCGCTCGCGGCATCAATCAGCTGCCCGGTAATCCGGACCTTTCCTGCGGCTTTCCGAACGCTGCCTTCGAGCACATAACGTACCCCGAGCTCTCGACCGACCTGCTTCACGTCCACCGATCGGCCTTTATAGGTGAAGCTCGAATTGCGTGCGATGACGAACAAATTCCGAAAATGGGACAGCGCCGTAATGATGTCTTCGACCATGCCATCGGCGAAGTATTCCTGCTCGGGGTCGCCACTCATATTCTGGAAGGGCAGTACCGCGATGGAAGGCTTATCGGGCAGCGCAAGCACCGGGGCCTGGCCTGCAGGCGAAACCGGTCGCGCCTTTGCAGCGCCGTGACCACCAAGCTGCACCCGCCAGGCGCGCATTGGCTCGGCAATGTTCTTGAGGGTCTGCAGTCCAAGGTCATCGCAGGCCGAACTCGACCTTGCCCCGGACTTGCCGGTAGGCATCATCCGACATGCAGATACCACCGGGATCAGCAATGCCCTCCAGCCGGGCGGCAATATTGACGCCGTCGCCGAAGATGTCGTTGTCATCGATGATGATGTCGCCAACGTGGATGCCGATGCGTAGCTCGATCCTTGTATCGTGCTGCACATCCGCATTTTGACTGGACATGCCGCGCTGGATCTCGATAGCGCTGCGCGCCGCGTCAACGGCACTGGCAAACTCTACCAACATGCCGTCGCCTGTGGTCTTGACGATGCGGCCGCGATGAGCGGCGATGGTGGGGTCGACAAGGGACTTCCTGGTTGCTTTCAACCGGGCCAGCGTGCCCTCCTCGTCGATCCCCATCAGACGGCTGTACCCGGCGACATCCGCAGCCAGGACCGCCGCTAGTCGCCTTTCAACGCGCTCTTCGCTCAATGAACGCCCCTGCCATCTGTCTTCTGAGACCCGTGCATCAAAGCATAAGCGCCCGTTACCACACTAGGGGCATTTTGAGGTCCGCGAACTCCGACTCTACGCGCTTCACTCCGGCTTGATCCCCGCCGCCTTCATGATCGGCAACAGCCGCGCTTCCTCGCTGTCGCGGAATGCCCTGATCTCGGCTGACGAGGGCGGCCAGGGCGTCGCGCCCAGGTCGGCGTAGCGCTCCTGCCAAGGCCTTGTCGGCCAGCGCCTTGATGGTGAGCGCGTTGACCTGCGCCACCAGATCGGACTTCATGTTCGCCGGGCCGATCATCGCGGTCCACGACGTCATCGCATAGCCCGGCAGCACCTCGGCCATCGCCGGCACATCGGGCAACTCGGGAATGCGCTTGGTGGCGGTGACGGCGACCGCCTTGACCTGGCCTGCGCGCACGGCCGGCAACGAGCCCGGCAGATTGTCGAACAGAAGATCGACGCGGCCGCCGAGCAGATCGGTCAGCGCCGGACCGGCGCCGCGGTAGGGAATGTGGGTCACCTCGACGCCGGCCATGCTGTTCATCATCTCGCCTGACAGATGCAGCGTGGTGCCGAAGCCGGCCGAGGCGTAGGTGTATTTTTTCGGCTCCTTCTTGAAGGCGGCCAGCAATTCCTTGATGTCGGAAGAGAACAGATCCTTCCTGGCGACGAGGATGTTCGGCAACTGCCACATGCCGCCGATGAAGGTGAAGTCGCTGCGCGGATCGTAGGGAAGCTTCGCGTAGGTTCCGAGCGCGAGCACGTTGCTGGCGATGCCGCCAAGGCCGACCGTGTATCCGTCCGGCGCCGATTTCGCCACCGCATCCGCGCCCAGCATGCCGCCCGCGCCTCCCCGGTTCTCGACCACGAAGGACTGCCCGGACAGTTCGCTCATCTTCTGGCAGAGAATGCGCGAGAGCGTATCGGTGGCGCCGCCGGCCGGAAAGCCGTTGACGTATTTCACCTGCCGTGTCGGCCAGGCCTCCTGCGCAAAGGCTGTTCGCGGCGCGAGGTACGGCGCGGCGATCGCGCCACCGAAGCAGGCCGAGCAATTTGCGGCGGTTCACACGCGTGGACGACGGCATCACGTTCCTCCCAGCTGTTTCTCTTGGCAGCTACTGTGCCTGTTTGGGATGGAGCCTAGTCTGCCGTTCACCGCGCAAGAAAGGGCGGGTCGCGCTTTTGGCAAGCTCGGATGCGTGCGACAAATGGCACGACGGGCAAACACTTCTGATTTTCAGAAATCATGTCAAGCGCAAAAATCTGCGCGAATTGAAAATATTTCTGTTTATCAGAACCCAAATCAGCGCTACATAACACCCATCCCGTCCCGACCAGAGGGGCGTATCATGATCGCCACGATCGTGGGGCGGGTCGCGGTGGACGCTGGCAGTGCCGATAGCGAACGGCATGAGAGCGTACGGCAAAGACGTGTGGTCCTGACGTCGCGGTGCTGGCGTCAATGCACCTGGAGGCAACAGCTTCTCAGGGCGCGACGGAGGCAAAAGAGCCGTTCTCCGGGGAGAGCACGTTATAAGCCGTAAAGCCATTGCGCAGGGAATGTCGGATGCTCTCCGCTGCCCTGTATGCTCATGTGCGCACTTCTTCTACCCATTGCACATGAGACCGCGGGTGCAGCGCGCATCCGGCATTCCCTGCGCCCTCTGATTTCGAGAGGGCGAAGAGTTTCCAGCAAACCTCGGGCGCAATGCGTCGCGAGATCGCGAAAGCTGTCATCCTTCCATCGTCATTGGCGAGCGAAGCGAAGCACATCGCATTGCGCTGCGAGCGATCAGATACGAACTGGATCATCCGCGATCGTGCTGATCGCCGCCATTCGACTGCGAGCAACGATCTGGACCGCACCGTCCGACGTGCTACAGGACTCAGCTCAAGCCGGCGTCGCGCGGCGGATCAGCGCGCACAGCCCGGTCATGCGCGCGATCGGATGCTCGACAAACAGGCGGCACGATTTCAGCACGGCTTGCAGCGTGTCGGGCGGCGCTGATGGTTTCAACTGCGGCGCCAGCATCTGGCCGTGCGCCTGGCCGAGCGTACGCGTCGCGCGCGTCAGCGCCTCGAGCCGTCCATCCGCCTGCAGCGGCGCCAGCATGGTTCGCACCAGCGCCAGATATGCCGGCCAGTACGCCAGATGCCGGTACATGCTCGCAATCAATTGCGGCTCGGTGTCTTCGCCGAAGCCGTTCAACTCGCTCACCAGCCGCGCCACCTCGGGGTCGAGCGCGTCCATCGGCGGCAGTTCCGGTATTTTCACCCCGGTTGGCGGCGGCGCGGTCTCGATCGCTGTGACCGCATCGACCGCGCGCGGTTCGTAATGCGCCAGCAGCGCCGACAGCACGACGAGCGCCAATGCGTTGGTGTACTGATAGCTGTCGAGCACGTTGCGGATGATCGCCTGATCGGATTCATCGATGCCGGCGGCCAGCAACGTATCGGCGGAAAAGGCGGGCAGCGTCGGCAAAGCGATCGTGCGCCGGACGGATTCCGCGTGCGCTGGTGCCGCGCCGAGATAGAGCGGACGCACCGTGGCCCAGGTCCACGACAGCGCTCCCGGCATGGTCGCGAGATTGCGCCAGATCAGGTTGACGACGCTGGTGCCGAGCACTTTTCGGATGTCGGCAAAGATCTCGGCGGTTTCGCCGCGCGCATCGGCCTCGAGGATCGAGGGAACGCTGTCCTGCCCGTGCATGACTCATTCCGAAATTCGATCACCCACCCTGCGAAGCGTCATGCGAAGCTCGCCGCCACCGTGCCGAGGCCGTCGAGTTCCATCACCACGCTGTCGCCGGCGTCGAGCCACACGGTTTTGACCAGGCTCCCGGTGAGCACGATCTGCCCGGCGTGCAGACCCTTGCCCTCCTCGGCCAGATGATTGGCGAGCCAGGCCAGGGCATTATGCGGATGGCCGAGCACATCGGCGCCGGTGCCGCGGCCGGCCTCCTTGCCGTTGATGACGGCGCGGCCCGTCACCTGGAGCAGATCGGGCGCCGCGTTGCGCGCGACCGCCTTGCCGAGCACGCAGCCGGCGGCAAAGAAATCATCGGCGACCAGCGTCGGCGCGCCCATCGTCTCCCATTTGACGTAGCGGTCGTCGACGATCTCGATCGCGGGGTGATAGGCCTCGATCGCCTCCATCACCCACTCCGCCGTGAACGGCGCTTCCGACGGCGACAGGTTGCGCGCAAGCCGGACCGCGATCTCGCACTCGACGCCGACGCGGACGTAATCCTTGAAGCGCAGCTTGGCGCCGCTCTCGTGCACGCCCTTGGCGAACACGCCGCCGCCGCAGGGATGGGGGATGTCGAGATATTCCTGCATCACTGCGCTGGTGCAGCCGATCTTGTAGCCGACCAGCGCGCCTGTCTGCGGCAGCATGAGATCGTGCACCGCGCGCTGGATCCTGTAGCCTGCGGTCTCGTCCGCGGGGACGAGTTCGTCCGACAGCACCGACAGCGGAACACGGCTGCGGCGGGCAGTGGCGATGCTCTTTGCGGCCGCGAGAATTTTGTCCATCGGCGGCGGCCTTCCGTTCCACTCAACAAAATGACCGCGCGCGGCGGTCACACCCTACTCGTCCCGGTAAACCTTCTCGCGTTTCTCGTGGCGTTCCTGCGCTTCCACCGACAAGGTCGCAATCGGCCGGGCTTCGAGCCGCTTCAGGGAGATCGGTTCCCCGGTCTCCTCGCAATAGCCGTAGGTGTTGTCTTCGATGCGCTGCAGCGCGGCATCGATCTTGGAGATCAGCTTGCGCTGACGGTCGCGGGCGCGCAGTTCGATGGCGCGGTCGGTTTCGGACGAGGCGCGGTCAGCCAGGTCCGGATGATTGACGTTCTCTTCCTGCAGGGTCTGCAGAGTAATCTTCGATTCCCTCAGGATCTCGTCCTTCCACGCCAGCAGCTTGGCGCGAAAATAATCGCGCTGGCGGTCGTTCATGAAAGGCTCTTTTTCGGAGGGTCGGTAATTCTTCAACTTTTCCAAGGTCAGCCCATCTTCGCGTGCAAGGCGGAACGGAAAATCGTCCGTCCGCGCGCGCCTTATATAGCGGCGGGTTGTGACAGACAATATCGGCTAACCCCTTGGGAAAGCCGCCCCGGACGCCGTTCACAGCGAATATTGCAGTGCCGTGAGAGGCCGCCCTGCCGTTCAGGCGCGGACGGTAAAACAGGCGCGAATATGGGCCGAATGGCCGATTTCGTCGGCGCGTGCACCTGCGAAGTCCCCGGCTGGAACTCGGCTTTTCCCGGCTTCGGCCTTGTATACCACGGGCCCGCCCGGCGTCGTCACCGGCCGGACTGGTGCCACGTCGAGGCGACCTGCGCCGCTGATCCGGGAATCATCGACACGCCGGCCCGCCCGTGCGGCGTTTTGGGAACCTAGAACTGCCCGGCCTTGGCCAGTTCGACCTCGACCCGAAGCTCGATCTCGGACAACACGGCGTCGAGGCCGGGATCGCCGGAGGAGGTCTTCAGATTGGCGGCGGCATCGCGCAGCCGGTTCATGGTGGCGGTGTCGAGATTGCCGGAAAGCAGTCCGATCTTGAGGTCGTCGAGCACGTCGAGCGCGCCGCGGCCGCGCGCCACCGAACGCTTGCGGCGTTCGGTCGGATCCTCGACGCCCTGCATCGCGAGCAGCGCATCGATACTGCCGGCGGCTTTCGGCGGCGCCGACGAGCGGGTCTCTTCGGGAGCCGCCGGCGTATCCGGCAGCGAAAAGCCGGTCGAGCTGGTTCGCCGCGTGTTGCTCGCGGGCGATCCAAGCGTGGTGCCGTTCGGTCCGTAGATGCGCATCGTCGTGATCTCGCCGGTCGATGGGGAACCTTCGCCTCCTTATGGTTAATGCGGCGTAAACGACCCGGCAAAATCTGCCGCCAAGCGGCAGTTTCGCCGTGACGCCGAGCCTGCCGGCACCCGCCGCACTGGACGAATATTCAGTATTATCAATGCATTAGATCGAGCATTCGGCGTGGCACGCCGTTCGCATAGTTAATGGCGGACACCCGTCATGGGAGTGGCGCGTCGTCCGGGTACAGCTTCAGGGGAGCATCGGGATGCCCGGCATCCAAACGGCAAGAGTATTGTGGGTGGGCTGCGCCGCGCTGCTGGCGCTGGCGCTATCCGCCACGTCCGCGGCCGCGACCTCGCGGATCAAGGACCTCGCCAACATCGAAGGCGTGCGGCAGAACCAGCTGATCGGCTACGGCCTCGTCGTCGGCCTCAACGGCACCGGCGACACGCTGAACAACATCCCCTTCACCAAGCAATCGCTGCAGGCGATGCTGGAACGCATGGGCGTCAACATCCGCGGCGCCACCATCCGCACCGGCAACGTCGCCGCCGTGATGGTGACCGGCAATCTGCCGGCGTTCGGCACCCAGGGCACGCGGATGGACGTCACCGTCTCCGCGCTCGGCGATGCCAAGAATTTGCAGGGCGGCACCCTGCTCGTCACCCCCCTGCTCGGCGCCGACGGCAACGTCTATGCGGTCGGCCAGGGCTCGGTCGCGGTCGCCGGCTTCTCAGGCCGAAGGCGCCGCCGCCAGCATCGTGCGCGGCGTGCCGACGGTCGGCCGCATCGCCAACGGCGCCATCATCGAGCGCGAAATCGAATTCGCGCTCAATCGGCTGCCCAATGTGCGGCTGGCGCTGCGCAACGCCGATTTCACCACCGCCAAGCGCATTGCCGCCGCCGTCAACGATTTTCTCGGCGTCAAGACCGCCGAGCCGATCGATCCCTCCACGGTGCAGCTGGCGATCCCCGCCGAATTCAAGGGCAACGTCGTCGCCTTCCTGACCGAGATCGAGCAGTTGCAGGTCGATCCGGATCTCGCCGCCAAGATCGTGATCGACGAACGCTCCGGCATCATCGTGATGGGCCGCGACGTCCGCGTCGCCACCGTTGCGGTGGCCCAGGGCAATCTCACCGTGACGATCTCGGAGAGCCCGCAAGTCAGCCAGCCCAATCCGCTGTCGCGCGGCCGGACCGTGGTGACGCCGCGCTCCAGCGTCGGCGTCACCGAAGACGGCAAGAAATTCGCGGTCGTCAAGGACGGCGTCTCGCTGCAGCAGCTCGTCGATGGCCTCAACGGCCTCGGCATCGGCCCGCGCGACCTGATCAGCATCCTGCAGGCGATCAAGGCCGCCGGCGGCATCCAGGCCGACATCGAGGTGATGTGATGCAAAGCAGCGTGAACAGCATCCTCGATCCGTCGCTGGCGAAGGCCTACACCAGAACCGCCTCGCGCACCGATCCGCAGCTGGCCGAAGCGCTGAGCAAGGTTTCGCCCGAGGCGCAGAAGAAGACCCGCGCCAAGGCGCAGGATTTCGAGGCGATGTTCCTCAATTCGATGTTTTCGCAGATGACCACCGGCATCAAGGGCGAAGGCCCGTTCGGCGATACCACCGGCACCGGCGTGTGGCGTTCGATGCTGACGGATGAATACTCGAAATCCTTCGCCAAGTCCGGCGGCGTCGGAATTTCCAACGACGTCTTCCGCACCTTGATCCTGCAGCAAGCCAACCGCGCCGGCTGACCTCTTTGGGAAGACCGACATGAACCAGCATCCGCAAGCCCAGCAGGCGCCCGCCCGCCAGCCCCCGATCGCGACGCCGGCGCGAGGCCCGCAAGCTTGCCGAAGAGATGCTGGACGTGATGAGCAACGCTGCTCGCCGTGGTCGAGCAGGAGACCGAACTGGTTCGCGCCGGCAAGCTGCGCGAGGCGATGGCTCTGGAGCAACAGAAGACCGGGTTGACGCGCCGCTACGTCAGCGCGATCGAGACCTTGCGGGTCGCGCAAGAACATCTGGCGCAGGTCGCGCCCGACCTGCTGGCCTCGCTCAAGCGACACCATGAGACGTTCCGCGCCATGCTGCAGATCAATCTCACGGTGCTCGCCACAGCGCACGCGGTATCGGAAGGCATCCTCCGCGGCGTCAATACCGAGGTGCAGCGCCGCAACATGCCGAACACCTACACGGCAGCCGGCCAGCGTGCCGCGCCCGGACCGCGTCACATCACGCCACTCGCGGTAAGCCGATCGTTGTAGCTCGCCTCGCTCGCATGGTCGCGAGGACGCGCGGCCCAATCCTTACAATTTGAATTGAAATCCCGCGTCAGCGTCGACGCGGGATTCATCGCGTTTTCTAACCGCATGTTGAGAGATGGATTGCATAGTTGCGGTTTGGGAAGGGTTGGGATTTGTCTCGAGGCGGGTGCCAGGAGGGCTGCCATGAGCACGGATTTCAGCATAAAGCCGGCGGGGGCGCCGGTTGCCGCGCCGATCGTTCAACCGATCCGCGAAGCGGCGAAGCAGGCAGTCCAGACTGAACTGCCGCGCGAGCGCGACTGTCACGGCGGCCGACGCAGGCCCTGCCGTGCGTTTCGATTCCAACGTGGTGTCCCGCTCGATGTCGAACCAGGTGGTGATCGACCGCGAGGCCGCCTCCATCGTCTACCAGGTGGTCGACAACCGCACGAGCGAGGTGGTGAAGCAATTCCCTGACGAGGCCGTACTGCGGCGCCGCGCCTATTTCCGCTCCCTGGAGCTCGCAAAAGAAGCGCCGACGCGCCTGCGCGCGACCGATCGCAAGGCCTAGCGCGGGTCAGCGCTTCCATTTGCCGCGAGGACGAGGCGATATTCACTGTGCATGCACAGGCATGCAGCCGCAGGGGCGGATATTCATCCCCGCAGCAACTCCGCTTCCTGCTCGATAAGCTTCTGGATTTCCTTCAACGAATTGTAGAGCGACCCGCTCAGTATCAGCTTGCTTGCGGTCTCGATCGACGGTCGAAAGCGCGGCACCGCCTGCAGCAGATCCTTGACGAAATCCATGTACAAGTCCTGGTACTTGGGAATGTCGTCTTCCAGGTACATCATCTGGATGCAGAGATAGAGCCGCTTCACCGGCGTATTGGCGGTCTCGGCGGTCAGGATGTCCTTCTCCCGCAGGATCGGAGCCTTCCCGTCGATCAGGAACCTCGCTCGCGAATCCGAGTTGGTGACAACGCTTTGACCGATGATGATTCGCTCGAAGGGCTTTAGTTCAACCTTCAGCGCCATCGCTGCTACCTCTCTTGGCTCACGTGACGAGCGATTGAATTCGCGACATCCCGAGTCACAGATGCCATCCTAACACGGAACGAGACCCTGGCGCCGAACGAATCTTCATGCCGCACTTCGGAGCATCGACGCTTAAAAATGCAACAAAACAATGGCCGTCAGACAGGAGGCGACGCCCGCACCTCTTGCGGCGGGTTTGGGCGGTGGGAAGCCGCGATGGATTCGGTTCGAGCCGTGCCGAACCTGATGACCGCGGCCACGAGCGCGTCGAGATCGCAGGTGTCGGTTCGATGATTGACGATGGCGGCGCGTATTGCGATCTGGCCGTCCAGCAGGGTGGTCGACGGCGCGGCAATGCCCGATTCCTGAATGTCGATGACGATCTCGCCATTGACCTTGTTGGGGTCGGCGGCTCGGTAGCGAAAGCAGACGATATTGAGCTGCACCGGCGCCAGCAGTTCCAGCCGCGGCTCGGCCAGAATTCGTGCTTCCAGATAGCTGGCGAGCGCACAGGTCCGGGTGATCACCGCTCCCAACTTTTCGGTACCGTAGGCTTTCAGGGTGAACCAGGTCTTGAGCGCCCTGAAACCGCGCGACAGATCGGGGCCGAGATCGCAAGGCCAGAGTGACCCGGCGGCGAGCCCTCTGGTCTCCCGGCGCAGATACGCCGCAGGGGCGGAAAAAGTCTGCCGATGGCGATCGCCGTCGCGCACGATGAGGAAGCCGGCGTCATAGGGCACCTGTCCCCATTTGTGGAAATCAAACGCAATCGAATCCGCGCTCTCAAGTCCTGCCAGCCGCGGCGCAAGCATCGGCGAGAGAATCCCGAGAGCACCGAAGGCGCCGTCGACGTGAAACCAAAGCCCCTGTTCGCGGCACAGCGCGCTTAGCGCCACCAGATCGTCGATGGCGCCGATATCCACCGTTCCGGCGGAGCCAACGACAAGAAAAGGCGTCAGCCCGGTGCTGCGATCCAGCGCGATCCGCGCCCGCAGATGCTGCGACGTCGATGCGGTGGGATCGATCGGTCTCGATGCAGCGCAGGGCATCGCTGCCGAACCCGGCGAGGTCCATGGCCTGTTTGACGCAGCCATGCGCGGCTCTCGAAGTATAAGCCGTCAGCAGTGCGCCTTCGTTTCCAATGCCGCGCTGCCGCCCGTCCTGTCCGAGCACGGCCGTTCGCGCCACCAGCACCGCCATCAGGTTGGCCATCGACGTGCCGGTGACGAAAATCCCGCTGGCCCCGCTGGGAAAACCGAACATCTGGCGCGTCCACTCGACGACCTGATTTTCGACCTCAAGCGGGATATGATCGCGCCCACCGAGATTGGCGTTCAGTCCGGCGGCCAGCATCTCGGCCAGCATGCCGACGGGGCTGCCGCCACCATGAACCCATCCCATGAAGCCCGGGTGAACGTTGCCGGTCGCATAGGGAACGATGAAATCGGCGAATTCCCGATAGACCTCGTCAAGACCGGAAGGCTTGACCGGAAGGTTGGCACGAAACCGCCCGCGGACTTCATCAGGTATCGGCTGCCAGACCGGACGCTCCCTGATGTTGGAGATATAGTCGAGCATGTCATCGAGCATGCGATGACCTTGCGCGCGAATGTCGTCCCAGTTTTGCGGATCGAGCGTCTGGCTCGATTCAGATTGCAAGCTTGCATCGCGCAGCAGCTTCACGCGGCCTGCTCCCGCGCCTCGCGGCCGCGCCGATGCAGCATTGCCGCGAATGCCTCGAAGATGACACGCATTTGCGGTGGCTTGTAGGGAAACACGGCGGGCGAATCCATATTGTGCACGACCGCGGTGTTGTCGGCCTCGAATACCAACAACTCTCCGCGCTTGTTTTCCGCGCAGTCGATCGTGAAATAGTCAAGGCCGATTCGATCGGCCATGTCGGCCAGTGCGGTCCGATGCCGGCGCGCGAATCCGATGTCGAACGTGCGCATGAACGTCTCTTCTTCGAGACGCTTCGCTGCGTTTTCCGACATCCCTGCATTGAGATACCAGATGTCCCAGCGATCGGCGATCGCCATATGACATGCGTAGGGTCGCCCTTCGACGAAAGCCAACACGGTACTTGCGAAACAGTCGATCTTCGCTTGCGTAGTCGACAAAGCGGGATACGAAAAAATCCTGTTCCGGCCGCTCCTCGAGATAGCGATCGATCGCGTCTGCAATCGTCGAGTTTGGCGAGCCCGACGCCGGCATGCGAACCGCGCGGGCGGACGATGACCGGAAACTGTGTCCCGGCGGAGATTTCGGAGAGTGAAAGCTTCGACCGGGCCACGTCGGACAATTGCCCGCGCGTCATGTTGAACGTCGCCGGAATATCAAGTCCTTCGATCCCGCGAAGCAACTGATGCAGCTTGTCGCGATCCAGATTGCCGACAAGGTGCGGCGGATTCAGCAACGGCCGCGGCCAACCCGCCGCAGCGCGATCGATGATACGCAGCGCACCGCGGCATTCCTCGGAGTCGGACGCGACCACGATCGCAACGTCATGATCGGGTAGCCGCTGCGGCAACTCCATTCCGTCGACAACATACAGAGTCTGCAGCTCGATCCCGGAATCTTCCAGCAGAAATTCGATCGGCGTATTGCCGCCCATATCGATGGCTGCCGCCAGTGCCAGCACCCGCAGCCGCGGCGGCCTGGCAGAACACGGCGACCGGTACAGCTGGTGAAAGGCGAGCGCTTCGGCCTGGATCAGGAGGCCGGTCTCCCTTTCGCCCAGCAGCTGCGCGATCAGCGACAGATCGAGCGCGCAGCCCGCATCAGCGGTCCCGTCGGCCACCTGCGCCATCAAGCGCTGCCACAGCGGACTCAAATCAATCCCGTTGAACGCCATCCTTGTGAGTCTGGCGAAGCCGATGCGATCGGCAGCCACAGCCGGGACCACCTCGTTGTCGTTGAATTCAGTGTCCATGCGCCCCTCCGCATTGATCCGTTGACCTGCAAGCCGGCAGCGGGCGATGACGGCTGTGGTGCGATCGACGACCGGGTATTCGGCCCATGACGCTGAAACGCATATGAGCTGCCCGGCGTGGATTTCCGTTGCCAAACGGTAAATAGGTTTGGTTAACGAGACCCTAATGCCGCGTGGGCTTCGGATCAAGGGAGCGATCAAGCCATGCCCGCCAGGCGGCCGCGATCAAACGAGATCGGCGTAGGCCGTGTTGAGCACGGTGCCGCCGGTCGCGGGATTCGTGACAACCGTCTTGATTTGCGCGTGGCCGATTTTCTTCAGCAAAAACTTGGTGTCGCCGATCCGAAAGGAATTGTCCTTGATCAGTACGTCCTGAAATTGAATCGGACCCGTGCCGCTCTGGTATTTTACCTTGGCGCGAAACCCTTGAACGTCGGAGATCGAGAACGAAAATTTCTCGCCGGTGGAGTACGCCCCCTTCCAGGTGCCGTTATACTGAGCGGGATCGACCGGAACATACTTCAGTTGCGACGACGACGGCGTTGGCGCCGTCTTGTAGCTGTTGCTCAGAATGCTGAAGAAGTCCGCCACGGCATCATTCCCTGCCCGGTCCGCGCACGCCCGCTCAGGGGCGCCCGCTCAATCCGGCCGCAATGTTACGGTTGATCTCGATCAGGGGTTTGAAATGCTCGCGCTGCGGGCTGATCTGCAGCGCCGCGGTCTGCGACAGCACGAAGATGCCGATATTTGCGATGTTCTGCCGTACTTCGAGCGGCTGCGGATTGTTGTCACGCTGAGCTTCGCTGAGGAAGATCGACCAGAGTTTGCGGTTGAACATCAGCGCTTCGAACGTCTGCGTATAGGTCGCATCGACATTGGTCATGACGGCTTGCAACTTGTTCGCCGCCGTCAACAAGGCCTGGGCTTCGATATCTCGGGGGGACGAGGTGGTATTGGCGACACGCGCGTAGGCCTGAGCAGCAGCACTAGACATTCTTCACCTCGGCAATCCCTCTCCGTCTGACAAACTTCCTGATTTCGGTCTGCAAAACCGTAAAGAAAGTCACTTAAGAATGACTTACTCGCAGGTCCGATCACTCGCCCTCGCAAAACTCCGGATGGCCCTGGACATCCCTGAGAAATCTCACTTCCGTGAATCCAGGCGATGGCCGCGCGGCAATCCAGATTCATTCCCCCGGCGCCTGCCGCCCGGAAATCGCCGGCGGCAAGATGGCCTTCCTTAGCAGCGAGATTTCCAGGGCCGGTCCGCGAGGCGCAGGGCAGACCAATGCGGGCAGCCGAAAGACGCCTTACATTCCAACAACTTGCACCTGTCCGGCGCGAAGATCGCCGCCGCTCCGGCCGGGCAGCGCGGAGGCCACCGGTCCGGCTTAACGATTCAGTAACCACGTTCGTAACCAGCGGTTAATCATATTTTAAAAGCTTTTGTTCATATCTGGCCTTGGCTGGAATCAGGAATCCCGTTGGACCAGGACGCCTGGCGATGCGCACTTAAGGAAGGCTTGCAATGTCTCAGATATTGTCCTCACCGCGGCAGTTCGCCAGAATTTGCTCTCCCTGCAGGGTACGGCCGAGTTGCTCTCGACCACGCAGACCCGCCTTGCCACGGGCAAGAAGGTCAACAGCGCGCTCGACAATCCGACCAATTTCTTCACCGCCGCCGGTCTCGACGCCCGCGCCAGCGACATCAGCAACCTGCTCGACAGCATCGGCAACGGCGTGCAGGTCCTGCAGGCCGCCGATACCGGCATCACCTCGCTGCAAAAGCTGGTCGATACCGCCAAGTCGATCGCCAGCCAGGCGTTGCAGCAGCCCGTGGGCTACAGCACGAAGGCCAACATCCAGTTCACCGGCACGGGTGTCCCGAGCGGGCCCGGCGTAGCGACTTCCGCCGACCTCACGACCAGCAAGCTCAATGGCGGCGTTTTCACGTTCACGAACTCCGCGGGCACTGCCGTCACGATCACGGTCGGCACCGCGCCTTCGGCTTTCAATCCCGTGACCAAGACGGCGCAGGTCCAGTCGGTGGCCCAATTGAACCAGGCGTTGGCGGACGCCGGAGTCGAATCTTTCGGCCTTGATCACCGGACCTGACAGTCTGACCTTTACGTCGACCAACGACGGCGCGGGCCAGGTGATCACCGGCACCGCTGCGCCGACAGCTCCCGTCACGCTCGACGCGATCAATATCAGCGCCAACGCCGCCGGTGGCGGCGCCGGCGGCGCAGTCGTCGCTGCGGTACCCGACCCGGCGTCGCAGACTGCTCGAGCAACTCTGGTCACCCAGTACAACCAGATCATCACGCAGCTCACCACCACGGCGCAGGATGCGTCCTTCAACGGCATCAACCTGCTGGACGGCAACTCGCTGAAGATGATCTTCGACGAAACCGGCAAATCGACCCTGACCATTGCCGGCGTGACCTTCAATCCGGCCGGTCTTGGTCTGGCTTCGCTCGCCCCTGGCACCGATTTCACCGACAACGTCCTGACTGGCAAGGTTCTGACCGCGCTCAACAACGCCAGCCTCACGCTGCGCACGCAGGCGTCGGCCTTCGGCGCCAACCTGTCGATCGTGCAGATTCGCCAGGACTTTTCCAAGAAGCTCATCAACGTGCTGCAGACCGGCTCAGCCGACGCTGACGCTCGCCGACAGCAACGAGGAAGCGGCCAACAGCCAGGCGCTGTCGACCCGCCAGTCGATCGCGGTGTCGGCGCTGGCGCTCGCCAACCAGTCGCAGCAGAGCGTGCTGCAGCTGCTGCGCTGATTTCTGCAGCAGTTCAGCCAGATTCGTAACAGCGGCGGGGCTTTGCCTCGCCGCTGTTTTTGTCATTGAACAATGCCGAAGACGCGGATCGGGCCCGCGCGCGACGGCAGACGAGTTGACGCAGCAAAAGAAAACGGCGGGGCCAGAGCCCCGCCGTTCTCGTTTGCGAAAGTTTCGCCGGGATCAGCGCAGGAGCTGAAGAACGCTCTGCTGCGACTGGTTGGCGAGCGACAGCGCCGAGGTCGCGATCGACTGGCGGGTCGACAGCGCCTGGCTGTTGGCCGCTTCCTCGTTGGTGTCGGCGAGCGTCAGCGCGGCCGAACCGGTCTGCAGCACGTTGATCATGTTCTTGTTGAAGTCCTGGCGGATCTGCACGATCGACAGGTTGGCGCCGAAGGCCGACGCCTGCGAACGCAGCGTGATGCTGGCGGTGTTGAGCGCCGTCAGCACGGCGTTGGTCGAGGCGTTGTCGATGAAGGCGGTGCCGGAGGTGAGCGCAGCCAGGCCGAGACCGGCCGGGTTGAAGGTCACGCCGGCGATCGTCACGGTCGACTTGCCGGTTTCGTTGAACACCAGCTTCAGCGCGTCGCCGTTCAGCAGGTTGATGCCGTTGAAGGACGCATCCTGCGCCGTGGTGGTGATCTGCGTGATGATCTGGTTGTACTGGGTGACCAGATTCGCACGCGTCGCCTGCGACACGGCATCGGCGACCGCAGCGGTGACCGCGCCGAAGGTTGCCGTACCCGACACGTCCACCGAGGTCGAGGAACCGGCCGGCGGAGCGGCATAGGTACCCGTCGCGGTGATCGTCTGGGAAGCAGCATTGTTGGTCGAGGTGAAGGCCACCGAGCCGTTGGAGTTGAAGGTTGCTTGCAGTTCAACACCCGCCGCAGCCAGCGCCGTGTTGATGCTGTCGATCGAGTTGACCTTGCCGGCGCCGGCAGTGTTGTCGATCGTCAGCGTGGTCGTACCGGACGCCGTCTTGAAGATCAGCGTCTTGCCCTGCAGCGAGTTCGTGCCGGCGTTGGTCAGATCGGTCGCGGTGCCCGGGACGGCCAGCGGACCGGCGCCCGCCGGCGCGGCGATGGCGACGGTGGCCCTCGACGTATAGCCGGAGGGCTGCTGCAGCACCTGGTTGGCGATCGACTTGGCGGTATCGACCAGCTTGGAGAGCGAGGTGATGCCGGTGTTGGCGGCCTGCAGGACCTGCACGCCGTTGCCGATGCTGTCGAGCAGGTTGCTGATGTCGCTGGCGCGGGAATCGAGGCCGGCGGCGGTGAAGAAGTTGGTCGGATTGTCGAGCGCGCTGTTGACCTTCTTGCCGGTGGCAAGGCGGCCCTGGGTGGTCGCGAGCAGATCAGCAGTGCCCTGCAGCGAGAGCAGGTTCTGACGGACCGCGGCCGTAAGCGTGATGTTGGACAAAGACATGTGAACAACCTTTCTGGTTTAACTCAACCCTGGCCTTCTTGGCCGGACACGCGGGACTCTAGGAATTCTATGGTCAACAAAAGATGAAGCCGCCCGGGTCTTGGTTAACGGCGGCGTGCGCTTTCGACGAATTATGGTTAACAGACGGTCAAAAACGAGCCGACGGGTTAAGCGGACGTAAAAGCGCAACGACCGGATGAAGCTTCGGCACGTCGACCAAAAAGAAAACGGCGGGGCCAAAGCCCCGCCGTTCTCGTTTGCGGAAGTGTTGCCGGGATCAGCGCAGGAGCTGAAGAACGCTCTGCTGCGACTGGTTGGCGAGCGACAGCGCCGACGTCGCGATCGACTGGCGGGTCGACAGCGCCTGGCTGTTGGCCGCTTCCTCGTTGGTGTCGGCGAGCGTCAGCGCGGACGAACCGGTCTGCAGCACGTTGATCAGGTTCTTGTTGAAGTCCTGGCGGATCTGCACGATCGACAGGTTGGCGCCGAAGGCCGACGCCTGCGAACGCAGCGTGACGCTGGCGGTGTTGAGCGACGTCAGCACGGTGTTGGTCGAGGCGTTGTCGACGAAGTCGGTGCCGGAGGTGAGCGCAGCCAGGCCGAGACCGGCCGGGTTGAAGGTCACGCCGGTGATCGTCGACGTCGACTTGCCGGTTTCGTTGAACACCAGCTTCAGCGAGTCGCCGTTCAGCAGGTTGATGCCGTTGAAGGACGCATCCTGCGCCGTGGTGGTGATCTGCGAGATGATCTGGTTGTACTGGCTGACCAGAGACGCACGCGTCGCCTGCGACACCGCATCGGCGACCGCAGCGGTGACCGCGCCGAAGGTTGCCGTACCCGACACGTCCACCGAGGTCGAGGAACCGGCCGGCGGAGCGGCATAGGTACCCGTCGCGGTGATCGTCTGGCGAAGCGGCATTGTTGGTCGAGGTGAACGCCACCGAGCCGTTGGCTGTTGAGGCTGGCGGTCAGTTCAACGCCCGCCGCCGAAAGCGCCGTGTTGATGCTGTCGATCGAGTTGACCTTGCCGGCGCCGGCAGTGTTGCTCGATCGTCAGCGTGGTCGAGCCGGACGCCGTCTTGAAGATCAGCGTCTTGCCCTGCAGCGAGTTGGTGCCGGCGTTGGTCAGGTCGGTCGCGGTGCCCGGGACGGCCAGCGGACCGGCGCCGGTCGGCGCGGCGATGGCGACGGTGGCCTTCGAGGTATAGCCGGAGGGCTGCTGCAGCACCTGGTTGGCGATCGACTTGGCGGTATCGACCAGCTTGGAGAGCGAGGTGATGCCGGTGTTGGCGGCCTGCAGGACCTGCACGCCGTTGCCGATGCTGTCGAGCAGGTTGCTGATGTCGCTGGCGCGGGAATCGAGGCCGGCGGCGGTGAAGAAGTTGGTCGGATTGTCGAGCGCGCTGTTGACCTTCTTGCCGGTGGCAAGACGGCCCTGGGTGGTCGCGAGCAGATCAGCAGTGCCCTGCAGCGAGAGCAGGTTCTGGCGGACTGACGCGGAGAGGGTGATGTTGGACAAAGACATAGGAACGACCTTTCTGGCGTTACGCAACAATCGGCCTTCTTGGCCGAACGCAGCGAACCTATGAAGCGAATGGTCAACGAGAACTGAATCTGCCCTGGAGGATGCCTCCGATCCCGAGCCGGCTTTAAAAATCATGCTTAAAATGGAGTGAAGACTGTTCGGAGGACCTGACGCGATCAAAGACCCACGCCGGGAGCGATCGCCGCGGAATTACCTTCGCGCGGGACGAATGATGACAGGTCAAAAAAAACGGCGGGGCCAGAGCCCCGCCGTTCTCGTTTGCGGAAGTGTTGCCGGGATCAGCGCAGGAGCTGAAGAACGCTCTGCTGCGACTGGTTGGCGAGCGACAGCGCCGACGTCGCGATCGACTGGCGGGTCGACAGCGCCTGGCTGTTGGCCGCTTCCTCGTTGGTGTCGGCGAGCGTCAGCGCGGACGAACCGGTCTGCAGCACGTTGATCAGGTTCTTGTTGAAGTCCTGGCGGATCTGCACGATCGACAGGTTGGCACCGAAGGCCGACGCCTGCGAACGCAGCGTGGTGCTGGCGGTGTTGAGCTTCGTCAGCACGGTGTTGGTCGCAGGCGTTGTCGATGAAGTCGGTGCCGGAGGTGAGCGCAGCCAGGCCGAGACCGGCCGGGTTGAAGGTCACGCCGTAGATCGTCGACGTCGACTTGCCGGTTTCGTTGAACACCAGCTTCAGCGAGTCGCCGTTCAGCAGGTTGATGCCGTTGAAGGACGCATCCTGCGCCGTGGTGGTGATCTGCGAGATGATCTGGTTGTACTGGCTGACCAGATTCGCGCGCGTGGCCTGCGACACCGCATCGGCGACCGCAGCAGTGACCGCGCCGAAGGTTGCCGTACCCGACACGTCCACCGAGGTCGAGGAACCGGCCGGCGGAGCGGCATAGGTACCCGTCGCGGTGATCGTCTGGCGAAGCGGCGTCGTTGGTCGAGGTGAACGCCACCGAGCCGTTGCGTGTTGAGGCTGGCGGTCAGTTCAACACCCGCCGCCGAAAGCGCCGTGTTGATGCTGTCGATCGAGTTGACCTTGCCGGCGCCGGCAGTGTTGTCGATCGTCAGCGTGGTCGAGCCGGACGCCGTCTTGAAGATCAGCGTCTTGCCCTGCAGCGAGTTCGTGCCGGCGTTGGTCAGGTCGGCCGCGGTGCCCGCGACGGCGCAGCGGACCGGCGCCGGTCGGCGCGGCGATGGCGACGGTGGCCTTCGAGGTATAGCCGGAGGGCTGCTGCAGCACCTGGTTGGCGATCGACTTGGCGGTATCGACCAGCTTGGAGAGCGAGGTGATGCCGGTGTTGGCGGCCTGCAGGACCTGCACGCCGTTGCCGATGCTGTCGAGCAGGTTGCTGATGTCGCTGGCGCGGGAATCGAGGCCGGCGGCGGTGAAGAAGTTGGTCGGATTGTCGAGCGCGCTGTTGACCTTCTTGCCGGTGGCAAGACGGCTCTGGGTGGTCGCGAGCAGATCAGCAGTGCCCTGCAGCGAGAGCAGGTTCTGGCGGACTGACGCGGAGAGAGTGATGTTGGACAGAGACATAGGAACGACCTTTCTGGCGTTACGCAACAATCGGCCTTCTTGGCCGAGCACGGCGACCCTATGAAGCCAAATTATAAACGAGACCTGAATCCGCAAGCGAAGGGTCTGCGGTCCCGATCCTCTTCGAAATTCATCCCTAAGATGAGGTTCGGAACTCATGCCTAAGAGGAGGTTCGAACTCATGCCTAAGAGAGGTTCGAACTCATGGCTAAAAATCGATGAAGGAAATTCGGCGAGTTGAAGCTATCGGCAACGGCTGCCGGTCGCGGCGCAAATGCCCGCGACTATCGCTGAAAAGCGCTTTTTGGAGTGCAGCCCTGGTCGTCAGTTCAGCGGAAGGCCCGCGTTATCCGACCGGCAAGTACTTCACGAGGGAGAGCTGCGAGAGCATCGATGTGGTCTGATATGATGCCTGCAATCTGGTCTGCAGCGCCAGAAGCTCGGTCGCAACCTGATCGCTGGAGACGGTTTCGGTCTGATCGACCAGGTTCTGCAGCATGACCTGGGACTGGCTTTGCCGCGCGGCGATATCCTTCATCGCGACCTGCGCGGACGCCAGATCGGTCCCGATGTCGGCAAGGCTCTGCTGCCTTCCCTGCGGCGTCAGGCTCGTCGCCACACGCTGGTTGAGAGCGGTGACCAGCGCGGTCGCATTGGCGCTCGTAGGTGACATCGTAACGCTGGCGAAAGACCGCGACGGACTGCAGCGCGGAACGGATGGCCTGCTCGTTGGCACGCACGCCATATTGAATCGTCGCCGTCTGATCGACCCGCGCGGTCGATGACGCGCGGGCCGGGCCGGAACCGGCTTCGCCGGTGTACCAGGCCACGGTGTTCGCGGCACCGCTGACCAGGGTCGTCGCCGTGTTCAACGGCGTTCCCCCGACCCGCAGCGGCGGCTGGACCGCAGTCACGGTGGGGCCGAAGCCGAGCGCCGCGAACGCGGCGGCGTTCGAACTCGTGACGTTCAGGCTTGCGGCATTATCGGTATGCAGCGTGATCACGCCGCCGCTGACGGTCGACGGAGTCGAGGTGTCGGTGATCGAGTCGATCTTCGTCAACAACGTCTGGACACTGTCGGTGACATTGAGCTGGTTGGCCGACGCACCCGAGGCAACGAAAGTAAGGGTCTTGCCATTGACGGTGATGGTGTCGCCGACCGCGAAGTTCGTGGCCAGCGAATCCGTACCTGCGGCGCCGGACAGCAGCGTCGCCCCGGTGATCGGGGCCGGGACCGCGGCCTTGTTGTTGACGACGCTTCCGGTGGCCAAGCTATCCGTATTGAAGAAATTGTCCGAGGCCGCCATGGCCGAGGCAGCCACCAACGCGGTGTTGGCGAGCGTGCCGAGCGCGGTGTTGAGCGCCGCCTTGAGATTGGCCGCCGTCGCGGTCGACGTGGCGCCGATCGCAAAACTTCCGCTCGGCGGAGGCGTTGCGGTCGAGGCGGTCAGCTGTTATCGCTTCCGTCGTGCCGTCCGGCAGGTTGAACGTGAAGGTGACCTGGTCGCCGTTGTTGGGATTGGTGGCGCCGAGATCGACCGAGACCGCCGCCGGCGACCCGCTCGGGCCGGTGACGGTCGCGCCGGTCAACGAGGACGTGATCGCATTGAGCTTGAAGCCGAACGGCGAGCCGGCGACATCTTCCGCAACCGACACCGACGTCGGAGAGGGCGAAGAGACAACAAGCCGTCCGAGGCCGCTGGCGCCGAGATCGGCCTGGTTGCGCTCGGCGATCAGCTGCTTCAATCCGGCCAGCGCGCCATTTCCATTGAGGATATCGTCCATCGACGCGACGGACGGCGTATCGATGGCGCTCCCGGAAAACAGGAAGCGATCGCCGGCCTGCGTATTGAGAATTTCCAGCATCGACTTCAGCTGCAACAGCGCGGTCTGTTGACCGACGGTCTGCCCGGAGCCGGTGACGATCGCACCGCCGCTGGCGGCGGCAGACTTCACCTGTGTCGCGATCTGGCCGAACGACTGCAACGCCGTGCTGGTCGTGTCGATGGTGGTGTTGATGTTGGTCATGGTCGTCGTGAAGGCGGACAGATTCGATATCTGCGCGCGCGCGAAGATGGCATAACCCCTCGTTGATGCCCATCCCCGAATAGACCGTCGACTTCTTGCCGGTGGCGAGCTGCGTCTGAAGGGTGTCGAGCTGGCTCTTGAGGTTGACGATCGATTGTCCGAGCAGGAAATTACTGTTGCCGACACTGTTGATCGCCATCTGGAACGCCTTACCGTTGGGCCTGCATCAAGGTCTGCATCATGGATTGCACCACCGCCATCACGTGGGCGTTGGCCCCGTAGATGTTCTGCAGCGCGATCAGGTTCGCCATTTCGGCATCGATGTTGACGCCGGACGTGGTGTTGAACTTCTGTTGCAGCGTGTTGACCACGACATCCTGGCCTTGCGCAACCTGCTGCGCGGAATCTGCCGCATTGGCCTGCAGGCTGAGGAATTGCTGGATATAGTTCGGCAGTGTTCCTGTCAGCGGCGAGGTCCTTGAGCCCAGGCCGGTCTGCGGCGAATAGGTAAACAACCCCGAGGTCAGCTGGGTGTAGAGAAAGTCCGAGCGCGTGGTGTCTCCGGCTGTCGTCAGCGGCGAGGTGTTGTAGACCACGAATCTCGAGGGATCGCTGACCAGCGCGGAATTGACCGAGATGCGCCCGGCAAATCCGGTCTGCTGCGTGCCGCGGCCGGTGATCACGCCGGTATAAAGCGTGCTGCCGTCGGTGAACACCGGCAGTTGCGGATTGCCGTTCGCCAGCGCCGAAGCCGTGGCGGTGGTCGATCCCGCATTGACGCTCACCGCTGCCGAACCGTTGTCGAGAACCCGCAACGTCGAGCCGGCCGGATTGGAGAACTGGAGGTTGGTGTTGCCGACCGCAGCGGTGATTTGCGCCACGATCGAGGCCATCCCGCCCTGGAAGTTGACGCCGATCACCTTGTCGTTGGGACTGGCGGCCGTGTTGGGCAGCGGCAGCGCGGTCGGATCATCCACGCGCACGATCGTTATCTGGTGCGGAGTATTGGTCGCGGTGTCGGTGTAGGTCAGGTTGATCGTATTTCCCGGCAGCACATTCGACAGGTCGAGATCGAATCCCGCCTGGCTGCCCGATGTCACCGCCGTACCGGCCGTGGTCTGGTCGGACAGCGAACCTGGCCAGGGTCGCGGCAAGCTGATCGAGCTGCGTTTGCGCCTGCACCAGGACGCTGTCGCGCAATTTCAGATCGGCGCCGATACGTCCCGACCCGACCGAGTTGGTTGCGATCAGATCGACATTCGCACCGTTCGCGAATGTCAGCGTGAGCGTGCCGGCCGTGGACAGCGCCGGATTGCTGTTCCATAGCGAACTGGCGTTGAGCGTGCCCTGTGAGTTGAACGACAGCTGCGATGCCTCGACGCCAACCAGCTGCAAGCCGGACGTCGTGTAGACCGTCGCCACGTTGGCGTTGTCAGTGACAACCCGGATGTCCATCAATTGCGAGAGATCCTTGATGGCGGTGTCGCGCTGATCCTCCAACGTTGCCGCGGTGTTGTCGCCCGCCGGAAGGGCCTGCAGCTGCGAATTGAGTTTCGCAATCTGCGTAATGGCGTTGTTGGCCTGAGTGACTGCAGCCGCGATGTCCTGCTCCGCGTTCGAGCGCAGCGCCTGAACGCCTTGCGTCGCCGTATTCAATTGCAGCGCCAGCGATTGCGCCGTCGACAAGGCCAGGGATCGCGCGGACTGGGCGCCTGAATTCGCCGACAGCGACTGCAGCGCGGAGGTAAAATTGTTGTATGCCGTCTCGAGCGTTCCGGCGCCGCCTGGGGTGCCGTACACGCTTTGCAGCTGCGCCAGCACATTCGACATCTTGTCGGCGTAGGCGCCGGCAGACGTCTCGGTGCGCAATTGGGTTTGCAGGTACTGGTCGAGCTGACGGTTTACGGCCGTGACACGGACGCTTGCTCCGGTGTCCGTACTGCTGCCCGCGACCTCGATCTGGGTGAGGGTCCGGGCGACGTAGCCCGGGGTCTGCGCGTTGGCGATGTTCGACGATACGATCGACAACGCCGCCTGGTTGGTATGCAAACCGGCGATCGCGGTGGCAAGTGCTGAACTCAAACTCATGGCAACTGCCCCAGATCAGCCGGTTGAACCCTTGCGGCAAAATCACCGCAGCACGTTCAGGAGATCCTGAACCATGGTTTGTGCAGTCGTGATCACCTTGGTGTTTGCAGAGTAGGCCTGCTGGGTCACGATCAGCTTGGTGAATTCGTCGGCGATATCGGTGTTCGAACCTTCGACCGCTGATCCGCCGATTGTCCCGCTCGCGCCGGCGATCGCGACACCCGATTGATCGGTCGCGGCATAGGCGCCGCCGTCGAGCGGTTTCAGGTAGTTGGGGCCGTTGAAGTGAGACAATGAGACGGCCGCGAGATTGAGATTCTGGCCGTTGGAGAACGTTCCGACCACGAGACCGCTGTTGTTGACGGCGACCGACTGAAGTTGCCCGGCGGAATAGCCGTCCTGCTGGATCTGATTGATTGTCGTGGTGCCGCCGACGCTGGCGTATTGGGTGAGGCCGCCGGTGCCGAAATTGACGGTGAGATTGCCGAGCGACTGGTTGTTCACCGCCACGTTCGAGAGCGTGATGGTCGATCCCGAAGGGCTGATCATCGATCCGTTGGGACCGAAGACAAAGTTGGTGCCGGCGTTGATCCACGCCGTTTGCGTCCCCGTCGCATTCGGATTGGACTGATAGAACAGGTTCCAGGTATCGGTATGCGGACGCCGAGCGCTGCGCTGTCGGTCTTGGCCCATCGCAGTTGAAGATTGACCGGCGTGCCCGTGGCGTCATAGGCCGTCACCGCACCGCCGCTGATGGATTCGTTTGCGAACGTCGTCGTGTCGCTGCCGATGACGACACCGGCGCCCGCGGTGCCGCCACCGCCGCGGGTCGCGGTTACCGTCGGGGTGAAGCCAAGCGCCGCGAATGCCGCCGCGTTCGAACTCGTGACCGTAAGATTCGAGGTCGTACCGGTATGCAGCGTGATCGCGCCGCCGGCGATGGTCGAGGGGTTCGCGGTGCCGGTGATGGAGTCGATCTTGGCCAGCATCGTCGTGATACTGTCGGTGATGTTGAGCTGGTTGCCGACCGCGCCGGCCGCAACGAACGTGACGGTGATGCCGTTTACGGTGATGGTGTCGCCGACCGCGAAATTCGATGTGATCGAATCCGAGCCCGCAGCGCCGGACAGCGGCGTTGCGCCGGTGATGGGTGCCGGGACCGCAGCCTTGTTGTTGACCGAACTTCCCGTGGTCGTGGCATCGGTATAGGGCGTGGCCGGCGTGCCGATGATCTGGGGATTGAAGCCGGGGGTGAAGTCGGCCGGATTCAAGCCGCCCAGAGCCGTCAACGAGCCGACGGCGGCGGTGCTGCTCGCAACCGTCGACGGCTTGGTCGGGAGGTTGGCGGCATAGGTAATCTTGGTCGTCGCCTGCGCCGGAATGAAGTTGTTCTGAAACTGCAGAACCTGCGGCACGTTTCCAATCGGATTTCCGGTCTTCGGGTCGACGGTCACGCCCAGCAGGTAGTATCCGGCACCGTTGACGAGATTGCCGTTGGCATTGAGCTGGAAGTCGCCGCGACGCGTGTAGTTGGTCACGCCGTTGAACACCGGCACGTTGTCGACAATGCCGATCGGCTTCTGCACGTTGAAGAAGCCGGCGCCGCTGATCGCCATGTTGGTGCCCACGCCGGTCGCAGAGACGGTTCCCTGCGTGGTGATCGTGGCTTGCGCGTGGGCCCTGACGCCGCCCGCCGCCTGCTGGTCAGGCGTCGTGCTGAGCGGAACGAGATCCTCGAAGCTGGTGTTGGTGCCCTTGTAGCCAGTGGTCGACGCATTCGCGATGTTGCCGGAAATGTTCTGGAGCGCGAATGACTGCGCCTGCAGGCCTGAAACGGACGTGTTCAGAGCGTCGAAAATACCCATACAATTTCTCCAACTTCGATCCGGGCGGCCAGCCGATCCGGGAAAACGTGGCCGCAATCGAGGGAGAACGTCGCAAGGTCATGCCAGAGAATAAAATTTAATAATATCAAATACTTAAATAAAAAGCCCCGGTCCAGAGACCAGGGCCAAATTGCCGGGCCGGGCAACAATTGCCGCCCAGCGATTTTGGCTCAGGACGCCGACGCTGGCCGACGGTTTGAACACCAGCCCAAATCCGTCGATGCAGTAGCGCAATCCGGTCGGCTTCGGCCCGTCGTCGAAGACGTGACCGAGATGGCCGCCGCAGCGGCGGCAATGCACTTCGGTCCGCAGCATCCCGAAGGTGCGGTCCTCGGTCTTGCCGAGGCATTGTCGAGCGGCTGGTAGAAACTCGGCCAGCCGGTGCCGCTCTCGAATTTGGTCTCCGAGGAGAACAGCGGCAGGTCGCAGCCGGCGCAGGCGAAGATGCCCTTGCGGTGCTCTTTCAGCAGCGGGCTCGACCCCGGGCGCTCGGTGCCGTGCTTGCGCAGGATTTCATATTGCTGCGGCGTCAGTTGCGCGCGCCATTCGGCATCGGTCTTTTCGATCTCGAATTTTTCGGCGGCCTGCGCCGGCGTTGGCGCGCAGCCAGCGGAAGGCTGCAAGGCCAAACAGGCTGGCGACGGATGCGAGCAGGATGCGGCGGTCGATCATCAGGGGTCTCCGTGCGAGGCGGCAAACATCAGGGTTCGCCATCAAATACGGCCCGCGGGAACGGAAGTTACACGGATCCGTCCCGAATTCTCTCACTTTCCTGCGAGGCGGCCATCGGCGCCCCACCCTCCTGCGTGTCCGACCGGCGCCGGAGGCTGCGGCCGGACCGGGCGCGGCTGGCCCGGCGGCGGACGGCGGCGCGGCGACGGCCGCGGTTCCGGCCTGCCGGTTGGCCTCGGCCAGCCGCGCCTCGCGGAGCCGCTCCTTCGCCCGCGCGCCTTCCCGGTAACGGGCCAGCGTGCCTGCGGCCGCCGAACTCCCCCGCCCCCACATGCCGATCAGATGACCGGCGACCCGGCCGGTCGCCCCGCCTGCCCAGACCAGTTCGAACGGCGAAAACAGCCGCCAGCGCTCGTCGCCCCACAGGATGCTGCGCGCCACCAGCAGCCCCGCCATCGCCGAGGTGTTCAGCCCCTGGCGGCCGAAGCCGCTGGCGACCCACAGGCCTTTGCGCAACTGACCGATCTGCGGCATGCCGTGCACGGTCAGTCCGACCGCGCCGCCGAACACGTCCGAGATCGCGACCTTGCCGAGCTTTGGAAAAATCGTGGCGATCCGGCGCTGGATGGCGGAGCCGAAGCGGCGCGGCCGCGCGTCCCAGGTCGTTTCCGGGCTCGCCCACATCAGCCGGTCGCCGTCGACGATGCGGAAATGATCGATGCCGTCGCTGTCGGTCACCGAGCCCTGGAAGGTGATGGCGTCGGCAAGCCGCTCGCCGAGCGGCTCGGTGACCGCGGCATAGCGCCAGACCGGCAGCAGCGTCTCCGACAGCCGCCGCAACGGCGCGCCGAGATGGATATTGCCGGCCAGCACGATGTGCGATGCGCGCAGCCGCGCCGACGGCGTCACGATGCGCTTGCGAATGCCGGAGGGATCGATGCTGACGACCGGCGTGTCCTCGAAGATGCGCGCGCCTGCCCGCCTTGCGAGCGCAGCAAGGCCATGGACATATTTGCGGCCGTCGATCTGGAACGCCTTGGGATAATAGATGCCGTGGAAATAGCGCCCGGTCTTCAGCTGATCGCGGACGCGATCGACCTGCCAGCCCTCGACTTCGGTCTCGAAATCCTCGCCCAGCGTCTGCAGCCGGCTGATCAGCGTCTCGCCGGCATCGACGTTGGAGACTTCCAGCGCGCCTTCGGTCAGCGCAATACCCGGCATCGCTTCTTCGGTGGCGACGGCGCGAACATAGTCGGCGCCCTCCTTCGACAGCGCCCAGAGTTCGCGGGCGTCCTCGAGGCCGACGCGCTCGATCAGTTCGCCGATCGGAAGGCTGTAGCCCGGCATGACGGTGCCGAGCTGGTTGCCGGATGCGTTCCAGCCGACGTGCCGGCCTTCGAGCACGGCGACACTGGCGCCAAGGCGCGCGGCCTCCAGCGCCACGGTGAGGCCGGCAAGGCCGGCCCCGACCACGCAGATATCGACATCGAGGTCGAACGACAGACGCGCGCGAAACGGCGCATCGTCGTCCGGACCGTTGGTCGCACTTGTGAAAGTCTCTGCCATGGCGTTTTCTTACGGACCGCTGCGGCGCTTGTCACCTTGTCCCGGGCATGAGCTTGTAGATTAATTCGACGAATCCAGAGACCGAATCGAGATCGCGCCCATGCGCCGTTTGATGCTGCTGCGTCATGCCAAGACCGAAAATGACGCGCCCTCGGGGCAGGACCAGGACCGCCGTCTCGACGACCGCGGCCGGCTCGACGCCGCCGACATCGGCGGCTGGATCGGCCGGCATCCGCCCTTCTTCCCGACGCCGTTCTGGTCTCGCACCGCGGTGCGGGCGCAGCAGACCTGGGAGATCGTCCGGGAGGCGATGCAGGACCGCAGGCCGGCGCAGCCGCAGGTCGAATTCCTCGCCGAACTCTACGGCGCCGACCCGGCGCAGCTGTTGCAGATCATCCGCATGGCGGAGGCCACCGATCCGAAGCGGCTGATGCTGGTCGGCCACAATCCCGGCATGCATGAACTGGCGCTCGCGCTCGCCGGCAGCGGCGACGCGGCCGCGAAAAAAGCGCTCGAGGACAATCTGCCGACCACGGGACTGGCGATCTTCGACTTCGCGATCGACGACTGGAACGAGGTGGCGTTCCGCCGCGGCACGCTGCGTGCGCTTCATCAGCCCGAAACTGTTGAAGCAGGACGTCGGACGATTGAACGGGCGGACTTGTCGGCGCCGTCATGTTAGGCTTGATCGAACAGGAGGCGCAGATGTTCAAATCCATTCTCGTGCCGCTCGATCTCGCCGACACCGATCTGGCGAAGCCCGCGATCGCCACCGCTGCGACACTGTCGCAGACCTGGAACGGCGCGGTGCGGCTGCTCAACGTGCTGCCGATGACGCCGGTGATGCTGGCGGAATATGTGCCGGCCGATTTCGACACCCAGCAGCGCGAGACCTCGGAAGAAGCGCTTTCGATCGTGGCGCGGGAATCCGGCATCGAGGCGTCGCGCATTTCCGCGTGGTGCGGCAGGGCGGCATCTATCACGAGATCCTCGAAGAGGCCGCCGCGATCAAGGCCGATCTGATCGTGATGACGTCGCACCGGCCGGCGATGCGGACCTATTTCCTCGGCTCCAACGCCGGCCATGTGGTGCGCTACGCCAAATGCTCGGTGCTGGTGGTGCGGCACTGACGGCTTCACTTCGGACGCACGCGCCAGAACAGTCGGCCCGGTCGATCGACCGGGCCGGATTTTCGTCATGCGACGCGGATTCGAGCGCATGCGCTTGCTACCGCAGCCGCCCGAGATCCGGATCCGAGCATACCCAACACCGCGCTGCTCGATATGGCTGCGCGTCAGTGCCGATGTCGCGGAGTTCACGATCGTCCATCTGCCGCAGCGCTTTGATCGCCGCCCGGCGGTCCAGATAGGCTGCGAGGGCGTAGCGCCCAGGTCTGCCGAGCCGACGCGGGAGAAGTCCGCCGGAATTGAGGGAAATTGCAGGCCGGGGCTTCGCAGCTTGGGACATCGTCGACATTTTTCTTCTCCAGTTCGCTCTTGCGCGGCAAAGCGCTGCCGCCGGCGCAACCGCCTGCGAACAGCGGCCGCGCCTCGATTGAGTCTGGATTGCTTGCACTCTCCTCAGTGCAATCTCGGGCTTGATAGGTTCAAAATGATCCGGTACATTTCTCGGTGCAAGTGAAACATTGCTCTCGGTGCAATAATGTCAAAGTTCGAATATCTCAGGCTTGCCGATGCCGTCGCCGCCGAGATCGCCAGTGGCGGGCTCAAACCGGGCGATCGCCTGCCGCCGCAGCGCAGTTTCGCCTATGAGCGCAAGATCGCGGTCTCGACCGCGAGCCGCGTCTACACGGAATTGTTACGCCGCGGCCTCGTGGTCGGCGAAGTCGGACGCGGCACCTTCATTTCCGGCGAGGCGCGCCGCGGCATCGCCGCACTGAGCCGAGCCGCGCGGCGCGCGCATCGATCTCGAATTCAATTATCCGCTGCTGCCGACCCAGGCGGCGATGATCGCCAAAAGCCTGGAAGGCATTGCAGCGGCCGGAAGCGCTCGAAAGCCGCATTGCGGCAGGCAACCAGCACCGGAACGCAAGCGTGCGCGAAACATCTCCGCCGATTTTCTCGCCCGCAACGGCTGGACGCCCAGCTCCGAGCAGATCGTCTTCACCGCCAACGGCCGGCAATGCATTGCGGCCGCGCTTGCCGCGGTGGTGCCGGCCGGCGGACGCTGCGGCGTCGAGGCGCTGACCTATCCCTTCATCAAGGGCATCGCCGCCCGGCTCGGCGTGACGCTGGTGCCGCTGGCGATGGACGAACATGGCGTGCGGCCGGACGCCGTGCAGAAGGCCCATCGCGAAGCGCATCTGTCGGCGCTGTACGTTCAGCCGATCATCCAGAATCCGCTCGGCATGACCATGCCGGCGGCGCGCCGCACCGATCTGTTGCGCGTGGTCGAGAAACTCGATCTCACCGATCATCGAAGACAACGTCTACGGCTTTCTCGACGACGAGCCGCCGCTGGCCGCGCTCGCGCCGGACCGCTGCGTCGTGCTCGACAGCCTGTCGAAGAAAGTGGCGCCGGGCCTGGCGCTCGGCTTCATCGTGGCGCCGCCACGCCTGCGCGAGAACGTCATTGCGTCGGTGCGCTCCGGCGGATGGACCGCGTCGGGCTATGCCTTCGCGGCCGGCGCAGCGGCTGATGGGCGACGGCACCGCGGCCGAACTCGCCCGGCTCAAACGGATCGACGCGGCAGCGGCGCCAGCAGATCGCCGTCGAATGCCTCGCCGGCTTCGAGATCCAGACCAACTACCAAGTCCTATCATCTGTGGCTGACGCTGCCGCCGCACTGGCGGTCGCAGACCTTCGTCGCCGCCGCGGCCCGCCGCGACATCGCGTTGACGCCGTCGACGACCTTTGCGGCAACCCCCGGACATGCGCCGAACGCGGTACGGCTGGCGCTGGCCGCGCCCCGCATCGATCAGCTCGATGCCGGCTTGCGGACGCTGGCCGGCATCCTGAACGCCAGCGAAGAGGATTTCGACTCGACCGAATAGATCGGCGCAATCCGCTCGCCCTCACCCGACCGGCCATTCCGCGATAAAGCCTTTCGCCTTGTAGGGCTCGATCTTGTCCCATTCGCAGAGCATGCGGCGGCGGAACTCGGGATCGGTGTGCCAGAGCGCCCGCGGCGTCGCAAAGCTGTCGACCATGACCAGCATCTTCTCCACCTCCGGCCAGTGCCGGTGCAGCGTCATCGGATAGCGGCGCGCGGTCCAGGTGTTGCCGAGACAAATCACGCTGCGGATATTTGCAAGCCCCATCGCCGCGTCGATGACCGGCAGCGAGAAGATCACGTTCTCGCCGGTGTTCATCGCGCGATCCTCGCGCAGGATCATCTCAGCCGGGATGCCGCGCGCGATCATCGCACCGGCGATGATGTCGCATTCGGAGCGCTCCGATCCCGGCGTGATGCCGCCGCTGACGATCGACCAGCGAAAATAGCCCTCGCGCCACAGCCTGACGGCTTCATCGACGCGTTCGTCGACATCCACGCGGGTGCCGAACACGAACAGGAGATCGGCGGGCTTCAAGGGCGTGACGACCAGATGTTCGGCGTTGATCGCGGCAATCTCGGCCTCGGTCGGCAATCGCGTGCTTCGATCCGTCACGTCGGCTCGCTCTGATATCGGAAAATGCCGGCGCACGATGCCGCACGGCCCGCCCTTCACGAAGTCACGTTTCATTGCGCTTGATTGCGAATGCTACGGCAGCAACGCTTCCGGCAGATGATCGAAATCATAGGTCCGCGGCCGGTTGCGTCTGACGAAGCCGCCGATCTGCCAGGTAAACAGCGCGGCGAAGCCGACCAGAAACAACGCGCCGTACCATTCACCGGTCCCGACCGCGCGCGCGAAAAGCCCGATCATCGCGATCGCCAGAAACGTCAACATCGCGAGCGCGGCGGCATAGGTTTTCGGTCCGATGCCGCCGACCAGCGCGGCCTTGCTGCCGGCCGCCGCCATCCGCCGATGCAGTTCGGTGATGAAGGCGCGGTAGCCGTGATCCTGCGGCGTCATCAGCGACACGGTTTGCCAGGTGGTCGAGAGAATGGCGATGCGGTAGCCGCCCTTGCTTTTGATGTCGGCGCGGAAACGACGGGATTGCATCGACGACGGCCGATAGCTGAGACGTATCGCTGCGATGTCGGCGTAAGCCCAGACGCCGGAACGACCGGAGACCTGCCACGACAATCCCGCATCGGTCAGTTCGAACTGATGCGCCGATCCGATCAGCGACGCCTTGTAGGCGTAGCGGGTCGGAGGTGCGCCCTCACCCGATATCCGCCGTCTGGTTCGGTAGTGATGTCGGCAATGCAAAAATCCCGGTCACCGTCGGCGCGCCTGCTTGCGCGGCCAGCCGGCTTTACCTTACAAGCAGGCCATGGCCGAGACGACCTATTTTCCGCGACGCCTGATTCTGGCGGGTGCGATGATTTCCGGCGTGCTGCTGGCGCTTGCCGTGCACATGCTGGGCGCGCGCTACGGCCTCGATCTCGGCGGCCTGTGGCGATCCGACACCCACGAATTCATGCCGGCGGGCGCGGCGATCGCGTGGTGGCTGATTGCGACCGTCGGCTTTTCCGGCGGCTATTTCACCGCCAATCTGATGCACAGCGCGGTATCCGGGCAAATTCCGCAGCGGATGCGGCAGTTCCTGATCGCGATCGGCGTGCTGATCCTGGCCGGCGCCGGACAGGCCGCCTCCGCACCGAGCCCGATCCCGACGATTTCGGGCGTGCTCGCGGGCCTTGCGGCACTGTGCCTCGGCGCCGTGATGGCGTTCTGCGGCGCGTATTTCGCGCTGCGCAAGGTGTAACCGGCGGTCACGGCGCGGACGATGGCCATGGAATTCTCGCGCGTGGCGAGTTCGCTGACGAACGAACGGTCGATTGAACACCGCCTATGGGTTGGGAACTTCCGCAATCATCCGGAAAGTCCCGGAACCAGTTCGCCGCCGGTTTCGACCTTGAGCGATGAGCCGGCGAAATCGTCTCCGATCGGCTGATAGCGGCCGCCGAGATGTTTGGCGAGGAACGCCTCGGTCACGCCGTAGAAGGCGAGCCGGTTTTCCGGCCGCACGAAGCCGTGCCCCTCGTCGGGGAACGTGATGTAGGTGACGGGCACGCTGCGCTGCTTCAGCGCCGCCACCATCTGCTCGGATTCGGCGGCGACCACCCTGCACGTCGCGCATGCCCTGCGCGATCAGGATCGGCTTGGTCGCGCGTTCGAGGTGGTTGATCGGCGAGCGCTCGGCGAGAAAGGCGCGGCCGGCTTCGGTGTCGGGATCGCCGAGGCGGTTTTTCCAGATGCTGAACCACGGCCCCCAATAGGGCGGTATCGTCGCCATGAAGGTGATGAGATTGGAAATGCCGAACAGATCGACGATGCAGGCGAACACTTCCGGCGTCTTGGTCGCCGCCGTCAACGCCGAATAGCCGCCATAGCTGCCGCCGAAGAAGCCGACGCGCTTGGGATCGGCGATGCCCTGCGCGACCGCCCAATCGACCGCATCGATCAGGTCGTCATGCATCCGCCCGCCCCATTCGCGGTCGGCGGCCTTGATGAACGCCTTGCCGAATCCGGTCGAGCCCCGGTAGTTGACGCTCAGCACCGCGTAGCCGCGGTTGGCGAGCCATTGATGGATCGAATTGAAGCCCCAGACGTCGCGGGCATAGGGACCGCCATGGATCACCAGCACCAGCGGCATCCGGCCGCCGGCCGCGTCCTGCGCCGGCAATGTCAGATAGCCGTTGAGGCGCAAGCCGTCGCGCGCCGGAATGATCACCGGCTGCATCTTGCGCAAGGCAACATCGGCGAGCGCCTTGCGCTGGACCAACAGTTTGCGGACCTCGCGCGTCTCGCGGTCGAGCAGCGCAAATTCGCCGCTCTCGGTGTCGCGCTCGTAGAACACGGTCGCGATCCGCCGGTCGGCACTGTCGCTGAGGATGTCGACGTCGCCCGCGCCATGGCGGGCCAGATCGGCCAGATCCTGCCGCGCGGCCGGATCGACGGCATACCAGCGGGCGCGGTCCCGGTTCGCCCGCGCGGCGACCGGACGGCGCTCCTCGTCGAGCACGACCTGCACGATATCGGCTTCGTCGTCGGCGGCGAGCAGTTTGCTCTCGCGCGTCGTCATGTCGACGGCGAACAGTGCCGCCTTGTCGCGTCCGCGGGAGTCGATCAGGTAGAGCGTCTTGCCGTCGGCGCTGAAGTCGATGAGCCGAAAGGCATCGATGTCGCCGATCGGCACCTCGGTGAACGGCGTCCAGGTGCCGTCGGAGCGCCGCTCGAAAATTTCGGCGGTGCCGTCGGCCTTCAGCCGCGTCGCCAGCCGCAGCTGAAACTCGCTGTCGGTGAAGAGGTCGGCATATTCGTTGTTCTCGAATATCAGTTCGCTGACGCCGGTCACGACGTTGATCCGGAACAGATCGAACCGGCTCTTGTCGCGCTGGTTGTGCCGGATCAGCATTTCTTCCGGGATATTTGCGGTCGATCTCCTGCAGGAACGACTTGACGCCGTGCTCCGGCGTCAGCGGCACGATCGCGCCATTGTCGATGTCGACGCTGTAGGCGCGCCAGTTCTCGTCGCCGTCGCGCTCCCTGAAAAACACCAGATGGCGGCTGGTATAGGCCCAGCGGAAATAGCCGCCGATATTGCGGTCGGTGACGCGGGTCACGGGCCGCGCCGCGGCCGGATCGGCCACCGGCGCCACCCACAGATTGTTCACGCCGTCGACCGGCGCGACATAGGCGAGCTGCAGTCCGTCGGGGCTGACCCGCACATTGCTGCAATCGGGATTGTCGAAGAACACCTGTCGCGCGACCAGCCCGGCCTGTTGCGGCGTGCGCCCGGCGCACGAGCCCGGCAAAGGGCAGCGTCGACGCCGAGCGCAGCGGCGCGAAGGAGGAAATCGCGGCGGTCGATCGGCGCGATGCGCATGCGAACCTCCCCTCATGCGGCAACCACTGGCGGCTGCCCGGCCGACAACCCTAGATGCGGGAGCGGGTTTTTCACAACGTTTGGCATCATTAAGTTCCCAAAACCTTGCGAAAAACGCCGCCGGGAACAGCGGGATGCCGCCGCCAAAGATCCCCGAAAACACCCGGATTGCGACTCACAATCGTTAACGCGGCGACATATGTAGGGCGTATGACAAAGGCGGCGAACGAAGGCAGAAGCTTGGCTTGTCAAGGACTGCACAACGGCCCGGTTTTGCCTTATGGGTTCTCACGCACGGTGCTTCTGACCGTTCCCTGTCACCGCCTGTTGACAGGCTTTTTGTTGCCGCCCCGCCGGGAGGATGAATGCATCGGCTGCTGACCACGCTCGGGCGTGGCTTCAAGGAGAAGATCGGCTGGAAACGGCTCGGGATCGCTGCGAGTCTCCTCATCATCACTTTTGCGGTCACGACCCTGGTCCGAACCCTGAAGGGTGTCGACACCGGCGTGATCCTGACTGCGCTGACGGAGATCGCGCCGCATCGGATCGCGCTGGCCGCGCTGTGCGTGGTCGGCGCGTTCTGCACGCTGACCTTCTATGATTTCTTCGCGCTGCGGACCATCGGCAAGACCCAGGTCCCCTATCGCATCGCCGCGCTGTCGAGCTTCACGAGCTACACGATCGGCCACAATATCGGCGCCACCGTGTTCACCGGCGGCGCGATCCGCTTCCGGATCTATTCCGACTACGGCCTGACCGCGATCGATGTCGCCAAAATCTGCTTTCTCTCCGGCCTGACCTTCTGGCTCGGCAATCTGTTCGTGCTCGGCTTCGGCATGGCCTGGCACCCGTGGGCGGCGTCCGCGATGGACCTGCTGCCGCCGGCGATGAACCGCCTGATCGCGATCGGCTGCCTCGCCGGCATCGCCGCCTATTTCGTCTGGCTGCTGATGGGCGACAAGCGCCGCGAGCTCGGGCAGAACGGCTGGAAGGTGGTGTTGCCGTCGGCGCGGCTGACGCTGCTGCAGGTCCTGATCGGCGTGGTCGATCTCGGCTTCTGCGCGCTGGCGATGTATCTGTTGATGCCGATGCAGCCCGATATCGATTTCGTTTCGCTGGCGGTGGTGTTCATCCTGGCGACGCTGCTCGGCTTCGCCAGCCACGCGCCCGGCAGCATCGGCGTGTTCGACGCCGCGATGCTGGTGGCGCTGCCGGAGTTCGGCAGGGAGCAGTTGCTGGCGACGCTGGTGGTGTTCCGGATCCTGTATTTCCTGATCCCGTTCGGGATCTCGATCTCGATCATGGGGACGCGCGAACTCTGGCTCAGCGTCGTGCAGCCCTGGCAGGAACGCCGCACGGCTGGCGGAGGCCTGCACGGCCGAGGCCCGGGTGCGGCGCAGCCGGTCAAGAACCGGCAGTAACAGCGACGTTATCCGGGCCCGCCCCATCTTTTGGGCCAATCAGCTGCCTTATTCTCTTATTTCTGCCTTACCGCTAACGTCAAACGCGCCATGGCCGAAATTCGTCCGACGTTCACATCATGTCCGCTGCACTGCTCGCCGCGCGCTGCTGACTGCACTGTCCGGCAACATCTGGGCGGAAGCGCAGACGGCGGCCGACGCGCCGCTGCAGATTTCGTGGGAGGTTCGCAACCGCTTCCGCCTGTTCCGCGAGGAGCGGGATTTCCTGCTGCACGCCGAAAGCAACCGCGGTCGCAGCGTGCTGGCCTCGGAACAGGCGCTGGAAGTGCAGAGGCGACGGCCGCGGCTGGGCGCGCAACATGGTCAACCGGCTCTGCATCGATCTCGCCGGCCGCGTCAGCGAGCCCTGCACCCGCGACAATGTCAAGGAAAGCTATCTGACGCCGGTCGATCATCCCGTCGTCGTCAGGCTGACCGGGCCGGTGCCGGTCGGCGCCACCTGCGCCTGGTCGTTCGACGACGGCGACGGGCCGCAGAGCATCGACCTTCGACTGCGCCGAGCCGGTCAATTTCCGGGCGCGCTATGGCCGCACCACCGTTGCGACCGTCGACGTCTCCGCAGGCGCCGACGGCAGCCAGCGCGCTCTCCACCGAGATCGCGGTGCGCGATATCTTCATCGCCGGGCTCGGCGACAGCATCGCCTCCGGCGAAGGCAATCCGGACCGCCCGATCGCGCTGTCCGATGAAGGCTTCTGCTTCCGCTCCTATCTCGGCACCGCCGTCGCGCAATATTACCGGCCGAGCCGCGCCGGCTACAAAGGCGGCCGGGCCTGCGAAGCGCCGGATTCGCTGGCCGTATGGCAACGCCAGAGCGCGCTCTGGCTCAACGCCGCCTGCCACCGTTCGCTCTACAGCTACCAGACCCGCACTGCGCTCGCGCTCGCCGTGCAATATCCGCACATCGCGGTGACCTATCTGCCGCTGGCCTGCACCGGCGCCACCATCGCCGACGGCCTGTTCGGCTCGCAGCGCGCCCGCGAATGCCCGCCGTCGAAATCGGCCAGCAACTGCACCGGCACCGTCAACGGCCAGCTCGCCGAACTGCGCGAAGCCGTCACGGCGGCAAAACGCCGCCAGCCCGATCGCAAGCTCGATCTGGTGCTGCTCTCGATCGGCGCCAACGACATCTATTTTCCGGGCCTCGTTGCCGACGTGATCGTGGACACGCCGACCGAACGCGCGCTGTTTCGCCGCTCGAGCGTGATGGCGTCGGTCGACGACGCCCGCGCCGCGATGACGCGCGACCTGCCGCAGGGCTTTGCCAAGCTGCGCGAGACGCTGAAGCCGCTGGTCGGCGATCTGTCGCGGGTGGTCTACACCTCCTACGCCAACCCGACGCTGGCCGACGGCGGCACGCCCTGCCCGGGCGGACGGGCGGGCTTCGACATTCACCCCGCGTTCAACGCCGATCCGCGGCGGCTCGCCGCGGTCTCGAGCTTCGTCGACAGCGAATTCCTGCCGCAGCTGAAGGCGCTCGCGCTGTGCCAATCCGGCATCCTGTGCCGCAACCCGCGCGCCGATCGCATGACCTTCGTCGATGCGCATCAGACCGCCTTCGCCAGCCACGGTTTTTGCGCGCGCGCCGAAAGCGATCCGGAATTCGATCGCCAATGCTTCTCGGCCACCGGCGACAGTTTCGATCCCGATCTCGTCAACGGCGCCAGCCAGCCGATGCTGTGCGGCCGCAGCGCCAGCGAATACCGCGCCTATTGGCCGCGCGCGCGCTGGATCCGCGACGCCAACGACAGCTACTTCGCCGCCATGACGTATCCGCAGGGGTTACCGACATCGCAGCAGCCTTCCGACATCCATGACGCGACCTGGGGCGTTCTGTCGGCGGTGTATGGCGGCGCGGTGCATCCGAGCGCCGAAGGCCACGCCGCAATGGCGGACGCCGCACTGCCGGCCGCCGCCGCCGTGCTGCAGCTCGATGCCGCCGTGCCCGAAGTGATTTCGCAGCCGGCGCCGCCGGTTCCGGCAACGCCCGAGGCGCGATAGAGCCCCTCCAAACCAAAATATCGAAAACAACCCCATGCAAAGTAGCCGGCGGCGGCTCGGCATGGAAGATTTGAGCGATCCCGCAAAAACAATTTGACACGTCGGGCAAATCAGCGGCATAATTCTATTATTCCGAAATTTGCAAGATGCCCATGGCCCTGCCCGACAACGGGCCGTTCGGCGCGATTGCAGGCAAGAACCCTTCCCATCATCGAAGTTGCACCGGCTCGCCGCAGCGAATGATCGCCTGCGCGTTGCCGAACCGCGCGCGCTTGCGATGCGCGTGCCTTAGGAGATATCGACGTGAACACAATTTCAGAGATCGACAAGGCAACGGCAGTCGCCGCAACGAATCCAACCAAGGCTGCCGTGGCCCCGCGGATAAAACTCTCGCCACGCGGTATTTCCATCGACCACCCGGATCAGGAGCATGGCGAGCGGCTGATGTCGGACGCCTTCGGGGTCTCCAATCGCGACGCGATGTACGGCATGCTGCGACAATTGGCGAGAGCCAGCGTGAAAGGGCGGAAGCCTGACGCGGTCAACCTCGCCTTCATGATTTCGATGGTGGAGAGCATCAGGCCGAGGGATGCGGTCGAGGCCATGCTGGTGACGCAGATGGTGTCGGTTCATGTGATGGCGATGCGATGCGCCCATCAGCTCGCCAACACGAACGACATCGCCCGGCAAGAGAGTGCCGGCGCGCGCCTTGAGCAGGCTGGCCCGCACCTTTCCGGCCCAGATCGAGGCGCTGAACCGCTATCGCAACAATCGCGAGCCTGCCGTCACCGTGCAGAACGTGTCGGTCGGGGATGGCGGCAAGGCCATCGTCGGTAACGTCACGCAGCATGCCAGCGTGATCGTTTCGGACGCCAGGCGGGATGTGGGTGTTATCTGACGGGCTTATCGCGGCCCGCCGGCCTGTAGTTCGGGTGAAGCCATGTTTGATTGCCGCCAGCTTGCAGGTGGCACGCCGACGAGGCGGCGGAAGGCGCGGCTGAACGCAGCCTCGAACTCGTAGCCGACGCGCGCTGCTATCTCCCCGAGACCAAGGCTGCTTTCGCGCAGTTGTCGCCGCGCCACATGCATTCGCCACTTCGCCAGGTATTGCATGGGCGTGTCGCCGACCAGCTCAACGAAGCGCCTGCCAAGCGCCGCACGCGATGTTCCGGCTTGCCGTGCCAACATTTCCACCGTCCACGGCCGTGCCGGCTCGGCATGCAGCAGACTCAGGGCCCGGCCAACATGCGCGTCGTTGAGGCCGGCGAGCCAGCCGCCGTGCCCCTCGCTGATATAGGAGAGTTGCCAGCGCACGAGTTCCGTAAAGAGCAGTTCGGACAGCCTTGCCAGTACAGCCCGGTTGCCGGGGCCCGGCTTGGCGGTCTCGCTGACCAGATGATCGATCGCCGCGGTCCACCATTGCGGGTCCTGATCGAGCCTGACCGGCTCCGCATATCTGCCCACGTCAGTGAAAGCCTCGAGCCGGATCGCACCGTCACGGACCCGTATGCACGTCAGCGCAGGCATCGCGTCGAGGAGCGGTCCGAAGCGCTGGTCCGAATGCAGGAAGCCGCACACGAAGCGACATTCGTCACCCCCACCACCATGGTGCAGGATGGAGATCCGCCCCGGAGTGGGTCGATAGATGCTGCCGATGGAGACCGGCGTCAAACCGGGGTCGCTCGCCAGCGTATGCTGAGCGCCACGCGCGAACACCAGCACGTCACCTTGCTCGATCGGGATCGGTTGGACCGTGCCCCAGGACAGCCAGCACCTGCCCGCCGTCGCGATGTGGAAAGGAATGATGGCCTCTGCGCCGGGGAGGACGCGTTCCGGCAGCATCTCCGGTGGAGACGTCAGAATTGCCCACGGACGCGTGAACTGTCCGCAAAAGTGGATAGCACCCGAGAGGCGTACAACGCGCAGAACTTCGGACAAGACGTCCACTCGGGTCTCCTCTCAAGCCCGCATTCAGCGCCCGAGCGTCCGGGCAATGACTCTGAGCGTCCTGAGCATTGAGATGAGGCTAGCATGGATGGATGTTGGCGCAAGGGAACCTGTGAACGCACCATGGACGGCAGATTTCAGAAGCGCGTGCAGCGCTACGGCTGGGACAAGGCCGCGACCCACTATGAGAATCTTGGGGGGATCAGCTCGAACCCGCGCAGACACTATTGCTCGACTTTGCCGATCTTGTCGCGGGAGAGCGCGTTCTGGATGTGGCGTGCGGCACGGGCCTGGTCGCTTTCAGGGCCGCGTCGATCGTCCTGCCCGGTGGACAGGTTGTCGGCACGGATATCTCCGAACAGATGATTGCGACCGCGGGTGACATCGCAGACGCGAGGGGTATTGCCAACGCGGTTTTTCACCGCATGGATGCCGAGCAGCTGGCACTCGACGGCGCCTCGTTCGACGTGGCGCTATGCGCACTCGGCCTCATGTACGTACCTCATCCGGAAATCGCCCTTGGTGAAATGCACCGCGTCCTGAGGCCCGGTGGCCGGGCCGTGTGCGCGGTCTGGGGCCAGCGCAGCAAGTGCGGTTGGGCAGAGATATTCCCGATCGTCGATGCGCGCGTGCAGTCGGAGGTGTGTCCGATGTTCTTCCGGCTCGGCGCCGAAAATGCGCTGGAACAGGCGTTCGCGGCCGCCGGCTTCGGCCAGATCGAGTGCAGACGCCTGGAGACCCGGCTTCACTACGCCGATGCCAGCGAGGCTTGCGAAGCCGCGTTTGTCGGCGGGCCCGTCGCCCTCGCCTACAGCCGGTTCTCCGAACAAACCAGGGCCGAGGCGCGCGATGACTATCTCCGGTCGATCTCACCTCACCGGCAAGGCGACAGCTACGCGATACCGGGCGAGTTTGTGATTGTTGCCGGAACGAAATGAGGAGAAAAAAATAAATGTCGAATCTGCAAGCCCGCGATGCATTGGAACGGGCGCAACGGGTCTTTCTCGAAAAGCCTGCGGCGGCACGCAAGGCCAACGCGACCGCAACTGCCGTCTGGCGCAGCGGCCTGTCCTGCGAGGTCACCGGCCCTGCGGGCGAGAAAGTCATGACCGACATGCCGGAGCCGATGGGAGGCAAGGGCAGCGGTCCCAATCCCGGATGGCTGCTGCGTGCCAGCATGGCCTCGTGTGCTGCTACCGCCATCGCGATGCGCGCTGCCATGCATGGCATCGAGCTCAGCCAACTCGAGGTTTGCGTGGAGAGCGCGTCGGACGCGCGCGGTCTGGTTGGCATTCCCGATGTGCCCACCGCATTGGGCGACATGCGCATGTCCATCAGGATCGGCGCCGAGGGCGTGGACGAATTCCGGCTGCGCGAGCTTGCGAATTGGGGCGAGGGTCATTCGCCCGTGAGCTGCACGCTGCGTGACCGCCCGCCGGTGACCCTCGAAGTATCCGTACTCGGGACCTGACGTTGGCGCACAGCCCCACGGACGCCAACCGGCAAGCCCGGGCATGAGCGATCACGCCCGCCGTACCGGTCCGATGCTGGCGAGCCCGCGTTGCGGCGCCAAAATCCGCTCCGGGGAAGCGTGCCGCGCGCCGGCGGTGCGCGGCAAGCGGCGCTGCCGCATGCACGGTGGTGCGCCGCGATCCGGCGCGCCGAGGGGCAACCGGAACGCGCGTAAACACGGCCTGTTCACAGGGCATGCCATCGCCGGGCGAAAGCAGATTCAGGCGTTGCTGGGTGAGGCGCGGAAGTTGCTGCGGGAGATGAAGTGATTTGTTCGGCGGGGACGCCGCCACGTGGGTGGCCTTTTTGCCTATTTTTGAAGGCCCGCGGCAAAGAACTTGGTCGCCTCGGCCTTCGCTTCCTGATCCACCTTGGCGTCGTATTTGAGCGGAAGCTTGAACTTCTCGCCGAGCTCGGTGGCTTCGGGGTTCGTGAACGCATGCACGGCGCCGGGATATTCGATGACCCGATAATCGGCCTTCGCTGCGTCGAGATCCTTCTTGAACGCGTCGTATTGCTCACGCTTTACGAAGGGATCGTCCGCGCCGTTCAGGACGAGGATCTTCGCTTTGACGGTTCCCGGCGCTGGCGCCGGGGTATTGAGTCCAAGCGACGCGTGAAAGCCCGCAACGGCGGCGAGGTCAGCGCCGGCACGCGCCATGTTCAGCACGACGGCACCGCCGAAGCAGTAACCAACGGCGCCGATCCGTTGGGGATTGACCGAGGCTTGCTTCGCGAGTTGGTTCCGCGCCGCGTTAAAGCGCGATTCCATCACCGTCGGATTCTTCATCACCGAACCCGAGAGCGCGCCGGCGTCCTTGGGGTTGTCGGCGGTCTTGGCGTCGCCGTACATGTCTGCAATGAAGGCGGTATAGCCCTGCTCAGCGAACTTCCGCGCCTCGCTATGGGTATGCTTGGTGATGCCCCACCATTCATGCACCATGACGATCCCGGGTCGCTTGGCCGCAGTGGCGTCGTCGTAAACGACGAAACCCTTCATGGTGGTCTCGCCGTCTGTATAAGTGACCGCCTCTTCCTTGATCGCTGCGTTTGCGTTCGCGACCATTGCGATAACCCAAAGCGCTCCCACCATAACCGTTCGCATGCTGACCTCCTGCGGATTTGGCACAACCACATCGGCATACCAACGATTTCGACACCAGGATGTGAAACCGGTGACGGCGCCATCGCAGCCTGCGCGTCGGGTGCCCTTGCGTCAAGCTTGAACTAAGCGCGCCGACATTGCGCTCGCCCGCGTGGCGATGATACCGGCACGTCGCCGCTGACGTCGACCCAGGGTCAACTCGTCGGCTTGAGGGTCGAGATCCGGCATCGCTGGAAGCATCGACAGCACTTAATCACCTTTTTCCGTACTCCGTGAAAACGTAATCCTTTGCCTGCACGACCGTGTGACACGAGAACCCGCACTTGGCGTCGTTCGCCTGCGGCGGCTTGTCGGCCTCGGTGCCGGGCGTAAACGTACCGGACGCAGCGTCATATTTGAACACGGCCCATCCCCATCCGCCGCTGTCCGCGAACCTCTTGCTGTCCTTCACCATGAAGTCCACGTCATGCAGGGTGCCGGGCACCGTCGTATCCGGGAAGTACTGGTTCATTTTCGGGGTCCAATGGATTTTCGCCATCCTGGCACCGTCGGGGAACGGCTTGCCATTGCCGGGGATACCGGCCTTGTAGGCTTCGATCATCTCGGGATTAGCGAGGATCACAGCGACCAGTTTCAGATTGGCGCTCTGACTGGTGGCAACCACCGCCCAGTCTTCGTAGCCTCTGAATTCAGAGAACGCGAGCCCACCCGGCACTTTCAAGGTGTACCTGTCCTGCTGCGCAAGAGATATACCGCCCAGGACTGTGAGGGCAGTTGTAGCGAATGCAATGGCCGCGATTTGAGTTTTCGTCATAGCCTGCTCCCGCGCTGCATGGTTGAAGTCACACGGCTGGCCGCGTCGCCAAGGTAACACGCAACGGTTGCCGTCTGCTGGCAGGCGACCGTTCATGGTCGCATGGCAGCGTTGCAGCCGAAGCTCGTCACGCGCTTGCTACTTCGTGGCCACCATCCTGACGCCGCCCATCTTGCGTTCTTGAATGAGGTCAACAAATCGGATGTAGGACGTGTGGAAGGCATCGTGCCCCATTGGGGTGCCAGCCTGTCGGGCTTCCTCACGCAGCCGTTGATACATTGCCAGCCGTTGCTTCAGAATTGGTCCCCACGCTTCCGTCAAGTCCTCTGTCGAAATCACTCTAAAGCCAACGCGCTCGACCAGACTGCGATATTCAGGGATCGATCGAAGGGGCTGAATGGCCATTCCTTCCCACATCAATTGCGCATCAGCAGCGGTAAGCGGCTGATTAGCTATCCAATCCGTGAATGCCAATCGGCCATCTGTCCTCAGAATACGAAAAGCTTCGGCAATCGCTCTCTTCACATCAGGAACGTGGCAAAATGCTTCCTGGCTGACGACAGCGTCGATGCTGGCGTCAGGAAGCGGCACGTCCATCACGTTGCCCTCGACAATCCGCGCAGTACCGTGAAGGCCAACGCGTCTGGTCAACTCCTGTGCGCCCGAGACGCGCGCCGGCGTCAATTCGATTCCAGTGACGTCGGCTCCATACTTGTGAGCCAGATAGCGCACCGTGCCGCCAAGTCCCGCACAGAAATCGGCTACGCGCGACCCATTGCCGACCTGCACTCCTCGCGCCAATTCATCTGTGGCGGCGAGGCCGCCATAATGATCCTGGTCATGGGGAAACAGCTCTTCAGGACGTAAGCCGTCGAGATGGCCACGGCTTGCGCGCAGTTTCGCAAGGATGATTTCGCATGAGATGGGATGACGATTGTAGAAATAGACGGTCTGTGAAGTTGCATCGCTCATGAAACTTGCCTCCGTGACTCGGGGCCACGCCAATAAAATAGCAAATGGCGACTGCGACTTCGCGCCTACGACGCCGATCCGTGAACCTTCGAAAGGAAAGCTTTCAGACCAGGTATCACAAGTTCGCTACGGATGGCCGAAGCAGCGTGATCGCACTCTGGCAAGCTGAAGAAGGTCGCATTTGGAAGGACCGACGCGCACTGCCGCGCCAGGGGGAGCCGCGGATCAAGTTCTCCCACGAAGAGCAGGCAGGGCATGGTCATCGACGGCAGCCCGTCCGCGTTGGACTCGCGATTCTCGAGTCAATGCGCGCAAGGCATCGAGGTCGTTGGCGACCAAACGCGTCCGCATCGCCGACGAAAGGCGACTGCCAAAGGCCTGATCTACCATCGCCGCAAACGCTTCGCGGTCGCGAGGCATCAAGTCGCGGAATGGCTGCATGTTTTCGGCGTAGGGATGGGACCCACCAAAGACAAAAGACCCGAAACGTTCCGGCGCGCGTATTGCAAGATCAAATCCGATCCAGCCGCCCAGCGAGTATCCGAAATAATCGGCTTTCCGGGTGTCGAGTTCATCCAGTACTGCAAGTACATCGGAGGCGCGCAACGCGAGATCGTAAGAATTTGAATCGTGCGGCTTGTCACTTTGGCCATGGCCTCTTGAGTCGAGAAGGATCACTTGATGATCCGCTTTAAGGGCGTCCACATAGCCAAGGTCGATGAAGTCTGCGCCGCTGCCGAAAGTACCGTGATGCATCACAAGGGCGGGACCATTTCCAATGGTCTCGTAATGGATGCGCACATCCCGATTGGTCACGAATGGCATTGCCCCCTCCCGCCAATATTCCATTTAGCATTGCGCAAACGGCTTGATTAGGCGAGAGCCAATGTCCGCTCAGGTTTGATGAAGTCGCGCCGCTTCATGTGGCCTCGGGGGCTTGGTCCCGTGCTAACGCGCCGGCGCCGGGGCTCCGGGTGGAGGCAGAAGCGCGGGAGCGGTGGTCTTCTTCGCGGCGGCCGGTGCTTTCGCAGCAGCGGGGGGTGGTTTCACCGGCGGCGCCTGCGCCGGCAGATATTTCGCGATGACGACGGGATCGACCTGCGCCATCGCCGTGTCCGGCAGGCGCGTCCAGACCTCATCCTTGCCGAACAGCGAGATGCCCAGATAGCCGCGCATGGTCAGCGTCTGGCCGTCGGCGCTCAGCGTCATCTTGGCCTTGTAGATCTTGCCGTCGCGCGGATCGAGCACGTTGCCGTTCTCGTAAGCCAGTCCGTCGCGCTTCATGTCGCGGATGAAGGAGAGGCCGAGCCACGGCGCATCCTTGCGATCGTCGGTGCATTTCGAGCAGACCGGATTGGGCGCATCGCCGGGCTCCGGAAAGAGCTTGGCAAACGCGCCTTCGAAGATGCCGTCGTGATCGACGACCAGAAACCATCCGACCGGCTTGCCCTTTTCGACCTTCTGCCACAGGCCCGCGGCCGACGGCTCCTGGGCCTGCGCGGCAAGCGTCGCAGACAGCAGCAGGCACATCGCGATCGGCAGCAAGCGTCGAAGTCCGGATAGCGCATTTCGCATCGTCGTCACCTGGCTAGAGCCCTTTCCGTTCCGACCAAATCGCAACGGGACTCCATCTTTTTGTTTCGACGCGTTTTCTTCACGCGAACCGGTATCCACTTCGCTTGAAAACGCTCTAATCCACAAAATGAATGGCCGCAGACTAAGGCCATTTCGCGGACGGTTCCAGTGGCCGCCAGCGGCGATCGCGCCAACGCAGCGGACGTGCCGCGGCCTTGCGGTCATATTTCGGTTGGAATCAGTTGACCCCGAGCTTCTTCTGCAGGCTCGACGACGAGGTCGTGTACTGGAACACCAGCCGCTTGTCCGGATAGACGTAGCGATGCGCCTTCTGCGCCATCAGGGCGCCCTCGTGGAAACCGCACAGGATCAGCTTCAGCTTGCCCGGATAGGTGTTGATGTCGCCGATCGCAAAGATGCCGGGGATGTTGGTCTCGAACGCGGCGGTCTCGACCGGCACCAGATTGTTCTCGAGCGCGACGCCCCAGTTCGCCACCGGCCCGAGCTTCATGGTCAGTCCGAAGAACGGCAGCATGGTATCGCACTCGACCTTCGACACCGCGTTGTCGTTGCCCTTCATGACGGCGCCGGAGAGCTTGCCGCTCTCGCCTTCGAGCGAGGTGACCTGGCCGATCTTCAGATCCATTTTCCCCGACGCCACCAGCGCGCGCATCTGCTCGACGCTGTGGGGGGCGGCGCGGAAATCGTCGCGCCGGTGCAGCAGCGTCACGCGCTTGGCGATCGGGTGCAGATTGAGCGTCCAGTCGAGCGCGGAATCGCCGCCGCCGACGATCAGGATATTCTTGTCGCGGAACTGCTCCATCTTGCGCACGGCGTAGAACACCGAGGTGCCTTCATAGGCCTCGATGCCCGGCACCGGCGGACGCTTCGGCTGGAACGAGCCGCCGCCCGCGGAGATCACCACCACCTTGCACTCGAACACCTGGCCGGCGTCGGTGGTGACGCGAAAGCAGCGGATCGCCGATCTTCTCGATCGTCTCCACCATCTCGTTGAGATGGAAGGTCGGATGGAACGGCTTGATCTGCTCCAGCAGCGCCTCGGTCAGGCCCTGGCCGGTGACGAAGGGAATGCCGGGAATGTCGTAGATCGGCTTTTCCGGATAGAGCTCGGCGCACTGGCCGCCGATCTTGTCGAGGATGTCGACCAGATGCGCCTTCATGTCGAGAAGGCCCAGTTCGAACACGGCGAACAGTCCGCACGGACCTGCGCCAATAATCAGCACATCGGTTTTGATCGCTTCGCTCATCTCAGCTTCTTTTCGGTTGGACCGCGCCGATCGGGCCCGGGCGGCGCTTCTGGGCAGCGCCTGTCTAGCCAACGGCGGTGGAACAGGAAAGCCATAATATGGCAGCCGGCGCCTGCGCCGCAACCCCTTGCCGGAGCAGGATAACTGGGCTGTAACGGAGTGAGATTTCCGGAGACTGCCCCGTGAACGCCCCTGCCCGCCTCGATTCAACGCCGCGCCTGGAGGATTTTCCCTACCGGCTGACCGACAATGTGCGCTTCGCCGACCTCGATCCCAACCAGCACGTCAACAACGCGGTCTATGCGACCTATTTCGAAACCGGCCGCGTCACGCTGATGAAGGACCGCAGCTACGGGCTGATGCCGGAGGGCGTCACCTGGATCATGGTGCGGCTCGACATGCATTTCCGCGCCGAGCTGCGCTGGCCCGGCACGATCGAGATGGGGCTTGGGCTCGTGAAATTCGGCCGCACCTCCGTCACCTTCGACCAGGTGGTATTTTCCGAAGGCAAATGCGTCGCCTCGGCGCAGTCGGTCTCGGTGCTGCTCGACGAAGCGACGCGCAAGCCGAGCCGCTGACGCGGAGATCAAGGCGAAGTTTCAGCCCTGGATCGCCGCGGCTCGATGCGAATTAGCGCCGCGCTGCTGGCCTTCGATCGCGCCGGACGAGACCTGACGAAAAGGCATCGCGCTGGACGACTGCGAACCGGACCAAGCTCCAGACTGTTTTTTTGACGCGTTTGCTTCAAGCGAACCGGTATCCACTTCGCTTGAAAACGCTTTAGGCCTGCCGCTCCGGCGTCGACACCACGAGGCCGTCGAGTTCGTCGGAGACCTTGATCTGGCACGACAGGCGCGAATTCGGCCGCACGTCGAAGCCGAAATCCAGCATGTCCTCTTCCATCGGCGTCGGCGCGCCGATCTTCTCGCGCCAGGCTTCGTCGACATAGACATGGCAGGTCGCGCAGGCGCAGGCGCCGCCGCATTCGGCCTCGATGCCCGGAATGGCGTTGCGGATCGCGGCTTCCATCACGGTCGCGCCGTTTTCGACTTCAATGGTTCGTGTTTCGCCGGTATGGTCGACAAAGTGAATTTTGGCCATGATCGCTCGTGCTGCCGGAATACGTATAGGGGGTCCCGGCAGTCCTATAACGGGTCGATCCGCACAGCGCCAGCGGTCGGGGCGAAAACCTGAGGGGGCATTTTGGCGGGGCTTTTGAGCCGGCTTGTCGCTCAGGACCGGCGCAGGACCGCCTCGATCGCCGACCGCGCCAAAACCACGGCGTCGCCGAGCTCGGCAAGCAGGTCGGAGGGATCGGCGCCGCTGGCGAGAACCGCCTCCAGCCGGGCGGCGGCGTCGGCAACGGCGAAAGCGCCGATCGCGCGGGCCGAGCCTTTCAGCGTATGCGCCAGCGCGGGCGCATCCGTCGGGCAGAGTTGCAAGCGCGCCGATCAGTCTGGCCGACTGGGCCGCGAACATCGCCAGCACCTCCTGCTCGAGGCCGGCATCGCCAAGCGTCATGCGTTTGAGGTGTTCGAAATCGATCGGACCGTCATCGGGAGCGAGCGGCGGCGATGGCATCCATTCTATCCGTTCAAGATGAAGCGGCATGGCCTAACCCAAATCCTTCTGCCGGAGCGTTCCGGACAGCGCCATTTTGGTCAGCCAATCACGAGACTGGTTAACGAAACGTTCGACGGATTTGCCGCAACTTCGCCTTGTTTTTGACGAGAAGTTGCCTCAATCGGCCGATCCTCCGCGGGAATTTTGAGTACTCTTAAGACCTTACGCCACAATGCTGTTAACGATGATTAAGAATGTCTTAATCGCGACCATTTCATTCGCATCGCTCAGCCAATAGGATGTTTGCGGATGTAGCGGACAAGCCGCCGACGGGCGCGCTTGCGTTCCGCACGGGGAAAAGTCTCCGGTTTCGAGCTTGCGGGGACGTTTGCAAGAGCGGCCGGATGCGTAAAAAGTAAGAGGGCTCAGACTGAACATGGCGAACAATCCCAAGAAGGTCAAAGATCCCACCGAAGTCGCGCTTTCCGCCATTCAGGAGGCGCTCAACATCAGCGACACCACGGTCGATACGACCCGGAATTCGATCGGCAACGATGGCGCGCCGGCCATTCCATCCGCCGCGCCGGCCTATTCCGAAACGCCGTTCGACACCCGCGCAAGCGCGGAGCGTCAGGTATTCGATCCGATCGACGAGCCGCGCGCGCCGCGCCGCGCCGCCAATGACGATCGCGAGACCATCGGACAGATTCTGCAGGCGATCCAGAAGGGCCGCCCGGCCCGCAGCGTCTATACGCTTGCCACGGTTTTTGCCGGCGTCTGGCTGGTCGGCTGCGGCCTTCTGACCGTCAGCTTCCTGCCCTCGCTGCAGGCCGCGATGGGCCAGAGCGGCGGCGTGCTGGTGCTCGGCGGCCTTGCGGCGCTGTTCTTCGCGCCGGTGCTGTTGTTCTATTTCCTCGCCAGCCTCGCCTGGCGCGGCCAGGAAATGCGCATGATCGCGCAGTCGATGGCGCAGGTCGCGATCCGCTTCTCCGAACCGGAAGGCGCGGCCACCGACTCGATGGTGACGGTCGGCCAGGCGATCCGCCGCGAGGTCGCGGCGATGGGCGACGGCGTCGAACGCGCGATCGCGCGCGCCGGCGAACTCGAAACGCTGGTCGCCAACGAAGTCGCAGCGCTCGAGCGCGCCTATACCGACAACGAAGTGCGCATCCGCGCGCTGCTGCAGGACATCGCCCATCAGCGCGACAATCTGGTCGGCCAGGCCGAGCAGGTTCGCAGCGCCATTTCCGGCGTGCAGATCGACCTGCGCCACGACATCGCGCTGATCTCGGACGCGATCGCCTCGCGCGTCGACGAAGTCGCGAAAAGCATCACCGGCGCGCTGGAAGAGCGCGGCGCCCACATCACCACCGCGCTGAGCCATGCCGGCGACAACATGATCCTGGCGCTCGGCGAGCGCGGCGGCGACCTGCTCGACCGCCTCGAGGAAGCCAGCGCCGAGACCACGCGCGCCGTGCTCGACGCCTCCGAGCGGCTGACCACCAGCCTCAACTTCAAGACCGGCCACGTCCATGACGAGTTCGTCGATCTCGCCGACCGCGTCCACGAGATGCTGAACGAGCGCATCGACCGCATCACCGGCGAATTCGAGCAGCGCTCGTCGACCATCGTCGACGGCATTTCCGACCGCACCGAACAGGTCCACGACTCGCTGAAGAATTCCTCGGACTCGCTGCTGCTCGAGCTCGAGCTGCGCAGCGGCGATCTCGTCAGCAAGATCGACGAGGCCGGCAACCGGCTCGCCACCCGCATCCTGACCTCCGGCGACAAGGCCAGCGACGCGCTCGACGTCACCGTCAACTCGCTGGTCGCCAAGGTCGTCAGCCAGACCGAGACCGCGCACGACACGCTCTCGCTGCAGATGAGCGCGTTCGACGAACTGGTGAAGAACCAGGGCGGCGAACTGGCGGAGAAATTCGCCCGCGACTGCGGCACGCTCGGCGCGCTGATCACCCGCCACATCTCGGAATTCGACCGCACCGTCAAGACCTTCGGCGGCGAGATCGTCGAGCGCATGGGCCAGCGCACGCAGGACATCGCCGACAGCCTGAAGAACTATGTCGACACCTTCGACACCCGCCTGACCTCGAACGGCGGCGAGATCACCGCCTCGCTCGACCAGCGCCTGCTGCAGTTCGAGACCACGCTCGGAACCCGCGTCAGCCATCTCGACACCTCGCTCGACAGCAAGATCAAGTCGTTCGACGAGACCATCGACGGCCGCCTGAAGTCGCTGGAACATACCTTCGATTCCCGCGCGACGTCCGTGACCGACACCATCGACGGCCGCCTCAAGTCGCTGGAGCTGACCTTCGACACCCGCGCGAAATCCGTCACCGAGACCATCGACAGCCGCCTCGGCACGCTGGCGACCTCGCTGACCGATGGCGCGGCGCAGGCGATCCCCTCGATCAACTCGCGGCTCGCCCACCTCACCTCGTCGCTGACCGACGGCACCGCGCAGGCGATCGCCGCGGTCGACCATCGCATCGCCAACGTCACCGAGACCATCGACGGCCGCAGCGCCCACCTCACCGACACCATCACGGCGCGGTTCCAGGAAATCCACCAGGGCATCGAAACCCGGGTCGGCGCCGTCGCCACCGATATCGACATGCGCGTCGCGCAGTTCGAGGACCTGCTCGGCTCGCGCGTCGAAGCCGTGGCCGGCCGCATCGAAAGCAGCGGCCGCCAGGCCAGCGACGACCTGATGGCGCGCGCCGAACTGTTGTCCTCCGGCATCCGGTCGCATGTCGAGGACGCCGAGCGCTCGCTCACCAACCTCGTGGTCAACACCTCCGAGACCATCCAGACCGGCGCGCGCACCGCGCAGCAGGCGCTGCTCACGGTTTCGTCCGATGTCGGCGCCCAGCTGAAGCTGACCTCGTCCGAAGTCGAGGCCGCGCTGACCGCCGTCGGCACCGGTGCCGCGAACTCGATCCTCACCAGCGCCCGCGAGGCGCAGACCACGCTGGTGTCGGCGTCCGTCGGATGCCGCCAGCCAGATCAAGTCGCTGGCCGCCGACGTCGAGCGCACGCTGTCGGCCGCCGGCGCCGCCACCGCCGCGTCGGTTCTGTCCGGCGCCCGCGAGGCCCAGACCACGCTGGTCACGGCGTCCTCGGATGCGGCCAGCCAGGTCAAGTCGCTCGCCGCCGACGTCGAGCGCTCGCTGTCGATCGCCGGCACCGCCACCGCGGAAGCCATCACCGCCGGCGCACGCGAGGCCCAGAGCACGCTGGTCGCAGCTCGACCGACGCGGCCAACCAGGTCAAGTCGCTCGCCGCCGACGTCGAGCGTTCGCTGTCGATCGCCGGCACCTCCACCGCCGAGGCCGTCACCGCCGGCGCGCGCGAGGCCCAGAGCACGCTGGTCGCCGCCTCCACGGAGGCGACCGACCAGGTCAAGTCGCTCGCCGCCGACGTGCAGCGCTCGCTGTCGATCGCCGGCACCGCCACCGCCGAGGCGGTCACCGCCGGCGCGCGCGAGGCCCAGAACACCCTGATCAACGCGTCCGCGGATGCGGCAAGCCAGGTCAAGTCGCTCGCCGCCGACGTCGAACGTTCGCTGTCGACCGCCGGCACCGCCACCGCCGAAGTCGATCACGGCCGGCGCGCGCGAAGCCCAGAACACCCTGGTCACGGCATCCTCCGATGCCGCGACCAAGGTCACGTCGCTGGCGGCCGACATGCAGCGCTCGCTGTCGATGGCCGGCAACGCCACCGCCGAGTCGATCACCGCGGGCGCCCGCGAGGCCCAGAGCACGCTGGTCACCGCCTCGTCGGATGCCGCCAACCACGTCAAGTCGCTGGCGATCGACGTCGAGCGCACGCTGACCGCGGTCGGCGCCGACACCGCCGCCTCGATCCTCGGCAGCGCGCGCGAGGCGCAGAGCTCGCTCGCCGCGACCTCGGCCGACGCCGCAAGCCAGATCAAGGCGATCTCCGCCGACATCGAGCGCTCGCTCGGCGCGGTCACCGCCAACACCACCGACAACATCCAGACCACGGCGCAGAACGCGCAGAGCGCGCTGATCGCCGCCTCGAACGAAGTCAGCTCCAAGGTCAAGTCGACCTCGGCCGACATCGAACGTTCGGTGCTCGCCGCCAGCAGCAATTTCGGCTCGACCATGACCGGCAAGACCGACGAGATCGTCACCTACGTGCAGCAGCAGACCGATCGTCTGTCGCAGATCATCGACGGCCGGCGCGGCTCGCTGGTCGAGGCGCTCGGCGCCAAGACCACCCAGCTCACGACCGAGATCGACCGCGTCACCGCCGACTCGCTGAAGTCGATCGAAACCCGCGGCCAGGCGTTCTCGCAGTCGATGGCGAGCAACGGCTCCGACGTCGCGCGCACGATCACCTCGGCCGGCGAACTCGCCACCGGCGCGGTCGCCAAGTCGCTGAAGGATCTCGAGCAGTCGTCGCGCGCGGCGATCGACCAGTCGCGCCAGGTCTCGATCGCGGCCGTCACCGAGATGCAGGAGACCAGCAAGATCCTGCGCACCGACACGGTCGCGCTGTTCGAGCGGCTGCGCGAAGGCAACATCCTGCTGCAGGAAGTGCTGACCGGCGCCCACGACAACCTCAACTCGCTGGAGCGCGCGCTGGTGACCCGCGTGGCCGACTTCGTGTCCGCCATGAACGACGTCACCTCGCGCAACGGCGTCGCGACCCAGACGCTGGAAGACCAGCTCACCGTCTTCAACACCAAGACCGCGAAGGCGCTGGAGGATCTCGGCTCGCTGTCGAGCCAGTTCGACACCCACGGCAAGGCGCTGGTCGAGGCCGCAGCCGTGGTCGAACAGGCCAACCGCTCCACCACGACCTCGGTCGCCGAGCGCAAGTCGCAGCTGGAATCGCTGGTCACCACCATCGATCTGCGCACCACCGATCTCGACCAGCGGCTGTCGCGCTTCACCGGCCTGCTCGATGAATCGCTGGCCGCCGCCGAGGAGCGCGCCCGCGACATCGCCCGCGTGGTGGCGGAAACCGCCGGCGCCGGATCGGCCGCGATCAGCCGCCAGTTCGAGGCGGTCCGCACCGCGGCCGAGGAGGAGCGCCGCCAGACCCTCGACGCCATGAGCGAACTGTACCAGCAGAGCACGCAGGAAACGGACGCGATGTTCAAGCAGTCGACCGAGAAGTTCGGCGCCATGGTGCAGGCCATGAAGCAGATGGCCTCCGAGATGCATCACGAGCTCGAAGCCACCCGCAACGAACTGCGCCGCGGCGTGCTGGAAATGCCGCAGGAGGCCGCCGAGAGCACCGCGCAGATGCGCAAGGTGATCGTCGACCAGATCGAGGCGCTGGCCGAACTCAACCGGATCGTCGCCCATCACGGCCGCGGCCTCGACGTGGTGACGACGGGCCGCGCCAGCGTGCAGCGCCAGGAAGAGCCGGTGATGGCAACCGCCGGCGGCCGCAACGACGTGCGCATGCGCGACAGCGGCGGCAGCGCGTCGACCCTGCCGCCGCCGGACCTCGGCATGCCGGCCTCGCGCCGCACCGAAGCCCCGCCGGTCAGCCCGGCCAGCCAGGACGGCGGACGCGACGGCTGGCTGTCCGACCTGCTGAGCCGCACCGACGCCGGCGGCCCGCGGCGGCCGCGAGGCCCCGCCGCGCCCGCGCGCCGCAAGGCCCGGCCAATCCGCTGGAGTCGCTGTCGCTCGACATCGGCCGGCTGATGGACCGCAATCTCGCCGCCGAGATGTGGGATCGCTATCAGCGCGGCGAGAGCAAGGCCTTCACCAAGCGGCTCTACACGCCGGCCGGCCAGAAGGCGTTCGACGAGGTCGCCCGCAAGTACCGCGCCGACCGCGGCTTCAAGCAGACGGTCGACCGCTACATCGCCGAGTTCGAGCGGCTGCTCGACGAGGTCGCCCGCGAGGATCGCGGCCCGCAGGCGCTGCGCGGCCACCTCACCTCGGAGACCGGCCTCGTCTACACCCTGCTCGCGCATGCGGCGGGACGGCTGGGATAAGCGTCAGACCGCAGTACGCGAATAGAAAAAACGGAGGCCTCGCGGCCTCCGTTTTGTTTCGAACCACTGAGGCTTGATGATCTCGTCATTGCGAGGAGCGAAGCGACGAAGCAATCCATCTTTCTCCGTGCGATGAGATGATTGCTTCGCTTCGCTCGCAATGACGGCTTTGGCAGCGACATTGCGTTCAACAGCTACTGCCGCTTCTGCCCGGTCGGCGCAGCGGCCGCGGCGGGCGGCCGGGGTGCGGCCGGTCTGGCGGCCGGCGGCGGCGCGGCTGGTTCAGCCGGCGCGGCGTTGTTGCTGCCGCCGAAGATCACCCGGCTCGGATTGCGGTCGAAATTGTTCACGGCGCGGCTGATGTCGCCGAGCGTGCGGCGGCCATCGGCCATCAGCGCGCCCGAGCGCTTGTCGAAATCATCGGCCAGTTCGCGGATCGACTTCACCATCAGGTTCAACTCGCCGCCGGCCTTGCCGCCCGCGATCGTGTTGAGCCCGAGCATGAGACTGTCGGCCTTGCCCATCACGCCGTCGACCTTGAGCATGACGTTGTCGATCTTCTCGGAGTTGCGCGCGAGCGCTGCGGTGAAGGTCTCGAGATTATGCAGCGAGTTCTTCACCGACTCCTGATTGTCGGCGACGATCCGGTTGACGTTCTGCAGCGTGCCGCGGATCGCCTCGGTGACGTCCTGCAGTGCGGTCGGATCGGCGGTCAGCACCGGAACGCCGTCCTCGTCGAGCGGCACCGGAGGCGCGGCCTCCTCGCCGCCCTTGAGCGAGATCGCGGCGACGCCGGTCAGGCCCTGGAATTCGAGGCCGACCAGGGTGTCCTTGCGGATCGGGGCGTTGTTCTCGACCATGGCGAGTGCGACGACGCGACGCGGGTTGTCGAGCTTCACGCGAGACCACTTCGCCTACCCGGATACCGTTAAAATTGACGCTGCCGCCGTTGCGCAGGCCGGTCGCCGGGCCTTCGAAGATGACCCGGAGCGGGCTGCGCGCCTTGGTGGTGTGCAGGCTCTGGAACCAGAGCACGAAGCCGAACGCCGCGGCGATCACCGCCAGCGTGAAGGCTCCGATCAGGACGTAGTTCGCCCGCGTTTCCATACTCAAATCACTCCGGTATTAGCCCATCACCGCGCGGGCACGCTTGCCGTGGAAATATTGCCTCAGCCAGGGATGCTGCGAGGCCTGCATGTCGGCAATCGATCCTGCTGCAATGATCTTACCGTTCCCTAAAACGGCGATGCGGTCGCAAGCGGTATAAAGGCTGTCGAGATCGTGGGTTACCATGAAAACGGTCAGCCCCAAAGTACGCTGCAGGGTGCGGACCAGTTCGTCGAAATCGCCGGCGCCGATCGGATCGAGGCCCGAGGTCGGCTCGTCCAGGAACACCAGTTCGGGATCGAGCGCCAGCGCGCGCGCCAGCGCCACGCGCTTGATCATGCCGCCGGAAAGTTCCGACGGAAAGCGGTCGGCGACCTCGGGGCGAAGGCCGACCATGCCGAGCTTGGCCACCATGATCTCGTCGAGCAGCCGTTGCGAGACGTTGAGATATTCGCGCACCGGAAACTGGATGTTCTGCCGCACCGTCAGCGAGGAGAACAGCGCGCCCTGCTGGAACAGGATGCCCCAGCGCCGCTCGACGCCGCGCCGCTCTGCGCGCTCGGCCGCGTCGAGATCGACGCCGAACACCTCGATGCGGCCGGCGACCTTGGGCACGAGGCCGATGATGGTGCGCGTCAGCACCGACTTGCCGGCGCCGGACGGGCCGACGAAGCCGAGGATCTCGCCGCGCTTGACGTCGAGATTGAGCCCGTCGAGCACCCGCGTCGCGCCGAACTGCACGGTGATGTCGCGAACCCGGATGATGGCGTCGGTTGATTTCGCCGGCCATGCCTCACATTCCGATCGATGCGAAGAAGATGGCGAACACGCCGTCCATCACGATGACGAAGAAGATTCCCTTCACCACCGACGACGTGGTGTGCTGGCCGAGCGATTCCGCGCTGCCCTGCACCGCAAGCCCCTCGACGCAGGCGACGATGCCGATCACCGCGGCCATGACCGGCGCCTTGATGATGCCGACGATGAAATGATCGATCGAGATGGCGTCGCGCAGCCGCAGCAGGAAGGCTTCCGGATCGACGCCGCCATAGAGCCACGCCACCAGGCCGCCGCCATAGAGCGCGGCCATCGCGCCGAGAAAGGCCAGGATCGGCAGCGCCAGCACCAGCGCCAGCATGCGCGGCAGGATCAGGACCTCGATCGGATCGAAGCCCATGGTGCGCAGCGCGTCGATCTCCTCGCGCATCTTCATCGAGCCGAGTTCGGCGGTGTAGGCGCTGCCCGAGCGGCCGGCCACCATGATCGCCACCAGCAGCACGCCGATTTCGCGCAGCACCAGCACGCCGAGCATGTCGACGACGAAGATGTCGGCGCCGAATTTGCGGAAATGGAAGATGCCCTGCTGCGAGATGATGCAGCCGATCAGGAAGGTGATCAGCACGACGATCGGCACCGCGCGCCAGCACACCTGCTCCAGATGATGCATGGTCGAGGTCAGGCGGAAGCCGCGGGGATGAATGATGACGTGGCCGGCCGCGGCCAGCACCGCGCCGAGCATGTCGATCAGTCCGACCAGGGTGCCGCCGACGCCGGCCACGCTGCGGCCGACCTGTTCCAGCATGCCGATGATCGTCACCGAATGGGTCTCGACGACGGCTTCGGCTTTGACCCGGCGCACCTCGTCGACCAGGCTGGAATAATTGGCCGAGAGTCCCGCGATCTTGGCCTCGACGCCGCCCTGGGTCAGGCTGCGGCGCAGCCGCTCGATCAGCCAGGCGCCGAAGGTGTCGAGTTTGGAGACCTGCGAGACGTCGATGAAGATGTTGGGACGGCTGCCGCGAAGCTTTTCGGCGTCGGTCACCATCTGCTCCAGCACCGGCGCAAAGCGGGCGGTCCACGAACCGGCAGCGCACAGCGCCAGCCCGTTGCCCTGGGCAATCCGCTCCAGTGTCGGGTCGCCGCTCACGATGCCCACCCTTCGCCGGCCGGCCCGCCTGTCATGCAAAAGCTATAGTCCGGCACGCCGCATTGCCTTGTAGAATCTGTCCCTAACCAGCCATAGTTGGTTGCGGTGGGCAAGCTTACGGTTCAGAAATTGCCAGATTTTAAAATGACTTCCAGCCTATCCCGACAGCTCGCCGCCCGCATCGAGCGCTGGCCGATCGCCGGTTCCTTCACCATCAGCCGGGGCGCCAAGACGGAAGCGGTTACCGTCGTGGCCGAGGTCAGCCATGGCGGCCATACCGGGCGCGGCGAATGCGTGCCCTATCCCCGCTACGGCGAGACCCCGGAAGCGACGCTGGCCGCCCTCCAGGCGATGCGGGAACCGCTGGCGAGGGGACTGGACCGAACGGCCCTGCAGGCCGCGATGCCCGCTGGCGCTGCCCGCAACGCGCTGGATTGCGCCCTGTTGGACCTCGAGGCCAAAAGCGCGTCACAGCGCGCCTGGGACCTGCTCGGCCGGCCGGCGCCACGCCCCTGCACGACCGCCTTTACGATCTCGCTCGGAACGCCCGAGGCGATGGCGGCCGCAACCGCCAAGGCCGCGCACCGGCCGCTGCTCAAGATCAAGCTCGGCGGCGACGGCGATCAGCGAACGAATCGCGGCCGTACGCAAGGCCGCGCCCGAATCCGAGCTGATCGTGGACGCCAATGAGGCCTGGACGTCGGACAATCTCGAGCGAAATCTGAATGCCTGCGCCGAACTCGGCGTGACGCTGGTCGAGCAGCCGCTTCCGGCCGGAAACGATGACGCGCTGGCGCGCATCAAACGGCCGATCGCCGTCTGCGCCGACGAGAGCGTGCATGACCGCGCTTCGCTCAAGGGCCTTCGCGACCGCTATGACGCCGTCAACATCAAGCTCGACAAGACCGGCGGGCTGACGGAAGCGCTTGCGATGGCGGATGCGGCGCATGCGCTCGGCTTCGAGATCATGATCGGCTGCATGGTCGCGACTTCGCTCGGCATGGCGCCGGCGATGCTGCTCGCGTCACAGGCCCGCTTCGTCGATCTCGATGGCCCGCTGTTGCTGGCCAGGGATCGCGAGGGCGGGCTGCGTTACGACGGCAGCCTGGTCTATCCGCCGGAAGCGGCACTCTGGGGCTGATTTGCCAGCCGATGCCGCGCCAGCCACATCACGGTCGCGGCGACCAGCGCCATCGCGGCCATCACGTAATAGACGCGCTGTCCATAATTGGCATAGACCACGCCTGAAACGATCGACGTCGTGGCCGAGACGATGCCGCTGCACGCCGCGAGATAGCCCTGCCCGCGCGCCATCATGTGGCCGGGCACGTGACGCACCAAGAGCCCCATGGTGCCGACCTGCGTCAGCCCGAAGGTCAGCCCGTGCGCGAGCTGGACCACCGAGAGCACCGCAACCGACGGCTCCTGCGCTGATGATCAGCCAGCGCACCACCGCGCTCAGCCCGCCGATCACCACCAGTAGCGCCGGGGCCAGCGAGAAGCGCGGCGACAGCGCGAACACCACGATCTCGGCGAGCACGCCCAGCACCCACAATCCGGCGATCGTCAACCCGCCGAGCCCGGACGCCTGCCAGGTGATGGAGGCAAAGCCGTAATAGGCGGCGTGGCTGCCCTGGATCAGCGCGGCGGCAACGATGATGGCGAGGAAGCCGGGATCGCGCAGCAGGCTGCCTCCGCCATGCGGCGGCAGCCGCAGGCGGCTTCGGCCGCGTCCAGCGGCTGCAGTCCGAGGCTCGCAATGGCGCCGAGTGCGGCCACCGACGCAATGACCCAGATCAGGTGCCGGGCGTCGATCATATCGACCAGCAGGCCGCAGACGAGCGCGCCGACCACGAACGCCGCCGAGCCCCACAGCCGCAACGGTCCGTAGTTCAGGCCATAGCGCGCCACGCCGCGCGAGCGCATAGGCGTCCGTCAGCGGCACCATCGGCGTCCACAGGCAGCAGGTCGCGGCATAGGCGAGCAGCACCGCCAGCGGCAAATATTGCGTGCCGATCACGGCAAAGCCGAGCGCGGTTGCGAACGCGCTCACGGTGAGCAGCGTGCGCAGCGAATAGCGCTTTTCCGCAGCGCCGGTCACGAATGGCAGCACGGTGAACCGCGTCATCGCGGGCACCGCGGTGATGATGCCGATCCAGGAGGCGTCGATGCCGACCGACTTCAGCCACACCGTGAAAAACGGCAGATGGGTGCCCATGGTGCCGAAGGTCGTGCCGTAAAACAGCGCCAGCCGCGTCGCGAATCGCTTCGAGGCGGCTTGAGAAGCGATGGGGATTTGTGATTCGCTCGACATCAATTCAATTGCGATTCGCCCGATATCGTGTTGTTTCGTTATCTCAACGCGCGGTGATTTGCGCGAAGAGTTTAGCATGGCCGACGAAGCATTCGCCCTTTCGCCGATCTCGGCACGCGCCGCGCAGCCGAGCGAGGAGGACTATGCCGCGATCAGCGAAGCCTTCATGGAGACTTCGCGGGGCCGCTGGTTTCTCGCCGAATACGCCAAGCGCAACCGCAATGCCGACACCCGCATGGTGCTCGATGCGGTGGCGCGGATCGAGCAGAGCCTTGCGGCGCAGAAGGACGAGAGCCTTGCCGCGCAGCGCGAGGCCGCGGCGGCTGCTGCCGCGGCGGATACCAGCCTGTACGAGGCCAAACTGGCTGAAGCCAGGCTCGCCGAAGCGAGGCTCACTGAAGCGAGACTGGCTGAAGCAATGGCTGCGATCCGAAATGCGATCGAGGCGGCGCGGGCGTCGGCAGTCGAGGCGCTGGACGGGCTCGCGCTGAACGAGCGGCTGGCGCCGGTCCGCAAGGGCGCGCGGGTGCTCCGGGAGATCGCCTGGCGGTTACGGGAAATCGGCAATGACGGGCGAATCTGCGACCTGATCGATTCGCAAGTCGGCGTTATCGAGAAGGGCGCCGAGCAACTCACCTCCGACGAGGCCAAGAACGAGGTCAAGGCCGCACTCGGCGCCGCCTTCGCCGCGATCGAGGGGCCGCTGGCGAATTTCAGCGGCGAAGCGACGCCTGCTCCGGTCGCCGAGACGGTCCAATCGCAACCCGTGCACGAAGTCCCTCAGGCTTCGACCGCCGCCATTTCGACCGACGCTGTGGCCCCTGTTGCCGAAGCGAGCGTCGCGGCAGCGGACGCCAGGCCGGAGGAAATGGAAAGCGCCCAAGCGGTCGATCTCTCCCCTGAAGCCGCCGACGCCCATGACGAGGCCGTGCTCGACATGATCGCGATGGAAATGGGCGCGCCGGATCCGTTTGATGACGATGAGATCGTTGAACCCGCAGCCACCTCCTTCGCGGAGCCGCCGGTCGCACCCGCGATTGCCGCCGAATTGTCCGAGCCGATGGCCGCGCCGGTCGGGCCGCCGGTTCAAGTAGCGCCCCAGCCGGTTGTCCAAACCGAAACCCGGTCCGAACCGGCGCGCGAAATCTCGCTCGGCTCGTCGATCATCGCGAGCGGCATCGTGCGCAGGCCGGTTGTCGCCGCCAACGATCCGCTGGCGCCGATCCGGCGCATGAGCCAGGCCGAGAAGATCGCGTTCTTTTCGTAGTCTCACACATGTCCACCAACGAAGACCACTCACCCTTTGGCGCCCTGTCGGCCCGCAAGAGCTTGAATTGATCCGGCTGACCGGCATGCGGGCCTTTCCTCCTCGGTTGCCCGAACAGCCGATTTTCTACCCAGTACTCACCGAGGAATACGCGGTGAAGATTGCACGCGATTGGAATGTTCCGGCGAGTGGTTCTGGATTTGTAACCCGCTTTCAGGTCAGGCGGAGCTTCATCGATCGTTACGACGTCAAAGACGCAGGCGGACAATCTCACCTGGAATATTGGATTCCGGCCAAGGATCTGCACGCCTTCAATGCCGCAATCGTTGGTACGATCGAGGTTGTTCGCAGCTTCTCGTAAAAGATTGAGCGAGAACCATCAAATCCCATCAAACTCTTTGCTTGAACGGGATTCAGTTCGTCATGGCCGATCCTTCGTCCCGGTCATCCCGGTTTTCAATAGATACGACATGAGCAAGACGACCAGGATGCCGGCTGTCGCCCAGCCCTCCCACTTGAAGTTTGACGTAAGCGGAACCGAATACTCGCCTGGAAACACCCAGCGAAAGAAGCCAGGGGCCACGAAATAAAGATACACCGGCAAACAAAGTAACGACGCAACGAATGCGCCCGCCGCCGCAATACGCAGGCGGATAAATGTAAGAACAAGAGCGAGTATAAACAAAGCGCTTCCAATGAAGTGCACGGTAAGCAGCGGGCCGGTTATCCGACCGCCGCTAAATTCCGTTCCCTCAAGAGCGAGTGAGTATTTCCAAGCTACCACAAACCAATCAGGCAACTTCCTGCCTGCAACATCCTTTGCCTGCGCTCGCCCGTCATTCAAACAACCCAAGTATCATCATCCATCCGACCTGCTGGCTGGAACCGAGCATGAGCCAGGCCGAGAAGATCGCGCTCTTTTCGTGAAGCGCGGATAGCGGACTTAAGCCACCAGTTTCGCGAACAGGTCGGCATCGACATTGCCGCCGGACAGCACGATGACGACGTTCTTGCCGCGCGCGTCGATGCGGCCGGCAAGCAACGCGGCGAGACCGACCGCGCCGCCCGGTTCGACCACCAGCTTCAATTCCCGGTAAGCATAGGCGACAGCGGCACCGACTTCCGCGTCGGACGCGACGACGCCCTGCGCCAATAGCTTGCTGTTGATCGTGAACGTCATTACGCCCGGCATCGCGGCCATCAGCGCGTCGCAGATGGTGCGCCCCTCGGCATGATGGGCTTCGCGGTGTCCGGCACGCAGCGAGAGGCCGTGATCGTCATAGCCTTCGGGCTCTGCGACGATCAGGGTCGCCTGCGGAAACCGCGACTTGATTGCGGTCGCTACTCCCGCAATCAGTCCGCCACCGGAGGCCGGCGCCACCACGATGTCGGGCGTCAAACCAAGCGCCATCATGTCTTCGGCGATCTCGCGGCCCGCGGTGCCCTGCCCCGCGATCACGAACGGATCGTCATAGGGCGGCACCAGCGTCGCGCCGCGCTCGGCGGCGATGCTGCTCGCGATGGCTGCGCGGTCTTCCTTGTCGCGGTCATAGAGCACGACTTCGGCGCCATAGCCCTTGGTGCGCTCGCGCTTCGACAGCGGCGCATCCTTCGGCATCACGATGGTCGCCTGCATGTTGAGGATCTGCGCCGCCGCGGCCACGCCCTGGGCGTGGTTGCCGGACGAGAACGCGACCACGCCGCCGCTGCGCGCGGATAGCGGGATCGATGCGAGCTTGTTGAAGGCGCCGCGGAACTTGAACGAGCCGGTCCGCTGCAGCATTTCCGGCTTCAGAAAGACCCTGGTGCCGACGCGTTCGTTGAGAACGGGGAACGACAACAGCGGGGTCCGCACCGCATAGGGTGCAACCACCCGCGCCGCCGCATCGATATCCGCAGCGCCGACCGCTGCCATGGGGGCTTGACCCGTCATGCGCGCGTTGTATCGCGTCTTGCAAGCCGCGGGCAAGACGCATTCCGGTGAAATCAGGCGGCCAAATGCGGTCCTTCCGTCAGCAATCCGGCCATATCATCAATTGCTCCGAGGGAGCGTACATTGAGAGCATGGTCGACAAAAACCCGCGCCGAGGCGTGCCAGGTGTGGCTGGCCGCAAACGCCACGCAGGCCTGCCGCGGAATCTGCAGCGCCGCCATGCAGGCAATGCGCAAATCCTCGTTCAGGACGCCGACCGGCGACGCGCCGATCACGTCGCGAGGCCCGGTGACCGGAAACGCGGCAACCGGCAGGCCGCTCGCCAGCGCCTCGAGCAGCACGAGGCCAAAGGTGTCGGTCCTGCTCGGGAACACGAAGATGTCGGCCGCCGCATAGATCTCCGCCAGTTCCTCGCCCTGCCGGGCGCCGAGGAACACCGCATCCGGATATTTCCGCTCCAGCGCCATCCGCGCCGGACCATCGCCGACGACGAGCTTGGTGCCGGGCAGATCGAGGTCGAGAAACGCCTCGAGGTTTTTCTCGACCGCGACGCGGCCGACGCTGAGGAACACCGGTTGCGGCAGGCAAAGGTCGATGTCGCGCGGATGAAACAACGCCGTGTCGACGCCGCGCGACCACAGCACCACGTTGCGAAAACCACGGATGCGCAATTCGGCAGCGAGCGCCGGAGTAGCCGCCATCACCGCCTGGCTCGGCCGGTGAAACCAGCGCAACGCGCGCCAGACCCAGGATTCCGGGATCGACGAACGTGCGGAGACGTATTCCGGGAAACGGGTATGAAAGCTGGTCGTGAACGGCAGTCGATGTTTGCGGCAATAGCGCCGCACCAGGAGTCCGATCGGGCCTTCGGTCGCGATATGGATGCTGTCCGGCTGCGCCTTCTCGATCAGCGCGGCGATCTTCGCGGGGTACGGCAGCGCGAGCTGCAAGTCCGGATAGCTCGGCATCGCAAAGGTGCGAAACGATTGCGGCGTCAGGAAGCTGATTTCGACGCCAAGATTTTTCGCCGCCTCCGCCATCATGGTCAGCGTGCGCACCACGCCGTTGACTTGGGGATGCCATGCATCGGTCGCGACCAGGATGCGGGTCATGCGGCGCGCGCCGCGACGCGGGGGACCGGCGCCACGCGGCGCTCCGGATCGGTCCAGGTGATGATCTCGAACCGGCCATCCTCGTGCTCGACCAGCGCGGTACAGCTTTCGACCCAGTCGCCGCAGTTCATGTAGCGGATGCCGTGTTCGTCGCGGATCGTGGCGTAGTGGATATGGCCGCAGATCACGCCATCGGCGCCGTGGCGCCGCGCTTCGCCGGCCAGCGTCTTTTCGAAGGCGCCGATGTAGTTGACCGCGTTCTTCACCTTCAGCTTCGCCCATTGCGACAGCGACCAATAGGGCACGCCGAACATGCGCCGGAAGAAATTGACCAGCCGGTTCATCTGAATGGCAAAATCATAGGCCTTGTCGCCGAGATGGGCGAGCCAGCGCGCGTTCTGCACCACGAGGTCGAAGATGTCGCCGTGGATGATGAGATAGCGCTGGCCATCGACGCCTTCATGGATGGTGTTTTCAACCACGTCGATGCCGCCGAAATGGGTGCCGTAATAGTTGCGCAGGAACTCGTCGTGATTGCCCGGCACATAGATGACCTTGGCGCCCTTGCGCGCCTTGCGCAGCATCTTCTGCACGAAGTCGTTGTGCGATTGCGGCCAGTACCAGTTGGATTTCAGCGCCCAGCCGTCGACGATATCGCCGACGAGGTAGATGGTGTCGGCGTCGTGGCTTTTGAGGAAGTCCAGCAACCGGTCGGCTTGCGAGCCGCGGGCTCCGAGATGGACGTCGGAGATGAACAAAGTGCGAAAGCGCCGCTCGGGGCTTTCCTCACTCGAGGAGTCACTTCCCATACAAGTGCACCTAACAGATTCCCGTGACACAGCGATGACATCAGGCGCGGCTGATGGCCCCGGAGATCCGGTCTCGGGAATCAATGACGCGCCCCCGCGACTGCGCATAACAGCGCGGTGCGACAATCAGGCGACATCCACCGTCGTCCCGGCCTTGCGCCGGATGAGCGGGTCAGATCTTGTTGCCGATGTTGTCCCGCTTGCTGGTGTTCGTGACCGGCCATTGGAACGGCCCTGCGTGGTGACGCATGGCCCTGCGTGAGGAATCCCCCAAACCCGGCAGAAGCGAGTGATGTGGATCACGGCCTCGCGAGAGCGCCACCTCTACGCTCCCCGGCACGGTGGATCGGGAATCCGCCGGTTGAGAGGAGACCAACATATGCATGACGATCGAGAATTGAACATTGACGAGCTGTCTACCGTAATTGGAGGCGCGACGTCTTCAACCAACGGTTCGCTTCCGCATCCGAAACCTTCGCCCGTGGATCAGATCATTCGATGGATCCTTGACGCGCTAAAGTGACCAAAACCCCGAGGGTGGATCGCCGCATCGCAATCCGCCCCGGGGCCCGGCGCACTTTCAGCGACCGTCCAATCCGGATTGGCCGGGCAAACAGCGCCGCGTTCATGAACAGGGACGCGCCGGGAAATCGCGCCCCGACGAAAAGCCCATGCCGGACCCGACACCCGCGTACGGCAGGAATGGTCACCGGCCTCCTGTCGTCATTTTTTAGTCTTGCCGTCGTCAGCCGGGGTTGAAGCCTTGGGGGCTGCCGGTCCCTTCGCGGCAGGACTGAGCACTTCGAAGGCCACGGCGACCTTGCCGGCCTTTTCGAACTCGAGCGTCATCGGCACCTTGGTTCCCTTCTTCAGTGCGCTCTTGAGTTTTTGCAAGCCGAGGCGATGGCCTCCCGGCGCCAGCACGACCTTCGCACCGGGGGAAATCGCCAGCCCCCCGTCAACCGGGCTCACCAGCATTCCGCCGCCGACTCATGCTGATCTGTTCGATCTGGATCTTTTCGGCGACATCGGCGGATGCTCCGACCAGACGGTCGGCGCTCGCGCCCTTGTTTTCGATCGTCAGGTAGCTGCTGGCGGTTTCCGCGCCCTTCGGTGCGGCGCGGCTCCAGGGCTGTGAAATCAGGAGATCGCCCGCCTTCACCTCCTGCGATTGCGCAGGCAGGCTGTTGAGCGTGCCGACAAGGAACATGGAGACAAGGAAATATGTGCCGAGCTTCAAATTCTCCTCCATTATGTCAGTTGATGCCGCCCTCTGAATATTGACGGGAGCATGATGCCAAGTTGGCCGCCGATTGCAATGAGTACTCTGCGCCAGCACCCTCGCAAGGTGTCGCAGCGCCATGCTAGCCTTGCGCCAGTATCGCGAGAAACGGCCGGAGGAGACCCTCGATGGGAAAGCGGATCAATCGCTGCGTCGAACTGCTGGAGCAGGATCAGGCGATCTATTACGACGGTCCGCACAGCGGCCATGTGCTGACCCATGCGCAGGGCCGCATCGATGCCGGCACCTGGGCCGACTACATGAATGTCGGCATGGAGCACGGCGCCTTCGATATGACGGGCTTTGCCGACTATATGCGCGGGCTGGTCGACGCCGGGCCGACGCGGTCGGGGCACCGCACGCCGGCGGTCATCGTCGAGGCCCCGGTGAACGGGATCGACGCCGCCCATGTGCGTTACAACGCCTGGCAGTTCCGCCAGATCCTCGGCCGCGGTGCGCACGGTATCCTGTTGTGCCAGGCGGAAACCGCCGACGCGGTGCGCGCCTTCGTGGAATCCTGCCGCTATCCGCACAACACGATCGGCGTCGATCCGAACATCCCCTCGCCGCTGGCGCGGATGGCGGGAGCGGTGCGCGCAAAGGACGGCGGAACCGATTCCGCCGGCCGCAAGCTGCTCGGCATCGGCACGCGGGGGCGCGGATCGGAGACCACGGCGGCGCCGTGCTGGGGCCTGTCGACCGAGGAATATATGGAGTGCTGCGATCCCTGGCCGCTCAACCCGAAAGGCGAGCTGCTGTTGGGGGTGAAGCTGGAAAGCCCCGAAGGCGTCGCCAATTGCGAGGAGATTTTGGCGGTGCCGGGGCTCGGATTTGCCGAGATCGGCCCAGGCGATCTCAGTCTCTCGCTCGGCTACGCCACGATTCCGCACGAGCCGTTCCCGCCGGAAATGCAGGCGGCGCGCGACCGCATCCTGGCGGCCTGCCGCAAGAATGGCGTTGCCTTCCTGCAGGGCTGCACGCCCGACAACATCACGGCGCGGATCGACGAGGGCGTGCGCGTGATCGCAGGCCACAGCGAGGCCGCCGCGATCAAGGGCCGGGCGCATCAGCAGCGGAAGATGCCGGTGTGATATTCCTGGATTAGCGGCCTGTGATCGTGCTCACCCGGATTGCCTCATGTCCGCCGTGACCGCAGCCACGACGTCGGCGCGGACGCGAAACTTCTCGATCTTTCCCATCGAGTTGCGTGGCAGCGCATCGACGATGACGAAACGCTTCGGACATTTGTAGGCGGCAATCTGTGCGCGGCAATGCTCCCGCAGCGCGTCCTCGTCGATCCGCGCGCCCGGTCGCGCGACCACGACGCCGACCACGGCGTTGCCCCAACGGGAATCGGGCTGGCCGACGACGACGCATTCCGCGACGCTCGGATGATCGTTCAGCACCCGCTCGACCTCCGAGGAATAGACGTTCTCTCCGCCGGTCACGATCATGTCGTTGCGGCGGTCGAGCAGCTTCAGCCGGCCATCCTCCAGGAACACCCCGATATCGCCGCTCTTCTGGTAATCGCCGGCCCAGGCTTTGCGGGTGGCCTCCGGATTGTTGAGGTAGTGCGAGAAGTGCACCGGCGTGCGCGCGGCCACCTCGCCGACGGTGCCTGGCGGACAGACATTTCCGTCATCGTCGAGCACCACCACTTCGCAGCCGAAGGCCGGCCATCCGACGCTGTGCGGAACGATGGTTTCGCACCGCTTGATCTCGCTCGTCACCCACCCGCCCTCGGTCCAGCCATAGGCCTCGTAGATCCGCGCGTTCGGAAACGCCTGCATCATGTCTTCCAGCGTCGAGGGCGACAATGCTGCGCCTGATGACAGCAGGATACGGGCGGCAGGAAGCGGCTTGCGGCCGCCCGCACGCCAGAGTTCGAGCAGCATCACGGTCATGGTCGGTATCAGGAACGACCACGAGCATGTGTCGCGCAACTCCTCGAAACTCGCCGGCACGTCGAACCGCTCGACGATGCGAACCCTGGCGCCGCGGTAGAACGCGCACAGGCAGAGCGAACTGAAGCTCATATGGAACGTCGGGCCCGGCACCAGCATCACGTCGGCCGAGGCGACATCGAACTCCCAGCCCCACCACATCAGCCGCTCGGCCCAGCATTGGTGGGTGATGGCCGCACCTTTCGGAAAACCTGTCGTGCCCGAGGTGTAGAACACGACGGCGGTGTCATTGCCGTTCGGGCGCGCCCTCTCCTGCTTCGGCAAGGCCGGGGCCGATGCACTGACCTGGTCGCAATCGATCAGCCGCAGGCCGTATTCGGCGGCGACCAAGCGCGCGCGCTCAAGCTGATCGCTTCCGGAAAGCAGCACCGCGGCATCGCTGTCTTTCAGGATGTAACCGATCTCGGCCGGCGCCAGCCGCGTGTTGATCGGAACGGCGGCGACGCCGCGCAGCTGGCAGGCGAGGAACGACAACAGCGAGTCCGCGCCGTTCGACAGCAGCACCGCAACCATCGGCCCGTTGCGCCCGGGGGGCACCGCGCCTAGCGCGGCCGCCAGCCTCTCCATGCGGTCAATCAGCTGCCGGTAGGTAAACGCGTCGCCGCCGACGATCTCCACGGCGATCCGGTCGGGAAACGCGCGGGCAGCGGCCTCGACCTGCTCTGCAACGGTGAAATGCATGTCCTGCTCCCACGAACGATCTCGACGCCGGCAGCAACGCTTGCGCGCCTGCCGGCGGTCAACGTCAATGGTTTGTACTGCGCGCCGGGAGCGCCCCGGCGGCTTTCAGCGCAATTTCCTTCGCCCGCTTCATGTTGTAGGTGCGGTTCATCATCAGCCGCTGCGCCGGCAGGCCGCCGCCCGCCTGCAGGGCAACGACGAACTGCCAGCCGCCATAGGCGTCCGCGGTAAGGTCGCGGATCATGTTATAGACCCGCATCCGCTGTTCGACATCGACGCCGGGTTTGGTGTGCAGGTATTTGCGGATGTACTTGCCGGATTCCTCGTTGCGCAGGTCGGATTCGAGCGGCAGCGTCAGCACCAGGCCGCCGCCGAGATCGTGCAGATAGCGTACGGTCTGGTGATAATTGGCGGCGTAGTAATATTTCGCGGCATTGATCGCCAGCGTGTTCGGGAAAATCATGCCGGACGGCGTCGTTTCGAAGTTGCGGCAGGCATAGTCGAGCCCCATCCGGATCATTTCCGAATAGGTGATGAGTTCCGCGATCGAGGCCTGCGCAATCGGATCGCTGTCCTTGCCCTGCATTTCCGTGACCAGCTGGCCCAGTCCGACGAACAGTTCGCTCAGGCGTACCGCCTCGACGACGCCGCCGGTGCGCTCCCACAGCCCGAGGGACTGCGCCAGCTTGGAGGCGAGCGGCACCTCGCCGGCCAGAAAAACCCGGTCCCAGGGCACGAACACGTCATCGAACACCACAAAGCCTTCCGGCATGGAGGAATGGGCGCTGGCGGGAAAATCGAACGGGTTGACCTCGGCCGGCGCGAAGCTGCGGTTGATGATCTTGACGCCCTTGGTCGCCACCGGAATCGAGAACGACACGGCATAGTCGGTCTCGTCCTGCCGCATGCCCTTGGTCGGCATCACCACGAGTTCGTGGATCAGGGAGGCGGCGGTAATGTGCAGCTTGGCGCCGCGCACCACGATCCCCTCCTCGTTGCGCTCGACGATCCGCAGGTAAAGATCGGGATCGTCCTGCTCATGGGCACGACGCTTGCGATCGCCCTTGGGATCGGTGATCACCTCGGCCGCGCGCAAATCATTGTCGCGGCTGAAGCGGTACATCCGCTCGATATTCTCGGCATATTTCGGGTTGACCGCGCCAACCTGGTCCTTGACGCTCATCAGCGCCATGAACACGCCGGTCGTCAGCGTCGAAATCGCGCTATGGCCCATCATCGCGATGCGATCGCCGAGATCCTTTTCGCTGCGCGGAATCTGGTAGATGCGATGCGCCCGCCCGCCCTGCTCGGTCTTGTACTGGCGCGATGCGCCGAATTCAGCCGAGTCATAGTCATAGTCCTTTGCCGTCATGGCAATCGGCACCTTGAAGCGCGGATGCGTGGTGATGTCGTCGATGCGCTCGCCGTCCCAGTAGGTGACGCGCCCGTCGCGCAGACTGTCGATATATTGTTGCGGCGTTTTCAACGGCATTGCTTGGTCCTCCCTGACCGGTCCTCTCAGACCAGCGTACTTCCTTGTCCTGACCAGAACGGCGCGCGCAGCGCCGGCTTGTCGATCTTGTTGGTCCCGTTCAGCGGCAGCGCCTTGGTTCTGATCTCGATACGGCGCGGGCATTTGTAGCGCGCGATGGCGGCGCGGCAATGCGCCAGCAGCTGCGGCTCGGAAAGTTCGACGCCCTCGCGGGGCACCACCATGGCGTGGACAGCCTCGCCCCAGCGCGGGTCGGGAATGCCGATCACGGCGCATTGCGAAACACCGGGGAAGGCGTATATCGCGGCTTCGACCTCGGCCGGATAGACGTTTTCGCCGCCGGAGATGATCATGTCCTTGAGGCGATCGACGATATAGAGAAAGCCGTCGGCATCGAGATAGCCGAGATCGCCGGTATGCAGCCATCCGCCGCGCAGCGTCTCCGCCGACATCTGTTCCTTGTTCCAGTAGCCGCGCATCACACAAGCGCCGCGCACGGCAATTTCCCCGATCGTTCCCGCCGCGACCTCGTCGTCGCTGCCGTCGCGGATCGACAGCTCGACGCCGGCGAGCGCCCGGCCGATGGAATTGGCCTTGCCGGCCGCCGCGCTTTCCGGGCGCAACCAGGAATTGGGCAGGCAGGTGCAGCTCGAGACCGTCTCGGTCATGCCGTAGCTGTGCAGGAAGCGGGCTTGCGGCATCACCTCGATCAACTGCGCCAGCAACGCCGGCGGCATCGGCGCCCCGCCGAACGGGATCCTGCACAGGCTCGATATGTCCCGCCGGCGGCAATCCGGATGTTCGAGCAGCATTCGCAACATGGTCGGTACGGCGCTCGTGACCGTGACCTTGTCGCGCTCGATCCGTTGCAGCACCAGCGATGCGTCGAAACGAGGCAGGATGGTCAGAGCTCCCGCCGCCGCGATGACGGGAATGGCCAGCCCGGTTGCGCCGACGTGAAACAGCGGACCTGCGATCAGCGCCACCGATGCCTGATCGAGTTCGTAGGCTTCGATCACCGCGCTGCAAGCCGCGGAGATATTGGCGTGGCTGTGCATCACGCCCTTCGGGCGTCCGGTGCTGCCGCTGGTATAGAACAGCGCGGCCACGTCGTCGCCGCTGCGGCCCGCATCCGGCATCGACGCGGCGCCGGCGATCAGGTCTTCATAACCTTCCCAGTCCGCACGCTCCGGGCGTCCAGGCGCGGCCAGCACGACATGCTTGAACGCGATACGCCCGGTGAGGTCGTCGACAACATGCGCGTGGGTGCGGTCGACGATCAGAATTTCCGCACCGCAGTCGGTCAGGATATCGGCAATTTCGAGCGGCGACAGACGGTGATTGATCGGCGCGATGACGCCGCCGCCCCACGGCACGGCAAAATAGGCCTCGATGAAGCGCGCGCTGTTCTCGGACAGCAATGCGACGCGGTCGCCGCGTTTCATTCCGATTTGCATCAAGCCCCTGGCGAGGCGCGCCACGCGCCCGGCAAACTCATTCCAGCCGACGCTGGCGCTCGTCGTCGACCAGCGCCAACTGGTCGCCGCGCAACTCGCAGGAACGGCGCAGCAGCAAACCCAGGCTTGCGGCTGACTGCTCCACCCTCCGCTGCAAGCCGCCGTCAGACATCGATCCCGTCGCTTTTCCAGGGAATGTGAGGCGGCTGTTTTATTCGGCCGCGCACAGGTTTTGTTCGAGATGCGTCGCGCTCATCCTGGCAAAATCGACGACCTGGCGCGCCAGCGCCGTGATCTGGGCGTTGATTTCAGGCGCCGAGCACAGGCCGGCGTCGTCGATCGAGACCACCGAGGTGTTGATTCCCACGCCCAGCGGGGTCGGCCAGGCGCGCAGCGCATGCGCGATGGAACGCATCGAGGTCAGCGACGTCCCGATCCCCTGCGGACCATTGGCGCAGACGATGCAGCCGACCGCGCACATGTGCAGATACGGCCGTGGATCCGCGCGCAGCTCCTCGACATAGTCGAGGGCGTTCTTCAGGAGACCCGACAGGCCACCATGATAGGCCGGCGACGACAGGATGACGGCGTCGGCATCGCGCAAGGCGCTGACGAGCCTCACCGCCTTCGGATGGTCAGTGCAACCAGCGGCGCCGTAAAACGGAAGATCGAGTGCGGCAGCGGCGAATATCTCGGTTCGCGCGCCGAACTGTCCGGCGGCTGCAAGGCAGGCGCGCAGCGCGCGCTCGCTGCTCGAGTTGCTCCGGGTCGTGCCTCCCAGTCCAACGATGCTCGGGCGGCGGTCCATTCGGACTTTCCCTGATGTTACCTCAAGGTCTACCATAACATAACTTATGCTCTGGAAAAGCCCCATCCTGGCGGGCCGCTGTGCCTCCGCGGCATTGCGGAACCTTCAGCCCGCCGCGCCTGTACAGGTCACTTCCTCGTCACGACGATCGAAGCGTTCTGTCCGCCGAACCCGAAAGCATTGACTTGCAACGTCTCGACCTTCATCTGGCGCGGCTTTTCGATGACAATGTCGAAATCGGCGGCCGGATCCGGCTCATCGGTATTGGCCGTGAAGATGAAGCGGTGCTCGCCCATGCCGCGCAGGCCGGTGATGATCGCCATGGCGCCGGACGAGGCGCCGCTGTGGCCGAGATGCCCCTTCACCGAGGCCACCGGCAGTTTGCTGGCCCGCCCGCCATGCACGCGATTGATCGCCCGTATTTCGGCCGTATCGCCCTTTGGCGTTCCCGTGGCGTGAGCGATCAGCGCATCCACCTCGCCCGCAGGGAAGCCGGCATCGGCGAGCGCCATTTCCATTGCCCGGGCTTCCCAGCGGCCGGACGGTTCCGGCGCCGAGGGATGATAGGCGTCGGCGAGTGAGCCATAGCCTCTGATATAGCCAAGGATGGTTGCACCTCGCGCACGCGCGCGGTCGCCGCGTTCCAGCACCAGCATCGCAGAGCCCTCGCCGACCACGATACCGCTGCGCTTGACGTCGAACGGCATCATGGCGCGCCGCGGATCGCTGGAAGGCGCGACCATGCCGTAGGCGGTGCTGGTGTAATAAAGCGCCGGCGTGAAGTCAGGCTCCGCCAGGCCTCCGGCCGTGGCAAGACCGCCTTCCGTGCCGCCCGCGATCATGACATCGGCGCGACCGCCGGCGATCATGTGAGCCGCGGTGCCGATGGCATCGAGAGATGACGCGCAGGCCGTCGTCACGGTCAGGCTGGGTCCGTGCAGTCCAAACGCCATGGCGATCTGCGACGCCGCCATGTTCGGGTAGATCTGGATTTCGGTCTTTCGGGGAATCTCGTGCGGGCCGCGCGTATCGAGCAGGAACTGCGCCTTCATCAGGGCGCGCGCGCCGCCGATGCTCGTGCCATGCACCACACCGGTACGTTCGCAATCAAACTGGCCGATTGCAGCCTGGTCGATCGCCTGGCGGGCCGCGGCAAGCGCGAACTGCGCGAACAGGTCCGTTCCGCTTTCGATCCGCTCGTCCATCCAGTCGCGCGGATTGAAATCGCGCACGATCGCCCACCAGTTCGGCCGCCCCTGCCCGCCATTGTGCCACGGCGCCTCACGGATCGCCGACTTGCCGGCCATCATCGCCTGATGGAAGTCGATCCGCGCTGCAGCCGAGCGCCGAGACGATGCCAGAGCCGGTGATTGCAACGTCCAGCATGAGAGAACCTCCTGGAGCTGACCGGGTCTCAGGATTGGCACTTTGCGCCGCGTGTCAATGCGCATCGCGCCGGAACAATATGAAAACCGCTAGCCCGGCTGACCCGTCAGCAGCCGCAATGTCCCCTTGAAGAAGCTTCGCCGCAGCTTTGGATCCTGAATCGACAGCGGCATGATGTTGACCGAAAGCAGGAATAGCTGCGCGGAGCCGCGCCTCGGTGGCGGCAAAACCCAGATTGCGAAACGCCTCGGTGAGGAAAGCGAGAACGAGTTCTTCGGCGTTGCGCACCGTGATCTGCGCACGTTCATCCATGGTGGCCCAGATCCGCATCGCCCGATCCAGTTCAAACGTATGGTCTTCGAGGCTGAGCTGAGCCAGCGCCCGGATCCTGCCGACGGGATCCTCGCTCGCGGCGCGCGCGCGATTGAGCAAGCCCTGGACGCGGTCGACGCTGAACGCCTCGGCGGTCGCGCCGAGATACGCGTCGAAATTCGCAAAATGATGATAGAAACTGCCGGTCGAGACGTTGAGCCTGCGGGTAAGCTGCGCGAGTTCACGCCGGACACGCCGTGTTCGCGCAATATCCGCGCCAGGATCCAGTCGCGACGGCTCAGGCGCGCCAGCTGGCTTTCCGTTGAACGGAACAACATGGTTACGGGAAGTCGCGTCCTTCTTCGGCCCGCTCGTCCGGCCAGCCGCAGTTCGATCGCAAAAATGAACGTCCGTTCAGGGAGACATCCCCAACTACAGTGTTTGGGGCTATCGGTCCGACGGGGCATCGCTGACGCGCGAAGGCTGTGGCGGCCGACTGCTGGCCGAACTGCCGTAGTAGCGGTGGTGGCCGGTGACGTCGTGAAGATCATCGATCCGCAGCGGGCCGGAGCAATGCGCCGCGTCGCTGATGACCATGGCCGCCTTGACGGGCGGGGCCGTGTTGCCGATGACGCTTGGAGTTCGAGTCCCCGGCCGCTTTGGCCGGCTGAAGATTGGGACGGACGGGCGGCCGGTTTTTCTCACGGGCGCGCGGTTTTATCTCTGGGTGGCCAACCCGCTATTTTCCGGGTTCGCATCCTTGATTGGCCGTAAGCCACTGTAAGGATGGAATATTCACGCCTGTCCGGCTTGCGGTTTGCAGCAACCTGCCGGCGGCGCCTTCCGAAGCACCGGGTCCGGGCAGCTACACTGGCAAACTGCGTATCCGGCCGGTTTAATGGATAGGCGGGATTTGGAAAGCGCGTCATGGCTTCGCAGGTCTGGTTGAAGACGTATCGTGAAGGCATCGCGCCGCATCATCAAATGCCACCGCTCGGGCCTATTTTGCCATGCTCGAAGCAGCGATGAAGACGAATGCCGGCGGCCGGCGTTTCATTCCTTCGGGCAAACCCTGACCTATGCCGATGTCGACCGGCAGTCGCGCCATTTCGCCGCCTATCTGCAGCAGAAGCTCGGCGTGAAGAAGGGCGATCGCATCGCCGTCATGACAATCTGCTCGCCTTCCCGATTGCCTTCCTCGGCATCATTCGCGCCGGCGCCGCCCAGGTCAACGTCAACCCGCTGTATACGCCGCGCGAACTGGAAGAGCATCAGCTCAAGGACGCGGGCGTCAGCATCATGGTGGTGTTCGCGGGATCGTCGGCGACGGTCGCGAGGTGATGGCCTCTACCCCGCTTCTACCGTCATCACCGCCGGGCCAGGCGATGGCAGCGCTGAAACTTCCGAGCCCGCCGGTCGATCCGCGCCTCACTGGCGCTCTTGCGTTTGCCGATATCCTGGCCGAAGGCGCAGCCCTCACCTTCGATCCGGTCGACCTCGACGGCTACGACCTGTTGTTCCGCAATATACCGGCGGCACCACCGGACTATCCAAGGGCGCCGCGCTGTCGCACCTGGAACCGATCCGGAATACGAGCAGTTCAAGGCGGCGATGAGCAGCAGTCCGCCCGCCAGTCACGATGTCATCGTCACCGCGATTTCTGCTTTATCACATCTTCGCCCTGATGGTGAATTTCATCACCTATTTCTCGGGTCGGCGCAACAATCGGCTGGTCGCCAACCCGCGCGACATGGACGGGTTCGTGTAGAGCTCAGTCTCTATCAAGCGAAGCCGACCGTGTTCATGGGCGTCAACACGCTCTATGCCGGTCTGGTCGCGCATCCGAAGATCAGGGACTTCGCCATTTTTCCAATCTTCGCCTGTCGGTGGCGGCGGCGCCGCCGTGATAGCTGGCCTGCGTCTCCGACAAATGGAAGGACAGAACCGGCCAGTTCATCCTCGTGAAGGGTACGGCCTGTCGGTGACCGTGCTGACCTTCAATCCGATGTACTTGACGGAGTTTTCCGGCACCACCGGCCTGCCGCTGCCACCGACATCAAGCTGCTGGACGATGAGGGCCGCGAGGTCGCGCTCGGCCAGGCGGCGAAATCTGCGCCAAGGGACCACCGGAGGCGACGCGCGGCGATCGGACAAGCCCGAGGCCAATGCGGCTGGCGTGTTTCACCGCGACGGCTACTTCAGAACCGGCGATGTCGGTGTGTTCGACGACAAGGGGTTTTTGAAGATCGTCGACCAGGTCGAAGGACATGATCCTCGTCTCCGGCTTCAATGTCATCCGAACGAGGTCGAGGCGGTCGCGTCGCCCGCCCCGGCGGCGTGCTGGAATGCGCCTGCATCTGGTGCGCCCGACGAGAAAATCCGGCGAGGGTCGAACAACTCGCCTCGTCAGGATGCCAAACGCAACGCTGACAGCCGAGGAATTGCTCGCTGGCGTATTGCCGCAGGAGCCAGAAATGACCGCCTACAAGACGCCGAGAACCATCCAGTTCATTCAACGCGCCGCCGAAATCCAATGTCGGCGGGAGTAACCCCTTCGCCGCGAGTTGCGCAACCTGAAGGCTGCGGGCGTACAATGCCTCCCGGCTGACTAGACCTGCGCTTTCTCGTGCGCGGCCAGCGCTGACGTCATCAGCTTCGGCAAATTCTTCGCGTACGCTTCAATGAAGGTCGCATCTCCGCAAGCGTTGGGCGCGCGCGCGGCCTGCTCCGCGAGGCGCGCGGCCTTCGCCTCGCACTTCGCGAACAAGTGCCAAAACCAGTCCTGCTTCGACGCAGCGCTCCTTTGTTCATCTTGATGATGGAGCCCCTACCGCGCTCATCGCGCTTACGGCGCCTGCACTTATCGTGCTCATGGCGTGTGGGTCAGAATATCTTCGCGGGCGTTGGTCGCGGCGGCCTTTGTTTTTGTCGGCATGCTCAGCTCCCTGATGTGCCACTATAATATCTTGAACGCGCATCGGTGTGGGCAATTGGCCGGAGATCACCACATGGGTTGCGGCCCGTTCCGGGATCTTGTTCAGTTGCGTTGTTTGATTCTTAAATTTAGATGAGTGTGTGCGCGTTGCGCCTGGAGCGAGCGCTAGTAGAACTTATGAAAATGATGGACCTGCCGTGGCCATGGCCGACGCTCGAAGCGGTCGGCGGCCGAGATCGCGGCGCTGATCCAGGTTTTGGCGTTGCGCACGGCGGTCTCCAAGACTTACCTTTCGCGAGACCCGCAGCAATGGCCGATGACAGCGAACAGCCGGTGCCGTGGGTATTCCCGGTGGCGATGGCGCGGCGAGCGCGAGCGTCCCGTTGGCGTCGAGATAGTCGACGCCCTCGTTGCCCTCGCGGCCGCCCTTGATCAGCACGGCGCGGCACCCCATCGCCAGCAGCCGCTTGCCTTGATGCTCGACGGCGGCTTCGCTTTCCGCCACCGGCTCGTCCAGCAGGGCGGCCGCTTCCGGCAGATTGGGGGTGCGACGATCGACGCGCACGGAACGAGTTTTCTGCGCGTTCCAATTGCCTCCGCCGCCAGCAGGCGGTCGCCCGAGGTTGCGACCATCATCGAGCACGACATCGGCGACCAGCGCTTCAGCCCGGCTGCGATGGCGTCGATGCTCGCAAGCTGGGCCACCATACCGATCTTGACTGCACCCACCCGCCAGATCGGAAAACACCGCATCGATCTGCGCGGTGACGAACTCGGCCGGAACCTGATGGATGCCGCTGACGCCCGTGGTGTTCTGCGCCGTCAGCGCTGTGATCACGGAGGCGCCATAGACACCAAGCGCGGAACGCTTCAGGTCGGCCTGGACGCCGGCGCCGCCGGACGAATCGAGCTGGCGATGGGCGAGCGCCACCGGGACCGTCATCGCCCGCCTCGCGCCAATGGTGTGTTCGGGGCCATAAATTGTCCTAGCGCGCTCTGCACCTCCCAGCAAGTTGGCTTCGGCGTTGGCTCATTTTTGGCCTTCTGCTTTTAACGCGTTTTCCTGGCGCGACGCCTGAACATCATCTTGCTCAAAACGCTATATTGCCACAAGCAC
>CAVUNH010000018.1:0-58543 GCA_963742665.1 uncultured Alphaproteobacteria bacterium
ACCCAACTGTACCATTCGGATCAGCGCACCGGAATTTTCGGCCGATCGCGATCAACACGCCGTCAATTTCCCCGGTTATGCTAGGCTGCTCGGCGAGGAACCAAGGTTTCCTTCGTTGCATTGTCGGTCGTATCTGCCTTTCACCAAATCCATGCATTCAGGGGGCGTTTCATGAGAATTGTCGCGATCTTGCTTGTTGGTGTCTCGCTTTCGCTCGCTGCGTGCGGGAGAGACCCCGGTCCCAAGGGTGAACCGGGAACGCCGGGCGCGCCAGGCGCGCAGGGGCCTGCCGGTCCGCAAGGCGCCCAGGGCATTCAGGGTGTTGCTGGAACGCAAGGCCCTGCCGGCGCGCAAGGTGCGCAAGGTCCGCAAGGGACACCCGGCGCAAAGGGTGACAAAGGCGATAAGGGTGACAAGGGCGATAAAGGCGACAAGGGCGAGCCCGCGACGGCCAGCCTCCGCGCAGTACAATCTGCCGAGGGCCCGGTTAGTTGCGAGGCCAGCGAGACATTGGTGTCAGTCGTCTGCCCAAGCGGCGGCGCGCCTGACGGCGCCAAGTGTGCTGGCGCCGCGGTGGGATTGTGCTTGAAGAAGCCGTGATCGTCGCTGCTGCACGCCGGCGCGGCAGCTTGTTCAGCCTCGATGATTCCTGAGCGCGGTGGCTGTGCACCAGCCACCGATCCGGTTGACCGAAAATCCTTTTGGACTGGCGCGCTTGTGCTGTGGCCGGTTGTCCACCCCCTGCTTGCCAATCTGGGGCGGTTCACACACAATTCGCGCCGATCATTGGTCTGGGGGGATTCATGGCGACTTTGCGGATCAGGAATTTTCATGCCGGCGTGATGTTGGTGACCGCGCTTGCGGTTTCGATATGGCCCGCCGCGGGCCAGGCCTACACCCCCGAGCAGGAGCAGGCCTGCACCAGCGACGCCTTCCGGCTCTGCAGCTCCGAGATTCCCGATGTGGACCGCGTCACCGCCTGCATGGTCGCCAAGAAGTCGCAGCTCTCGCCGCCGTGCCGGGCGCAGTTCAGGCCTGATCCCGAGCCCAGCCGGGCCGCGGTCGCGCCGGCCGGCAAGCCGATGGCGATTAGTCCTGCCACTCCGCGCAAGTCCGTCAGCGCTAAACGCAAGACCAGGAAGCCGGCGAAGAAGCCCGCCTCGACCTGAGCGCGGTGCGCGATTTCAAGGCCCGCTCGCGCGACAGACTGACGCCTTGCGGCGTCACGGCGCATCAACATCTTTCCGGCACAGGGAGAGATGTGCGTGAACGAACATCAAGTCGAACTCGACCGGCACTTTGCCTGGCTCGAAGCCAAGCTGCCGCGGGGCCCGGCCAGATTCGTCGGCTGGCTGCGCAAGCCGCAGTCGCGCTACGCCCGGATTCCGCTCGCCATTTTGCTGATCGCCGGCGGTATTTTCAGCTTCCTGCCGGTGCTGGGACTCTGGATGTTGCCGCTCGGACTCCTTTTGTTCGCGCAGGATGTGCCCGCGCTGCAGAAGCCGATGGCGCGGATGCTTGGATGGGTTGAGCGCAAATGGATCGAACGGCAGCGCAGAAAAAGCATGCAGTGAGTCGATCAAGCCACTCTGGCGATTCCGCTTTTACGATTCCTGTTACTGTTTGTGCGCGACCAGCGGGTGTGACTCAAAAAGCAACTTTGTTGACCAATCAGTGGCTTCTTCGCGATTGCCAGTAAATTTTTCTTTCACGAATCAGCGCGCTGATTCATTTTCGCCTTCTGGGGTCAATCTGGAGGCCAAGGTATGAACGTCATTGTTTTCGCTTCGCGTAAAGGGGGCTCGGGCAAAAGTACCCTGGCTGCTCACATCGCTGCGCATGTCCACAAGTCGACCAAGCCTTGTTTGATGATCGACGCGGATCCGCAGGGCTCACTCACTCTCTGGCACAAGTTGCGTGGCACCAACGAACCGCCGATCAAGGCCGCTGTGAATTCCGTCAGTGGCATTATCGCCGCCGCCAAGCGCGACGGAATCGAATGGGTGTTTATCGACACGCCGCCGAACGTCTCGGCTGTCGTCGACGACGCCATCAAGAACGCAACGATGGTGATCATTCCGGCGCGGCCCGGCGTGTTCGACGTCAATGCCGTGCAGGAAACGATTCAGACCTGCCGCGCGGCGCGCAAGCCCTACGCCGTCGTCATCAACGGCGCGCCTGCGCCACGTGACGGCATCGAAAGCCGCATCGTCACCATTGCGCGGGAAGCCCTGATCAAGTTCCGTGCGCCGGTGTGGAGCGGTCAGATCACCAACCGTGCCGATCTGCTGCTGGCGCTCGGTAACGGCGAAGGCGCTCGCGAGTATTATGCGGAAGGCCGGGCGGCTGCGGAAATCAGCCGGCTGTGGGCTGCGATCGAACGGTCGATCAAGGCGATCCGCGGCTCAGCGTCGTCGTCCGGCGCCATGCACAAGCAGGCGGCGTAACAACGCCGCCACCAACTGACTTCTAAAAGACGCGCGGGCTCCGCGCGTTTTTCTTTGTGTTTTGCGTCAGCAACGACTTGTCCGCCGTAGCCGATCCGCCTTCGCTCGTTGAGCTACGGCGGACAAGTCGCTTGCGCTCGCAATGACGGAAGATGCAATAACGGCTTACGCCACCATCAGCATGTAGAACACGACGACCGGCGACATGGTCAGAAGCACCGACCAGATGCCGACCGCCCACAGAATGTCCTCGGTGGTGAAGCCCTGCTGTTCAGGCAGGGTATTGTTTTCGATTTCCACGACGCGCCCCCGCGTTTTTTAGTCTTGTTGTGGCGACCATGATAGACGACCGGCTTTAAAAACCCGGTCGCAATTTCGCTCGCATTTGACCGCAGGTGCTACCGCGGATTAACCACGGCGGCATCTCGCGCAAGGCCGTCAGGCCACCAGCAGGCGATAGGTCATGACCGGCGCAAAGCCGATCAGCATCGCCCACAGGGCGAAGGATGAGACCAGGAGAACGTCGTGCATTCTCTGGGCGTGCTCGCAGATCGGAAATTTCGAATTCGGCGCGATGTGATCGGTCATTGGTGTCTCCCCCGGTTTTTGTATGGGGACATCAATACGCCCGAGATTTTAAAGTTGCGGGCGCGGCTTGGCTCGACTTCGCGGTTTTGAAGTGACCGGTCGTTAACCAGCGCTGGCGTCGACGGCGGTCCAACCCGGCAGCGCTACCGCAGGCCAATCGGCGCGAGTACGCGCGACCGGCGCTGCGGCGGAGTTCAACGCGGTTAACACCGACCCAACGCGATCAGGCAACCTTGCCGGTCCGCATCCCCTCCATCGGAAGAAATTTTCGTCACCCTGTCGGTCTGCGCATCACCCGAGCCGGTGTGGAGCGACAGAAAAGCCGTCACCGCGTTTCGCGTGTGGCGGCTTTTTTGCGGCCGGGGAACGCAAATGCCGGTGTCTTGCTACGCGCGCCGCAGCAAGAGCTGCGTCCGCCGCTCCATTTCCTGATCCAGCCACGCGGCGAGTTCCGCGCTCACCTCCACCATCGGCAGGCGGACTTCGGCGCTGTCGATCAGCCCTGTGCGCGCCAGCCAGTATTTTGCCGGCGCGGGGCTCGGCTCGGCAAACAACAGCCGCGTCAGGCCGGAAATGCCTTCCCAGCACGCCAGTGCGGCGTCGCGGTCGCCCTGCTTCATCAGCGTTCGCACCGCCGCGAAGGCTTCGGTCTGAAGATGCGCCGACAGCAGGATGGCGCCGTCGGCGCCGTCGCAGAGCGCCTCGTGATATTGCGCGTCTTCGCCGGTCAGCACCCGGAAGCCGGCCGGGCGTCGCGCCAGAAAGTCGATCGACTGGGCGCGGTCGGCGCTGCAATCCTTGATGCCGACGATGTTCGGATGCTTTGCAAGCCCCAGCAGCGTCTCGTTGGTCAGGTTGACCGCGGTGCGGTAGGGGATGTTGTAGAGCACGACCGGCCACGAGGCGTGATCGGCGAGTGCGGTGAAATGCTGCACCAGGCCGCGCTGTGACGGCCGCGTGTAATAGGGGCTTGCGATCAGATAGCCGTCGATCGGCCAGGCCGCGGTCTCGTCGAGCATATCCAGCATCTTGAGCGTGCTGGCGCCCGACAGGCCAAGACAGATCGGCAGATAGCGCCGGCTCTGCGATATTTCGCTGCGCGCCACGGCCACCAGCCGCTCGAGCTCGTCTGACCCAAGCGACATGCCTTCGCCCGAGGTGGCGGCAAGGATCAGTCCGTCGACCGGGCCATCGGCATAGTGCCGGACCAGCCGGCGCAGCGAGGGCTCGTCGAGTTCGCCGTTGCGAAACGGCGTGACGAGGGGCAGCCACAGGCCCTGCAACAGGCTTTGCAGATCAGTCGTTTGTGGTTCAGTCATGGTTCCATCTCCTCAAGTGGTTTGCCGGAGACGGGACCAATAAAAAAACCCCGTCGAGGCGGCGGGGTTTCGGGATCGGCTTTGGCGATCAGGCTATCGCGCGCAACGACCTCGGGTCCCCGGGAAGGGACCTTTTTTCGACGACAAGGCTGCGCACGAACGCGTGATCATGTGGCGATGATGGTCGGGCGGCCGCGCATTGTCAATCCGCGCAGCGTTGACGACGGGGAGATGAAAAATACTGAATGTGAAAACATCCGGAGAAGAAAAGACCTGCGGATGAAAAAAAGCCGGGCTCGAAAGAGCCCGGCCTAAGGTATTGGCCACGTGAGGCCGACACAATCACCTTCCAAGAGGGATTCCTGAGCGCCCGCGCCACTGGAGGAGGGGGACATATGCGCGACGCGTTCGCTCAGCGTTCAAGCACTATGATCCTCATCGGCGCCTTGCATCAACCGTCCGAGCCGCATGTCAGACATGCGGAGACCGGGGGCTTTATAAGAGCCGCTAATCCGCAAAGCGGGATGACGAAACGTCCCACTCAAGGGCGTTTGTCGCGAGGGAAAACCGGCACCCACTTTCCCTCGCGACAAACGCGGAACGCGTTTGCGCGGGGATCATGCGCTAGGAGGGCCAGCGCTGCGCCTTGCTCACCACGAAGTCGCGGAATACCTGCACCCGCGCCACCGTCTTCAGCTCTTCCGGATAGACGAAATAGGTGTCGACCTGGATCGAGTCGGTCTCGCCGAACAGCTGCACCAGACGGTTGTTCTCCTCGACGAGGTAATCGGGGAGTGCTGCGATACCGAGGCCCTGCTGACAGGCCCTGACAAGCCCGAGGATGTTGTTGACCTTGAAGTAGGCCTCGCGCGGACCCGAGCCGTTGCGACCGGCGTCGACCAGCCAGCTGCGGTTCGCCAGATGCGGCGGCACCTGCGCATCGCCGAGCATGATGATGCGGTGCGAATCGAGGTCGTCGAGCGTGCGCGGCGTGCCGAAGCGCTTGATGTATTCCGGCGAGCAATAGGCGTGGAAGCCGATCGAGAACAGCTTGCGCTGGATCAGGTCCGGCTGGGTCGGCTTGCGGGTCCGGATCGCAACGTCGGCCTCGCGCATCGACAGATCGAGATCCTCATCGGTCACGATCAGCGAGATCCGGATGTCCGGATAAAGTGCGGTGAATTCGTCGAGCCGCGGGATCAGCCAGTTGATGCCGAGCGCCGGCGGCGTCGTGATCTTGAGGTCGCCACTGGGCCGCTCGCGGCTGTCGGTGAGTTTGGCGCGCGCGGCCTGCAACTGCATGAACACGTCATGCGCGGTGCGGAACAGGAGATCGCCCTGTTCGGTGAGGATCAGCCCGCGCGCATGGCGATGGAACAGCGACACCGAGAGCTCCTGCTCCAGGGCCGAGACCTGCCGCGACACCGCCGATTGCGACAGCCCCAGTTGCTCGCCGGCATGGGTGAAGCTGCCCGCTTCCGCCGCCGCGTGAAACACTTTCAGCTTGTCCCAATCCATATCGTTAAATCCATCCCGCGATCGAGCCATGATTATTCCGCCGCCGCGCGATCGCTCGCGCGTAAAGCCATGAAACGTTCGGCCTCAAGGGCCGCCATGCAGCCGAGCCCGGCGGCCGTGACCGCCTGCCGCCAGGTTTCGTCGGCCACGTCGCCGGCGGCGAACAGGCCTGGAATTGAAGTCGCCGTCGAATTCGGCGCCACCTCGACATAGCCGGATGATCTCAGCTTGACCTGGCCGGCAACGAGTTCGGTCGCAGGCGCGTGGCCGATGGCGATGAAGACACCGTCGGCCGGCAGTTGCGTCAGCGCGCCGGTCTTGACGTTTTTCAGGCGCACATGGGTGACCTTGCCGGGGTTCTCGGTGCCGCCGATCTCGTCGATCGCGGAGTCCCAGACCACCTTGATCTTGGGATGCTTGAACAAGCGGTCCTGCAGGATGCGCTCGGCGCGGAAATGATCGCGGCGATGCACGACGGTCACTTGTGAAGCGAAGTTGGTCAGGAACAGCGCTTCCTCGACCGCGGTGTTGCCGCCGCCGACCACGACCACTTCCTTGCCGCGATAGAAGAACCCGTCGCAGGTCGCGCACGCCGAGACGCCGAAGCCCTTGAACTTTTCTTCCGAGGGGATGCCGAGCCAGCGCGCCTGCGCGCCGGTGGCAAGGATCACCGTCTCGGCGAGATAGACGTCGCCGCTGTCGCAGGTCAGGCGGAACGGCCGCTGCGCAAGCTCGAGCTTGTTGACGAGATCGGTGACCATCTTGGTGCCGACATGGGCTGCCTGCTTTTCCATCTGCTCCATCAGCCACGGACCCTGGATGACATCCGCAAACCCCGGATAGTTCTCCACGTCGGTGGTGATGGTGAGTTGGCCGCCAGGCTGGATGCCCTGAATCAGCACCGGTTCGAGCATCGCCCGCGCCGCGTAGATCGCCGCGGTGTAACCGGCCGGCCCGGAACCGATAATGACGACCTTGGCATGGATAGGCGCAGGCATCGGACGATCCCTCTCTCTTCAGGGAGTTTGATCATGACTTGAGCGGAAAGCGCCCGGAAACGCATCGCGCCGGCGCTAAAAGTGTCAAATCCAAGTCTAGGACATCTGGGTAGCTATGCAAGATTTGCAATCCAAATCAGCGATTTTTCCCCGGTAGAGGACGAAATGGCGCACCGCACGCGCAATAAAATTGCGCAAGCCACGCCGGCTGCGCTAAGAGTGTTGCCAGTCCCACCTTCCAAGCCCCGCCAGCCTTAAGGGAACCTGACCGCGTGTCGAAGAACCTCGACGAAATCGATCGCAAAATCCTCTCCGAAATCCAGGCCGATGGCCGAATCACCAACGTCGAACTGGCCAAACGGGTCGGCATTTCGCCGCCGCCCTGCCTGCGCCGGGTCCGGACGCTGGAGGAGGAAGGCTACATCCTGGGCTACCGCGGCCTGCTCGATCCGCGCCGGCTCGGTTTCGACGTCACGGTGTTTGCCTCCGTGCATCTGTCGAGCCAGGCGGAGGCGGATTTGCGCGCGTTCGAGGCGTTCGTCCGCGCCGAGCCGCTGGTGCGGGAATGCTGGATGCTGTCGGGTGAAGTGGATTTCATCCTGAAATGCGTGGCGCCCGACATGGCGACGTTCCAGGATTTCGTCTCGCACCTGACCTCGGCGCCGCACGTGCGCAATGTCCGGACGTCGCTGGTGCTGCACAATTCGAAATATGAAGCGGCCGTGCCGCTCGATTTGAAGGTGACTGGATAACGCGAAGCGTTATCCAGTCATTCCGGGTTCGATACTTTGCATCGCCCCGGACGGCGTTAGCTGGTGCGACTCTCTCTCAGCTACTTCTTCTTCATCATCGCATCCGCGCTCCACACCCCGCCGCCGGCGCAGGCGAGATAGAGGCAGGCGAAGCAGAACAGGATCGCGGCGTTGCCGCCGTTCAACAGCGGGATGAACACCGGCGCGTCCGGGGTCTTGAACATGTGCCCCATGAAATAGGCGAACGCCATTTCACCGGACAGGATGAACGCAACCGGCCGCGTCCACAGCCCCAGGATCAGCAGCGCCCCGAGCACCAGTTCGAGTGCGCCCGCGACCGTGATCAGCGTCGAGATATTGGCGAAGTAGGGCAGCACCGGAAACTTGAAGATCTTGGCGACGCCATATTGAAACAGCAACAATCCGGTGACGATCCGGAAAATGCTGAGAACCATCGGTTCGCCGGCCGCGAGCATCTTGTTGAATTTATCCATGGTCGCCCCCTCAAGCCCGGTTCTTGCTGGCGTCGATGCTCCACGGGCCGGCGCCCGCGGTCGACAGGTACAGGCAGGTGAAGCAATACAGGATCGCCAGCGTGCCGCCGTTGATTAGCGGGCAGAAAGCCCTTTGGATAGTGGCCGATGAAATAGGCGAAAGCCATCTGGCCGGCGAGAACGAAGGCAACCGGCCGCGTGCACAGGCCGAGGATCAGGAGCGCGCCGCCGATCAGTTCGATGAAGCCGGCCGCACCGATCAGCGACCACGGGCTAAGTTTGGCAAAGTTCGCAACAACCGGAAAGCCGATGATCTTGGCCATGCCGTGCTGGATGATCAGCAGGCCAGTGATGATGCGCAGTAAACTCAAAGCGCGCGGCGTCCACGCCGCGAGTGCTTCAATCATGACACGTCCCCCAAATTAGATCGCCCCAAGCTGGCTCGCAGCCCAATTGGTATCGTGTCGCGGCTTTGAGGAAAAGCAGATCGCCGCAATATTCCGATGATGTTTTGCGGGGCAGCAAAGGAATAAAGCGCGATGTTGCGTGTTTGCCCGGGGCGCTTTTCGCACTGCGGCAGTGTGCCGCGCGCGCCTATCCGCGCCTATTGTGCGCCAAGGCAGCGGATCGCCTTGGGCTGGCAGGCAAAACCGATATTGGAGCAGACCGGGGTCTCGCCCTTGGCGCCGCGCGTACAGTTGATGCATTCGTCGGTCCATCGGGCGCAGTTCGGCGGACCGGTTTGCACCGAGATGTCCTTCAGCGCAGGGCGGGGCGGGATGGCCAGTTCGGCCGCGACAAGTGCGGTGCAGCCGGCAATGACGAAGGTCAATGTCAGCGCGAGACGTGCGAAAACGCGGTTTGGCTGCATGCCGCTTTCCTTCGCGTTTCCCGGCGTGATGCGCATCCCGCATCCGGCGGGCAATGCCCGCCGGGGAATTTACCGAAACTCGACCTTGGTGATCTCGTAGGCCTTGGCGCCGCCAGGGGCCACGACTTCGACGGTCGCGCCTTTCTTCTTGCCGATCAGGGCGCGGGCCAGCGGCGAGGTGATGGAGATGCGGCCCTTCTTGGCGTCGGCTTCCGGTTCGCCGACGATCTGCCACACCGCCTTCTTCTCGGTATCCTCGTCGACCAGGGTCACGGTGGCGCCGAACATGACGGTGTCGCCGGAGAGCTTCGAGATGTCGATGATGTCGGCGCGCGCGAGCTTGTCTTCGAGCTCGGCGATGCGGCCTTCATTGTGCGACTGCTCTTCCTTGGCGGCATGATATTCCGCGTTCTCCGACAGGTCGCCATGCGAGCGCGCCTCGGCGATATGCTCGATGATGCGCGGGCGGTCCTCCGACTGGCGCTTCTTCAACTCGACCTCGAGGGCGGCATAGCCGCCAGCGGTCATCGGAACCTTTTCCATCATCTCTTCTGTCCTTCGATCGCGCGAGCCACGCGTTGCGCGCACGAAACACGCTTGTCGATTTCGATTCGGGGCTTTCCGGCCCGAAGCCCGGACCCGCCAGCCTATTAATTTTCGGCCCCGTCAAGGGCCGATACAACATCCATACGAGCGGTGGGTTCCAGCCATACCGGCTTTATTGCCAATCGTTTAGCGGGCGTTTCAGCCCGGCGAACGATCAGTTTTCGGAAAAGTAACTCTGCAGGGTACGGACCTCAAGGTCTCCGCCCAGATAGGCGCGGATGCCCTGCGCGGCCGCCACAGCACCCGAAAGAGTGGTGTAATATGGCACTTTATGCAAGAGGGCAGCGCGCCGCAACGAACGGCTGTCGGCCAGCGCCTGAGGCCCTTCGGTGGTATTGAAGACGAGCTGGATATCGCCATTGGTGATGGCGTCGACGATGTGCGGCCGCCCCTCCAGCACCTTGTTCACTTTTTCGGTCGGTATGCCGAAGTCGGTGAGGAAGCGCTGGGTGCCCGAGGTCGCCATCACCTTGAAGCCGAGCGAGTGCAACAGCTGCACCGCATCCGCTATGCGGTTCTTGTCGGTCTCGCGCACCGAGACGAATACCGTGCCCTTGCGCGGCACCCTTGTGCCGCCGCCGAGCTGGCTCTTGGCGAAGGCGACCTCGAACGAGCGGTCGATGCCCATTACTTCGCCGGTCGAGCGCATCTCGGGCCCCAGCACGGTGTCGACGCCGGGGAAGCGCGCGAACGGGAATACCAATTCCTTGACGCCGACATGGCCGAGCTTGCGCTTCTTCAGGTTAAAGTCCGCAAGCTTCTCGCCGGCCATGATCCTGGCTGCAATCTTCGCCACCGGCGTGCCGACCACCTTGGCGACGAACGGCACGGTGCGCGATGCCCGCGGGTTGACCTCGAGCACGTAGATATCGCCATCCTTGATGGCGTATTGCACGTTCATCAGGCCGACCACGTCGAGCCCGAGCGCGAGTTCGCGCGTCTGCCGCTCCAGTTCCGATATCATCACGGCATCGAGCGAATGCGGCGGCAGCGAACAGGCGGAATCGCCGGAGTGAATGCCGGCCTCCTCGATATGCTCCATGATGCCGACGATGAACGTGTCCTTGCCGTCGCACAGGCAGTCGACGTCGATCTCGGTGGCGTCGGAGAGATAACGGTCGAACAACAGCGGGTTCTTGCCGAGCACGGTGTTGATCTGCCCGGTCTTGTCGTTCGGGTAGCGCGCCTTGACGTCGGCGGGCACCAGCTCCGGCAGGGTGCCGAGCAAATAATCGTTGAGCTGGTTCTCCTCGCGGATGATCTGCATCGCGCGGCCGCCGAGCACGTAGGACGGGCGCACCACCAGCGGCAGGCCGAGATCGGCCGACACCAGCCGCGCCTGCTCGACCGAATAGGCGATGCCGTTTTTGGGTTGCTTCAGCCTGAGCTTGTCGAGCACGCGCTTGAAGCGGTCGCGGTCTTCGGCAAGGTCGATGGCGTCGGGCGAGGTGCCGAGGATCGGCACGTCGGCGGCTTCCAGCGCGCGCGCCAGTTTCAAGGGCGTCTGGCCGCCGAACTGCACGATCACGCCGTGCAGCGTGCCGTTGCGGCGTTCGGTGGTGATGATCTCCAGCACGTCTTCGGCGGTGAGCGGCTCGAAATACAGCCGGTCGGCGGTGTCGTAGTCGGTCGACACGGTTTCCGGATTGCAGTTGATCATGATGGTCTCATAGCCGGCGTCATGCAGCGCGAAGCAGGCATGGCAGCAGCAATAATCGAACTCGATGCCCTGGCCGATCCGGTTCGGCCCGCCGCCGAGGATGATGACCTTCTTCTTGTCCGACGGCGCGCTCTCGTCGGCGGTCGCACCGGCAAACGGCGATTCATAGGTCGAATACATATAGGCGGTGGGGGAGGCGAACTCCGCCGCACAGGTGTCGATGCGCTTGAACACCGGGCGAACGCCAAGCGCGTGACGCTTCGCGGTGATGTCGGCTTCGGTGCTCTCGGACAGCACGGCAAGCCGCGCGTCCGAAAAACCCATCGCCTTCAGTGTCCGCATGCCGAACGCGTTGCCGGGCAGTCCGTTCGCCTTGATCTTCGACTCCATGTCGACGATGCCGCGCATCTCGGCGAGGAACCAGGGATCGATCTTGCAGGAGTTGAAGATTTCGTCGTTCGACCAGCCGAGCCGCATCGCCTGGGCGACCTGCAGCAGACGATCCGGCGTCGGCGTGCCCAGCGCTGCGCGGATTGCGTTCTTGTCGTCGCTGCGGCCAAGCCCCTCGATCTCGATTTCGTCAAGCCCGGTCAAGCCGGTCTCGAGCCCGCGCAGCGCTTTCTGCAGGCTCTCCTGGAAGGTGCGACCGATTGCCATCACCTCGCCGACCGATTTCATCGACGTCGTCAGCGTGTGCGAGGCGCCGGGAAATTTCTCGAATGCGAATCGGGGAATCTTGGTGACGACGTAATCGATGGTCGGCTCGAACGAGGCGGGCGTAGCACCACCGGTGATGTCGTTGGCGATCTCGTCGAGCGTGTAGCCGACCGCGAGCTTGGCGGCGACTTTCGCGATCGGAAAGCCGGTCGCCTTCGAGGCCAGCGCCGAGGAGCGCGACACCCGCGGGTTCATCTCGATCACGACCATGCGGCCGTCGGCCGGATTGACGCCGAACTGCACGTTGGAGCCGCCGGTCTCGACGCCGATTTCGCGCAGCACCGCCAGCGAGGCGTCGCGCATGATCTGGTATTCCTTGTCGGTCAGCGTCAGCGCCGGCGCCACCGTGATGGAATCGCCGGTATGCACGCCCATCGGATCAAGGTTCTCGATCGAGCAGACGATGATGCAATTGTCCTTCTTGTCGCGCACCACCTCCATCTCGAACTCTTTCCACCCCAGCACGCTTTCCTCGATCAGGACCTCGTCGGTGGGGGAGGCGTCGATGCCGCGTTCGACGATCTCGATGAATTCGGCCTTGGTGTAGGCGATGCCGCCGCCGGTGCCGCCCATGGTGAAGGACGGGCGGATGATCGCGGGCAGGCCGATGTCGTCGAGCGCGCGCAGTGCGTCGGGCAGGTTCTTGGTCTGGATCGAGCGCGGCGTTTCCAGCCCGATCCTGGTCATGGCCTCGCGGAAACGGCCGCGGTCCTCGGCCTTGTCGATCGCGTCAGCCGTGGCGCCGATCATCTCGACGTCGAATTTGGCGAGCGTGCCCTGCTTGCGCAGCGACAGCGCGCAGTTCAGCGCGGTCTGCCCGCCCATGGTCGGCAGCAGCGCAAAGCCGCCGGGAATGACGTAACGCTCCTGTTTCGATGATCTTGGCGACGATTTCCGGCGTGATCGGCTCGATATAGGTGGCGTCAGCCAGTTCCGGGTCGGTCATGATCGTCGCCGGATTGGAGTTGACCAGGACGATGCGGTAGCCCTCTTCCTTCAGCGTCTTCACCGCCTGCGTGCCCGAATAGTCGAATTCGCAGGCCTGGCCGATCACGATGGGACCGGCGCCGATGATCAGGATGGTGGAGATATCTGTTCTTTTGGGCATCAGGTCTCGCGGACTGGATTTTGGGCACAAAAAAAGGGCGCGCGTGCTGCGCGTCCCTCGAGCCGTAGCGCCAGGTTACCCTCGCGCGCGGGGTGGTCTTTAGACCAGATTCCGCACCCGCGAAACCCCCAAAAAGCCCCCATCAACCGGCATTTTCGAGGCAATCCGAGGCGTTTACTGAGGCCCAGCTCCCGCCTTCGCTCTTCGAGCTACGGTATGGCAAGTCGTGGTGCGGTCTCGAGCGTGGCTGCGCCGAGCCGAAGCTGCGTCAGCAGCGAAGGCTGGAGGCCCGGCCAGGATTTGAACCTGGATAAAGAACAATGCACTGTTCTCGCGTGGACGCTTCCGCCACCGGGCCGAGGCGATCATCGCCCATCGCGGGAGGGTGAGCCACGTTTACCGTTCATTAACCCTAACGGCTGCCGCCCCGGGGCCGGTTCACGCCAGAAAACGCGTCAAGCAAGCGCGGGCCGATAGCAATCACCGGCTCGCGAACGGGTGTCGCGCCACAAAGGTCATTCGCCACGGATTATGGCCGATATTGGCGGGGGCGCGCGTCGCGGTGAAGCCGGCGCGCGTGAGCTTCTCGATCATCTCGCTTTCGCCATAGCGTTGCAGGCCGACCCTGGTGCGCAATTGCCGGTAATCCGACAGCGCGGTGCTGACGAGGCCGTAAAAGGCGTCCCTGAGGAAGCCGTTTTGGCCCGCGAATTTCAGCAGCGCCACCACGTCTCTGATCATGCCGACCTCGGGCCGCAGGATGTCGCCCAGCACCAGCCGTCCGGCCGGCTTCAACAGCCGGCGAATGACGGCGAAGGCTCCGTCGAGTTCTTCCGACGTCATGTATTGCGCGACCGAATTCATGATGACGAGGTCGACCGACTTCTCGTCCATCTTCCTGAGGTCGTCGAGCGAACGGACGCGGATCTTGGTGTTGGGCGCAAAGCGCACGATCAGCCGGCCGCGGACCCCGGGGGCGGGTTCGGCGAGATAGAGCTTGCCGCATGCGTCCGCCACCCTGGCCGCCGACAGCGCCTCGCCGCAGGCATAGTCCAGCACCACCGCGTCGGGGGATGCGATGTAGCCGATGATGTCGCGCGCGATGATCTGGAAATGCAGGTCGCGATGCAGCTTGCTCGCATAGATCGTATGCGTGGAATCGTAATAGTCGATCCATTCGTCCATCGGGGCTGCATCCGGCGAAAACAGGGGTTCCGGCGCAGGAACCGCCGGGAAGATGATGCGTTAGTTCGTTCGACGGCCGATGTCCATTGCCGCCGCGTCCGGTTTCCTAACAGGAAGGTTCAACGTGAGCAAAGTCAGCAAATCCGAAAAAGTGTCCCCCGATCTCGATACGCCGACCGACCTGTCGCAGGCCGCGGTGGACAAGATCTCGGCGTCGCTCAATACGCTGTTGGCCGATGCCTTCGCGCTCTACATGAAGACCAAGAATTTCCACTGGCACGTCTCCGGCCGGCATTTCCGCGACTATCATCTGATGCTGGACGAGCAGTCGGACGCGATCTTCGCCACCACCGACCAGATCGCCGAACGGGTACGCAAGCTCGGCGGCACCACGCTGCGCTCGATCGGGCAAGTCGCGAAGCTGCAGACCATCAAGGACAACAACGAGGCCTACGTCCCGCCGCGCGAAATGCTGCGTGAGCTGATGGAAGACAACAAGCACGTCGCAACCGCGATGCGGAAGGCCCACAAGCTCGCCGACGACCACGAGGATTCCGGCACCGCCGGCCTGCTCGAACTGTTCATCGACGAGACCGAGCGCCGCACCTGGTTTCTTTTCGAAGCCAGCCGTCAGGAAGGCGCCAACGCGGCGTAGGCTTATTCCCTCTCCCCTTGCAGGAGAGGGTGCCCGAAGGGCGGGTGAGGGGTTCTCTCTGCGGATAGAGACCCCTCATCCGACGCGGACTGCGTTCGCGCCACCTTCTCCCACAAGGGGAGAAGGGAAAACTCGCGCCGCTAGATTTTGAACTTCATGACCTCTTCCTTGAATTTGAGCCCGTGTCCGGGCCGCTCCGGCGCTGTGATCATGCCGTTCTTGATCTCGGGCGGATCGACCCAGAGATCGTCGATCAGCCCCATGTTCTCGCACCAGCTGCCGTTCGGGATCGAGGCCAGGAGATGCACATTGAGTTCGGGAAACAGATGCGGCGCGATGGTGATGCCAAAGGTGTCGGCTAACGCGGCGATCTTGCGCAGGTCCGTCATGCCACCGCGCATCGGGTCGGGCTGCAGGATCGGCAGGCAGGGATTGAGGAAGAAGGGCCGCAGGTCGTAGCGCGTGAAATGGGTCTCGCCGCCGACGACGCGCATATCCAGCGCCGCTGCGATGCGCTGGTAACCGGCGAAATCGTCGGCCGGCACCGGCTCCTCCAGCCAGTAGATATCGTACTTCTCGAACTTGCGTCCCATCTCGATCGCGACATCGGCGCTCCAGCCCATATTGACGTCGATCATGATATCGATGTCGGGCCCGACCGCCTCGCGCATGCGGCGCACATTGTCGAGGTCCTGCGCCGGCGTGTGCACATGCGCGACCTGCATCTTGATCGCCTTGTAGCCTTGTTTGACGAAGTGCAGCGCCTTCTCGATCATGCCGTCGCCGCCGGCGCCGCGGAAGCAGCCCGAGCCGTAGATCGGGATTTGCGAGCGATAATGGCCCCACAACCGGTGCAGCGGCAGGCCGGCGCGCTTGCCCACCGCATCCCACAGCGCGATGTCGATCGCCGACATCGCCATCGCGGCGATGCCGCCGCGGCCATAGGTCATCGTCGCCGTCCACAGGTCGCGCCAGATCGCCTCGATCGCGGTGGCGTCCTTGCCCTTGACGCGCGGGATGATGCACTCGTCGAGACAGGCCGCGATCGAGGCCATCCCGGGGCGGAACACGAACAGATAGCCCATGCCGGTGATGCCGCCTGCGGTTTCGACCTCGCAGATCAGGATGTCGCGCGTAGCCCCCAGTGCATGGCCTTTGAGCCAGGGATCGTCGGCCCAGGGCATGCGCAGCATCGTCACGCGGATGTCGCGGATGGTCATGTCGGTATTGGCTGATGTCATCGGGCGTCTCCCTTTGCCGGTCGGATCATGTTTGCCTGATCTCGGGCAAGGGAAAGTCAACCACATAACGCCGGCGCTAATCCAGCGCCGTTCGTCATGCCTCCCGCACATGCTCCGCACGGCGGATGCAATTCTCGGCGTCCTGCCAAAAGTGGCTAAATATTTGTGGCGATCCGCGAGGCTTTCGCTACGATACTGCCAGCCACACTAGCAGGAGGCCGCAAATGCCTATCAGCATCTCGATGATCGTGTTGGGTTCGCAGCTGGTTCTGCCGGTGGCGGACGGCGTGCCGAAGTTCGACATCGCCCGCAGCTGCAAGCTCGACGTGGCTGCAACGGCCGGGCTCACCGTCGATCAGTCGGTCAAGAGCTGCGTCAGCGACGAAAACAAGGCGAAGCAACAGCTGGCAGGCCAGTGGTCGAAATTCCCGGCGCCAAGCCGGGCTAGCTGCACCTCGCAGGAGAGCATTGGCGGCACGCCAAGTTACGTAAGCTTGCAGACATGCCTGCAGATGGGCCAGTGGGCGCGCTAGATTTCTTGATGGTGTTTCCATCCGCGGGTTGGAACCAACCGGTTCTGAATATCGGGAGCGTCAGCGCTGTCAGGCGTAGTGGTCGAATTCGCTCAGCGCAATGCGCACCTCCCGGGCAAAATCGACCAACGACACCGTGAAGGCGCCAAGGGAAACGATGAACAGGACAGCAACCCCGCGCTCGTGTTAAATCTGGAAGAACGCGCTTACGAAGGCAACGATGACCATCAAGGTTATCGTGATGCTGCCGATGACGGCCCAGAAGATGGCCCGGTTGATCATGACCGCGCGTCGCAGCAGACGTGGAATATCCGCCTTGAGCCGGGATTTGGTCGCGTCGTTATCGTCGATCGCGTTCAAGACGATTGTCCGATCGACAACCCTGTTGAGGCGCGAAATCAGGACCGCAATAAAGGCGGCGAGCGCCCCGAGCAGAAATGCGGGCGCCGCGGCCTGCGAGATGACCTGCGACAATTGACTGACTGAGGGCAATTCGGGGGTCATCGGTAATCCGACCTGTGGCTAGCGCCAGCAAAGGGTGCTTTTACATCGCTGTTTCCGGTGCTGTGTTCTCTTGCGGAAAGTAACGGCCACGAAACACCAGTGCGGCCGTCACTTCGTTGCCGCGCCGTTGCCGGCGCGCGATGCGCCGGCGTGCCGTTAAGTTTCACTGGGCCGACAGGCCCGTCGTTGCTTGCGTCCTCACGATCGGTGGGGGATTCCATTTGCCGGTCAACGCCTCGGATTTCGGGCTGTAAAGACGCATGGTCAGATTGAAAGCCCCCTTTGGTGCCGGAAGCCAATTGGCTTCGAGGTCCTTTCCGGGGCTCGCGTTCTGGAAATAGAGGTCGAGCGAACCATCGGCGTTGTATTTGAACGGCATCCAGCTGGAGACCGCAAAGCGGTTCAGCGTGTTGCCGACCTGGAATCCGTCAGAATCGTAGAGTGTGATCGACCAGAACGCGTTGACAGGCGGCGTGGCGCCCTTCTCGAACGTGATGGAGTATTTGTTGGCGCCGTCGAGCGGCTTGCCGGATTCGTCGCCGAGATTGAGCGGATAGATGGCGTCCTCCGGCAGATTGGCGCCGAGCCCCACTTGCGAGACGATCGCGCGTTTCAGGTAGTAGTTGCCGTAAACCCCCATCGTGTCGGTGTTCATCGACCAGCCGTTGGCAACCCGCGCCAGCGTCGGCACCTTCCAGGCCATCAGCTTCTGCCCGTCCTGCGGTGCGGTCTCCAGCCCCCGTTGGATGGCAGGATCAAGCTTGCCGATGTCAAAGCTCTTGCCCGGCTCGATGCCGATCTTCTTCATCTGCGCGATGATCGGCTCGTCGGTGATGTGCGGCGGATGAAGCTTGAGCAGCTCGGCGGCGTAGGCGAAATAGACCCCCGCCGTCATTGTATCGACCTGGACCTTCGGCGGCGTCTTCATGTCGACGCTCGGGTCGGGTTTGAATTCGACCGGCTTCGGCGCCTTGCCGTATTCGGAGAGCAGCGTGACCTTGTAGCCGGCCTGGATCTTGCGGACCGCGTCGTAGTCCGGCGGGCCGTCGGTCTTGGTCCGGCCGATCACCCAGACGAAGGGTGTTGGCGCGTCGATACGCTGTGTGTCCCCGGGAAGCTTGAACTCCTCGACGAATCTGTCGCGCAGATCCGGCCGCCAGCCCGGAGGCGTCACCAGGAATGTCCCCGCTTTTGTGCCCGTGGTCCGCCAGCCGGGCGAGGCAAACACGTCAGTCCACATGTCGAGCATCGGCAGCAGATAATACCGTCCACTCGTATCCGGAGCCGAGATCACGACGGGCTCCTTCGTCATGTCGAGCCATGCGATCGAATAGAGCGTGTCGAAGTTGGAACGGACGACACCCTTGAAGTCGGCCGGCGGATATTCGGGGACGTTGACGAACATGTTCATTGGGCCCTTGCCGAATTCCTTGCCGGGCTCGACATTGGTGAACTGCTTGCGGGATACGTCCATCGACATAAGCGAATAGAAGTACACATAGGCGTCGACGGCGATGGCGTGCGCCTCCTGTTCGGTGATCGGCGCGGCGGTGGTTTGGGCCGAGCGCGGCGGGCGTGGCAGCAGCAGCCAAGGCAGAGAGACAATGTCAGCGTCAAAATTCCTCGAAGCATGTCGAATCCTCTTCTTGAACTGTGGAATTCCGGGACTGTGATCGCGAGCGTTAGTGGTCCGTCCGTTTTGAATCTGCCTCCATGAGGTCGGGTTGAATGAACTTCGCTGCCTGCGAGAATCGCTTCTGTCGGCGAGAGAGCAGGCGTCGCTAGCTGCATAAAACGCGCCAAGGCGTATGCGGAATCCGAAACAGGGTCGATAAAAGTAGATGCGATTAGGCCGGCTTGCGGATGCTGCTCTAGGGGGCCTCTTCGGCTCCTGTTATGCGGGCCCTTCTGGAATGAAAACTTTAGCACAACCGGATCATGGCGACCAGAGTAAGCTGCATGGCGCAATATGCTCCATGCTTGCGTTGCACGTCGGAATTCTACCGTTCACGCAACGGACTAGCAGTTTGCGATCAGTCACGACGGTATCAGGCGTGTTTATCCTCGAAGCATTTTCTGACGCTTACCAGAATAATTGCGCGCGTCTATGCACCTTGTGCCAGATGTCTGTGCGGTAGACGTGACGCCGGAGATGACAGGACAAATTTTCACGATCAACAGGTCGAAGCGTCAGTCACGCTTCCACAGCTTCACCAGCGGCCCGTCCGCGCCCATGCACCGGATCGGTCTTCGGCAGCTTCACGTGCGGGATCGTCTTCAGCGCCTTGGCGTGGTTCGCCGGCGTCGCCCGCGTGATCTCGACCGGCGGGCCGGGCGGATAGGCGCCGACAACGGAAAAGTCGGCGCTTGACGACAGGCACTGATGTCCGGTGCCGGCGGGCAGGATCGCGACGTCGCCGGCGGCGAGGGCGAGTTCGGTGCCGTTGTCGCCGCCGAACCGCACGATGGCGTTGCCGCGCGCGACGCCGAGCACTTCATGCACTGTCGCGTGGTAGTGCAGATAGTCATAGACGCCGTTGCGCCACATCGCGCCCCAGCCATTGGCGCCGAACAGGCCCTCGATGGTCTTCTCGGGATGATCGTTGCCGACGTCGACGGCGCGCTTGTAGACCAGGAACGGCATCTTGCTGTTCGGCACCAGGCCGTCATCGACGAAGTCGAAGGTGAGCGGCTGAAGTTCTTCGCTGACGACGGACATGATTGTTCTCCAACGTGCAAACCATACGTGGAGATCAAACCAAAGTCAGGGCCTTGCGTTCCGGCTAACCTTTGGGAATCTCGAACACCAGGCAGGTCGTGGTGGCGTGCGCCAGCAGGCGGCCCTTGGCATCGGTGATGCGCGCTTCGGCCGTGGCGGCGCGGCGGCCGACGCTGAGCGTGCGGCCTTCCGAGCGCACCGGACCGGTATGCTCGGTCATGCCCTTGATGAAGGAGATCTTGAATTCGAGCGTGGTGTAGCCGGTGCCCGCCGGCAGCATGGTGTGGACCGCAAGCCCCATCGCCGAATCCAGCAGGATCGCGGCGTAGCCGCCGTGCACCGAGCCGATCGGATTGTAGTGCCGAAAGCCCGGCACGCTGTGGAACGTCACGACGCCCGGCTCGGCGGTGGAGTCGAACGGCTCGACATTCTGCCATGATCGGCGGCGCGGGTAATCTGCCTTCAAAAATCGCGCGGACGAAATCGAGACCGGACATCGACGCCATCACATCGGTCGGCGTCACGCCGTATTCGACCTTGGGGGCGTGGGTGGTGTCCATGGGTGGTTCCTAGTTTGAAATTATTACCGTCATACTATGACTTTGGCTGACGATCCAGTGACAGATTGTCATGCTCGGACGACAGATTGTCATGGCCGGGCGGCGGATTGTCATGCCCGGACTTGATCCGGGCATCATTCTTCCAAAGAGGATGGATTGCCGGGTCATAGGCGAGCGGAAGCGACGCCGTCCTTCAGACGGCTTTGCCCGGCAATGACGACGGGGAACGGAAGGCCCTTACGCCTTGTTCGCCCGCATCAGATCCGCAAACCGCTTGAACAGGTAATGCGAGTCGCGCGGCCCCGGCGAGGCTTCCGGGTGGTACTGCACCGAGAACACCGGCCTGCCGTCGAGCTGGATGCCGCAATTGGAGCCGTCGAACAGCGAGATGTGGGTTTGGGTGGCGCCTTTCGGCAGCGTCGTTTCGTCGACCGCGAAGCCGTGGTTCATCGAGGTGATTTCCACCTTGCCGGTGGTCTCGTCCTTGACCGGATGATTGGCGCCGTGATGGCCCTGATGCATCTTCATCGTCCTGGCGCCGACGGCGAGGCCGAGCATCTGGTGGCCCAGACAAATTCCAAACGTCGGCGTCCCCGACGCGATCACCTTCTGGATGACGGGCACGGCATATTTGCCGGTCTCGGCGGGATCGCCGGGGCCGTTGCTCAGGAACACGCCGTCCGGCTTCATCGCCAGAATGTCTTCGGCTGATGTCGTCGCCGGCACCACCGTGATCTTGCAGCCTTCGCCCGCGAGCAGCCGCAGGATGTTGCGCTTGATGCCGTAGTCGATCGCGACCACGTTGAACTCCGGCGCGGTCTGCCGGCCAAAGCCCTTTTCCCAGCCCCACGGCGTTTCGTCCCAGGTGAAGCGCTGGGCGGACGTGACCATCGGCACCAGATCCATGCCCTCGAGGCCGGGCCATTCGCGCGCCTCTTCCTTCAGGCCGTGGAGGTCGAACTGGCCGTCCTTGGCATGCGCGATCACGGCGTTCGGCATGCCCTTGGTGCGGATCAGCGCGGTCAGCGCCCGTGTGTCGATGCCGGACAGGCCGATGATGCCGCGCGCCTTCAGCCACGCGTCGAGATGTTTTGCGGAGCGGTAGTTCGAGGGATCCGAGATCGCCGCGCGCAGGATCACGCCGCGCGCGCCCGGCGTCGCCGCCATGTTCACCGTCTCGATATCCTCGTCGTTGGTGCCGACATTGCCGATATGCGGGAAGGTGAAGGTGATGAGCTGCCCGGCATAGGAGGGATCGGTGAGGATCTCCTCATAACCGGTCATCGCGGTGTTGAAGCAGACTTCGCCGACCGCTTGTCCTTCCGCGCCGAGGCCAAAGCCTTCCAGCACGGTGCCATCGGCAAGCACGAGGAGCGCGGTCGGTTTCATGTCCGGCCAGGCTGACGAGTTTTCAGGTATTGTCATGAGCGCATTACATAGTCGCCGAGCCCTCCCGCGTGAACCCCAAAAAACGCGGATTCACACGCGTTTCCCTGCATATTTGACAGGGCGCGGCGCCGTCTTAATCTGGGGTTCCCATTTTCAAGCCGATTTTCGCCCGAAACCGTCGAATCCGGAGCCACGCATGGACAATACGATGCCGATCCTGCTCGTTCCGGGCCTGGTTTCCTCGCCGCGGATTTATGACCCCGTGATGCCGGCGTTGTGGCGGCTCGGGCCGGTGACGGTCGCCAACCACATCCGCGACGACAATATGGGGGCGATTGCCCGGCGGATCCTGGCCGAGGCGCCGCCGCGATTCGCGCTCGCCGGTCATTCGATGGGCGGCTATATCGCCTTCGAGATCATGCGGCAGGCGCCGGAGCGGGTGGCCAAACTGGCGCTGATCAACACCCAGGCCCGCCCCGACACCGCCGAACTCACCGCCCGCCGCCAGGACCTGATGGCCCGCGCCGCGAGCGGCGGCTTTCGCGGCGTGCTGGACGAGATGTTTCCGGACCTCTTCCACCCGTCGCGCCAGGGCGATGCTGTTCTGCGCCAGCTGATCTATGACATGGGCGACGATGTCGGGGTGGAGGCGTTCATCCGCCAGCAGACGGCGATCATCGGCCGGCCGGATTCGCGGCCGACGCTGGCCTGGATCAAATGTCCGACGCTGGTCCTGACCGGCGACCAGGACAACACCATCCCGAACGCGCTCTCGATGGAGATGGCCAGCGGCATCCCGGCGCGAATCTCGTGGTGTTGCCGAATTGCGGGCACATGCCGCAGGTGGAACAGACACAGGCGACGGCCGATGCGCTGACCGAATGGCTCAAGAACTAGAGTTGGAGTTGTTCTGGCGCCACGAACGGCCTAGATCAGGGCCCTGATAGCCGAAGGATCAAAAAATGCTGCGCGACGACATCAACAACGCGGTCAAGGACGCGATGCGGGCCAAGGAAGAGCGCAAGCTCTCGACGCTGCGCATGGTCAATTCGACCATCAAGAACGCCGACATCGACGCGCGAGGGCAGGGCAAGCCGCCGCTTTCCGACGCCGACCTGCTCGGCGTGTTCCAGAAGATGATCAAGCAGCGCCAGGAATCGGTCGAACTCTACGACAAGGGCGGCCGCGCCGAACTGGCGGCGCAGGAGCGCGAGGAGATCGCGATCATTTCAGCGTATCTGCCGAAGCAGATGTCGGAGGACGACGTCAAGGCGGCGATCTCGGCCGCGGTCGCCGAGACCGGCGCCGCAGGGATGAAGGACATGGGCAAGGTGATCGCGGTCCTGAGGGCGAAATACGCCGGGCAAATGGATTTCGGCAAGGCCAGCGCCATGGTGAAGGCGGCGCTCGCGGGGTAGTGCGTCCACAAATGGGATGTCGTCCCGCGAAGGCGGGGACCCATAGCCACCGTCGAAAATTGTTTTGCACGCTGGTCGTTGCCTTCCATTTTCCAGCCACACCGGCCGCGGCGTATGGTCCCGGCCTTCGCCGGGACGACGAAAAATGCTCACCGAAGCCTCAACCTACGACGAACTCTATCGCAATTTCCGCTGGGACATCCCGGATCGCTTCAACCTGGCCACCGTGTGCTGCGACCGTTATGCCGACGGCTCGGGCCGTCTTGCGCTGATCTATGTCGATGAGGACGGCGCCACGACGCGGACCTCGTTCGACGAAGTCGCTGACATGTCGCGCCGTTTCGCCAATGTGTTGAAGGCCGATGGCCTGGCGCGCGGCGACCGCGTCGCGGTGTTCCTGTCGCAATCGCTGGAATTGCCGATCGCGCATCTGGCGGCGTTTCGCTCCGGCATGATCTCGATTCCGTTGTTTGCGCTGTTCGGCGAGGACGCGCTGGAATTCCGCCTGTCCAATTCCGAGGCCAAGGCTGTTGTCACCGACGAAGCCGGCTGGGAGAAGCTCGCGAAAATCCGCGACCGCTTGCCGGCGCTGAAGAATATCTATGTCATCGGCGATCGCGCAGCGCGAGGCACAAAGTCGTTCTGGTCATCGCTGAAGGCGGCGTCACCGGACTTTGCGACCGTCGACACTTCGGCCGATGATCCCTGCCTGATCATCTACACCTCGGGCACCACAGGTAATCCCAAGGGCGCGCTGCATGCGCATCGCGTCGTGCTCGGCCATCTGCCCAATGTCGAGATGTGCCACGACTTCATCCCGAAGCCCGGCGACCTGATGTGGACGCCGGCCGACTGGGCCTGGATCGGCGGGCTGATCAACGCGCTGTTCGCGTTCTGGTATCACGGCGTGCCGCTGGTCGGTCACCGCGCGCGCAAATTCGAGCCGCAGGCGGCGATGCAAATGATGGCCGATCACGGCATCCGCAACGTGTTCCTGCCGCCGACAGCGCTGAAGCTGATGCGGATCGCCGGCGTCAAGCATCCGGGCGTCAGGCTGCGCAGCATTTTTACCGGCGGTGAATCACTGGGCGGCGAACTGCTGGACTGGGTCCGCGCCACTTTCGGCATCGACGCCCATGAAGTGTTCGGCCAGACCGAATGCAATCTCGTGATCGGCAGCAACTCGAGACTGTTTCCGATCCGCCCCGGCTCGATGGGCAAGGCGACGCCCGGCTTCGATGTCCGCATCGTCAACGACAAAGGCGAGGAACTGCCGCGGGGAACGCGCGGCGTCATCGGCGTACGCCAGCCGTGTCCATGCACCATGATCGAATACTGGCGCAACCCGGAAGCGACGGCGAAAAAATACGCCGGCGAGTTCCTGTTGACCGGCGATCTCGGCGTCCAGGATGAGGACGGTTACTTCTGGTATGTCAGCCGCGAGGACGACGTGATCACGACCGCCGGCTACCGCGTCGGACCCTCGGAGATCGAGCACACGCTGATGAAACATCCGGCGGTGGCGATGTCGGCGGTGGTCGGCATTCCCGATCCTATCAGGACCGAATCCATAAAGGCCTGGATCGTGCTGCGTCCGGACTTTGCGCCCAGCGACGCGCTGGCCCGCGAGATCCAGGAGTTCGTGAAGGTGCAGCTCGCCGCCCATGAATACCCGCGCTTCGTGCAGTTCGCGGAGAGTTTGCCGATGACGGCGACCGGCAAGGTGCTGCGAAGGGAATTGAGGGCGCTGGGGTAGGGTTCTTACCTCTCCCCTGCAAGCGCGGGGCGAGGGAGCGCACCGTCGTCCCGATCACTCGCCCTTCAGCACCGAACGCAGCATCAGCGCCAAATCGTTTCGCCGGTAGGGCTTGTTCAGGATCCGCGCCTCCGGTCCTTCGAGCGATGTGACGGGCTGTTCGCTGTAGCCGGAGGTGAAGAGGATTTTCAGGTCGGGCCGCAGTTGCGATGCCTGCCGGGCCAGCTCGGGGCCGAACATGCCGCCGGGCATCACGACATCGGTGAAGAGCAGGTGGATTTGCTCAGGGCTGCGCAATATCGCGAGCGCCGCGGGCGCGTTGCGCGCGGCGATCACGCGATAGCCGAGCTCCATCAATTCCTTTTCGACATAGGCGCGAACCAAGTCGTCATCCTCGACGACGAGAATGGTTTCACTTCCGGCAGGCACGGCGATCCGATCGGCAGGCGGCGCGTCGTTGTCGTGTGGCGTATCAACGCGGGGGAAGAAAAGCCTTACCGCGGTGCCCTGTCCGGGTGTGGTGCGGATCTGCATCGAGCCGCCGGATTGCTTTGCAAACCCGTAGACCATGCTGAGCCCAAGTCCGGTGCCCTTGCCGACTTCCTTGGTGGTGAAGAACGGCTCGAAGGCGCGGCTGGCAACCTCGGCAATCATGCCGCTGCCGGTATCGCTCACGGCAACCATGACATAGTCGCCGGGTCGGGCTTCGCCGTTGACGTCGACGTCGGATTCACCGAGCGAAATATTGCGCACCTCGACCGTCAGCCTGCCGCCCTCGGGCATTGCATCGCGCGCGTTGAGCACCAGGTTGAGCAGCGCGGACGCCAATTGACCGGGATCGACGCTGGCTGGCCACAGCTCGGAATCGAGCTGGAATTCGCATTCGATGTGTTCGCCCAGCGTCCGTCGCAGCAATTGCTCCATGCCGAGAATCTTCTGGCCGATGTCGATGTCCTTCGGCATCAGGGGCTGCTTGCGCGCGAAGGCGAGCAGGCTCTTGGTCAGCTCGGAGCCGCGTTCGGCGGCGGTCGCGATGCTGTCGGCGATCTCGTGCAGCTCCCGGTTCGCCGCCAGCCGCTCGGCGAGGTATTCCGAATTGCCCAGGATGACGGTCAGGAGATTGTTGAAATCGTGCGCCACGCCGCCGGTGAGTTGACCCATCGCCTCCATCTTCTGGGATTGGCTGAGCTTTTGATTGAGATCCTCGATCGCCGCGCGCTGGCGCTCGAGCGACTCGGCGGTGCTGTTGAGCAGCATCATCAGGCCGCCCAGTTCGCCGCGCGGATGCGGCTCGGCAATCCGCGCTCTCAAATCGCCAAGGCCGAGTTTCGTCGCCATGGCGGCGAGGCGTCCGACCTGACGGCCAATGCCCAGCGTCGCCAGCACCCAGACGCCTGCAAGCAGCAGCAGCGAAGCCACGGCAAGCATCGCCATATCCTCGTAGAGGCGGCGGTTGGCGGCGGCGACCAGCCCGTCCTTGGACAGCCCCACCATGATATAAAGTCCGGCATCCCGGTTCGAAGGCGTGCGGGCGACGGCCCAAACCTGCGTTCGGCCGTCGCGGCTGGTCACCTCATGGAGGCGCTCGCGGTTTGGCGCGGCGGCAAAGGCGAACAGGTCCGAGTTTGCGATCGATGCGCCGGCGGGCTCGGTCCAGCCCTGTCCGCCAGGCTGCAACCAGCACCATCCCCTTCCTGTCGACGAGCAGAATCTCCTTGCCGCTCGAGAGCCGCTTGTCGTGAAACTCGGCGAACTTGCGCAGGTTGAACGAGGCGAGCAGGATGAATTTCAGCGTGCCGGATTCCGCGCGCACCGGGTAGGCGATCTGCAGTACGGATGTCCCGGTCAGCCGGCCGAACACGGACTCCAGCGTCACGATCCCGTTCGCAACCAGCGCCTCCTTGAAATACTGACGATCCCTGAGATCGAGGGTCCGGTTGGTCCGCAGCGAGTCGCAGAACAGGCTGCCGTCGGGATTGATGGTCAGGATCCCGGTAAACTGCGGATACTCCTCGCGCACCGCGGAAAGGAAGGCCGAACAGGCGGCCTTGTCCGACGTGTCGAGGTCGCGGGCGCGCGCCAGGCCATAGTGAAGCTGGGCGGTGCCCTGAATTTTTTCGTCCAGATCGTTTGAAATATCATCGGCCGCCGCCGACAGGTTGTCGCGGGCGGCATTGATTTCGCTGCCACGGTTTTGGGCGAAGCGCAGTCCCACGAGAATGGCCGGCACCAGCATGGCCGAGATGACGAGTATCAGCAGTCGAGTGCGCAGGCTCATGGGTCCGTCTTCCGCGCTCGAATCGGGCATTCTCGTTTCGATCACATAATGTGCGGCAGCCGTGTGCGCTCCGTCCATAGGGCGAGACGGAAATGTCCGGTTCGGCTGACCGGAAAGCCGCCCGCGAAGGTATTTGAGTGAAGATGTTCCCGGTGCCCATGCCGCCAGTGCCGGGGCCGCTATCCGACCGCCGTCTCAAGCGGCTCCAGGCCGAAAGGCGCCGCAGACCCCTCTTTCGCTCTTCGCCGCGTCCAAATATGGTCTGCGCTGAAATTCGAACCCCTTGGGCCGGCACGCCGGTTCGGACGGCAGGATGCAACGGAATGAACCTGAAATTTGAAATCCAGCCCACAGCGAAACCGACCCCGGACAAGGATCGCGCCGCCAAACTCGTCGATCCCGGTTTCGGCCGGGTTTTCACCGATCACATGGCCGTCGTCCGGCTACGACCAGGCAAGCGGCTGGCATGGGGCGCGCGTCGAGGCGCGTGCGAATTTCTCGCTCGATCCGGCGAGCGCCGTGCTGCACTACGCCCAGGAAATCTTCGAGGGCCTGAAGGCTTACAGACGCGACGACGGCGGCGTGAACCTGTTCCGCCCGGACGCCAATGCCCGGCGCTTCCGGGATTCGGCAGGGCGCATGGCCATGCAGGCGCTGCCCGAAGCCCTGTTCATCGAGGCCGTCGAGCAGATCATCCGCATCGACCGTGCCTGGATACCCGGCGGCGAGGGCAGCCTGTACATTCGCCCGTTCATGATCTCCAATGAGGTATTCCTCGGCGTGAAGCCCTCGTCCGAATATATCTTCGCCGTCATCGCCTCGCCGGTCGGCTCCTATTTCAAGGGCGGCCCGGCGCCGGTCTCGATCTGGGTGTCGCAGAACTATACGCGCGCCGCGATCGGCGGCACCGGCGCTGTGAAATGCGGCGGCAATTACGCCGCCAGCCTGCGCGCGCAGGCCGAAGCGATCGACCACGGCTGCGACCAGGTCGTGTTCCTCGATGCGGTCGAACGCCGTTATGTCGAGGAACTCGGCGGCATGAACGTCTTCTTCGTGTTCGACGACGGCTCGCTCTCGACGCCGCCGCTCGGCACCATCCTGCCGGGAATTACCCGCGATTCCATCATCGCGCTCGCAAAGGATGCCGGAACGCGCGTGCGCGAGGAGCCCTACACGATCGATCAATGGCGCAACGACGCCGCCAGCGGCAGACTGAAGGAGGCCTTCGCCTGCGGCACGGCGGCGGTGATCTCGCCGATCGGCAAGGTGCGTTCGGCGAGCGGCGATTTCGTCATCAACGGCGGCGTCGCCGGTCCGGTCGCGATGTCACTGCGCAAGAAGCTCGTCGACATCCAGTACGGACGCGCGCCCGACCCGCACGAATGGATCAGAAAGGTGCTCTGACCGCCGGATCGACCTGGCGATTGGGCGCTACGGCGTCGCGATCCCCATTTCCTTCAGCGCCGCCAGCATCCGTTCCGGCGGCGCCATCTTGATCGCGAGCGGCTGACCCGTCTCCAGCACGCTCTTCAGGCTGGAAAGGATCGCCGGCCAGCCCTGGCGACCGCCGGACAGAATGTCGTCGCTGATGGTGCGGTCGTGCGATTGCAGCATGGTCAGCTTCACCGCATCGCCGGCTTGCTCGATCTCATAGGTCACCAGCGTCGGACCGAGTTTTTCGACCAACGCCGGCCAGTTGACGTTGAAGGTGACGGTCAATTTCCGAAGGGGGTCGCATTCGATCACCTCGCCGCTGATATGCAGCGCGCCGTCGGGCGTGCGCACGATGTAGGCGCCGCCGACCCTCAAGTCGACCTCGACCGCATTGCCGAAGAAATACTTCCGGCTGAACTCCGCCGATGTCAGCGCCTGCCATACCTTTTCGGGCGTGGACGCGATGTAGATGGTGTAGACGATCGCCGGCTTGAATTTCGCGATGTTCATGTCTGGCCGAACCCTTCAGGTCAATTTTCATCGTCAGTTGAATTGCTCGATGCCGAGCGCGGCAGGCGGGATGGCGAACACCTTGCCGGTCTCCAGCAGGCTCTTGAGGCCGGAGAGGATGGCCGGCCACCCCCTGGAGACGGCGCCAAGCAGCTTGCTGCCTTCGATGAAGCCTTCATGCGTCACCGTCAGCTTCACGATTCCGCCATGGGGCTCGATGGTGAAAACGACTTTCGTCGCCGGTTCGTTCCGCATCTCCTCGAACAACTGGTGCTTGAAGCTGTAGGACAGCCGCCGCGGCGGGTCGGCTTCGAGGATCGCGCCGGTGTCGGTGGTCTTGTCGCCCATCACGAGCGCAAAGGGCGAGCCCACTTTCCAGTCCGACCGCACCTCGGTGTCGAACCAGTAGCGTTTGGTGAATTCGCTCGACGTCAGCGCCTCCCACAATTGCTCCGGCGTGGTCTCGATATAGGTGACGTAGATGAACTCGGGTTTACGCATGGGTCTGCCCCTTACGCCGCAGGTGATGACATCGGCGGCAACGGCTGACCGGTTTCCAGCAGGCTCTTCAGGCTCGCCAGCACCATCGGCCAGCCGCCGGAAATATCGCTGAAGGTCTTGCCGCCATCGTCGAGATTGTCATGCGTCACGGTCAGCTTGACCACCTTGCCGCGCGGCTCGATGTCGAAGGTGACGCGTGAGGAGCGCTCGTGCGCGAGGTCCGGCTTTTGGTTGTCCCAGGTGTAGGACAGCCGTTTCGGCGGCTCGAATGTTAGAACCTTGCCGGCGATGGTCGTCTTGTCCTGCTTTGAGAATTTGTAGGGCGAGCCGATCTCCCAGGCCGAGGCGACGCGATGGCCGAACCAGTAGCGCTCGGTGAAGTCACCGTCGGTGAGCGCGAGCCAGAGTTTCTCCGGCGTGGTCTCGATATAGGTGGTGTAGATGAACTCCGGCTTACTCATCGCGCTTCTCCAGTTGGCGTTTCAACTCGCTGAGCGCGGTGAGCTTGGCGCGCTCGAATTTCCTGATCCACCGTTCGCCGATCTGATGGATCGGCACCGGGTTCAGATAGTGCAGCTTCTCGCGGCCGTGCCTGAACGTGGTGACGAGGTTGGCCTCTTCGAGAATTCCAAGGTGCTTGGTCACCGCCTGCCGCGTCATTGCAAGGCCGTCGCAGAGTTCGTTCAGCGTCTGTCCGTTTTTGGCGTGAAGCCGGTCCAGCAGCGAGCGTCGTGACGCATCGGCAAGCGCTCTGAAGACCTCATCCATGGCCGGGATAATAGGCAACCAAATGGTTGCATGTCAAGAGCGTGTTTTTGGCAGCCGCAGGGAGCTGTGCTATCGTACCGTCAGCCAACAAAGATTGGCGTTGAAACATCAGGGTGGAAAGCATGAGCGGTCGCGTCAAACTCGCCGTCTGTTTCTCGATTTCTCTTCTCGCGTCGTCCGTCGTCGCTTACGCACAGAGCCAGGTGATCGGCGCACCGCCGGAAGCCTCCAACATGAGACTGGTGGGAACCAGCGACTTGCAGGCGCGCAGCGCCTATCAGCCGACCATTCATCACCAGGGCGACCGCTGGATCGCCTATATCGGCCATCACGGCGGCACCGAGGAGATTCCGGCGCCGGTCAATCCGATGACCGAACGCGCCGAACCGAACGGCACCTCGATTGTCGATGTCACCGATCCCGCCAAGCCGAAATATCTGGCCCACATTCCCGGCCAGGAAGGAAAATATGAAGGCGGCGGCGCGCAGATGGTTCGTGTCTGCGACGGCAAGGGGCTGCCGAAGGGCGATCCCAATGCGGTCTACATGCTGCGCACCTTCGGCGGCGAGGGGCATGAAATCTGGAATGTCGCCACGCCCGAGAAGCCCGTGCTGGTCAGCCGGATCGCCGGCGGACTGAAGGATACGCACAAGAACTGGTGGGAATGCGACACCGGCATTGCGTTCCTCGTCTCGGGCGCATCGGACTGGCGCACGCGCCGCATGACGCAAGTCTACGATCTCGGCGATCCCGCCAATCCAAAGAAGATCCGCGACTTCGGTCTTCCCGGCCAGGAGCCCGGCTCCACCGGCGCCGTCCCGACCGAACTGCACGGGCCGATCTCGACCGGCCCCGACGGCAACCGCGTCTATTTCGGCTACGGCACCAACAAGGGCGGCTTCATCCAGATCGTCGACCGCGAAAAACTGCTCAAGGGACCGGCGGAGCCGACGGCGGAAAACCTTCGTCTTCCGGAGGTCTCCCGATTGGCGATGTCGGCGTTCAACGGCGCCCACACCACGTTTCCGATGCTGAAAATGCCGATCGCCGAATTCGCTCGCGACAAGGACGGCAAGTCGCGCGACATCATGATGGTGGTCGACGAGGCGATCCTCAATGAATGCGCCGAGCCGCGGCAGATGGTCTGGTTCGCCGACGTCACCGTCGAGAACCGCCCGATGATGATCTCGAGCTATACGGTGCCGGAAGCGAGCGGCAATTTCTGCCAGCGCGGCGGGCGCTTCGGTTCGCATTCGTCGAACGAAAGCATGGCGCCGGTGTACTACAAGAAGATGGTGTTCATCGCCTTCTTCAATGCGGGCGTTCGCGCGCTCGACATTCGCGATCCCTACCATCCCCTCGAGGTCGGTTACTTCATTCCATCGATCACCAAGGCGACCGACAAGCGCTGCGTCACCATCGACGGCAAGGAGCGTTGCAAGGTCGCGATCCAGACCAACAATGTCGAAACCGACGAACGCGGCTACGTCTATATCGTCGACCGCGCCAATACCGGCATGCACATCCTGGAACTGACCGGGGCCTGCGCGCGCCATAGCCGGCCTGCCGTGAGGATGTGATGCGCCGCTGGACCGCCATCACGCTTGCGGTTCTGGCGCTCGGCGCCTTGTCCGGCGTCGCGGCGTATGAGCGGGCGGCGCCGCGCGCCGGCGACTGGCAGGAAATCGCCTGGCCGTTTCCGCGCGACGGCTGGCCCGCGGGCCGCGCCTTCCGTTGCGGCGGAGGCGCCTGCGGCGGCGTCGAAGTTTACGTGCGGCCCAAGAAAGGCTTCTGCAACTGCGACACCGGCGTTGCCGATGACGACGAGGTCGATCGCGTCGCCGATCTCGATCTGATGAGCGAACGTTTTGCGGCGCGCGAGGCCGGCCATGTCATCCGCGTCGCCGACATGCCGGGACGGCTGCGCGCCTACGATCTCGACATGCAGGACGGTTCCCGCCGCGCTGCGATCGGCATCGCGGTGTCGCGGCGGTGCGACCTGCTGGTCGCGGTCGCGCAAGGCAAGGCTAGCGCCGCCGAGGTCCGGCGCGCGGCGCTGGAATATCTCGGCTCCAGCGACATGACGCGCTGGATGAATGCTGCGATGGAGGGAAGGTGAGCGCACTTTCTTCCTTCTCCCCTTGTGCACCAAGCAAGTCATTTTCAAAGGGCGGATTCACATCCGCGGTATACCTCGGAGGATCGTGCCGAATACCTCGCGGGCCATCTTCCCTTGGTGTATTTGCAGCTCCCTATTCGCTTCAGCTTGCCTAGCTTTTGGAGTTCTGCTTGCTCCGCATCGGCGGCAGTCTTATTCCCCAGTTGAGCTGCACGATGATACAGCGCTAGCATCGGCACAATTGCGGCATTTTACAATTCTCACACCGATCACTGCACATCGAACTTCAACCATTGCCTGGCTCGCACCTGTTTGGCCCGCTTCTGGTCGATATAGGGTCCGATGAGCTTGTTCAGCGCCCTGATCACCTGGTCGTACTCGTCGGCACAACCTTCGGCTCTTTCGCTGGGTAGATATTTTTTGTCTACGAGTTCGGCGAACAGTTTGGAATCTGCCCCGTATGCCATGCACAGCACGTTGTAGAAGCGCTGCGCCGGAAGGCCGTGCTCGTCGGCGAAAGGATTTTTTTTGGTACTCGGTTGAGATGCGTCAATGTTATACGAGTAGGCTACTCCATAAATCAGTCTGCGTGCATCGCTCTCGGCGAACTGCAGGAGGATGTATGCGGCAAACTGATCTGCTGCATCTTCCTCGCGTCCCAAAATCGGCACGGTGAGATAATCAAACACCGCGTGGCCGGTCTCATGCAGGAACACTTCGAGTGTCGGCCCCACTATAGCGTCCGTTCGGGTGACGCCGGCCGGCGTCGTTTCTTTGGGGGCGTTCCGCAGGATGTCTGCAAGGTACTCGTAGCAAACCGTGACGGCGTCATCCGCATACCAGGCGTTGGATTCTCCATCACATCCATCGACCTTCAACAGCAGCGCACGCGGTAAACGCAATGCGCTCAAAAGACCTTTGATTTTTTCGAGAACCCGCCGCTCTTTTAGGAGCTGAAATAGAGCTTCATGGGCTGAATTTTTGGGTGGTACATAGGAAATTTGAATCCGATCCGCCCGCAAAACGGAGGATTTCCTGGCGGCTGCACACTCCGAATTCAGGCTCGCCCCAACCAGGATCAGAAGTGCGAAAAATGCCTTCATCGGAACTCCCATCCCCCAAAAAAGAGGATTTGCGGTGACCGCGCCCGGCATGGCTGAAAAGTGTGCCTCAAGCGGCAACGCGCGGGGACATTCAATGCGCAACGGGCCACCCCTGGTGGCCCGTCAAGCGCTGTGCCGAAGTCTTCGCAGTTTACGGCTTCGGCACTACTTCAGGCCCTGCCTTCATCTTTTTCTTCTTATAGCCCCTCCGGTCAGCACGCCGGGCGCGCCAGCAACGCTCACGGGGGAAAGTGGCTGACCAACGCGGGCCTCGGCATCCGTTGCGGTCATCAGCGTCGCCGGCACTGCGACGCTCGACGCAATCGCGAGCCCGAGCAGGGAAAAAAGCCTTCGACGCGAAATCACTTCCGATTTGATCTTTTCAGTCATCATAGCCTCCTGTTGAGCTTTAAGTCCTGACGGACCAGGCCGCTGCGACCTTGACCTGCGGCGGCGTCGAGGTCTACGTGCGGCCCAAGAAAGGCTTCTGCAACTGCGACACCGGCGTTGCCGACGACGACGAGGTCGACCGCGTCGCCGATCTCGATCTGATGAGCGAACGTTTTGCCGCGCGCGAGGCCGGTCATGTCATCCGCGTCGCAGAATGCCGGGACGGCTGCGCGCCTACGATCTCGACATGCAGGACGGTTCCCGCCGCGCTGCGATCGGCATCGCGGTGTCGCGGCGGTGCGACCTGCTGGTCGCGGTCGCGCAAGGCAAGGGTAGTCCAGCCGAAGTCAGGCGCGCGGCGCTGGAATATCTCGGCTCAGGCGACATGACACGCTGGATGAATGCTGCGATGGAGGGAAGGTAGTGCGGTGCCTCTTCTTACCTCGTCCCGCTTGCGGGGACGAGGTCGCCGCGCTCATACGCGCGGCGGGGCAAAAAGCGGTTGCCAACTCAGAAAGAGCGTGTCTTTCATCCCATAGCCAAATCATCCCTCACCCGGAACTCCCCCATGTCCCTGCAAGTCTATCTCGCTTTCGTCGCCGCCTGTATTGCGCTCGCGCTCATCCCGGGGCCGGTGGTGACGCTGGTGATCGCCAACGGCCTGCGCCACGGCACCCGCGCCGCGCTGACCAATATCCTGGGCGTTCAGGCCGGGCTTGACGATCGTGATCGGCATCGTCGCGGTCGGCCTGACCTCGCTGATGGCGACGATGGGCTACTGGTTCGACTGGGTGCGGTTTGCCGGCGCGGCCTATCTGGTCTGGCTCGGCATCAAGCTGGTCCGCAATCCCGTCGAAGGCGTCAATGCCGACGAGCCGCCACCGCCGCCGCGCGGCGGCTTCTTTCTGCAGGGTTTTCTGGTGCTGCTGTCCAACCCGAAGGTGCTGGTGTTCTTCGGCGCGTTCATTCCGCAGTTCATGGACATGAGCAAGGATCACTTTTCGCAGGTGGCGCTGCTCGGCTTCACCTTCATGGTCACGGGCGCGATCACCGATTCGATCTACGCGCTGCTGGCCGGCCGCGCCCGGCTGTTCTTCTCGGCGCAGCGGACGCGGCTGCTGTCGCGGATCTCGGGCGGCTTCATGATCGGCGGCGGCATCTGGCTGGCGCTGACCCGGGCGCGCTGATCGCGCACGGTTTGAACCGCGGGCCGCGATGGCGCGTCTAATCTGGCGCCATCCCTGGGGAAACGCCCGTGCCTGATCTGCCGTGGTTCGTCTATCTGATGCTGCTCGGCCCGCTGTTGCTGGTGCTGGGCGCCGCCGCCTACAAATCCTTGCAGGTTCGCGCCGCCCGTGAATGGCCGGAAGCCGCCGGCAAGGTGGTGGTCTCGGAAGCCGAAGTGCGCGAGACCAGGGTGATCGACAGCGACCGCGAAGAAGGTTACCGCACCGAGCAGCGCAACTACGCCAACATCGTCTACGAATATTCCGTCGCCGGCCAAAAACTGCGCAACAACCGCGTCAGCATCGGCGAGGACCGCGGCAATTTCCAGGTCGCCGAGACCATCGCCAAATATCCCGTCGGCGCCATCGTCACCGTCTATTACAATCCGTTGCATCCGAAGGAAGCGGTGCTGGAGCGCGATTTGCCGAAGGGCCTGTGGGGCTGTCTCGGCATCGGAACGGCGGTCGTGCTCGCAATCGTGTTCGGCTCGGCGTTCGGGCTCAACCAACTGAGCGAATTCGTCTCGCGCCGCATCTGGCCGATCCCAAAAGTGTCGCCGCTGGTGATCGCCTTCGGCGCGTTCGGCTTCGTCATCGCGCTGTTCGCGCTCGCATTTCAGAGGCAGGCGCAGCTGGCGAGGAAATGGCCGGTCGTGACCGGCACCATCAAGCTGTCGGGCCTCGAGCAATACCGTGCCGCGCGAACCGACGACGGGCGGCGCGGGCAGGTGATGTATCAGCGCAAGGTGTCCTACACCTACACCTACAACAACAGTTCCTACACCAGCATGCACGCCAGCCTCGCCAGCAACGTCGCGTCGAGCTCGGACTGGCTGACGCGGAAATTCACGCCGCCCTATCAGGACGGCGCGCAGGTCAAGGTCTGGGTCAATCCCGACAATCCGTCGGAAGCGACGCTGGAGCCGCGCGCACCGTTCGCGTGGTTCCTGTGGCTGCTGGTGCTCGGGTTTGCCGGGCTCACTTACTACACGGCGGTGCACGGTTAGCCCGGCAAGACCTTCTGCGCCCGCAGCGTCGCTTCGATCTCGCCAAAAATCCGCGCCAGCCGGTCGGCCCACGACCTTCTCGCCGGCCTGGTCCGAAATCAGATCCTGGCGGATTTCGATTCCCGAGTTCATCAGGCCGCGCGCTTCGGCGTGGACGGGGATGGTGTAGTCGGTCTGGTCCGAGACCGCATAGGGCTCGTTGTCGCCGACGACGAGATCAGGCTCGGCGCGCAGCGCCCCGAGCAGCAGCGTCGGCAGCACCTTGTCGCGCTGGTAGAGCGTGCCGATGTGCCATGGCCGCGCGATGCCGGCATAGACCGGCGTGAAACTGTGCAGCGAGACCAGGATCGTCGGCATGTTGCCGTGCCGGCGCGCGTCGATGATCGCGTCGATGCGGCTGGTGATAGGGATCGAAGATCTCTGCGCGCCGCACCGCCGCCTGCTCGCGCGTGATGCCTTCATTGCCGGGGACCGTCGTCGCCTCGCTGATCAGGGGAATCGAGCTTGCGACATGCGGCGGACGGTTGCAGTCGATGACGAGCCGCGAGTAGCGCTGCACGATCAGATGCGCGTCGAGATGTTTCGACAGCATTTCGGCAACCCCGGCAATCCCGATGTCCCAGGCGATGTGCCGCGTCAGTTCGCTCTCCGGCAGTCCGAGATCGCCGAGCACGCGCGGGATCAGGCGGCCGTAATGGTCACAGGTCAGCAGGAACGGCGAGCGTCCCTGCTCATTATATTCGCGGACCGGGGGAACATCCGTCTCTCCCAGCAGTAATGTTGTGTCGTCGGCGTGGTTCAAAGCTTCTTCCCTCAACTTATCCATTGGCATTGCCTATCGAAGCGGCATTTCGGCCTACAAATGAGCAGGTTTCGCACTAGATTAGCCAGCCCAAAATCATGATGATTGTTTGACGATGCCGTTACTGACGATTCAGCACAAGACCGTCTATCGCTACACGCACCCGGTGGCGTTCGGCGAACACCGCATCATGCTGCGCCCGCGCGACGGCCATGATCTGCGCGTGCTATCGAGCAGCCTCGAGATCGACGCCGCAGCCGATGCGGCTGCGCTGGATCCACGACGTGTTCGGCAACAGCGTCGCGATCGCGACCTTCGACGAGCGCGCGCAAACCCTGTCGTTCACCTCGATCGCGACGGTCGAGCACAATCCGGCGGAAGCGTTCGCGCTGACGCCGGATGATCCCGCCTATTTCTATCCGTTCCTGTACGACGACGAGGAATTCCCGGATCTCGCAGCAGTTCATCACGCCGCAATATGGCGATCCCAATGGCGAACTGTCGCACTGGGCGCGGGGGTTTCTCGAAGCCGACGGACCGACGCGGACCTACAACATCCTCAGCGGCATGACCCACGGCATCCGCGAGGCCTTCACCTATCGCAAGCGCCACGAGCACGGCACCCAGCATCCGCTCGACACGCTGCAGACGGGATCGGGCACCTGCCGCGACTATGCGCTGTTCATGATCGAGGCGCTGCGGCGGCTCGGCATCGCCGCGCGCTTCGTCTCCGGCTATCTCTTCATCCCCGGCGACAGCGCGCATGGTTATGTCGGCGGCGGCTCGACGCATGCCTGGGTGCAGGTCTATCTGCCGAGCGCGGGATGGATCGAGTTCGATCCGACCAACGGCATCGTCGGCACCCGCGATCTCATTCGCGTCGCTGTGGCGCGCGATCCGCGGCAGGCGATCCCGCTGCACGGCGCCTATCTCGGCTCGACCGACGCCTTTGTCGGCATGGAGGTCTCCATCAACGTGGTCTCGGTCGGCGACGAACAAGCAGGCGGAGACGGTCTGATCATGGAGATCAAGGTCGGATTCGAAATCGCCTATGCGGCCGCGCAGCCGACGCCGATGGTGATCATGCTCTCGATCCATCCGTCGCGCTTTTCCGATATCGTCGGCACCGAACGCATTGTCGCCGAACCCGAACGTGCCGATCGGCTTCTACCGCGACAGCTTTGGCAATGTCTGCGGGCGGCTGGTGGCGCCCGCCGGCGGCGTGACCTTGCGCGGCCATGCGCTGGTGCGCGATTCCGGCCTGCCGGATATCGTCATGCCGACCGCGCAGCAACTGCCGATCGATCAACTGCCCGATGAAGTGCTGCAATATCTGATGCCGAGCCGCTATTGCGAGACCGACAAGCTCACCGATGTCGCCTGGTCGCTGTTCGGCAACACGCCGCCGGGGTGGGCGCGGGTGCAGGCGATCGTCGAATTCGTCCATCATCATGTGACCTTCGGCTACGAGCACGCCCATCACATGAAGTCGGCGCATGACGTCTACGCGCAGCGCGCCGGCGTGTGTCGCGACTTTGCGCATCTGGCGCTGACGTTCTGCCGCTGCATGAACATCCCGGCGCGCTACTGCACCGGTTATCTCGGCGACATCGGCGTGCCCCGCGATCCCGCGCCGATGGATTTCTCCGGCTGGTTCCAGGTCTATCTGTCCGGCCAGTGGTACACCTTCGACGCCCGCCACAATCACCCGCGCGCCGGCCGCATCCTGATGGGCACCGGCCGCGACGCCGCCGACGTGGCGCTGACCACGAGTTTCGGCCGGATGGACCTCGTCAAGTTCGAGGTCATCAGCGACGAGGTGGTGCCGGCGTAGCTCCGCATTCCGTCATTGCGAGCGCAGCGACGCAATCCATTCTTTCTTTGAGCGGCAAGATGGATTGCTTCGCTTCGCTCGCAATGACGGCTATAGAAGCCCCATGATCTCCGATCGTCTGTTCGTCTATGGCACCCTGATGCGCGGCTTCGACCATCCGATGGCGAAGCTGCTGTCGCGCAGCGCCGATTTTCTCGGCGAAGCCAGCTGCCGCGGCCGGCTCTATCTCATCAAGCATTATCCGGGGCTGGTTAAGTCGGATGACGCCGGCGACATCGTGTTCGGCGAAGTCTATCGCTTGCGCGCGCGCGACGAATTGCTCGGCGAGTTCGACATGTATGAAGCCTGCGGCCCCGGCTTCCGCGAGCCGACCGAATATGTCAGGCGGATGCTGAACGTCACGCTCGCTGACGGCGCCGCGAGCGAGGCGTGGACCTACGTCTACAACTGGCCCGTCACGGGCCTGCCGCGGATCGCCTCGGGGAGATTCCTGGAAAAATAGATTGAGCCGTCATGGCCGGCAATGACAGAGGGACAAATCAGCCCGCGTCCAGCCGCTCGCGCTCCAGCCGCAGGTCCACCTCGCGCTCGACATACGTCCATTCTTCGGTGGCGCGCAGCATCGCCACCAGTTCCTCGAACAGCGCGGCATTGGCCGGGTCGTATTCGAACCAGGTCAGGAAATCGAAGGGCTCGCCGAGATCGCGGCAGTGATAGAGCTGGCGAGCGATGGCCGGGAGATATTTCAGGCTGTCGGCGATGTGGCGCGATTTGTCCTCAAAGATCCGCCGCCGCTCCTCCTGCGTCAGGTCCCACCACGCCTGCGATTTCCGGATCGGGATCAGCGCCGCGCAGGTCGCCTCAGCCCGGCCGAGGCCGGCCTGGATCGCCACCAACTGCTCCTTTTCCGAACGCTCGGTATAGCGCAAATGGCTCGCGACGCCGGCGAGCCGCCAGGAGGTCTGCGAGGGCAGGATCGGCAGCGCGATGGATGCTGCGTCGACGATCGACAGCGCCGGCGTCGGCAACAGCCCGGCGCCCTTGACCGCGGCCTGCGACACCACCCGCCAGGCCCCGCTTTGCCCGCCTCTGAAGGTTGTAAACATGGCCGTATGGAAGCGTGGAACCGGGCGGGGGGCAAGCCATTTGCTCCGTCATTCCGGGGCTCGCGAAGCGAGAGCCCGGAATCCATTTCACCGCGCACCCAGCCGGCAAATGGATTCCGGGCTCGCGCCAAGTGGCGCGCCCCGGAATGACGAGGGGCTGTGAATAGCCGGGAGAATCCCAATTCCCTTCGTATTTTACGCGGGCCTCCCTATATCCATGGTCGGTTGGCATTGGCTGCCAACTCAAGGCCCAAATCACCCATGCGCTTTACGCCCCAATTCCTCGAAGAACTGCGCGCCCGGCTTCCGGTTTCGGAAGTGGTGGGCCGGCGCGTCAAGTTGAAGAAGGCGGGACGGGAGTGGAAGGGGCTGTCGCCGTTCCAGCAGGAGAAGTCGCCGTCGTTTACGGTCAACGACCAGAAGGGTTTTTACCACGACTTCTCCTCCGGCAAGCACGGCGACATCATCTCGTTTTTGATGGAGACCGAGGGCGTCGGCTTCACCGAGGCTGTCGAGCGCCTCGCCTCGATGGCAGGCCTGGCGCTGCCGGCCGTGACGCCGGATGCCGCCAAACACGAGCAGCGCCGCAAGACGCTCTATGACGTGATGGAATTGGCCGCAAAATTCTTCGCCGACACGCTGGCCTCCCGCCATGGCGCCAAGGCGCGCGGCTATCTCGCCGACCGCGCGATTTCGCCGGCGACGCAATTGCAGTTCCGCATCGGCTATGCGCCGGGCGAACGCTTCGCGCTGAAGGAGTATCTGGGCGCGCAGGGCATCCCGACCGAGGACATGGTCGAGGCCGGCCTCCTGAACGGCGGCGACGATATCCCGGTGCCCTACGACAAGTTCCGCGACCGCGTGATGTTTCCGATCACCGACGTGCGCAACCGCGTCATCGCCTTCGGCGGCCGCGCGCTGGAAAAGGACGTCCCCGCAAAGTACATGAACTCGCCGGAAACCCCGCTGTTTCACAAGGGCGACAATCTCTACAACCTCGCGACCGCGCGGGCCGCCACGCATAACGGCGCGCCCCTGATCGTGGTCGAGGGCTATGTCGACGTCATCGCCATGGTCACCACAGGCTTTGCGGGAAGCGTCGCCCCGCTCGGCACCGCGCTGACCGAAAACCAGCTGATGCTGCTGTGGAAGATGGCGGACGAGCCGATCTTGTGTTTCGACGGCGACAAGGCCGGACAGAAGGCGGCGTGGCGCGCCGCTGATCTGGCGCTGCCGCATCTGAAACCCGGAAAAAGTTTGCGCTTCGCGCTGCTGCCCGAAGGCCAGGACCCCGACGACCTCGCACGCTCCGGCGGCCGCGCCGCGATCGAGGAAGTGATCGGGGCGGCGCGCGGGCTCGCCGATATCATCTGGTCGCGCGAGATCGAGGGCGGCACCTTTGCGACGCCCGAACGCCGCGCGGCGCTGGAAGCGCGGATCGGCGAACTCGCCAACGGCATCCGCGATGAAGTGATCCGGCGCTATTATCGCCAGGATCTGGTCGAGCGCCTGCAGCGCATGTTCGCGCCCGAAGGCGGCCGCGGCGGCTACGGCCGCGGCAATTATCGCAACGCTGCGGGCAGCGAATCAGGCCGCCGTTTTGCTCCGCGCGGCTCCTTCACCCCGGGCCCGGCGGGCCGGGCCGCGCCCTATGGCGGCCGCGGGCAGGGGGGCGGCGCAAGCCAGACCATCAACCGCGGCCCCTATCAGGCGGCCAGTCCCCAACTGGCCAACAGCCCGATCATGCGCGGCCAGCGCAGCGCGATGTCGCGCCGGGAGGCGCTGATTCTGCAGTCCCTGATCAATCACCCCTGGCTGCTGCACGACCATCTGGAGGAGGTGGCGGCCCTGGAACTGGCCCATCCCGAGGCCAATAAACTGCGCGCCGGCATCATCGCGGCCTTCGCCGGCGACCATCACCATTCGCCGGACGTGGAAGAACAGGCCGAGAAAATGCGCGCCGATCTCGAAGCGCGCGGATTTTCCCAAGTACTTCAAAGGGTTGGGAATGCGATCACGACCCAGGCCGTCTGGGGCGTGCAGGTCGGCGCCGCCCGCGAGGACGTTCTTTCCACCTGGCAGCAACTTGTTGCCTTGCATCAGAAAACCCACGCCTTACTTAGGGAAAAGAAGGACGCTGAGCTCGCCTTGGGCGAGGAGCCCAGCGAGGCCAATCTGGCATGGCTGAAGGACGTCAGCGCCCGGCTCGAATCGCTTGACGGTACGGAGGCCCTGATCGAGGGTTTTGGCGAGCTTTCGGGCCGGTTCCGGCAAAGCGTGTGATAAAAGATAAAAAAATGATGCGGATGGCGGCCGCCGGGGCCGCGAAAAGACTCGCCAAATCCATGGTTTGGCGGCAAAAACAGGGTTAAGCGAAGCTTAAGGGCCTTGCGGCTAGTAGAGGCTAGGCGAGTAGCGGCAAGAATAGAATCCAGCGATGCGGGGTTAAAGGGGTGGCGACAGTCTGCGCCGCCCTTTCCGCGTCCAGATCACTTCAGTGATTCAATCCGGGGATCGCGGCAACGCATCCTCGCATGAGCGCGTTTCGGGAGCTTGATGAATGGCCACCAAGGCAAAGACGCTGCAGGTTAAAGACAAGGAAAAAGACGACAAGGCAGCGGACGCGCCCGAGAAGGATTCTCCTGACGCGCCGTCGCCGTTGCTCGATCTGTCGGATGCCGCCGTCAAGAAGATGATCAAGCAGGCCAAGAAGCGCGGCTTCGTGACCTTCGATCAGCTCAACGAAGTGCTGCCCTCCGACACCACCTCGCCCGAACAGATCGAAGACATCATGTCGATGCTCTCGGACATGGGCATCAACGTCTCCGAAGCCGAAGAGGCCGACAGCGAGGACGAGAAGGAAGAGGCCGACGACGAGACCGACAACGAACTGGTCGAGGTCACGCAGAAGGCCGTCACCGAGGTCAAGAAATCCGAGCCCGGCGAGCGCACCGACGATCCCGTCCGCATGTATCTGCGCGAGATGGGCACGGTCGAATTGCTGTCGCGCGAAGGCGAAATCGCGATCGCCAAGCGCATCGAGGCCGGCCGCGAGGCGATGATCGCGGGCCTCTGCGAAAGCCCGCTGACCTTCCAGGCCATCATCATCTGGCGCGACGAACTGAACGAAGGAAAGATCTTCCTTCGCGACATCATCGATCTCGAAGCGACCTACGCCGGCCCCGACGCCAAGAACAACATGAACCCGAACATGCTGGCCGCCCCCGTCGGTCCCGACGGCCAGCCGCTGGCCGCCGCCAACGGCAATGGCGCGACCGTGCAGGCAGCACCTGCGCATGTCGCACCGCCCGCCGCCCCGCCGTCGCCGACCCCGTTCCGCGCCGCGCCCGCGCGGCGATGCCGAGACCGAGGAAAAGGACCCGGCCGAGTCCGCCGCCGAAAGCGACATGGACGACGACGAGTTCGAAAACCAGATGTCGCTCGCCGCCATCGAGGCCGAGCTGAAGCCGAAGGTGGTCGAGACCTTCGACAAGATCGCCTCCGAGTACAAGAAGCTGCGCCGCCTGCAGGAGCAGGACATTGCCAACCAGCTGCAGAGCGAATCGCTGTCGCCCTCGCAGGAGCGCAAATACAAGAAGCTGAAGGACGAAATCATCGTCGAGGTGAAGTCGCTGCGGCTCAACCAGGCCCGTATCGATTCGCTGGTCGAGCAGCTCTACGACATCAACAAGAAGCTGGTCTCGTTCGAAGGCCGCCTGCTTCGTCTGGGCGACAGCCACGGCGTCGCGCGCGAGGACTTTCTGCGCAACTACCAGGGCTCGGAGCTCGATCCGCGCTGGCTCAACCGCGTCTCGAAACTCTCCGCCAAGGGCTGGAAGAATTTCGTCCACCACGAAAAGGACCGCATCAAGGAGCTGCGCCACGAGATCCAGTCGCTGGCCGCGCTGACCGGGCTCGAGATCGGCGAATTCCGCAAGATCGTGCACGGCGTGCAGAAGGGCGAGCGCGAAGCCCGCCAGGCCAAGAAGGAAATGGTCGAGGCCAATCTGCGTCTCGTGATCTCGATCGCCAAGAAATACACCAACCGCGGCCTGCAGTTCCTCGATCTGATCCAGGAAGGCAATATCGGCCTGATGAAGGCGGTCGACAAGTTCGAATACCGCCGCGGCTACAAGTTCTCGACCTATGCGACGTGGTGGATCCGGCAGGCGATCACGCGCTCGATCGCCGACCAGGCGCGCACCATCCGCATTCCCGTGCACATGATCGAGACCATCAACAAGATCGTGCGCACCTCGCGCCAGATGCTCAACGAGATCGGCCGCGAGCCGACCCCGGAAGAGCTCGCCGAAAAGCTCGGCATGCCGCTGGAGAAAGTGCGCAAAGTTCTCAAGATCGCCAAGGAGCCGCTCTCGCTCGAAACCCCGGTCGGCGACGAGGAAGACTCACACCTCGGCGATTTCATCCAGGACCCGAACGTGGTCCTGCCGATCGACGCCGCGATCCAGTCCAACCTGCGCGAAACCACCACGCGGGTGCTGGCCTCGCTGACGCCGCGCGAAGAACGCGTGCTCCGCATGCGCTTCGGCATCGGCATGAACACCGACCACACGCTGGAAGAAGTCGGCCAGCAGTTCTCGGTGACGACGCGAGCGTATTCGGCAGATCGAGGCGAAGGCGCTGCGGAAGCTGAAGCATCCGTCGCGGTCGCGGAAGCTGCGGAGCTTCCTGGATAACTAGATCACATGTCCCCGAGGCGCTGCCAGCGGCTCTCGAAGGTCGACGCTGCATCCGCGGCGATCTGCGGCGACTACCGTTCATGCCGGCTGTCCCGGGATCCATCGAAAACGCAAAGCGGCGGGCGAAAGCCCGCCGTTTTGCTTGGCTGCGCAATGTTGAGACGAGCCTCAGAAACTCATTTCTTCTTCGCGCCGACCCGGCTGATGCTCTTGACTGCCATCGGCGGGCGGCCGGCTTTCTCGGCGATTTCGCGGTCCTGTTCCAGGATGAACCCGCGTGCCGGTTCATCGCCGTCGAGCCCGCCGAGCAGCTCAGTAGGCACGCGCCGGTTGGAGCGCTGGGAGTCGTCTTCATAGACGACATTGAAAAAGGCAAACTCGCCTTTGGGATTGGTCCCGGGTTTTTTGGCCATGCGGGCTTGTGGTCGATAAGCGCGCCGCTGTCAAAGAAAAATAGCGGCGCTCAGGCTGACCGCTACGGCGTAGCCTTCCCATACCTCATCAGCGAAACGCTTCCGGCGCCGGTCCTGGGGATCGACATCACGAACAGCTTGTCGAACTGCTGGCCCGTGACGTCAGCAACCGTCCGGCCGGTCAGGCCGTCGACGATCGGCCGGATCGCGGCGTCGTGACTGACGATGATGGCGATGGCGTCCTCCGGCAACGCTTTCACCTTGGTCACGATTCTCTGCACGTAGTCCGGGATGTGGTTGGGGTCGATCGCCACATCGACGCGCCTGACGTTCGCGCCGGGCAGGTTCCGCAACGGCTCGATCGTGCGCTGGGTCCTGATCTTGTTGCTGCAGAAGGCGATATGGATGCGGCTCTCCGCGAGCATTCGCGCCAGCAGTTTTGCGCGCTCGACGCCGGCAGGCGCGAGATCGTCCGCGGGGTCCGGCAGGCGTTCGGCGTGACGAAGCAGAAAGACGATCATCGTGTTTCTCCTCGATTGGCAGTCAAGCCCCGGGAAACACGATCACGGCACGCGAAATCGCGCAAGCGGATGCGAACCATGTTTTGGCCGGAAACCGCACCAAAATCAGCGCGAGAAGTGTTACAGTTTGCTCCGGAATCGCTTGCTCCGCATTTAAGGGATTATTGCTTCATGCCCATACTTCGCCTTGCCGTCCTGTTCTGTGCGCTCCTCCTCGCCACCCCCTCCCACGCCGCCCGCTGCGGCGGCGACTTCAACGCCTTCGTGGCGGCGATGTCGCAGGAGGCGCAGGCCGCCGGGATTTCGCGGGACGTGATTTCGCAGGCGCTGTCCGGCGTGACGCAGGATCCGGCGGTGCTGACTTTCGACCGGCGCCAGCGCGGCACCTTCAACAAGACGTTCGAGCAATATGTCTCGACCCGCGTCGGCGCCGGGCGCATCAACATGGGGCGGCAGATGCTGCAGCGTCACGCGGCGCTGCTGTCGAGCATCGAGGCGAAGTTCGGCGTGCCGCCGGCAGATCGTGGTCGCGATCTGGGGGCTGGAATCCGATTTCGGCAAGGGCGACATCGGCAAGATGCCGGTGATCCGCACGCTCGCCACCATGGCGCATGATTGCCGCCGCACCGAACTGTTCCAGGGCGAATTGCTGGCGGCGCTGAAGATCGTGCAGCGCGGCGATCTGCCGTTGCGCGACCTGATCGGCGCGTTTGCCGGCGAGATCGGCCAGACGCAATTCCTGCCGTCGTCCTACATCAAATACGGCGTCGATTTCGACGGCAACGGCCATGTCGACCTCCGCCACACCGTCCCCGACGTGCTCGCCTCCACCGCCAATCTGCTGCACATCTCCGGCTTCAAGATGGGCGCGCCCTATGGCGAGGGCACCGCGAATTTCGAAGCGATGCGCGAGTGGAACAGGGCGACGATCTATCGCAAGACGATCGGGTATTTTGCCGATCAGCTGGTGGGGCGGTAGGGCTCTCTCTGCTCGTCATTCCGGGGCGCGCGCAGCTAGCCCGGCGTAGCCCGAAGGATGATCCATGGCCATTGCGATCGTGGCTGCATCGGATCCCCGGATGACGATGATTGCGCATGCATGCAGCGCGCATCCATGGCGCCGTCGCGGTGGATGCTCGGGGTCCTGCAATGACGTCGCAATGAACGGTAAATCGTATGGGTCCCGGCGCCCCATTTCTACTTTGCATGGGGTTGTTTTCGATATTTTGGTCTCAGCGCCCCGCGTCTCACACCTTCGGCTTCGCTACCGTCATCCGCTTCTCGAGCCTCCTCGCCATGATCGACCAGTAGGTCGCCGGGCAGCAACCGCTGCAGCAGATCCATGAACCGCGCGTCGCCGCCGATCAGGATCCGCGGCTGGTTCTTTTCGATGCCGGTGATGATGCGCTGCGCCGCGGCCGCCGGCGTGGTGATCGCCATCGCCTCGAAGCGCTCGATCGATTGCGCGCGGCGGGCGTTGTCGGTGACGCCGGTGCCGGTGCGGGAGTTGCGCACGATGTTGGTGGCGACGCCGCCGGGATGCACCACCGACAGCCGCACCGGGCTGTTCGCCATCTTCAGCTCATGCCGCAGGCTTTCCGAAAAGCCGCGCACCGCGAATTTCGCCGCGCTATAGGCGGTCTGTCCGGGCGGCGCGATGATGCCGAAGATCGAGGACAGGTTGACGATGTGCGCCGCCGGTTGCTGTGGCCAGATGCGGCAGGAAGGCGCGGGTCGCATGCACCACGCCCCAGAAATTGATGTTGAACAGCCAGTCCATCTGCGCCTGTTCGACCTCGTTGAAGTTGCCGAGCAGCGCCACGCCGGCATTGTTGATGACGATGTTGAGCTTTGGATGCGCCGATGTGGCGGCATCGGCAAAATCCTGGATCTGGTCGGGCTCGCCGACATCGACGCGATGCGTGGTGACCTTGCGCTGCGCCCGCCTTGCCGATCTCGGCGGCGACCTCGAGCAGGCCGGCCTCGTCGCGATCGGCCAGCGCCAGGTCGCAGCCGCGCGCGGCCAGTTCCAGCGCCAGCGCGCGTCCGATGCCGCTGGCGGCGCCGGTGACGGCGGCGGCCGATCCGTTGATCGCAGTCATTCGAGGCATCGCTCCAGAGGATAAAAGAGACAGGCAAAACGGCCCGGATTCCTCATCTTTCGCAAATTGGAACCGAACCATAAAGCGCTTTCCGCCTTAACCCAACGTCACATTGATGAACGCATCATTCATGGAGCCGGCCTATGGGACAATCAAAACCCTATCGTGCGACCGCGCTGGTTGTCGAAGACGATCCGACGCAGCGGGAGATGCTTTGCCTGTTGCTGGAGGAGAGCGAGATCGACGTCATCGAATGCGAAAGCGCGGAGGCCGCCGAACTGGTGCTGGAGCAGGCGGACGCCAGCCTGGTTCTGCTGATGACCGACGTCAATCTCGCCGGTCACATGAACGGCGTGGAGCTCGCGCATGTCGCCAAGAAATACAATCCCGAGCTCGATGTGATCGTCACCTCGGGCACGCCGCTGCGGCAGGCGCTGCCGGACGGCGCGCAAATTCTGGTCCAAGCCCTGGGCGCCGCTCGACGTGATCCGCGAGGCGGAGCGGATGTCGCTGGCCTGGAGCCAGGTCGGCGAGGCGTAGCTGAGCCGGGCGCCGGCCGCTTTCGCGGCGCGCCTTCCGCGCTCCGCCGCGCCATGATATGGCCGGCAGATCCTGCGTTCGCACTTCCGGGGACCTGCCGATGACACTTGTCCTTCCTGCTGACCTCGCTGATCGTGGTCGTCTCCCCCGGCACCGGCGTGCTCTACACGCTGGCGGTGGCGCTCACGCAAGGGTGCGCGGGCCAGCGATCGCGGCCGCGTTCGGCTGCACGCTCGGGATCGTGCCGCACATGACCGCCGCCATGCTGGGGCTCGCCGCCGTGCTGCACACCAGCGCGCTGGCGTTCGCGGCGCTGAAATGGTGCGGCGTGCTCTATCTGCTCTATATGGCCTGGCAGGCGCTGCGCGAGACCGGCGCGCTCGCGATCGATCCGCGCCCCGCGCCGGGGCGCTCCAGCCGGCGGGTGATCGTCACCGGTTTTTTGATCAACATCCTCAACCCAAAGCTCTCGATCTTCTTCCTCGCCTTCCTGCCGCAGTTCATCGCGGCCGACGAGGCCAGTCCCGCTGGCGCGGATGCTGGAATTGAGCGCGGCCTTCATGGCGATGACGTTTGCGGTGTTCGTGGTCTACGGCCTGTTCGCGGCCGGTGTCCGCGACCGCGTCATCACCAGGCCCAGGGTGATGACCTGGCTGCGCCGGAGCTTTGCCGGCGGGCTTTGCCGCGCTCGGGCGCGAGCTGGCGTTTGCGGAACGGTGACTGCGCGGATGGAGCGGGCGAATCGAGCGCAGCAGAATCAAAAAGGCGGACCCGAGGCCCGCCATTTTCGAAATCTCACTCGCCTTGAATTGGGAGCCCGGGCGGAACTGAGCGCCCCACCCGGGCCTGAATTCACTTCTTGGACTTCTTGGCCTTCTTCGCCTTCTTCGCCTTTTTCGCCTTCTTCGCTTTCTTAGCCATAGTATCCTCTCAAGGTTTAATGGATTGAAACGCGACTCCGAGGCATGCTTGGCGGAGGGCCAGCCTCGCAACATCCTCGACTTAGCAATCGCAACAGATTCGCGGGCCGCTGCCGCGTGCTGTCACGTCGCCGTCATCACGTTATCCACAGCTGAAATGCGTTTTGATGCGATTTTTCACCAAAATGCCCTTCGCCCGCCGTTGGCGTCACGCGCATCATGCTTAACGATGCCCGAACGCGCGCGCTCTTCATCAATTTAAAACCACGGTGTGGATTAGCGGGGGGCGGTGAGAGTCCGTTAAGCGGCGCGGATGCACCTTGTCCGCCAAGACAACGGGGTTTGTCGTTGGGGGAAACGCCCGGGAGCGCAAGCTTCGGGCGGTCTGTAACAGGGGAGACGGGACCGCGTGTGTCCCGGGTTCGCGATGCTGAGCGTTCCGACGCTGTGGACGGTGTTCGTCATCAACTTTCTCGCGCTGGGCCTGATCTGGGCCTACGTGATCCGCAGCTATCCGTCGTTCTCCGCCGCGCGGTTCTGGACCGGCTCGTCGTTCACGGCCGCCGCGGGCGCCGCGCTCGCGATGTTGCGGGTGATGACGGACTCGCTGTTGCCGCTGCTGGCCGCCGGCACCGCGATGGTTTTCGCCCTCTGCCTGGCCGCGATGGGCATCCAGAAATTCTTCGACCGGCCGGTCGCATGGCGCGGCACCTGGCTGATCCTGGGCCTGAGCTTTGCCGGCATGTCGTTCTTCATGTTCGTCTATGACAGCGCGCCGGCGCGCATCACCATCTTCACCATCGCCCAGACGATCCCGCTGGCGCTGAGCGTCAAGCTGCTGCTGACCCCGCATCAGGGCCGCGTCAATCCGGGCGCGCGGCTCGCCGCCGTCGTCGTCCCTCCTCATCATCGCCATCTACGGCTTCCGGATGATCGCGGGCCTCACGACCACGGGCGGTGGCTTTACCTACATGAAATTCAACCAGGTGCAGTCGGCGGTGATCCTGGTGCTGGTGTTCCTGTCGATGGCGCTGAATTTCGGCTTCCTGCTGATGGCGATGGACCATCTGCGCAACGAAGTCGCCGATCTGGCGCTGCTCGACGACCTCACCGGCGTCGGCAACCGCCGCCATCTGGTGCAGCGCCTGACCGAGGAATGCGCCCGCTCGGACCGCAGCGGCCAGCCGTTCGCGCTGCTGGTGATCGATCTCGACGGCTTCAAGGGCATCAACGACACCCATGGCCATGCCGCCGGCGACGCCTGCCTGCAGCATTTCACCCTGATGGCGCAAACCCGGCTGCGGCCCGGCGACATGCTGGCGCGGTCCGGCGGCGACGAGTTCTGCATCGTGCTGCCGTCCTCGACGCTGCGCGAGGGCGCGATGATCGCCCGCCGCGTGCTGGATGTCTGCCGCGCCGACGCCGAGCAATGCATGGGCAAGGATATCCCGATCTCGGTCTCGATCGGGGTTGCGCAATGGACCCGGGAGATGGGCATGTTCCCCGACCGCCTGATCGCGGCCGCCGACCACGCGCTCTACGACGCCAAGAAGGGCGGCCGGAATTGCTTTGCCACCTACGAGCCGGCGCCGCCGTTGGTGCCCGAGATCGAAATCGCCGTGACGCCGGGAAAGGTGCTGCGCAAGCGCGCCTGAAGCGTTTTCAAGCGAAGTGGTACCGGTTCGCGTGAAGAAAACGCGTCGAACAAAAAACATGGGCGTGCTACGCAAAGGAGCGTCACTGGATCCTCGCGTATGAACCTTCGCCTTCTTGCGATCGCGCTCTTCGCCCTCGCGTTCTCGTTTCCCGCATCCGCCCAGACACCGGATCTCGCCACGCTCGCGCGATCGTCGGGCACGCCCGAGATTCCCGGCTTGAAGATGGTCTGGCTGGCGCCCTGGGGCGACGTCGCAAAGGCCCATCCCTGGCGCAACATCATCGTGCACCAGACCGAGGGACCGGCGGGATCGGCCCGCGGCGGCGCGCGAGAACAGTCCAAAAATCCGACCCGACGCGGCGTCATGGTCTGGGTCGAAACCGACGGCACGGTGTACTGGGCGGTGGCGGAAAATCTGGTGCCGACCCATGGCGACGGCGGCAACCGCAACGACAACAAATACATCGACAACCGCCCGACCTTTCGCCAGGTGATCGGCAACAATTCGGTCGGCGTGGAATTCGCCGGCAATTATCCCGACGTGACGCGCGGACCTACCGAGGCGCAGGTCGCGGCGTGGCGCATCCTGGTGAAGGTGCTGCGCCTGCGTTACGGCATCCCGCTCGAGCGGGTCTATGCGCATAACTGGATCGACTTCAAGGACGCCCGCTATTGCGAAGGCTGCGCGCTGGCGACGCTGGCGCGGGAGTGGGGCGAGTAGACTCTCTTCGATTGACCGCTACCGCGGGTTCAAGCAATCTCGGCGCGCGGGACGGGCGGGGCACAACTTGCTTGGAGAGGCAGCGATCATGGCCGAATTTACCGTCAATGCGCAGCGCTTCGACCCCTACAAGAATTTCAAATTCCGCGTCAAATGGGACGGCCATTATATCGCGGGCGTCTCGAAGATCAGCGCGCTGCGCCGTACCACCGAAGTGGTGGAGCACCGCGAAGGCGGCGATCCCTCGGCGTGGCGCAAGTCGCCCGGCCTGACCAAATTCGAACCGATCACGCTGGAGCGCGGCGTCACCCATGATCCGGCATTCGAGCAGTGGGCCAACAAGGTCTGGCATCTGGGCGCGGGCCTCGGCGCCGAGGTCTCGCTGAAGGATTTCCGCAAGGACATCACCATCGATATGTTCAACGAGGCCGGCCAACTGGTGCTGTCCTACAAGGTGTTTCGCTGCTGGGTATCGGAATATCAGGCGCTGCCCGATCTCGACGCCAACGCGACCGCGGTGGCGATCCAGCACATCAAGCTTGAGCACGAGGGCTGGGTGCGCGATGCGTCGGTAGCGGAGCCCGCCGAGCCGAATTTTGGCAGTTGAAAGGATTTGATTGATGATTTTGGTTTCGGCGACCCCGCCGCCTGTGTCCCGCGCGCGGGGCAAGAAAGCATTCGGCGCGGTGCCGGCGATCGCGCTGTTGTTGTGCGCGTCGCTGCTCGCAGCCCTCGAAGTGCCGAGCAAGCCGTTCCTCGACAAGAACAGCTTTTATTTGTCCTCGGCCGTATTCCGCGTCCAGCTCGCCAATGACGCGGCGGGGAAAAAGGCAATGCACGCGCTGCCGCCGCATCGCTTCGTGGTTCACCGCGACGGCGGCACGGTGCGTTACCTCTATGCCGAGCCGAACCATTGCGTCTGCATCTTCATCGGCACCGAGGCAAATTACCGGGATTACCGCGACATTCTCGCCAAGCCCGTCGATCAGCCCGACAATGTCGCGCCTGACTACAAGACCCAGGCCAGCGCCTTGCTGTACGGCGATCCCTATGACTGGAACAACCTCAACCAGCCCGACAGCGTCGCGGATTATTTGCGGGCGTATTATTGAGGGCTGAAGCCATCCACGCTGAACGCCTGGCGGTCGTCGCCCGGCTGGACGCCTACAATATGCTTTCCCCGTCATCGATTTAGGGAAAGCGACACGCTGCAAGAGGAGCGTGCCGCAGATGTGCATATCGTGAGGTCAAGACCACATGGGTCGGTCATGCCTTACGGCGACGAGGATTCCACATCGCCCGGAAATGCGTCGATTGCCGATGGCTGGCCGGTGGACGCGACCGGTCGTCCGCGCAGCGGATGCAGCACGAGATAGCTGGCGCCGGCCGCGATCATGCCGGTCAGCCAGGACAGATCGACACCGCCTGTCGCCAGCGCAAGCGGTCCCTGCATGATTGTGATCGTGCCCATCTGGAAGGCCCAGGCCGCGATCAGCCCAAGTGCGAACGAGATGACACCCGCCCAGTTCACATCGCCATAGCGGCTGGTGTCCGGTGTGGCATAGAGCTCTCCAATCTCCACCCTCCCGCGTCGGACCAGGAAGTAGTCTGCCAGCGCGACTCCAGCCCACGGACTGACCCAGACCACCATGGCAATCATGAAGTTGTCGAAGGCATGGGCAAAGTCTCCCGATTGCAGGAAGAAATAGAGAATGACGCTTGCGATGACTCCGGAGATCACGGACACGATCCATCGCGGCCAGCGGACATCCAGCGCCAGGCTCGACAATGCCGCCGAATAAATCACGACGATGTTGGTTGCGATCGGGCCGTGCACAAGGACAAGCAGAACGGGCAACGCCATCACGCCGAATGCGGCGACGATTAGTTTTGCCGGGTCGGATCCCGTACCGCTGGACGCAATCGCCGCGCCGAGGAAGGCGAGCCAGACGGTCGGAACGAACATGCCGAGAAACGTCGCCCGGAAAACCTTGCCGGCACTGAGCGCCGGCTTGGTGAAACGGGTGTAATCGGAGGCGTAAGCCAGCCATGAAATGCCCCAGCCGATACCGATTGCCGTCATCAGCTGGCTCGCCGCAGCGAATGTCTTCGCGCCGGTCGCGGCCGAGGTGTTCCACTGGATATCGATACGCAGGAAGGCGAGCGCGGTCATGCTTGCCATGATCAGAAGAATAACCGGCATGGTGTAGCGCTCGAAATATTTGATGGCGTTGAAGCCCCACGCCGCGATGCCGATCTGCAGCACCATGACCACCGCCGCGATCAGATATTTGAGTTCCGGGCCGCCGCTCAACCCCATCCGGTCGAATGCGGCAATGCAAAGGTCGAGTACGATCCAGGTGTTGATCGCAACCCATCCCATCGGCATCAGCACTTGCGCCAAAGCCGGCAGGTACGCGCCGCGGCGGCCGAAGGCCAGCCGGGCCAGCACCATTTGCGGCGCGCCTGTCCGGTGGCCCATGAGGCAGAAGGTGCCGAACAGCGCGGCGCCGAGCAGATTGCCGATGACGATGACGGCGAGCGTTTGCAGCAGACTGAGACCGAGCTGAATTCCCAAGGCGCCGAGCACCCAGTTGATTGGGGCGATGTTTGCCCCGGTCCAGATCCAGAACTGGTCGAACGGCGACGATGTGCGGTGCGCCACCGGTACCGGTTCGATTCCGTGGGCGTCGAAGCCGGCCCCGTCATATTCCGAAGCGTGTGTCTCACTATTGATCGACATGTTTCCCCCTATCCGGCGCATTGCTTTCGGCCGGGACACGACATCTCAGCAACAACGCGGACGCGGCAGTAGTGAGAAATACTCGAGCCGGGATGAGGCAAAGTCGACAATGAAGGCCGCCAGTGCCGCACACCGGATTTCGCTGGCAAAACGTAGCGCTTTTCGTCGGACCGTCGACCTCCTGTCGCGGCAGCTTCACTGTTGAGATCAGCAATACGAGAATCTAGCCAAGTAGTAGGACAGAGCCACGTATTGCTCTGCCGCGTTCGAGCAGGAGGAGGGCGACTGGTTTCCCGTCAGTCAGGAAGAGATCCTTCGCGAGGTGGGCGAGGCATTCACGGGCAGCGCCAGTAGAGACGACCTGTCTGCTCTGGCGGGGGCGATCGTTCGCCCCACGAAGTGGGGCCTTGATGATCGTGACGCGCTCGAAACCTGGGTGCAGGGCCGCATCTGTCTGCTCGGGGACGCGGCGCACCCGATGCTTCCCACGTTTGGCCAAGGCGCCGCGCAGTCCTTCGAGGACGCCGCCGCGCTCGCTAGCGCCTTCGCCCTGCACGGCCGCGATGTGGCTACAGCGCTATTGCACTACGAACGCGTGCGGCATTACCGCGCCACCGTTTCCAACTCGGCCTCCAAATTCGCCTTCGATCACTTGCGGGCCAAGGACACCGCTGAACAGAAGGCGCTACTGAAGACGGTCAACGAACGGGTCAGCCCAGCCTTTGCCCACGACAAGCGCGGCGGCGAGGACGACTTCTGGGGACGCCTGTACGACGCCCGCAATATCGGCACCGAATTGCCTCCCAAGAGACTAGGACCGTGGGACTTCCGCCGAGCCGCCAAGGCCGACTACGCCGCGATCACCCGCAAGCTCTGGATGCCGGATCCTCCCGCCAAGGGTACACGCCCCGTCACGCGCGAAGAGGTCGCCCTGCACAACACCCGAGACGACTGCTGGATCATCATCTCGGAAAAGTTTACGACATCACCGAAGTGGGCACCCCATCACCCTGGTGGCGCTGGAATGGCCCGAATGTACGCCGGCAAGGAAGCCACTGCGGCATTCGGTGACTTCCACAGTGCCGAGGCTGTCGCGCACATGGTTCATTTCTGCATCGGCGGAGCCGTCGAGCCTCGAGCCACCTTGCCCTGACTGGACCACTGCTTCTTCCCCCGAAGGCAGTCGAACTACCGAATTGCCGAGAACGGCCGGGAGGTGAGGGTCGAGCGAGACGCAAAACCAGCGCTCGTAAGGGTTGTCGCTACCGAAGGACTAGGGGACATCCTGAAGAGCCAGCTTCCGTCCCTCGCACGCATGCGGGCAACCGATTGGTCCGAGAGCTTGCGCAGATGCACAACTTTGTGGCGAGTGTTCTCCGACCGCGATTGGCCGCTACGAAATCGGCGCCGACCACTTCGGGGAGCGCCTCGTGTCGGTCATGATCTGCAGCGCCCCGCAGAAGGATCGAGCCGATGGCCGAATTCACCGAAGCCCTGAATGACCGCCATGTCGAGATGATCGGCAAGCAGCCTGTTTTCTTCGTGGCGACCGCGGCAGCCGACGGACGGATCGACCTGTCGCCGAGGGGCTCGACTGCTTTCGCGTGCTCGGTCAGCGCCAGGTCGGCTACCTCGATCTCGGCGGCTCGGGAAACGAGACGCATGCACATCGGCTGCTGACGGCCGCATCACCATTATGTTCTGCAACTTCGAGCAGCCTGCACTGATCCTGGCGATCTACGGCCGGGGACGACCGGTGCTGCCGCAAGACGCGGGCTGGGCCGCGCTGGCGCCGAAGTTCACACTGCTGCCCGGCACCCGCCAGATCTTCCTGATCGACGTCGAGAGCGTGCAGACGAGCTGCGGCTGGGGCGTGCCGTTCATGGCGTTCGATCGCGAGCGCGTCACGCTGACCAAATACCACCGGCAAGCCGATCCGGCTGCTTGGGTGAAGAAGATGTCGGGTCGGACACGCAGCATCGATGGCCTGCCCACCCGCGCCACCGATCGCTTCATCGCGGGCGAAGAGGGTCGTTGAAGTCCCGTTCAACGCCCCGAAGCGATATCGCGTCGGGCATGCGTCCACGTCGACCAAACTGTTCGTCGACAAGGCGCTGCATGGCGACGATCACCGTCGCCGGCGGCAGCACGGCCAACTCCGCGAACGCCGATTCCACGGGCAACGGCAGAGATGGGTCACGAACGGCCCTCGCGGTCACGTCCGCTGAACGTCAGTTGACCCTCCGATTCCGGACGAAATCGCTGCAGCGCGGAAAACGGCAGTTCCGTGCCACTTTCAGACCGAGCGGTTGCGGCAACAATGCGCGCCCAAAGGGCCTAAATCGATCATCTGGTCGGCTCTCTTCGACCTTTGAGCATATCTTGTCGCTAGCTCACTCAGGGTCTTTTCGAGCACCTTGACAACAGAGAAAGCCTGATGGCGGAGAAGGGATCCTCGTCTCCCGTCACGCGTCGGGGCGGTACGTTGCACATTTCGCTTGCTTCAGATGAAGAGCAGCGTGGAAAGGATCTCATTCGACAATACGTACCAACCAAGGCTTGGCGTAATTAGTCTTGCCGTCGTGGTCGGCGTCGCCTATTTCATGGCGGCTTGGCTCGGCTTGGCCCTGCGTGCCAACACAGGTACATCCGTCTTCTCTGGCCGGCCGCGGGCATCTCGGTAGGCGCGCTGATTGTGTGGGGGCCCAGGGCGCGCTTGCCAGTCTCGGCTGGAGTAGTGGTCGCGACCGTCGTTTCCAATGTCTTGATTGGCAAGACCGTCTGGCTCGCTGTTGCTTTTGGCATTGTTAATGCGGGTCAGGTGCTTCTACGGCTGGGCTGATTGAACGCTGGTTCGGCAGGGCATTTCAGCTAGGGGATGTACCGCAGGTACTTGGGTTCTTGGTGGCGAGCACGGTTGGAGCGGCGATTGGAGCAATGGGTGCGACGCTCGCTATCGCCCTTTTCCAATCAACAGCATCCCCTTTGATTGTGTGGAGGATATGGTTTGCCTCCTGTCTGCTCGGGATTGAGTGATGGTCGCTCCGCTGCTGGTCGGAACAGCTCGACGCTGTCCGCAAATTCCCCCGCGTCGCGAGATCATCGAAGGGGTGGTCGGCATCGTGACGTTGGCCGCGTTGAGTGCGCTTGTGGATCTCACTGCAACAAGGACCCTGGTCGACAGCGCTGCCTGTAATCCTCGTCTTCCCCGTGCTTTTATGGATTGCCGTACGTTGCCGGCCCGTATTCGCTGCCGGAGCTGCGTTTGTTGTCGTTTCGGCGCCCGTTTGGTCAATAACATTCAACCTTGGTCATTTTGGAGACACAGGCATCCCTCTGGGGATCGTATGCTCGCTGTGCAAACCATCGTCTTGCTTGTCACCCTGTTGACGCTGGTTCTCGCCGCGCTATTCGCCGATAGGCGTCGCGGCGAAGTGTTTCTTGCCGAGAGCAAAGCTCGGTTGGCGGACGCATTGGCAGCTGGTGGGGTTGTAGCCTTCGAATGGGACGCCAAGACGGGCACAACTCAGAGAAGCGAGAACGCTGCCGGTATTCTCGGGTTTGATGCTGGCATGACGGCTTCACGACGCAACGATTTCTTTAGGTGGGTCCATCCCGACGATCGTGATCGTTTCAGAGCATGTATACGCGAACTCCATCCTAGCGAGCCTACGTACGCCTTGTCTTTCCGCTTCAAGCCATCGGACAGCACGCAAATATGGCTTGAGGAGACGGCAAGGGCGGAATTCGACCCCACGGGGCAGCTCTTGCGTGTCAAAGGCCTGACACGCAACATCACTGAGCGCAAGCTGGCAGAGCTCGCATTGGCCGAGCGCAATACGCAACTCGACCTCGCTAGTAAGATCGCTCGAGTTGGCAGCTTCGCCATCGACTTTGCGACAGGGCTAGTCAATCTGTCTCCCGGATGTGCGACCATTATGGGTCTGCCCGAGAGTACTTTGGCGTTGTCGCGCGATAAATTAGCCGCCGACTTGTGCATCCGGAAGATTTGGCGCGAGTTCATGCCAGTGCTATCAAGCAATTCTCAAGAAGCAACGGGAATTCGTTGCGCAGTTTCGCATTATCCGCGCCGACAACGGTGAGCTTAGG
>CAVUNH010000019.1:0-414299 GCA_963742665.1 uncultured Alphaproteobacteria bacterium
GCACGCTGGCGCATTATCGCGAGGAAGATCTCCGCTATACCCGCATCATCATCATGACCGACGCCGATGTCGACGGCGCGCACATCGCCTCGCTGCTGATCACGTTTTTCTACCGACAGATGCCGCGACTGATCGACGAGGGCCATCTCTATCTGGCGGTGCCGCCGCTCTATCGCCTCACCCACGGCGCCAAGACGGTCTACGCCCGCGACGATGCCCACAGGGACGCGCTCCTGAAGAGCGAGTTCAATGCCAACGCCAAGGTTGAAATCGGACGCTTCAAAGGCCTGGGCGAGATGATGCCGGCGCAGCTCAAGGAAACCACGATGGATCCGGCCAAGCGGACGCTGCTGCGCGTGGTGCTTTTGGCCGACGACCGCGAAGGCACCGCCAATTCGGTCGAGCGGCTGATGGGCGCCAAGGCCGAGGCCCGGTTTGCCTTCATCACCGACAGGGCGGAATTCGCCAGCGACGACCTGCTGGACGTGTAGAGGTAACCGGGTAAGCACAGGGGCGTCCGTACCCGTTAATCCGGCGCAGCGCAGGTGCTGCGCGCCGTGGTCATTCTACTTTGCATGGGGTTGTTTTCGCGATTTTGTGTCCGGCCCTGCTGCCGCTGCGCCGATCATCCTCGGGCCACCCCTCCTTCCTCCGGCGGAGCTGCCGGCTGCCCTTCAAAACGGTGCTCGACCTGATCCGGGCCGATCCTGCCCTGGCTGACAGGGCCATAGTACCGTTTTCCTCCCGCTGACGCCCAAATTGGCCCGGCCATCGCCGAAAACGCACGTTTTTCCGGTGTTTTTCCGCCATTCGTTTTCGGGCGGGTGTGCTGTGGGCGCAACAGCATTTTGCACGGAACCACGTATAGTCCTGACAGTGGATGTGGGAATTGGGTGCATGCGCACCCATCAGGCGGTCGGTTTCGAGCGCCTAAAGGACTGAGGAATTGACGATGAAGAAAATCATTCTGGCGCTGACTGCAATCGCCGCGCTGACCGGATCGGCCTCGGCGGCCGACATGGGTCGCCCCTATTCGAAGGCACCGGTGGCGATGGCCCCGGCCTATAGCTGGACCGGCTTTTACCTCTTCGGTGGCTTCGGCGGCGGCATCTGGGATGCCAACAACGGCGTCCAGAGCACCGCAACTGGCGTTTGCATTATCTGCACCAATACCAAGTTGGGCGGCGATGGCTGGTACGGCACGGTCGGTGCCGGTTATGACTGGCAGGCAAGCCCGTCGTGGGTGTTCGGCGTGTTCGCCGATGGCCAGTTCGGCGGCCTGAAGGGTTCGATCCAGGATCTCGGCTTCGGCATCACCGGTTCGGAAAAGATGAACAGCGCATGGGCCGTCGGCGCTCGCCTCGGCTACCTCGTTGCTCCGAACGTCCTGTCCTACGTCAACGCCGGCTACACCGGGACCTATTGGTCGGGCAGCACCTTGCTGATCGGCGCAACTGGCAACCCGTCCGGATTGCACACCAATAGCTTCAATACCGGTGGCGCCTTCGTCGGCGGCGGCGTCGAGAACAACTTGAACATCTTCGGCATCAGCGCTCCTGGCTGGTTCATGAAGACCGAATATCGTCTCTCCTATCTCGGCAACAGGAACGTCAGCGAACTGTTCGATGGTACCAACCTGTCGAACGGCCGCGACATCAACTTCAAGCCCTTGGTGAATACGATCAGCACCGCGCTGGTCTACCGCTTCAACTGGGGTGGCCCGGTGGTTGCGAAGTACTGATCTCTGCTAGATCAGCAGCTCAAAAGCCCCGGCTTCGCCCGGGGCTTTTTTGTGCATTGTGACATGAAGCCATCACCGCCGCGATCTCTCCAACGGCGCCATGGTGGGGCCGAAGGCGCGCAGATCCGCTGCCCGTGACCAGCAGGTGTAAAGCGCCGATGGCTGCGGCCGCCGGCGCCAGCCTCAGAACGATGCATCTGCGGTGCATGACGGCCCCCTAACCGCTCTGGCTCCGGATCATTCCGCCCTTGCGGCGCTCACCGGCATCGTATTCGATCGACAGCCAAGGTCGTCCTTTGCAATGGTTTCCCGATAACCGTCGCCAAGCGCGTCCACGAAGCCGTTTCAAGCGGCAACAGGGGGAGATCCATGGCCAGAGCGCTCTTGATCGTTGGATTCCTCGCGCTCGCCATCGGGCTGCTGTGGATCGGCCAGGGTACTGGCGCGTTTCCCTGGCCGCCGCAAAGCTTCATGATCAATCAGCTGCAATGGGCGGGCTATGGCGCCGTGCTCGGCGCGGTCGGCCTGATCCTGATCTGGCAAGGCAAGAGCTGATCGCCCACGCGTCAACAACAACAACGGACAAAAACCATGAAAACAGGACAGTTCAACCTCAGCGGCAAGGTCGCCATCGTCACCGGGGGCAATGGCGGCATCGGGCTCGGCATGGCCCGCGGATTGGCGGAAGCAGGCGCCGCGGTCGCGATCGTCGGGCGCAACGAAGCAAAATCGCTCGCCGCGGTCACCGAGCTCGAACGCGGCGGCGCCAGGGCGATCTCCGTGGTCGCCGACGTCACCGACAAGTCCGCCGTCGATGCCATGGCCGCCCGCGTCGGCCGCGAGCTCGGCCGCATCGACATCCTCGTCAACAACGCCGGCATCAACATCCGCAAGCCGCCGCATACGCTCGAACTCGCGGAGTGGAACAGCGTGATCCAGACCAACCTCACCAGCGCCTTCCTGTGCTCGCAGGCGGTCTACCCGGCGATGAAGGCCGGCGGCGGCGGCAAGATCATCAATATCGGCTCGATGATGTCGATCTTCGGCGCCAGCTTCACGCCGGCTTACGCGGCCAGCAAGGGCGGCATCGTGCAGTTCACGCGCTCCTGCGCCTGCGCCTGGGCGGTCGACAACATCCAGGCCAATGCGGTGCTGCCGGGCTGGATCGACACCGACCTGACCAAGCGCGCCCGCGAGCAGATCGACGGCCTGCACGACCGCGTTCTGGCGCGGACGCCGGCGGCGCGCTGGGGTGGAATCGACGATTTTGCGGGCATTGCCGTGTTTCTTTCTTCGCCGGCCTCCGATTTCGTCACCGGCACGGCGATTCCCGTCGACGGCGGCTTTTCGATCATGGGCTAGCGCCAACGCCTGCTTTCAACTGCTCGACAACAAAAAAGCCCCGGCCGGCGCCGGGGCTTTGTCTCGTCGGTTCGAAAGGTAAAGCTCAGTACCGCGCGGCCAGCGGCCAGTCGAACTTGTAGCTCAGACGAGCGACCACCGACTGAATGTCGCGGGGCTTTGCAGCGAAGGTGTAGATGCCGGCCGACGCACCGGCGAGCTGATAGTTCTTGTTCTCGAAAGCCGCGTAGTCATATTCGAGTCCGACGATCCAGTTCCGGGTGATGCCGTATTCCCAGCCGGCGCCGACGGTCCAGCCATTGTGCCACTGGGTCTGCGAACCGCTACCGGTCAGCGGAACCGCATCGACGACCGACAGGCGGTTGTTCACGCCGGCATAGCCGCCCTTCACGTAGAACAGGTTGTTGCTGACGGCGTAACCAGCCCGGCCGGTGATGGTCGCCATCCAGTCGGCGCGCCAGCTAAACCGATCGTCAAGTCCGGCACCGAAGACCGTGTTGAGCAACGTTCCGCGGTTGTCGAGGCCGGCGATGGTGCCCTCGAGACCGAACACGTAGTTCGAGGCCTGCCAGTTATAACCCATCTGTCCGCCGCCGAAGATGCCCGATCCGCGCTGGCGGAATCCCTGGCCGGGGTTCAGGTCGCCGAACAGCGTCGTATTCGCGCTGTTCACCCATTGCTCCGTGGTCCACGCGCCGCCGACATTGCCGCCGACATAGAAGCCCGCCCAGTTGAAGAGCGGATCAGCGAACACCGGCGCCTTGGTGTAGGGTCGCGCGCCGAGATCGGCAGCCGAAGCAGCGCCAACTCCAAGTGCCGCGGTGAACGCCAGCGTGGCCATCAGTTTTGATTGAGTCATTTTTGCACCCTTTGCTTTTTGCTGGTGCAAACTTGCTCGGCAACAACTTACCAATTCTGAATCAGTCCCGTCGCCAGCGTCGAATCGCCGGCACGCAGCATCGAATCCTTGCGCGCTGTTGCAGTAGCGCAACTTTGCATGGTTACTTAAACCAGTTGTTATCCTTGATATTTGCTTAGCTCACGCGCGTTCCGGCGAATGCACATGCTCGGGACGCACGCCGAGGCCGATGAAACGCGCCGTGATGCCCTGCAGCCACGGCACCGCCGTGATCAGCCGCACGGCGAACGGGGCCTTCAGCGGCGCGCCGCCCGGCTTCAGCGCCGCGCTGACGATGTTGTTCTGGGCCACCACCTGCATCCGCTGCGTCATCCGCACCGGAAATTCGCGGCGCCGGCGCACCGCGTCGAGTTCGTCCTCCGGCGGGCAACCGCTGACAAGTTTTGCCGCCAGCAGATTGGCGGTCGCGACCGCATCCTGAACCGCGAGATTGACGCCGACCCCGCCGATCGGCGACATCGCATGCGCGGCATCGCCGATGCACAGCAGTCCCGGACGGGTCCAGCGCGTCAGGCGATTGATCGCAACCGTCAAGAGCTTCACGTCATCCCAGCCTTTGACGTCCGCAAGACCGGATTTGAGGATCGGCGCCATGCGCGCGACGTCGTCGAGCAACGCCGGCAACCCCCTCGCCTTCACCGCATCATATTGCCCCTTGGCGATGACATAGGCGCATTGCCAGTAATCGCCGCGATCGAATGTCACCATCATGCTGCCGGGATCGACGCGGGCGAACACGCTTTCAGTCTCGTTGGCGCGCTTGCCGGCGCGAAACCACAACACATCCATCGGCGCGCCGATCTCCTCGACCGCAAGGCCTGCGCGCTCGCGCACCAGCGAATGGCGGCCGTCGCAGGCGATGGTGAGATCGGCCTCGATGTCGATCATGCCCTCCGGCGTCTTCGCCCTCACGCCTGCGATCCGGTCGCCGTCCTGCATCAGATCGGTCGCCTCGGCGCTCATCATCACCTTCAGCGAAGCGAATTTCTTGCCGCTCTCGCGCAGGAAATTGAGAAAGTCCCACTGCGGCATGAAGGCAATGAAGGGAAATTTGGCGTTCAGCCTGGAGAGATCGGCGATCCGCACCGACGTGCCACCGAACATCCCGTCCATCTTCTGCAACCGCTGATGCGGCAGTTTCAGGAATCCGTCGCTGAGCCCGAGTTCGTCCATCACCTGCAGGGTCGAGGGATGCACGGTGTCGCCGCGAAAATCGCGGAAGAAGTCCGCGTGCTTCTCCAGCACCACGACATCGATCCCGGCCCGGCCCAGCAGATAGCCCAGCATCATGCCGGCGGGACCGCCGCCGACGATGCAGCAGCGGACCTTGATCGTGCGCCCTGACGGTTGCGAAAAACTGCCTGCGTTCATGGCCGAACTCGCGGGAGCCGGATTGTAACGTCAATCCGGCGCGTAACAGTGAAGTTAGCGCCGAAAGCTCTTGATCTCGGACACGCTGCCGTCGCGGTAGGTCAGCTCCACCGAAACCGACTTGGTTGCGGGCGCGAGCTTGAGATAGGGTTGCGCGTCGTGCGGAATGACGCTTGGATCCCTGGGGTCGCAGGGCGGCATTTTCAAAACCTTGTCGGGCACCGTGCTGTCGATGCCGACACGCACCTCGCGGATCGCGCAGCGATACGACATCAGATGCGTGTAATAGACCAGAAGCCCGTTGAACTCGCGAAACGACAGCCAGCTGGTCGCGGTCATGTCGAGGATCTTGCGCTGGTCGCGAATGAGGGCGGCTTCCGGATCGAACCGGATCGGGAACGGCCCCTGCATTTCACCATTGATGTCGACATAGCGCACCTGGATGGTGGCCGCCGGCGCATCCGCGGGAAGTTCGATCGAGGGATTCGGCATCCGCTTGCGGGTGCGCGAATCGAGCGTGTCGTTGAATCCGGTTTCACGGAAATCGCCGGTTTCCCCCATCCGCCAGGAAATCCCGAGCGTCGGATCGACGATCGAGAACACCACGGTCCAGCCGCCATTGTGGCGCGAGAACAGCGCGATCGGCGCGTTGACGGATTCTTTTTGCGGCGCAAGCCGCTGCACCGGTGGCAGTGCTGCGACCTTCTGCAACGGCTCGGCGGGTTTTATTTCCTTGGCAACTTCCGGCGCGCCCTTCACGGCGCCGTTCAGGAACACGTCATCGACCATCTGGTCGAAATAGACCGGGATCTGCTTGTGGTTGACGGTCTCGGCCATTTCGCTGACCAGCCGGCGCGTGCGCTGGGCGACCTGCACGAGGTTGACGCCGGGCTGCGTCAGCTCCTTGGCGAAGGTCCGGGTGAACACCGAGTTCGGATTGTCGTCATTGTTCGACAGGCGGTCGAGCGCGGTCTGCCGCGGCCCTGCCGAGAACACCGAGAACACGCCTTCCGGCAATTGCGTCATCGGCGCCAGCCCGCCGCCGCCGGCGACCGCGCGGGTGCCGGAGCGTTCGAACGGATTGTTGCGGCAGGCGTCGAACACCAGAATGGCGGTACGTGCGCCCTTGTTCTGCAGCCGCTCGATGACGCGGTCGGCGAGGATCGAAGCGTCGCGCACCAGCTCTTCCTGGCCTTCGGTTGCCGCCGGCACGTCGGTCGGCAGCAGGAAATTCTGGCCGGCGATTTCAAAGCCGTGGCCGGCATAGAAGAAGAACGCGGTGTCGCCCTTGTCGACCGCCTTGTCGAAGGCGAGCAGGCTCTGGCTGAACGCCTGGCGGGTCTGGTTCTCTGCCACCATCACGGTGAAACCAAGCTGCTTGAGCGTGTCGCCCATGGTGCGGGCGTCGTTGACCGCCTTCTGCAGTTTGGGAACGTTCTTATAGTCGTTGTTGCCGATCACTAACGCAACGCGCTTTGCGGCATAGGCAGGGGCGGCGAACGCCAAGAATATTCCCGCTGCGCTCGCCATCGCGATCAGTGTGGAGTGCCAACCCTTCATCGAATTCCCCGCAACACGATTGGTAATTCAGGCCACGCCATATTCGGGGCCTGCCAAGACTTCTCATGCCATAGTCGACAGGCCGTTGCCCACGGTTCATTGGATTTCCGGGCACTGCCTGCCACAACTGATTTGACACCCAAATGACGCTTTGGCCGTCATTTATGCGAAAACATTAAGCTTTTTCGGTCATTTGGCGAGTTCCCAGATTGACTTTGGCCGTTTCGCGCCTATGTTCCGGCTCAACGCGGCCTTGGATCGACACGCGATTCCCAAAGGTTAGCCGCTCGTCAGCGTAAGTCAGAGCCCCCAGCTTTTTAAAGCGCGCCGTTTCGGGGTTGAACGCGACAGCCTATTACCCTCGATTCCGAACGGCGGTGTCGACTAGAGGCTCAATGTCTTTTTCCCATCTCGGTCTTTCCGACAAGGTGCTCGCCGCAGTTGCGGCCACCGGCTACACCACCCCTACCCCCATTCAGGAACAGGCGATCCCTCTCGTTCTGGCGCGCCGCGACGTTCTCGGCATCGCCCAGACCGGTACCGGCAAGACCGCTGCCTTCGTCCTGCCCATGCTCACCATGCTGGAAAAGGGCCGCGCCCGGGCACGGATGCCCCGCACCCTCATCGTGGAGCCGACCCGCGAACTCGCCGCCCAGGTCAAGGAACAGTTCGACAAATACGGCGCCGGGCAGAAACTCAACGTCGCGCTCCTGATCGGGGGCGTCTCGTTCGGCGACCAGGACAGTAAACTGACGCGCGGCGTCGACGTTCTGATCGCAACCCCCGGCCGACTGCTCGACCACACCGAGCGCGGCGGCCTCTTGCTCACCGGCGTCGAACTGCTTGTCATCGACGAAGCCGACCGCATGCTGGACATGGGCTTCATTCCCGACATCGAACGCATCTGCAAGCTGGTACCGTTCACGCGGCAAACCCTGTTCTTCACCGCGACGATGCCGCCGGAGATCAGCCGCATCACCGAGACCTTCCTGCACAATCCGGCGCGGATCGAGGTTTCAAAGCCCGCGACCACGGCGGTGGGCGTATCGCAATTCCAGGTCCCCGCCGGGCGCGAGGTCCACGAGAAGCGCGAGATCCTGCGCCGCCTGCTGCGCGACGCCAAGGACCTGCAGAACGCGCTCATCTTCTGCAACCGCAAGCGCGAAGTCGCTGTTGTCTACAAATCGCTGCAGAAGCACGGCTTCAGCGTCGGCGCATTGCATGGCGACATGGATCAATCGGCCCGCACCGCCGCGCTCGATCAATTCCGCAAGGGCGATATCCCATTGCTGGTGGCCTCCGATGTGGCCGCGCGCGGCCTCGATATTCCCGCCGTCACCCATGTCTTCAATTTCGACGTGCCGCATCATGCCGATGATTACGTGCATCGCATCGGCCGTACCGGCCGCGCCGGCCGCTCCGGCACCGCGATCTCGATCGTCACGCCGCTCGACAGCAAATCGATTGCCGCGATCGAACGGCTGATCGGACAACCGATTCCGCCCGCCGAAGGCGACTATTCCGTACAGTCGGAATCCACCGGCGATACCGACCGGCCGCGCGAATCCCGCGCAAGGGAAGGTTCGCGCGAAGGCTCCAGGCAGGGCGCCAAGGAAGGTTCACGCGGCGGCCGCAAGCCGCGCCGGGAGCGCGAGCCGCGCCACGGCGAGGGCGAACCGCGCGCCGAGCGCGAGCCCCGCCATGCCAAGGGTGCCGGCCGCAATGCCGGTCCTCAGCCGCAGGCCTCCGCTGAGACATTCAAACCGCCCGCCCCCGCGACACCCTCACGCGTACCTTCGATCGGCCGTCCCGAGCCGCGCCGCGCCCAGCGCGAGGCTGAATCGGAACCCGCCGATCACTCGCATCTGCCGGCGTTTCTGCTGCGCCCGGTTCGCGCGCGTGTCTAGATGATGATCGGTTCTGATTGAATCAGAACCGAAGCTTTTGTTTCGACGCGCTTTTTCTTCACGCGAAAGGTATCATCCTGCATCAAGTGCAGGACCAGGTGTGGAACCCTGTTTACCCCGCGTTCATTCTCCTCCCCTAACGTGGCAGCGATAATTTTAGTCATTGTTGCAGGGCAACGCGACGCGCTGCTTACTATTTTGGGGACGCGTCAGTGGTGAAGCTGCTTGACGAACACGAACGCACTATGGCTTTCGCCGAAGTGGCGTTGGGCCAGATCAAGTCGCTTCGGCAAACCGCTGTGCCGCGTAATTATGAAATCTGGTACGTCTACGCCACCGGCTACAATGCCCCCCTCAACAAGATCATCAACGAGACGCTGGCGCGCAACGGCAGGCTGAGCGAAGCCGATCTCGAGCAGATCTACGAAACCTACCTGTCGCAGATCAAGACTTCCGACCGCATCGACAAGGTCGGTGCACGCGTGATCGGCGAGATCGACGACGTGATGAAGCTGATCACCGAGGCGCTCAACATGTCGGCGAGCTACGACGCCACCCTGGGCGGCGCCAGCCAGAAGCTTTCAACCGCGCAAGATCGCGATCAAATCAAGGCAGTCGTCAACCAACTCGTCAAATCGACCCGTGAGATGCGCGACACCAACAAGGCGCTGGAAACCTGCCTGTCGGTGTCGAAAACCGAGATCAGCAACCTCCAGCACAGCCTGGAAGCGATCCGCGCCGAGAGCCTGACCGACCCGCTCACCGGACTTGGCAACCGCAAATATTTCGACCGCTCGATCGAGGTGGCGGTGCAGGCAGCGCTTGCCAGCGGCGAGCCGCTGTCGCTATTGATGTTCGACATCGACCATTTCAAATCGTTCAACGATTCCTACGGCCATCTCACCGGCGATCAGGTGCTGCGGCTGGTCGGCATGTCGCTGAAGCAGACCATCAAGGGCCAGGACATCACCGCCCGCTATGGCGGCGAGGAATTCGCGGTCGTGCTGCCCAACACCGCGCTGCGCCAGGCATTGACGGTCGCCGACCACATCCGCCGCGCGGTGATGGCGAAGGAACTGAAGAAGAAATCGACCGGCGAGATTCTCGGCCGCGTCACGATCTCGGTCGGCGTCTCCATGTTGAAACCGGGAGACGACACCGACGCGCTGATCGAACGCGCCGACGCCTGCCTCTACGCCGCCAAGCGCAACGGCCGTAACCGCGTGATCTGCGAAGTCGACCCCGAATACGCTGCCGATGCGCGCAGCGAAGTCGCCTAGGACCGCTTCGTCGGCTTCTTCTTCCTGGCCATCGGCTTTTTCGCCGAGGCTTTCTTGGAAACCTTCTTGGCCGGTGGCTTGTCCGCCTTGCGTGGTTTCGGGCGCTTGCGCAACGCCGCGCGCTGGGCGGCCGCCAGCGCTGCCCTCGCCCATACGCTTAAGTCCTCCGAATCGTCGAACAGCCGCGCCGGCAATTGCCAGTACGAATTCACGGTCACGGTTTTGGTGCGGGTCTGGTACGAAAACGGCTGCGAACCTTCCGCCTCGAACTGCGGGATCGTCACCTCGTCGGCGCGGAAATACAGTCCGGCGCGCAGCGCCAGCGCGAAGTTGATGCCGTCGGCGGAAATGCCGTAACCGGAAAACATCCGGCGAATCGTAACCGGGCCGAAATCCGCAAACAGGTCGATCAGGAAATCGCGATCCATGTGTTGCTCACGCCTCCACGCGGCGTCCCGGCGAACGCCGGGACCCATAGGCCGTGTCATCTCGTGTAGGCAAAATGGTCAACGCCGTCCGCAATAGCAACAGCGGTGGCTATGGGTCGCGGCGTTCGCCGGGACGACGGTGGTTAAATCTTCGCCGCCGTCAGTTGCACCGACTCGCCGCAACCGCAGGCGGAGACCTGGTTCGGGTTGTTGAAGATGAACTGGGCCTGCATCTTGTCGGCCTTGTAGTCCATTTCGGTGCCGAGCAGGAACAGCACTGCCTTGGGATCGACCAGGATCTTGACGCCGCGGTCCTCGACCACCTCGTCGGTGGGGCGGACTTCGTGGGCATATTCGACCGTGTAGGACTGCCCCGCGCAGCCACCGTTCTTGATGCCGACGCGCAGCCCCACGATCTCGGAATCGGCGCGCTGGGTCAGTTCCGTGATGCGCTGCGCCGCAGCCTCGGTCAGCTTCATGACCTGCGGGCGCGGCCGCGGCTTCGGCTTGGAAGCGGGTACAGGTGCTGCGGGTGTCATGTCAGTCATGTGGTCAATCCCAGCGGCAAATCAATGCCAGTCATCTTCGCGCAAACCAGTTAAGCCATCACCACATATTGAGGACGAGGCGGGCTTCGTCGGACATGCGGTCCGGCGTCCAGGCCGGGTCCCACACCAGATTAACGTTGACGACGCCTACGCCGGGAACGCTGGCGACGGCATTCTCCACCATGGTCGGCAGTTCGCCCGCCGCCGGGCAATTCGGCGTGGTCAGCGTCATCATGACGTCGACGCTACGGTCGTCCTTGAAATCGACCTTGTAGATCAGGCCGAGCTCGTAGATGTCGGCCGGAATTTCCGGGTCGAACACCGTCTTCAGCGCGGCGACGATTTCGGAGCCGAGACGCTCGGTCTCCTCCGGCGGCAGCGCCGAGACGGTTTCCATATTGGCTGACTTGACTTCGGCCGTATCGGTCATGCGAACAATTCCCGCGCCTTGATCAGCGCCTGTGCCAGATGGTCGACTTCTTCACGGGTATTATACATCCCAAACGACGCGCGGCAGGTGGCTGTGACATTGAACCGCTCTAAAAGCGGCATCACGCAATGGGTGCCGGCGCGCACCGCAATGCCCTGGCGGTCGATGACGGTGGCGACATCATGGGGATGCGCGCCCTTCATCTCGAAGGAGATCACCGGGCCCTTACCGCGTGCGGTGCCGATCAGGCGCAGCGAATTGATTTCGCGCAGGCGATCCTGGGCGTAGGTCAGCAGATCGTGCTCATGGGCGGCGATCCGCTCCTTGCCGATCGAATTGACGTAGTCGATGGCGGCACCAAGCCCGATCGATTCCACGATTGCGGGCGTGCCTGCCTCGAATTTGTGCGGGGGATCGCCGTAGGTGACCCAGTCGCGCGCGACCTCACGGATCATCTCGCCGCCCCCATTATAGGGGCGCATCGCGACCAGATGTTCGTGCTTGGCGTAGAGCACGCCAATGCCGGTCGGGCCGTACAGCTTGTGGCCGGTGAAGACGTAGAAGTCGGCGTCGATGTCTTGCACGTCGATCGCCATATGGACGGCGGCCTGGCTGCCATCGACGAGCACCGGGATGCCGCGGGCATGGGCCAGCTTCACCACGTCCTTGACCGGCACGACGGTGCCGAGCGCATTCGACATCTGCGTGATCGCGACCAGCTTGGTGCGGTCGGTCAGAAGCTTCTCGAATTCCTCGATCAGGAAGTTGCCTTCGTCGTCGACCGGCGCCCATTTGATCACCGCGCCGTGACGTTCCCGCAGGAAATGCCAGGGCACGATGTTGGAATGGTGCTCCATGATCGAGATGACGATCTCGTCGCCGGCCTTGATGTTGGGCTCGCCCCAGGACGACGCCACGAGGTTGATCGCCTCGGTGGCGTTGCGGGTGAAGACGATCTCTTCGGTGCGCCCGGCGTTGAGGAATTTTGCGACTTTGGCGCGGCCGCCTTCATAGGCTTCGGTCGCGGCGTTGGCGAGGTAATGCAGCCCGCGATGCACGTTGGCGTATTCGCTTTTGTAGGCTTCCGTCATGCGGTCGAGCACGGCCAACGGCTTCTGCGCCGACGCCGCGTTGTCGAGATAGACCAGCGGCTTGCCGTAGACCTTCATGGCGAGCGCCGGGAAATCCTCCCGCACGCGGGCGACGTCATAGGCGCCGTTCCTGACTGCCGGATGGTTGCTCATCCCCTCGCCTCCAGCCAGCGCTGCGCAGCTGCGATCGCAAGCTCGCGCAGATCGTCATTGACGATGGATTCGATGGCCTCGCCGACGAACGCCTGGATCAGGAGCGCCTGGGCTTCCTTCTCGGAAAGCCCGCGCGCGCGCAGGTAAAACAGCAGGCTCTCGTCGAGCGCGCCGGTGGTGGCACCATGACCGCAGGTGACGTCATCGGCGAAGATTTCGAGTTCCGGCTTGTTGTCGGCCTCGGCATCGTCGGACAGCAGCAGCGCCCGCGTCATCATCTTGGCATCGGTCTTCTGCGCATGCGGCTGCACGATGATGCGGCCCTGGAACACCGAATGGGCGCGGTCGTCGACCACGGCGCGGAAGATTTCGCGGCTGGCGCAGTTCGGCACCGCGTGGTCCATGAACAGCGTGGTGTCGGCATGCTGTTTGCCGTTGAGCAGATTGACGCCGTTGGTCTCGACCCGCGAGCCCTCGCCGGCGAACGCGATGGTCGCCTGGTAGCGGCTGACGCCGGCGCCCGACATCATGCCAAACGTGTTGAAATGCGCATGCGCGCCCAGCGTCACCACGGCGGAGGAAATGTTGAAGGCGTCACGGCCATCCTCGTTCAGACGCACATGGTCGAGGCGTGAATTGTTGCCGATCGAGACGATCAGGGAGTCATGGACCTGATAGGCTTTCGTCGCCCTCAGCCGCGATATAGCTTTCCACCAGCGTCGCACCGGCATCCTTGCCGAGGCGCAGCAGCGAGCGCGTGAACATCGCCGCGGGCGTTGCCGCACTCGCAATATGGACGATCTGCAGCGGCTGCGTCAGCACGACGCCGTCGGCGATTTCGATCACCACGCCATCGGTCATCATCGCGCTGTTGAGCGCGACCATCGGATTGGCATTGTCAGGCGTGAACAGCTGCGCCTGCAGCGCGGCGTCGCCGGCTTCCAGCGTCTCGCGCAGGGTGCGAATGGCGAGGCCCTTCTCGAGGATTGCCGAGATCGGACAGTTTTGGCGCGAACACGCCGTCGACCAGCACCAGCCGGCGCACGCCGTTCGATCGCGTGCAGCTTCAGCGGCCGCCGCAGCGCGCGACAGTTCCGCCGCATCCGGCGCGGGCGCCAGCGGCAGCACTTCGCGCATCAGCGCGCGCAGATCGGTGTACTTCCAGTCCTCGATCCGGCGATGCGGCAGGCCGGCCTGCGCATAGGCGTCAAAGGCCGCGCTGCGCGCAGCGGCGACCTTGCCGGTGCCGGGAAGCCGGTCGCGCGCGATCGCAAAGCTGTCGCTCAGCGCGCGTCCGGTCTCGTTTTTTGCCAAAGCAACGTTCATCACTAAATCCGCAATCCTCGTCAGGCCGCGTCTTCGAACTGGGCGTAGCCGGAAGCCTCGAGCTCCAGCGCCAGTTCCTTGCCGCCGCTTTTGACGACGCGGCCCTTCGACATCACGTGCACGAAATCAGGAACGATGTAGTTCAGCAGCCGCTGGTAGTGGGTGATGACGACCATCGCGCGGTCCGGCGAACGCAGCGCGTTGACGCCGTCGGCCGCGACCCGCAGCGCGTCGATGTCGAGACCGGAATCCATTTCGTCGAGGATGCAAAGGCTCGGCTCGAACAGCGCCATCTGCAGGATCTCGTTGCGCTTCTTCTCGCCGCCGGAAAACCCGACATTGACGCCGCGGCGGAGCATTTCCTGCGGAATGTTCAGCCGGGCCGCGACCTCGCGTACTTTCTTCAGAAAGTCCGGCGTCGAGAATTCGCTCTCGCCGCGCGCCTTGCGCTGCGCATTCAGGGCGGTACGCAGGAAATTCATGGTGGCGACGCCGGGAATTTCGACCGGATACTGGAACGCCAGGAACACGCCCTTGGCGGCGCGCTGGTCGGGCGACATCTCAAGGAGGTCCTCGCCCCGGAACAGGATCTCGCCGCCGGTCACTTCATAACCGGGCTTGCCGGCGATGACGTGCGACAGCGTCGATTTGCCGGAGCCGTTCGGCCCCATGATCGCGTGCACCTCGCCCGGGTTTACGGTGAGCGACAGGCCGTGGAGAATCTCACGCTCCTCGACACGAACCTGCAGATTTTTGACTTCAAGTAGTGACATTCTCATCTATCCTTCTCGTCATCCTGAGGTGCGAGCCGACTTCGGCGAGCCTCGAAGGATGATCTTTCGTCTGGGCTGTCATCCTTCGAGGCTTGCTTCGCAAGCGCCTCAGGATGACGACCATTTATCCAACTGACCCTTCGAGGCTGATCGAGATCAGCTTCTGCGCCTCAACCGCGAACTCCATCGGCAGTTGCTGCAGCACGTCCTTGACGAAGCCGTTGACGACGAGGCCGACGGCTTCTTCCTGGGAAAGGCCGCGCTGCACGCAGTAGAACAGCACGTCTTCCGAAATCTTCGAGGTGGTGGCTTCGTGCTCGAACAGCGCCGAGGAATTCTTGGCCTCGATGTAGGGCACGGTGTGCGCGCCGCATTTGTCGCCGATCAAAAGCGAGTCGCAGGCGGTGAAGTTGCGCGCGCCGGTCGCCTTGCGGTGTGCGGTAACGAGGCCGCGATAGGTGTTTTGCGAGACGCCGGCGGCGATGCCCTTGGAGATGATCCTGGAGCGTCGTGTTCTTGCCCAGGTGAATCATCTTGGTGCCGCTATCGACCTGCTGGTGACCGTTCGAGATCGCGATCGAGTAAAACTCGCCGCGCGAATTGTCGCCGCGCAGGATGCAGCTCGGATATTTCCAGGTGATGGCGGAGCCCGTCTCGACCTGGGTCCAGGAGATCTTCGAATTGTTGCCGCGGCAGTCGCCGCGCTTGGTGACGAAATTGTAGATGCCGCCGACGCCTTCGGAGTTGCCGGGATACCAGTTCTGCACCGTCGAATATTTGATCTCGGCGTCGTCGAGCGTGACGAGTTCGACGACGGCGGCGTGCAACTGGTTCTCGTCGCGCTGCGGCGCGGTGCAGCCTTCAAGGTAGCTGACGTAGGCGCCCTTGTCGGCGATGATCAGCGTGCGCTCGAACTGGCCGGTGTTGCGCTCGTTGATGCGGAAATAGGTCGACAGTTCCATCGGGCAGCGCACGCCCGGCGGCACGTAGACGAACGAGCCGTCGGAAAACACCGCCGAATTCAGCGTCGCGAAATAATTGTCCGAGGTCGGCACGACCGTGCCGAGATATTTCTGCACGAGCTCAGGATGCTCGCGGATGGCTTCCGAGATCGGCATGAAGATCACGCCGGCCTGCTTGAGCTCCTTCTGGAACGTGGTCGCGACCGAAACCGAATCGAACACCGCGTCGACGGCGATCTTGCGCTGGCCCTCAGGCCGCACGACGCCTTCCAGCACTTCGACTTCGCGCAGGGGAATGCCGAGCTTCTCGTAGGTTTTGAGGATGTCCGGATCGATCTCGTCGAGCGAACCGACCGTCTTCTTCGGCTTCGGCGCCGAGTAGTAATAGAGATCCTGGTAATCGATCTTGGGATAGTGGACGCGGGCCCATTGCGGCTCGGTCATGGTCAGCCAGCGGCGATAGGCCTCCAGGCGCCATTCCAGCATCCAGGCCGGCTCGTTCTTCTTGGCGGAGATGAAGCGGACGGTGTCTTCCGACAGCCCCTTGGGGGCCTTGTCGGACTCGATAAGCGTCTCAAACCCATATCGATATTGGTCGACGTCGATGCGCCTGACGCGCTCGACTGTCTCTTGGACGGCTGGCATTCTATCCTCCGCTCGCGGTTTCAAGGACCGCGGTGGATCAATCCAAAACCCGAAAAATCTCTGACGAAACGCGCTTAGAACCGTTCAAGCCGTGTTTCGTCCCCCCTTAAGTAAGGCATCGGCGAGCTTTCGCCAAGCCTTGAGGGTCATTTCAATGTCTGTCTCCGAGGTAGACCAGCCCAGACTGAGCCGCACCGCTCCCTGGGCCAGTTCCCTTCCCAATCCCATAGCATCAAGCACATGGGAAGGCTGAACTTTGCCGGACGAGCAGGCCGAACCCGACGATACCGCAATACCGGCGAGATCGAAGCCAATGACGGCGGTTTCTGCCCTGAGCCCGGGAACCGTAAACAGCGTGGTATTGGGCAGCCGCGGCACGTCTTCCGAGAACACGATCATGCCGGGGGTCTGCTTCAGCCCGTCCTCGAGCTGGCGTTTAAGGCTCCGCAGGCGCGAAGCGTCGGCGTCCAGAACCTCCATCGCGGCCTTGGCGGCCGCGCCAAAGGCCGAAATCCCCGCGACGTTCTCGGTGCCCGCCCGGCGACCAAGTTCCTGCCCGCCGCCGCGCAGCAGCGGTTCCAGCCCCTGCACGTCATCGGCCAGAACCACCGCGCCAACCCCCTTGGGACCGCCAATCTTGTGTGCCGAAAGCGTAACAAGATCGGCTCCCGTCGAACTTAGATCAAAAGGGATTTTGCCGAAGGCCTGGATCGCGTCGACATGCAGCAACCCACCCGCGTCATGGACGATCCGGGCGACTTCAGCAGCCGGCTGTACTGCGCCGGTCTCGTTGTTGGCCAGCATCACCGACACCAGCGCCGCCGGGCCTTCCGCAAGCTGCGCGCGGAGATGATCGAGATCGACGAGGCCCGCGGCCGTGACCTTGATGGTCCCGATCGCTTCGGGCCGAAACCGCCCGCCCGCAAGCACCGAGGCATGCTCAATGGCCGACACCAATAACCGCTCAACCTTCTGTGCCGTGCCGCGCCGCAAGCCCGGCGTCAGCGCGAGCGCGTTGGCCTCGGTGCCGCCGGAGGAGAACACCACCTCCTGAGGCCGCGCACCTACGGCCGCGGCAATCGCAGCCCGCGCATCTTCGACCAGCCGCCGGGCCTTTCGGCCCTCGCTGTGAACCGAGGACGGATTGCCGCTCAGCTCCCACGCGTCAGCCATCGCCTGCCTCGCTTCAGGGCGAAGCGGCGTCGTCGCATTCCAGTCGAGATAGATTCGGTCAGACATTGAGGTACAATATTACCTATCTCACTTCGGGCGGCACACCTGCCAACAGCTCCGCCGCCTTATCGCAATTGGTGATCGCCGCGTCTGCAGGCAATCGCAGGCTAACACCTTGAACAAGCTTCGAGATGTTCAAGATGCTTGCTTTTTGCCCCTCGCCTCATGTTAGAACGCGGCCACCAATTCACCGAGCGCTGTCCGCGCATCGCCCCAACGACGCCTGATCAACTGCATTCCACCGGATCACGTCCGTTGCCACCTCCAAGGATCATCAATGCCTGAAGTCATTTTCACCGGTCCCGCAGGCCGCCTCGAAGGCCGCTACCATCCGGCGAAACAGAAGAACGCGCCGATCGCGATGATCCTGCATCCGCATCCGCAGTTTCACGGCACGATGAATCACCAGATCGTCTACCAGTGCTACTACGCGTTCGCACATCGCGGATTCTCGGTGCTGCGTTTCAATTTCCGTGGCGTCGGCCGCAGCCAGGGATCGTTCGATCACGGCACCGGCGAATTGTCGGATGCGGCCTCCGCACTCGACTGGGCGCAGACCATCAACCCCGAGGCGCGCGCCTGCTGGGTCGCGGGCTTTTCTTTCGGCGCCTGGATCGGCATGCAGCTTTTGATGCGCCGGCCCGAGGTCGAAGGCTTTCATTTCGATCGCGCCGCCCGCCAATCTCTATGACTTCTCTTTCCTCGCGCCCTGCCCGTCGTCGGGCCTGATCGTGCATGGCGAGAAGGACGCGGTGGTGCCGCCGAAGGACGTCAATACGCTGGTCGAGAAGCTAAAGACGCAGAAGGGCATCGTGATCGACCAGCAGATCATCCCCGGCGCCAATCATTTCTTCGACGGCAAATTGCAGCCGCTGATGGAAACGGTGACCGGCTATCTCGACATGCGGCTCGCCAACGTCCGCTAGGCGCGACGACTGGCCATGACCGCCTTCGTCGCCCTGCTCCGTGCCGTCAATGTCGGGGGCACCGGCAAGCTGCCGATGAGCGAGCTCAAGGCGATGTGCGAGGCGCTCGGGTTCGAGGGCGTCCGCACCTATATCGCCAGCGGCAATGTCGTGTTCACCAGCCGTAAATCCGAAGCCGCGGTGAAGAAGGCGCTGGAAGCACGGCTCGAAGCCTTTGCCGGCAAGGCGGTCGGCGTCATGGCGCGCACGGCGGCCGAGATGCAGGCTGTCTTGAAGAACAATCCGTTTCCGAGGGCCGCGGGCAACCGGACGGTCGCGATATTCCTCGACGCGCCACCACCCAAAGATGCGCTTACTGCCGTCAAGGGCCGCAAGGACGAAGAAATCGGATTGGGCGCCCGCGAGATCTACGTCCACTACGGCGAAGGCATGGGACAATCAAAGCTGGTCGTACCCGCCGCGAAGGCTGGAACGGCGCGCAACATGAATACGATCGCTACGCTTGCGAAAATGGCGGCAGAGCTCTGACATAGCGTTTTCGAGCGAAGTGGATACCGGTTCGCGTGAAGAAAATGCGTCAAAAGAGAATCTAGAGTTTCGGTTCTGATTGATCAGAACCGAAACTCTAGGCAGCAGTCCGAGCCTGCGCCTGCAGGCCCGACAGCCAGGAATTTCGCCGGTCGATGAAGTCACGCAGCAACGCCGGATAGTCCGCCCTCACCGCGTTGCGCACTGACGGTCGCTCCGCCAGATGCCTGCGCCAGCGCGCGATGTTCGGCTTGCCCGCAAGAATGCCGAAATCGGCGATGTCATCGAACACATCGAAATAGCGAAACACCGGACCAAACACCGCATCCACCAGCGAGAACTCGGCGCCGTCGAACCATGGCGACGCGGCAACGCGCGCCTCCAGCCGTGCGAAGCGCGCTTCGAGCTGGGTTGTCTTGGCCTTGAACGTGGCCTCGTCCTTTGCGGCATAAAAGCCCGCAATGTCGTTGAGGATGGTCGATCCGAATTCGATCCAGCCGCGATGCTCGGCGCGGACAAGCGCGTTGGCGGGATGCAACGGCCTGGGCTGGGTCTCTTCCAGATATTCAAGGATGACGGCGAATTCGAAGATCGCGGTGTCGCCGACCAGCAGCACCGGCGTCTTGCCGAGCGGCGATATCTTCAGGAACCAGTCCGGCTTGTTGGCGAGATCGATATCGATCCGCTCGAACTCAACGCCCTTCTCGGTCAGCGCGATCACCGCGCGCTGCACATAGGGGCAAAGCTTGTGGCTGATCAGCTTCAGTGCGGCGACCATCGCAAATCCTCGCATTCAATGCATCTGCATCCAATTAAATGCATCTGCATGGAACTGTCAAGATCGATGCAACTGCATCGATCTCACGGCCGCGCGATGATCCCCCCGGTCATCGGAATCGGCACCCCCGTGGTGGCGGGGTAGCTGAGCGGCAGGCCTTTCAGACCTCGCGCCGCCAGGAAACCGAAGGCCTGCGCCTCGATCGAGTCCGAGGCCCAGCCCAGCGTATCCGCAGCCTCGACGGAGGCAGGCGCAGCCGGTCGCGCAGCATCCGCATCATGGTCAGGTTACGGGCGCCGCCGCCGGCCACGATCCAGCTCGTCGGCACCTTCGGCAGCAGCGGCACGATCCGGGCGATCGCCGCAGCGGTGAACGCGGTCAGGGTCGCCGCGCCGTCGGCGGGCGACATCTGGCCGACCTTGAGGGCGGCAAAATCGTTGCGGTCGAGCGATTTCGGCGGCGGCTTCGCAAAGAACGGCAGCGCCAGCGCATTTGCGATCCAGGATTGATCGACCCGGCCAAGGGCTGCGGTGCGGCCTTCGGTGTCGAAACGCTGGTTGAAGTGACGGAGCATATGGTCGTCGAGCAGCGCGTTGCCGGGCCCGGTGTCGCAGGCGATCAGCGTATCGGTCCCGTCGATATAGGTGATGTTGGAGACGCCCCCGATATTGACCACGACGATCGGCCCCTCGCGCTGCAGCGATTGGGCCAGCGCGCGGTGATAGACCGGCACGAAGGGCGCACCCTGCCCGCCGGCCTCGACGTCGGCGGCGCGGAAATCATGCATGACCGGGATATGGATCGCCTTCGCAAGCGCCGCGCCGTCGCCGATCTGCACCGTCAGCCTGCGCTCGGGCCGGTGCAGCACGGTCTGGCCATGGAAGCCGACGATATCGATGTCCTGGGCGGTGATGCGGTTTTGCGCGGTAAAGGCGGCTACCGCCTCGGCATGGGCGATCGTAACGGCCTGTTCGGCCTCCCGCAGGATGCCCGGCCGCGCATCGCGCTGCGGCAGATTGACGGCCTCAAACAGCGCCTGGCGCAGCAGACGGCGTTCCATTTCGCTGTAGGGCCGGTATCCGGACGGCCCCAGGGCCTGGATCCGGCGGCCGTCGGTTTCGATCAAGGCGACATCGACCCCGTCGAGCGAGGTGCCGCTCATCAGACCGATTGCCGTCAACATCATAGTCGTAGTGCCTTGGTGACGCCCTGCTCGAATCGTCCCGCCGACGACGACCAGCTTGTGCCAAACACGGACATCTTATAATGCCACACCGCACGCGCTTGCGGCAGCCCAATCCGCTATGGTTCCGCAACTTGATACAATTACCGTGAAAATAGAATGATCAGAGTCGCATACCAATGAGCGCATTTAAATCAGATTTCCTGAATACTTTACAGGAACGCGGCTTCATCCACCAATGTTCCGATTTCGACGGCCTCGACGCGCTTGCCGCGAAGGGCCAGGCGACCGCCTATGTCGGGTACGACTGCACCGCGCCGTCGCTGCATATCGGCAATTACCTCACCATGATGATGCTGTACTGGCTGCAGCAGAGCGGCAACAAGCCGATCACCCTGATGGGCGGCGGCACCACCATGGTCGGCGATCCCTCCGGCAAGGACGAATCGCGCGCGATCCGCTCGATCGAGGAAATCGAGGCCAACAAGGCCTCGATCCGCGGCGTGTTCGCCAAGGTGCTGCGCTATGGCGATGGCGCCGAGCGACGCCATCATGCTCGACAACGCCGAATGGCTGACCAAGCTGAACTGGATCGAGATGCTGCGCGACATCGGCCGGCATTTCTCGGTCAACCGCATGCTGACGATGGACTCGGTGCGCCTGCGCCTCGAACGCGAGCAGGAGATGAGCTTCATCGAGTTCAACTACATGGTCTGCCAGGCCTACGACTTCGTCGAACTGGCGCGGCGCGCCGGCTGCCGGCTGCAGATGGGCGGCTCCGACCAATGGGGCAACATCGTCAACGGCGTCGATCTCGGCCGCCGCATGGGCACGCCGCAGTTGTTCGCGCTGACGACGCCGCTGCTTACGACCGCCTCGGGCGCCAAGATGGGCAAGACCGCGCAAGGTGCGATCTGGCTCAACGCCGACGCCTGCAGCCCCTACGATTTCTGGCAGTACTGGCGCAATGTCGAGGACGCCGACGTCGTCAAGTTCCTAAAGCTGTTCACGATCCTGCCGATGAACGAGATCAACAAACTGGCGGCGTTGCAGGGCGGCGAGATCAACGAAGCCAAGAAGGTGCTGGCGACGGAAGCGACCGCGCTGCTGCACGGCCGCGACGCCGCCAACACCGCCTCCGAAACCGCCCGGCAGACTTTTGAGGAAGGCGCGATCGCGGAAAGTCTGCCGACGGTGGAAATTCCGCGCGGCGAACTTGAGGCCGGCGTTGGCGTGCTGGCGATGTTCGTCCGGGCCGGCCTCGTCGCCTCGAATGGCGAAGCGCGCCGCCAGATCAAGGGCGGGGGCTTACGTGTCAATGACGTCGCGGTAACCGACGAGAAGATGGTCCTGAACACCGGCCACCTGACGCCGGAAGGCGTCATCAAGCTGTCGATGGGCAAGAAAAAGCACGTGCTGCTCAAGCCTGCATAGGCGTATTCGCTTTTGACGGTTGCGGGGAGCTGCGGAAACGCGCTCCCTGCCCTCCATGGATCAACAAGACGCCAGCGGGGGACGCGTTGACGAAGCCGCCAAAACCGGCGCGCGTCGCCCTCAACGTGCTGGCGCTGTGCTTTGCGTTGTCGGTGCTCGGCCGCGGTCTTGGCGAGAGTTTTACGGTCTTTCTGAAACCGATCGCGGAGAATTTCGGCTGGGACCGCGCCGAGGTGGTCTCGGTCTATTCGTTGACCTGGCTCGCGGGCGGACTGATGGCGCCGCTGGTCGGACGGCTGTTCGACCGCTCGGGGCCGCGCACCGTGTTTTCGCTCGGGCTGTTGCTGCTCGGCGGCGCGTTCCTGTTCGCCTCGCGCGCCCAACACCTCTGGCAACTCCAGCTCTCGGCCGGGCTTTGCGTCGGGATCGGCATCGCATTGATCGGCAATGTGCCGAACTCGATCCTGCTCGGTCGCTGGTTCGGCCCGCGGCTGCCGACCGCGATGGCGATCCTCTACTCGGCGACCGGTGCGGGCATCCTGGTGCTGCTGCCGGCCTCGCAGGTCCTGATCGACCGGTTCGGCTGGCGCGACGCCTATCAGTGGTTCGGCATTTTGGCGCTGTGCCTGCTGGCGCCGCTGCTGCTGATGCCGTGGCGACTGTTTGCCACCGGTTCGCCGCATGTGGTGAAAAAGACCGACGCCAATTTCGTCGATACCGGCTGGACGCTGCAAAGCGCGATGCGCCACCACGCCTTCTGGGCGTTGTTCTGCACCTTCTTCTTCACCGCGGTTGCGATGTACGCGATCACGGCGCAGATCGTCGCCTATCTGATCGATGCCGGCTTCCCGCCGTTGCAGGCGGCCACCGCCTGGGGTTTTTCCGGCGTCGTGCTGCTGTTCGGCATGCTCGGGATTTCGACGCTCGACGGCATCATTGGCCGCCGGCCGTCGGTGCTGTTCAGCTACGGCGTCTCGATCGTCGGCATTTTCCTGCTGTGGCTGTTGCAATATTATCCGAACTACTGGCTGCTGACCGCCTTCGTGATCTGCTTCGGCAGCATGATCGGCTCGCGCGGGCCCCTGATCACGGCAACCGCGCTGAATATCTTTCGCGGCGAACGGGTCGGCACGATCTACGGTACGATCTCGATCGGCAGCGGCCTCGGATCGGGTCTCGGCTCGTGGGCCGGCGGCCTGATCCATGACTGGACCCACAGCTACAATTTGCTGTTCGCATTCGCGCTGGTCAACGTCGTGCTGGGATTGATCCCGTTCCTGGTGGTGCCGGCGCTGCGGCGCTGACGACGCTGCGAAAACTTTCGACAAATCCAATTGATGCCACCTCCCGCGACGAAATGACCGCGGTCAACTGTGCTGCACTTCACAACTTAAGCGGGAGAATTCGAACTAGCCTGTCGGTGCGGCCGCAAAGCGCGGCGCGCAAATTGCGCGAAACCGAAATGGGGGCATAACCGAACAGGAGATTTCAAAATCGGATTCAGATCAGGCGATCGCAACACTGTTTCAAGACACCCATGAACTCGAAGGTTTCTTCCACAGCTTCATCGGCCAATTGGCAAGGCGCAAGTTGAAGGCCGATGAAGACGTCACGCATCTGGCCGCCGAAATGAAACTCAAGGTTCCAGCCGCCCTGAAAGGCGTCAAGATCACCTGGGCCGGCGCCCCCGATACCAATACCGATGGCAAGGAACAGGCGATGACGCCTGGCGCGTCCCGGCGTCGCCGACGCGGTAGGCCTCACCATCGGCTGCATCAAGATCAACCGCTTCAGGGTCTGCCTCGAATGCGGGTGGCTCTACTGCCGCGTCGTCATCAAGGGCCGATTTTGAGCATCGTCGCTTTAGCTGAGAAAACCCGGCCCGCTGGTCACGCCGGCGGGCCGATATCGGCACGCGCGAGGTACGATCGCAGCGAACGCGCTCTCAGATCTCGCTCAACCCCGCCTTCCGCATGCCATCCAGAAATCGCTCCATCAATTCCGGCGTCTGGTAGGGCACGCTTGCCCTGATCCAGTCGATCGACAGCTGCGGCTGCTCGCGTCGTACCATCGCCAGAAACGATCGCGCTTCATCGATGCGCCCGGTCTGGGCGAGGCTCGCACAGCGCAGGCGTTGCGCGCCCTGAAAGCCGGGACGCAACCGCAACAGTTCTTCGGCATATCGGAGCGGCTTCCGCATATCGGCCGGCGCCATAATGCGCGACCGCGATGGCGCCGAGAAACATCGCCATGTCCGGGTCCAGCGGACTGAGCCTGATGGCGTCTTCCGCCTGCGCGATCGCCTCGCGGTCCTGCCCGGCAAACGCCAGGCCGCGGCCGAGATCGCCGTGGGCCGTCGCGGAGTTCGGATTGAGTTCGACCGCGCGGCGAAACGCCGCGATCGACTCCTCGGTGCGCCGTTCCATCATCGCCAAATAGCCGAGCGCGATCTGTCCCCAGGAATCGCTATCATCGAGCGTCAACGGCGCGAATCGCGTGCTCGCGGCCGGCGCGCAGCCGTCGTCGCGATCGATCCAGCCCATATGCGCGGCAAACAGCAGGCGAAACGCCAGCCGGCTGCGCGCCGGCGCATAGTCCGGATAGATCTCGACCGTCTGTTCGAGGCCTTGATCGCCGTCGCGTAGTCGGCACGCGTCAGGCGCCACACATGCGGTTTGCGCGCGCGCCACCCGTTCCCAGGCGCCGAGATCGTCCGGCGATCGCGACAGCGCGCGAATGCCCTCCGCCGCCAGCAGGCGGGGTTCGATCGCCGCCGACCACGTTGCGGGTGATTTCATCCTGCACGGCGAAGATGTCGCCGAGTTCGCGGTCGTAGCGTTCCGCCCAATGATGGCCACCGGTCATCGCATCGATCAGCTGCGCGCTGATGCGAATCCGTTTGCCGGCCCGGCGCACGCTGCCTTCCAGCACGTAGCGCACGCCGAGTTCGCGCGCGACCTGCTTCACGTCGACGGCGCGGTTCTTGTAGACAAATGTCGAGTTGCGCGCGATGACGAACAGCCAGTGGATGCGGGACAAGGTCGGTGATCAGATCTTCGGAGATGCCGTCGGCAAAATACTCCTGATCCGGATCTTCGCTCATATTGTCGAACGGCAACACCGCGATCGAGGGACGGTTGGGCAGCGGCAGTGCGCGCGCCTGATTGTCCAGCGCTCGAGCAGCACGTTGGCGGCCGGAGGCGGGGCCTCCGCCATTTTCCCGACGAAACGGTAACCGCGGCGATGCAGTGTCTCGATATAGCGCGGGCGCCTGGCATCATCCTTCAGCGCGCGCCGAAGCTCCTGGATACAGGTCACCAGCGCCGCGTCGCCCGACATTGACCTCAGGCCAGACCGCGCCGAACAGCTGCTCCTTGGTGACCACCTCGCCGGGGCGGTCGGCGATATAGCTCAGCAACGCAAGGGCCTTGGGCGTGAGATGCACGTTCCGCGCCCCCGACATCAACCCGCCCTGCGGTTCAAGTCGATAGCGTCCGAACGTAAGTGTCCGCTCTGGCATGCTTTTCTCCGGTTTCGAAGCTAGCACAAACCGCCCATAGAAATCCCGTTTCTCGCTTATGACTTCCGGTCCGCCGGCTCCTACATTTCAGCAGTTAAATCCGAATGTTGCTCTTCCGATCGGGCAATTCGAGACGCGCTGGCTTGTTCGCAGCGACCAACAGGGAGAACGCGCGATGAGAACGACCCTTGCGATTGCGGTAACGCTTTCGGCCGGTATTTCGCTGACGCAGCCGGCGCACGCACAGGCCAGACGACGAAAAGCTTGGTACGGTCAATTTCGAAACGTCCTGCAAACCGGAGGCGCAAAAGCTCTTCAACCAGGCCATGCTGTATCAGCACTCGTTCTGGTACCGCGCGTCGCAAAACGCATTCGAGGAGGTGTTGAAGGCCGATCCCCAATGCGGCATCGCCTATTGGGGTATCGCGCTCAGCATGCTCTGGAACCCCCACGTGCCCACGCCGGCGAAAAATCTCGCCGACGGCGCGGTCATGATCGCCAAGGGCAAGAGCCTTGGCGCCGGGACCCAGCGCGAGCGCGACTATCTGGATGCGCTGGCTGTCATGTACGCCGACTTCGACAAGGTCGACCATCGCACCCGCGTCGTCGCCTATGCGAAGGCCATGGAGCAACTGGCGCAACGCTACCCGAACGACGACGAAGCGCAGATTCATTATGCGCTTGCGCTCAATACCTCGGCCTCGGCCGCCGACAAGACCTACGCCAACCAGATCAAGGGGGCGGCGATCCTCGAGCCGATCTCGCAGCGCCAGCCGCAACATCCCGGCGTCGCGCATTACCTGATCCATTTGTATGACTACCCCTCGATTGCGGAGAAGGGCCTCGATGCCGCGAGGCGCTACGCCAAGATCGCGCCCGCCGCCGCCCACGCCCAGCACATGCCGTCGCACATCTTCACGCGCGTCGGCTACTGGGACGAATCGATCGCATCGAACATCCAGGCTGCGCGTGTCGCCAAGGAGGCCAAGGATTTCCACGACCAGCTGCACTCCATGGACTATCAGGTCTATGCCAATCTGCAGCTCGGACGGGACGCCAAGGCCAAGGCGCTCATTGACGAGATGACCGGGATTACCGGCTTCACCGAGACATATCTCGTCGGGCCTTATGCGCTGGCTGCTTCGCCGGCACGCTATGTGCTGGAACGCGGCGACTGGAAGGCCGCGGCCGAACTTCAGGTCCGTCCCAGCCCGTTGGCGCATGTGCAGGCGATCACGCATTTCGCGCGCGCGCTCGGGCGCCGCGCGCTCGGGCAATCCCGAAGCCGCCAAGGCCGATATCGCCAGGCTCGGAGAACTGCGCGACAAACTGCGTGACGCCAAGGACGCCTATTGGTCCGAGCAGGTCGATATCCAGTCGCAGGTCGCCTCGGCCGTGGTGCTGTTTGCCGAAGGCAAGCGCGACGATGCGCTCAAGGCCATGAGCGCCGCCGCCGACGCCGAGGACAAGACCGAAAAGCATCCGGTGACGCCGGGCGTGCCCAAACCGGCGCGCGAATGGTACGGCGTCTTGCTGCTGGAGAGCGGCAATGCCAGGGAAGCGCTCGTCCGCCTTTGAGGCGACGCTAAAGAAGGAGCCCAACCGGCTCGCCGCCTACGTGGGCGCGGCCAAGGCCGCCGAAAAAGCCGGCGACATCGCCAAGGCCGCGGAATACTACAAGAAGGTCGTCGCCATCGCCGGCGATGCCGACAAGAGCCGGGTCGAGGTCGGCGAGGCCCGCGCATTCCTGACCAGGAAGTCGTGAGACCTCAACGCCCATCGTTCCGGGCAACGGTCGTGAGAGCACTCTCGCCCCTGCTGGTGCTGGGTGCTCTCTCGGCTCCGGCGCAGGCCGAGCCCCGGCAAATCGTCGGCTATGCCGGCGTGCTCGGCGAGTGGGAACTGACGGCGACCGTCAGCGAAAAAAGCGCACTGGTGGAGCAAGGAATTCTCCGGACCCCTGTCGATGAAACACGTCGGTATCTGTACGCAGGATGGACCCGAGGAGAAGACCGGCGAAATCCGTTTTCAGATATCGGCATTCTCGTCCCACCTGGATGCGAAATTGCTGGTAGAGGGCATTGAATGCACCTACAGCGCAGCGTCGTCGGCCCCCTACAGCGGGATGATGGCCTGCCCTGACCGGGAAGCCGTTCCGCTCAAGCTGTGGCTGAAATAGCTGGAACGATGCTTGGCATCGTGCGCAGCCGGCTTCCGGAACAAAGGTCAGCGCCTACGCCGCTGACATATCGAACACCGGGCATCTCCCCTCGGCACGGCTCCGATGCTATTAAGCCGTTACGAAACGCGCGGAGCACCACAGAACTTGCCATGTACACGTTGATCGGCATTTGTCTTCTCATCACTGTCGCCTTGCTCTCCGGCAAAGGACAGCGAAAGGGAGCCTGGCTGCTGGCCGCGGCCGTGATCGTGCTGGTGATCATCGCCGATCGTCTCGGCTTGACTTCACGAACGAACTGATCGCGTCACGGCGTTACCGGCTCCATGGCGATGCCGTTGCGGCGGGCGCAGGCGCGCAGCCAGGGCACCACGCCCGGCTGTACCGGAAACTCGAAGATATCGCTGACCTTGCTCTTGAAGGTGGCGCGGACCCCCTTCTCGAGTATGGCGGTATTGCCGGCCAACTGGCGCATTACGACAGCCCGAGCGAGCGCGCCAGATTGAACACCAGAAGGCTCGCCACATAGGCCAGCGCGAGCATGTAGAGGAAGGTAATCACCATCCAGCGCGCGCTGCCGGTCTCCCGGCGGATGACGGCAAGCGTCGATGCGCATTGCGGCGCGAAGATATACCACGCCAACAGCGACAGCGCGGTCGCAAGGCTCCATTTGTCGGCGAGCACCTGACCGATCTGTTCCGCCGCTTCCTTGCCGCCCTCGATCGCATAGACCGTACCGAGGGCCGCGACCGCGACTTCTCGCGCCGCCATGCCGGGAATGAGCGCGACCGCGATCTGCCAGTTGAAGCCGATCGGCGCGAGCAAGGGCTCGAGCGCATGGCCGATCATCGCCGCAAAACTGTAATTGATCGCGGGACCTTCGGCGCCGGCGGGCGCCTGCGGAAACGAGGCGAGAAACCAGATCAGCACCATCATCGACAGGATCGTGGTGCCGGCCCGGTACAGGAACATCTTGGCGCGGATGTAGACGCCGATGACGATGCTCTTGAGCCGCGGCACCTTGTAGTCCGGCAGTTCCAGCATGAAAGGCGCCGGCTGGTAATCCCGCCACATGAAGAACTTGATGACAAAGGAGACCCCGAATGCGCTGGCGATCCCGGCGGCATAGAGCCCGAACATCACAAGCCCCTGCAGATTGACCCAGCCCCAGATCTGCTTCGCCGGGATGAAGGCGGAGATGATCAGCGTGTAGACCGGAATCCGCGCCGAGCATGTCATCAGCGGCGCGATCAGGATCGTGGTCAGGCGGTCGCGGCGGTTGTCGATGACGCGCGTCGCCATGATGCCGGGGATCGCGCAGGCAAAGCTCGACAACAGCGGAATGAAAGCCCGGCCGTGCAGACCCGCGCCACCCATGATGCGGTCCATCAGGAATGCCGCGCGCGCCATGTAGCCGAAATCTTCCAGCAGCAGGATGAACAGGAAGATGATGATGATCTGCGGCAGGAAGACGATCACGCTGCCGACGCCGGAGATCAGCCCGTTCTGCAGGAAGCTCTGCAATATGCCGGCGGGAAGCGTGTCGCGCACGATCTGGCCGAGCGCCGCGAAGCTGCGAGGACAGCAGTTCCATCACCGGCTGCGCCCAGCTGAAAACCGCCTGGAACATCACGAACAGGATCAGGGCGAGAATGAACGAGACCGGCGACGGGATGCAACACCACGGCGTCGACGCGGGTCGTCAATGTGTCCGGCTTGGCCGGCAGTGTGACCGTTTCGCGGATGATACGGTCGGCCTCGCGCTGCGTCGCCTTCAATTCCGCGATGCGTCAGCGGCTTCCAGTCGTTCCGGCCAATTTGCGGCGGCCGCGCGGCGAATTCGTCGGTCAGACCGGAGCAGCTCTTCGATGCCGCCTTTGCGCACCGCGATCGAGGTGACGACCGGGACGCCGAATGCAGTGGACAGGCCATCGATATCGACATTGACGCCGCGCCGTCTCGCGATGTCGAACATGTTCAGTACGACCAGCAAGGGCCGCCCGGTGCGCTTGAGTTCAAGCACCAGTCGGAACGTCAGTCGAAGGTTGGTCGCATCCGCCACGCACAGCACAAGATCGGGCAAGGCCTCGTCGGGAAATCGACCGAGCACGACGTCACGGGTGATTTCCTCGTCGGGACTGCGGCCTCGCAGCGAATAGGTGCCGGGCAGATCGACCAGCGAAACGCTGCGGCCTCCCGGCGTGACGAATGCGCCGGCTTTGCGCTCGACCGTCACGCCCGGGTAATTGGCGACCTTCTGGCGGCTGCCGGTCAGTGCATTGAACAGCGACGTCTTGCCGCTGTTGGGCGCGCCGACCAGCGCGACGTGAAGCGATTCAGCGATCATGACGGGCAATCTGTCATGACACCACAATCGCCATGGCTTCGCGACGCCGCAAGGCGACCGTGACACTGTCCACACGGACGGCAATCGGATCGCGCGCGACCGCGCCTTCATGCAAGATTTCTACCCGCGCGCCTTCGGTAAAGCCCATTTCGAGCAGTTGCCGTTCGAGTTCGGACTCATCGGTCGTGGATGAGTCCGCCTTCAGCGCCCGAATGATTCCGACAAAGCCCCGCGGGGCGTTTCCAAGCAGGACCTCGTCAGGTGGATTTGGTGTATCGCTCATACGGCCCTTGTTGAGCAGTCGACATTCGCGGTCAAGCGCCGTGAGGCCGGACAGTTTAGAACGCTTACAAGTTTGGATGGCGCGACAGCCGACAGCTGGCGGTGGCGTAATCGCGCTCATTCCGTAGGTCATTTAAGGGAGCAGACCGGTATGTACGGTCAGGCGCGTCCGGCCCGCCGCTAGTTGTTCGGCGGGAATTCGATCGGGTTGTTCTGCTTGCCGGTGTTGAACTCGAAGATCTTGCGCATCACGCCGGGCGCCATCGCCGAAATCGGATTGACGCGCAGCACCGGCGCGCCCGGCGTGCCGACGACTTCATAGGTGACGCCGATCAGGCCCTCATTGCTGCCGCCGCCGAGGAACAGGCCAAAGAACGGGATCTGGCCGAACATGTTGTTCAGCCCGTACATCGGAACGAAGGTGCCGCTCATGCGCACCGAGTTGCCGACATAGTCGATGGTGCCTTCGATGGTGGCGCCGATGGTCGGGCCCTTCACGACGCCTTCGCGGATCGTGAGCTGGCCGCTCTGCCGTGTGAATTCGGCGCGCAGGCCCGAGAAGGCAATGCCGTTCTGTGTGCCGGGCGGTCCGCCGGCGGCCGCGCGCTCGAGCTGCGGCCTCGCCCTTGATGGTGAAGTCGCGGACGTTGATCAGGCCCTCTTTGGCCGTGGGCTCGACGCGTCGGCGGCTCCATCGCCAGCGCGAGCTGGCCGCCGATCATCTTGGAATAGGTGTCGGTGAAGCGGAAGAACGCGCCGGCATCGTTGGTCTGCAGGATGATCAGGTCGCGCCCCTGCCCCTGGCGCGCGGCCGCGCAGATCGGCGGTCACCGGCGTGTCGCGCCCGACCTTGCCGGTGAGCGCGAAGGTCTTGATGATGCCGTTGCGCCGCGACAACTTGGCGTCGACGCTGCGCAGCGCCTCGCCGTTGTAGCCCGCGACGGCGCCGAGCTTGAGGTCGACGTCGAAATCGATGTTCTTGGTCTTGCTCTTGGCGTCGGCTTCCTTGCCCGAAATCGCCGATTTGAGGAAGCCGCGGCCGTCGAACACGTCGCCGCGCATCGTGACCTTGACGACGCCGTCGGGGCCGCGTTCGGCCTTCAGCGAGGTCTTGTCGCCTTCGGACGGCGAATAGGTCGGGAAGTTCGCGTTCATCAGGTCGCCGTTCGGGTCGACTTCGAGCGAGCCCTTGATCGAGACGCCGCCGCCGTCGACGACGATGTCCTGGAACAGCGGTCGATTGCTCCTTCTTCACGACGTTGAACGTCGCCTTGCCCGACTTGCCCGGCACCTTGACCCAGCCCGGCAGGATGTTGTCGAGCTTCAGCGAGGTGAGATCGGCCTCGATGCCGACGCGGCTGTCGTGATCGCCGATCTTGCCGATCAGCTTGATCGGGATCGCGCCGCTGACGGCCGGCCCGAGATCGAGCCCGAGCCGCGCGCGGCTGGCATCGTCCAGCGTCGCCGACAGCTTGATGTCGGCGTCGCCCTCGTTCGGCTTGCGATAGTCCAGCGAGGCCGGCTGGCCGTTGATCTTGACGTCGCCCTTGACCTGATAGCCGTGGTTGTTGGCGACGACCTTCAGCGTGTTGGCTTCCAGCTTCTGGTTCATCACCAGCTTGTCGGCGGAAAATCCGCCGAGATCGGCCGTGACGGTGTAGGTGGTGTCGGCCTTGGTCAGCGCGCCCTTGACCGGCACGCCGAGCGTGACGATGGCGGACACGTTTCCCTTGCTCGAATTGGGATCGACCAGGGTGCCCGAGAATTCGCTGAGGCGATCGGAGGCGAGAATTTCGGCCGCCGCCGGCACCGGCCCGTCGATGCGGAATTTGACCTTCGACGGCGACGGCTTCGGCGCCATGTCCGGCACCTCGAAGGCGAAATCGGAAATGGTGATCTTGCGGCCGGCCGGCGTATCGGCGATGCCCTGCCCGATGTTGACGGTCGCGGTGCGGCCGGTCACCCGGGCCTTCAGATCGGCGTCGCGCACGACCGGCATGTCGTCGACCGGCCGCACCGTCACGCCGGTGGCGACGATGTTGACGGCCAGGCCGTCATCGGGGATCGGCGGGCCCTTGCGCGACAGGTTTCGCACCGGCGAATTGACGCCGACCTCGATGCGCTGGAGCGTGCCGCGCTCGATCCGCTCGATCACCCATTCGCGCACTTCCGGCACGATCAGGATCGGCCACATCCGCTTCAGCGCGGAGGCCGACATCGGCGTGCCGGCAAAGCCGAGCTGCAGCCGCGGCTCGCCCGAATAATCGACGCTGCCGGTTCCGGCGACGCCGATCTCGCCATTGCTGATATCGGCCTGGGTCAGCAGCACGCGCTTCTTGTCGGTGTCGAAGCGCAGGCCGATCGCGATGCGGTTGAAGATCAGCGGCGGTTCGTCGTCGATGCCGGCCAGCACGATGGTGCCGCCGCTAAAGCCGACCTGCCAGTCGGTGACGTTGCCGTTCGGCGGCTCGAGATGGGCGAGCAGCGTGACGCGGTTCGCGCCGGAAATGATCTTGAAGGGGGCGACCAGCACGCGCCGCCCGGAATCCCATTCGACGTTCATCTCGGCCGAATCGATCGCCATCGGATAATCGGGCGTGTCGCTGTCGATGATGTGGCCGGCGCCGGCGGTGAGCTTGCCGCGGAAATAGGTCGGCAGGCCGTCGCGGCCGAGTTCGCCCTTCAGTTCGCCGGACAGCGGCAGGTCGGCGCTGTAGGTGAGGTCCTTCACCCGCATCGCCAGCAGGATATTGTCGGTCGGCACCTTGTCGGCGCGCAGGTCGACCGATCGCACGCCGTTGCTCTGGCGGACCGACCACCACCCGCAGCGACCACGGGCGGGCGCCCTCCTCGCCGAGGCTCAGCGCCACGCCGCCGCCGCTCGGCCGGCGCAGGCTGAGGCTGATATTCTCGAAGGTCCATTTGTTGCCGCGCTGCTGATCGTCGACGACCAGATTGCCGTTCTTCAGACCGATCTCGTTGAGGTTCTGTCCGTCGAGACCGGTCAGGCTCAGGCTGTCGAGCCAGTCGAGGCCGGCGAGCAATCCGTTCGGCGTGCTGTCGGCAGCCGCGCCAGGCGCAGGCGCGCGGCGCAGCGCCGCGGGAATGTCGGCGCCAGCCCCGCGTCCTTGTTTCGAGGCAACGCCGGTGGCGAGCGGCTTGGCGGTGTCGCCGGCGGAGACCGTGACCTGGCCGTCCGGCGTGATCCGCACCGCCAGTTCGGCATCGACCAGATTGAGGCTCTCGGCGCGCAGCCGCCCCATCAGGAGCGCGCGTGCCGGACAGTCTCACCTCGGCCTTCGGGGCGCTGGCGACGATGGCGTGGTCGCGATCCCGGACGACGATGTCGCGGATGCGCACCGCGATACGGATCCGGCCGGCGCGTTCGATCTGGGTGCCGCCGACCTCGACCGTGTTGCCGTGGCCGATATTTTCCTCGATCGCGGCCGCAAGCCACGGCGTCGCCATGTCGAGATTGATCGGTCCGGCGCCGAGCCGCCACCACAGCCCGCCGAAACAACCGGCGAAGATCACCGCCAAAACGCCGATCACGACCGCCAGGCGCTTGACCCAGCGTTCGCCGGAGACCCAGCGCTTCAGCGCCGAGACATTGTCGCCGATCCGGTGAAAGCCGGAATTGGAACGGGACAGCAGCTGGCGCGCGCGGTGGCCCGCCGCTTCGTCCTGGTCGTGATCCCAGTCGGCCTCGTCATCCCATTGCGAGATTTGGGCCTCGGCGCGCGGATTCGACCCTTGTGGCGGATTACCCTGGGGCGAATTATTCCTTGCCATTGCCTCTCGGTGCCGGCGCTGAGGTTGATCGCCGCCACCGGCGCGCCCATCGATCTGTATCGAGCGCTCCTGTGCCGGCATCGCTGCCAATCCTCGATTAATACTGTTACTCGTCGCACGACCCAAGGAATCTAATCAAACGGGCCTTCAACGAGCGGACGGGTGGTGCGTCGAATTCCTTGTAACCATACTCCGAGGCCATCAAACTTGCCCAGCAGCCGGCGCGAATCCGGCGGCTCCGGGACGAGACCCGCAATACCCTATTGGTTGATCCGCCGAAAGCGACGAAAGGAAGGCGTATGTCCAAGAAAACGCGCAAGAAATCCTCCAAGGGATCCTCAACGAATTCAGCCCCGAAAGCCAGCCACGGCGAAGGCGGCCCGCGGCGGCTCCAAAGCCTCGGTCAAAACGCCCGCGGCAAAAGCCCGCAAGACGGTCGCAAAGAAGGCGGGCAAAGCCGCCAAAACAGTAGTGGCCAAAGCATCCCATAAGCCCGCGTCGAAACCGTTAAAATCCAAGCTATCGGCCGCGCCGAAGCCGGAACCGCAGGGAGATTTCCAAGGAGATCTCCCAAGCGCGATTGCCAAGCGCCGGCGTCCGAAGCCGGATTCCCAGGCCGGTCACGGCGTCCGGCCTGGTCGAGGGCGGCAAGGCCCCCGGCTTCCGGCTGCCCCGCGACGGCGGCGACAGCGTCGCGCTCGCCGACTATGCCGGCCAGAAACTGGTGCTGTTTTTCTATCCCCGCGCCGACACGCCCGGCTGCACCCGGGAGGCGATCGACTTCACCCGGCTGAAGGACGCCTTCGCCGACAGCGGCACCGCCGTGCTCGGCGTCTCCGCCGACACCGTGAAGGCACAGAGAATCGTTCCGGAACAAGCACCAGCTGACGGTTCCTCTGATTTCGGATGAGAAACATGAGATGCTGGAGGCCTATGGCGCCTGGGGCGAAAAATCCATGTATGGCAGGACCTTCCTCGGGATTCTTCGCACCACGGTTCTGATCGGCGCCGACGGCAAGATCGCCAAGATCTGGCGCAATGTCCGGGTCGACGGCCATGCCGACGAGGTGCTGGCCGCGGCGCAGGCGCTGTAGACTCTGTGCTGACGCGCTTTCTTCACGCGAACCGGCATCCACTTCGCTCGAAAGCGCTACGCTTTTACAGGTTCCATTTCCCAAAAATTAACCATGAGAGGGTCAAATCGGCCTCGCAAAATGAGCCGTACGGAACCTCTGTCCGACCGGCGCGGGAGTGCCGATGTCGTACCGTTCCGGTCATTATTCCGAGTACCAGCAACAGCACCACCATCCCCAGGACCATGGCCGGACGCGCCGGCCGGTCGCGCAGGCCGGCGCCAGCCGCTCGCCCAGGACGGCTACACCATCGTCCATCACGGCAAGCAGGTCCGGTTCGGGCCGGTCGTGTTCTGGATCGTGGTCGGCACCGTCGTCGTGCTCGGCATGTGGTCGGCGGCGACCGCCACCTATTTCGCCTTTCGCGACGACGTCCTGACCCGGCTGATCGCCCGCCAGGCCGAGATGCAATACGCCTATGAGGACCGCATCGCCGAACTGCGCGCCAAGGTCGATCGCACCACCAGCCGCCAGTTGCTCGACCAGGAGCAGTTCGACCAGAAGCTCGACCAGATCATGAAGCGCCAGACCGCGCTGGAATCCCGCGCCACCGCGCTCGGCGCCATTCCGGACGTGCGGCGACCGGATCGATCCGGCCGCCGGCGCGCGGCGCGGCCGCGACGCGCTCCGCCTCCGGCACGCCAAAACCCTCCCCGATCAGCGACACCGTGATCTTCGTGGCGCCGCCGGATCGCGAGGCGCGGCTGGAATCGCGCGCGCCCGTCATCGCCAAGGCGCAGCCGAACCAGTTCGCCAAGGTTCAGGGCGTCGACAACGTGCTGGTCCGCCTGCAGAGCTCGCTCGACCAGGTCGAGCGCCGCCAGATGGCGGCGCTGAGCTCGGTCGAAGACAGCATGGAATCGCGCGTCCGCCGGATGCGCGGCGTGTTCACCGATCTCGGCCTCGACATGGCGCAGCTCGAAGCCGCCACGCCGCGCTCCGGCGATCGGCGGTCCCTTCGTTCCCGTCAAGCTTGCGCGCCGACGCCGGCCCGTTCGAGCGGCAGCTCTACCGCATCAACGTCACCCGCGCCGCAGGTCGATCGGCTGAACCGGACGCTGGCGCTGGTGCCCTACCGCAAGCCCGTGATCGGCGAGGTCGAATTCACCTCCGGCTTCGGCGTGCGCAGCGATCCCTTCCTCGGCCGGCCCGCGATGCATACCGGTCTCGATTTCCGCGCCGCGACGGGCGATCCCGTGCGCGCGACCGCCAACGGCAAGGTGGCGTCGTCGGGATGGATGGGCGGCTACGGCCGCATGGTCGAGATCGATCACGGCAATGGGCTGTCGACCCGCTACGGCCATCTGTCGGAGATCAACGTCAAGGTCGGCGACGTCATCAAGATCGGCCAGGTGATCGGCGCGGTCGGCTCGACCGGCCGCTCGACCGGCCCGCATCTGCATTATGAAACCCGGATCGACGGCGACGCGGTCGATCCGCAGAAGTTCTTGCGCGCCGGCGTGCGGCTCAGCGCGGGCTAGGCTGAACACAAACCTTCGAAAACAACCCCATGCAAAGTAGAATGGGGCTTGTTTTCACAGCCGAATTTCCACTCGGATCACGAGCCTCGGAAGCCGGCAGCACTAATGCCCGACTTCGCCGGCGATGATGTCGCCGAACAGCTCCCAGCTCTCGCCGTTGAACTTCATCAGCTGCATCTGCTCGATCGGAAAGAAGTCGTTCGGGCCGGTGTTGATCGTGATGCCGGGCAGCAGCACGTCGCTGGTGAAGTTCTTCAGGCTGGCCGCCTGCTTCATCACGTTCTCGCGCGTGAGATCGTCGCCGCATTGCTTCAGCACCTGAACCATGGTCTGCGCGGTCGCATAGCCATAGACGTTGTTGTTGTTGGTCTTGTCGCCGTCGGGAAAATACTTGTCCATGAAGGCCGCCCACGCCTTGAGACCCGGATCGTCCTTCCACACCGGATCGGTCGGGTCCTTGATGTAGGCGGTCGAGATGATGCCCTTGGAATTTTCGAGGCCGGCCGGCTTGAGCACGGTCGCGACCGACGTCGAGACGTTGCCGAGGAAAAACACCGGCTTCCAGCCGAGTTCGCCGACCTTGCGGATCGCCTGCGCCGCGCCCTTCGGCGCCGCCCAGGTCATGAAGATATCGGCGCCGGAATCCCTCAGCGCCACGATCTGCGAGTCGAGTGTGGGATCGGAGACCTCGTAGGATTTGTCGGCGATGATCATATTGGCCTTGTCGCCGAGGCCGTCGCGCAATCCCTTCATCTGGTCCTTGCCGGCGTCGTCGTTCTGCCAGATCACGGCGATCTTGCCGTTCGGAAAATTCTTCAGGATGTAGGCCGCGTAGATCCGGCCTTCGCTCTGGTAGTTGGGCTGCCAGCCCATGGTCCACGGAAAATTCTGCGGATCGCCCCATTTGGTCGCGCCGGTCGCGACGAACAGCTGCGGCACCTTCTTGGCGTTCATGTATTTCTGGGTCGCCGAGTTGGACTGCGTTCCGAGCGGCTGGAAGATCAACAGCACCTCGTCGCTCTCGACCAGCTTGCGCGCCTGCTCGACCGCCTTCGGCGGGCTGAAGGCGTCGTCATAGCTGATGAAGTTGATCTTGCGGCCGTTGATGCCGCCTTCGGCGTTGATCTTGTTGAAATAGGCGGCCTCGGCCTTGCCGATCGTGCCGTAGGCGGACGCCGGCCCGCTATAGGGCATGATGTTGCCGATCTTGATCTCGGTGTCGGTGGCGCCGGTGTCGTATTTCTTCTGCGCACTGGCTGCGGTCGCGGTCATCGCCGCGGCAATCGCCGTCAATGCAACAAGGCTTCGGATTCGAGCCGTCATCGTTCTCTCCCACATGGCAATTTTTTCTGGCCGATTTGTTTTGCCCAAGTGTCGCAAGCCGCGGCGGGGCTGGCAAGCATCCGCTTATTCCGTGAGATGAAACAGGATTGTTGCGCGCCGCCAATTATGATTGATGCATGCCATCGATCCGTCCCCTCCAAGGCCGTTTTCGAATTGAACCCGAACCGACGAATTGGCTCCAAAACATCCAAGGCTCGCCGCGGCCGGATTCCGCGCGGCGCGATGGCTGGCGGCGAAGGCGTTTGGCGCTGCGGGCTTCCATCAGCTCGGCTCGGAATTCACGCAAGCGCGGATCGCGCGCGTCCGCGACAAGCTTGCCCGCGGCGAAACGGTTTATCTCGCAGGCCTCGGCCCGCCCGGCACGCACAATTCAGGCGTGGCGCTGGTGGAAGTGACGCAGAGCGCACGGGCCCCGCCTGATCCTCAACAATGAGGAAGAGCGCTTCTCCGGCAACAAGCACACGACGGAATATCCGCGCGCGTCGCTCGATGCGATGGTGGCGACGCTGCGCGGCATGGGGCGCGACATCGGCGATATCGACGCCTGGCTCACCAGTTGGGATTATCCGACGCTGGCGGGAACGATCGCGCGCTCGGTGCTGGAGGAACTGCCGCAAAGCCTGAAGCTGCTGCGCACCACGGAAGCCGCCGGCTTCGACGCCAGGCGGCTCGACCAGATGACGCGCACGCCAAGATCCTGGCGAAGCAATTTGGCCTTGCCGAGCGCGTGCCGCTGATTTGCCTGCCGCACCACGACAACCATGCCTGGTTTTCGTTCGCGGCCTCGCCGTTTGCCGACGACGGCGAACCGGTGGCGATCGCCGTGCTCGACGGCACCGGCGACCAGGGCTCGATCTCGCTCTATGTCGTCGAGAACGGCGCGATGCGCCGGCTCTATTGCAACGACAGCATGTTCGATTCACTCGGCGCGTTCTACAGCGTGATTTCGTCGACGCAGGGCGGCTGGACCTGGCTGTCCAGCGAGGGCCGCTACATGGGCGCCGCCGCATGGGGCGACATGAACCGCGCGACCAATCCGTATTATGCGCGGCTGCGCGACGTGCTGCACTTCGGCGACGACGGCGAAGTCAAGATCAACCGCGCGATGGCCAACTGGTATTGCGACCCGTTCGACAACCCTTACCAGAAGGCGCTCATCGACATCCTCGGACCACCGCTCACGGCCCGACCAGCTCTGGAATCCCGACGCGGTGCTGCGCGTCGAGGATATCCATCACCGCCCCGACACCAAGGATCGCCTCGACAAGGCGGCCGCGACCCAATTGGTGTTCGAGGACGCCATGATCCATGTCGTGGATCATCTGCTGCGCGTAACCGGCGCGAGCCGGCTGGTGCTGACCGGCGGCGTGGCGCTGAACGCGGTCGGCAATATGCGGCTGCTCGAACATTTCGACGAGGCATGGTTTGCGAGCGCGCAGCAGCGCAAGGCGCGGCTGCATCTGTGGGTGCCGCCGGTGCCCGGCGATCCCGGCGTGACCATCGGCGCCGCCTGGCTGTTCGCGCATCTGGCGGGCGCGCCGCGCGGCGCGCCGATGACGCATGCGTTCTATTGCGGTTCGCCGCCGTCGCATGCGGACATCGAGGCCGCGCTTGATGCCGACGACATCGCCTCGCAACGCATCGGTGACATCTCGACACCCGATGGCCGCGACGCCATCGCCGACCTGATGGCGTTCATGGTGGCGCGAAACGGCGTGATCGCGCTGTATCAGGGCGCGGCCGAAACCGGTCCGCGCGCGCTCGGCCATCGCTCGATCTTCGCCAATCCCTGCGATGCCCGAGGCGCGCGAGCGGCTCAACGAGCGCGTCAAATACCGCGAGGCGATCCGCCCGCTGGCGCCGATGGCGACGCTGGAGGCGGCAAGAGAATATTTCGAACTGCTGCCGGGCGCGTCGGACGCCGATTACAACGCCTACAATTACATGGTGCTGACGGCGCAATCCAAGCCCGCGGCGCGCGCCAAAATTCCGGCCGTGATCCATGCCGACGGCACCGGCCGAATCCAGATCGTGAATCCGAAGGATGATCCCCTCACCTACGCCTATCTGAAGGCGCTCGGCCGTCACATCGGCGTCGAGCTCTCGGTCAACACCTCCTTCAATGTCGCAGGTCCGATCGCGCAGACCCCGCAGCCAGGCCATCGACACGCTGCGCCGCTCCAGGGGTCTCGATGCCGTGGTGCTGGTGGCCGACGACGGCGCGGTCTACGCCGCCTGGCATGGCGGGGAACGCGACAGCGGCAGGTTTACCGGCTGGTTTTCGGAATGGAACGATCGCGCCGAATAAGTGATGTGCCGGTTCGTCGAGCCGCCGGGGCGAAGCAGGCGGTCGAACGGCGGGATTGTTTGATCGACTTGCCTCTCAGGCTGCCTGCTTTTCCGCCGGAACCGTGTCGAACCCAACGCGAGGGAATCGCAAGATTCACTTTTCCAACCGAAGGCGCTTCGTGCCGAAGGACAATTTCATCAGACGTCCAGGCAAGAATGCTTCCGTATACCGGGTTGCCATAGTCGTCGGGCGTCACGCTGACCCAGTCGCCACGCTGCAGGCCGATGTTCTGAGCCTCGGAGGACCATTCGCTGGGTTCGCTGGGCGTATTCGTGCGCGCGACGTCGATGGCTTGATCCGGTGTCATTTCCGAGAACTTGCCATGCCCAATGGCCGCAACCCGGTTGTACCAGGGATCTATGATATTGGCGAAAGCGATCAATTCGTTGACCTCGGTACCGCCATTCTGGCGAGCGAACCAGAGCGGATGATAGGCTGACAAGTCAGCCGCGCATGGATCGGGGCCGAATATGAATTTGCGGCCGTCGGCCAGAACCTGGGCAAGCCAGGCAACATGCGCGTTGACCCGTTGCAGGTACAGCGCGCGCTTGGAACGCAACTCCCCGGGATCGAGGTTCACCCGGAAGAGTGGACGCCGTTCGTCGATGAGTTCCTGCGGAAGCCCCGGCATGTTGCCGATCGTGAGACACACCGCATTGAAGAATGAGCCTTTTTCGATCCACCAGCCCATCGCTTTGACAAGGCCTTCCTGACCCTTCGGGTAAAGCGTTCCCGCAGAACCCAATTGCTCGACGGTCCGCAGGATGTGCAGGGTGTCGCAATAGAACTCCGCGCCAATCTGGAGGATCGGAGTGCGCCGATAGCCGCCCGTCATGGGGGTGAGCTGGGGCCGCGGCGTCCACACCGGAATCTCGACTGATTTCCACGTCAAGCCCTTCAGGCCCAAGGCAAGGCGTATCTTTTCGGAATACGGCGAAAGCGGATAATGATGCAGGATGATTTCAGCCATTTGTTTTCCCTCCCTGATGCCGGACCTCGTGTCTCGGCGATGATGCAGATTTTGCCCGTTGGCTCGGGCTTATTGCGCGGTTCGCGTGAGCGAGCTGTTGACTGCCATGTGCCGGGCGGATGCGTTACCCGCCCGTGCGCGCGTCGAGGAACAATTGCGTGAACGGCTTCGCCAGAACGGGTTCGAGTTTCGGCACGATTTCCTTGATGTGCGGCGTGGTCATGTGAACCCCGAGCGCGGCCTTGTCGGTCCAGCGTTCGAAGGTGAGGAAACGGCCCGGCTCTCCGATCACTTCCATCAGCGTGTAGACCAGGCAGCCCGGTTCCTTGGCCGACAATTCCGCGAAGGGGACGAGCAAGGCGCGGAGTTCATCCGCCTTGTCCTTCTTCGATACGATCTCGGCGATCACGAAATAGCCGCTCTGTCCCGCCGCCATCGCGGAAGAAGCAGCGAGAACGGCGGCTGCCACGCCTCCCACGGCAGCGGCGCCAACGAAAGCACGGCGATCCATCTCGGACATGACGATTTCTCCACCCTTAAAATTGTTTCCCTTTGATGAGCCGCGCTCGCCGAAGGCGGGACGGCCCACGCCCCCCTAACGGCCGTTGACAGTTAAGGAAGACACGATTAGTTTGCACACGATATAATATGAGTCTAATGATATGCGACACGATATAAAACGAAAATACTCGACCGTCCGCGGCTCGATTGCCCCCGTCGAGATGCCGGGGCTCGACAGCCATCTCTGTTTTGCGCTGTACGCCGCCAGCAATCACATGACGCGGATGTTCGTGCCCTTTCTCCGGAAGCTCGGCGTGACCTATCCGCAGTATCTGGTTCTGGTCGTGCTGTGGGAGCGCGGGCCGCACGGTGTGGGAAACCTCGCGACCCTTCTACGCATGGAATTTGGCACACTGTCTCCGATGCTCAAGCGCATGGAGAACAAACGGCTGATCACCCGGCAGCGCTCCCCCAGCGACGAACGACGCGTGGTTATAGCTCTCACAGCGAAGGGCGTTTCGCTGCGAAAGCGAACCGAGCAGATGCTGGGCGAATTCTATTGTTTTCTGAATATGCCGCTGGACGAACTTACGGACCTCAGGGATCGGCTACATCATTTCGTGAAGTCGGCAGGACCGAAGGAATCCCCGGCCCTCCCCCGAAAACTGAAGCTGGTTTGACGGCGGCGTCGAGCAAGCCAACTTCAACATCACATCCCCTGCGGACTGGCCAGTTGCCCGAAGTTGCCGTGATCGCCAATGGCGAAAGGCCAATGGCGTTGGACCGATTCCGCTGTGCAACGCCTCTCCCCGGTGCCCAATGACCTTCGCTGCTTCGTCGGCTTTCCCTTTGGGGCAGACGGGCTCCTGATTTGTGTCCGGGCTGGTTGCCAAAATCAACTTTATCGCCGAATGCGGTGCGCGATGTCGATCTGCGAGAGCGCGCAACTTGCACAGCCCTTGCTGCCAACGGTACAATTGCGTTCGACAACAATATCGTTGTCGCACGGGGCATGCGGACAGCGCTGCAATGAGACGATAAGTCCTCTCGAGCCGCGGCTGGTCGTTGCCAGGAAGGTCAGTGAATGCAAGGCGCTTCGAAGAGCAAGAAGGCCCAGGCTCCGGTTGAGCCGGTCGATATGCCGGGACTCGACGGCCACCTTTGCTTCGCGCTCTATACCGCCAGCAATCACATGACGCGGATGTTCGTACCGTTCCTGAAGAAACTTGGTGTGACCTATCCGCAGTACCTGGTTCTCGTGGTGCTCTGGGAACGCGGCGCCCAGGGCGTGGGCGAACTCGCTACATTGCTGAGAATGGATCTTGGGACGCTTTCGCCGATGCTGAAGCGGCTGGAAAGCAAGGGCTTGGTTACCCGGCGACGGCAGGCGAGCGATGAACGCCGCGTGCTCGTCGATTTGACGCCAAAAGGAACGGCGCAACGAAAAAAGACAGAGCAGATGCTGGGCGAGTTCTATTGCTTCCTGAACATGCCCGTGCAGGAACTTTTCGACCTCAAGGACCGTCTCCGGCATTTCGTGAGTTCGGCCGGGCCGAAGGAAGACTAAGTCAGCAATTCGGACTGAGCCATGCCGCCTGGCAGGGAGAAAAGCGCGATACTGGCCAGCGGCTGGTTCGCGGAATCGAACGACCAACCCCGTACTCTACCGGGCCAGCCAGAAACGTAACATACGGGGACAAGGGCACACCATGAAGAAGCCAACCCGCCGCAATGCTCGCCTCCCCACGGCTGTCGCCACCAACGAGGCGTCGACAATGCCTGCGCTCGAGAACGCGCCCATGAGCGATGTCATCGAGGCACTGGCCAGTGGGCGGGTCACCGCCACGGCGCTGACCAAAGTCTATCTCGCGCGCATCGAGGCCTACGACCGCGACGGGCCCATGCTCAACTCCGTCCGCGAAATCAATCCCGACGCGCTCACGATCGCGGGCAAGCTCGACGGCACCAAGCCGTCGGTCAAACGGCCGCTGGCCGGCGTCCCGATCCTGGTGAAGGACAACATCGCCACCGGTGACAAACAGCCGACGACGGCGGGCTCGCTGGCGCTGGAGGGCGCGCGCGCCAGGGGCGACGCCACCGTCGTCAAGCTGCTGCGGGACGCCGGCGCGGTGATCCTGGGCAAGGCGAACCTGACGGAGTTCGCCAATATGCTCGCGATCGACATGCCCTCGGGCTACTCGTCGCTGGGCGGTCAGGTGAAGAACCCTTACGCGCCGACGCTGATGGACGATCGCGGCATCCCGGTCGTGCCCCCGGGCGGCTCAAGCTCGGGTTCGGCGGTCGCGGTGGCGGCCGGTCTGTGCGCGGCCTCGATCGGCACCGAGACCTCGGGCTCGCTGCTGTTCCCCGCCAGCCAGAATGGCCTCGTCACCGTCAAGCCGACCGTCGGACTGATCAGCCGTGCCGGCATCCTGCCGATCTCGCACAGCCAGGACACCGCAGGGCCGATGACGCGAACGGTGCGCGACGCGGCGATGCTCCTGAACGTGCTGGCAGCCAAGGACCCGCTCGATCCGGCGACGCAACGGCAGCGGCGGCCGCGCGATTACACCGCCGACCTCGCGCACGATGCGATGAAGGGCGCGCGCATCGGCGTGCCGAGCGACCCCACCGACCCGCTGAACGATTGCTACTACGGCAAGCTGCCACCCAAGTGGGCCAAGGTGATGGCTGAGGCGATCAAGGTGCTGGAGGATCTGGGCGCCGTCATCGTGCGCGCGAACATGCCGACGGCCGGCTGGATTGGCGGACCGGGCACGACCATGGCCGTGCTCAACCGCAATCCGCTGAGCCGCAACAAGGGCAATCCGGCGACGCCGCCGATCGTTTTCCTCTACGAACTGAAGCGCGATCTCAACCTCTACCTGAAGGATTGGGCGACCAACACCGGGATCAAGACCATCGCCGACATCGTGGCCTTCAACGAGGCGAACGCCGGCAAGGCGCTGCGTTTCGGCCAGGACCTGTTCCTCGCCGCCAACATCACCAAGGGCGATTTGAGCGAGCGCGAGTACAAGTCGGCACGTGCCATGGACCTGCTCGCCGCCAAGACGCGCGGCATGGACGCCTACATGAACCAGCACAAGCTCGACGCCGTGCTGTTCGCCGGCAGCGGGGCTGCCGTGATCACCGCCAAGGCGGGCTATCCCAGCGTCATGGTGCCGGGCGGCTTCGTCTCGGACATCGACGGCAAGGACACGCCCGACTATCCGCTCGGCGTCACCTTCGCGGGCCGTGCCTGGAGCGAGCACAAGCTTCTGCGTCTGGCCTACGCCTTCGAGCAGGCCTCCCACATGCGCAAGCCGCCGCCTGGCTTGCCCGCGGTTTAGACTTTCATGCTCGTCAAAGAGCGATCGGCCGGCGGTAAGGTTGACAGGTTAGCTTAACCGGCGACTTCAATTGCAGCACGATCGCAGCGCGCTATCGTGCATGGACCGGACAATTTCGTCGTTCGGGCCCGTGTAAGGCGCGGCGATCATACTCCGCCCGGTGGCTTCGTGAAAATCGTGAGCGCGCCATGCATGCTGAAAGCCACGAGCGGTTTCGCATATTGAACCTCAGTCCGAAGCCCGCCTGGGCTGAGGTCTGGCATCTGCGGAAAATTGTCATTCCGACGGCGATCGATCACCGGACGATTGCTGACCGGCCAGGTTTGGCGGCGCCATGACGGCCGGCGCTGGATCTACAAGAAATTCACCGAGTGCACCGGCTAGGTATCGAACCAAGGCTTAAATCACGTTCTGGCGCGCGGCTTCAACCGACTTTGCCGCAGTCTATTTGGGTCGTTATCCACCCAGAAGCGGACTCGCTATCCCTCACCTGAATTCGTCCGGTTGACCCAGAGCCAACGTTTTCGTGGTCTATCGGCTGGCCGATTGCCGATCCCTATGATTTGATAGCCAAGGCGAACCGGGTCGCGGGGGCTGACGGAATGAAGCGCCGCAAGTTCTTGCAGTTAGCTGGCGGAGCGTCGCTTGCATGGCCGTCGTTCGCGCTGGCTCAGCGGGGCGCAGGCCCGCCGCTTGTAGCGGTACTCAGCCCTTTGGCAGAGGATACGGCGACTGAAAGGTCAGTCGCACTGCGCGCAGGTCTCAAACAAGCCGGACTTGTCGAAGGCACCGACTATGCTCTTGCGCTACGCTTTGCTAATGGCGAGTGGTCGCGACTGCCGGAACTTGCAAAAGAACTGGCCGCGTTGAAGCCCCGGGTCTTTTTGGTTGCAGCCACGCTAAGCGGGCTAAATGCTGTGCGCAAGGAAGCACCGGATACCCCAGTGGTCGTTACCGGTCTTGCTGCCGATCCCATCGCGGTGGGCCTTGCTGAAAGCTATGCAAGACCGGGCGGCATGATTACGGGCAACACCATGAACGCTGTGGGCGGCGAAGAGGCCCTCACCACAAAGCGCATCGGATTTTTCAAGGAGTTGGTGCCAAACTTGGCACGGCTCGGAATGATCGGCTTGGCAGATAGCATGAACCCGGTTGCCGCCGCAAATCTCGCCCTGCCCGAGCGCAACGCCTTGCGAAAGGCGTCAGAGCATTTTGGCTTCGAGTTTCTGAACTATGAAATCCGAACGCTCGACGATCTTGACGGTACCGTGTCGGCGGGTCTGCGCGACGGCGTCAGCGCCTTCTACATTTCTGGCGACTCGAGGATGAACGCCAATGTTCCTCGCGTCGTGGCGTCTCTTGCAAAGTCCGAAAAGCCAGCGTGCGGCGTTTATCACTTTTGGGCGCACCGCGGACTGTTGATGGCATACTCAAACGACCTGTATGATATGTTTCGGCGAGCAGGCTTCCAGGTCGCAAAGATCATTCAGGGCGCGAAGCCCGGAGAGCTGCCGTTTGAGCAGGCGGTCAAATACACGCTGGTCATCAATATGAAGACAGCAAGGCAGCTCGGGATCACCCCGTCGCCCACACTGCTGGCTACTGCAGACGAGCTGATCGAATAGCGATCCATTTGCCGCTCTGCGTCAGGTCTGGCCTTGGCCCTTCTCGGACCTCATGCGATGTCCGCTCCTACGCCGCGTCGGGGAACAAGCGGACATCGCGGATTATGAGTACACGCCCTGGGCTAACCGGCGACCCGCAGGCGTCGAAACATTTCCAACACGCGCCCGTCGATCAACAGCAGCGCGCTGCCGATCACCAGCGCGCCAAGAATCTCGCGCGGCGAAATCTGTTCGCCCAGCACCAGATAGCCGAGCAGGATCGCGGTGACCGGAATCAGCAGCGTCACCAGCATGACGTTGGTAGCACCCGAGCGCCGCAGGATCTGGAAGAACACGATGTAGGCCAGAGCGGTCGACAGCGCCGCAAGGCCGATCACGGCGAGCCATGTCGTCGCTCCCGGCATCGGCAATTGCCAGGGGCGTTCGACCAAGCCGGCGACAGGGATCATCATCGCGGTCGAGGCCAGCATCTGGAACGTCGCCGTTCCCAGCGGCGGCGAGTTCGACAGCACCCGTCGCGCCAGCAGCGCCGACAGGCCATAGCTGAAGGCGCCGGCCAGACACAGCAGGATGCCGATGCCCTGCCCGCTGTCGAATCCGAGCCTTTGCCGTCAAATCCGCCGCCATGGAGGATGACCACGCCGATCAGGCCGACAATGACGCCCGCGATCCGCCGCGCATGCAGTTTTTCCTCACCGGCCGCAGCCATCACGACGACGGTGAACAGCGGCGTGGTGGCGTTGAGGATCGAGGCCAGCCCGCTCGGAATATAGGTCTGCCCGACCACGATCAGCGAGAACGGCAGCACGTTGTTGAGCAGCCCGATCGCGATGAACGGCTTCCAGCCCGAAATCCCCTTTGGAAATCTGATCCGGTAGACCCGCAGCAGCGGCAGCAGGATGATCGAGGCCAGCGCCACCCGCAGCAACACCAACGTCAGCGGCGGCACTTCGCGCAGCACCACGCCGTTGAAGAAGAACGAGCCGCCCCACAGGACCGAGAGGACGCCAAGCAGCGACCAGTCGCGGGCGTCGATACGATTGTCAGTGGTGGTCATTGCGGTCCATATCTGCGTTTGACGCAGACTTATTCCGGACCGCGCGGCTTTCCCACCCGATTCCCGAACACGAATTCGTAAGCCGCTATTTCGGCCGCGAGACGATCTCGATCATCTTGCCTTCGTCGTCGTCGGGTCCGCTCGCCTTGGCCTCTTCATAGGCCGCGAGCGCGGCGCGGCTGACCGGTACGCCTGGCAACAATGTTTCGGCGAGCCGCACCGCATAGGCCGCATCCTTGTGGCGAAGCGACGCGGTGAAGGAGGCGCCGGAGAAGTCGCGCGCGACCATACGCCTGGAGTGGCGGATCACCTGCGGGCTTGCCACCGCGCCGGTCGCGAGCGATTCCGCCACCAGATTCATGTCGAGGCCGGCCTGTTCGGCGATCGCGATCCCCTCCGCGAGGCTCGCGATCTGCACCGCGCCCATCAGATTGTTGATCAGCTTGTAGACCGTGCCGGAGCCGACCGCGCCGAAATGACGGATGGTGGTGCTGAGCGGCGCCAGATATGGCCGCGCCTTTTCGAGATCGGCGGGCTCGGCGCCGACCAGCAGCGTCAGCTTTCCGGCGGCGGCCGCATCCGGCAGGCCGGTGACGGGGCTGTCGACATAGACAAAACCGCGGCCGCGCAGTTCGCGCGAAATGTCGAGCGCGTGCTGGTGCGACACCGTCGAGCATTCGATCGCGAGCGCGCCCGGCTTTCATTTTGGCCGCAGCGCCGTCGTTGCCGAGCCACACGGCGCGCGACGCCGCGTCGTCGGCGACCATGGTGACGACGGCGTCGGCGCCATCGGCCGCATCCGCCGGCGACGCCGCCCAGCGCGCGCCGCGCGCGATCAAATCTTCGGCCTTCGCCTTGCTGCGATTCCACACCGCGACCGTGAAGCCGGCGTCGAGATAGCGGCCGGCCATGCCATGGCCCATGCGGCCGAGGCCGATGAAGGCGACTTTTGTCATCTGCTAATCCACATCCTCGACCGAGCCGGGCCCGGTGCCGAACGCGCGCTGCGCCAGCGTCGCCGCCATGAATTCATCGAGATCGCCGTCGAGCACGCCCGACGTATCCGAGGTCTGCACGCCGGTGCGCAGGTCCTTCACCATCTGATAGGGCTGCAGCACGTAGGAGCGGATCTGGTGGCCCCAGCCGATATCGGTCTTGGCGGCCTGATCGGCGGCGGCCTGCTCCTCGCGCTTCTTCAGTTCGATTTCGTAAAGCCGCGCGCGCAACATGTCCCAGGCCTGCGCCTTGTTCTTGTGCTGCGAGCGGCCGGCCTGGCAGACCACCGCGACGCCGGTCGGAATATGCGTCAGCCGCACCGCGGATTCGGTCTTGTTGACGTGCTGGCCGCCGGCGCCGCCCGAACGCATGGTGTCGGTGCGCACGTCGGATTCGGCGATGTCGATCTTGATGGAGTTGTCGACGACCGGAAAGATCGCCACGCGACGAAAACGACGTGTGCCGGCGCGCGTTGGAATCGTACGGCGATATCCGCACCAGCCGGTGCACGCCCGCCTCGGTCTTCAGCCAGCCATAGGCATTGTGGCCCGAGATCTGGATGGTGGCGGATTTGATGCCGGCCTCTTCGCCCTGCGTCTCTTCGAGATATTCGATCTTGAAGCCGTGCTTCTCGGCCCAGCGCGTGTACATGCGCAGCAGCATCTCGGCCCAGTCCTGGCTTTCGGTGCCGCCGGCGCCGGCATGGACTTCGAGATAGGAATCGAACCGGTCGGCCTCGCCCGACAGCAGCGCTTCGAGTTCGCGGCGGGCGACTTCCTTCTTCAGCGCCTTCAGCGCGTTCTCGGCCTCGGCGACGACGCCCTCATCGTTCTCGGCCTCGCCGAGTTCGATCATCTCGACATTGTCGCTGAGTTCGCGCTCGACCTTGCCGATGCCTTCGAGCGCATCCTCCAGCGAGGTGCGCTCCTGCATCAGCTTCTGGGCCTTCTGGGGATCGTTCCAGAGATTGGGGTCTTCGGCGAGCTTGTTCAGCTCGGCGAGCCGTGCCGTGGATTGTTCGACGTCAAAGATGCCTCCTCAGCAGCCCGACTGACTGCTTGATCTCTTCAACGAGGCGTTCGACTTCGGCGCGCATGGTTTCTCTGATTCTCGCGGTGCAAACCGCCAAATGCGGATGTCGCGACCGATGTAGCGGCCCGTTGGCCGCTACAAAGCGCAATCGCTCAGGCGCTCGCCTCAAGCGCGCGCGTTGTCGACAAGCCGGCCGCTAGTACAGTCCGCCGGGCCGCATGACGCTGCCGGGGTCAGGCGCGAATCCCGCCGGCTGGCGGCGCGCGCCCGTCCGCATCGGCCACGCCGATGACGGAGTAATTATCCGGCGGCGCGGTGCCCGGCTTGAAGGCTTCCAGGATGGTGCGGCCGCCTTCGCCGGGACCGGCGCGCATGCCGGTCTTGGCATCGACGCGGACCAGCTTGATGCCGGCCGGCACCTTGAACGGGATCGCCGGCTTGTCGGCGAGCGCGAGCTTGAGGAAGTCGCGCGCGATCGGCGCTGCCAGATGGCCGCCGGTGGCGCCCTTGCCGAGGTTGCGCGGCTTGTCGTAGCCGACATAGATGCCGACCACGAGGTCCGGCGAGAAGCCGATGAACCAGGCGTCCTTTTCGTCGTTGGTGGTGCCGGTCTTGCCGGCGATCGGCTTGCCGACTTCCTTCACCACCGTCGCGGTGCCGGCCTGCACGACGCCTTCCATCATCGAGGTGATCTGGTAGGCCGTCATCGGATCGAGCACCTGCTCGCGGCGGTCGACCAGTTGCGGCTCGGGCTGGTTCTTCCAGCCGGCCGGCGCGTCGCAGCCGCGGCATTCGCGCGCGTCGTGCTTGAAGATGGTGTGGCCGTAGCGGTCCTGGATGCGATCGATCAGGGTCGGCTTCACGCGGCGGCCGCCATTGGCGAACATCGAATAGGCCGTGACCATGCGCATGACCGTGGTTTCGCCGGCGCCGAGCGCATAGGACAGATAGTTCGGCAGTTCGTCATAGACGCCGAAGCGCCGCGCATATTCGCCGATCAGGGGCATGCCGATGTCCTGCGCCAGCCGCACCGTCACCGTGTTGAGCGACTGCCGCAGCGCGTTGCGCAGCGTCACCGGTCCCTGGTATTTGCCGGACGAATAGTTTTCCGGGCGCCAGACGCCGGCGCCCTGCCCCTGATCGATTTCGATCGGCGCGTCGACCACGACGGTCGACGGCGTGTAGCCGTTGTCCATCGCCGCCGAATAGACCAGCGGCTTGAACGACGAGCCCGGCTGCCGGTAGGCCTGGGTGGCGCGGTTGAACTGGCTCTGGTCGAACGAGAAGCCGCCGACCATCGCCAGCACGCGGCCGGTCCAGGGATCCATCGCCACCATCGCGCCGGACACTTCCGGCAATTGGCGCAGCCGGTACTGGCCTTCGACCGGATTGCCGTCCTTGCCGAACAGCGGATCGGCATAGATCACGTCGCCCGGCGCCAGCACCTGCGCGACCGAGGTCGGCGTCCTGCCCTTCGCCGGTCCCGACGCCGCCTTGGCCCATCTCACGCCGTCGAGCGTGACGATGCCGGTCTGCCGCTGCTTGGAGACGGCGCCGCCGAGTTCGCGGCTCGGCTGGAAGCCGATCCGCGCCGACTGGTCGCTGGTCTCCAGCACCACGGCCATCCGCCACGGCGAGATATCGCCGAGCGATTTGACGTCGGCGAGCTTCACGCCCCAGTCGCCGGAAATGTCGAGCTTGCTGATCGCGCCGCGCCAGCCGGTCGCCTCGTCGAAATTGACGAGGCCGGCGACCATGGTCTTGCGCGCCATCACCTGCATCTTCGGATCGAGCGTGGCGCGGACCGAGAGGCCGCCTTCATAGAGTTTCTTTTCGCCGTAGCGCTCGAAGATGTCGCGGCGGACTTCCTCGGCGAAATATTCGCCGGCGAAGATATGCGCGCCATTGGTCGCGGTTGGTGACGATCAGCGGTTCCTTGCGCGCCTTGTCGGCGTCGGCCTGCTTGATCCAGCCGTTTTCCACCAGGCGGTCGATCACGTAGTTGCGGCGCTCGATGGCGCGGTCGCGGTTGCGCACCGGATGCAGCGCCGCGGGCGCCTTCGGCAGCGCCGCCAGATAGGAGGCTTCCGCGATCGTCAGTTCGTTCACCGACTTGTCGAAATAGACCAGCGACGCGGCCGCGATGCCGTAGGCGCCGAGGCCGAGATAGATTTCGTTGAGATAGAGTTCGAGGATGCGGTCCTTCGAATAGGCGCGCTCGATGCGCATCGCCAGCAAGGCTTCCTTGATCTTGCGGGCGAAGGACACCTCGTTGGTCAACAGGAAGTTCTTGGCGACCTGCTGGGTGATGGTCGAGGCGCCCTGCGGGCGGCGGTTGGAACCGTAATTCTGCGCGTACAGCACGCGCGGCGCGCGCCATGCCGGAGAAGTCGATGCCGCCATGCTCGTAGAAATTCTTGTCTTCGGCGGCGAGGAAGGCGTTGATGACGAGCTTCGGCACCGCCTGGATCGGCAGATAGAGCCGGCGCTCCTTGGAATACTCGCCGAGCAGCGCGCCGTCGGAGGCGTGCACGCGCGTCATCACCGGCGGCTCATAATCCTGAAGCTGCGAATAGTCCGGCAAGTCCTTGGAGAAATGCCAGATCGCGCCCGCGACGCCGGCGACGCCGACCAGGAACACCACGGTTCCGGCGGCGAACAAGAAACCCAAAAACCGCACCAGCAAGCGCATTATCGAAGTTCCGTTCCAACCCTTGCGCCGTCACGTTCGGCGTCTGCCTTGCAAATCAGGCGCTTCAGGCCGCCACCCAACGGATCGCCGTCGTGCGGACGAACAATGACGTGGCCGACGGACAATACTCGCCAATTCCGAAGACCCTGCGGTACTTTTCTATACCGCTGCCGCTGTGGCCAAACTAGGGCTTCCACCCCAGGGCCACGTGCATTTCGTGTGCATTTTCATGCGGGTTTCACTTGCCCGGCCCGGCGGTTGCCAGCCGTTTGGCGAAAAAAGCATCGATCGCCTGGGCCATCGATCCGACGGTCTTGGTCCGCCAGTTCTCCGACACCAGATGTTCGAGGTCGCCCTTGTTGGAGACATAGCCGAGTTCGACCAGCACCGACGGCACGTCGGGCGCCTTCAGCACCCGGAAGCCGGCGGATTTCAGCGGGTGCTTGTGCATCCGCGCGGTGTTCTTCATCTCGCCCATCAACAGGCGGGCGAACCGGTTTGAAAAGGTTCGGGTTTCGCGCTGCGCGAGGTCGATCAGGATGTCGGCGACTTCGGTCGGCTCATCGGTGAGATTGACGCCGCCGATGGCGTCCGACTTGTTTTCCGCTTCCGCCAGCCGCTCGGCCTCGGCGTCGGAGGCCTTGTCCGACAGCGTGTAGATGGTCGCGCCCTGGGCGTCGCCCTCGCGGCGCGGCAGGGCGTCGGCGTGGATCGAGACGAACAAGGCGGCCGACTGGTTGCGCGCGACCTTCACCCGGTCGTTCAGCGGAATGAAGGTGTCGTCGTTGCGGGTCATGACGACGCGGTATTTGCCCGATTTCTCGATCCGGTCGCGCAGCGCCAGGCCAAATCCCAGCACCAGGTTCTTTTCCATTTCGCCGCCGGCCTGGGTGCCGTTGTCGATACCGCCATGGCCGGGATCGATCACGATCAGGGGGCGCGCATCCGGCGGCTGTCGCGGGTTTTGCCGGCTGACGGCACCACGGCCGCATTGGCTTCGGCGATCGCGGGCCTCAGTTCGGGCCGATTTTCCGGCGCCAGCGACTGCACGAAGGCGGTGCGGTCGACCTCTTCCAGCTCGAGCACCAGCCGCGGCGGCTGGCCGTTGGCCGCTTCCAGCATGGTGGAATTGGCGATCTTCGCAGGTCCCGTCAGGTCGAACACGATCCGGGAACCGCCGGGCATCACGAGACCGTAGCGGAACGCCTTGACCAGCCCCCGCCCCGCCGCGCCGGTGCCGGCGGCGAGCTTGAAACTGACCTGGGGAATATCGACGACGACACGGTAGGGATCGGCAAGCGCGAAGGCGCGAAACTGGATCGGCTTGTCGAGATCGAGGATGAAGCGGGTCTGCCTGGCGTCACCGGCCAGGCGCGCGTCGGAGGCGATCGGAAAAGTCGAGGCGGCCACAGGGTTTGGCGTCGCGGCTTCGGCTCGAGGCCCTTCCGCCGCACTCGGGACGATGCTGCCGGCGCACAGCAATGCTGCGGCGCACAACAGACCGCCTCCCACCAAAACCCGTTGATTTGCGCGGTTCGCCAACAATTCGGTGCCTCCGACGCAGACTTTCTTACCGCATTAGAACCACAGGGTTAATCGTGCCTTAATGACCGAAACGCGAAAAGGGATGAGTGTTGCCGCGCTGCGACGCTTCCCTTGCACGCAGGCCCCAATCCACGTATGTACGGGGTGCTGACGGCTAATACTCCCGGTTGTGTCGCGTTCAGCCTCCCGGTGCAGCGCTGGAACCTTCCAGATTCGAAGATTCCAGCGTCTTTCCCGACCCCTCCCCAGCCAGCGCTGCGCGCGGCTGACCAGGAGAGGCGGTTTCGAGCCCGAGCGGCGTCCGATCCCAGGTACTTTCTTGCCCCAGGGACGGTTTAAGACACGGCAGAACCGCTTATCCGGACCTGAAAAGCGGTCCGATATGCGATGGCCGGCGAGCGCTTTGGCGCCGCGCCGGGCCTTCAGCGAAAGACACGGCGGTCAATTTTGCCGCCAACATGTTCAGACGGGCCGACGCTTGATGCGCCAGACTGTGTTGCCGACCAGGATCCGCGGAACGACCGCGACGAAGCGAAGCGAAAGCTTCGCGCGCCGTATCGCTCCGGTGGGCCCCCGTTCGGCGCGGCGCCAGGGTTTGCGTTTTGGCCTTCCCCTCACCCCCGAATCAGGTGGACCGTCGCGTCACCGGGCCGCGCAATATGCGCGCGCCATGCACCGCGCCCGCCGCCGTCAAGAGCTCCAAAATGCCCAACAAGATGTTGATCGATGCCACCCACCCGGAAGAGACCCGGGTCGTCGTGGTCCGCGGCAATCGCGTCGAGGAATTTGATTTCGAGACCGCCCAGCGCAAGCAACTGCGCGGCAATATCTACCTCGCCAAGGTCACGCGCGTAGAGCCGTCGCTGCAGGCCGCCTTCATCGAATATGGCGGCAACCGCCACGGCTTCCTCGCCTTCAGCGAAATCCATCCCGACTATTACCAGATCCCGGTCGCCGACCGTCAGGCGCTGATCGAGGCCGACGAACGCGCCCATCGCGAGGCCGAGGAAGAGAGCGAGAACCGCTCCTCCAACCGCCACCGCGGCCGTTCGCGCCACCGCAATGCCCGCCGCCGCGGCCATGGCGACCGCGTCCAGAGCGACGTCGTCGAGAACGCAGCCGCCGATCCCACGCAAGTCGCCCAGCCCTATGAGGGCGACGCCCACGGCGCGCCGTCCGATGAAGCCCACGCGCACGGCGCCGAGCATCATCATGCCGATGATGCGGTTCATCACGACCACGACGCGCACGGCCATGACGATCATGGCCACGAGACGCAAGCGCACGATCATGACCACGGTCACGATCATCATCATGACGATCACGCCCACGACCATGCCGCGGGCGAAGCGCACGCCGCGTCCGACGCGGCGCCGGTCGAGGCCGTCGTCACCGCGCCTGACGCTGTCGAAAGCCACGACGAAGCGGCGCACGACGCCCGCCACGACGAGGAGCACGCGCTCGAGAACGCGGCCCATGCCGACGATGCGCCGCATGCCGGGCATTCAGGCGACGAATACGCCGCCGCTCCACGAAGATCGCGGCCCGGCGGCGGAAGGCGAAGAACCGGACGATGAAGACGACGGCGAGGATGCCGAAGAGGAAGTCGTCGAATCCGTCGGCGGCGACGACGTGCTCGAGGAGGTGCCGGAGCGCGCCTTCCGTCCGCGCCGCCAGTACAAGATCCAGGAAGTCATCAAGCGCCGCCAGGTCATGCTGGTGCAGGTCGTCAAGGAAGAGCGCGGCAACAAGGGCGCGGCGCTGACCACCTATCTGTCGCTCGCCGGCCGCTATGCGGTGCTGATGCCCAACACCGCGCGCGGCGGCGGCATCAGCCGCAAGATCACCTAGCGCGCAGGACCGTTCGCGGCTGAAGGAAGTGGTGCAGGATCTCGACGTGCCCGAGGGCATGGGCATCATCCTGCGCACCGCCGGCGCTTCGCGCACCAAGCCCGAAATCAAGCGCGACTTCGAATATCTGATCCGGATGTGGGAAACCGTGCGCGACATGACGCTGAAGTCGCAGGCGCCGACGCTGGTCTACGAGGAAGGCTCGCTGATCAAGCGCTCGCTGCGCGACCTCTACAACAAGGAAATCGACGAAATCCAGGTCGCCGGTGAAGCCGGCTATCAGGAAGCGCGCGACTTCATGAAGATGCTGATGCCCTCGAACGTGCGGGCGGTGCGGCAGTATCGCGACGGCCAGCCGCTGTTCTCGCGCATGGGCGTCGAGAGCCAGCTCGATGCGATGTTCTCGCCGACCGTGCAGTTGCGCTCCGGCGGCTACATCGTCATCAACCAGACCGAGGCGCTGGTCTCGATCGACGTCAACTCGGGCCGATCGACCCGCGAGCACCATATCGAGGACACCGCGCTCAAGACCAATCTCGAGGCCTCCGAAGAAGTCGCCCGGCAGCTCCGCCTGCGCGATCTCGCGGGCCTGATCGTCATCGACTTCATCGACATGGACGAGAAGCGCAACAACCGCGCGGTCGAGCGCAAGCTAAGCGACTGCCTGCGGCAGGACCGCGCGCGCATCCAGGTCGGCCGCATCTCGCATTTCGGCCTGCTGGAAATGTCGCGCCAGCGCATCCGCGCCAGCGTGCTGGAGAGCTCGACCGAGCCCTGCTCGCAATGCGGCGGCAGCGGCCATGTCCGCTCGGTCTCGTCGGTCGCGCTGCAATTGCTGCGCGGCATCGAGGAAATCCTGATGAAGGGCGCGACCCACAATCTGGTGGTGCGCACCCGCACCGACGTCGCGCTCTACGTCCTCAACCACAAGCGCGGCCATCTGCGCGATCTCGAAAACGCCTTCAAGGTCACGCTCGCGGTGGTCGCCGATGCGACCGTCAGCGGCCAGCAGTCGTTCATCATCGATCGCGGCGAACAGGTGCACACGCTGGAAGCGGCCAAGGCACTGCTCGTGGCGCAGGCCGCGGCGTCCCCGTCCCAGACCGAGGAAGCCTATGACGACGAAGAGCCGTTCGATGTCGAAGGCGAAGTCGAGACCGAAGAAACCGAAGGGCTGACCGACGAGGCCGCCGGGGCCGAGGAAGCGGTTGCCGGTGAAAGCGAAGCGGACGGCCATCGCCGCAAGCGCCGCCGCCGCCGGCGCGGCCGTGGCGAGCCTCGTGAAGGCGGCGCGCCGCGTGACGAGAGTGACGCCGTGCGCGTGGCGCCGGAGGTGGTCGAAGGCGCGGTTGCCGAGGATGGCGAAGCCGACGACGAGGAAGGCGACGAGCAGTCCGGCGCAGCGCGCGGCGAACAAGGACCAAACGGCGAGCGGCGCCCACGGCGTCGCGGACGTCGCGGCGGTCGCCGCCGGCGCGGCAATGGACCCGAGGATGGTCTCGCCGGATCGATCGCCGACGAACTCGGACCGACGTCGGCTTCCGAAGCAACCAACGCGGTCGCCGATTTCGACGGCGCTTCACCGGAGCCTGCGCCGTCGCTGGTTCAGCCCGAGCCGGTGGCGCAGCCGCCGCAACCGCAATGGCAGCCCGCAGAACAGGCTGCACCGGAAACCGTCAGCAGTGCCCCGCGCCGAGGAAACCGCCGTCGAGGCCGACCGGGCCGCCGCGCGGCGGCGTTCGACCGTGCGCGAAAAGGTCTCGTTCATGACCAGCGCGCCGCCGGAAGCCGCACCGTCCGTCAGCCAAAGCGCGCCGGAGCCGATGGCTTCCGCCCGCACCCGCCGAACCTGAACCTGCCGCAACCGGCGAAACCGCGCCGCGCAAGGCCGGCTGGTGGTCGCGGCGTTTCGGTAACGGCGAATAGCGCCAACCACATTCCAAGGAAAAACCGCCCGGCAAAACCGGGCGGTTTTTTTGTTGTACCCGATCGATCGTCAGTCGGTGGTAAGCGCGGTCTCCATGTCGGTCGGATCGATCTGCTTGTTGAGATTGGCGTGCAGCTTCTCGTGGTCGAGCTCGCCTTCCCACCACGACACCACCACGCAGGCGACGCCGTTGCCGCAAAGGTTGGTCAGCGCGCGGCACTCGCTCATGAACTTGTCGATGCCGAGCACGATGGCCATGCCGGGCACCAGCCGCGGATCGACCACCGCCAGCGTCGCCGCCAGCGTGATGAAGCCCGCGCCGGTGATGCCGGAGGCGCCCTTCGAGGTCAGCATCGCCACCAGCAGGATGGTGATCTGCTGGCCCATCGTAAGATCGAAGCCGAGCGCCTGCGCGATGAACAGCGTCGCCAGCGTCATGTAGATGTTGGTGCCGTCGAGGTTGAACGAATAGCCGGTCGGCACCACGAGGCCGACCACCGACTTGGAGCAGCCGAGCCGTTCGAGCTTCTCCATCAGGGACGGCAGCGCGCTCTCGGAGGACGACGTGCCGAGCACGATCAGCAGTTCGTCCTTGATGTAGGCCAGGAACTTGAAGATCGAGAACCCGACCATCCGCGCGATGATGCCGAGCACCACGAACACGAACAGCGCCGCCGTGACATAGAAGGTCGCGATCAGCCCGATCAGGTTCAGGATCGCGCCGGTGCCGAACTTGCCGATGGTGAAGGCCATGGCGCCGAACGCGCCGATCGGCGCCGCCCGCATCACGATGGAGATCACGCCGAACACCGCATGCGCGGCGTCATCGATGAAGGAGCGAATGGTATGACCGCGCTCGCCGAGGCCCATGATGGCAAAGCCGAACAGGATCGAGAACAGCAGCACCTGCAGGATTTCGCCCTGCGCAAAGGCGCCGACCACCGTGTCCGGAATGATGTGCAGGAAGAAGTCGACGCTCTTCTGCGCCTCGGCCTGCTTGGCGAAACCGGCGACCTTGGCGGCATCCGCCATGCCGCCGCCGAAGCCTGCGCCCGGCCGCACCACATTGCCGACGATCAGCCCGATCACCAGCGCGAAGGTCGAGACGATTTCGAAATAGACCAGCGCCTTGACGCCGATGCGGCCGACCTTCTTGGCATCCTGGATATGGGCGATGCCCGACACCACGGTGCAGAAGATGATCGGCGCGATCACCATCTTGATCAGCTTGATGAAGCCGTCGCCGAGCGCCTTGATCCAGTCGTTGGTCGCAAACGCCGGCCACAGCCAGCCGACGAGCGCGCCGAGCACGATGGCGATCAGCACCTGAACGTAGAGAACCTTGTACCAGGGTTTCGCCGAACTTGCCGGCGCTCCGGTCGCGATCGTCGTTGCCGTCATGACGTTGCTCCCCTCCAAAAGCAGCGGATCATCCATTGCGTCTGAGCCGCACGCCGACCCGCCTGTCACAGCCAAATCATTAAGTCACACAGAGTCAATGGCGGGACATCCCGGGGGTAAGCGATTTCCCCGCCTGCCCTAGCCGAGCCAGCGCGCGATCCGCGTCACCGCTTCCCGCATCTCGTCGGCGGAACGCGCATAGGAAAAGCGAATGAAGGCGCGGCCATGCACCGGATCGAAATCGACGCCCGGCGTTGCCGCGACATGGGCCTTTTCCAGCATCCGGTTGGCGAATTCAAAACTGTCGGACGTGAATTTCGAGACGTCGGCATAGAGATAGAACGCGCCGTCCGCCGGCAGGAACTCGGAGAGGCCGGCCTTCGGCAGGCCGTCGATCAGGATGCGGCGGTTTTCCTGGTAGCCGCGCTTGATCGCTTCCATCTCGGCCGCGCCCTCGAAGGCGGCTTCCGCCGCGATCTGCGACAGCGTCGGCACCGAGATCGAGAGATTCTGCTGCAGCCGTTCGATCGGTCGCACCAGCGGTTCCGGCACCACCATCCAGCCGACCCGCCAGCCGGTCATGCAGAAATATTTCGAGAACGAGTTGATCACCAGCGCCTGCGGCGACAGTTCGGCCGCCGACACCGCCGGAAACGCGTAATCGAGGCCGTGATAGATCTCGTCGGAAATGAAGCGGATGCCGGCGCTCTCGGCGGCCGCCATCAGGCTGGTCAGCGCCTCGCGCGACATCATCGTGCCCGTCGGATTGGCGGGGCTGCCGACCAGCACGCCCTTCAGCGGCGTCTTGCGATGCGCCGCCAGCAAGGCTTCGCCGGTCAGCGCATGGCGCGTCTCGCTCGAGGTCTCGATCAGCACCGGCTCGCAGCCGAGCGCGGTGAGGATATGCCGGTACGGCGGATAGCCGGGCACGGTGACCGCCACCCGGTCGCCGGGTTCGAACATCGACAGAAACGCCAGGATGAAGCCACCCGACGAGCCCGTGGTGACCACGATCCGTTCCGGATCGACCGAACAGCCGTAAGTATCGCGGTAGTGCCTTGCGATGCGCGCGCGCAGCGAGGGAATGCCGAGCGCGGAGGTATAGTCGATCCGCCCGTCGTCGAGCGCGGCACGCGCAGCGGCAAGCGCGGTCTTCGGCGCCGGCGCCGCCGGCTGGCCGACTTCCATATGAATGACGTGGCCGCCGGCCGCCTCGATGCGGGCCGCCGCGGCCATCACGTCCATCACCATGAAGGGTGGAACATCGCTCCGCCCGGACGCCGTCAGCAGGGTCCTCGCACGGTCTCTAAGTGTCGATTCGAGCATCGCTATCTGCTATTTGATGGGGGCGCGCCGATTTCGAGTTCCAGCACCGGTTACCGCCCCAGACTGGCCGTATTCGATGGTTCCTTATAGCGTTTTCAGGCGAAAGAAAACGCGTCAAAACAAGAGACTGAAGTCCGGTTCTGAACTATTCAGGGCCGGCCAGGCTTCAGGCCGGATCCGCGCCAATCAATCAAAGACCGCTCCATGTTGCTTCGTCTCGGGCTACGCAAAACCACGCTGAAATTGACCGCCCTCACCACCGCGGTGGCGCTTGCTCTGGCGCCGACGGCGGCATTGGCGCAGCAGAACAAGGGCCCGCCGGTCCTGCGCGACACCGAGTCGGAGCAGTTGCTGCGCGACTACACGCGGCCGATCCTGCGCGCCGCCGGCATGGAGAAGCAGAACATCCAGATGGTGATCATCAACGAGAGCGTCGTTCAACGCTTTCGTCGCCGACGGCCGCCGCATCTTCGTCAATTACGGCGCGATGATGCAGTCGGAAACGCCGAACCAGATCATCGGCGTGCTGGCGCATGAAACCGGCCATCTCGCCGGCGGCCATCTCGCCAAACTGCGCGAGCGGCTGGCGGAGGCGCAGACCCAGATGATCATCGCCATGCTGCTCGGCGCCGGCGCGCTGGTGGCGGGCGCGCGAGGCGGCGGCAACTCCGGCCTCGCCAATGCCGGCGCTGCCGCGATGTCGGCTCCCGCCGAAGTGATCCAGCGAACGCTGCTTTCCTACGTACGCCAGCAGGAAGAAAACGCCGACCGCGCCGGCGTCAAGTTCCTGACCGCGACCGGCCAGTCGCCGAAGGGCATGTACGAGACCTTCAAGCGCTTCACCGATGAGAGCCTGTTCGCGGCGCGCGGCGCCGACCCCTACGTGCAGTCGCATCCGATGCCGGCCGAGCGCGTCCGCGCATTGGAAGAACTGGCGCGCTCCAGTCCCTATTGGGACAAGAAGGACGATCCGGCCCTGCAGATGCGCCACGACATGGTGCGCGCCAAGATCTCGGCCTTCATGGAGCGGCAGGACACCGTCTACCGGCGCTATCCGCTGTCGAACACCTCGCTGCCGGCCCGCTACGCGCACGCCATCACCACCTATCTGCACGGCGATCTGCGCAACGCGCTGGCCCAGATCGACGGCCTGATCCAGGTGCAGCCCAACAATCCCTATTTCTACGAATTGCGCGGCCAGGCCCTGCTGGAGGGCGGCAAGCCGGTCGAGGCCATCGCGCCGCTGCGCAAGGCCGTGCAGCTCTCCAACAACGCCCCGCTCATCGAGATGTTACTTGGGCAGGCGCTCGTGGCGTCCGACAATAAGGCCTACACCGAGGAGGCAATCACGATTCTGCGCGCGGCGGTGGCGCGCGAGACCGAGGCGCCGATCGGCTACACCCAGCTCGCCATGGCCTATGGCCGAAAGGGAGACTACGCGCAGGCCGATCTGGCATCGGCCCAGGCCGCCTACCTGCGCGGCGACAACAAGACCGCGCGCGATCTCGCCTCGCGGGCCAAGACGCGGTTCGCGATCGGGACGCCGGGATGGGTCAAGGCTGACGATATTGTGAGCGCCAGGCCGCTTCGCCGGACAGAAAAACAACTAGAATTAAACCGAGTTGGACTACAATCGAGCCGAACCAGAGTACGTATTCCCAGCGCCGGCGTTCACAGGAATTGCCCGGGAACTCGCCGCAAAAGGATTTGCCGATGCCTTCGTTCCGTTTTCTCTTCCGTTTTCTTGCCCCTGCCCTGTTTGCGATCGCCCTTGGCGGCGCGCCGCTGCCGGCTTCCGCGCAGAGCTTCTCCGATATCCAGCGCGGCGACATCGAGGCCATCGTCCGGAATTATCTGATCGCCCACCCCGAAGTGCTCGAAGAGGCGATGGCCGAACTCAGCAAGCGCCAGACCGCGGCCGAAGCCGAGAAGCACGAAAAGGGCGTCGCCAACAACGCCGACACGATCTTCAACTCGCCGCGCGGCGTCACGCTCGGCAACAAGGACGGCGACGTCACCTTCGTCGAGTTCTTCGACTACAATTGCGGCTACTGCAAACGCGCGATGACCGACATGATGGAATTGATGAAGGCCGATCCCAAGCTGAAGGTCGTGCTCAAGGAATTCCCGGTGCTGAGCGCAGGCTCGGTCGAAGCCGCCCAGGTCGGGGTCGCGGTGCGCATGCAGGATCCGACCGGCAAGAAATATCTCGACTTCCACCAGAAGCTGCTCAGCGGCCGCGGTGCGGCCGACAAGGCGCGCGCGCTGGCGGTCGCCAAGGAAGTCGGCCTCGACATGGGCCGGCTCGAAAAGGATCTCGCGAGCGCCGAAGTGCGCAACACGCTGGAGGAGAACTATGAAGCTTGCCGAGGCCATGGGCATGAACGGCACCCCGAGCTACGTGATCGGCAAGCAGGTCGTGATCGGCGCGGTCGGCGTCGACAATCTCAGGGAAAAAATCGGCGATCGCCCGTTGCGGCAAGGCGACCTGCTGATACAGCCAACCTGATTTGACCGGCAAAATCCGGCTGCACCGCAGCCGGATTTTTTGTTCGACGGACGCAACTCGCCGAGATTTCGATGGCGGCAACGCCCGGCTAGCGATGGAATTCGACTGGTCCTGCGGCCGAGTTTCCCGTTCATCACGCATTCACAAAACAAACCTGATGGAACCGCGAAAGCACGGGAACATCGCACATCTCCTTCTGTTGTCAGTGTGGGCAATGCATCCACGTGAGGAGAACTTTATGACCAATCGTTTCTTGATTTCGACTGCGGTAGCGGCACTGATCGCCGGAACCGGCTTTGCGAATGCGCAAGGCACCGGCGCGAGCCGCGAGGCACCGGCGGCTGGTTCCGCTGTTCAGCAGACCGCGCCTGCTCCCGGCGGCGCTGCGTCGGGCACGATGAACCGCGATAGCGGCGCTTCCAGCGTGAAGGGCGCTGAATCCACCGACACGAAGGCACCGGCTTCTTCGAAGATGAAGGCATCGGAATCGAACGAGAAGATGCCGGCCACCAAGAGCGCTCAGGACACCAAGACGCCAGGTGAGAAGTCGAAGAGCATGAGCTCGGAGACCGAGACCAAGGGCGCCAAGGACATGAAGGCCGAGGGCCGCGACAGCAAGAGCGGCGCGATGGAACTCAAAGAGCGCGTCCGACAGCAAGGCCGCGACCGACAGCGAAGTCGCAGACCGACGGGCAACGCCGCCACGTCGGCGACCGCGGCGCCGCCGGCTGAGAAGCGCACCCAGATCGTCTCCGCCATCAAGACGGAGAAGATCCAGGAGACCACCAACGTCAACTTCAACATCTCGGTCGGCGCCGTTGTGCCCGCGACCGTCCGCTTCCATCCGCTTCCGCCCCGGATCGTCGAGATCTATCCGGAGTGGCGCGGCTACCAGGTGATCCTGGTGCACGGCCGCTACGTCATCGTGCGCCCGCAAACGCATGAGATCGTCTACATCATCGAAGGCTAACCGCTTTTGAGTTGGCGACAATCTTTGGGGGTGGGCAGAGATGCCCACCCCTTTTGCTTACGCGACAGACGGCCGCTCTTTCAACCTTGGTTAACGAATGATTTCCGTAGGTTCCACAAGGCTTTTTACGAACCGGATGAGGCATTTGGCGGCTGTCCAAGACCCCCGACAGGCTTTCCCTTGGGCCCGTTGTTACCTATAACCCCGCGACCTACCCGCCCCATTTTGCTGGAATTCCGGATGGCCCAGGCCCCTGCCGCGACAATCTATGTGCTCAACGGCCCGAACCTCAATCTGCTGGGGACACGCGAGCCCGAGACCTACGGCCATGCCACGCTCGCCGACGTCGAGAAACTGTGCGCGGAAACGGCGGCGCAATTCGGCCTTACCGCCGATTGCCGGCAGTCCAACCGCGAAGGCGAGTTGATCGATTTCATCCACGAGGCGCGTGTGAACAAGGCGGTCGGCATCATCATCAACGCCGGCGGCTATTCCCACACCTCGATCGCGCTGCATGACGCGCTGGTCGGGGTAAAGATTCCGACCGTTGAAGTGCACGTCACCAACATCCACGCCCGCGAGAATTTCCGGCACCATTCCTACACGGCCAGGGCCGCCTTCGCATCGCTGTGCGGCTTCGGCATCGATGGCTATCGCCTTGCAATCAATGGCCTTGCCGCCAAAATCGGCGTCAAGGCAAAAAACCAAGACCTGTAGCCTGACGCGTCGGCCGTCATCACCCCCTTTAGAATTCCGGATCCAGAGCATGGCGAGCAAGCCTGACAACAAATCAGCCGCAAACTTCAAAAGCGACGACAGCGCACTCATTCGCGAGCTCGCGTTGCTGCTGGACGAGACGAGTCTCACCGAAATCGAGATCGAACGCGCGGGCCTGCGCGTGCGCGTGGCGCGCAACATCAGCATCGCCGCCTCCATGCCGGCGAGTTTCCAGCAAGCCGCCGCGGCGCCCGCCGCGCCAATCCCCCCCGTTGCACCGGCGGCGATCGCCGATCTGGCAAAGCATCCGGGCGTGGTCCCCTCGCCGATGGTCGGCACCACCTATTCGTCGCCCGAGCCCGGCGCCAAGCCGTTCATCGAGGTCGGCACCAAGGTCTCGGTCGGACAGACGCTGTTGATCATCGAAGCCATGAAGACGATGAACCAGATTCCCTCGCCGCGCGCGGGCACCGTGACGCAGATTCTCGTCGAGGACGGCCAGCCGGTCGAGTTCGGCGAGCCGCTGGTGATTATTGAATAAAACTCGGCAACGTCAGGCGCTGCGATGTTCGACAAGATCCTGATAGCCAACCGCGGTGAGATCGCGCTGCGCGTGCTGCGCGCGTGCAAGGAACTCGGCATCTCCACCGTTGCCGTGCATTCGACCGCCGACGCCGACGCGATGCATGTGCGGCTTGCCGACGAAAGCGTCTGCATCGGGCCGCCGCCGTCGAAGGACAGCTATCTCAACATCCCTTCGCTGCTTGCGGCCTGCGAGATCACCGGCGCCGACGCCGTGCATCCCGGCTACGGCTTCCTGTCGGAGAACGCCCGCTTCGCCGAAATCCTCGCCGAGCACAATCTGCATTTCATCGGCCCGAAGGCCGAGCACATCCGCCTGATGGGCGACAAGATCGAAGCCAAGCGGACCGCGAAAAAACTCGGCATCCCCGTGGTGCCCGGATCCGACGGCGCGGTCGGCCCCGAAGACGACGCGATGGCCATCGGCACGGCGATCGGCTTCCCGGTGCTGGTGAAGGCCGCCGCCGGCGGCGGCGGACGCGGCATGAAGGTCGCCCATACCGCGGACGAACTGATGATGGCGCTGTCGACGGCGTCGAACGAGGCCAAATCCGCCTTCGGCGATGCCTCGGTCTATCTCGAGAAATACCTGCAGAAGCCGCGCCACATCGAAATCCAGGTGCTGGGCGACGGCCGCGGCGGCGCCATCCATCTCGGCGAGCGCGACTGTTCGCTGCAGCGGCGTCACCAGAAGGTCTGGGAAGAAGGCCCCTCGCCGGTACTGGGTGCGGCGGCCCGCGCCAGGATCGGTGCGACCTGCGCCAAGGCGATGCAGGACATGAAGTATCTCGGCGTCGGCACCATCGAGTTTCTGTACGAGGAGGGCGAGTTCTATTTCATCGAGATGAACACCCGCATCCAGGTCGAGCATCCCGTCACCGAGATGATCACCGATATCGACCTCGTGCTGGAGCAGATCCGGATCGCCGCCGGCGGCGACCTGCCCGCCAGGCAGGATGAAGTCGCCATCATCGGCCACGCCATCGAGTGCCGCATCAACGCGGAAAACCCGCAGACGTTTCGGCCCTCGCCCGGCAAGATCACGCAATTCCATCCGCCCGGCGGCCTCGGCGTGCGGATCGATTCCGCCGTCTATCAGGGCTATGTGATCCCGCCCTATTACGACTCGCTGGTCGGCAAGCTGATCGTCCACGGCAAGACCCGCGGCGAATGCCTGATGCGGTTGCGCCGTGCACTCGACGAGATGGTGGTCGACGGCATCGAGACCACCTTGCCGCTGTTCCGCGCGCTGGTCCGCGAGCCCGGCATCATCGACGGCGACTACCATATCCATTGGCTCGAGCAGTACCTCGCCGGCCAGTCCGTCGAAACCAAGACGCCCTGAACAAGCTCCCTGAAAATGCGCCGGCGGCGCATGGAACCAGCCGCCCTGCCGGGTGTTGACCCCATTGGGACTTCACTGCCAGGGGCAGCCTGCATTCCGCTTGTTTATGACGCGAGATCATTGTGACGTCTGATGCCCAGCGGCGCCGCGCCATTGGACAAATCCTGCTGCTTGCGGCGGGACTCGTGGTGCTGGTGGCGATCAGCGCGGCTTCCGTCGTCCTGGTCAATCAGGCACGCAAGGACAACGCCTGGGTCGTGCATACGGTCGAGGTCGAGAACCAGCTTTCGACGCTCCTGCTGCAGATCCGCCGTGCCGAGAGCTCCGCCCGCGGTTATCTCCTGACCTCGGAGCCGCGCTTTCTGAGCGAGCACGAAACCGCCACGGCGACCATCCTGCCCGACATCGACAAGCTCGTTCAGCTCACGGCCGACAATCCGGCTCAGGCCGAGAATACCAGACAGCTCCGTGCTCCGGTCGAGGCCCGGCTTGCCGAATTTGCCAGGGCCATCGCGTTCGTCAAACGAAACGACATCGCCGGCGGTATCGCGATGATGCGCGAGGCCGGCGGCAGCGACTCCGTTCAGAAAATCGTGGAAGTTTCCCGTGCGATGCACGCCGAGGAGGACCGGCTGTTCGCGTCGCGAACCGCGACCGCGGACCGCACGCAACAACTGGCTTCATCCGTGACGGTCGCCGGCTCCGGCCTCGTGATCGCGCTCGCCGGCATTTCGATCTTCCTGGTGCGTCGCTCCGCGCGCGCCCGCGACGAGGCCGAAACGCAGTTGCGCGACAGCAATGTCAACCTCGAGACCACGGTCGACGAGCGCACCGCCGATCTGCGCGAGGCCAATGAAGAGATCCAGCGCTTCGCCTATATCGTCAGCCACGATCTGCGCTCGCCGCTGGTCAACATCATGGGCTTCACCAGCGAACTCGAGGAATTGCGCGGCGATATCTTCAAGCGGATCGCGGCGCTGGCGCGGACGCGGTCTGCCGTGCCCGCGACCGCTGACAACGCCACCGATACCGCCGAGCCCATGCTCGACGGCGCCGACAAGCAGCTATCGGAGGATTTTTCGGAAGCCTTGGGTTTCATCAAATCCTCGATCGGCAAGATGGACCGGCTGATATCGGCCATCCTCAACCTGACCCGCGAGGGCCGGCGCGAATTCGAGCCGGTGCGGATCGACACCCGCGAACTGATCGAGGGCATCGTCGCAACGGTGGCGCATCAGGCCGCGGAAGCGGAGGCGCAGATCAGGATCGAGCCGCTGCCTGACATCGTCAGCGATCGTCTGGCGCTGGAGCAGATTTTCTCCAACCTGATCGACAACGCGCTCAAATATCTCAAGCAAGGCGTTCCCGGCGACATCTCGGTGCGCGGCCGCACCAAGCTCGGCTTTGCGATCTTCGAAATATCCGACAACGGCCGCGGCATCGATCCCAAGGACCATCAGCGCATCTTCGACCTGTTCCGCCGCGCCGGAACCCAGGACAGACCGGGGCAAGGCATCGGGCTGGCGCATGTCCGCGCGCTGGTGCGGCGGCTCGGCGGAACCATGTCGGTCGCATCGGAACTTCACCACGGCAGCACGTTCACGATCACGCTGCCGATCAACTGGAACATTACCAACCGGAACAAGGACACATGAGCAATCCAGTCACCATCATCATGATCGAGGACGACGAGGGCCATGCCCGGCTGATCGAGCGCAACATCCGCCGTTCCGGCGTCAACAACGAGATCATCCCGTTCACCAGCGGTACAGCAGCGCTGACCTATCTGTTCGGCAAGGATGGGACGGGGCTCGAACCACAAGGGCAAAGCGCTCCTGATCCTGCTCGATCTCAACCTGCCCGACACATCGGGCATCGATATCCTGAAGCGGGTCAAGGACAACAAATATCTCAAGACGACGCCGGTCGTGGTGCTGACGACGACCGACGATTCCCACGAAATAAAGCGTTGCTATGAACTCGGTTGCAACGTCTACATCACCAAGCCGGTGAACTACGAAAGCTTCGCCAACGCCATTCGCCAGCTCGGCCTGTTCTTCTCCGTCATCCAGGTACCGCCCACCGCCACATGACCAACGCAACGCCGACATTGCTCTATATCGACGACGACGCGGCGCTGGCGCGGCTGGTCGACCGCGGCCTGACGCGGCTCGGCTTCAAGGTCGTGCATGCCGCCGACGGCCAGCAGGGCCTCGACCGGCTGGCGCAAGGCGGTATCGACGCCATCGCGCTCGACCAATACATGCCCGGCCTCGACGGACTGGAGACGCTGGAGCAGATCTTGGCGATTCCCGGCGCGCCGCCGGTGGTATTCGTCACGGCCTCGCAGGATTCGGCGATTGCCGTCACCGCGCTGAAGGCGGGCGCGGCCGATTACCTGGTAAAGGATGTGCAGGGCGACTTCATTCCGCTGCTTCACGTCGCCGTCACCGGCGCGTTGCGGCAGGCGGAGATTCAAAAGGCCCGCGACGAGGCCGAGGCCGAGGTCCACGCCTCGCGCGACCGCTACGCGGCGCTGGCCGCCGAACGCGAGGTGCTGCTGCGCGAAGTCAACCACCGCGTCGGCAATTCGCTGCAGATCATTGCGTCGCTGCTGCACCTGCAGGCCAATTCCTCCAGCCAGGACGACGTCAAGGCGGCGCTGACCAATGCAATGGGGCGCGTCGCCGCCGTCGCCCAGGTGCACCGCCGGCTTTACACCTCGCACGACCTGAAGAGCGTGCTGTTGAACCAGTATCTCGATGCGCTGCTGGAAGATCTGCGGCGCTCCGCCGAAGGCAACAAGATGTCGCGGCTGACGGTGAAGGCCGAGGCGATCGAGATCGATCCGGATCGCGCGGTCGCGATCGGCATCATCGTCAATGAACTCGTCATGAACGCCGTCAAATACGCCTACCCCGACGGCGCCGGCCCCATCCATGTCGAGCTGAAGGCGATCGGCGACGATCTGCTGCTCTCGATCACCGATGACGGCGTCGGCCTCAACGTCAAGGCCGACCCGCGCTCCACCGGCATGGGACAGCGCATCGTCTCGGCGATGGCGTCCAAGCTCGAAGCCAGCGTCGAACGCGATCCCGGCCATAGCGGGACAAGGATCGTGCTGCAATTTCGCCGTGTCCGCGCCATTGCGCAGAAGCCTTCGAGCGCCGCCGCGAGTTGATCGCTATCCGATCAGTTGCAACCACGGCAGCACGATCAAGAGCAGGCCTGCGAAGTAGATCACGCCAAAGATCAGGCCGAACTTCCAGAAGTCGCCCTTGCCGATGTAGCCGCTGCCGAAATACATCGGCGCGGGACCCGTGGCATAGGGCGAGATCACCCCCATCAGGCCCAGCGAATAGACGCACAACAGCGTCAGCGTCGGAACTGACAATCCGGGAATGCTGGTGCCGACCGCGAGCACCACCGGCAACACCGCCGCCGCGTGCGAGGTGATGCTGGAAAAGAAATAATGGACCCAGAAGAAGAACGAGACCAGCAGGATCATGCCGACCAGCGGGCTGACGCTGGCGAGCGGCTTGGCATAGCCCTCCGCCACCCATTTGATGAAGCCGATTTCGTTCAGGCCTGACGACAGCGTCAGCAGCGAGGTGAAATAGAAGAACACCTCCCACGCCGCCTTCTCGCGAACGATGTCGTCGAAGTCGATCACGCCGGTCAGCAGCATCAGCGAGATCACGACAAAGACCACCATGGTCGGGTTGATGAAGTTGGACCCGAGCAGCGGAAGGCTGATGGCGGGATTGGAGCCGCAGATCCACAGGAACATCGCCAGCAGCACCAGGACGGCCATGATCCATTCGCTGCGCGACGGCGGGCCCATCGCGGCAAGTTCGCCCGCGCTCCAGGTGACGATTTCCGGGCTCTCCTTCACCTCGGGCCGGCACACGACGTAGGCCAGCAGCGGCACCAACAGCAGCAGCGGGATTCCGAGCGGCGCGAAGCCGATGAACCATTGCGACCAGCCGACCTCGACATTGACGATCTTCTTGGCGATCGCCGAACGCCGCCGCGTTCGGCGCCAGCGCGGTCAGAAACAGCGAACTGGTGACGCCGGTGGTCGCAAACGCGGTCCACATCACATAGGTGCCGATCTTGCCGGCGGTGGGTCCGGGTTCGCTGCCATAGATGCGCGGGATATTGCTGACGATCGGGTAGATCGTGCCGCCCGAACGCGCGGTGTTGGACGGCGTCGCCGGCGCCAGCACGAGGTCCGAGAAAGCCACCGCATAGCCGAGGCCGATGGTGCGGCGGCCGAGGCCGTGCACCAGCATCAAGGCAAGCCGCCGGCCGAGGCCGCTCTTGCGGTAGCCGATCGAAAACACGAAGGCGCCGACGATCAGCCACACCGTGCTTTCGGAAAAGCCGCCCAGCATCCAGCGCAGCGACTTGTTGGGATCGTGTTCGACATAGCCCATGACGCCGGCGACCGTCAGGCCGATCAGGCCGACCGCCCCCACCGGCATCGATTCCAGGATCAGACCCGCAATCACGGCGGCGAATATCGCGAAATAATGCCACTGATCGGCGTTGAGACCGGCGGGAACCGGCACGAGATAGATCACCAGCCAAATCACCAGCGGCGCAATGGTCTTCCAGGTAATTTTCACGCGTCCCCCTTTTCGTGCCCGTGTCCGCGCACTTTCCCGCGCGGTATCCGGACGCCGCGCGGTTTTTTGAGGAAACGTAGCATAGGCCCTCGGCGTCCTGCTATCCTCCGCACCATGACATCGCGCGACTCCGCCGCTTCCGAAATCACCCCCGAGGTGCTGCTGCGCGCCTATGCCTGCGGCATCTTCCCGATGGCCGAAAGCGCCGACGACCCGACCCTGTTCTGGGTCGAACCGGAAATGCGTGGCGTGATCCCGCTCGACGGCTTTCGCATCGCCTCGCGGCTCGCCCGCACGGTGCGCTCCGATACCTTTACGGTCACTGTCGACACCGCCTTCAAGGCCGTGATCGCCGGCTGCGCGGCGCCGCAGTCCGGCCGAGACGACACCTGGATCAACAAGCGGATCAGGGATCTCTATGTCGGGCTGCACGGGATCGGGCACTGCCACAGCGTCGAGGTCTGGCAGGACGACGATCTGGTCGGCGGTCTCTATGGCGTGAGCCTGGGCCGCGCCTTCTTCGGCGAAAGCATGTTCCACACCGCCCGCGACGCCTCGAAGGTGGCGCTGGTGCATCTGGTGGCGCGGCTGATCACGGGCGGCTTCGAGTTGCTCGACACGCAATACGTGACCGAGCATTTGAAGAGTTTTGGCGCGGTCGAGGTTTCGAGGCGGCGCTATCGCACGATGCTCGACAAGGCGGTCGCGGGCGCGCCCGCGGATTTTTTGACGTTAGCGTCGAATCATCCCGTTAGCGGCGCGGACGCCCTCAAGATCATCGGGGCGCGGGAATGAACCAAGGTCAAGCCGGAATATTGGTTCCGGTGGCCTAGCGAACAGGATATCATCCCCTGGTTGCTTAAAACTGTCGGCGTCCCGTTGCTTGAAGAGAGCTGCGAATCATGATCGCCCAACTCACAAGAATACGAACGGCAACTTGCACTTTTCATCCTGCTGGCGCTGTCCCTGTGCGGATTGGCGATGGTGGCCGCCGGGAGTCGACGATCCGCTAGGCGTTCATGGCGCCATCGTGCTGCTCGCAGGCATTCTGGGAACGTTCGGCGTCATTTCCGGTTACTACGACCCAGAGCCCGGCGACGACCGGCTGGACCGTTATTTCGACGATCCCAGCCGGATGGGCATTATCCTTGCGATGGTCTGGGTCGTGGCGGGACTTTTTGTCGGCGACTGGATCGCGTGGCAACTTGCCTATCCAGACCTGACGTTTGACGCCGCCTGGTCGAGCTTCGGACGGCTCCGCCCGGTGCACACCTCCGGCGTGATCTTCGGCTTCGGCGGCAATGCGCTGATCGCGACGTCATTCTATGTCCTGCAGCGCACGTCGCGCGCGCGCCTGCCGGACCAGTTGAGCCCGTGGTTCGTGCTGCTGGGCTACAACCTGTTCTGCGTCATCGCCGCTACCGGCTATCTGATGGGCGTCACGCAGTCGAAGGAATATGCCGAACCGGAATGGTACGCGGATATCTGGCTCGTGATCGTCTGGGTGACCTACTTCATTATCTACTTGCGCACGCTGGTTCGCCGCAAGGAGCCGCATATCTACGTCTCGAACTGGTACTACATGGCCTTCATTCTGGTCGTGGCGATCCTGCACATCGTCAACAATCTGGCAGTGCCGGTTTCGCTCGGCCATGCCAAGAGTTACTCGGCCTTTTCCGGCGTGCAGGATGCGATGACCCAGTGGTGGTACGGGCACAACGCGGTCGCGTTCTTCCTGACCGCCGGCTTCCTCGGCATGATGTACTACTACTTGCCCGTCCGCGCCGGTCGCCCGATATTCTCCTATCGGCTGTCCATCATCAGCTTCTGGGGCATCACCTTCATGTACATGTGGGCGGGCTCACATCACCTGCACTACACGGCGCTTCCGCAGTGGGTGCAGACGCTCGGCATGACTTTCTCGATCATGCTGCTGGTGCCGTCATGGGCGTCAGCCGGCAATGCCCTGCTGACGCTCAACGGCGCCTGGCACAAGGTTCGTGACGACGCGACCTTGCGCTTCATGATGGTCGCGGCGGTGTTTTACGGCCTTGCCACGTTTGAAGGCTCGTTCATGGCCATCCGTTCCGTCAACTCGCTGTCACACTACACGGACTGGACCATCGGGCACGTGCACGCCGGTGCGCTCGGCTGGGTTGCGATGATTACGTTCGGCGCAATCTATGCATCGGTGCCATGGCTCTGGAAGCGCGAGCGGATGTATTCCGGCAGGCTGGTGGAAGTGCACTTCTGGCTCGCGGTCGCCGGAACGGTCATCTACGTATTTGCGATGTGGAATTCCGGCATCATCCAGGGGCTGATGTGGCGGACCTACAATGAAAGCGGAACGCTCGCCTATTCCTTCGTCGAAACCGTGGTTGCGATGCATCCTTATTACATTGCACGCGCCATCGGCGGCCTGTTGTTCCTGATCGGTGCGGTCGTAGGTAGCTATAACATCTGGATGACCATACGGACGGCCGACCAGCCGGCCGACCAACGGCTTGCTGATCGTCCCGTTCCCGCGCTCGCCGGCGCCGTTGCGCCTCAACCGGCGGAGTGAACGCGCATGTTCAACCTGCATTACCAACTCGAGCGCAAGACCATCGGCTTTCTGCTTGCCATCATCGGCGTAGCCAGCATTGGCGGCGCGGTTGAGATTATCCCGCTGTTCACAATCCACCAGACCGTGGAGGACGCACCGAACATGCGGGTCTACACCCCGCTCGAAATCGCCGGCCGCAACATCTACATCCGCGAAGGCTGTTACGCCTGCCATTCGCAAATGATCCGGACGTTGCGCGACGAGGTTGAACGCTACGGCCCGTATTCGCTCGCCGTCGAATCCAAATACGATCATCCGATGCTCTGGGGATCGAAGCGGACCGGTCCTGATCTGGCACGCATGGGCAACAAGTATTCGGACGAATGGCACGTGCGGCATCTCAACAACCCGCGCGACGTTGTACCGCAGTCGGTGATGCCGCATTATTCATGGCTCGGGCGAACCGAACTGCGGAGTGACGACCTTGGCGCGCATCTCGCGGCGCTACGTAAGGTCGGCGTCCCCTATACCGACGACATGATCGCCAATGCGAGGTGGGATGCCTACGGACAGGCGGCGCCCGATACGCCTTACGCGGAAGGGGTCACCAAGCGGTATGGCGAGGCAACCAATGTGCGGGCGTTCGATGGCAGGCCGGGCGAACTTACCGAACTCGATGCTTTGGTCGCTTACCTGCAGATTCTCGGCAAGCTGACCGACGCTGCGCATAAGCCGGTCGCCGCGGCGGGAGGATGAACATGGAGAACGAGTTCGTAGTCTGGTTCTCGAAGTCGTTCGGACTGTTTTATCTGATCGCGCTCTCGATCGGCGTGCTGGTCTATGCGTTCTGGCCGTCGAACAAGAAGCGGTTCGATGACGCCGCGCAATCAATTCTCGGCCATGAGGACAAACCGCACAGGGATCAGCCATGGCGGTAGACGAACGCGATCCATACACCGGCTATATGACCACCGGTCATGAGTGGAACGGCATCAAGGAATTGAACACGCCGGTGCCCCGGCCGGTCTATTTCTTCCTGGCCGTGACGGCGTTGTTCGCTGTCGTCTACTGGGTGCTGATGCCGGCCTGGCCGCTCGGTGTGACCTACACCAAAGGCCTGCTCGGCATCGATCAGCGCAACGTCGTCACTGAAAGCGTGAAGCAGGCCGCTCTCGAACGCGGCGTCTGGACCAGGCGCATCGAGGCCGAGAGCTTCAAGGACATTCAGGCTGATCCCCGATTGATGGAACGGGTGCGGCAGACCGGCCGGACGCTGTTCGGCGACAATTGCGCGGCCTGTCATGGATCGAACGCACAGGGCGGCAAGGGATTTCCGAACCTGACCACGGCGTCCTGGCTTTGGGGTGGCGATCCCGAGAGCATCGCCGAAACGATCCGGGTCGGCATCAATTCGGCACATCCACAGACCAGGACGTCGCAAATGATGGCGTTCGGGCGTGATCAGTTGCTCAAGAAAGACGAAGTCGACAACGTCGTGAATTACGTGCGCAGCCTTTCCGACCCTGCGGTCGCAAAGGACGTGCCCGCGGCGAAACTCGACGCCGGCAAGGCCGTCTTCACCGCCAACTGCGTCACCTGCCATGGCGACGACGCCAAGGGCAAAGCCGATCTGGGTGCGCCGGACCTGACCGATCGGCTCTGGATCTACGGCGGCGACGCCGAGTCGATCTACACCACCGTGTGGGGCGGACGCCAGGGCCATATGCCCACTTGGGACGGAAGGCTCTCGCCGCTCGATCGCAAGATTCTTGCGCTCTATCTGTTCGATCTGCGTCGGGGCAACCAATGAGGGGCGCAGGCCCAGCGATGACGCCGTTCAGGACGAGGGCCGTTCTTTGGGCCGTGATCGGCGCCGGACTGCTCGCTGGTGCTGATCGCCAATATGCACCTCGTCTATGTGGCTGTCGTTTCGCAGCCGGACTGCGTCGCGCATGTACGCGGCGGCGAAGGTGCTGCGGATCAGGGAAAGTTCAGTGCGGCACGATCATCGTGCACGCCGCGATGACAGCGCAGGGAGACCGATGATGACGTCGATACCGGCCGTTGTTCCGCCTCTGCAGCGAGAGCATACCTGGAAGCGAAACGTCGCGCCCGCAGCCGCTCTGGGCTGGCTCTCGGCCGGCTGGCGCGATTTCAAGAACCAGCCGGCGGCCAGCATCAGTTACGGGGTGCTTGTATTTCTGGTGTCGGTCGTCACCGTCGTCGGCCTGTTTGCCCTGCGCCTCGACTATATCCTGTTTCCCGCGTTTGCGGGCTTCATGGTGGCTGGGCCGATAATTGGAATCGGACTTTACGAAAAGAGCCGGCGCATCGAGGAAGGCCGGCCCGTCAGCCTGTGGAACATGATCTTCGTCAAGCCGGAATCGGGCGGCCAGATTCTGTTTGCCGGCGTGCTGCTTCTTGGGTTGACGCTGCTGTGGATGCGCGCGGCCGTCATCCTCTATGCGCTGTTTTTCGGCCTGCGCCCGTTCCCCGGCCTCGACCACATCGTCCCGATGCTGTTCACGACCGAGATCGGCTGGGCGATGCTGGTGGTCGGCGGCGCGGTCGGCGGGCTGTTTGCGGCCTTCGCGTTCGCCATCAGCGCCTTTTCAATTCCAATGCTGCTGAGCGAGCGCACCGATGCGCTGACCGCCATGGGCACCAGTATGGCGCTGGTCTGGAACAATCTTCCGGTCATGCTGACCTGGGCGGCGATCATGCTGGCGCTGATTTTTGTCGGTATCGTCACCGGCCTCTTGGGAATGATCGTCGTTTTCCCGGTGCTCGGGCACGGAAGCTGGCACGCCTATCGAACGATGCGGTCCTGAGTTCAACGCGAGGCGTTTGGAGTTGCTCCGATGGGTTGCTGCGGTCCGGGAGCGGAATTGGCGTTGCTTGCTCGGGATGCGCGCGGAACCGCCGAGGAAGTTCTGCTCGCGAGCCGCGTCGTAGCCGACGGCGTGCGGCAAACCGATCTGTCGGTGCCCACGATGCACTGCGGCGCATGCATCCGGACAATCGAAAAGGCACTCGGCGGGCTTGCCGGCGTGGAAAGCGCCCGCGTCAACCTTTCGACCAGGCGAGTGACCGTCAGATGGCGCTCCGAAAGCGCTCCACCGCCTTTCCTCGAAACGCTCAAGCGGGCCGGCTTCGAGGCCCATTTGTTCGACATCGAGTCGGACAAGACGGACGGCGCGCTTTCGGAACTGATACGCGCGCTCGCCGTCGCGGGATTCGCCGCCAGCAACATCATGTTGCTGTCCGTCTCGGTCTGGTCGGGCGCTGAATCCGGGACTCGCGACCTGTTTCACTGGCTGTCGGCCATCATCGCGCTACCCGCGCTGGCATATTCCGGCCGGATATTTTTCCGTTCGGCATGGCGGGCGCTGCGGCATCGGCGCACCAATATGGATGTACCGATCTCCATCGGAGTACTGCTCGCCTTCGGCATGAGTCTTTACGACACCACGCAGCATGGGCCGTACGCCTATTTCGATGCGTCAATCTCGCTGCTGTTCTTTTTGCTGATCGGACGCACGCTCGACTACATGATGCGCGAACGGGCTCGGCTGGCCGTGAAGGGACTGGCGCAACTCGCGGCACGTGGCGCGCGGGTGCTGCAAGCCGACGGCAAGCAAGTTTACCTTCCGGTGAGCGAGATCCAGGCCAATATGACCATCATGTTGGCAGCAGGCGAACGTGTCCCGGTCGACGCAACCGTTACCAAAGGGACATCCGAACTGGATGTTTCGCTGGTCTCCGGAGAGCAAACACCGGTGCCGGCGACCGTCGGTACCGTGTTGCGGGCAGGCACGCTTGAACCTGACAGGGCCGCTGACCATCGTCGCGACGGCAACACCGGATAATTCGTTCCTGGGCGAGATGGTGCGCATGATGGAAGCTGCCGAACAGGGCCGCTCGACATATCGCCGCATCGCCGATCGCGCCGCGAGCTTTTATGCGCCGCTCGTCCATCTCACGGCGTTGTGCGCGCTTGTCGGTTGGCTCTTCGCGACCGGCGACTTCCATCGGGCGCTGACGATCGCCATTGCGGTTCTGATCATCACCTGTCCTTGCGCGCTTGGTCTCGCGGTACCGATGGTGCAGGTCGTCGCGGCCAGACGGCTGTTCGAGAGCGGCATCATGTTGAAGGATGGCGGTGCTCTTGAGCGGCTCGCCGAAATCGACACGGTCGTGTTCGACAAGACCGGAACGCTGACGCTGGGCCGTCCGCGCCTGATCGGATCGGGTAGCATGGACCACGAGGCAATCGGGATTGCGGCTGCACTGGCTTCCCATTCCCGCCACCCTTATTCGCGTGCGCTCGTCGAAGCCGCCGCCGATCTTCCGCCGTCTCGCGTCGTATTCGACGAGGTCTCCGAGCACCCTGGATTCGGCCTGGAGGCGCGCTCCGGTGCGATCTCCTACAAGCTCGGCCGGCCGGAATGGGCACTCGCCGGCCCGGCGGACGCGGCGCGGATGTCGGGTGATGAGTCCGTCGTTCTTTCCAAGGATGGCAGCCGGCTGGCTGAGTTCCGTTTCGAGGATTTCCTGCGAGCGGATGCGTCGAAGGCGGTCACCGAACTCAAGCACGCCGGAATGCTGGTCCAGATGGTTTCCGGCGATCGCGAAACCGCGGTAGCGCTGGTTGCTCGGCAACTCGGCATGCCCTACCTCGCTGCCGTATTGCCCGCCGGAAAGATCGCGCACATCACGGCGCTTGAAGCCTCAGGCCGAAAGGTCCTCATGGTCGGTGACGGCTTGAACGATACGCCGGCGCTGGTGGCCGCGCATGCGTCAATGGCGCCGGCTTCTGCGGCGGACATCGGGCGCAACGCCGCCGATCTGGTGTTCTTGCGCGAGAGCTTGTCCGCGGTGCCCCAGGCAATCTCCGTCGCTCGAAATGCCAGATGGCTCATTCGACAAAACTTCGCCCTTGCGATCGCCTATAATGTGGTCGCGGTCCCCGTCGCGGTCATGGGCTATGTGACACCGCTGGTCGCAGCCGTGGCGATGTCTGCATCGTCCATTTTGGTCGTCGCCAACGCGCTTCGCCTCAGGAGTCCACGAAAGATCGCGCGACGCGCTGTTGCGGAGGCGCAGCTTTCGGCCAAGGCCATAATAGAGGCCGCCGAATGATCGACTATTTTTACCTGATACCGATAGCGCTCGGCCTTGGCCTCACCGCACTCGCGGCCTTCATGTGGTCGCTCAGGAGCGGGCAGTACGACGATCTCGACGGCGCTGCTGAACGGATCCTGCACGAGGAGACCGACGCTCCTATCCGCAAAAATCCGCATACGCCATGATATGGAAAACGTCCGATTAGGGAGCGCGCACCCTTAATTCCCGAACAACCCGCCAAATAGTCCGCCGGGCCGCTGTTGCGGCGGCGGTGGTTGCTGCTGGAACTGCGGTTGCGGTGGTGGTGACGACGGCGGACGCGGCGCAGCCTGCTTCGGCGGCGGCGGACGCTTCGCGGCAGGCGGCGGCGGCTTCGGCGGATCGGGTTGCGCGGAGACGATGGTCTGGTCGGGGACTTTGCAGTCGGTCAGCCAGATGTCGTAGACCGGATGCTCGACGCCGTGCAGCCCGGGGCTTGCGGCGTACATCCAGCCCGAGAATATCCGCTTCACCTCGCCCTGCAGCGTGATCTCGTCGACCTCGACAAAGGCGTCGGTGTTGGCGGCTTCGGTGGAAGGGCGCGTGTAGCAGGCGGCGGTCTTCACGCGCAGCGCGCCGAACTGCACGGTCTCGCCGATATCCTCGTCGAAATTGATGATGCGGCCGGTGATCTTGTCGAGGCCGGAAAAGCTCGCCTTCTTGTTGGTGATCTTCGTCGCCGGCGGCTCGTTGACGACTTCGTCGCCGGGTTGCAGGCTGGCGGATGCCGGCGGCACGCCGCCCTTGGGCTGGCGCGGTCCCGGCGGCGGATTGGCCGCGCCCGGCCGTGCGGCCCCGGCGCGGCGCGCGCGATCCCGGGTTGGGTGTTCTGCGGAACGACGGTGGTACCGGGCGGTGGCGCCAGAGGCTGGCTCTGCACGCTTCCGGGTGCCGGCACGCCCTGCCCCGGCGGCGGACGGTTCGGCGTCGGCAGCAGGCGACCGCGCGGCAGTTCCGGCACTTCCTCGTCGTCGTCGGGCTGTTGTTGCTGCTGCTGATTGCCGCGCGGGATCGCACCGGGCGGCCGCAGCGGCGGATCGGAAAAAATATTACCGATCTGCGCGCGCGCGGGCGGCGCGAGCGAGATTGTCGTGGCGGCCACCAGGGCCGCAAAACCGGTCAGGGCAATGGTTCGAAACATCTCACGCGGCTTCAAAAGGCGAATCGGGCTCGCGACATAGTACAGACATATCCGCCGCTCGCGTGTCCTCCGGTTAACACGCCGAATACGGCGGGGAAAGGGCGGTTTCCCCCGCCCCGGCGAGCACTGGTCAGCCCCCGCCGCAAATGAAATAGTGGCTTCAATTGGCGTCCACGCGCGGGTCCCAACGCCGCGGAAACCATCAAAATCCGGGATAACCGGAACAAGCCAAAGGAAACTCCTGCTATGCCCGATCGAATTCGCCTGGACGGCCGGGTCGCCGTCGTCACCGGTGCGGCCGGCGTTATCGGAACCGCGACCATCAAGCTGCTCGCCGAGCGAGGTGCGCGGATTGTCGCAGTCGACCGCAAGGAGGCCGATCTCAAGGCCGCCATCCAGGAGCTGCCGGCCTCCGCCGAGGCGCTCGCGGTCGCGGCCGATGTCACCCAGGAAGGCGACGTCGCCGAATATGTCCGCGCAGCCGTCGACAGGTTCGGCGCCATCGACGCCTTCTACAACAATGCCGGCGTCGAGGGCGACGTCAAGCCGATCCATGAGTACTCGCTGGAGAGCTTTCGCCGCGTGCTCGACGTCAATGTGGTCGGCGTCTTCCTCGGCATGAAGCATGTGCTGCCGGTCATGTTCAAACAGGGCAAGGGCAGTATCATCAATACCGCCTCGATCGCCGGCCTGATGGGATCGCCGCAGATTGCGGTCTACAGCGCCAGCAAGCATGCCGTGATCGGCCTGACCAAGAGCGCGGCCTGGGAATGCACCGGCACCGGCGTGCGCGTCAATTGCGTCTGCCCAGGCATGATCGACAGCCGGATGCTCTCGACGATCCTGCAGGGCCGCAGCGGCGGCAACGCCCCGCCTCCAGTCGAGAAGATCGTCGACCGGATTCCGGCGCGGCGGCTCGGACTGGCCTCCGAAGTCGCTTCCATCGTCGCGTTCCTCGCCTCCGACGAGGCGAGCTACGTCTCCGGCTCCGCCTACACGGTCGACGGCGGCCGCACCGCCGCCTGATCCCTCCATTCAACGTCCGAGGTCTTCACCACCATGCCCGTTGTTCTCGATCCCGATGCCGCCGCCGTCTACAAGGCGTTCCAGGAGGCCGGCCGCCCACCCTATGAAACGGTGGGACATCTGAAGGCCCGCGAAATGTACATGGCCGCCCGCGTCGTCTCCAATCCCGAACCGCCGGAGCTGGAATCCGCCACGCCGCTGTCGATCCCGGCGCCGCATGGCGCGATCCCGGCGCGCATCTACACGCCGAAGACGTTGCGCAAGACAGACGGCCTGGCGCCCTGCCTGGTGTTTTACCATGGCGGCGGCTGGGTGATCGGCGACCTCGATTCCCATGACGTGGTCTGTCGCAAGCTCGCCCATGAAGGTGAGTTGATCGTCATCGCGATCGACTACCGCCTCGCCCCCGAACACAAATTCCCGGCCGCCGTCGACGACGCCATCACCGCGCTGAAATGGGTGGCGGCGAATGCCAAACAACTCGGCATCGACGCCACGCGATTGACGGTCGGTGGCGACAGCGCCGGCGGCAATCTCGCCGCCGTCACCGCGCTCGCAGCGCGCGACGGCGATGGCCCGAAACTCGGCCGGCCAGGTGCTGATCTATCCCGCGACCGACTTTGCGATGAAGCACCCCTCGCATAGCGAGCCCGAGACCAGCATCCTCCTGACGCATTCCGTCATCAAATGGTTCTGCAACCACTATCTCGGCGATGCCGACATCAATGACTGGCGCGCCTCGCCCGCGCGCGCCAATACGCTCGCCGGATTGCCGCCGGCCTATGTGCTGACCGCGGGCGGCGATCCCTTGCGCGACGAAGGCGCCGAATACGCCGCGCGGTTGAAGGCGGCCGGCGTGCCCGTGACCTACAAGCACTTTCCCGGCCAGTTCCACGGCTTCTTCACCATGGGCAAACTGTTGCCACAGGCCAACATCGCGGCAACCGACATCGCCGGCTGGCTGAAGGCGCTGAACTAATTCGCCCTGCTCGATGTTCTCGCATTGAGGAACCAACTTGGAAGCGTCCACCTCCATCGAGGTCGCAAAACACACGCTGCTGTCGTGCGGCCTTATTCTCGCGATCGGCACGCTGGCGAGCCTGCTGGCGCAGAAGATCCGGATTCCCGACGTCGCGGTGTTCCTGGTCACCGGCATCGCGATCGGCCCGCAGGCGCTGGGCCTCGTCCACATCGAGGCGGATTCGGCGCTGAACCAGATCATCCTGCTGTTCGGCGCCGCCTACATCCTGTTCGACGGCGGCGCGACGCTGCGCTTTGACGTGCTGAAGCGGGTCTGGATCACCATCGTCGTGATCGCGACCATCGGCGTCGTCATCACCGCCGTCATCACCGGGATTGCCGCGCATTACATTCTCGGCGTCCCCCTGATCGTGGCGCTGCTGCTCGGCGCGACGCTGGCCTCGACCGATCCGGCGACGCTGGTGCCGATCTTCCGCCAGGTCCACATCCGCGATCGCGTCGGCGCAGACCGTGATGAGCGAGTCCGCGTTCAACGACGCGATGGGCGCGATCGTCACCTTCGGCGTATTGGCGGTCGCCACCGGCCGCGGCGAGTTCTCGTTCGCCGCCTCATTGCTCGATCTCGTCAAGCAATCGGTCATCGGCATCGTCGCCGGCGCCGTGCTCGGCTATCTCGCTGCGCTCCTGATCGCGCATGAGAAGATGGCATTTCTGGCCGAATACGCCCCCGTCGTGACGCTGGTCGCGGTGATCGGCGCCTATTTCGCCGCCGACGGCATGCAGTCAAGTGGCTTCATGGCGGTGTTCGTGTTCGGCATCATGCTCGGCAACAAGGAAGCGTTCGGCTTCAGGATGGAAGCAGGCGAAGCGCAAAAGCTCGACGAGTTCGTGCTGACCACCGCGTTCATCCTGCGGCTGTTCATTTTCATCCTGCTCGGCGCCCAGGTCGATTTTGCGCTGATGAGCCAATACGGGTTCGGCGGCGTCGCCGTCGTCACCGTGCTGATGCTGGTGGCGCGGCCCGCTACCGTGTTCCTGTGCGCGTGGCCCGATCGCCGCGCGCGCTGGAGTTTTGCCGAAATGCTGTTCATGTGCTGGACCCGCGAGACCGGCGTTATCCCGGCGGCATTGGCCGGGCTGCTGCTCGGCATGAAGGCGCCGGGCGCGCAGATGATCGCCTCCGTCACCTTCATCGCGATCCTGATGACGATTTTGATCCAGGCATCGACCACGAAATGGCTGGGACGAAAACTCGGGCTGCTGGAAGAGAAGCCGAACTAACCCGCCCTTGCCGCACGGCGCAGCGACTGCGGCGGCTGGCCGAAGGCGCGGATGAAGGCGCGGCGCATCCGCTCCGGATCGCGAAAGCCGGTGGTTTCGGCGACGCGTTCGATCGCCTCGCTCGACGACTGCACGCGCTGCCGCGCCACCTCGATCCGCAGCCGCTCCACCGCCTTCGACGGCGTGGTCCCGGTCTCGGCGATGAAGGCGCGGGTGAAATGCCGCGAGCTCATGCCGGCCTGCTCGGCCATGTCCTCCACCGTGAGCGGCGCATCGAGATGTTCGCGCGCCCAGGCAAGCAGCCGCCCGAACCGCCCGGTCGGCGCCTTCAATTCCAGCAGCGACGAGAATTGCGACTGGCCGCCGCTGCGGCGGTGGTAGAGCACAAGCTGCTTTGCGGTGCGTTGCGCGATCTCGTCGCCATAGTCCTCCGCGACCATCGCCAGCGACAGATCGATCCCGGCGGTGATGCCGGCGGAGGTCCAGATATTGCCGTCGCGCGTGTAGATCCGGTCGGCCTCGAGCTTCACTTTGGGATAGGCGGCGACGAACTGCCTTGTGCGTTGCCAATGCGTGGTGGCGCGGCGGCCATCGAGCAGGCCGGCCTCGGCAAGGATGATGGCGCCGGAACAGACGCTGGCGATGCGAACGCCGCGTTTGGCCATGGCGCGCACGAAGGCGAGCGTCCTCTCGCACGTCGCCGCCGTGTCAACGCCCTCACCGCCCGCCACGATCAGGGTCGTGATCGCGCCGGAAGGCTTCAAGCCGCGTGCCAGCATCTCCACGCCCGATGTCGAGCGCACCGGCCCCGGCGTCACCGCCATCGTCCTGATCGCAGGCGTCAGCGCCGGCGTAGCGCGCCGCGATCTCGAAGGTCGAAATCGGACCCGAGGCATCGAGCAATTGAAAGTCCGGAAAGATCAATACGCCGATCATGGCAGCTCATGTCCTTAAATGAGGGAAATTTGGCATTTCGGACAAGAGGCCATCATGGCAGGATGCTCGGGTCAAGCAAAATCAGGAGTCCTCATGTCCGCGCCGCTTCAGATCGGTCTCGTGCTTTTTCCCCGTGTGACCCAGCTCGATTTCACCGGACCCTTGCAGGTGTTCTCCAGCGTGCCGGGCGCACAGGTGCACCTGATCTGGAAGCGCATCGAACCCGTCAGCAGCGACTCGGTGATGGCGCTCACGCCGACCACGACCTTTGCCGATTGCCCGCAGCTCGACGTCATCTGCGTGCCCGGCGGGCTCGGCACCGACGACATGATCAATGACGAGGAGATGCTGGCGTTCGTGCGCAAGCAGGCCGAAGGCGCCAAATATGTCACCTCGGTCTGCACCGGTTCGCTGGTGCTCGGCGCGGCCGGCCTGCTGAAGGGTTACCGCGCCGCGACACACTGGACGGCGATGGACTTCCTCTCCGCGTTTGGCGCTATCCCAACCAGGACCCGGGTCTGTGTCGACCGTAACCGCGTCACCGGCGGCGGCGTCACCGCGGGCATCGATTTCGCGCTGACGCTGGTGTCGCTGCTGGTCGACCGGCGAACCGCGGAAGCGATCCAGCTGCGGCTCGAATACAACCCCGCCCCGCCTTTCAATTCGGGCTCGCCCGAAACCGCGCCGCCGGAAATCCTGGCCTTGATGAAGGAGCGGATTGCACCTGCCCAGGCCCGCCGCTCCGAGATGATCGGCCGCGCCGCCGCGCGTTTAGGGTGACGCGGCTGATGCCGTGACAAAAGCCGCCGTTGCGTCGGCGCAGGCCTGACTACCGCTTGCTTCGCGCGAAATAACGCCGGCGGACCGACCGCGCGGTATTGCCGAAATAATCCTTCCACCAGTCTCCGAGTTCGAGCGGCTTCGGCGGCTTGTCCGGATCCCGCCATTTCAACGACTCGCGAAACGCGTGATGACTGTAGAGCCGCATGAATTCGCCGAAGTAGATATCCGCGACCCGCTTGTTGCCGCGTACGATGATCATGTTTTCATCGTTCTCGCCGGTGGAAGCATCGCTGAAATTGGCTGAACCGGCAATAACGACCGGATCATTCGACAGCGGATCGATCAGCATGAATTTGTTGTGCACGTAGCGAACGTTTGAATTCAGTCCGGTGAGCCGCTCCTTGAGCCAGCCATCGACCGCGTTGGTGCGGATGAAATCCCCGATGGCAAAGGTGTTCTCCGGCATGTTTCGCAACTGCTGGATTTCCTGCTCTTCCTGTTGCCGTGCCGGCCCCTCCTTCATCGGACGGGTCGCCTTCTCCAGCAACGCCATCCGGAACGGCGCGCGCGCGGTCCTGTAGACGTCCTTGAACAGCTTGTTGATTCCGAATGCGAACGTCATGAACAGCGCGTCGTCGGCAAGCTTTGCCAGTTGTGCATAATAGTCCAGCGCGGAGAGATCGTGGCGCGGGCTGAAAATGACGGATGTCCCCTTGGGCGGAGGCGAGTTCGGAAGCGGTGACAGCATTTCCGCAGCATCCCGCGCCGCCGGCGTCAGGGGATCGGTGACCAGCAGCTTCCAATAGTCGAGGTAGCGTTCGGCGACCTTCGGCTCTTCCACGAGATGGCCGACATTGGAGTGACCGAATATCCCGCCGATCGAGAAGTTGGTGCCGCCGGTCCACACCGAGACAGCCTTCTCTCCCCTCATCTTCACGATGAACTTGTTGTGGGAAATATATGACTTGCCGTTCTTTCGGGCGTGCAAAACGCGCCGATGCCGGTTTTCGCGATGGCCGCGGTGTTCGCATCCCCGGGATCCGCCTGGCGCGCGTCGAACACGACCTGCACGTCGACGCCTCTGGCTCGGGCTTCCCCGAGCAGCGTCAGGAAGGGTTCATAGTGAAATTCGTAGGCGGCAACGCGAAGCTTGTCGCCGCTCTTGCATGTACGCACATATTGCTCGAGCGCCTCGTAGAGACCGCGCGACAGCCAGATGAACGCCTGGTTGTTGGCGACCTTGTCGGGAGCGCGATCGCCGAAGCGGCGGGCATATTCCTGCGAGGCCGCGACGCCCCGGTTGAAATAGACGTCGTGGCTGCCGCCTTCGGGACTTTCCGTTGTGATGTCGACGGCGGTTTCCGCGAACACCTCGAGGCTCTTCGGCGTCCCCTTCAGGGCTCTCACCGTATAGGTGTATTTGTGCCCGGGCTTGGCGCTGTAGTCGCTCCATTGGAAGCTCTGGATCGGCTGATCCTTTGTCGAGTAGGTGGCGCCGGCGGGAAAGCCCGGATCGGTTTCGGCAAACGCCTTCATGCCTTCAAGGTATTTCGCCTCGTCGTCGGTCAGATCGGCGCGGTGGATCGAAAAACCCCTGAGGCCCCTGCATGATCGCAAGGGCAGATCGAAACCGAGCATCACCACATAGGTGCCGGCAACCACGTACACCTTGAGCCCGTTCCTCGTTTTCGTGGCGCGCATGAAAATCTCTCCAATCCATCCGTTGCTCGAATAGCGGACTTCCACAACCTCCACACGACAGCGGACCGGGAAGCACCAAATTGGAGAATATCGTCGCAAGGCCGTTCGCGCGGATTGATCGCCCGCGCCGCAACGTCGCACGTCTGCCGACGATGTCAGGTGGGCGAGGCGTGAAGAGGGAGCTGCATCACAACAGAAAAAGGCCGCCTGGTTGCCCAGACGGCCTTTCCTTTCCTACGGTGGCCCCACATTAACGGGCGATTTCAGAACCTGGTTGCCGGGGGCCTATCTCCCAGCTGATTCTTACTCGGGTGCCGCTGCAAATCGGGACAGTCGCGAACTGGAGCCCGAACCGTACGCGATGGTTTCCCATCTCCGTAAGATGGGTTGATTGAACGGCGAAGGCCTCGGGGGTGCAAGCCGGCGGCGGCGGATGTCCCCGCTGATCCCGTTATTCACAGGTGTCCTCACTCCGGAAGGCCCGAAGCGCGAGCCCTCGGACGCGCCAAATGGCGCGTCGGGCAACGACGACAGTGAAATCAGCTTCCCGGCGTCCAGGCCTGGTAGTCGCCGGTGGCTTTGGGGCGGCGGCCGCTTGCCAGCGTCGAACCGGACGGGCGATAGGCTGACGGCGTGCCGGTCAGGTTCGGGACGTGCGGCTTTTCCCACTCGCGCGGCGTATACGTCTCTTCGGTCGGTGCGACGTCGACGGTGTGATGCAGCCAGCCGTGCCACGACGGCGGCACCTTGGTCGCTTCCGCATAGCCGTTATAGACCACCCAGCGACGCTCGAAGCCGAGCGTCGGATCGATCTTGCGGCCTTTGGTGCGATAATAGGTGTTGCCCTGCTCGTCCTGGCCGACCAATTCGCCAAACCGCCACGTCCACAATTGGGTGCCGAATGTCTGGCCGTTCCACCACGTGAATATCTTGAGCAGAAACAGCTTCATCGGGATTTGCCGGTTCGAGAAAACGTGATGCCCTGATGCCATCGGCGGACCGAATTGTCCAGACGGGTTAGGCAATTGCGGCGACAGCTAGGCCGGAGCCTTTCGCGAACCGGTTTGGCGGGCCAATTGCCACGGAATTCAGCATTATCTGTTCATTCCGCATACAGTTCCTGTCTGACAGATTGAGCGTTGCGCACGACTCGTGCGCGGGCTCGGGAACGCGCTCGGCCTGAAATGGTTGGACCGTATCCCGTAAATGGAGCCGACAATGAACAGTCTGAAGATCTTAAGTACCGCCGCAGCCATCGCGCTTGCCGCGTCGATGGCGCTGCCGGGTGCCAGTTTCGCCCAGCAGCGGATACCCGGCATTGCCGGCGGCGGCGGTGGCGGCCACGCTGGAGGCGGCGGAGCGCCCCCGGCACGCATCGGTGGCGGTGGACGGCGGCGGCGCGCATATTGGTGGTGGTGGTGGCTTCCGTCCCGGTGGCGGCGGCGCAGCAGCCGCGGTGGGCGGTGGCGGATTCCGATATGGCGGCGGCGGCTACCGTCATCACCATCGCGGCGGCGGAGGCTTCTTCCCCGGCGCCGTGGCCGGTGCCGTGATCGGCGGCGCCCTCGCGTCGAACTACGGCTACTACGGCGGTCCGGGTTACTACGAGCCGGGATACTATGACGAGGGTTATGTCGACGACGGCGCGGTAGCGGTGGAAGCTGCGCCGGGTGGTGATGACGTTGGCTATTGCAGGCAGCGTTTTCGTTCTTACGATCCGCGGTCGGGAACCTATCTCGGCAATGACGGGTTGCGGCACCCCTGCCCGTAACCGCATACAGGATGCTTGAGTTCAAAGGGCGGCGCATTCGAATGCGCCGCCCTTTTTACGAGCGCAGCGCCACCGCGACGCCGCCGAGGGCGATCACCAGGGCGGCGATTTCGCGCAAGCCCAGCGGCTCGTGCAGCATCGCAGCCGCCGCGAGCACGCCGACCACCGGCACCAGCAAGGTGCCGATCGACGCGGTTGCGGCCGGCAGCCGCTCGAGCGCGGCGAACCAGCAGACGTAGCAAAGGCAAAACTGGACCAGCGTCATATAGGCCATCGACGTCCAGCCGATCGATGAGAGCGCGGCCAGTTGCGGCTGCTCGACCGCAAGGCCGACGATCGCGATCGGCAGGCAGCCGAGGCCGACCTGCCAGGCCGCCAGCGACAGCGGCGGCATCGAAAGCGGAAAATGCTTGGTCAGGACGGTGCCGAGCGCGACGCACACCGTGCCGGTCAGCACGCACAGTATTCCCGGCAGCTTTTCGACGCTGGCCTCGATGCCATTGCCGCCGATCAGAACGGCGATACCGGCAAGCGAGACCATCAAGGCAAGGGCGCGAAGCAGCGACAGCCGTTCACCGAGGATCGGCCACGCCAGAAACGCCACCCAGACCGGGATCGAGATGCCGAGCACCGCGGCCTCGCTGGCGCTCAGCCACAACAGCGCCAGCCCCATGAACGCAGTCCAGCCGCCGATCGCCAGTGTCGAGACCAGCAACAGCCGCAGCCACATTGGCCGGGGCACGCCGAGCTTCTGTTGCCGCGCCCGGGCGATCAAGGCGAGCGCGGCGGCGCCGACCAGGCCGCAGAGGCCGCGCGACGACAGCGGCGGCCACTCGGTCAGCAGGTGCTTCATGATCGGGAAGTTGAGCCCCCAGCCGACGGATGCGACCGCGAGGAAGACAAGGCCAGCCGGCGACATCCGGGGACGGCCCGCGTGGCGAACAACAGTCATGGCGGTTGGATCCGGAACCAGGAGCACTTGTTCGTGTTCTGGCACAGAGTCGCGGATTTCGCCTCTAGGCAAATCTCATATGCCCCGTATCATACAGACGGTTTGCCGACGTTCCGACTTAATCCCCGGAAGGGCCATGCTGGTCGCCCGACCGCAGCCCGAGGAAAAGGAATCATCGTGCCGCGCGTTCTCGTGGTCGATGACGACCCGATGGTTTGCGTGGCCATCGAGGTTTGTCTTCAGCGTCAGGGTTTCGAGGTCACCGTTGCCGATGGCGGTGAATCCGGAATGCGGGCCCTCGAAGCCGAAAGCTTCGACGTGATGCTGATCGACGTCTTCATGCCGCATATGCGCGGCTTCGAATCGATCCGGATGTTCCACGAGCGCAGGCCCGATGTCCCGATCATCGCGATGTCCGGTTATGCCTTCGCCAACACCGAGCGCGCGCCGGATTTCCTGCGAATGACCATCGAACTCGGTGCGGCATGCTGCCTGCGCAAGCCGTTCACGCCGAATGCGCTGTTGACCACGGTCAATGAATGCCTCACCAAGCCGATAACGTCCGCGCGCCGGTCGCAATAGTGATATAAAAGCGTCAATGCCTCCGCAGCGTATCATCCTTGGAACCGGGCTCGCTATCCTGCTTCTAATCGGCGCTGCCTCGATCGGTCTCGACCTGAAGTCACGATCGGATACGGCTTCCGTCGACCGCGCGCTCGAGGTGCTGAAGAAGATCTCGGATCTGCGGCCGCTGATGCGCAGCGCGGAAAGCGCCGCCCGCGGCTTTGCGGTCACCGGCGACGGCGAATTCGCCAGGCAGCACCGCGACGCCAGCGCGGCGTTCCTGTCGGCCTTCGATGACCTGCTCGCGGCCGTCAGGGCCAACCCGGGCGAAACCCGGACGCTGGAGGAGACCAAGGCGCTGGTGGCCCGCCAGATTGCGCTCTCGAGCGAGTTGGTCCGGCTTCAGAACGCCGGCGACCGCGCCGGAATTGCCGCGCTGATGGCCAAGGCCGAAGATCGCGCCGTGACGGAGGCGATCGGCTCCAACCTGGAAAAGGTCGTTGCCGAGGAACGAAGGCTGCTGGGGCTCAACCGCGCCGATTCCGAGGTCAACGGGCGCGTCCTGCTGGCGATCGATCTGGCCGGCGTGGTGCTGATCGTGCTGCTTGCCATCGCGCTGACGCTGTCGACCCGGCGCTCGAGCCGGGAGCTGGAGGAATCGCTCACCGCCAGCAAGGCCACCAACGAGGCGCTGGAAGCGGCGGTCGCCGAGCGGACCGAGCATCTGGTGAAAGCGCACGAGGACCTGCGGCATTCCACCGAGGTCATGCAAAGCATGTTTCACAGCATGGCCGAGGCGGTGCTCGTGATCGATACCAAGGGCAAGGTGGTGCTCGCCAACCCGGCCGCGGAACGGATGCTGCGCTACCGGCCGGGCATGACGATCGAGCTGCTGCGGTCGCTGAGCACGGTGTTTCACGCCGACGGCGTTACGCCGCTTCCCGCCCGCGAGATGCCGGCCTCCCGCGCGTTGCGCGGCGAGGAATTCGACGCCACCGAAATCGTGGTGCGGCCGCGCAGCGGCAACACGCCGGTCCATCTCGTCATCTCGGGCCGGCCGCTGCGGGACGCCTCGCGCGCCATCAGCGGCGCGGCGCTGCTCTATCACGACATCACCGGCGCCCGCGACACCGAACGCAAGCTGCAGCAATCGCAAAAGCTCGACGCCATCGGCAAGCTGACCGGCGGCGTCGCCCACGACTTCAACAACATGCTGACCGTGATCACCGGCACCACGGAGACGCTGGTCGCGGGCCTTGCCGACCGCCCTCACCTGAAGAAAACCGCCGAACTGATCGATGTCGCGGCCGAGCGCTGCATCGAGCTGATCCAGCATTTGCTGGCCTTTGCGCGCCGCCAGCCGCTGCATCCGCGCAATGTCGACGTCAACGGCACCGTGCTCGACATCGCCAAGCTGCTGCGCCCCACCCTGGGCGAGCAGATCGAGATCGACTCGATCCTGGAACAGGAGGTGGCGACCGCCCATATCGACGCCTCACAGCTCGCCCACTCCCTGCTCAACATGGCGATCAACGCCCGCGACGCCATGCCGGAGGGCGGCAAGCTGTTGCTGGAGACCCGCAACGTCGTGCTCGACGAGGCCTATGCGGCAGCCAATCCCGGCGTGCTGCCGGGGCCTTACGTGATGCTCGCGGTCAGCGACACCGGCAGCGGCATGTCCAAGGAAGTGCAGGACAAGGTGTTCGAGCCGTTCTTCACCACCAAGGAGGTCGGCAAGGGCTCGGGGCTGGGCCTCTCGATGGTCTACGGCTTCGTCAAGCAGTCCGGCGGCCACATCAAGATCTACAGCGAGGAAGGCCACGGCACCACGATCAAGCTGTATCTGCCGCCCGGCCGCGGACAGACGGCGACCTCGGTTACCGCAGCCGCGCCCCTGGCCGGCGGCAGCGAGACCATCCTGGTGGTGGAGGACGACGCGCTGGTGCGCAACTTCGTCACCACGCAGCTGCAGAGCCTCGGCTACAAGACGATCGACGCCGCCGACGGCCCGACCGCGCTGACCTCGATCACCAACGGCGGTGACCTTCGACTTGCTGTTCACCGACGTGATCCTGCCCAACGGCATGACGGGCAAGCAGCTCGCCGAAGAAGCCGGCAGGCGCCGGCCCGGCTTACGGGTGCTTTATACGTCGGGCTATACCGACAACGCGATCGTGCACCAGGGCCGGCTCGATCCCGGCGTGCTGCTGCTGAGCAAGCCCTATCGCAAGTCGCAGCTGGCCAAGATGATCCGCCAGGCGCTGACCGGGCATCCGTCCTAGCGCGGCTGCGGCGGCAGACTGGCTCCACCTCTCCCGCTTGCGGGGGAGGTCGGATCACATCGCAGATGTGATCCGGGTGGGGGCTCTCTCCACACGGTGACTCGCGGCGAGACCCCCACCCCAACCCTCCCCCGCAAGCGGGAGAGGGAGCGGACTTCCTTCGCGGCTGCCAATTCACCCTGCAGGCCCGGACTCAAAATGTTGAAAACAACCCCATGCACAGTAGGGTTCCGGCCGGCCGGAATTGCGGATCACGGTACCATACTACCATAGTCAAACCAGAATCACTGGAGAATCCGGATATGACCCGGCCGCCCATTTTGGACCCGGGACCAGCGGCCTGCCGGTATGTCCGGGTGGAGCTCTCCGTAGGCCTACGTGAGTCTCCAAAGTGCAATGGTTAGTGGCGAATAAATAGTTCGCCTGTGAACAGCGGGCGCAGGTGAAAAAATAGCGGTCGCCAACAATTTTTTTGGCTTGGGAATCTCTGAGGACTCACTGATACTTGGGCCGATCACAGACGCGGCACCGACCCCTGTTTTCCCCCTCTATCCACCATATTTAGTATTTGATTCAGGAACTCGTACTAGTCCTTGACGGGTGCAACGGACTTGGCCTAGCTTTCTTCCTGTTCGGCGCGAGTGTGTTTTGGGTCCCCGCCGGTCATCCCAAATGGGTTTCCAAAACCACCACTCCGCACTGCCGGTTGAGGCAGCGGGTGACGGGCTTGTCTGCCCGAAACGGGGTTTCTGGGGCGCGAAAAACGGGCCGGAATAGGCCCAGGTTTGAGAGCGTTGGGGCGTTGAATTGCATGAGCTGGAGGACCCGTTTGGGCCGCCCGGCAAGTGCGCAGAGACAACAGGCCGGGTTCACCGGTTGAGCTGCGGATATGGGTCGGGTCGAGAGGCAAATTTGTCCTGGCGACCTTGGTCCGGGAGTCCGCTCAAGGATAACATCCGGCAACCGCGGGGTAGCGGTCCGGTCAGAAAAAGAGACGGGGCACGACCATGCGAATCGAACGCCGCAACACCACCGCCGGCCAGTCACCCTACGCAGGGATTGATTTCAGATTGACGACATCGGAGATCCGCAATCCCGATGGCTCGATCGTGTTCCGGCTGGAAAACGTCGAGGTGCCCCAGTTCTGGTCGCAGGTCGCCTCCGACGTGCTGGCGCAGAAGTATTTTCGGAAAGCGGGCGTCGCCGCGCGCCTGAAGAAGGTCGAGGAAGAGACGGTTCCCTCCTGGCTGTGGCGCTCGGTGCCCGACACCGAGGCGCTTGGCGCCCTGCCCGAGAACGAGCGCTTCGTCAGCGAACTCTCGGCAAAGCAGGTGTTCGACCGTCTCGCCGGCTGCTGGACCTATTGGGGCTGGAAGGGCAGCTACTTCTCGTCGGAAGAAGACGCGCAGGCGTTCTACGACGAACTGCGCTTCATGCTGGCCAAGCAGCAGGTCGCGCCGAACTCGCCGCAATGGTTCAACACCGGGCTGCACTGGGCCTACGGCGTCGACGGCCCCGGCCAGGGCCACTATTACGTCGATCCGTTCACCGGCAAGCTGACCAAGTCGAAGTCGGCCTACGAGCATCCGCAGCCGCACGCCTGCTTCATCCAGGGCGTCAATGACGACCTCGTCAACGAGGGCGGCATCATGGACCTCTGGGTGCGCGAGGCGCGCCTGTTCAAATACGGCTCCGGCACCGGCTCCAACTTCTCCCGCCTGCGCGGCGAAGGCGAAAAGCTGTCCGGCGGCGGCCGTTCGTCCGGCCTGATGAGCTTCCTCAAGATCGGCGACCGCGCGGCCGGCGCGATCAAGTCCGGCGGCACCACGCGCCGCGCGGCCAAGATGGTCGTGGTCGACGCCGACCATCCTGATATCGAGACCTATATCGACTGGAAGGTGAAGGAGGAGCAGAAGGTCGCAGCGCTCGTCACCGGCTCCAAGATCAACCAGAAGCACCTGAAGGCCGTGCTGAAGGCCTGCGTCAACTGCGAAGGCAGTGGCGACGACTGCTTCGACCCCGAGAAGAACCCGGCGCTGCGCCGCGAGATCAAGCTGGCGCGCCGTTCGCTGGTGTCCGACAACGTCATCAAGCGCGTCATCCAGTTCGCCAAGCAAGGCTACAAGGAAATCGATTTTCCGACCTACGACACCGACTGGGATTCGGAAGCCTACCTCACCGTCTCCGGCCAGAACTCCAACAACTCGGTCTCGCTGAAGGACGACTTCCTGCGCGCGGTGGAAACCGACGGCGACTGGAATCTCGATCGGCCGCACCAGCAAGAAGGTCACAAAGACGCTGAAGGCGCGCGACCTCTGGGAGAAAATCGGTCACGCCGCCTGGGCGTCGGCCGATCCCGGCCTGCACTTCAACACCACCATGAACGACTGGCACACCTGCAAGGCCTCCGGCGACATCCGCGCCTCGAATCCGTGCTCGGAATACATGTTCCTGGACGACACCGCCTGCAACCTGGCGTCCGCGAACCTGATCACCTTCTACTCGACCACCACCAAGCGCTTCGACGTCGACGCCTATGAGCATCTCTGCCGGCTCTGGACCGTCGTGCTCGAAATCTCCGTGATGATGGCGCAGTTCCCCTCGAAGGCGATCGCCGAACTCTCCTACGAGTTCCGCACGCTGGGCCTCGGCTTTGCCAATATCGGCGGGCTGCTGATGACCATGGGCCTGCCCTACGACTCAAAGGAAGGCCGCGCGCTGTGCGGCGCGCTGACCGCGATCATGACCGGCGTCGCCTATGCGACCTCGGCCGAGATGGCCAAGGAATTGGGCCCCTTCCCCGGCTACAAGAAGAACGCCGCGCACATGCTGCGCGTGATCCGCAACCACCGCCGCGCCGCGCATGGTGAGTCGCGCGGCTACGAGGCGCTCGCCGTCAACCCGGTGCCGCTGGATTACGCCAGCGTGCCGCAGACCGACATCGTCGAGCACGCCAAGGCCGCCTGGGACAAGGCGCTCGAACTCGGCGAGCTCAACGGTTATCGCAATGCGCAGACCACCGTGGTGGCGCCGACCGGCACCATCGGCCTCGTCATGGATTGCGACACGACCGGCATCGAGCCTGACTTCGCGCTGGTGAAATTCAAGAAGCTCGCCGGCGGCGGCTACTGGAAGATCATCAACCAGGCCGTTCCCGTGGCGCTGCGCACGCTCGGCTACCGCGAGAGCCGATATCGCCGAGATCGAGGCCTATGCCGTCGGCCACGGCTCGCTCTCCAACTCGCCCGGCATCAACGTCTCCACGCTGAAGGCCAAGGGCTTTACCGACGAAGCGCTGGCGAAGGTGGAAGCCGCATTGCCGACCGCCTTCGACATCAAGTTCGCCTTCAACAAGTGGACCTTTGGCGAAGACTTCCTGCGCGAGACGCTGAACATCGCGCCCGAAGCGATCGCCGCCCCCGGCTTCGACCTGCTCGCCGCGCTCGGCTTCACCAAGCGCGAGATCGAGGCCGCCAACGTGCACATCTGCGGCGCGATGACGGTGGAAGGCGCGCCGCATCTGAAGGCCGAGCACTATCCGGTGTTCGACTGCGCCAACCCCTGCGGCAAAATCGGAAAACGTTATCTGTCGGTCGAGAGCCACATCCGCATGATGGCGGCGTCGCAGCCGTTCATTTCGGGGGCGATCTCCAAGACCATCAACATGCCGAACGACGCCACGGTGGAGGATTGCAAGGCAGCGTATCTGCTGTCCTGGAAACTGGCGCTGAAGGCCAACGCGCTCTACCGCGACGGCTCGAAGCTGTCGCAGCCGCTGAACTCGCAGCTCATCAGCGATGATGACGACGAGGACGATGCGACCGAGGCCTATTACGAGAAGCCGATGGCCGCGCGCACCGCCCAGGTCTCGGAAAAGGTCGTGGAAAAACTGGTCGAGCGCATCATCGTGATGCGCGAGCGCGAGAAGATGCCGGATCGACGCAAGGGTTACACCCAGAAGGCGGTGGTCGGCGGCCACAAGGTCTATCTTGCGCACCGGCGAATATGACGACGGCCGGATCGGCGAGATCTTCATCGACATGCACAAGGAAGGCGCGGCGCTGCGCTCCTTCATCAACAACTTTGCGATCGCGGTCTCGCTCGGCCTGCAATATGGCGTGCCGCTGGAGGAATATGTCGACGCCTTCACCTTCACCCGCTTCGAGCCGGCGGGCCCCGTGCAGGGCAACGACAGCATCAAGTACGCGACCTCGATCCTCGACTATGTGTTCCGGGAATTGGCGGTCAGCTACATGAGCCGCTTCGACCTCGCCCATGTCGATCCCTCCGAGTCCAACTTCGATGCCATGGGCAAGGGCGTCGAGGAAGGCAAGATGCCGGAGCAGCCGAGCAACAAGTACCTGTCGAAGGGCCTGACCCGCTCGCGCACCGACAATCTCGTGGTCATGCGCGGCGTCAGCGAGCCTCAGACCGAGGCCCGCGGCTCCAGCAACGTCACGTCGATGGCCTCCCACGGCCCGAGCGCCCGCGTCTCCGACACGCTCGAAGGCGCGGTGGCGCTGAAGCAGGAATCCCAGCACGATCTGTCGCCGACGGAAAAGCTGGAAGCGCTGCAATGGAGCAAGGCGGGCAGCCGCCGCCCAGGCCGCGCCCTCCAAGGCCGAGCGTCGGGCCGAGGCCAAGGCGAAGGGCTACGAAGGCGAGATGTGCGGCGAATGCGGGCACTTCTCGCTGGTGCGGAACGGGACCTGCATGAAGTGCGATACGTGTGGGAGCACGACGGGGTGTAGTTGAGGCGTTCATCTCCTGCGGCTTTCTGCTACCGAGACAGAAACCCTCGACCCCATGACTTTTAATCATGGGGTCGAGGGTTCAAGTCCCTCCGCGCTCACCATGAAGTACCCTCTCCTGCAACGCTTTCTTGAACTAGCGAAGGTGTCTCGTTGGTTGAATACAACGATGGCGGGGCGGGTTTAGATGGACACCAACGGCCTCATCCTGATTCCGGCCGTAGTCTATTTCTTACCGTCCGGCCTCACTGGCCTCATCCTGATTCTGGCCGTAGTCTATTTTATACCGTCGATTGTCGCCGCCGTTCGCAACCATCGCGAGCTAGGCGCTATTTTCAGACTGAACATCTCTCTCGGCTGGACCATTGTCGGCTGGATCTCAGCCCTAATTTGGGCCATGGAGAGATGAAACGAACATGCACTGTAATCCTTGACACTCTTTGAGGCGATCTAATCTTCAGCCTCCCAATTCTCGCTGTTGTATTGATTGTTGGGACGATGGCGCTAAGTGCTGAGAAGCTGACCGGCGCAGCGTCGGCGCAGCAACGCACGATCTACGATGCGAGCGGCAATGCCGTCGGCCGGTCGGCGACCGACAGCGGCGGCGTGGTAACGAACTACGACGCGCGTGGTCGCGTCATCAGCCGCGAGTCCACCAGCGGCAGCACGACGACGATCTACGACGCGCGCGGGCGCAATGTCGGCAAGGTCACGACGAACCGCTAAGGTACTGGCTGAAATAGGCCACTCGCAGATTTAAAGTAGGAGATGGCATGAAAGAAAGAATCGACCGCCACAAGGACGGAAGTATCAAAGCCAAGGGCCACATGAAGGACGGTGAGCTTGAAGGGTACTGGGAGTGGTTCAGGCTGGATGGTAGCAAATTGCGCTCAGGCCACTTCAAGACAGGAAAACAGGTAGGCGAATGGACCACCTATGACGCCACTGGCAAGGTCGTGAAGGTCACAAATTTCCCAAATTGAGCTAGGGTCGAAATGAGCCAGTACCGCCAGCCATGACGACCATGCCGCAAAAAATCACCTTCGGCGAGATCGCGCGCGAGCGGTTGCCGCGACGTGCTGATCTATTGACGCGACCATCGCTGCAGCCATCACACCGAAGCCAACCCGACGGCTGGGCCGACGACGTCCGCCTGTCCGACATCGAGGACAGGCCTGCTGTCAGGTCTGCGGCATGCGTGGTGCGACATCAGACCGAAGTTTTCGTAGGACCAAAAGCGATCGCTATCGATTCGTGGGGTGAATTGTTCATCACCGTCGGACCCGCTGACGCCCAGAAATCAGTGTTAGACAGCTGCAATAAGCTCGCCCGGGAAAGGCTGGCATACGGTCCTTGCTTCCTTTACGCCATCAACAAGCAAGTCGTTCTCCCGGAACGCAATACCCAGCCGAAGTAAGTTTGGAAAAGCCGTTACAAGGCGACCAGGATTACGATGACAGTGCACTCAATTCACAAAACCATAGCGATGCTGTGAATTGAATGCACTGTCACCGTAATGCAGGAACAAACACGCACGGGGATTCCGATCAGCAATGGACCACACCGGGAAATTCCGCCGCCGCAGTATTTCCGACCGCGGTAAGCGATGCCAGAACGGGAGGCATCTAAAAACCCGCCGGGGTGAACTGGCGGGCCTCTTGCTTCACCGCCTCAGCCTTCTCGCGTGAGCCGCAATCCGCTGGCGGTCAGCCGTCGTCATCCTCAATGATCGCGTGCCTCAGGAAGGAGTCCCCGTTCCAGATGCAAACGCAATGAATCGCTGCATGTATTCTGTCGCGCTTGTGGGCAACCATAATCCCTGCTGGATCGATTGCCTTAAGGCGCTGCCGATTTTCCTGTGTTCGATTTTCTGGAACATTTCCACATAAGCCTCCAGCAATTCGGGCGAGACCTCGTCAACACTGGCCGCCAGTGCATCGAAACAATATGCGGATTCGGGCTTTCCGCTCTCATTTCTCGCATTGTGTGCGAAGGCTTCGAATTGCATCCTGAGGACTCTTCTGTCTTCGATTATATCTCGCATGTTAATTTCCTCCGCGGACTGATCCGGGCGCCCCCCGCAACGCCCCCTGCCCGTGTATGGCTGTGGACATCCTGCCAGGTTTCGACCCCTAGTGGCTCGTTTTGAAGTTAACAGTGGCCTAATTTGAATTGTGTTCACTTTGGAACTGAAGGCCGCGCGTCGGCATATTATGATCGGACTTGCAAGCCCAACGGTTAGGACCCGTAGCAACGAGGTGGTGTCATGCAGCGTCGCCGGTTCAACGAACAAGCCCCACTTGACCAACGCTTAGCAGAACACGCAAAGCGCCTGCGTGATGAGGCCCGGGGGACGCCCCCAGGTGTCAAACGTGACGACCTTATCCGACGCGCCCGACAGGCAGAGACCGCCGCGCATGTGAAGGAATGGGTTATGTCGCCGGGACTACGGCCCCCGCAGTAGTTGGCCCGTTCTCACACCGAGAACAAATTGGCACGAACTGAACAGCCCCGTAGTTCTCCGGCCGTGAACATAGTTCCCGGTACATGGAATAAGGCCGCCTCTCCCGTAATTCTGTGCGGAAGTCCTTTGGGACAATTGCCGGTTTTTCCCGACGGTGTAGATTTGTCCCTGACCCGATATGCGGGGACGACCGCCGATGGACCGCGATATTTGGCTCAATGTTTCTCTGGTCTGGCTCGTGGCCATGCTATGCGGCGTTGCTTATCTGCTCTTTCAGGTATGGGGCTAAAACCGCCTCAGTTGGCGGCCTCTTTGGTTTTCCGCCCGCAGGACCGAAGCTCCGCAGTCTCCAAACGACTTTAGGAAGCCCGCTGGTGCGGGTTCGGTTGGCGAGCTGTCATGTGCCCGTCGATCCGCTCCACCGCATGGGCGGGTTCATCCCGCTCCACAACAGTCACTCTGACCGTAGGATACAGGCCGCGTCCCTCAACCCACGCAAGGAGAGGCGAGCGCGATACTACTGGCTGCTTGCTCTCCAGAATACTCCGATTGAGCACAGCCCATGCCCGGTATTCCCTCTTGCTGATTTTGATGATGCCACAGCGATAGGCGGCCGGATCATCCAGCTTCCGCATCAAACTGTTCATGTCTGCTTCTTCCCAGCCGCGCCATGCCTGACGCGCGAACGTGTCAATCTCGCGGAAAATTCGGTTGCTGATCCCTGTGCCCATCTGGCGAGCCTCGTTGGAACTCAAGATGTCGTCGGTCCAATAAGTCGGGAACTAGTGGCAACGTTCCCGACCGGGCTGTTGCGAAACGCGATTGCCCCGCCATGAAAGTCCGAACAGGAAAACCCGCCCGGCGTAAACCGGCGGCCTAACGTCCGGCCTCGGATTTAAGGACGTCGCGTACCGCGGGACGAGTGCATCGCCAATAATTCTTCTGTTGCCGTTCCGGTGCACCATTGCATCAGCATGGACGACCGGACGATGCCGGATCAGCGACGACCGCGCTGGTCCCTGGGGAACACCCAAATGAAAATAAATCCGCTTCGGCTCGAACCGGTACATCTCCTGGCAACAACGAATTGATAGCTGCCCGGCTGACGTGCAGCACACCAAGCAACAGGAGATTTACATGAGAACTATTATTTGGAATTCGAGGGCTGCCACGCTGTTGATCGCAGGTACGCTTGCGATGGGAATATCCAGCCTGCCCGCCAAGGCAGACTGTTCGTGGAAAGAAGTCGCCGCTTGCACAATCGCTTACGCGGGAGGCGCTGGCGTCCTCTCGGCTTACTGTGCCAAGTGCCTCGTCATAGAACTTGATACGCGTGGGACGGGAACGGAAACGGAAACCTTGTCGGCTCCCGCACCTTTGAGAGCCTCTCCCTATGGCGACCCGAAAAAAGGCTTTGGCGATTATACTCCCGTAAAGCTGCCTCCTGATCGCGGTCATCCCGCCCCAGGAACAAACACGGGGATTCCGATCAGCAATGGACCACACCGGGAAATTCCGCCGCCGCAGTATTTCCGACCGCGGTAAGCGATGCCAGAACGGGAGGCATCCAAAAACCCGCCGGGGTGAACTGGCGGGCCTCTTGCTTCACCGCCTCAGCCTTCTCGCGTGAGCCGCAAGCCGCTGGCGGTTCCGCTGCCTGATTGAACGGCGCCGGCGCTTCACGACTCGAAGCAATACCCGCGGCCCTGTGACGCTCGATCGCGGCGAAGAAGTTGACGCTTCCCCTCGGCTTGCTTATTTGCTAAACATTAAATATGAAGAAGTCAATACTTGCTAAACAGAAAATCCGCGGTCGACCTGCAACCGGTCAAACCCCCATGTTGGGTTTTCGTGCCACAGCCGAACTGCGCGGCAAGATTGTGCATTGGGCCGAATTTCAGCCGGACGTCCCGAAGCTATCGGAAGCCGTCCGCCGGCTGGTCGAGCTTGGCCTCACCGTAAAGACGAAAGCGAGGCCGACTGGGCGACCTAGCTCCGCTCTCGTTGCGGACTTAGCCGCTGAGGCAATCGACAGTTTGGGGCCGAAGGTTAAGGCGTCGCGGCCCGGCGGCAAGCTCGGCCGGAAGTTACGCGCTCAGGAACTCGCCACGAAGGCGATCGAAAAGATCATCGATCCCGCTGCGCCGCCTGAAGAGCGGACGCAACGACGGCGCCGACTTACCAAGGGGCCATCTGAGTTTCGTGACGCTCGCATTGATCAGCCGAAGGCGAAGGGGAAATGAGGTTGCCATGATTATTTCAGTTCTGATTGGAATTGCGATTGTCCTGGTGGTCGGCGCGATTTGCTTTTGGGCGATTGAAAAGTTCGCCACCGACGCCAAGCTTGCGAAGCTTCTCAAGTTACTCGTTGTGCTCGTTTGTCTCGGCGCAATTGTGCAGCGATTGATGGTGCTGACGTATTAGCCGCGCCCCGACTGGTCGAACTCGGCCTGAGGGCGAAGGGGAAATGAAAATGACGTAGGCCGCAGACCCCCGGATGGTCTGATCCCTCCTCCCTGCTATAGTCGGAACTCGGGCAAAGCTGCCCGGTTCATGGAGGGGGAAACTTATGAAATATATGTGTGAGTATACGATCCGAACGGCCGGTCTTTCTTTTGATCAAAACATTGCAGGGGGTGAGGCGCTTCTAACGGCGTTCAGTAAGTGGAAGCCTGAAGAGGAAAAGGGACTGACGATCCACGCCTTTGTTTCAGACCTCGCCGGAAGAGGTGGATTTATTTTGGTTGAGACCGATGATCCCAGGGCCGTCACCGCCTTCGCTACGAAGTACAATTATTGGAATGACGTCAAAGTTACTCCAGTCATCGATGTCGGCGAAGTGGTTCCGATATCAGCGAGTGCGCTTGATTGGGCGCGAAAAGCATCAAAAGGTTGATCGACGCGCGCTAGTTTTTTGAAGCGGCCCGGGTACGGGTAGTCCGGGCGCTTCATCGCTCAGGCCAGATGAAGGATTTAAATCTGGCTCAGCCAGCGCTAGGAAGATTGGGCATTTGGGAGGTACGCAAAGTGCGCTTCTTATCCCTTCTTGTATTTATTTCAGCTGCTCTTTGGCTCGGTGACTTGTTTTTCTTCAAAGGCCGTTACGCTAATGAATTGCGGGTAACCGTCGAGAGGATGAGCCATAATGTAAGATACGAGATCACGCGGTGGGTACCGTGACAGTTCGCGCGAACCGACTTTGAGTCTTCCATGCCCACGACGCGCTGTAGGCTCGCAGCGAGCCCACCCCGAGGGATTTATTTTTTGATTACGGTGACAGTGCACTCAATTCACAGAGCTGTCGGTAGCGATGCGGTTAATTGAGAGCACTGTCACCGTAATCGCGTAATCGTCGCCGAATTTCTCGCTGAGATCGTCGAGCTGACCCGCCACCCCGCCCCTGCGCTCCCCGTCATGCGGAACTTGCCAGGGTTTTAACAGTTGTCACGCGGCAGGGCTTGGAAAGGTTTGGGCCATGGTTCGCCTGCTGCCGGTTTTCGTTTCGTTTTTGCTTTGCATCTTTTCGGGTACGGCCTCCGCGGATCAGTTCAATCCAAAGGAAGCAAGTCCGGCGTCCGAGTTCAGCTCGCGCCAGCGGTGCGTGTGCAGTACATCGTATCGTTCGGCCCGTGTCGTTCGCTACAGGCATCATCGGATCAGGACTGCGTACCTGATCGGCTATGATCCGCTGCCCTACCGCTTCGGCTCGACATTCGTGTGGGAACGGCCGTATCGATATTATCGCTAACCCACCCGACGGACCTGCGCAGCCAACTTCCCAAAAATTATTCCGGCCGGATTCCGGGAACCCGGCCGCGCGCCCTGAGTTGAAGGTGTGGGCAGCAAGACCCGGGTGATGTCATGTGGGATGACCTGCTGACGCTGGCGGTTGGCGCCGTTTTTGTCCCTGTTATCGTTGTGCTTGGCCTGTTCCGGCTGGCGGCACTCAAGCGTGCCGAACACCTCCCGCCGCATGTTGTCGAATGGATGTCGCAAGAACTCACGGACGCCGAAGTAAGCCGGTCATTCCCCGGCCGGAACTTCCGCTGCGGCCGGAACAAAAGCTGCCGATCGGGCATAAACCCACATGAACGAACTGGACCAACGCAAGGAAGAGGCCATCGCGGTGATGTCGCTGTGTACCGCGACATTGATCGTGTGTTTTGGCGCTGCGCTTGTGCTGCTCTAGTGGCCGAAATCGTCGCGGTGCCAACGCGGGCGCCGGTTTCCAGAGCCGTAGCCCGTAGGGCGGATTGGAGCCGAAGGCATAATCCGCCGCTTTCGGATTCAGCCAAGGCGGCGGATTACGCTTCGCTAATCCGCCCTACCGGGCTGACGTTATCGAGATCGGCGATATCAAACTCGCGATTTTCGTTGGTCATGTCTGTTGGGACGGGGACTATCCCCTCCCGCCTGGTGATTGCAGGAAATACGGCGCGCAGTCCGTTGTCGCTGTGATCGGCGGCACACTGCGATTTTCAAACCAGACCGCTGGGATCATCCCGCCGGTCCTGGAAGGAAGCAGCGCCAGACAGGGGTCATACTTCCATCGCGGCTGTCGTATGACGGTGACCACCAGACCATCGCCATGCCGTTAAGGTTTGGCTGATTAAGCACGACGGAGGACGGCACGTCGTACCACTGCCCCGGTTCGGTTGGCCTGTGAGGATGCTTCAACAAGACCCTGTATCCCCCCTTGGTCATGTCCCACACGGCTTCCACATGCTGGGCTTCTCCGTCGTCACAACAACGTACACGCCCGCCCTGTTCTTGAGATCTCTGAACCAGGTGTTCAGTTCTGGTCGCCTCATGTCATGTGGAGACCCCGTGCTGATCCCGAGAAGGACACCCGCGGTCAATCCCATTATGCGAGCTGCACTCAATCGATAAGGACAGGCCATCTGCCGTCCATAGAAATAGGACATGGGAAATCTCCGTTTCGTAAATCGGCATCAAATAATTCGCCCTACGCGTGGTAACAAAAATGAAGGGTTACGCTTCCGCTTACGCTCTTCGAGCTTTCCGGCATTACCGGATCAGGACGGCGTACCTGATCGGCTATGATCCGCTCCCCTACCGCTTCGGCTCGACATACGTCTGGGAACGGCCGTACCGATACGATCGGCGCTGACACTGAAGCGCACGGCGCGGCGCGATGACAGGCTCCGGCGTCATCCACCGTCCTTCACAAACGGAATGCGGAAGGCATGATCCGCCGTATGGAGTTCAGCCATAGCGATGGATTAACGTCGATTACCGCCTGCGCGGAGTTGTGGGGGTGCTGACCGACGTTGACAGGACTTCGATTTCACCCTTGTGGTCCTTGTGGGTGGCTTCGCCGTCAACCGCGTCGAACTTGACCGTGCCGCCCGCGACTTTCCCGAGTTCGTCGTCGGTCAACGCGTTGTCGCCGCCTTTTCCGGAAACTGCTTTCGCTTTGCTCATGTTCGTCTCCTTTTGGCTGGACGAGGATAATCCGCTTCAGTTTGGCAGCAAGTCAACCAGCTTGACCCAACCCAACGGCCCATGGGGCGGATTGGAGCCCAACGCGTCCACGAAAAACGCTGCGCTATTGCGGCGCCGCGGCCGCCCCCGGCCAGCAGAAACAATGGGTTTCTGAAGCGTGCACGCCTCCGTGACATCAGTCACAGTCGTTGCGGTCCCCTCCGCGCTAAGCCTGCGTTCACGGTAAACCTTGAACCCCTGGGAGACGGACGATGACCCACCTGAACAGCGAACTCAGCCTTGAGCGCCTGGACACCGTGAGCGGCGGTGGCGGGATTTTCGGAAGCTTCTTTCCCGCGATCCTGACGAAAGAACCGAAGTCTTCCAATCCGGCGCCAACGACATCTACCGGACCGAACACCCCGGACAACCACGGTTCGACCGGGGGAATCAAATCTGCTCCGTTTGACCCCGTCACGGTCAGGTTCTGAAAGCCGGCACTTCCCGGCCGGCGACGCACCCGACAATAAAAGGCCGCCCTCGTGACCAGCGCAGACGGCCGACGGCACGCTTATTTGAACAGCCCCTTGATCCATCCAACAACGGTCTCGATCGGGGTGGGCGGACTTGAAACCGTAAGAAACTCCTGCTGGCTTTCGCCAGCCTTGCGTCCTGCCGCAACAATATCGAGCTCAACATCAGAGAGCTCACGGGTGAATTGAGCGTCTCCGGTCTTCTGATTTTTGGAGTCGATCATGACAGCCTCCGAAGGTTCGATCGGATCACATCATAGCAGCAGCAGGCTCGCTCTGTGCGAATTGTCACGGCGCTGGCGTCCGCGCCGATCATAGCCCGTAGGGCGGGTTGAGCGAAGCGATACCCATCGAGTGCAGCGAAGTTGATGGGTTTCGCGAAGGCGCAACCGCGGAGAACGCGCGGCCCGTCAAGCCGCCAGCGGCTCGTCGAGCAAAAAAAAGCCCGGCTCAAGGCCGGGCTTTTCGTTTGTCAGTGCTTGCCCTGACCGTGGCCTCCGCCACCGCCCGGTCCGCCGCCACCACCGCGCGGCGCGGCGTTGATGTGCGGCGCGCCGCCGCCACCGTGCGGCATCGCGGGCGCGGCTGCGCGCGGGGCGGCCGGGGCCGGCATCTGCGCGCGTGCGTTCATCGGCGAGCCACCGCCGCCGCGCACCGCATTGGGCTGCGCCATATGGGGCATGGCGCGCTCGATCCGCGGCGCCGCTCCACGCATTTGGTCATGACCGCGAGCCATGATCGGCGGCGTCTGCGTGCGGGCGTGCGCTATCGGCCGCTCGCGCACGGTCGCTCTTGCGTTCTCCGGCCACGTTCTCACGCGTCATGCGGGTCTGCGCCGCCGCGCGTTCGCGCCCTTCGCGCCCGCTACGCGTGGCAATGTCTTTCTCCCGCGTCGCGCGTTCCGTCACACCGGCGCGCGTCTTTGCCTCGGGGAGCGCAGCGTCGCGCGCTGCCGCGGCGCGGCCGATCCGGGCAGCCTGGCGGTCGATCGTCAACCGCGTCGCGAAACGCTCATGCGATCGCCAGTAGCCGTTCCAGTAGGCGCGGCGCTGATACCAGGGACGTCCCGCATAGTAGCTCGACCAGTACGAGGTCAGCACGAACGGCACGACGGGAACGTCGATCTCGTCGACATAGTCGGGCAGATAGACGTAGCGGTTGCGGTAGAGATATTCGAGATATTGCGACGACACCCAGCCGCGATCATCCGACCAGCTCACATCGCACCAGGCGGTGCCTCTGAGACACCCATGGATATTGACACGGTCGCCGCCGGGAATGCGGTCGACGGCCGGAAAGCCTTCACCGGGCCCTGCCCTCAGGCTGACGGTAGTGGTGACGATGCCCGGCGCCGCCAGTGCGGCGGTCGGCATCAGCAGCACGGCGGCTGCGATAAACAATCCTCTCAGTTTCATGGCGAGTCCTCCTCTTAGGAGGGAACGCCTCAGCGAAACGAACGTTCCGCGCTGGCCGAACCTTGCCGGATTGGCCGTCGGCCGGGACGAAATTTGTTCCGCTCGGCGTGCGTCAATCCGCGGCCCGGAACTGCATTAAATTGCCGGTCCAGGGAGGAGCAAATTGGCGCTTGCAGAATGCGCCGTCCGGGTTCGTCACATGAAAAGATCGATGACGGTTTTCAGCACGGCGACAACTAGTCCGGAAGAAAAAACCGCGGTGCCGAAGTCCGCGATTTCCAACAATACCGCCCGCTGTTCATCATCAAGTTCCGAGATGGCTTTGCGCATGGATATGTCCTCCATCCGTGCAACCACGTCGACGGCGGCAGGTTCCTGCCACGCCGCTCAACCAATCGTGCGCTCCAGCACATTGAGCCAATTGGCCGTGCCCAGCTTCTTCAACAGCGGTTCGGAGTATCCGCTTTGCCGGAGCGCCCCGACCAGCGCGGGCAAGCCGGCGGCCGAGCCGATTTCCGCAGGGACCGTTGCGCCGTCGAAATCCGATCCGAAGCCGACATGGTCCTCGCCGAGCTTTTCGATGAGATAATCGAGCTGGCGCACCATCAATCCGAGATCGGTATCGGCGGTCATGTTGCCGTCGGGACGAAGGAAGCAGGTGGCGAAGTTGAGGCCGACCATGCCGCCGGAATCGCGGATCGCGGCCAGCTGCCGGTCGGTCAGGTTTCTCGGCGAAGCGCACAAGGCATGCGCGTTGGAATGCGTCGCGACCAGCGGCGCTTTCGAGAGGCGGGCGACATCCCAAAAGCCCTTTTCGGTGATGTGCGAGAGATCGACGAGGATCTTCATCTCGTTGCAGGCGCGCACGAGCTTTTCGCCGGCAGCGGTCAGGCCGTCGCCGAGATCGGGCCCGGCTGGAAACTGGAAGGGGACGCCATGGCCGAAAATGTTGTTCCGGCTCCAGACCGGTCCGAGCGAACGAAGCCCGGCCGCGACCAGCACCTCCAGGAAATTCAGATCCTCATCGATGGCCTCGCAGCCCTCGAGATGCAGCACCACCGCCAGCGCGTTGCGCTCGATCGCCGCACGGATTTCGGCGGTCGTCCTGCACAGGGCGACGGCGCCGTCCGACTGGCGGATGATCCGCATCAGGATGGCGAGCTCGCCGGCGACGGATTTTCGGGCGTCGTCCATGGGGAGCGGCTCAGGCAGCGGCACCGCATAGCTGCCGCCCGTCATCGCCTTGCTCAGCGACGCAAAGTTGCCCGGCGAGGGCGAGTACATCGCAAACAGGCCGCCGACGAAGGCCCCTGCCCTCGCCTTTTGCAGGTCGATATGGCCGGCGTCTTCGCCGTCAAGGAAATCGGACACCGCGTCAGTGGAAGTCGATTTGTAGAGACGCAGCAGAACGTCGTTGTGGCCGTCGAAAATTGGGATGTTGGTCGTCATGTTTACCGGTGCCCGCACGAGATGTTTCGGGCAACTTTCCGCAGAACCGGGCTGGGTGCAACCTCTATTCGATTACGCTTTCGCTGATCCGCCCTACCGGCTATGCATCCCCTTGCACCCCACTCTAGCCACGGGCAGTCCGGATGAATGTTGTCGGTCGGGTCGAAAGCCTCTGGCGCTATCCCGTCAAGAGCATGCGCGGCGAAACGATGCCGGAGGCGTATGTCAGTTTCTCCGGAATTCTGGGTGACCGGCTTTACGCGGTGCATAATTCGGCCGCGGCCACGGCATTCCCGTATCTGACGGCGCGGACGCGCCCGGAGATGCTGCGCTATCGCCCGTTTTTCCGGGAAGCCGCGCGTTCGGTGCTGCCGAGCAACCTTGCGGAGGCGGAAGCGCGCGGGCCCGGCCTCACCCCGCTCTATCCGGATTTTGGCGATCTTGCCGTCGACGTCGAGACGCCGTCGGGCGAAATTCTCGGCGTCGATGATATCAGGCTGCTCGCCGCGCTGGCCGACACATCATCGCCGGGCGCGCTCACCATGCGGCGGTCGGACCGCGCGATCACGGATTGCCGCCCGATATCGCTTTTATCGATGCAGACGATTGGCAAGATCGGCGAGGCGGTAGGCAGCTCGCTGGACAAGCGGCGGTTTCGCGAAAACATCTATCTCGATTTGTCACAGGCGGGCGGCTTTGCCGAAGACGAATTCGTCGGCAGCCGGCTTCAAATCGGCGGCAAGGCCGTGGTTGCCGTGCTGGAGCGGGACATCCGCTGCAAGATGATCGGGTTCGACCCCGATACGCTCCAGGAAAATTCCGATATCCTGCGATACGTCGCGAAAAATCACGATGGGAAAGCAGGCGTCTACGCCGCCGTTCTGGTGGAAGGGGCCGTGCGGGTGGGCGACGAAATTCGTCTTCTGAGATAGCTTGGCTACTCCCGCAGGCCTACCTACCGGAGGATCATCATGAACGGAAACCGCACCTACGGCGTTCGCGTCGAGAGCGCGAAATACGGCGTCGGCTTCGGCTCGGCGCTGGCGATGGCGATCTCGTACACCAACAACCACTCGATCCTGTGGGCGATCATCCACGGGATTTTCGGCTGGCTCTACGTGATCTATATCGCGCTGTTCGGGTGATCACGGGCCATGACCGTCATCTCGATCCAGTCCCAGGTCGCCTTCGGCCATGTCGGCAACTCTGCCGCGGTGTTTCCGATGCAGATGCACGGCATCGACGTGATTGCGGTGCCGACCACGCTGCTGAGCAACCGGCCGGGTTACGCCACCATCCGCGGCCGGGTGCTGGAGGCGTCTCTCGTCGCCGATCTCCTGCAAGGCGTCGAGGAGCGCGGCGCGCTCGATGGCGCCAAAATGATCCTGTCGGGCTATCTCGGCTCGCCCGAGATCGCCGCTGTGGTGGCGGACTTCGTCGCGCGCGCCAAAGCGCGCCATCCCGCCCTGCTCTATTGTTGCGATCCCGTGTTAGGCGATCGCGACCGCGGCCTGTTCGTCAAGCCCGAGATCCCGCCGCTGGTGCGGGACCGGCTGCTGCCGCTTTCCGATATCATCACCCCCAATCATTTCGAGTTCGAATGGTTGTGCGGGGCGAAAGCCACGACATCGGATCAGATGATCGCGCAGGCGCAAACGCTGCTGGCGCGCGGACCGTCGACGGTCGTCGTCACCAGCGCCGAGTTGTCGGACACGCCGGCCGGCGCGATCGAGACGCTTGCGATCGAACGCGCCGGCGCCTGGCGCGTGCGGACGCCGAAACTGCCGATCAGCCCGAACGGCACCGGCGACCTGTTCGCCGCGCTGTTCGCCTCCGCCCGCGTGCAGGGATCGGCCACGCCGGCGCGCGCTCGGCCACGCCGCGTCCGCCATCTTCGCCGTGCTTGAGCGTCACCGCCGCGCGCGGGACGGAGGAAATGCGCATCGTCGAGAGCGGCGAGTTGCTCGTGCATCCGAAGCGGACGGTTCGAGGCGGTTGCTGTGCCGATTCCCACTCCCCGTTCTTCACGGGGAGAGGGTCAGGCGAGGTGATCCGGGCCGGCTACGCCGGATCGGTTGAAAATGCGACCGACCCGCATTACCAGACATCACGCAGCAACGGAATCGACCATGAATCTCGATCAAGCCATCGCCTATCTGACGTTTGCCCTGATTGGCGCGATCACGCCCGGGCCGAGCAATGTCATGATCAGCGCGACCGGCTCGGTTGCGGGCTTCGTGCGCGGTCTTCCCTGCGCGCTCGGCGCCGCGATCGGAATGGCCCTGTTGTTGTTCAGCGCGGCGCTCGGGCTCGGGCAGGTCATCCTCGCGCTTCCGGCCCTGCTCAACATCATGAACATCGCGGGTGCGGCGTTCCTGCTCTGGCTGGCATGGAAGATCGCGACCGCCGGGCCGGTTTCCGAAACCGAGCCGGCCAAGCCGGTAGGCTTGGTCGGAGCCGCGCTGTTTCAATGGGCCAACCCGAAGGGCTGGCTGGTCGCGGTCAGCGCCGCCGGCACATATTTGCAGGCGAGCCAGAATCAATTCGCGCAGGCGCTGTGGTTCGGCGGCCTGTTCTTCGTAGCGGCATTTCCAAGCGGCTTGCTATGGCTCGGCCTCGGCGCGCTGATGCAAAAAGCGTTACGCGACGAACGCAAGGCGCGGGTGTTCAATATCGCGATGGGGCTGGCTTTGGCCGCTTCCGTCGTGATGATTTTCCGGTAAGCGGCTACTGCACGACGTCGAGTTTCACCTTGGCGACGCCCCTGTCGAGCATGCCGAGCGCGTTCGCCGCGGAATAGGAGACGTCGACGACGCGGCCGGGCACGTAGGGACCGCGGTCGTTGATCCGCACCGTCACGGACTTGCCGCTGGCGACATCGGTGACGCGCAATTTGGTGCCGAACGGCAGGGTCGGATGCGCCGCGGTCATGTCCATCGTGTTGAACTTTTCGCCGTTCGCGGTCTGCGTTCCCTCGGTGTAGAAGCTCGCCACCCCGTTCGAGGCGGTCTTGATCTCGCCCGACGTTCTGCGCGATGCGAACGGGGTGTGTCTTTTCACGGCCACCACATGCCGGCGGATCACCGTCGTCCGGTCATGGTCGACCGACGCCTGCCTGGAGGCGCGAAGTTCGGATTTCTGGCTGACGACGGTGGACTGAGAACAGGCCGCCAGCGTTGCGGCGGCGAGGCCTATGGCAAGGAGCCGGATGACTTTCCGGGCATGTACGGCGACGAACGAGATACAGACGCGGTCGATGGACATGTTGCAATCCCCAACTTGCGCCCCAGCCCAAGCCGAAACCACCACGCCCCATGGTCCGAATCCAATCGGGGCAGAACCGCGGCTACAGCAAGGCGGGCCCGCCTTGGGTGGCGGAATTGGAGTCGAGTGTGGTGATTGGGTCACAGCCTGCAACGACCGTCGTCCTGAGGCGCGAGCGGAGCGAGCCTCGAAGGATGGGCCACGGGCCGCACTCACCCTTCGAGACGCGCAAGTCTGCGGCCCAATTGCGCCGCTAAGCGCACCACAGGATGACAGAGACAGCTCGAGGGGACGGATGCTGGGCCGCTTCCCCGCTCTACTCCGCGGACGTGAAAAACTTCGTCCCGTCGAAGAACCGGTTCGGGCGGTTGAACACCGAAATGAAGGTCGCGCCGTTCGGCGCATGGGCGACGTGGATATTGCCGCCGGGCCGCCAGACGAAGTCGCCGGGGCCGCAAGCGCCCTCCGCGTCTTCCAGCGATCCTTCCAGCATGTAGGTCATTTCCAGCGCGGTGTGCTCGTGCAGCGGCACCACGGCGCCGGGCGCCATCTTGAACAGGATGGTCGAGCGCCCTTCCTCGTCCTGGTAGAGGATCTTCATCTCGATGCCCTCGAAGGCGGTCGGCTGCCAGGGCATCGCGGAGGAGGCGACGAAGGTGGAGCGCAGGTGGGGCGGGTTGACGGGCACGGGCTTGTTCATGGCGTTCGCTCCGGTTTGCTCGTCATGCCGGGCTTGTCCCGGGCATCCACGTCCTTCGCGGCGATCGTCCAGGAAAGGCGTGGATGGCCGGGTCAAGCCCGGCCATGACGGAATGCTACTCACGATATCTCATAAACCGACACCTTGTCCGCAATCCCGCTCAGCGCCACGCGCCGCGGCTCGGGCGTCAGCCCGCTGGTCTCGAGCAAGCGCGCGGGCATCGGCGTTTTCCACCACCTGCTCCGTCACCACGATCGAGCGCGAGCCGGCAAGGCCCTGGACGCGGGAGGCGATATTCACGGTCTGGCCGAAATAATCCTGCTGGCCGTTCAGCGTCACTGCAAGGCACGAGCCTTCGTGGATGCCCATCTTCAGCCGCAGGCTCTGGTGCTGGCGCTCGGCGCCGAGGTCGCTCATCGCCGCCCGCATGCGGATCGCGGCGGCAATGGCGCGGTCCGGCGTCTCGAAGGTCGCCATCACGGCGTCGCCAATGGTCTTCACGACCGCGCCCCGTTCGGAGGCGATGATCTCCTGCAGCAGGCGAAAGTGCTCGTTGACGAGGTCGAAGGCGACGAGGTCGCCGACATGCTCATAGAGCTCGGTGGAATCCTTGAGATCAGAGAACAGGAACGTCAGGCTCAATATCTTCAGCCGCTGGCCGATCGCCAGCGTGTCGGTGCGGTAGATGTCGCGAAAGGTCTGGTTGGTGAGCAGGCGCGTGGCGGTCAGCACCGGCTTGCGCCGCGTCAGCATGTCGTCCAGCGCCTGGTTCTGCCACCCAAACCGCCGGCAGCACGCGGCCGTCGGTGCGGTTGTCGAGCGTCAGGCGCAGCGGCCCGGGGCGCAACGGTCGTGGTCTCGACGGGAACCTGGACCTTGTTGAAGATCACCGACAGGTTCTGGCGCTCGGCCGTCTCCTCGCCGCGGACATCGAGGAACTGGGCGGTATGCGTCACGGCATCGAACACGATCACCGTGCCCGCCGGCACATGCAGGGAAAGGATCGCCCGCTCGCCGGCCGGCAGGTCGACGATTTCGAGCGTGACGTCCCGCAGCAGCGTTTCGGGATCGCCGGGAAGATCGATCGCCGAACTCCAGAACACCTGCCGGTAATACTCGGCCGCGGACAATTCATCGGGATTGTGGGCCGCGATTTTCCGCAGGCGCGGGCTGACGGTGAACGTCACCTCGACCAGATTGTCGAGGGTGGTCTCATAGCCCGCCGCGCAGAAGGCGCATTTGTACTGGGTGCGGTCCAGCGTCTTCAGGCTCTTGTTGGCGGAGAGAACGCCGGCGCAGCTCGGGCACATCACGCTCCAGGTCATTTCCAGCATGCCGAGGCCCACGCCATTGAGCAAAGCTGCGATCACCCGCTCTTCGTCGAGGCCTTCCCGCCTGGCGAGATCGAGCGCGTTCATCCGGTTCAAGGCATGATCCGGCGCATCCCGCACCATGCGCTCGAGCATGTCTACAACGTGATGATCGGCCGACTGGCGCAGGGCCGCAAACAGAGTTTCGGTTTCACTCATGGGCTGATGCTACCGGAAACGAGGGAATGCAGGAACAAGATAACCAGTGAGTCAAATCGGACCAAGCAAACTCCCCGAAACGTGATCACCATCACAGGCAGGCCGGCGCGGCCGGGCGAGACTGCGGCCCATGAATTCCCTAACCCGAGGAGATCATCATGATCCGCGACCGCGAAACCGAAGCTCAGGAATTGACCGCCGAGCAGCTCGACCTGGTGTCGGGCGGAGCATCCCCGCTGGAGACCATGAGATTGATGTCCGAGATCCTCTCCAACGTCAGCAAGACGCGCTCCGAGATCAGCATGACCTTCGCCCGCAACGCGCGGGCGTAAGGTTCACTCGATCACCTCGTCGGCGCGCAGCAGGAACGCTTCCGGGATCGTCAGGCCGAGCGCCTTGGCGGTCTTGAGGTTGACGATCAGCTCGAATTTGGTGGGTTGCTCGACCGGGAGTTCGCTGGGGCGTGCGCCCTTGAGGATCCGGTCGGCCAGGGCTGCGCTGCGCTGGTAGTTCTCGTCGTTGCTGGGTCCGTAAAACATCAGGCCACCGTCGCGGACCTCCGGCGGAAAGGAATGAATGGTCGGCAGGCGGTGTTTGAGCGCCATTTCCGCGACCAGCTTCCGGTTTCCGAACATCGTATTGTCAGCCATGAAGACGGCCGCCTTGGCGTTCGCGCGTTTGGCATCGTCGAACGCCGGCTCCAGATCATCCAGCCCGCTGAGTATGCGCGAGAAGACTTCCACGCCGCGCGTGGAAGCCGTCGCGCGGACACTTGCCAGCGCGTCGGCATGCCCCGGAAACGAAGGATTCCACAGTACGGCGATTTTTGTCGTCCCCGTGATGGCGTCGAGAAGCAGCTCAAAGCGCTTTCCGCCGAGATCGGATTCGCTATAGGTCACGCCGGTGAAGTTGCCGCCGGGATGCGCGAGACTTTCCGCGACCCCAAGCCCGACCGGATCGGGCACGAAGGCGAACACGACGGGGATCGTCAGCCTGGCCTGTTTGAGTGCGACCACCGCTGGCGACGTGATCGCGATGACGACATCCGGCTTTTGCGAGCCGATCTGGGCGACCAGCGCGTTCAACCGGTCGGCGTCGCCTTCGCCGCCGAGGAGATCGATCGCCGCCGTTCGACCATTTTCGTAGCCAAGCCTGGCAAGCGCCCCGAACAGCAGCTGGATCGGCGTGCGGTTCGGAAATCCGCTGTGGAGAATGGTGATCTTCGGCGGCTCCTTTGCCAGCGCCGGTGCTGCCAGCGATACGGCAAGCGGCCACATGGCAGCCGTACCGCCCATCAGCACCATCAAATCCCGTCGGTTCATCCAGCACCTGCGCCCATCAGCAAACCCAAGTACCACACGGCGGCCGGAAAGGCTCGCGGGATGCCGGAAGCGGTAAAAAGCCCCGGGTGGCATGGATTCCGGGCTCAGCCCCTCGGGCTGCTCGAGGATGACGACAACCGCTTTCTTGAAAAGAATCACATCCGGGAACAGCCCAGAAGAGAAAAGGCCGGCGGGCGTTACGCCACCGGCCTTCTCTTGCAACTGCCGGCCCGGGTCCGGTTCCGCTGCGATTCCATGACGTAAAGCCTGGGTGAGTTTGGTTAAGCAAACCTTAACGCGAATCAGCGTGATCTAAATCACGGAAGGAATTGAACCGTCCGGCTAGGTTCGCCGTCACATTACGGTACATGCCCGTAAATCTCCGTCGGCAATGTACCGGAATATTCAGCGGAATCCGCCGCTGGTATTTTTGAGACGCAGATTCGCTTTGTGAAGGCGACCGACAATGACCCAGGTCTATTTCCACTGCTCCAGCGCCCGCGAAGTTCGCGTCGATCAGTGCGGCGCGGCGGTGAGCAGCCTTGCGGAAGCCCGCGACTACGCGGCCTGCGTCGTGCGCGCGCTGATCATGGAAAAGAGCGCGGAAGACTGGCGCGACTGGGTCGTGCATGTCAGCGACGATTTCGACGACGAGATCTTTGAGGTCTCCTTCGCGTCCGTTCTCGGCAAGGCGCATTGAGGCCGTCATGAGCGCAGCCCACGTCACCTCCATGCTGGACCGTATCGTGACCTCCTGGCAGCGCGTGATCGACCGCGTGACTGACAGCTACCGGCCCGAGCGCCATTACATGCGCGGTCCGGGGCCGAAATGGCACGCCAAGCACCGCGCCAGAACTGCGCCCGTCTGAGCCCGCGCCCTCAATAAGGCGGCTTTTTCCGCGCCCGCTGCGCCTTGGCCGCTTCCATCCACCACGCCAGATCGTCGGCGAAGCGCGGAAATGTCCGTTCCAGCACCGCTCCGCCCTCACCGACCGGCTTGCCCTCGGGCGAGAGGATTTGCGCGATCGGCCCGACGCCGATCGTGGACGAGATCACCACCATGCCCATCTCGGACAGCGTGCCGTGCCAGGCGGTCGAGGCCCGGGCACCGCCGAGGCGGCCGGCCGAATAGCTGGCAATGGCGGCGGGGCGCCAGAACCATTCCTCGAGGAAATGGTCGGTGAGGTTCTTCAGGCCCGGCTGGATGCCCCAATTATATTCGCCTGAAATGAAGACAAAACCGTCGGCGTCGCGAATCTTTCCCGCGAGCGCTTCCAGCGCCGCCGGCGCCGCGCCTTTCGGATGCTCCTTGTACATCCGGTCCAGCATCGGCAGCCCGACCGCCTTGGCGTCGATCAGCTCGACGTCGTCGCCGCGGCCGCGCAACCCCTCGACCATGAATTGCGCCAGGCGAATGCCCATGCGGTCGGAGCGATAGGAGCCGTAGAAGACGAGGATGCGGTGGGCCATGGCCGCGATGATAGCAACATGCCCGGGGGTCTACAGCCCCAAAAGCGTCGCAGCCGCCCTCACCATCAGCTCTGGTGCGGTCCTCGCATGATTTTCATGGCGCCTTCGATATGGCGCCATTCGCTGGCTTCCTCGGCCTCGCCCTTGCGCTCGCAGGCGATCGCGTTCTTCGCCGCCTGGGCAATCGCACTGGCGCCATGCCGCTCAAGCATCTGCCGCGCGATGGTGTGGATTTGCGTCCCGGATGTCATGGCGAACTCCCTCCCTGACGTTGGCGCCGCAACCGGTTCCGCGATCTGGCCATGGCGCATCATGAGAACCGCCGAACCGGCGCACGCGTTCCCCGCCGTGCCCCCATCCTCCGGGTTCCCTCCGATTTCCCTAAAACTCCGGCGGCTCGAACCAGTTGGTCAGCGACAGGCCGCCATCGACCACGATCGCCGCGCCTGTGACATAGGCCGACACCCGGTTCGACAGCACGGCGAGCGCCATCGGGGCCAGATCCTCGGCCTGGCCGAGGCGGCCGAGCGGAATGTGCTTTGCCAGCGAGGGATCGGCGACGAAACCGCCGGCGGCGATCGCGCCGGGCACCAGCGCGTTGACGCGGATACTGTGGCGGCCGAAGGTTTTTGCCAGTTCCTTCACCAGCATCGCCATGCCCGCTTTCGCGGTCGAGTAATGCGGCAGGTTGCGCGGCGTCCCGGCGTGCAGCGAGGTCAGCAGCAGGAACGAGCCGGGCGCTTTTGCCGCAATCAGCTCCCGCGCCAGTTCGCGCGCAAGGTGAAAGCCGCCCTCGAGATTGACCGCATGCATCTCGGCCCAGGTTTCGGTCGAGACGGCCATGGCGTGGTCGGCCTCGCGCCGCGGCGGCGAGGCGCTGTGGACGAAATGGCTCACCCGCCCGAGCGCGGCCCGCGCATGCTTGAGCAGCGCCTCACGCGCGGCGGGGTTGGCGAGATCGCCGACAAAGGGAAAGGCCAGTTCTGGCCGCGCCGAGGCCTTGACCGCGGCCGTCACCCGCTCCTCGCTGACGTCGGCGAACACGGTCCGCACGCCCTCACCGACCAAAGCCTGCGCGATGGCGCGGCCGATGCCGTTACCGGCGCCGGTCACCAGCGCCGCCTCGTGCGCGGGGTCGAAGGCAGGGCTCAACAGGCTCATGGTGTCGTCTCCAGAGGGGGCCGCTAGATACCACTATTTCTTTCGAGCCCCGGCTGCAAAACACAAGCGCCGGATGCCATAGTCCAATCAAATTCCGGGAAACGGCATCAAGCCGGCAAAAGACCTGATGGGAGAGATGATGGCTTTGAAGGAATCCCATGTCGTGGGGCCCGCAGTTCCTGCCGTTCGCGACATCACGCTCGGCCAGCTGCTCGAGCAGGCCGCGCGGTCGGCGCCGGACCGGCTGGCGCTGATTGCGGGCGTCCTGGACCCTGCGGCTCGCCGCCAGTGGACGTATGCGGAGCTTTACGCCGAGGCGCAGCGCACGGCGCGCGCCCTGCGCCGCCGCTTCCAGCCCGGCGAGCGGATCGCCATCTGGGCCCAAAACCTGCCGGAATGGGTGATGATGGAATTCGGCGCCGCGATGGCCGGCGTGGTGCTGGTCACCGTCAATCCGGCATTCCGCGCCAATGAACTCGAATATGTGCTGAAGCAGTCCCGCGCGGCCGGCGTGTTCGTGGTGACCGCGTTCCGCGGCAATCCGATGCTGGACACGGTGCGCGAGGTCGCACCCCGCTGCCCGGAATTGCGCGAGATCATCGCTTTCGACGACTGGTCTTCCTTCATCGCCACCGGCGACGATCGCAGCATTGAGCTCCCGGACGTCAAGCCGACCGACCCGGTCATGATCCAGTACACGTCGGGCACCACGGGATTTCCCAAGGGCGCGCTGCTGCACCACCGCGGCCTCGCCAACAACGGCGCCGACACCGCTTTGCGAATGGGGGTCGAACCCGGCGACGTCTTCGTCACCACGATGCCGTTGTTCCACACCGGCGGCTGCGTCTGCTGCGTGATCGGCGCGGTGTCGCGTGCGGCGACTCAGGTGCTGGTGGAAGCATTCGAGCCTGGTCTGGTGCTGGAGATGTTTTCGACCTATCGCGGCAACGCCATGCTCGGCGTTCCCACCATGCTGGTGGCGATGCTGGAACATCCCTCGTTCGCCACCACCGACCTGTCCTCGGTCAGGGCGATCTGTTCGGGCGGCTCGACGGTGCCGGCCGCGCTGGTGACGCGGTTGGAGAAGGAACTCGGCGCCCCCTTTACGATCGTGTTCGGGCAGACCGAATGCTCGCCGGTGGCGGCCATGACCAAGACGTCTGACACAATCGAGGACAAGGCCGGCACCATTGGCCTGCCGCTTCCGAACATGGAAAACAAGATCATCAATCCCGACACCGGAAAGACCGTGCCGATCGGCGAGATCGGCGAGTTCTGCACGCGCGGCTACCATATCATGCTCGGTTATTTCGAGATGCCCGACGCCACGGCGGCATCCATCGATGCCGATGGCTGGCTGCATACCGGCGACCTCTGTGCGATGGACGCCCGCGGTTACTGCACGGTCGAGGGCCGGCTCAAGGACATGATCATCCGTGGCGGCGAGAACATCTATCCGCGCGAACTCGAGGAGCTGCTGTTTCGCCATCCCAAGATCAGCGAGATCGCCGTCATCGGACTGCCGCACGAGAAATGGGGCGAGGAAGTCGCCGCGGTCATCCGGCCGGCGCAAGGCGCCGTCATCGACAAGGAGGAACTGGCGGCCTACATGCGGGCCTCGCTGGCCCCGCACAAGACGCCGAAGCACTGGTTCGTGGTCGAGACGTTTCCGCTGACGGGATCGGGCAAAATCCAGAAATTCAAGCTGCGCGAGATCTGGGCCAAAGGCGAACTGCGGGCCCTGTGACGCCGGAATCAGCCCTGGATCAATCCGGCACATCACTTGTACTTGTGGCGGCTTTCGCGCCGCAGAAAAACAGCCTAACCTCCCCTCACATCCCAGCGGGGAACACCATGCGAACCCGCGTCAGAAAGTTTGCGCATATTCTGGAGCGCCTTGGCCTTGCCATGGCCGGTGCGGCGAGCGGTCTTTTTGTGGCGGCACTGGTGGGCACCAGCGTCGCGCTGTTCACCTCGCAAGCCTTCCTGCTCTTCATGATGCTCGGCGGCGCGATCGGGTTCTATCTCGGGATCGATACCCCGCCGCTGCCCTTCCATGCGTCGAACGGGCAGCCGGCCGACGGCCATTGGGTCGGCAAGATCGACACGCCGGAATTGCTCAGCGCGGTCGGCACGTTCCTCGCGGCGTTTTCGGCTTTTGCGTCGGTCGGCGTGATCGTGCTGCGTCACGATCCGCACATCGCCTGGACCTGGATGATCATGGCCGGATGGGTCGTGGGCGTGACGATGCAGATCGTCGCCGGCGCGATCGCGCGCCTGCGCCGGTGAGGTACGGCCGCGCCAGAGCCTTTTCCGTTCCGATGGAATCGGAACGGGGCTCTATCCTTTTTTGACGCGTTTTCTTTACGCGAACCGGTATCCACTTCGCTTGAAAACGCTCTAGCGGTCCGCCCGGCCGATGACCGCCATCAGTTCCGATATCTTCTGACGCTGGTCGGCCTTGTCGCCGCTCGCAATCGCGTGCTCGACGCAATGCGAGACATGATCCTTCAGCACTTCTTCCTCGACGCGCCGAAGCGCGGCGCGCACAGCCGAGATCTGGGTGACGATATCGATGCAGTAGCGGTCTTCGTCCACCATCTTCGACAGGCCACGCACCTGCCCCTCGATGCGGCTCAGGCGTTTCTCGCAGGATGTCTTGATGTCTTTTCTCATGCCGCCTATATACCCCTATAGGGTATGGGTCGCAAGGGACGGAAATCAGGATGAGCCAGCACGCCGATCATGCGCATCATGATCATCCCGTCCCTGCCACGGTGCGCGACCCCGTCTGCGGCATGACGGTCAATCCAGCCACCAGCAAGCACCGCTTCGATCACCACGGCGAAACCTTTCACTTCTGCTGCGCCGGCTGCAAAACCAAATTTGCCGCCGATCCCAAAGCCTATCTCGAACCGCGCCCGGCGAAGCAAAACCTGCCGCAAGGAGCAAGCAAGGACGCGATCTACACCTGCCCGATGCATCCCGAGATCCGGCAGGTCGGCCCCGGAAGCTGCCCGATCTGCGGCATGGCGCTGGAGCCGGATGTCGTGAGCCTCGACACGCCGCCCAATCCCGAACTCGCGGACATGACGCGGCGCTTCTGGATCGGGCTTGCGCTGTCCGTGCCGCCGGTGGTGCTGGAGATGGGCAGCCATCTCGTCGGCGGCCACGGCTTGATCGACCCAACCCTGTCGAACTGGATCCAGCTTATTTTCGCCACACCCGTGGTCGTGTGGGCCGGCTGGCCGTTCTTCGTGCGCGGCTGGCAATCGCTGGTAACGCGCCATCTCAATATGTTTACGCTGATCGCGATCGGCACCGGTGTGGCCTGGCTCTACAGCCTGGTCGGCACGACAGCGCCGCAGGTTTTTCCGGCGGCTTTTCGCGGACATGACGGCGCGGTCGCGGTCTATTTCGAATCCGCCGCCGTCATCACCGTGCTGGTGCTGCTCGGCCAGGTGCTGGAGCTGCGCGCCCGCGAGGCGACCTCAGGCGCCATCAGGGCGCTGCTCGAACTGGCGCCGAAGACCGCCCGACGCCTCGCAGACGACGGCACCGAGCATGAAGTCGCGATCGACAATCTTGCGGTCGGCGACAAGCTCCGCGTGCGCCCCGGCGAAAAGGTGCCGGTCGATGGCGTCATCCTCGAAGGCCGCTCCTCGCTCGATGAGTCGCTGGTGACCGGCGAATCCATGCCGGTGACGCGGGAGGCCGGCGGCAGGGTGATCGCAGGCACGCTGAACCAGTCCGGCGGTTTCGTGATGCGCGCCGACAAGGTCGGCCGCGACACGCTGCTCTCGCAGATCGTCAAGATGGTCGCGGACGCGCAGCGCTCGCGCGCGCCGATCCAGCGCCTTGCCGACCAGGTCGCCGGCTGGTTCGTTCCCGCCGTGATCGCCGTGGCGCTGATCGCGTTCGGCGTCTGGTCGTACTTTGGTCCGGAACCGCGCATGGCCCTTGGCCTCGTCGCCGCCGTCAGCGTGCTCATCATCGCCTGCCCCTGCGCGCTTGGCCTTGCCACGCCGATGTCGATCATGGTCGGCGTCGGGCGCGGCGCGCAGGCCGGCGTGCTGATCAAGAACGCCGAAGCGCTGGAGCGCCTGGAGAAGGTCGACACGCTGGTGGTCGACAAGACAGGCACCCTCACCGAGGGCAGGCCGAAGGTGGTTGCGATCGTTACCGCCACGGGTTTCGACGAGCGCGAAATCCTGCAGCTTGCGGCCAGCGTCGAACTTGCCAGCGAACATCCCCTCGCCGCCGCCATCGTGCGTTCCGCCAAGGAACGCAATCTGGATCTTGGCAAGGTCAGCGAATTCGAACTCACCGACCGGCAAGGGCGCAACCGGCAAGGTCGATGGCAAATCCATTGTGCTCGGCAATGCAAAATACCTCGCCGCGCTCGGTGTCGGCACGCAGGCGCTCGAAGTGGAAGCCGAACGGCTGCGTGGTGATGGCGCCACCGTTATCAACATCGCCGTCGACGGCAAACCGGCCGGACTGTTCGCGATCGCCGATCCCGTCAAGGCTTCGACGCCGGCCGCGCTGAAGGCGCTGGCCGAGGAAGGCGTGAAAGTCATCATGCTGACCGGCGACAACGCGACGACGGCGAACGCGGTCGCGCGGCAACTCGGCATCGGCGATGTCGAGGCCGAGGTACTGCCGGACCAGAAGCGCGCCGTGGTGACGAAGTTGCAGAAGGCAGGCCGGATCGTCGCCATGGCAGGCGACGGCGTCAACGACGCGCCGGCATTGGCCGCCGCGGACGTCGGCATTGCCATGGGAACCGGCACCGATGTGGCGATGGAAAGCGCCGGCGTCACCCTGCTGAAGGGCGATCTCGGTGGTATCGTGCGGGCGCGAAAACTGTCGCGGGCCACCATGCGCAACATCCGCCAGAACCTGTTCTTCGCCTTCATCTACAACGCCGCCGGCATCCCGATCGCCGCCGGTATCCTCTATCCCGGTTTTGGCATCTTGCTGTCGCCGATCATTGCGGCGGCAGCCATGGCGCTGTCATCGGTCAGCGTCGTCGGCAACGCCCTGCGCCTGCGCGTCACGCCGCTGTGATTCACGCATTGAAAGCGTCTCGTCGTCCCTGCGAAATCAGGGACGACAACACTTGTATTCGCGTCGGCCACGCTGACCCACGCCCGCGGCGTAAACCCGGGATTAATGCGCAACATCTAGGGTGGGGGCCCCACTCCCATACCAGCGCAAATGGCCCAAATCCCATGAAAATCGGCACCCTTCTCACCGCCGCCATCGTCTCGTTGTCCACCGTCGGCGGCGGCCTCGCCGTCTATGTCGCGGTGACGAAATACCAGACCATGGACAAGGTTTCGGTGGCGCAAAGCCGGCTGGAGGTGGTGCGGGCCGTCGGCGACATCCCGCGCTACATGAACCCCGAGCGCGGCTTTGCCACCAACATCCTGTTCGGGCCGGCGCGTGGTCGATCCGAAAATGATGACCGCGCTCGACAAGTACCGCAAGGACACCGACGGCGCTCTGACGAAGATGAATGCGGTGCGCAAGGCGCTTCCGGGTTCGCTCGACGATGGCGCCGCCGTCGGCAGCGGGATCGATGCGCTGAATGTGAAGTTCGCGGCCCTGCGCGAGGCCATCGACAAGGCGATCGCGGGCCCGGCGGAAGCCCGCAAGGACGCGGCCAAGAAGATCGTCGCCGACAACGCGGTGTTCAATGCCGCCATCACCACCCTGCTCGACGAGCAGGTCCGAAGGATGGCGCTGCTCGACGGCGACGCCTACCGGCAGGCGACCTATGCCAACATCGCCTGGACGCTGCGCGATGTCGGCGGTTACAATGCCAGCCTGCACAAGAACCTCGTCGGCGCCAAGCGGGTCGCGACCGATGCCGAAAAAATGGATCTGAGCCGCGCCCAGGGCCGCGCCGACCAGATCCTGATGTCGCTGCAGGAATTGCGCGGCAATCCCGCGACCCCGGCCAATGTCGCCGCGGCACTTGGCAAGATGAACGACGCCTATGTCGAGCGCTTCGGCAAGGAGCTGAAGATCGTCAAGGACGGCGCCATCAGCGGCAAATACGAGCACGATGTCGATACCTACTATGCGGAATCGCAACTCGGCCTCGCCGCCGTCATCGCCGTGCGCGAGGCCTTTTACGACAACGCCGAGCAGATCCTCGGCTCAGCCGGGTCCTCGGCGCGCACGAGCTTCATGATCGCGCTCGCCGGCCTCATCGCCGTGATCGCGGCCAGCGCCGGCATGATCCTGATGGTGCGCCGCCGCGTCTGCAAGCCGATCGTCGACCTCACCGCCACCATGTCGCGCCTTGCCAGCGGCGACGTCTCCGACGAGATATCGGGCGTCGAGCGCGGCGACGAGATCGGCGCGATGGCCGCCGCGGTCCGGGTCTTCAAGGACAACATGATCAAGGCGGAACGTCTGGCTGCCGAGAAGGCCGCCGAGAACGACGTCAAGATGCGGCGGGTCCAGGTGCTCGACGAACTGACGCGCGCATTCGAAGCCAAGGTCAGCGAACTGGTCGGCGGGCTGTCGGCGGCATCATCGGTCATGGAAGACACCGCGCGCTCGATGTCCTCGACCGCTGCCGCCACCAACCGCCAGGCCGCCGTCGTGGCGGCGGCTTCCGAACAGACCTCGACCAACGTGCAGACGGTGGCGAGCGCCACCGAAGAGCTGACCTCCTCGATCATCGGAGATCGGCCGGCAGGTCGCCCAATCCACCGAGATCGCCGCCCGCGCCGTCGACAATGCGCGCCGCACCGGCGATACCGCCCGTTCGCTCGCCGAAGGCGCACAGAAGATCGGCGACGTCGTGACGCTGATCCAGAGCATCGCCGCGCAGACCAATCTGCTGGCGCTCAACGCCACCATCGAGGCCGCGCGTGCCGGCGAAGCCGGCCGCGGCTTTGCGGTCGTCGCCTCCGAGGTCAAGTCGCTGGCCGGCCAGACCGCGAAGGCGACCACCGAAATCTCCGAACAGATCGCCGCCATCCAGGCCGCGAGCGACGAGACGGTGACCGCCATTCAAAACGTCGCCAACGTGATCGCCGAGATCGACCAGATCGGCATTGCGATCGCCTCCGCCATCGAGGAACAGGGCTCGGCGACCAAGGAGATTTCCCGCAGCGTCCAGGAAGCCGCGCGCGGCACCCAGGAAGTCAATTCGAACATCTCCGGCGTCCAGAAGGCCGCCGACGACACCGGCTCCGCCGCCAATCAGGTTTTGGGCGCGGCCGAGCAATTGTCGTCGCAGTCCAAGGATCTCGCCGGTCAGGTCAACCGCTTCCTCTCCGAGGTGCGCGCCGCGTAGGTGGAAAGCGGGACCGCTGCATCCAGCGCATGCTTGGCAATCGGAACGCTCACTCTCGGCCGGGCGCCCGCCATGATAGATCAGGCGCGCGGCTTCCCGCCGCCTGATTGAGGACGACCGCCGATATGGATCAGCCAACACCCAAGCGCCCGAAACTCGCCGAAACCGTCATCGAACCGTCAGTCAAATTGCGCGAGGTGACTGTCGGCCGCTGCTGCGAGGTTCTCGGCGATACCGCGATCGAATACGCCGGAGATCGGCGACTACTCCTATCTCGGCCCAGGTTGCATGGTCGCGGACGCCGAGATCGGCAAATTTTGCGCGATCGCGGCCCAGGTTCGCATCGGTGCGCCTAATCACCCGCTCGACCGGCCGTCGCAACATCGGTTTACCTATTGTCCCGAGTACTATTCGGCCGACGCCCAGCGGGACCATGCTTTCTTTCGCGAGCGCCGCGCCGACCGCGTCGTGATCGGAAACGATGTCTGGATCGGTCATGCGGTCATCGTCATGCCGGGCGTGAAGGTCGGCGACGGTGCCGTGCTGGCCGCCGGCGCCGTCGTCACCCGGGATGTTGCGCCCTACACAATCGTAGGCGGCGTGCCGGCGCGCCAGATCAGGGAGCGTTTCAATCGCACGATCGCCGCGCAGCTCTCGCAGATCGCGTGGTGGAACTGGCCGACAGAGACCATCTGGCAGCGCTTGCCCGAGTTTCAATCCGGCGATGTCGAGGCGTTTTGCGCACGCTGGATTTGATCGTCGATCGCGTCAGTCGTTGAAGCCGACATAACGGACGAAGTCGTCATTGGGCGAGCGGTCGGAGCGGACGCCATTGGCGGGGAAACTGTCGTCGGGATAGCCCATCGCGACGCAGGTCATGATGACCTGGTCTTCCGGGATCGCGGCGACCTCGCGCACGATGTCGGAGCGGGTGATGCCCTGCCCGTTGATGACGGAGCCGAGACCGCGGTCCCATGCGGCCAGCACGATGCCGTAGCAGAGCGCACCGAGATCGAAATGACAGACCGCGCCGGGATCGAGGATCCGGTCATAGGCCAGCACCAGCGAAACCGGCGCGTCGAACTGCCGGAAACCGCGCAGCACCCAATCCTGCCGCATCGGCTTGTCATCGCGCGCAATACCCATCACGGAAAACAGCTTTTTGGCGATGTCGACCTGGCGGCCGCGATGCACGCCCTGATATTCGCCGTGGCTGACAATGTCGCGCTTCGGCTTGGCGCCCGCCATCATCTCTTCCATGTTGCGCCGTCGCACCCGCTCCAGCGGCTCACCGGTCAGGACATGGATGTGCCAGGGCTGGGTGTTCATCGAGGACGGCGCGCGTTTCGCTACCTCGATGATCTCCTCGATCACCGCGCGCGGCACCGGCTGTTGCTTGAAACCACGTACGCTGCGGCGGGTTTGGACCAGCGTCTCGAAATCCATTCGTTGCATCCCCAATTTTCTCTCCAATCCCTGTTAGGCCGCGGCCTTCCGGGCCGTTGCCGCCGCCAGCACCATCTCGGCGCATTTCTCGCCGATCATGATCGATGGCGCATTGGTGTTGCCGCTGGTCAGCGTCGGCATGATCGAGGCGTCCGCCACGCGCAGATTTTCGATGCCGTGCACCTTGAGCTCGCGATCGACCACCGCCAGCGGGTCCGAACCCATCTTGCAGGTGCCGACCGGATGATAGGTGGTCTCGGCATTGTTGCGGACCCAGTCGAGCAGTTCCGCATCGCTCTGGAGTTTCGCGCCGGGCGCGATTTCTTCGCCGGTGATCTCCTTCAGGGGCGAGGTCGCCATCAGCTCGCGGCCTTTCCTTATCACGGCAAGGATGCCGGCACGGTCGTGCTCGGCGGAAAGGAAATTAAATCTTATGGCCGGCGGCTCCGCCGGGTCGGAGGATTTGATGTGGATCGAGCCGGTGCTTTCCGAGCGCAGCACGTTGGCGTTCATGGTGATGCCCTGGCGCTTGGCGACGCGCCGCTGGCGGCCGACCATTTCGTACAGGAACGGCAGGATCGAAATCGTCGCGTCCGGCGTCTCCAGCCCTTCGCGGGTACGGAAATACATCCGTACCGGAACCGCGGTCGAGGCCAGGAAGCCGGTGCCGAACAGCGCGTACTTGACCGCCTCGCGCGCCAGCCGCCAGCCGCGCGCGTTGTCGTTGAAGGTGAGGTTCTTGCCCGCGATGGCAAACTTGATGCGCGGCGAATAATGATCGCGCAAATTCTCGCCGACGCCACGCAGCTCATGCACCGGCGTGATGCCGCACGATCGGAGCAGCTCGGGTTGCCCGATGCCGGACAGCTCCAGCAGTTTCGGCGAATTGATCGAGCCGCCCGAGACGATCACCTCGCGTGCCGCCCGCGCCTCGCGCCGAACACCCGCTATTGCATAGCGCACGCCGACGCAGCGCTTGCCTTCGAGGATGAGTTGTTCCGCCATCGCGCCCTGCTCGATGACCAAATTCGGCCGCGTCCGCGCCGGATCGAGATAGCAAACGGCGGTGCTCTGGCGACGGCCCCTGGCGATCGTCACCTGCGACATCCCGATGCCTTCCTGGGTCTCGCCGTTCAGGTCGGGATTGAACGGCAATCCGATCGAGCCCGCGGCCTCGATGATCTTCTCCAGCAGCGGTACCTTGTGCCGCGGCGTATCGCTGACGCGCAGCAGTCCGTCGCGGCCGCGAAATTTGTCGGCGCCGCCTTCATATCGCTCCATCTTCCTGAAGATCGGCAGGACGTCCTGGTAGCTCCAGCCGCGGTTGCCGAGTTGGGCCCAGTGGTCGTAGTCCTGCGCCTGCCCGCGCATGTAGACCATGCCGTTGATCGAACTCGACCCGCCCATCATCTTGCCGCGCGGCACGTCGATGCGACGGCCGCCCGACCCCTCGTCGGGCTCGGACTTGTAGCACCAGTTAACGGCGGGATCGTCGATCATCTTGGAGGTGCCGACCGGCACGATCGACCAGAAATGGTTCGATCCCCTGGTGCCCGCCTCGAGCAGCAGCACGCGATACACGCCGCTCTCGCTCAGCCGGCTGGCGACGACCGCGCCGGCCGAACCTGCGCCGACAACGATGTAATCATAGGCATCGTTGTCAGACATGGCGCGTGCATCCTCTTTGGCGCTGGGATCTTCGATAAGAGAAGAAAACCAGCGCGAAAGCGCCATGGCAAGGGGGTAGAGCCATACCCGCCACGAGATATTGCCGGTCGGTCGAATGCGGCTTGAAATCCAGCTTCAGATTTCGAACCGAGCTCCGAAACGCGTCGATGTCGTTAAATCGAAAATACCTTCGGCAGAACCATTATTCATTTCAAATTTTTCGACGACAATGTTTGTTGCCACACCAAAGCGCGCGGCAATTCAACCCAGATCAATCCTGGCTTCCCCAAATCGACGCATACGCCCTGGTGGCCACCGTTGGGAAAAGCCGCGGCGAGACAACGCGACTACGGCGACATTGCCGAATTTCGATACAGTTTAGTGCGGGTGCCGAGGGTACCATACGACCGGGACCCCGGAATCTGAAAAAGGAAATTAACGATTTAGGCGTCAAATCCCGGTTCGGGGACAACGAAGTCCTCCGGCGGAACAAAAATTGGTGCCGCAATGACCGCTATTTTCAAAACTGACCTATTTGCCGAACTTGAAAAAGTACTCAAAGCTGGCTCACCCGAACGTCGCAATGAGATTTTGCGGCGAATGACCGCCTTGTCTCTCCCGGATGCCGACCGTCTCCACGAGCAGCGCATCGTCGTCTTGGATGGAGCGCCTGTTCGGCTGATCAGGTGCGCCAATTCGCGGACACCCGCAACGTCCTCTGCTGCCTTGGCGGATATGCACTTTGTGCCAAAGGCAGCGGTCCGACGCCCCGCAAGCCTTGCTGGAGCGGGCTAATGGCCTTCGGAGACCGCAGGGCCGATCGCGTCCATTTCGAACACCGGTATCCCGTCAACCTCATGGGTGTCGACGGCACCTGGCGGCGCAAATGCGTCCTGCTGGACGTCTCGACGACCGGCGCCAAGCTCGAAGTCGAGGGCACGCTCGAAATGCTCGGAAACCAGGAGTTCTTCCTGCTGCTGTCCTCCACCGGCCTGGCATTTCGGCGATGCGAACTGATCCGCGTCGACGGCACGGAAGTCGGCGTCCGCTTCGTTACGGAGAAAAAGAAGAAGGGGCGGCCCATCGCGTAACGACAAGCGGAACATTCACGATCCTCTGACAAATCGGTGACATCAGGTGCAAATGATCTGCTCGCGAATTGTCCGGTTTCTTGATGCGGAGTCTCTCGTCGCGGGTCAGGCGCGAGAAGCGCTGTTTCGAGACGGCGCCAACGGGCTCATCCTTTATTTGTCCAGCGGCGCACCATCGAGCGCGGAAGAAAGGGTCGTGCGCATCGAAATGCGGGAAGCCCTGATCTGGTTGAACGAGATGCCGGAAGACGGGGAATCGTTCTGGATAGACAATGAGGAACGACAAAGTGGAGCAAAGGATCCAGATGACCGACATATTCAAGATCGCAAGGTTTTCAATCTCCACCCGTTCGATTGATCCGCCGCGCGGCGTTGTCGAGATCGATACCGAGACTTCGACCTTGAGATTTGAACTGAACGAGGACCTGGCGCACAGCCTCTGCGCCGACCTCGAACGCTTTCTCACCCAACCGGCGCAACGCAGCGACGCAAGGTCGGCTGGGGCTGACGCGTTTTGAACCCGTGCCCCGGGAAAAAGCCTACGAGATCCTCCTGGACATGAAAGGCAAGCTTGAAATGCCGTTGGTCGACGCATTCAGGGAAGGCGCCTTGAAGAGATGACTACTCCCGTTTGAAGCGGTAGTCGAAGCGATCGCCGTCGGCCGTGATCAGGCCGACCGTCGGCGCCGGAAAATGGATCGGCAGGATCAGCGTATCGGTACCGGCGACGGAGGCAAAGAAGGTTCGACGCGAGACCGCCGATTGCTTCGGGTCCCAGTCGACGCCCGGCGACCAGTCCGGCTCCCGGCACTGGATCGCGTGATGGATGAGGTCGCCGGCGACGACGGCGCGCGCGCCCTTCGAGAAGATGTTGACGCAGCAATGGCAGGGCGAATGCCCCGGCGTCGGCGTCAGCGTGACGGTGTCGTCCAGCGCGTAGTCGTCGTCGACCAGCAGCGCCTGCCCGGCTTCCACGATCGGCAGGCAATTGTCGCGAAACACCTTGCCGGGCCGCTCGGCGCCCTTGGCGTATTCGGCTTCCCATGCGGCGTATTCCCTTTTGTGGAATATGTATTTCGCATTGGGGAATGTCGGCACCCAGCGCCCGTCGCGCAGCGTGGTGTTCCAGCCGGTGTGGTCGATGTGAAGGTGGGTGCAGAACACGTAGTCCACCTGCTCGTAGCTGATGCCGAGCGCGAACAACTCGTTGCGCCAGCGCTCCTTGCCGGGAAAGTCGAACGGCGGCGGGTGGCCCTTGTCCTCGCCGGTGCAGGTATCGACCAGAATGGTGTAGCGCGGCGTGCGGACGACGAAGGTCTGGTAGGTGATCATCATCTTGCCCGAGGCCGCATCGAAGAACTCGGGCTCCATCGTCGGCAGATGATGCCTGAAGACGGCCTCATCATAGGCCGGGAAGAAATCCTGCGGCCGCCGCCACGGTCCTTCGCGCTCGATCACCGCATCGATGGTGATGTCGCCGATCCTGATCTGCTTCATGGTTTCTCCCCGAACTTTTTGCAGGCAGCGTATCGGGCCGATCGGGACGGTTCAAGCAGCGGGTGGCGCGTATCCGATGTGCGCCTTGCGCATCAGCTCCGCAGGCCCGGCGCCTCGTGGCCGGTGCGCGCGACATATTCCGTATAGCCGCCGCCAAACTGATGGATGCCTTCGGGCGTCAGCTCCAGCACGCGGTTGGAGAGCGCCGCGAGGAAGTGGCGGTCATGCGAGACGAACAGCATGGTGCCCTCGAATTCGGAGAGCGCGTTGATCAGCATCTCCTTGGTCGCCAGATCGAGATGGTTGGTCGGCTCGTCCAGCACCAGGAAATTCGGCGGGTCGAACAGCATCTGCGCCATCACCAGCCGCGCCTTCTCGCCGCCCGACAGCACCCGGCACTTCTTCTCGACGTCGTCGCCGGAAAATCCGAAGCAGCCGGCGAGCGCGCGCAGCGAGCCCTGGCCGGCCTGCGGGAAGCAATCCTCGAGCCACTGGAACACGGTGCGCTCGCCGTCGAGCAGATCCATCGCGTGCTGGGCGAAGTAGCCCATCTTGACGCTGCCGCCGACCGCCACCGTGCCGTCGTCAGGCTCGGTCGAGCCCGCCACCAGTTTCAACAGCGTCGACTTGCCGGCGCCGTTGATGCCCATCACGCACCACCGCTCGCGGCGGCGGATCATGAAATCGAACCCCTGATAGATGCTGCGGCTGCCATAACCCTTGTGGACGTTCTTCAGGCTGACGACGTCCTCGCCGGAGCGCGGCGCGGGGAGGAAATCGAACGCGACCGTCTGCCGCCGCTTCGGCGGCTCGACGCGTTCGATCTTGTCGAGCTTTTTCACCCGGCTCTGCACCTGCGCCGCGTGCGAGGCGCGCGCCTTGAAGCGCTCGATGAACTTGATTTCCTTGGCCAGCATCGCCTGCTGGCGTTCGAACTGGGCCTGCTGCTGCTTCTCGTTCAGCGCGCGCTGCTGCTCGTAGAATTCGTAATTGCCGGAAAAGGTCGTCAGCGTGCCGCCGTCGATCTCGACCACCTTGTTGATGATGCGGTTGATGAACTCGCGGTCGTGCGAGGTCATCAGCAGCGCGCCCTCATAGCCCCGCAAAAACTGCTCCAGCCAGATCAGGCTTTCGAGGTCGAGATGGTTGCTCGGCTCGTCCAGCAGCATCACGTCCGGACGCATCAAGAGGATGCGCGCCAGCGCGACCCGCATCTTCCAGCCGCCCGAGAGCGCGCCGACGTCGCCTTCCATCATCTCCGCGCTGAAGCCGAGCCCCGACAGCGCCTCGCGCGCCCGGCCGTCGAGCGCGTAGCCGTCGAGTTCCTCGAAACGGTGCTGCACCTCGCCATAGCGCGCGATGATCTCTTCCATGTCGTCGGCGCGATCGGGGTCGGCCATCGCGGTCTCGAGCTCTTTCAATTCGCCCGCCACGACGCTGACCGGACCGGCGCCGTCCATCACCTCGGCGACCGCGCTGCGGCCCGACATCTCGCCGACGTCCTGGCTGAAATAGCCGATGGTGATGCCGCGATCGAGGGACACCTGGCCCTCGTCGGGCAGTTCCTGGCCCGCGATCATCCGGAAAAGCGTGGTCTTGCCGGCCCCGTTTGGGACCGACGAGGCCGATCTTTTCGCCCTTTTGCAGGGCTGCGGAGGCTTCGATGAAGAGGATCTGGTGGCCGACTTGCTTGGAGACGTTATCGAGACGGATCATTGGTGCCTGAACATGGAAATTGCTGGCCGCTCTTATTCCATGTAGGGCGCAGGGGAAAGCCCAATCGGGGCCGGGCCGGGCTGCAGGAACCGGGACCATCAAACGCCACACCGTGAAGGTATCTGGCGTTCCGTGTCATACTCCCGTGCAAATCGGGGATGCCGGACGCACCCGGCCCGGAATTGAATTGGGGGATCACGTGCAGACTGTGTTGCTCTACGCGCTTGCGCTCGGCGCCGGTGTCAGCGTCGTCGACCCAGCAGGTATTGAACGGCAGCCTGCGCACTGCGCTGGAATCGCCGGCCTGGGCCGGCCTGGTCAGCTATGCCGGCGGCCTCCTGACGATGATCGTTGCGGTGATTATGCTTGGCGAAGGCGTACCCTCGATTCGGGTCATGGCCGGCGTGCCGTGGTGGGCCTGGTCCGGTGGTCTGTTCGGCGGCGCCTTCATCCTGCTGGCGATCCTGCTGCTGCCCTCGCTCGGCGCAGCGACGCTGTTTGCCCTCGTCATCGCCGGACAGGTGCTCGCCGCTGTCACGATCGACCATTTCGGGGCATTCGGACTGACGCCGCACCCGATCAGCACCGCACGGCTGGCAGGCGCGGCCTTCCTGATCGCCGGCGTCGTCCTGATCAGGGATTGATCCGCACACGGTTGAACCGATCGATCACGGCGGCCGACCAATGGGCCATTCCATTGTGTTGGCACCGATGACCGAAGCCGATGAAATTCTTGCCGAAGCCCGCAGGCTGCCGCTGAAAGACGCGGCATTTTTGCTGTGGCGCGAGTGCTCGAGACTCGACCTGCTCGCGTGGCGGGCGATGCCGCCGCACGTGCGCGCCATGTTCCGGGCGAGACCGACGGTCGGAAATTTCGGCCGGTATCAGACACGAGCACGATCACGCCGAAGACGGGCTGACCTTCGATCGTCTGAAACTCACCCATCCCGGGATGAACGACACGGAAGTGAGGCATGCGATCATTGCCGCGGTGAAATTCGACGACGCCTGTTTTGGATATTTCGACAAGGGCAAGGGCGAGTTCGGCGAACGCTTCACGCGCGCGGTGGAACTGGCGGCAAGAGACCATCCCGGCTATCTGGAACTGACCTACCAGCGGGCGAGATATTACGTCAGCTATTACATGAAGTAACGGCGGCGGCCACGAGGCACGGTCATTCAAGGCTCGAGCCCGCTCTCGCGCAACACCGGCGCGACATCCGGCGAGGCGAGAAATCGCAACAACCGATCCGACGCCGTCACCTTGGCCGACGCCGCCATGCGGCCCGCGGAAAACACGGCTGGCGTCTGCAACTCCCGCGGAATGGGACCGACGACCTCGATCCCGCCGACCTGCTTCAACTCGCTGATCTGCTGGATGGCGAGGTCGGCTTCGCCGGTGACCAATCGCTCGGCCGTGAAGCCCTGCGGAATGATCACTGCCCGGGCGTTGATCTCCGATGCGATGCCCAGCCGCTCGATCAATTGCGCGAACAGGATGCCGCTGGCGCCGATCCGCGAATAGGCCACGGCGCGGGCACCGAGCAGCGTCGCGCGCAACGCGGCTTCCGTTGCGATGCCGGGATGGGCCGCACCCGCCTTCACCGCAATACCGACATACGACCGCGCAAGATCCACGCAGCTGTCCGACACCACACGCCCCTCGCGCGCGAGTTCGTCGAGCCCCTCGCGGGTCAGAATGACGACATCGGCCCCCTCGCCGCCGCGCAGGCGGTCCAGCAGCGCCAACGTCGGGGCGAAGTCGGCATCGATACGGATGCCGCAGGCGGTCTCGAACGGTCCGGCGAGGCTGTGAACGGCGCCCTTCAGCGCCAGCGTCGAGAGTACGCGCACGGTATTGCCCATCGCGCTCAAGCCGGGCGCATCAGCTTGAGCACGGCCGTCAATCGCAGGCTGCGCTTGCCGGCCAGCGCGGTCGCCTCCAGCAGCGCGCCCTGCCCGTCACAAGTGCCCGAAAAGCCGATGCCGACCTCATGGCCGCCGAACACCGGGTTCTCGCCCCGCGCCGGCGTATGCTCCTGGTTGAGGATCTGCCCCTTCCAGCGGCCGTTCTCCGAGGTGTAGGTGCCGAGATAATAGAACGAGGCGTCGCCGCCGAGGATGCGGCCGTCATTGAGCAGCATCACCCCGGTCAGGCCGCCGTCGACGCCGTCGAGCATGCGAATGTGAATGGAATAGAGCCCGTTGACGATGCCGGCCTCACCGACGCCGCCGGCGATCGGGATCGCCTCCTCCTCGATCGGGGTCATGACCGAAGAGAACACCGCACCCGGCAATTCCTTCAACCCGCCTTCAAAGCGGTAGAGATCGCCGTCCGGCCTGCCGCGCGCCAGCAGCGTCGCGTCGTCGGTACCGGCCATCGCGCGGTAGTTCGGATCCGGATTATGACGGACGGTCTTGATCTCGATGGCGATCGCGCCGTCGGCTTCTTCCCGATAGGTGCCGATATGGGCAAACGCCGAGTTGCCGCCCAGCATCCTGCCGTCGCGCGCGTACATCACGCTGCGGCCGACCGTGGCGTTGAGCTGGAATCTGACCTTGTAGAAGCCTTCAAGCAATGGCCGTCCCCGGCAAGCGCGCGCGACCCGTTATCTAGCGCGGTTCATAACGCAGGGGAACGGCTTTGAGGCGATGTATTTGAATCAAACCCGTCAAAATTCAGTGTCATCAAAACGCAATGATCCGCCAAAGCGGTTTTGCCTTGGCGGATCAGGGTTGCAGCCGGGTGTCCCCACCCGGGTCTGCCTTGGAGCCTAGGCGGCGGCCGACTTGGCGGCGGTCGGAACTTCGGCCATGGTCTTCAGTATCTGCGAAGCAATGGCGTAGGGGTCGCCCTGCGAGTTCGGGCGGCGGTCTTCGAGATAGCCCTTGTAGTCGTTCTTCATGAACGAGTGCGGCACGCGGATCGAAGCACCGCGGTCGGCCACGCCATAGCTGAACTTGTTCCAGGGAGCGGTCTCGTGCTTGCCGGTCAGGCGCTTGTCGTTGTCCGGCCCGTAGACGGCAATGTGGTCCATGAGATTCTTCTCAAAGGCCGCCATCAGCGCTCTCGAAGTAGGCCTTGCCGCCGGTCTCGCGCATAAACTTCGTCGAGAAGTTGGCGTGCATGCCGGAGCCGTTCCAGTCGGTGTCGCCGAGCGGCTTGCAGTGGATACTCGATGTCGATGCCGTAAGTCTTCGGTCAACCGCTGCAACAGGTAGCGAGCCATCCACATTTCGTCGGCGGCTTTTTTGGAGCCCTTGCCGAAGATCTGGAATTCCCACTGGCCCTTGGCGACTTCGGCATTGATGCCTTCGTGGTTGATGCCGGCGGCGAGGCAGAGGTCGAGATGCTTCTCGACGATCTCACGCGCGACCGCACCAACATTGCTTGTAGCCAACGCCGGTGTAATACGGGCCCTGCGGCGCCGGGTAACCTGAGGAGGGGAAGCCGAGCGGCCGGCCGTCCTTGTACATGAAGTATTCCTGCTCGAAGCCGAACCAGGCACCTTCATCGTCAAGAATGCTAGCGCGCCTGTTGGTCGCGTGCGGGGTGACGCCGTCCGGCATCATGACTTCGCACATCACCAGCGCGCCGTTGGTGCGCGCACCGTCAGGATAAACCGCGACCGGCTTGAGCACGCAATCCGAGCTTCGGCCTTCGGCCTGCAGGGTCGATGAGCCATCGAAGCCCCACAGCGGAAGCTGCGCCAGCGTCGGGAACGAATCGAATTCCTTGATCTGTGTCTTGCCGCGCAGATTGGGTGTCGGCGTATACCCGTCGAGCCAGATATACTCGAGCTTATACTTGGTCATTGAGCCTCTCTTGAGTTTAATGCTGCGAATTGCGGAAACCGAAGCCTTCAAAATTTGGCGGACATCAGGTCCCCGCACACGTGTTCCCGGGCCCACGTCAGGCCGTTTCTTACCAAGCAATTAAAATGCCAATCGCTGCAGTGCGGGAGCCGGTGATTTCGCGGCGATGTCCAGTCTGCTGGCCGCAACTATTTGATGCGACATAGGCGCGCGGCTGCCCTGCGCGCGCAGCGGTCGAAATGCGCTTTTAGCCCCGGATGAAGCCCGATTCTCCGGCAGTTTTGGCCGACCGCTCCCGGCCCGATTAAAGCGGCGGCAGCGTTATGCTTCGCCCGCCCGGAAGTTCGGCCACCGCCGGCAACCATTGGGTCGGCTCAAGCGTTGGACATCTGCCCATTGCCTCACAGGCAGCAACACAGGAAATGCCTACAAAATATACAATCCCTGACCTTTTTTGAGCAACTTGCATTCCGGGGAGGCGCGAACGATATCGCGGTTTCGGTAACGACTGGAGAACGAGTCGGGCGCACCATGGTGGTTCGCGCGATCAAGGAGAGACTGAAATGATCGACACGCATGTGAATGAGGGGTCTGCCACGATCTACCAATTCCCTGCCGGGGGCCGGGCGGCTCTCGGGGGACGCCGCTACGGCGAGACCAAGGCTGCGACCGAATTTGCCGCGCCGGCCGCCAACCTCGCTGACTGCAGCGGCAGCTGGTACCACGCCGCCGCGATCGAAGAATCCAAGCCTGGGCGTGACCACTGATGCCGAGCAGATGTTTGACAGGGACGCGTCGAGGAGTTCAGGCGCGGTCGGCAAAACAGAAAAGGGTCGGAACGAAATCGTTTCGGCCCTTTTTCATGTCTGCTCGCATGACGTAACCGGGCGTTTGGCGAGCTTGAGCGTGGTGATACCAGCCTTTGTGATCTTCAGTGTAACCCCGTTACCCGTATAGCGTGAGCCTGACAGCGCCAGGCGTTTGGCCAGCGTCACGGCCTTGCCATCGAGTTGCAAATGGGCGCGGGAATCGGGCTGGAAAAACCCGGCAATGAATTGCGTTCCATCGGCGCATTGATAGTTTTTGAAGGTCGTCTGCGCTAGCGCGGCCGACGGGGCGATCATCCCCAAAAACAATGCAGTTCCAAGGCTGGCGATCTTGCGTTTATTCATGTTTTCCCCAAAAGGTTTTTTCGATCTGACGCATTTTCCGCAGATAAGTCTACGCAATCTGCGTAAACTTGATTGCTATGCGAACCGGTATCCACTTCGCTCGAAAACGCTATGCTAGCCCAGTATAGACCAAGCGCGGAACGCGACACACCCCGGCGTTCTCCCGCGCACAAGAATTGCTTCCCCGCCAGATTTTCAGAAAACAGCCCGAGACCGCCTGATGTCAGATTCCCCCGCCCGTCATCTCAGCCTTGCCGGCGCCAGCAATTTCCGCGACCTCGGCGGCTATCCGACCAAAGATGGCCGCACCGTGCGGTGGCGGCAGATCTTCCGTTCCAACCATCTCGGCCATCTGACCGGCGATGACGCAGCCGTCTTGCGCGAAGCTCGGCGTCAAGAGCGCCTTCGATTTTCGCGGCACGGCGGAACGCGCCGAGGCGCTGTGCGGGCTACCCGAGATCACCGTGCATTCGCTCCCCGTCGAGCCCACGGTGGTTGCGGCGCTGCGCGCCATCGCGGCCGGCGGCACGCCGCTTTCGACAAGCCACGCGGTCGAGGTGATGCGCGATTCCTACCGCAGCTACGTGCAGCAGAACACGCCGCGCTACCGCACGCTGTTTGCGCACCTGTTGCAAGACAGCGCCCCGCTGGTGATCCACTGCACCGCCGGCAAGGACCGCACCGGATTTGCCTGCGCGCTGATCCTGCACACGCTCGGCGTCTCCGACGAGGTGATTTCGGAGGATTACCTTCTGACCAACCGCTTCTACCGCAGGGATCCCAACTCCGGCAGCGACCTGCCCGATGACGTCAAGCAGGTGCTGGGCTCGGTGCAGACCTCGTTCCTCGGCGCGGCGTTCGAAGCCATCGATGCCGACTATGGCGATCTCGAAACCTATCTGCAAAAGGGCCTCGGTGTCGGCGCCGCCGAACGCGCGGCACTTGACGGCGCGATACCTGCAAGAGTGAAACGACAAGACTGAACTAGTCGGCCTTTACCCGCTGCATCGAGACGATCCGCGCGGATGGCTTGCCATTCGCTGGACGCGATATCGACCTGGACCTTGTAGTCGAGGCTGGGTTCGCTCTTGGGCAGATAGACCATCGCCGTAAAGCGCGCGTGGCCCCGCGCATCGAGCGTCACCGGCAAATCCTCGCGCACGCGGAATGAGCTGAACTCGCGCTTGCGCGCCGGGAGCTTTGCCTTCATCGCGGGTTCGACCAATGCACGCAGGTCGAAGGTCGTGACCGTTGCGCCGTCAATCAGATAGTAGACGAACGCGTCGCTGTCCCAGCGGCTGTTGGCGACCTCGATGACCGCCCGGCTTTCGGGCGACCATGCCGCGAGCAAATCGTAGCGGTTGGCGCGCATCTCACCTGTGTCCCAATACTCGCCGCCGAGTTTTGCAAGCACGGCGCCGTCCGCGAGGCGGATCAGGACATTTTCAACGCCCTTCGATGGCAGGTCGCGACCGGACGGCAGGCCTTCGGCGCTGCGCCAGGCAAACGCGTACTTCTTCGATGGTGAGGTAGTGTCGGCGAAGACGCGCATTGCGCTCTTGCCCTCGCCGCAAACGGTGCCGCCATGTTGATCGGCGACGCATGAATCCGCGCGCGCTCCGGCGGTTTGCGGAAGATACAATGCGACGAGAAGGATCGGGAACGTCAAAACCCTGCGCACGGGTCCGATTGTACCCGTCCACCGGCGGTGCCGTAAAGCAAGGCGAACCGGAATTTGCTGCGGCGGTCTGCGTTGCAGTGCCTGCCCAAGGGGTCAGGCCGCGACTTCCATTTCCATTTCGGCGTCGAGATCGGCGATGACGTCCTCGAATGCCTGGATCGCCTGCTGGATGGCGGCAATCTGCATCAGCTCCCAGTCCTTGATCGGACCGTTGCGATTTTGCAGCGCGACAACCAAGTCGCGCCGCTGCTCCTTAAGCTGAACGAGAGGTAAACCGTGATCGGGTAGATAGCCCATATTGCAGCCCCTGCCTGGTTGGGACTGGCGTTGTAGCGGATGGACTCTGAAATCGACTTACAGAACTCCCGCAAATTTTAGCGACCGGCCCTGCTCCGTAGTCTTACGTAGTTGGTATAGTGTGCGCTCGCTTTCACCGGTGCGCGGAGACCCATCATGAACGGAAAAGTCATTGTCGTGACCGGCGCGCTCGGCGCACTCGGTCGGGTCGTCGCCGATCTGGCGCTGGCGCGCGGCGCCAGGGTCGCGAGCGTCGACCATGCGCCGACCCAGGTACCGGCCACGTCGAACCAGATCGAACTCGGCGGCGTCGACCTGACCGACGCGGCGGCCGCGAAGAAGGCGATCGACCACGCGGCGGCGCATTTCGGCAGGCTCGACGCGCTGATCAACATCGCCGGCGGATTTGCGTACGAGACGGTCGCCGAAGGCGATCCGAAGACGTGGCAGCGCATGTATGCGCTCAACGTCACGACCACGCTCAACGCCTCGCGCGCGGCGATCCCGCATCTCATCCCGTCCGGCGCGGGGCGTATCGTCAATGTCGGCGCGCTTGGCGCCGTGCAGGCAGGCGCCGGCATGGGCGCCTATGCCGCCTCAAAAGCCGGCGTGCATCGCCTGACCGAGGCGCTCGCCGCCGAATACAAGGGCAGGATCACCGTCAACGCCGTGCTGCCGTCGATCATCGACACCGCGGCCAATCGTGCCGACATGCCGAAGTCGGATTTCACCAAATGGGTGAAGCCAGAGGAATTGGCCGAGGTGATCCTGTTCCTTGCCAGCGATGCCGCATCCGCCGTCACCGGCACGCTGCTGCCGGTGGCCGGGCGGGTTTAGGATCAAGCGAGCCTGCGCAGCACCGCCTTGAAGCGGATGCTGCGCTTGCCGGCGAGCGCGGTGGCTTCGCCTTCCGCGCCCTGCTCATCGTAGCTGCCGGAAAAGCCGATGCCGACCTCGCGGTCGCCGAACAACGGCCGCTGGCCCATCGTCGGCGTATGCGTGCGATTGATCAATTCGCCCTTCCACCGCCCCTTGGCGCTGCTGTAGGCCCCGACATAGTCGAAATGGGCATCACCGCCGCGAATGGCGCCGTCACGCAACACCATCAGGCCGGTGTTGCCGGAATCGATGCCATCGAGCATGCGAATGTTCAGCGAATAGAGTCCGTTTTGGATGCCATCCGCGCCATTGGCGCCCGCCGGTGGCGCCGCCTCCTCACTGATAGCGGTCATGACAACCGCGAAGGGTGCGCCAGCCAATAACGCGGTGCCGCCCTCGAACAGGTATCGGTCGCCCTCGCGCCTTCCCCGCAGCGTGACCATGCCAACGCCTGCCACGGGCTCGAAACCGAGGCCGTCATTGCGCTGGACCGTCGCGATGTCGACCGCGATGTCCTGACCGGATTCAAGGCAGCGGCCGGCCAGGGCAAAGACGGCATTGCCGCCGAACAAATGCCCGTCGCGTACCACCATCACGCCGCGGCCAGAGCCGCGTGCGCCATCGATCTCGACCTTGTAGAGTCCGTTCTGCATCGCTTCAGTCCGGGATCAGGAGCCGAAGCCGCGACTTGAACCGGATGCTCTGCTTGCCCGCAAGCGCAATACCGTCAGCCTCGGCCGTCTCGTCGGTATAGGTCCCGGTAAACCCGATGGTGACCACCTTGCGCTCCCAGACCGGCCGCGCGCCGTAGGTCGGCGAGTGTTCCTGGTTGGTCACCTCGCCCTTCCATTTGCCGTTCGCCGCCGTGTAGCTGCCGTAGGCATAGAAGAACGAGTCGCCACCGCGCAACTCGCCGTCGCGCATGACCATGACGCCCTGATTGCCGCCCTGGACGCTGTCGAGCATTTCCACGGTGATGTGATAGAGGCCGTTCCTGATCATGGATTAGATTGCGCGCCGTATGTTTGTCCCGCCTGCAGGATAGCCGCTTCCGCGCGATTTGACCAAATCCGGGCTAAACTCGTGACAGTTGAGTCGCGGCCCTCCTGCCGCCGGAGCCCGTCGTTGGAAACCGCGCTATATCTGCCCGTCAAACGCTTCCTCGAAAAGCTTGGCTTCACGGTCAAGGGCGAGGTCGGCGGCTGCGATCTGGTGGCGCTCAGCGGTGACGATCCACCCGTCGTGGTGATCGGGGAACTCAAGCTCACGTTCAATCTCGAACTGATCTTGCAGGCGGTCGACCGCGCCGGCGCCTGCGACGAGGTGTGGCTCGCCGCCAGACTATCGGCGCGCGGCAAGGGCCGCGAAAGCGATGCCCGCTACCGCAACCTCTGCCGCCGTCTCGGCTTCGGCATGCTCGCGGTCACCAACACCGGCGACGTCGAGGTGATCGTCAGGCCCGCCACGACGGCTCCTCGCCGCAACCCCAAGAAGCGCTCGCGGCTGGTCTCGGAGCACCAGCGGCGCAAGGGCGATCCCGCGATGGGCGGCAGCACGCGCGCGCCGATCATGACGGCCTACCGCCAGCAGGCGCTGGCCTGCGCATCGGCGCTTGCGGGAGGCCCGCGGCGGGTGAAGGATCTGCGCACCGATATTCCGGACGCCGGCAAGATTCTGCTGCACAATGTCTATGGCTGGTTCGACCGCGCCGAACGCGGCATCTATGTGCTGACCGATGCCGGACGCGCCGCGCTGAAACGCTGGCCGCAGCAGCCGCTGGAGCTTGCCGCCGCCGAATAGCCGAGGGGACGCAACGACAGGACGATAGGACGGAGGAACTGATGATCGTGGTAACCGGCAGCGTGACGGCACGACAGGATAGTTTCGACGAAGTCCGAAGGCTGAGCCTCGAACATGTCCATCGTTCGCGCGGCGAGCCCGGATGTATCTCCCACGCCGTCCATGTCGACTGCGAGAACCCGCTGCGGCTGGTGTTTTTCGAACAATGGGCCGATCGCGCCGCACTGCTCAGGCATTTCGCGGTCCCCGCCTCGCGCGATTTCGTCAAATCGCTGCAGGCGCTGGCCGCTGCCGCCACATCCATCGAACTGTATGACGCTACCAGGCTGGAGACATTGTAGATGCATGGCTGTATTGCCACGCAATATTCATATTGCAATGCAACATGAGGGCACTTAGGTATCTCCGCAGTTCAATGCGAGGCCCCGATGAGCGAAGACTGGAACACGAAATATGGCACCCGGCGGGTACGGCGCGATCCGCCGACGCTGGAGGAGGCAATCTTCGCCGCCGTCGGCATTACCGACGATCAGCAGCAGCAGGCGGAGATCGCCTCGGCGCTGATGGGGCTGCCGTTCGAGGAAGTACTGGCTGAAGTGAAGAAGACCGGCCGCGCAGCGGCGCGATCGGCGACCCGCGTCATCACCGGCGAGCAAGGCGCCCAGCGCTCGGTCGTGGTCGAGCGCCGCGTGGTCCGCCGCTTCGGCAACGACAAGCGTACGGGCACCTGAGGGCCTTCAGGCCTCCGGCAATTCGCGCGATCAGGATCCCGCGAATTGCCGTTGGCATCGCTTCAGGTCAGGCCGTCCGGCCCCAGCCATACATCCGGAACAACATGCCCCAATAGGCGCGATTGAAGTTGGTGATCGCGCGCGCGGCATCGATCGTCGTTGTCACGGCCGATAGCGCCGATTCCGGCTGGTTTTGCGGGGCCAGGTCGATATTTCCGGTGGATTCGCCCTGGCGGAAGGTGAGATGCGCGCCGAACTTGCTGGCGAGCGCCCGCATCGCTTCGTTCTCCGCGCCGGTGGTGATCCGCAGGCTCTTGTAGCCCTTGGCGCGCGCCTCCGCGATCAGCTTCCGAAACAGGATGCTGCCGACGCCCTTGCGCCGCACGGACGCTTCGACGCTGAAGGCGATCTCCGGCAATGCGTCGGGGGATTGCTCCGGCGGATGCAGTTCGGCCGCGCCGCGCACCACGCCGTCCTCGATATAGGCGATGATGAGCGTGCCGTCGTTGGCGCATTTTTCGGCGTAACGCTCGATGAAGCTGTCATCCATGAAGCCATGGAAGCGATCATGACGGCTGGTGCGATCGAGCCGCAAAAGGTGATCGCGCAGAAGCGGCAATTCTTCCTGCTGGCTGAGAGTCCGAACGGTGCCTTTGGCGCGCATCGGAGTGGTGGCGTGGTCTCATAGTCAGTACTCCTCATGGTGGCCCTCGAGGAGGCGTCGAATCCCTAGACCACCAATATGGTGCGTCGCAATATGAAGTTCAAGTCGCTCAAATGCCTTATAAAAAGTCAGATTTTGCTAACCAACCGGCAACCAGATAAGCGGCATCGACTGCTGTATCAGAGCACCATCTGGGTTTGCGTGACGATCGCGACCAGTTTGCCGTCCTCGGTCTCCAGCCGTGTCTGCCAGACCTGGGTCCGCCGCCCGCGATGAACCGGGGTAGCGGTCGCGATCACGGTGCTGCCCTCCTTGGCGCCGCCGATGAAATTGGTCTTGCTCTCGATCGTGGTGGTGCCCTTGGCGTCCTCCGGCAGATTGATCACGGTCGCGGCCGCGCCGACCGAATCCGCAAACGCCATCACCGCGCCGCCGTGAATCGTATTGCGCAGCGTGCAGAGTTCCGGCCGCACCAGCATCCGCGCCACCACGCGGTCCTTGTCGGCCTCGACGAAGGTCACGCCCTTCAACTCCGCAAACGGCATCTTCATCGATTGAATTTTTTCCAGCAGCGTCATGAGCCCTCCGGTTTTTCTTTCGAGCAATTTCTTAGGAGAATGGCGGCCTGCGGTAAATCAGGCAATGACGTCAGAGGTAATGGCCGCCGTGACAAGGCACCGGTAATTCGGCATATCGTCTGCGATGCGCCAGTTCCCTCCCCGCCGGATCGTCTGCCTCACCGAAGAGACCGTGGAGACGCTCTATCTGCTCGGCGAGCAGGATCGCATCGTCGGCGTTTCCGGCTATGCGGTGCGGCCGCCGCAGGTGCGCCGCGAGAAGCCGCGGGTATCGGCCTTCATCTCGGCGGACATCCCAAAAATCCTGGCGCTGGAGCCGGATCTGGTGCTCGCCTTCTCCGACCTTCAGGCCGACATCGCAGCCGATCTCGTGCGCGCCGGCGTCGCCATCCATGTCTTCAACCAGCGCGACGTCGCCGGCATCCTGGCGATGATCCGCACGCTCGGCGCGCTGGTCGGTGCAGCGGAGCGTGCCGATCAACTCGCCACCGGCTTTGAGCAGCGTCTCGCGACGATCGCATCGACGCCCCGGCATGGGGCAAAACCAAAGGTCTATTTCGAGGAGTGGGACGATCCCATCATCAGCGGCATCGGCTGGGTGTCCGAACTGATCGAGATCGCCGGCGGCGAGGACGTGCTGCCGAAACTGCGGTTTCAGCAGGCCGCCAAGGACCGCATCATTTCCCCAGACACGGTGCGCGACACCGCGCCCGACGTGATCCTGGCCTCATGGTGCGGCAAGAAAGTCGTGCCGGACCGGATCAGAAACCGGCCGGGCTGGAGCGAGATCCCGGCCGTGCGCAACGGCCGCATTGTCGAGATCAAATCGCCGCTGATCCTGCAGCCCGGACCGGCGGCGCTGACCGATGGCCTCGATGCGATCGTGAAGGCGTTGTGGCCGCAGTAACTCAAAAATGGAAGTTCCGTGTCACTCCGCAGCGAACGAGATGATGGACCGTTCGTATTCGCCCGACCCCATTCGCCCCTTCGCAAAAATCTCGTGCTCGGCGATCCAGTCGAACGAACGCTCGAACACTTCCTTCGAATAGGTCTCGAACACGATCCGCTCGCCGGGACCCCAACGGCGCGTATCCATGACGGCATGAAAACGATCCGGGAATTCGTTCTTGTAGTAGTGGGTGTACAGTTCCGGCCGGAGATCGATATCGCGTTGCGCCCTTCGCAACGCGCGGAAGAAACGCCGGACGTCTTCCGGATCGACCTCGCCCTTGATCATGGCCGCAATCATGAATGTGGTGTCGATCACCTTGCGGAAGCCCAGTTGCTCGGCCAGATAATATGGCCCGTTGAAGAGCGCCGCGGCCGGGCTCTTGCCCTCGAGCAGGAGCTCCATCCGGTGAAACAGCATGCCGTCTTCGAACGTCAGGTTGATCTCGTCCGGCGCCATGTACTGTTCGAGCGCCTGGATGGTCGAGTAATGGCTTCCCGACTGAAACCCGACTGATATCGGCACGCCCGCAAGGTCGGCCGGGGTACGCACCGGGGAATCCGCGGGCACGAAGATCCCGGAAGGCGCCACCGAATAGACGTCGGCATAGAGCTTGGCATGGCCATTGGAGGCCGCCACGTTCACCGTCCAATGGCAGGCGCAGCTCACATTGGCTTCGCGCCCCTTTTCGATGCTCTGGAAGGCGCCCTGATTGGCCTTGTTGTGATGCTGCCCCGCGGTGGAGCGGATCAACTCGCGAAATTCATAGTCGAGACCTTCGGCGCGGAAATAGCCCTTCTCCTCGGCGACCCATTCCTGCAGGCGAAAATGCGGCTCGATGATGAACTTTCTCATGGCGGGTCTCCCTCAAACTTAACCGTCGAAGGCTTTTTATTTGCGGCAGCGTATCCGATGCGCGTCAACGCTGCCACGTCGGCAACGGACCGCGCTAAATCGCCTCCACCCCGCACCACTCCGCGATGAACAGCGCGGTGGCCTTGGTCGATTTGCGCAGCGACTCCAGATCGACATACTCGTTGAAGCCGTGCACCGCAGCGCCGCTGGCGCCGAAGCACAGGCTCGGGATGTTGTAGTTCAGCCCGTAGAAGCGCGTGTCGGTCAACGCCGTGAAGACGAGGTCCGCAACCTTGCCACCATAAACCGCGGTAAAGGCCTTGCCGAAGGCCGCTTCGGGTGCGGCGGAATCCTTCAGCTCATAGCCTTCCGACAGGAAGCCCGACCATTCGACGTCGGGCGGATTGTTGGAGAGGAAGCGATGGTCGCGCGAGGCCGCCGAGATGCAGGCCAGAATCTCCTTCTGGCAATCGGCGACCGACCAGCCCGGCAGTACGGCAATGCGGCAATCGACATCGCACCAGGCCGGCACGCTGGAGGCCCAGTCGCCGCCCTTGATGATGCCGGGGTTGAAGTTGATCGGATGCGTCAACGTCTTGTAATGACGATCGGCCTTGGCGCGCTCGTTCCATGCGGCCTCGAGCTTTTGCAGCGCATGGATCAGATGATAGGCGGCCATGATCGCGTTGGCGCCGGAGCCGGCGTGCGACACATGCACGGGAATGCCGCGCACCTTCAGCCGAAACCAGATCACGCCGACCTGCGCGCGCACCATGTGGCCGCCGGTCGGTTCAGGAATGAAACAGGCATCTGCCCGGTAGCCGCGCTGCAGGGTCGAGAGCGCGCCGACGCCGGTAGACTCCTCCTCGATCACGGACTGGAAGTGTATCCGCCCGGTCGGCCTGAGCCCCGCCGCCTTGATCGCGTCCAGCGCATAGAGCGCACCGATGGTGCCCGACTTCATGTCGCAGGCGCCGCGGCCATACATTTTGCCGTCCTTGACGACCGGCGAGAACGGCGGCGTCTCCCACATGTCGAGCGGTCCGGCCGGTACCACGTCGCAGTGGCCCTGCAGGATCAGCGATTTGCCGGCGTTGGTTGGCGGGCGATAGGTGCCGACCACCGTGCGCGCTTTGGAAAAATCATGCTCGATCGGACCGAAGCCGCGCAGATCCTTCAAATCCTCGACGTCGATATGCCAGTCGTCGACCTCGTAGCCGCGCGCGCGCAAGAGATCGCCCATCATGTCCTGACACGGCCCTTCGGCACCGCGGGTCGAGGGAATCGCGACAAAGTCCCGGGTCGTCGCAAGCTGCGCATCAAAGCCGGCATCGACGGCGTCGAGGATTTTTTGCTTGTTATCGTTGGCGTTCATTGCGTCCTGGTTCCTGGTCGATTTCATTCGCAGACCAATCAAAGCATACTTTGCCGGGAACTCCAGCGCTTTACATCGCTTTCAGAATCGCTACCGCGCCCATACAGTCCGCAGTCAACCCAGAACCTTACGGAGACTCCGGATGCCCGGCAATCGCAACGTCCTGTATCTCATCATCGGCGCGCTCATCGTCGCGGTCGGCGTACTCGGCTACAACCAATATCAAACCAAGAAACAACCCGAAGGCTTGCAGATCAACGTCGGACCGGACGGGCTGAAGATCCAGAGCAAGTGAGGGAGGCCAATTTGGCGATCATGAAGGCCTCGGCGAGATCCACGCTTGCAGTGCCTGCCGGCCTCGTCCTGTGGCTGCTGGCAACGCCTGCCGCTGCGCAACAGGTTTCGCGCGAGCAGGACATCGCGGATTTGCGGCTCGGTCAGCGCGTTCTCGTCGACGACGGATCGTGCCCTCAAGGACAGATCAAGGAAGTCTCGGGCGCGCAGATGACGACGACAGGCGTGCTGCGCACCAGCAAATGCATTCCGCGGTTGGGCGTGAAGCAGAAGCGGTAAGACACAGCCGGACGCTCGTCACCAGCTACCGTATTTGCCGACGATGCCACGCCAGACCGCGTCGCGCTCGGGACCAAGGGATTCCTTGCCGACACTGGCGTTCTTGGCCACGGCAGTCACCACCATGACGAGCTTGAGCTCGGGATCGACAAAGATCGACTGGCCGTAAACGCCGAGCAACGCAAACCTTCGCTTCTCACCCGGGAAAGGCCAGAACTGATAACCGTATCCAAAATACGGCGTGGCCTTCCGCGGCTGGAACGCCGGCGGTTGCCGGTGCCAGTCGGTCGCGTCCAGCAGATAGTCTTTCGGCACGATCTGCTTACCGCCGACCACGCCGTCATTGGCCAACATCATTCCGAGCCGTCCGTAGTCACGCAAGGTCGCGTTGAAATTTCCAAACCCGTTTTCGGTGCCGTCGGCGCCCTTGATCCAGGTCGCGTCGGCCTCCGTACCGATCGGCTGCCACAGCCGCGCAGTCAGGTACTCGCTGAGCGTGGTGCCGGTCACCGCGTGGAGCAGCACGGTAAGCACCATGGTTTCGCTGGAAGCATAGTGAAAGCGCGTGCCCTGCTCCGCTTCGCGCGTGTTGAATTCGCGTAAAGCCGCGATCGAGCCCTCGCGGTTGCGGGCAATCACGAATCGCGTCAGGTCGTCGTTACCGTCATAGGCTTCGCTGAACTTCACGCCGGACGACATTCGCAGGACGTTTCGTATCGTGGTCTCGCCATAGGCGCTGCCTGCCAACTTTGGCACGTATTTGGAAACCAGATCGTCCAGCGAGACGATTTTGCCCTCCGCGACCGCCATTCCGACGCCAAGGCTTACGATGGATTTCGCCATCGAATGCGAAATGAAACGGTCGGCCGGTTTGCGATCGTATTGGTAGCGCTCAAACAGGATGGCGCCGTCCTTGATCACCAGCAGCCCGGTGACGCGCTGGTGCGCCAGGAAATCATCGAGCGTCCAGGCCTGGTTTTCGAACCGGTAGCCGAGCTTGTCCCCGCCTGCAGCCGCGGCAAGCGGCAACGGCAGACGGCGCTTTGCCCAGCGTATAATGCGGGAGTATCTCGTCGAGATGGCTGAACGATCCAACCCGCACGCCTTCATCGAAGAACCAGTTGGCGCGGTTGCCGAGCGGGTAACCCTTTGCCTTGCCCAACAGCTCCTCATCGGGGCGGCGAAGGCAGGGAGTGCCAGCGCGGCAAGGAGGCATGCAAGGAGAATTCGAACCGGCCGCATTGGTTGGCTCCGGGATCATGGAACGCCCAATGACTTACAATGGCCGACACCGATGTGTCGAGCCAATGACCGCCGAGGCCGGTCGCAGATTAGCGGTCGTGATTGCGGATTAGTTGGTCGACGGCTCGAACATGCATTGCAGCGTCGGCTTGGCGATCTTGGTGAAGGTCGCGCCGATCTCGGACTGCTTTGCCGGCGGCACCCAATCGGTCTCGATGGTGGGCACGCCGGTCTCGCTGATGCCGCGGAGCAAGGCTTCGCGCAGGTCGTTGTCCTCGACGGTCGCGGCCGCATAGTCGTGCAGGCAACTGCAAACGGTTTCGGGATGCGCCCAGCGTCCCACCATATGGGGCGCGCACAGCCGCACGAACTCGCCGCGCGGATCAGGGAGCTTGAACAGGGAGCGGAAAGGACCCTGCTGCAATTGCAGCTGGGCCTGTAATTGGGTTTGGGCCTGGGCGGATCCGCCGAGCAGGAAGGTCGTCAAGAGCGCAGCGGAACAGATACGTACAAACATACAGAGCCTTTACCGGAAAGCGTCGTGGGAGTTGCGCGCTGCGCTTAGTTGGCGGCGACCACGATCGGCTGGGCCGGAATCGTAACCGGCGAACCGTTATAGGAGAAGGTGCCGATGCCCGGAATGCCCTGATCGGACGAACCAGCCATCGAGGGACCTGCCAGGATGAAGGCGAAGGCGAGGATGAAGCTGATGGTCCGCATTTGACTGTCTCCGGTTTTGCTGCCGGCGTCCCCGCCGTTTCGTTGGCAAGGTGATAACCAACGGCTGTTTCCGGATATCTGCGCCACAAGCGGAAAATGGTTTCATCGCGCTGGAGAATTGTTTCGTCGACCGGGCGGGACGAAACATTGGCACAAAAAGTCCAATGATTTCAGATGGCTGAAGCTCTCAAAACGGAGGTCAAACAGCGCATTTTCAACCCCCTTGGCCTCGTCCAATGGACCAGCGGCACTGGTTCACTGGCTGACCACGGCCACCAAATCGGGCGCAATCGTCACGACCGGCGACCCGCAATAGGTAAAGGTCCCAACCCCTGGCATGTCGCGATCGGCACTGCCCGCCAGCGACGGGCCGGTCAGGACGAAAGCAAGGGCAATTATGTAGCTGAGGGCTCGCATCCGATGTCTCCACTCACCATCTGGACGTGAGACGCCCTGATCGGCGTTGGGGTTCGACGCGCTGCGGCGAGTTCTTAACCTTTCTCTGCTGAACAGGCCGCTCGCAAACCGAAGCCCGGCCGTGAACCGAAGCATCGGGCCGGCCGCCTCAGTAGAACACTGTGCAACTTTGTGTGTGCTTGCGCGTTGGTATCCCTCTTCAACAAAGGATAGCCGTCGTGGGCAATGGCAACATCGGTGTTGGCAACACTGCCGCGCCCCGCAAATCCGGCCAGCAAATGGCCGGCGCGATGTCGCAGCAAGGCGCCCCCGTCATGGGTGACAATCAATGCTCACCGCAAAAGTTCGTGCGTCTGGTGGGCTGCCGCGATCCCAAGGTCAAACCCGGCTCAGAGGTTCGCCCATATCCCAATCCGCCCAAACGGTAAGCCCGGACGCTCCGTTTCTCGCCCGGATTGCCGCATGACGGCTACTGGATGAATTCACCGCATTTCTGCACCGCGGCGTCGGCAGCCCCCCATGGCATGACCGGCACCGAGGAGGTCGAGTTTTTGGGTGAACCGTCGATCAGTTTGTCCGAATACACCATGTAGACCAGCACGTTCCGCTTGGCGTCGCAGCCGCGGACGATCTGCATTTTCTTGAAGAACAGCGAGCGGCGCTGACGAAACATGTCGTCGCCCTGCGACATCTTGGCCTTGAAGCGGATCGGGCCGATCTGGCGGCAGGCCAGGGAAATGTCCGAGACCTCCTCGGCAAGGCCGAGCCAGCCCTTGTAACCGCCCTTCTCCGGCACCGTGAAGTGACAGGCCACGCCATCGACTTCAGGGTCGTCGACGCCATAGGTCGCGAGCTTGTCGTTCGGGCTTAGCCACTTGAACACCGTCGAGCGGCGGAAGATCAGGTCCGGCTCGTCCGCGGCGACAGCCGGCGCCGCCTGCCACAGCGTCAGCGCCAATACCGCCAAGGCCAGATTTCTCCATGTCTTGTCGCACTTACCGATGGCCTTGAATGTCATTTCTATCTCCGCTGAGAGGCTCGCCGCCTATGTAGTGGCGGAAAGCCGCACAGGAAGGCTGGCGGTCGCAACGGATTGTCGGCGTTTAACGGAATGTGAGGCTTTTTTGCTACGCTTGGGGCGAAAAGCGCTGGGATTAGAAGGCTTACGCTGGTGAACGCTTTTCGCGTCTGCGACAACAAATGATTATCGGAACAATGGATTCGACGATCTGAATTCGAGGATTTTGCGTGTGAGCGGGCATCGGATTTCGGGTTTGAGTAGTGCAAGCACAGGCATTGCGAACCAGCGCTTTTGGCAGATGGCGATTTTGACGGCGGCCGCCACCATCGGCGCCACCTCCCAGGCCGATGCCGCGCTCTATTACTGGCAGGATTCCGAGCCCGGATTCTACCGACCCGCCCCCCCGGCTCAGCCGCGGCGGCAACGCACCCGCAAGCATTCGACCGGCAAGACCGAGGCCGCCGAAAAGGAAACCGGCGCCAAGCCGCAGGGACCGCTGATCATCGCGATCTCGATCGACCAGCAAAAGGTCAGGGTCTACGACGCCAACGGATTCTTTGCGGAAAGTCCGGTGTCCACGGGCATGAAGGGTCATCCGACCCCGATGGGCGTGTTCAGCATTATCCAGAAGCACAAGCTGCACCACTCCAACATCTATAGCGGCGCGCCGATGCCGTTCATGCAGCGCATCACCTGGTCGGGTGTCGCGATGCATGCCGGCGTGCTGCCGGGCTATCCGGCCTCGCACGGCTGCATCCGCATGCCGATGGCCTTTGCCGTGAAGATGTGGAACTGGACCAGGATGGGCGCGCGCGTCATCGTCACGCCCGGCGAGATGACGCCTGCGAATTTCGCCCATCCGCTGCTGGTGGCGCAGAAGGTCGTGCCGCAGCCGGTCGTTGCCGACGAGCCGAAGGCGGACGCGCCGGCGGTAAAATCCGACAAGGGCGCGAACGCGGGCTCCGCGATCAAGCTTACGAATTCCGAAATCAATCTGGAGCTGCGACCGACCGTCGGTCACGCAATTCCGACGCCGCTGCGCGAACAGACCCACACCGCGGATGCCAGCGGCGCCATGCCGGCGACCGATGCCGCGGTTACGATGTCCGATGCCTCGTCTTCCGCCAGCCGCACCGGCGTCGACTGCCGGTGCAAAGCCTGCCGACGATGCCGAGATGCCGAACCGGCAAAGCTCGGAGGCTCAGGCGAAATGCCGGCCAAGATGCCGCCGATGACCGCTTCACCACGACAAGGCGGAAGTCAGCCGCCGAGAAGACCAACTGCATCGGAAGCCGCAACGGACGAGGTCAAATCGGCTGAAGTGAATTCGGATGAGGTGAAGACCGGCACGTTGAAGGCGGACGCCTGCCAAGGGTGACGTTACCAATGCCGACGCGCCGAAGGTCGACGCGCCCAACGCGGATGCGTCGAAGGCCGCAGAGGCAATCGCGCCGAAGGCCGCCGAAAAACCGGCCGAACCGGCCAACGAACCCGCCAAGGCTGTCGCCGATGCGCCTGCCGTCGCGCCCGATGCCAAGAAGGATCCGTCGCGCCTGCCCGGCGCCGAGAAGGCCGCCGCCAAGGCCGAACCGCCGAAGCGCACCGGACAGATCGCGGTGTTCGTGAGCCGCAAGGACGGCAAACTCTATGTGCGGCAGAATTTCGCGCCGCTGTTCGACGTGCCCGTGACGATCGCGCCGAGCGAGCGGATGCTGGGCACGCATGTGTTCACGGCGGAAGCCGACAAGAACGATCCCAACAAGCTGCGCTGGTCGGTGGTGTCGCTGCCGGTGACCGCCCGCAATGCGACGCGGAACGAGGATGACGACCGCTCGGCGCGCCGGCGCAAGGTCGCAGGCGGCGCCCCCGCCGAGGTCAAGCCGGTGCCGGCCGTGAACAGCGCGGCCGAAGCGCTGGACCGCATCAGCATCCCGCCGGACGCGATGGCGCGCATTACCGAGGCGCTGACGACCGGTGGCTCGATCGTGGTGTCCGACCAGGGCATCAACCAGGGCGAAACCGGCGAAGGCACCGATTTCATCGTTTCGCTGCGCTAGAACTGGGTTTGCCATAACGGCTTGTTGAGCGGCGGCGATTGGCCCGCTGCGCTATGCTGCAGGCCGTTGAAATCGCAGGCGAGGCTGGCCATGATCGACCGCAGGACCGTGATGACGGCGGCGCTGACCGCGATCGCAGGCATGGCCTCGCACCGAACTGCGATGGCGCAAGCCGGCATGAGCCGGATCACCGCTTACGCGTTTTCGTTCGCAGGCTTGGCCGGCGGCAATATCAGGCTCGCCGACTATGCCGGCCGTCCCATCCTGATCGTCAACACCGCCTCGCTCTGCGGCTTCACGCCGCAATATGCCGGCTTGCAGGAATTGTGGACGGAGTTCAGCGCGCGCGGCCTGATGATCATCGGCGTTCCCTCCAACGATTTCGGCGGCCAGGAGCCGGGCGGCGCGACCGAAATCGCCGAGACCGCGCAGCACCAATATGGCGTGACCTTCCCGATATCAGCGAAGGCCGTCGTGAAGGGACCGAATGCGCATCCGTTCTACAAATGGGCGGCGGAGGCGCGGCCGAAGGATGTTCCGCGCTGGAACTTCCACAAATACCTGATCGGCCGGGACGGCTATATCGCCGACGTATTCCCGGAATCCGTCGAACCGGCGGATACGCGCGTGAAAACCGCCATTGCGCGGGCGCTGGCCGATACCTGAATTAACCGGTTCATCGACAAAACGAGCGGCGTATGACGACAGCCGTTGCCTTGGCTAGGCCGCTCCAACTAGGGTATTGTGTCGTTGGGGCGGAAGCGGCCCGGATGACGGCCAAAGCCGGGACCGGGAGCGGGATCGAGTATTTTAGGGAAAACAAGATGCGTATGGCGGCAGGGTTGATCTTTGCGGGCGCGGTTTCGTTGCTGGCTTCGAGTGCGGCATGGTCGCAGACGCCACCGGCCAAAGGCGCGGCCCGCGCTGCCGGCGCCGCGGCCCCCCGGCGGCGCCGGCAGCAGCGCCTGCCCCGCCCGCCCCGACGCAACCCGCAAGAGCCGCCTGCAACAATCCGAACGCGCTCGGCGTCGGCCGCACCGTCGAGATCGACACCACCGGCGGTCCGGGCTTCGGCTTCGAGCATTTCAAGGAGCTCGACTTCCTGCGCGACAAGGAAGTCGTGCTGACGTTCGACGACGGCCCGTGGCCGGTGCAACACGCCCGTCGGTGCTGAAGACGCTCGCCGAGGAATGCACGACCGGCATCTTCTTCCCGATCGGCAAGCACGCCACCTACTATCCGGAAATCCTCAAGCAGGTGCTACGCCGCCGGTCACACGATCGGATCGCACACCTGGTCGCATGCCGCGCTCGTCAACAAGAAGCTGAGCGAGCAGCAGCGCAAGGACGAGATCGAAAAGGGTTTCAGCGCGGTGAAGTGGGCGCTGGGCGGCGTCTCGCCGGCGCCGTTCTTCCGCTTCCCGGCGCTGCAGCATCCGCCGGAAATGGTCACCTATCTCGGCACGCGCAATATCGCGATCTTCTCCTGCGACCTCGACTCCTTCGATTTCAAGGCGAGCAAGCCGCAGACCGTGATCGACACGTGATGCGAAAGGTCGACAAGCTCGGCAAGGGCATCATCCTGATGCACGACTTCCAGAAGCACACCGCGGAGGCCCTGCCCGAGCTGCTGAAGAAGCTGAAGGCCGGCGGCTACAAGGTGGTCGCGATGCGCGCCAAGGCGCCGGTGCAGACCATCCCGCAATATGACGAGGATCTCCTCAAGGAGGCCAAGCTGCCGACCGTGAGCTCGCGGCCGGTTTCCAGCGTCGTGCAGACGATCTCGGAATAATGGGCTCGTCGGACCGACAAGCCGTGCCGGCGCTGCGCATCGAAGGCTATGTCATCGTCTCGGCGGACGGCATGCTGGCGAACGCCCGCAACGTCATGCCGGACGAATTGAGGTTCGAGGGCGACAAGGCGTTCTTCACGCAAGCCCTCGACCGCGCCGACCTGATCGTGCACGGCCGCAATTCCTATGAGGACCAGCCGAACTCGCCGCGGCGCAAGCGCCTGATCCTGACGCGCAAGGTTGCGGCGACCGCGCCCGATCCATCCAATCCCAACGCCACGCTGTGGAATCCGGCAGGCGCCTCCTTCGAGGCCGCCTGCGCGGAAGCCGGCGTTCGCGCCGGCAAGGTCGCGGTCATCGGCGGCCCCGCCGTGTTCGGCATGTTCATGGACCGCTACGACGTGTTCTGGCTCTCGCAGGCGCCGCGCGTGCGGCTGCCGGATGGCGAGCCCTGCTTCCCCGGCGTGCCCGCGCGTACGCCGCAGCAGGTCCTGGAATCGCACGGGCTGCGCGCCGGGCCGTCGCAAATGCTCGACCCGGCCGATGACGTCACCGTCACGCCGTGGCGGCGCGCCTGAACATGATGTCTGCCTAGACGTCGTAGGCCGGTTCCGACGAGCGCGGTCCGCGGCCATAGCCCGCGATCATGAACAAGGCGCCGATGATCGAGCAGATTCTTCAGCGCATCGATCAGCGTCTTGGCATTGTCGGGCGGCGACTGATTCCAGAAATCGTGGAAGTAGAAGGTCACCACCAGCACGAAGAAGATCATCAGGATCGCAAAGAAGCGCGCCCCGAAATTCACCGCGATCATCAGCCCGGCGAGGATCTCGAAAGCAGCCGGACGGAAATCGCCAGCAGTTGCGGCATCGGCATTCCGGTCATGGTTTCGAGCTGCGAGGTATAGGGCGCAAGCAGCGCGGGTATCGTCACCTTGGACGCGATGAAGTCCGCCGTCGCCTGGATGCCGAACAGCTTGGTCGCTCCCGTATAGATGAAGAGCACGGCGAACAAAATTCGCCCGAAGGTAATGAACGCTGGCATGGATCGGCCTCACTGAATGGCAAAGTGCAAAGGTCATCGGCGGTCGCGCGAAACGATTATGGTCGTTTCGCCTGCGCTTTTCAAACGATCTGATCGAAACGACCCGCAGGAACCCGCAAAGCCTCCCGCTAGCCGAACAGGGTCGGCTGCGCCCGGCCCGCGCGCTCCTGGGCCTCGACGGCGGCAACCGCCGTCATGTTGAGAATGCCGCGCGCCGTCACCGACGGGGTGAGGATATGCGCCGGACGCGCCGGGCCGATCAGGATCGGCCCGACCGGCAGCGCATCCGCCAGCGTCTTGATCATCTGATAGGCGACGTTGGCGGTGTCGAGGTTCGGCATGATCAGGATGTTGGCCTCGCCCTCCAGCTTCGAATGCGGCAGCACCAGCTTGCGCGCGGTCACCGACAGCGCGGTATCGCCCTGCATTTCGCCGTCCGCCTCGATCTCCGGATGCTTTTCCTTCAGCAGCGCCGTGGCCCGGCGCATCTTGCGGGAGGAACTCGGTGTCATAGCTGCCGAAGTCGGAATGTGACACGAAGGCGACGCGGGGCTTCATGGCGAAGCGCTGGACATGGATCGCCGCCAGCGACGCCATTTCCGCCAGTTCCTCGGCGCTCGGATTGGGCCGCACCTGGGTGTCGGCGATGAAATAGGAGCCCTTGCTGGTGATCATCATCGCCAGCGCGGCAAAATCGCTGACGCCCGGCAGGAAACCGACGATCTCGCGGACGTGGCGCAGATGGCTCATGTAGCGGCCCTCGACGCCGCAGATCATGGCGTCGGCCTCGCCGCGGACCACCGCAAGCGCCGCAATCACCGTGGCGTTGGTGCGGACCACGGTGCGCGCGGCTTCGGGCGTCACGCCGTGCCGGCCCGCGACGTCGATATAGGTCTGGACATAGGAGCGGTAGCGCGGGTCGTCCTCGGGATTGACGAGGTCGAAATCCTGCCCGGCCTTGATCGCGAGGCCGAACCGCTTGATCCGCGCTTCCACGACCGCGGGACGTCCGACCAGGATCGGCCGCGCCAGTTTTTCTTCCAGCACCACCTGCGTGGCGCGCAGCACGCGCTCGTCCTCGCCCTCGGCGTAGATCACCCGCACCGGCTGGGTCTTTGCCTTGGCGAACACCGGCTTCATGACGAGGCCGGAGCGGAACGCGAAGCGCTCCAGCATCATGGTGTATTCGTCGAAATTCTTGATCGGACGGCTCGCGACGCCGGAATCCATCGCCGCCCTGGCGACCGCCGGCGCGATGCGCAGGATCAGGCGGGGATCGAACGGGCTCGGGATCAGCGAGCCCGGCCCGAAGCCCTGCGTCTCGCCGCTGTCAAAGCCCTGCGCCACCGCGTCCGACGGCGGATCGCGCGCCAGCTGCGCGATCGCATCGACCGCGGCGTGCTTCATTTCCTCGTTGATGCGGTGGCGCCGAAATCGAGCGCGCCGCGGAAGATGAAGGGAAAGCACAGGACGTTGTTGACCTGGTTCGGGAAGTCGCTTCGCCCGGTGCAGATCATCGCGTCGGGACGCGCCTTGCGCGCCTCGTCCGGCATGATTTCCGGGTCCGGATTGGCGAGCGCCATCACCAGCGGATGATCCGCCATCGCCTTGACCATTTCGGGCTTCAGCACGTTCGGCGCGGACACCCCCAGGAAAATATCGGCGCCGCCGATCACGTCGCCGAGCGTGCGCTTCTCGGTCTTCTGCGCATAGACCGCCTTCCAGCGGTCCATCAGCGTGTTGCGGCCCTCATGCACGAGGCCGTCGATGTCGCAGACCCAGATGTTCTTGCGCTGCGCGCCGAGCGAGACCAGCAGATTGAGGCAGGCGATCGCGGCAGCGCCCGCGCCGGAGCAGACGATCTTGACGTCGGCGAGCTTCTTGCCGTTCAGCAGCAGCGCGTTGGTGATGGCCGCGCCGACGATGATGGCGGTGCCGTGCTGGTCGTCGTGGAACACCGGGATCTTCATGCGCGCCTTGAGCTGCGCCTCGATCTCGAAACACTCCGGTCCCTTGATGTCCTCCAGATTGATGCCGCCGAAGGTCGGCTCCAGCGCCGCCACCGTCTCGACCACGCGCTCGATGGTGTCGGCGGCGATCTCGATGTCGAACACGTCGATGCCGGCGAATTTCTTGAACAGGACCGCCTTGCCTTCCATCACGGGTTTGGAGGCCAGCGGGCCGATATTGCCGAGCCCAAGCACGGCGGTGCCGTTGGAGACCACGGCGACCAGATTGGCGCGCGCGGTGAGCGAGGCCGCTTCCGCCGGATTTTTCGCGATCTCCATGCAGGCGGCGGCAACGCCCGGCGAATAGGCCAGCGCCAGGTCGCGCTGGTTGGCGAGCGGCTTGGTCGCCTGGATTTCGAGCTTGCCCGGCTTCGGCAGCCGATGGTACGCCAGTGCCGCCGAATGGAGATCTTCAGAATAAGACGACATTGCACTCCCGCGTTCACGGCCCCGAACTTTGCGTTCGGTGGCTGGTACGTTACCCGGCGATGCTCATCTTAGTTTTGCGGCAGATTGAGCCGGATGTGAAGCTCGCGCAACTGCTTCGGCGCGACCTCCGAGGGCGCGCCCATCAACAGGTCTTCGGCCCGCTGGTTCATCGGGAACAGCGAGATTTCGCGCAGGTTCGTGGTGCCGCAGAGCAGCATCACGATGCGATCGACGCCGGCCGCCATGCCGCCATGCGGCGGGGCGCCGTACTGGAACGCGCGATACATGCCGCCGAACCGCTCGACGACGTCCTTTTCGCCATAGCCCGCGATCTCGAACGCCTTCACCATCGCCTCGGGCCGGTGGTTGCGGATACCGCCGGAGGCGATCTCGTAGCCGTTGCAGACGATGTCGTACTGGAACGCCTTGATGGTCAGCGGGTCCTTGCCCGTCTGCAGCGCATCGAGGCCGCCTTGCGGCATCGAGAACGGGTTGTGCGAGAAGTCGATCTTCTTCTCGGTCTCGTCATACTCGTACATCGGGAAGTCGACGATCCAGGCGAGTTCGAACCGATCCTTGTCGACCAGGTTCAACTCCTCGCCGACCCTGGTGCGGGCAAGGCCTGAAAACTTCCAGAATTTTTCGGGATCGCCGGCGACGAAGAACGCGGCATCGCCTTCCTTCAGGCCGAGCTGCGTGCGGATCGCCGCCGTCCGTTCCGGGCCGATGTTGTTGGCGAGCGGACCCGCGCCCTCGCCGCCCTCGCGCCACATGATGTAGCCGAGACCGGGCTGGCCTTCGCCTTGCGCCCACGAGTTCATGCGGTCGCAGAACGCGCGCGAGCCGCCGCCGGTGCCGGGGATCGCCCAGACCTGGTTCTTGGGGTCTTCCAGCATCCGCGCGAACACCTTGAAGCCGGAGCCGCGGAAATGTTCGGAGACGTCCTGCATCTCGATCGGGTTGCGCAGGTCCGGCTTGTCGCTGCCGTATTTCTTCAAGGCTTCCGCGAACGGAATCCGCCGCCAGCCTTTTGTGACCGGCTTGCCTTTTGCGAATTCCTCGAACACGCCGGTGATGACGGGCTCAACGCCGCGAACACGTCGTCCTGCTCGACAAAGCTCATCTCGAGGTCGAGCTGGTAGAACTCGCCCGGCAGGCGGTCGGCGCGCGGGTCCTCGTCGCGAAAACACGGCGCGATCTGGAAGTAGCGGTCGAAGCCCGACATCATCAGGAGCTGCTTGTACTGCTGCGGCGCCTGCGGCAGCGCGTAGAACTTGCCGGGATGAATCCGCGACGGCACCAGGAAGTCGCGCGCGCCTTCCGGCGAGGACGCCGTCAGGATCGGGGTCTGGAACTCGAAGAAGCCCTGCTCCTTCATCCGCTTGCGCATGGAGTCGACGATCGCGCCGCGGGTCATGATGTTCTGGTGCAGCTTCTCGCGACGCAGGTCGAGGAAACGGTACTTGAGCCTTATGTCTTCAGGATATTCCTGCTCGCCGAACACCGGCAGCGGCAGTTCGGCGGCCGGACCCAGCACCTCGATCTCGCTGACATAGATCTCGACCTTGCCGGTCGGCAGTTCGGGATTGTCGGTGCCTTCGGGGCGGCGGCGCACCTTGCCGTCGATCCGCACCACCCATTCCGAGCGCAGCTTTTCGACGTCCGTGAACGCCGGCGAGTCCGGGTCGGCCACGCATTGGGTGATGCCGTAATGGTCGCGCAGGTCGATGAACAGCACGCCGCCATGGTCGCGGATGACGTGGCACCAGCCCGACAGGCGGACCGTCTCGCCGATATGGCTCTCGCGGAGCGCGCCGCATGTATGTGACCGGTAGCGATGCATGGAATTTCCAAAAACTGATATCGGAGGGGTCGAATCGAGGGCCAGGAATTGAGATCAAGAATCAAGGAACCAAGGCCTGCCCGAATTGCGGGAGGGTTTACCCGACGAGGCCGGGTGCGGCAACCAGCGGCGGCCCCCGTTTTGGCCCAAAAAGCGGCGTTTCGATCACTTCCCGCCTGAACCCTTTGCCTATTCCCCGGGCGCGCCTATCTTGTGGTCATGACCGTCCATTTCCCGTTCCAGAACACCTATGCGGCGCTGCCGGCGAACTTTTTCGCCCGCGTGGCGCCGACCCCCGTGGCGGCCCCCCGGCTGATCAAGCTGAACCGGCCGCTGGCCGTCCATCTCGGCCTCGATCCGGACGTGCTTTCGAGCCCGGAAGGCGCCGAAATCCTCGCCGGCAAGCGCGTGCCCGACGGCGCCGACCCGATCGCGATGGCCTATGCCGGCCACCAGTTCGGGCATTTCGTGCCGCAGCTCGGCGACGGACGGGCGATCCTGCTCGGCGAAGTCATCGACGCCGATGGCGTCCGCCGCGACATCCAGCTCAAGGGCTCGCGGCCCGACGCCGTTTTCGCGCCGGGGCGACGGCCGCGCCGCGCTCGGGCCCGGTGCTGCGCGAATACATCGTCAGCGAAGCGATGTTCGCGCTGGGCATTCCGACCACGCGCTCGCTTGCGGCCGTCATCACCGGCGAGAACGTGATGCGCGAGACCATGCTGCCGGGCGCGGTGCTGACGCGGGTGGCGTCGAGCCATATCCGCGTCGGCACCTTCCAGTTCTTTGCCGCGCGCGGCGACACCGACGGCGTGCGGCAGCTCGCCGACCACGCGATCGCGCGGCACTATCCGGACGCGGCGAAGGCCGAGCGGCCCTATCACGCGCTGCTCGAAGGCGTCGTGGCGCGGCAGGCCGATCTGGTCGCGCGCTGGCTTCTGGTCGGCTTCATCCATGGCGTCATGAACACCGACAATTCCTCGATCTCGGGCGAGACCATCGATTACGGCCCGTGCGCGTTCATGGACGATTACGATCCCGCGCAGGTGTTCTCCTCGATCGACGAGCAGGGCCGCTACGCCTATGCCAACCAGCCGCGCATCGCGCTGTGGAATTTGACGCGGCTCGCCGAATGCCTGCTGCCGCTGTTCTCCGACGACAAGGACAAGGCGATCGAACAGGCGCAATTCATCCTCGGCGAATTCGCCGAAAAATTTACGGCCGCCTATCAGGCCGGGCTGCGCGCCAAGATCGGCCTGTTCACGCAACGCGACGGCGACGAGGCGCTGGTGCAGGACCTGCTCGACGCCATGGCGAAGAACCAGGCCGACTTCACCCTCACCTTCCGCCATCTGGCCGACGCCGCGCGCGGCGCTGACGGCGACGAGAATGCGAGGGCGCAGTTCACCGATCCCGCTGCCTTCACCGAATGGGCGGTGCGCTGGCGGCAACGCCTCGCCGACGAGCCGCAATCGGCGACCGAGCGACACGCCGCGATGCGCGCGGTCAACCCGGCCTTCATCCCGCGCAACCATCGCGTCGAGGCGGTGATCCAGGCCGCCGTCAACAACGACGACTACGCGCCGTTCGAGGAATTGCTGGCGGTGCTGGCAAAGCCGTTCGAGGACCAGCCGGAGTTCGCGGCCTACGCCGATCCGCCGCAGCCGGAACAGCGCGTGACGCAGACGTTCTGCGGGACGTGAGGTCGTAGCAATCATTAGAACACCGTCATTGCGAGGAGCCAACGGGTCGCCGAATGCGCGCCCGATGACAGGCTCCGCGGGCGCATTATCCGACGTGTTGCTCACCACCAGCATTCCGTGCGTCCATCTTGGCGCAGGCTCTCGCCTTCAAGGCGAGCGAGTTCGACGAGCGCGCAATGCAGCTCCGACAAATCTAAAATTTTATTAGCTCTGATAGAATCAGAATCGATAATCGGCTGCGGAATTGTGCCCACTTGATGTCATCTGAAATCTCGCTTGTTGCGTGGCGTGGCGAAAGATTCCGGATGCATCTTTTTTCTGAGTCTGTCGTGTCGTTTTTTTTGAGTCTACTGTCTCGCTACAAGAAATATGCACGGCTTTTTCTGGAGCGTTTCATATTTCAGGAAGTATGTCCGGCGTTGGCAACACCGACCCACGGGAATCCTCCGATCCAACCTAGCTATGAACAACTCTGGATGTTACGGCGCTCGGCAGGGGCGTTCGGACCATCGGTAAAAACGCTCCAATAAAACTGTCGCAGTGAGGAAATAGAATGTCGAAATCCGCGCAGAAAACTCCACATGACTCCATCGACACGTCGAGCTTCGTCGCTTCGTCGTTGACCCATCGGCACGGCCGGCGCCGACACCATCACGCTCGGAAACGGCGGCTTTCGGGTCGACGCTGGTGCGGGCAACGACACCATCACGACCGGCAGCGGCAATGATGTGATCACGGCGGCGACGGCGATGACGAAATCAATTCGGGTGCGGGCAACGACACCGTCGCCGGTGGCGCCGGCACGATAAGATTAACGGGGGCGCCGGCGACAACACCATCTTTGGCGGAGACGGCAACGACCGCATCACCGTTGCCAATGGTGCCAACACCATCGAAGGCGGCATCGGCGACAATACCTTCACAGTCGGTAACGGTGCGAACCACATCACCGCAGGCGATGGCAGCAACACATTCACCCTCGGCAATTACGTCGCTGGCAGCGGCGACGACGTCATCACTGCTGGCAATGGCGACAACCGCCTCAGCGACTTCGGCGACGGTACGACCACATCACGTTTGGGAATGGCCAGAACATCATGGATGCGGGCGGCGGCAACGACGTCATCATCGTCGGCGATGGCGTGAACTACGTCCAAGGCGGCGCCGGTGACGACTTTATCCAGCCGGTAACGGCGGCGAGCAGGAACTCGAAGGAGGTGAAGGAAACGACACCATCATTTCCGGTAGCGGCGATGACCTCGTCGAATACAGTGTCGGATGATGGTATCGATACCATCAACACCGGCGCAGGTAACGACACTCTCTCCGTCAATGGTTCCGCGCTGGGGACACCTTGGAGCCTCTCAGCCAATGGCAGCCACGCAATCCTGTTCCAGGATGCCAACAACCACGCGGATCTGGTCGGAGATGGACACGATCGAGTTTCACACGTTCGGTGAACCAGGTGGACTAGAACCCGACTACGTCAGGCTCTGACACGATTACTGTCAACGACCTGACCGGGACCGACGTGAAGCAGATCGATATCGACCTGGCAGGCCCCAATATCAATACAGGGGACGGCCAGGTGGACAACGTCACCATCAACGGCACGGCCGGCGCCGACCACTATCTCGGTGTCGCTCGTGAACGGTGAACTGGTCATCGATGGTCTGGCGAGCAAGGTCACCATCGACCATTTCGATGCCTAACGATGTCATTCACATCAATGGCTTGGGAGGCGACGACGTCGTCGACGTCGCAAACCTGGGAAGCAATGGGCCGCAAATCGTCATCGACGGCGGTGACGGTACCAACGTCGTGCATGTGGACCCGTCTGACGACCAACGTTCAGGTGGTCAACTCGGCGACCGACACGGCGGGACCGGTGGCGGCACGACTGGTGGCGGCACGACCGGCGGCGGCACGACCGGCGGCGGCACGACTGGCGGCGGCACGACCGGTGGCGATACCGGTGGCGGCACGACCATCACTGGCGGAGCTGACGGCACTGTCGACGGCACGGCCGGTAATGACACCATCACTGTCGGCAATGGCAACTTTACCATCCACGGTTTGGGTGGCGACGACACCATCACCGTTGGCAATGGAAACAACGTTGTGACGTCAGCACCGGCAACAGCTTCGTCACACTCGGCAACGGTGACAACCACATCACCGGAGGCGATGGCAACAACACATTCGATCTCGGCAATTACAACGATGGCAGCGGCGACAACACCATCGTTCTCGGGAACGGTGACAACCGTTTCAGCGACTTCGGCGCACGGTGTGGACCACGTCACGCTTGGGAATGGCCAGAACATCATGGATCTGGGCGGCGGCAACGACGTCATCATCGTCGGCGATGGCGTGAACTACATTGAAGGCGGCGCCGGTGACGACTTTATCCAAGCGGGTAACGGCGGCGAGCAGGAAGCTCGAAGGAGGTGAAGGAAACGACACCATCATTTCCGGAGTGGCGGGGACCTCGTCGAATACGATACCGATGATGGCACGGATACCATCAACACCGGCGCAGGTGACCGACACTCTCTCCGTCAACGGTTCCGCCACTGGAGACACCTGGAGCCTCTCGGCCAATGGCAGCCACGCACATACTGTTCGAGGATGCCAACGACAACGCGGATCTGGTCGGGATGGACACGATCCAGTTTCACACGTTCGGTCAACCAGGTGGACGAAACCCGACTACGTCAGGTTCTGACACGATTACGGTCAACGACCTGACCGGAACCGACGTGAAGCAGGTCGACATCGACCTTGGCAGGCACCCAATCTCAACACAGGTGACGGCCAGGTGGACAACGTCACCATCAACGGCACGGCCGGCGCCGACCACTATCTCGGTGTCGATCGTGAAAGGTGCACTGGTCATCTCTGGTCTGTCGAGCAAGGTCACCATCGAGCACTTCGATGCGAATCGACGTCAATTCACATCAACGGCGTGGGAGGCGACGACGTCATCGACGTCGCAAACCTGGGAAGCAATGGGCCGCAAGTCATCGTCGACGGCGGAGATGGTCACGACGTCGCGCATGTGGACCCACTGGCGGTCCACGTTGACGTGCTCAACAGCGAATTCCATCTCGTTTAGAAATTCCGGATGGCTCTAGCGCGGGCGGTGAGTAATCATCGCCCGCGAATCTTTTGCGGGCAATGGGATCGATGCGAATCCCGGTCGTGCCGGCTGCGCTTCGATCCCGGAAACGGTCGTGGCGATAAGCGACCGCTCCCGCAGCATTCGAAGGCGCTAGATCCATTTGGCATCGAACATGCCCGTTGGATTGGACTGCCCGCCCCGTTAACCCCGCTTCTTAAGCCCCCGTCCACCATTGCGGCGGGCGCGCCGCCCTTAACCACATCGATTAACAACCCCTCAATCCGCCCCCGACAATTCTAGCGATGTATTGGGGGAGATTGCCGTGGACGCCTTTACGATGGACGCCTTTGCTTTCGAATTCATGGGCCTGATGATGGTGGCGCTCTGCCTCGTCGTGCTCGCTGTTCCCTCGGGCCGCCGGCCCTCAAAGCACGTCCGCTACGAGTAATCCTTTTCCCGGCCAGGGAGTTGGCCGGGCCGACGTTGCAGGCCGCGTTCCAGCGCGTCCTGCCGCCAAGGCGCCCGCAGAAAGCGGTGCTTTGCCTAAAGGCCAAGGCCAAAATTTGCCCCAAGACCCTTGACATACCAGCGCTTTCGGCAGAACGCCTGTCGTCACGCGTCATGGACTGTTCATGGATCTGATTACCACCACTTCCGACCTCGCGGCTGCCTGCGACCGCCTCTCCAAGCACCCGGTCATCACCGTCGACACCGAGTTCCTTCGGGAGACGACCTATTACCCCCTGCTCTGCGTCGTGCAGATGGCGAGCGCGGACGAGGCCGTCGTGGTCGACACGCTCGCCCCCGGCATCGACCTCAAGCCGTTCTTCGAGCTGATGGGCAATGAGGCGGTGCTGAAGGTGTTCCACGCCGCCCGCCAGGACATCGAGATCGTCTGGCACCAGTCCGGCACCATTCCGCACCCGATCTTCGACACCCAGGTGGCGGCCATGGTGCTCGGCTATGGCGACAGCATCGCCTACGACCAGCTGGTCGAGCGCGTCACCGGCCACCGGCCGGACAAGACCCACCGTTTTACGGACTGGTCGCGCCGGCCGCTGACATCCGAGCAGATGCATTACGCGGTCTCCGACGTCACCCATTTGCGCGACGTGTTCGCAGCGCTCGACGCCGATTTGAAGAAGCGCGGCCGCAACGACTGGGTCAGCGAGGAGATGGAAGTCCTGACCTCGCCGAAGACCTATGATTTCCACCCCGAGCGCGCCTGGGAACGGCTGAAGACGCGGGTGCGCAAGCCGAAGGAGCTCGCGGTGCTGATGGAAGTCGCGGCGTGGCGCGAACAGGAAGCGCAGAGCCGCGACGTGCCGCGCTCGCGCGTGCTGAAGGACGACGCGGTCGGCGATATCGCCACCCACGCGCCGACCTCGCTGGAGCGGCTCGCCAATCTGCGTTCGCTGCCGAAGGGCTTTGACCGCTCGAAATGGGGCACCGATATCGTCGCCGCCGTGCAGCGCGGCCTCGCCCGCGATCTGGCAAGCCTGCCGAAGATCGAAAAGCCGCGCGGCAATTCGAATGGGGCTGCGATCGTCGAACTCCTGAAAGTGCTGCTGCGGATGACGTCGGAGCGCCACGCGGTCGCCAGCAAGGTGATCGCCACCGTCGACGACCTCGAAGCAGATCGCCAACGACGATGCCGCCGAGGTTGCCGCCCTGCACGGCTGGCGCCGCGAATTGTTCGGCGAGGCGGCGCTGTCGCTGAAGCACGGCAGGCTGGCGCTCGCGATCGAAAAAGGCCGCGTGGTCAGGGTCGATCGGGAGTAGAAGCGGTTTGCCAACGGGCTTGCCAGAGCGAGACGAGCTCTATGCGCGGTCGATTTGCGATGTCTCCCGTCATCCTGAGGTGCGAAGACGGGTGCTGGCTCAGTGGCGAGGCATCACTCTCGAGCGGCGCACTCACCACTTCAACTCGACGCCCACCGTGCCCTGGTGCGACTGCGAGGCGGCGCGGAATTTGGCGTCGTAGTTGATGTAGACGCGCGCGGTGTTGGTGAGGCTCAGCGAGGCGGACGCGCCGGCGTCCGCGCCGAACTGGCTTTCGCCGATGCCCTGGAAGGTGACGCTCTGGCTGCCGAGGCTGACGGTGATGTCGGAGAAATTCTGCACGAGGTTGTTGACGAGCTTGCCGTAGGCCGAGATGTCCAGAATCTTCTGGTCGAAGATCCAGTAATGCCCGACCTCGGCGCCAACCAGCACGCGGATACGCTCGACGGTGGCGCCCGTCGCCATCACCGGATCGAGGCCGCCGATCTCCTGCAGCGATCCGGTCCGGGCGCGGACATATTCGAACGCGCCCTTGGGCACGATGCGGTACTGGTCCTTCGACCAGTAGTAGCTGATCTCGCTGATCACGCCGTCGAGTCTCGCGTTGTAGCCGGCGGTGGCGAAACCAAGCCCGGTGTCGCGGCGCGAATTGATGTTGCCGAAACCGTGCACGATCGCGCTCGCCCAGGTCCACGGCCCGGCGTCGACGGAGGCATTGAAGCCGAACTGGGTCAGGTCGATCGTCGCCGATTGCAGCGCCAGCGGCACGTCGATGTCGGTGCGGCTCTGGTCGACCGAGAAACCGATATTGATGCCGGGCGCGACGCGCGCGCCGATCCCGGCCACGCCGCCCCAGGTCTTGCGGCTGTCGCCGACGAACAGGCCGAGCGGGCCGTTGTTGGCCGAAATGCCGTAGCCCTCGAACCAGGTCCGGTAGCGCGGCGTTTCGGTGGCCGCGGACGCGCCGCCGCCGCCCGGATTGGTGCGCAACATGCGGCTGAAACCGTTTGACGTGCCGATCCGCTCCAGGAAATTGCTGCCGAGATTGGTCACGGCGGAACCGGCCGAGACCGTCGAATTGATCATCGTCGCCGTGGGCGACGGGGTCGGCGTGGGTGTCGGGGATGGGGACGGCGATGGTGATGGCGAAGGGTGGCGTCGGCGTCGGCGAAGCTGTCGGCGTTGGCGTGGGTGACGGCGACGCGGATTGCGCCTGCGCGGAAGAGACGCCAATGGCGAGCACGAAGACGATGGCGACAAGCCGCGCCAACGCGCGCCCGGCCCCGATCCTGTCAGCTCGCGATGCGCAGCGCATGAACTCCATTCCCGACAAAAAGCGCCCGCTCGAAAAACTGCGCGAAAAGCCAGCCCACAAGCCTCCGATTTGCGCCCAGTTCATGCGAAGCGTCAATCGGTTACGGTCCTCACCTCGAACTGAATAGAGGCCATTGTTGTTCGGCAGCCACAGGTGGCGCGCCCCACCCTTGACCTATCCGGCACTGGGCTAGTCCAGGACGGGCCAAATCAGCGTGCCGTCCGGCGACGCCTGCCCCGAAATCCGGCAGATATCGCCGTCCAGGCGAACCTTGCCGCTGGCGAGCAGCCGCAGCGCCTCGGGGTAGATGCGGTGCTCGATGGCGAGGATGCGCGCCGCCAGCGTCTCGGCCGTGTCGTCATCGGCAACCGTCACCGCGCCCTGCATCACGATCGGTCCGGCGTCGGTTTCCGGGATCACGAAATGCACGGTGGCGCCGGAAATCTTCACGCCGGCGTCCAAGCGCCTGGCCGTGCGGGATCGAGGCCGGGAAACGACGGCAGCAGCGAGGGATGGATGTTGAGCATTTTGCCGTACCAGCGCTGGACGAATTCGGCGGTGAACAGCCGCATGAATCCGCCGAGGCAAATCAGCTCGACGGTGTTCGTCCAGCGCTCGCTGCAACGACCGCTTCGAACGCCGCGCGGTCCTTGCCGAACGGCTTGCTCTCGATGGTGACGGTCGCGATGCCGCTTTGACTGGCGGCCTTTTCGAGACCACCGGCATCGGCGCGGTTGGAAATCACGACGACGATCTCGGCCGGAAAGTCCGTTGCCTTCGCCGCCTCGATCAGCGCGGCCATGTTCGATCCGCGCCCGGAGATCAGGATGGCGACGCGGCGTTTCATCGTGTCACCGCGAGAGATCCAGGTGGCCATTATAGACCACGCGATGCTCGCCCCGATCGTCACCTTGGGCCGCGATCACTTCGCCGAGCAGCGCCACGCTCTCGCCGGCTTCGGTGAAGATCTCGGTCACCTCGTCGATCGCGTCCGGCTTGACGATCGCGATCATGCCGATGCCGCAGTTGAAGGTGCGCAACAGTTCGAGCTCGGCGATGCCGCCCTGCTCCGCCAGCCATTTGAACACCGGCAACACCGGCAGCCGCGCCAGATCGATGCCGACGCCGAGATGCTTTGGCAGCACGCGCGGGATGTTGTCGGTGAAGCCGCCGCCGGTGATATGGGCGAGGCCCTTGATGGCGCCGGTCTCGCGGATCGCGCGCAGGCATGATTTGACGTAGAGCCGCGTCGGCGTCAGCAGCGCAGCCGCCGAGCGTCATGACCGGCGAGAACGGCGCCGGCGCGTCGAAGCCGAGGCCGGAATTTTCGACGATCTTGCGCACCAGCGAGAAGCCGTTGGAATGCACGCCGGACGAGGCCAGTCCAATCACGGCATCGCCGACGGCGATATCCGCGCTCGGCAACAGCGTGCCGCGTTCGGCGGCGCCGACCGCAAAGCCGCCGAGATCGTAGTCGCCGTCCTTGTAGAGGCCGGGCATTTCCGCGGTCTCGCCGCCGATCAGGGCGCAGCCGCTTTCCCGGCAGCCTTCGGCGATGCCGGCGACGATCGCAGCGGTGGCTTCCGGGTCGAGCTTGCCGCAGGCGAAATAGTCGAGGAAGAACAGCGGTTCCGCGCCCTGCACCACGAGGTCGTTGACCGACATCGCCACCAGGTCGATGCCGATCCCGCCATGCAGGCCGGTCTCGATCGCGATCAGGATCTTGGTGCCGACGCCGTCGGTGGCGGCCACCAGCACCGGATCCTTGAAGCCGGCGGCCTTGAGGTCGAACAGCCCGCCGAAGCCGCCGATCTCGGCATCGGCGCCGGCGCGGGCGGTGGCGCGCACCATCGGCTTGATGAGATCGACCAGGCGGTTGCCCGCATCGATGTCGACGCCCGAATCGGCGTAAGTGAGCCCGTTTTTGCGGTCGATCATGCCCAATTCCAGTCAGATGACGGCTGGTTACGAGGAATTCCACGATCCTGCAATGGCTCGCAAGCGGCCGGTCGATATACTATGTAGATAACATCAGGCCCGTCCCGCAAAGGGCCGGAAGTGCTGAGAAAACGTACCGGTAGCCGGGAAGCGACCGAGTTGAATATTCCGAATATCATCACGCTGGGTCGCATCATCCTGGTGCCGTTCATCGTCTGGGCGATCGTCTCGAGCCAGATGGAGATCGCGTTCGCGATCTTCGTCATTGCCGGCGTCAGCGACGCCGTGGACGGGTTCCTCGCCAAGCGCTTCAACATGACGAGCGAACTGGGCGCCCTGCTCGATCCGCTGGCCGACAAGGCGCTGCTGGTCTCGATCTATGTCGCGCTCGGGATCTGGGGCGCGGTGCCGCGCTGGATCGTGATCCTGGTGGTCTCGCGCGACATCATGATCGTCACCGCCGTGATCGTGTCGTGGTTGTTCGACAAGCCGGTCGAGATGAAACCGTCGATGGTGTCGAAGCTCAACACCGTGGCGCAGGTGGCGTTCGCGGCATTGGTGCTGGCTTCGCTCGGCTTCAACTTCAAGCCGGCGCCCTATGACGTGATCCTGATGGGCTTTGTTACGGTCTTTACTTTGGTTTCGGTCTCGCTCTATCTCGTGGGGTGGGTACGGCACATGAGTACGATCGAGGCCAATTAGGTTAGCCTCTGACATCCGGCCCGGAGACTTGCGTGGCAGTACGCGTTCAACCCCGTCAGTTGGCCTTTGCGCTGCCGCACGCAGAAAGCCTGACCCGCGACAATTTTCTGGAGGGCCCCGCCAACGAGGCGGGACTGGCGCTGATCGAGCGCTGGCCGGATTGGCCGAACCGCATCATGCTGCTGGTCGGGCCTGAAGGTTCCGGCAAGAGCCATCTCGCGGCGATCTGGGCCGAGGAAGCCGGCGCCCGCTCGATCCCGGCGCATGCGCTTTCGCTGACAGCGGTGCCCGGCGCGCTGGCGACCGGCGCGCTGGTGGTCGAAGACCTCAAGCATGCGGATTTCGACGAGCGCGCCATGTTCCATTTGATGAACCTGGCGCGGGAAGACGAAGCCTTCGTCCTGATGACGGCGCGCGTGCCGCCATCCGCCTTCGAGGTCGAGCTGCGCGACCTCCGCTCGCGCTTGCGCGCGGTGCCGACGGTGCCGCTGTTGCCGCCCGACGATCTCTTGTTCCGCGCGCTGATCGTCAAATTCTGCGCCGACCGCCAGATGAGCATCGACGAGACGGTCGTGAGCTATCTCGTGAGCCGGATCGAGCGGTCCTATGCGGCGGCGCGGCAGGCGGTCGACCTGCTCGACACCGAGGCGCTGCGGCTGGGCCGGCCGGTGACCCGGGCGCTGGCGGCGGAATTGCTCCGCAACGCCTGATATGGCGCCCGTCCCGCCTTGACGGCAGCGGCGTGCGGAACATCAATGTCATCGAAACGTCATCGGCGTATCACATGGTGCGCATGGCATCCGCCTAGAGTCCCTCTGCGCCCTCGCCTGAGATGGATCGAAACTTCATGGAATTGGCACAAGTTATTGAAATAAAAGAAAAAGAGGACGTAACCGAAGCGCCGCCGGCGATTGCCAAGAGCCCGGAGCGCTTCATCAACCGCGAACTGTCCTGGCTGCATTTCAACCGCCGGGTGCTCGAAGAGGCCGTCAATCCGGGCCATCCCGCGCTGGAACGGGTGCGATTTCTGTCGATTTCCGCCAATAACCTTGATGAGTTCTTCATGGTCCGCGTCGCCGGCATCAAGGCGCAGGTCCGCGAAGGCATCGCCGAACGCAGCCCCGATGGCGCGACGCCGTCCGAACAGCTCGTCCTCATCAACCACGCGGTCTCACAACTCGCCTCCGACCAGCAGGCGATCTGGAGGGATCTGCGCACCACGCTCGCCGAAACCGGGATCGTGCTGGTCGACAGCCACGACGTCACCAAGGCCGAGCGGGCCTGGATCGAGGATCACTTCCTCCACAACATCTTCCCGCTGCTGACGCCGCTGGCGATCGATCCGGCGCATCCCTTCCCGTTCATCCCAAGCCTCGGCTTCACCGTGGCGCTGCATCTGGCGCGGGTCGCCGACGGCAAGCCGATGAACGCGCTGATCCGCATGCCCGGCAAGATCGACCGCTTCATCCGCATGCCCGCCGGCAAGGACGGCGCGGTGCGCCTGATCACGCTGGAACAGGCCACCGGCCTGTTCATCGGCCGCCTGTTCCCCGGCTACACCGTCAAGGGCCAGGGCGCGTTCCGCATCATCCGCGACTCCGAACTGGAAATCGAGGAAGAGGCCGAAGATCTGGTGCGCCTGTTCGAGACCGCGCTGAAACGGCGGCGGCGCGGATCGGTGATCCGGCTCGAGATGGAAGCCAAGATGCCGGAAGCGCTGCGCGCCTTCGTGCAGCAGGCGCTGTCCACCGCCGACGACGAGATCTTCCTGGTCGACGGCGTGCTGGCGATGAACGAATTGTCGCAGCTGACCCGGCTCGACCGCCCCGACCTCGAATTCGTGCCTTACGTGCCGCGCCATCCCGAGCGGGTGCGCGACCATGGCGGCGACATTTTTGCGGCGATCCGGCAGAAGGATTTGATCGTCCATCATCCGTATGAGTCGTTCGATGTCGTGGTCCAGTTCCTGCAACAGGCCGCCCGCGACCCCGACGTCGTCGCCATCAAGCAGACGCTCTACCGCACCTCGAACAACTCCCCGGTCGTGCGCGCGCTGGCCGAGGCCGCCGAAGCCGGCAAGTCGGTGACCGCGCTGATCGAACTGAAGGCGCGGTTCGACGAGGAAGCCAATATCCGCTGGGCGCGCGACCTCGAGCGCGCCGGCGTGCAGGTGGTGTACGGCTTCATCGAACTGAAGACCCACGCGAAATTGTCGATGGTGGTTCGCCGCGAGGGCGGCAATCTCACCACCTATGTCCATACCGGCACCGGCAACTATCATCCGGTCACCGCGCGCATCTACACCGACCTGTCGTATTTCACCTCGGACCCGATTATCGGGCGCGATGCGGCGCGGGTGTTCAACTACATCACCGGCTATGCCGAGCCTTCCGACATCGAGCGCATGGCGGTGTCGCCGCTGACGCTGCGCAAGCGCATCATCGAACACATCCACGGCGAGACCAACCACGCCCGTCACGGCAAGCCCGGCGTGATCTGGATGAAAATGAACTCGCTGGTCGACCCCGACATCATCGACGCGTTGTATGAGGCCTCCCAGGCCGGCGTGTCGATCGAGCTGGTGGTGCGCGGAATCTGCTGCCTGCGGCCGGGCCTGCCCGGGCTTGTCGGAAAACATCCGCGTCAAATCGATCATCGGCCGTTTCCTGGAACACGGCCGAATCTACTGCTTTGGGATGGGCCAGGGCCTGCCGAGCGCAAAAGCGGCTGTGTATATCTCGTCGGCCGACATGATGCCGCGGAACCTCGACCGCCGCGTCGAAATCCTCTGCCCGCTGCAAAATCCCACGGTGCATCAGCAGGTTCTCGAACAGATCATGGTCGCGAACCTGAAGGATACCGAGCAGAGCTGGCAGTTGTTGCCCGACGGGTCGTCAACGCGTATGAAGGCCGCGAAGGGCGAAGAGCCGTTCAATCTGCACAACTACTTCATGACGAATCCGAGTCTGTCAGGCCGTGGAAAGTCTCTCAAGGAATCTTCGCCGCGCCGCCTCACGCGCCGTAACGAGCGTCAGCCGTCGTCATAAGGGAGTTTGGCGGTGAAGCGGCCGCGCAAGCGCGCTTCCAGCGTCGCGGTCATCGACATCGGATCGAACTCGGTTCGTCTCGTCATCTATGAAACGATGGCGCGCAGCCTCGTCACCCTGTTCAACGAAAAGGCGCTGTGCGGGCTCGGCCGCGAGGTTCAGAGCACCGGCCTTTTGGCGCCCGACGCCGTCGCCAAGGCGCTGACCTCGCTGCGGCGTTTTCGCGCACTGTGCCGGATCCAGAAAGTCGGCCGCGTCTACGCGATCGCCACCGCCGCCTGCCGCGACGCCTCCAACGGCGCTGATTTCATCGCCAAGGCCGAACGCATCTGCGGCGCGCGCATTCAGATCCTGTCGGGCCCGCGCGAGGCCAAATTATCGGCGCTCGGCGTCGTCTCAGGCGTGCACAATCCCGACGGCATCGTCGGCGATCTCGGCGGCGGCTCGCTCGAACTGATCGACGTCCACGGCAACCGCGTCCGCAGCGGCGTGACGCTGCCGCTCGGCAGCCTGGCGCTGCAGGATCTGGCGGACAAATCGCTGAAGCGCGCCGAGCGCATCGTGCGCGACGAACTGTCGGACGTGGCCCAGCTCAAGGCCGGCCGCGGCCGCACCTTCTACGCGGTCGGCGGCACCTGGCGTGCACTGGCGCGCATCCACATCGTCCAGAGCGGCTATCCGCTGCGGGTGATGCACGGCTATTCGATTCCGGCCGCGGATGCGCTCGACTTCGCGCAGCGGCTGCGGCGGCTGGCGGCGGCCAACATGCTGGCCAATATCGAGATCATCGCCGACGCGCGGCGGCCGCTTTTGACCTATGCGGCGCTGGTGCTCGAATACATCATCCGCGTCGCGCGGCCGAAGACCATCGTGTTCTCGACCTTTGGCGTACGCGAAGGCCTGTTGTACGAGATGCTTCCGCCATCCGAGCGCGCGCGAGACGGCTTCATCTGCGCCGCGCAGACGCTGAACGGGCTGTTGTCGCGCTCGGCCCGCCATGCCGAAGAACTGGTCGGCTGGACCGATCGGCTGGTCAGGGTGGTGAAGCTGCGCGAGACCGAGGAAGACCGCCGCCTGCGTCATGCCGCGTGCCTGTTGTCCGACATCGGCTGGCGGGTGCATCCCGACCATCGCGGCGAAGAGACGCTGAGCCTCATCACCAACGGCAATTTCGGCTCGGTCAGCCACCAGGGCCGCGCCTTTGTCGCGCTGTCGGTGTTCTATCGCTACGCGGGTCTGAGCGAGGAAAACGAGCCGCCGGAGACGATCCGCAACCTGGTGCCGCCGGCGATGGACGAGCGGGCACGGATTCTCGGCGCGGCGTTCCGCGTCGCGCATCTGATCTCGGCGGCGCGCACCGGCGTGTTGCCCGCGACGCATTTCCGCAGCCGCGGCCGCAAGCTGATGCTGGTGTTCGAGCACCGCATGGTCGATCTCGTCGCCGACCGCGTCGGCAGCCGTTTCAAGCAACTGGCGCGGCTGGTCGGACGCTCCGGATCGATCGTGCGGCGCTAGATACCAGTCGACCCGGACACAAAATCGCGAAAACAACCCCATGCAAAGTAGAACGGGGCCCGGCTCACAGCGCGCGTGCTGCGTCCGGGGCACGAGAAGAATGGTCCGTTGTCACGGTCAACCCGCTGATCCCGCTCTCGAGGCCGAACAGCCCCCGCTCACAACGGCAGCGGCTGGCCGGCCTGCTCCTTGACGATGTACTCGGCGTACCAATCCGGCCAGTTCACGTCGTGCTGGCCGCCGTTCCGCTTCTCGTGCTCGCCATGGGCTATCGCCGCACGGCGCAGCGCTGCGGCGAGATCGGGTGACGAGGTGAAGCTCGTGTCGGCTTCCACGCGTCCGGGCAACCGCTCCGTGACTTGCTGGAACAGCCAGCCATTGCCGTCGGGATCGCTGAACGAGGCGAACGAGCGATAGCTGCGATGCTCGGGATCCTCGCCGCCGATCCGCTTGCGCCCGAACAGATAGGGCTCGTCGGCGCCGGCGTAGACGCCGCCGGCATCATGAAACACTTCGCTGACCTTGACGCCGCGATCGAGCAATTGCTTGCGGGTGGCCGCGATGTCGAAGACGATCAGATACAGGCCCTGCGCGGACCCCGGCGCGGCGGCCGTGACGTTCTTGCCGAAGATGACCGAGGCGCTGGAACCGGGCGGCGTGAACTGGATCACGCGGAAGTCGTCACCGGAGGCATAGTCGGCGTCGAGCCTCCATCCGAGGTTGGCGTAGAACGCCTTCGCCCGATCGACGTCCGAGACGGGAATGACGGCGATCTCGAATTTCATGTCTGCCGTCGATGATTTCGGGGTGTTGATTGCATTTGTCATGGCTCTCTCCTGGATGTTTGAGAAGTTATATCGTATCCGCTCTAATCGTGTACGATGTAATAAACTGCTCCTACCCACCTGTCAAGCCCTTCCGATTTAATCGTATACGATATATATTGGGCGCAAATAGTCGTTATCCTCCCGGAGGTTGCCATGTCCCGTTCCCCGAAGGCCGATAATAGCGGCCGGAAACTATCGAACTTTCTGTGCTTCGCGGTCTATTCCGCGAACCTGGCCTTTGGCCGGGCGTACAAGCCGGTCCTGGAGGCGCTGGGGCTAACCTACACCCAATACATCGCCATGGTGGCGCTGAGCGAGGAGGACGACCAGACGGTCGGAGTGCTCGGCGAAAAGCTGTTCCTGGAATCCAACACGCTGACGCCGATCCTGAAGAAGCTGGAGTAGATGGGCTTTATCCGTCGCGGACGCGATCCCGCCGACGAGAGACAGGTGCGGGTCAGCCTGACGCCGGCCGGCCGCCGTCTGCTCGAAAGGGATCTCGGCTCGTCGCTGGTCGAGGCGACCGGTCTCGGCGACGAGTTTCCGGTGGTGCAGAAGACGGTGGCTACGCTGCGCGACAATCTGCTTCGCGCGACGCAGGGCAAATCCGAAAAATCCTGATCTGCCACCCGCGCCCTCGAGCGGAAACACAACAACGCCGAGATTTGGAGAGGTGGTTGAGCTATAATTGAGTTCCTAGTTCCCATCGACGCGCGTGTGGGTACTCGTTTTGCCGGTCGAGCGGAGCCTGTTGGCATGGCCGCAGGCGGGGTAGATCGCAGGGAGTACGCGATGCTGAGCTTCTCTCGGCGAAACGCAATTCGTGGTTTTGCTTTGCTGGTCGCAGTCTCCCCGTTGGCGGCGGCGTCACGGTCCCATGCTGCGGAAAAAGCGCCGCTGGCGATCAAGGGCTATGACCCCGTCGCCTACTTCACCGACGGAAAGCCCAAGCGTGGGCTGCCGGAGATCGAATATGAGTGGGACGAGCACCGCTACCGCTTTGCCCGCCCGGAGCATCGCGAGCTTTTCAAGGCCGATCCGGTGCGCTACGCGCCGCAGTTCGCAAATTTCTGCGCCATGTCACTGGCCCAGGGCGAGATCGTCGAGGCGGACCCGGAGAACTGGCTGATCAGCGACGGTAAGCTCTATATCTTCGGCAAGTCGATCGGGCCGGAGCTGTTTCAGAAGGATCTCGCTGAAAACGTCGCGCGGGCCAATCAGAACCGCGCAGCTTATCCCGAAACATTAGGGCGGTTTCGACCGCATTTAGCGCCCGGTTGGCGTCGATTGCCGGGCTTGCATCGGCAAATTTCGGGGCTTTTTCGTCGTTTCCTTCGGCTTCTCTCGTTACGGCGGCACTGACCCTGAGGTTTGCTGACGGCGTCGATGAAGCTTCACATTTGGGCTCCCCGTACCCGGAGAGGCCCAATCAAAGGGAACTCGCCATGCACAATCCTCTCTCGCCGCAGCGCCTTTCACCTCGTTCTGCTGGTCGCCGCCCTCCCGCTGGTGACCTCGATCGCATCTGTCGCCGCGGACGCGCCGCTCGCGATCAAGGGCTACGATCCGGTCGCCTATTTCACCGACGGAAAGCCCACGCGCGGGACGCCGGAGTTCGAATATCAGTGGGACGAGCATCGCTACCGCTTTGCGAGCGCGGAGCATCGCGATCTTTTCAAGGCCGATCCCGTCCACTACGCACCGCAATTCGGAAATTACTGCGCGATGGCGTTGGCGCTGGGCAAAATCGTCGTGGCGAACCCGGAAAACTGGCTGGTCAGCGACAACAAGCTCTATGTCTTCGGCTCGCCGGCCCCGAAAGGACCTGAGCTTTTCCAGAAGGACCTTGCCGGCAACATCACCAAAGCGAACCAGAACCGGCCGATCCTTCCCAAGGACTAGCGATCAGCGCCGGCCGGCCTCTTCCGTCGAGAGGCCGGCCTTGCGCAACCCGTCGCGCAGGTGATCGAGATCGGCGGCGCTCAGAAACTTGGTCCCGAATTCCTGCGCGTCGAAGGTCGGGTCGACGCGGTGGATCGTCGTCACGACCCGTGCGGCATCCTCCGATCGACCAAGCTGCGCATAGGCGGCCGCCAGCACGATGCGGCTGAAGTTCGCGCCGGATGTTTTGCGGAGATTGAGTTCGGCCTGCTCGATCGCCGCGTCGTAGCGCCGTTTCAGATAGTAGGCGAGACTGAGCGCAAAGCGATCGAGCGGATTGAGCTCGGGATCGATGCGTTGCGCCAGCTCCAACGTCTCGATCGCGGCATCGGTTTGCCCCGACCACATCAGGATATTGCCGCGGCCGGCGAGGCCATTGGCGTCGTTCGGATTGATCGCGATCGCACGGTCGATCTCCGCCTTCGCCTGCTCGATATCGGTGATAGAAAATATGGATGCGGCCGAGGATGATGTGCGCCCGCACGTCGAAGTCGTCGAGGCTGAGCGCCTTGTTTGCCATTTCCTCCGCGCGGCTCAGGAATTCGGTCGGGGATTCCGCCCAGCCCATCGATGTGGCGGCAAGATAGGTTTCGGCGAGCGCCGCATAGGCGGCAGCGTAGTTCGGATCGATCTCGATGGCGCGTCTGAGCAAGGACGCGCGCCTCCACGATGTTTGCGCGCGTCCGGACGCTACAGCGCCGGTCTGCGCGCGCAGCACGTAGTCATAGGCTTCGAGGCTTTCGGTCGGCTTTGCGAACACACGCCGTTGTTCGACCTGCGACACGCGGATCGCCAATGTCCCGGCGATCTGCGTGGTGATCTTGTCTTGCAGGGCAAAGACATCCGCAAGCGCCTCGTCGAAGCGGGCAGACCAAAGCACCTGGCCATTCGTGTCGACGAGTTGCGCGTTCACGCGCACGCGGTCGCCGGTCTGGCGGACGCTTCCTTCGACCTGATAGCGCACCGCAAGATCGCGGGCGATCTCCGCCGGGGTTTGCGGGTCTGCCCTTGTACGGGAAAACGGCATTCCATGACATCACGGTCAGTCGCGGAAACCGGCCCAGCGCGTTGATGATGTCCTGCGTCAATCCATCCGCGAAATACTCGCGGGCCGAATCGTCGCTCTGGTTCACAAAGGGGAGAATGGCGATTGCCGGTTTCGCGCCAATTCGGCAGTTTTCGAGAATTGCTCGCCAGAGCGCGGGGTGCTGAAAAATTCCAGTCGGAGCGACCGATCAACAGCGCCCCGGCAGCAAGCAAAACCACGAAGCAGCAGCGGCGAACAATCCGCCGCGCCAGCCGGTGAGCGCCGTAGCCAGCAATGACCATGCAGGCGCCGGGATAGCGGGCTTCGACGCTTGAGCGTCGTCGCTGGAAAGCCGCCGAACCCGGCGTGGCATCGGCCATGGACGGGTCGGCGGGCGCGATCGATCGACACAGCCGATTCAAATCGATAGCCGCGGCGCGGAATCGTCTTGATCAGGCGCGGGCCATCGTCCGCCAAGCGCCCGCCGCAGTTCGCCGATGCTCTGCACCAGCGCATCGTCGGTGACCGCCAGATTCGGCCACACCGCGGCAAAGAGCTCGTCCTTCGAAACAAGACGGCCGGAATTTTCGACCAGATGACGCAGCACCGCGAAGGTCTTTGGCCGAAGGGCAATCTCGCTCCCGTCAAGCAGCAGGCAGCCGCGATCCAAATCGAGGACATAACGATCGAATCGCAGTCGCCTCGCCCCTGTCGGCGCGGGAGAGTTGGGATCGTGAGCGGTCATCGTTTTGTTGCCGCGGCGAGACCGGTGATAAATTGGCGTCGTCGCATGGCGTCTCCGAAGGACACGCGTCAACCAGCCGCAAACCTAGCACTTTGCGAAGGGGTAGCCAGTTAGAAGTGGACCCCTTCGCCCTGACCGGCCTTGGTCCGACGTCCGACATCGGTCATTTTGATCGATGCGGGATCGAAAACGCGCTCGTTCACGCCGCCTTGGCGGACTCCTCGGCATGCTTTTGCTGCGTGCGCTTGCGCCAGATCGTGCCCGCGACCAGCACGACGATGACGCCGAGCACGGCGAGCAGGAGTTCGCCGCCGTTGCCGTGATTGGCAAAATGCGGCGCCATGCCGAGCGAGGCCAGCACGCCGTCGAGCCCGGCGCCGAACGGACCGGCAAACAGCGCATCCAGCTTCGGATGAACTGCCGGATCGGTCGCGATCACGTCGCCGGCGATCCAGCCCAGCAGTGCGGCACCGGCCCACACCAGAATCGGCAGCTTGTTGAGCAGCGCCATGATCAGGGCGGCGCCTGCGACGATCAGGGGAATGCTGATGGCAAGCCCCAGGATCAACAGCGGCACGCTGCCATTGGCGGCGGCGGCGACCGCGATCACATTGTCGAGGCTCATCACGATGTCGGCGATGACGACGATCCGGATCGCCGCCCACAGATGGGCCGCGGCATGGACGCTGTCCTCGTCCTCCTGCTCGGGCACCAAAAGCTTCGCCGCGATCACGATCAGCGCGAGGCCACCGACCAGCTTCAGGTACGGCAGCTCCATCAGGGTCGCGACGATGCCGGTGAAGATGATGCGCAGGATGACGGCCGCGGCGGCGCCGAAGATCATGCCCCACAGCCGCTGTTGCGGCGCAAGCCCGCGGCACGCCAGCGCGATCACCAGCGCGTTGTCACCGGACAGCAGGACGTTGATCCAGATGATCTTGCCGACCGCGACCCAGAACGCCGGCTGGGTCATCTCGCTCTGGAACTGGGTGATGAACGCCCCGATGTTCGCCGGATCGAAGATCTGCATCAACCAGTTCACAGCGCTTCCTTTCGGTCTTGCGACCGCCCTGGGCGGCGGCTTTGTTATTTTGACGCGTTTTCTTCACGCGAACCGGAAATCCACTTCGCTCGAAAACGCTATGGCCCCCGCCGCCCTTCCAGAATTAACCGACGATTTCGTTGCCCGAGAAGAACTGCGCGATTTCGATCGCGGCCGTCTCCGGCGCGTCCGAACCGTGCACCGAATTCTCGCCGATCGACTTCGCGTGAACCTTGCGGATGGTGCCGTCAGCGGCCTTCGACGGATCGGTGGCGCCCATCACGTCGCGGTATTTCAGCACGGCGCCCTCGCCCTGCAGCACCTGCACCACGACCGGCCCGGAGGTCATGAAGTCCACCAGTTCGCCGAAGAACGGACGCGCCTTGTGGACGGCATAGAAGGTCTCGGCCTGTTCGCGGGTCATGCGAATGCGCTTCTGGGCCACGATCCGAAGCCCCGCCTTCTCGATCAGCGCGTTGACGGCGCCGGTCAGATTGCGCTCGGTCGCGTCGGGTTTGATGATCGAGAAAGTGCGTTCAATCGCCATGATTTACGTCCTTACAAAACGCTGGGTGGGAGTTGCCGGGCTTATATCGGCGCTGTCCTGCGACGGCAAGCGACCCGGTGACGCGCTGTTGGCGGTTTTTGACGGGTTTGCCGCAGGCAAACGCGGCGTCTCTTGCAGTCACTCCGGGGCGGTTTCGTCCGAAACCGCGCCCTGCCCCGGATTACAGCAATTTCACAAAGGTGAACCCATTCTGCAACCGCCATGACGCCTGCGTTCAGCTTGGCAGGGTTAGGCTCTCAGGCAATCGGACGATCTGCGGCTCATCCGCCATCCAGATCGTCTCGGGAGGCGATCCAACCGATGGCGCGGCTCGCGCGCCGGAAACTTCGAGGAGACGACCATGCTTCGCAAACTCTCGCTTGTTGCAATTGCCGCGGCTTCGCTGGGTGTGGCCGCGCTGGCGCCGACTTCCGCCTCTGCCTGGGGCGGCTGGCATCATGGTGGCTGGCACCATGGTTGGGGCTTTGGTGGCCCCCGCGTCGTCGTCGGCGGCCCCGCCTATTACGCCGGCGGCTATGGCGGCTGCTACGTGCAGCGCCTGGTCGGGACCCCCTGGGGCCCGCGCTGGCGGCTGGTGAACCGCTGCTACTGATCTGATTTGAGCTCCCCCAGACTACGCCCCGGCCCATTGCGCCGGGGCTTTTTTTCGCCGGCACGTGGAACCTGGCTCGCGCCGTCATTCGCTTATTGCAAGGGACGTATGCGGGATCGGCAACGGGAAACAAATCACGTCCTCATGACTTGACCTGCATAACCTCACTCAAGAGCGCGACGCGGGAACTCGCTATGAACAGCAGCCGAATCAACAACGATCACGAACAGATCGATCGCAAGACCACGCGATCGATCTGCGACGGCGTCGGCGAACGGCTGCAGCAGTACATGCGCCCGGAAACCACGCTCCCAACCCATCTGGAGCAACTGTTGGAAGAGTTGCGCCGGCGCGACAACAGCTTGCACTGAGCTGGCATCCGTGGCGAGGCCAAAGGCCCGATTTCACCGATAAATGGGTTGCGTTTGCGGCCGGCTCCGGTGACAAGGCCGCATGCTTTCAATGACTGACATTTCGGTCCGGATCGCCGGACGGCTTTTGATCGACAACAGCTCGGTGCAGATCGTGCCCGGCGCCCGCGTCGGCTTTGTCGGCCGCAACGGCGTCGGCAAATCGACGCTGTTTGCACGCGATCCGCGGCGACCTGCCGCTCGAGGCCGGCAGCATCGCGATTCCGCCGCGCTGGCGCATCGGCAGCCTGGCGCAGGAAGCGCCCGACGGCCCCGAGAGCCTGATCAACGTCGTGCTGAAGGCCGATCTCGAGCGCGACGCGCTGCTGCACGAAGCCGAGACCGCCCACGATCCGCACCGGATCGCCGAAATCCAGACCCGCCTCGTCGACATCGACGCCCACTCGGCGCCGGCGCGCGCGGCGGCGATCCTGTCCGGCCTCGGCTTTTCGACCGCCGATCAGGCGCGCCCCTGCTCGGAATTCTCCGGCGGCTGGCGCATGCGCGTGGCGCTCGCCGCGACGCTGTTTTCGGCGCCCGATCTTCTGCTGCTCGACGAGCCCACCAACTATCTCGATCTCGAAGGCACGCTGTGGCTCGAGGACCATCTGGCGAATTATCCGCGCACCGTGATCGTCATCAGCCATGACCGCGACCTGCTCGATACGTCGGTCGACCAGATCCTGCATCTCGATCGCGGCAAGCTGACGCTCTACAAGGGCACCTACTCGTCGTTCGAGGAACAGCGCGCCACCCGCGAAATGCTCGATGCCAAGCACGCCAAGCGCCAGGCCGACGAGCGCAAGCGGCTGCAGGCCTTCGTCGACCGCTTCAAGGCCAAGGCCTCGAAGGCCCGCCAGGCCCAGTCGCGCGTCAAGATGCTGGAACGGATGAAGCCGGTCACCGCGCTGGTGACGCAGGACGTGCGCGAGATCTCGTTCCCGACGCCGGAAAAGATGCTGTCGCCGCCGATCATCGCGGTCGACGACGTCTCGGTCGGCTACGATCCGAAAAAGCCCGTGCTCAACAAGGTGACGCTGCGCATCGACACCGACGACCGCATCGCGCTGCTCGGATCCAACGGCAACGGCAAGTCGACGCTGGTCAAGCTGATCGCCAGCAAGCTGGCGCCGTTCTCGGGGCGGATCACGCGCGCGGAAAAACTGTCGGTCGGCTATTTCGCGCAGCATCAGGTCGACGAACTCAATCTCGACGGCTCGCCCTACGACCACGTCCGCAAGCTGATGCCGGACGCGCCCGAGAGCAAGGTGCGCGGACGGGTCGGCGCGATCGGTTTCTCCGGCAAGGCCGGCGACACCCTGGTCAAGAGCCTGTCGGGCGGCGAGAAGGCGCGGCTGCTGCTTGGGACTGGCGACCTTCTTCGGCCCCAACATGATCATCCTGGACGAGCCGACCAACCATCTCGATATCGACAGCCGCGCCGCGCTGGCCGAAGCGATCAATGAATTTCCCGGCGCCGTCATCATGGTCTCGCACGACCGCTATCTGATCGAAGCCTGCGCCGATCAATTGTGGGTCGTCGCCGACCGCGCGGTCACGACTTTCGACGGCGACCTCGACGATTACCGGCGCATGGTGTTGTCGGCGCGCGGCATGCGCACCAGTGCGCGCGATCGAAGCCCGCCCGAGCGCGACAATAGAAGCGACAAGCCGGAACGCGCGAAAGGCGAAAAGCGCACGCCGCTAACGCGGCGTATCGCCGAAGCGGAAGCCGAGATCGCCCGCATCAACGGCATCATCGCCAAGATCGACGCAGCACTGGCGCTGCCGGATCTGTTCACGCGCGATCCGAAGCAGGCCGCCCAGCTCAGCAAGGCGCGCGCGGGTGCGGCAAGCGCGTTGCAGCGCGCCGAGGAAGACTGGCTGGAAGCAAGTTCGCAATATGACGAAGCGGCGGGCTGAAACGTAGCGAAAGCACTTTGTGCTTTACGTCGCCGCCGGCTTCTTCTTCGGCTTTGCCGCTTTCGGCTGCGCCACCGGCTCGGGTCCGCGTTCGATCGAACTCAGGCGTCCCGCGGTGAAGGTGTAGATGCCGGCACGCGGGCCGCGCGAGAAGGTGACCACCGCCACCCGGTCGCCGCGGCCATTGTTGGAGAGATTGACGTTGTCGGGCGCACCGATGCCGCGGATGACGTCGCATTCGGTGTGGCCCAGCGCGACCGTTCCACCCCTCGCCGCCGGCGCACTGCCGGCCGCGCCGTCGGCCAGCGCGTTCGCATCGCCCGCGCCGGGCGCCGGGGTCATTCCCGGACAAGCGCCATCGGCGCTGACGAGATCTTCCGCCGTGACCGGCCGGTCCGGCGTCAATGGCGGCGTCTCGATCGAAATGCTGCGGGTGAACACCCGGCCTGTACGCGAAAACCAGTCCGCATCCCGCGACAGGATGTCGGATTGCAGCCTATCCGCCACGCCCGCGCAACCCGAGACGATGGGTGCGAGCAACAGCAACACCAGCAATGGCTTTCGACCGGTAGTTCCCTGCACGATAGATCAGGCTCCCGCCTCTGCCTAAAGCCTTGGATCGACCAAGGACTTAGGCTCTTGTCTTGACGCGTTTTATTGACACGGACCGGTATCCACTTCGCCCGGAGCGCGCACTAACGCCTTGTCCCAACATCACTTTGCGGCATGACCGTGGCTCCCCGCAAGCGCCCGGCCCGAAATCTCAAATTATCATTAATTGCCCTTATACCGCTTATTGCTTGCGCTGCCAGCGGCCGCGTTCGTCCGCCTGCCAATAGGTCACCTCGAACCCCCTCGCCTTGCAGGCGGTCCAGCGCTCGCGCGCAGCGGCGAGCGCGTCGGCATCCTCGCCATTGAACACCAGAACCAGACGCTCGTAGCTGTCGCTGTCGGCGGGCAGGTCCGCGTTGTCGATCAGGAAGCGGACATTGGCGCGGTTCGGATTGCCCTCCTCGATCGAGAGGATGATCGGCTGATCCTGCGCGTCGCCGGCGCGCCAGGTCGCGTGCGGCAAAAACGAATCGTCGCTGTAGGTCCACAAATGCGCATCGAGCGCGTCGGCGCGCTCCGGCGAGGTCGATTGCACGACCACGCGCCAGCCGCGCTCCAGCGATTTTTCCAGAAGCGGCGGCAACACGCTTTCGAGCGACATGTTCTGCAGATGATAGAACAGGACTTCCGTCATACAGGTTTTCCTGCAGATTTTGCTTCAGATCTTCGTTGGGCCTACTTCCTGGATTCGTAGTATTCCGCGACCAGCCGTTCGAGCAGGCGAACGCCGTAGCCCGAACCCCAGCTGTGATTGATGTCGGTTTTCGGCGCGCCCATCGCGGTTCCCGCGATGTCGAGATGCGCCCACGGCGTATCGTCGACGAAGCGCTGCAGGAATTGGGCGGCGGTGATCGAGCCGCCGTTGCGCGTGCCGGTGTTCTTCATGTCGGCGAACTGCGAATCGATCTGCTTGTCGTATTCGGGGCCGAGCGGCATGCGCCAGACCTTCTCGCCGGTCTCGAGGCCGGTCTTGCTCAGCCGTTCCGCCAGTTCGTCATTGTTGGAGAACAGGCCGGCGTGCTCGGTGCCGAGCGCTACCATGATCGCGCCGGTCAGCGTTGCGAGATCGACCATGAATTGCGGCTTGAACTTCTTCGCCACGTACCAGAGCACGTCGGCCAGCACCAGGCGGCCTTCGGCGTCGGTGTTGATGATCTCGATGGTCTGCCCCGACATCGAGGTGACGATGTCGCCGGGACGCTGGGCGTTGCCGTCGGGCATGTTCTCGACCAGGCCGATGGCGCCGACCGCGTTGACCCTGGCCTTGCGCGCCGCCAGCGCGTGCATCAGGCCGACGACGCAGGCGGCGCCCCCCATGTCGCCCTTCATGTCCTCCATGCTGGCGGCGCCCTTGATGGAAATGCCGCCGGTGTCGAAGCAAACGCCCTTGCCGATGAAGGCGACCGGCTGCTCGCCCTTCTTGGCGCCGTTCCAGCGCATGATCACGGTCCGGCTCGGTCGCGTCGAGCCCTGGCCGACGCCGAGCAACGCGCCCATGCCGAGCTTGGTCATCGCCTTGACGTCGAGCACGTCGACATCGACGCCGAGTTTCCTGAGCTGGCTGGCGCGGCGCGCGAATTCGATCGGATAGAGCACGTTCGGCGGCTCGTTGACGAGCTCGCGCGCAATGATCACGCCATCGACGACATGGGATTGCGGCGCGAAGGCTTTTCGCGCGGCGCCGACATCGCCGACCGCAATCGAAATGTCGGCACGCAGCGCGCCGTTCTCGCCGTCCTTCTTCTTGGTCTTGTAGCGGTCGAACCGGTAGGCGCGTAAGCCGGATGCCCGACGCGATCGCGGCCGCCTGCTCCGGCGCCATCGCGCCATCGGGCAGTTCCGCCGAAATGGTGACGGCATCGCTGGCGGCGTTGAGCTTGCCGGCGATCAGGCCGCCGAATTTGAGGAAATCCTTCTCCTTCAGGTCGGAGGGTTTGCCGGCGCCGATCACGATCAGGCGCTGCGCCTTGATTCCCTCGGGCGCCAGGATGTCCAGCGTCGAGGCGCTCTTGCCCTTGAACTGGTTGGTGGCCGCCGCGCGCTTGATGGTATTGGCCGCTGTCCCCAGCGCTTTCCGGCTGGCGGCGCCAAACTTCAAGGCCATCGTCGCAAAACACCACCAAAATGCCGCGGGACGCCGCGGAAAACGGGACAAAGCCGACCTTGACGGCGTCGGACATAGGCAAATCCTCCAGAATTGTGGGCTGTTTTGAGGACCCGGAGCGGGCCCGAATGATTCGGATTATTCTCGTCTTGTTCGCTTGGATGGCGGTCCGGATCGATCAGGACCGTTGATTTGCCGCACTATGACCTGTCAGCCGCCGCACTGCCAAGCGCCGCCGTGGCCGTCCCGGCCACATCGGCTTGAATTGTTAACCATATCCTAAGGGTGCCATGGCGCGGCCATTTTGTTGACGGATCAAAGGGATGGTAGTGAGAAAGTAGAGGGCTGGAAGGCTGGCGGCGCGACCATTGGGGATCCCGGCTCTTCAGGGATTTGGTCGAAAGCCGCGCTTCCGTCGCGCAAGGTGGGACCGTGCGGTAACGATGGGGTCGATCGACAAGTATATCTTCCGCACGACGCTTGCGTCGTTTGCGCTGGTCCTGGTCAGCCTGACGGGCGTGATCTGGATTACGCAGGCGTTGCGCGGCATCGACCTGATGACGAGCCAGGGCCAGACCATCCTCACCTTCCTCGGCATCACCAGCCTGGTGATTCCCGCCCTTGTCCTGATCATCGCGCCGATCGCGCTGATGATCGCGATCTCGCATACGCTGAACAAGCTCGCCACCGACTCCGAAATCATCGTGATGAATGCCGCCGGCTTCTCGCCGTTCCGGCTGTTCCGCCCGTTTTTCTTCGCCACCTGCGTGGTGGCGCTGATGGTCGCCTTTATCGGCGCCTACCTCGCCCCCGACGGCATGCGCCGGATCAAGCAATGGGACGCCGAGATCACCGCCGACGTGCTGACCAACATCCTGCAGCCCGGCCGCTTTGCCCAGCTCGACCAGAACCTCACCATCCGGATTCGCGAGCGCCTGCCCGGCGGCGTGCTCGGCGGCATCTTCGTCGATGATCGCCGCGATCCGAAGGAACGCGTCACCATCATCGCCGACCATGGCACGGTGCTGAAAACCGACACCGGCTCGTATTTGATCCTCGAGGACGGCAATCTCGAGCGATTCGAGGTCGGCAAGCGCGACCCCGCGCTGGTGGCGTTCGGCCGCTACGCTTTCGACATGTCGAAATTCTCGCAAGGCCGCGACGTCGCGCTCGGGATTCGCGAACGCTACATCTGGGAACTGGTTTCGCCCGATGAAGACGATCCGGTCTTCAAGCAGATGGGCGGCCAGTTCCGCGCCGAATTGCATGACCGCTTCATGGCGCCGGTCTATCCGTTCGCCTTCGCGGTGCTGACGTTTGCGTTTCTCGGCACGCCGCGCACCACGCGCCAGAGCCGCAATTTTTCGATCGGCGGTTCGATTCTCGCGGTGTTCGGCCTGCGCATGGCCGGATTCGCCTGCTCGGTGCTGACGGTGAAGACGCCCGCCGCGGCGCTGATCCAGTACTCGATGCTGTTCGCCTCGATCGGGATCGGCCTGTGGATGATCGTCGGCGGCGTGGTGGTGGAACCGCCGGCCGCCCTGATCGAGGCCATCAACAGATCGAATGCGCGGATCGCGCGGCTCCTCGGACGGCCGGTCACAGCATGAGCATGTTGACCAATACGCTCGGGCGTTATTTCGCCGGCCGCTTCCTGATCGCGGCGGTGGGCGTGTTTGCGAGCATCTTCGTGCTGCTGGTGCTGGTCGATTACATCGAGATGGTGCGCAAGACCTCGGGCCTGGTTTCGGCCTCCGCCATCACGGTGGCGGAGACATCGCTGTTCCGCGTGCCGCAATTGCTCGAAAAGCTGATGCCGTTCTGCGTCCTGATCGGCGCGATGACCTGCTATCTCGCGCTGTCGCGACGGCTCGAGCTCGTGGTCGCGCGCGCCGCCGGCGTTTCGGCCTGGCAGTTCATCGCACCCGCACTCGCCAGCGCCATCCTGCTCGGCCTGGTGGCGACCACCGCCTACAATCCGGTGTCGGCGAACTTGCGCGAACTCTCCAAGCGGATGGAGGCGGAGCTGTTCGGCTCGGCGCCCGGCGGCGGCATCCAGGACGCGGCCGGCTTCTGGCTCAACCAGATCAACAGCGAGGGCCAGTCGATCATCAATGCCGCCCGCAGCGAGCAGCAGGGCGAGCGGCTGACCGGGCTCACGGTGTTCCGGTTCGATACAGACCTGCAGTTCAAGGAACGAATCGAGGCGCGCGAGGCCTCGCTGGAAGACGGGCGCTGGGCGTTCAAATCGGTGCGCCGATACTCGCTCGACAAGCCGCCGATCGACCAGGACACCTACTATCTCGCGACCACGCTGACGCCGGCCCAGGTCCGCAACAGTTTCTCCACGCCGGAGACTGTGTCTTTTTGGCAACTCCCGGGCTATATCCGGTCTTCCGAGAGCTCCGGCTTTGCGACGGCCGGCTACCGGTTGCAGTACCACAAGCTCATTGCGCAGCCGTTTTTGCTGGCTGCGATGGTGATGCTGGCCGCGTCCGTGAGCCTTCGCTTCTTCCGGATGGGCGGCGTGCAAAAGATGGTTTTGAGTGGCGTGGGTGCAGGCTTTCTGCTCTACGTTCTGTCGAAAGTAACTGAGGATTTGAGCAAGGCCGAGTTGATGCATCCTATCGCTGCGGCGTGGTTGCCCGTGTGTGTGGGCGGCCTCACCGGCTTTTTGGCCTTGCTGTACCAGGAGGACGGGTAGTGGCCGTTGTCGCCGCCCGCCAGTTGAGGTCGCCTGCGTTCAGGCGGCGCACCCCGTTGCGCCGCCATCGGAGCCGCTTGGCCGCCGTCAGCGCCCCCATCGTAGCCCTGCTCGGCTGCATCGCGCTTGCCGCGCGTGATCGGTCTTGGCTGGACGGCGCCGGCTTCCGCGCAAGGCTTCACCTACAATCCGCGCCCGCCCAAGCCGCCGCCACGGCCCGTCAACAATGACGGGCAGATGCTCGTGCAGGCCGTCGAGGTCGACTACGACTACAACAACCAGCGTGTGTCGGCGGTCGGCAACGTGCAGATGTTCTACAACGGCACCAGCGTCGAGGCCGACAAGGTCATCTACGACCAGAAGACCAAGCGCCTGCATGCCGAGGGCAACATCCGCATGACGGATGCCGCGGGCAAGGTCACCTACGCCAACATCATGGATTTGAGCGACGATTACCGTGACGGTTTCGTCGATTCGCTGCGCGTCGATACCGAGGATGCGACGCGGATGGCCGCGACCCGCGCCGACCGGACCAACGGCAATTACACGGTGTTCGAAAACGGCGTCTATACCGCCTGCGCGCCCTGCCGGACGATCCGAAGAAGCCGCCGCTGTGGCAGGTCAAGGGCGCGCGCATCATCCACGACCAGACCGACAAGATGCTGTATTTCGAGAACGCGCAGCTCGAATTCTTCGGCGTTCCGATGGCGTATCTGCCGTATTTCTCGACGCCCGATCCGACCGTGAAGCGCAAGACCGGCTTCCTGATGCCGGCCATCAGCACGTACACGCCCTTCGGCTACGGTGTCGAAACCCCGTTCTACTGGGCGATCGCGCCGGACTATGACGCGACCTTCAATCCACGCTTCACGACCCGGCAGGGCGTGCTGTTCCAGGGCGAATTCCGCCAGCGCCTGATGGACGGCTCCTATCAGATCCGCGCCTACGGCATCGATCAGCTCGACCAAAAAGCCTTCGCCGGCCAGCCCGGCGATCGCCAGTTCCGCGGCGGCATCGACACCAAGGGCCAGTTCGCGCTGAACGACAAATGGACCTGGGGCTGGGACGGCGTGCTGCTGACCGACTACTACTTCATGTCCGACTACCGGCTGGCGCAGTACAAGGATCCGCTGGGATCGTTCCTCAGCCTGCCGACGGAAGCGATCTCGCAGCTTTATCTGACCGGTGTCGGCAATCGCAGCTTCTTCGACGCACGCACGATCTACTACCTCAGCTACTCCGGAAACCAGCAGCAGGTTCCGGTCATCTATCCGGTCATCGACTATTCCAACGTGATCAACAGCCCGATCTTCGGCGGCGAGGTCAGCTACAAGACCAATTTCACCAACCTGTCGCGCAGCGACGCGGCCTTCGACCCGATCACGACACTGGCGAACACGGCCAGCCTGTGCACGACGACGTCAGCCGATCCGCTGGCGCGGACGCCCTCGCAGTGCCTGCTGCGCGGCGTGCCCGGCACCTACACGCGCTTGACGGCGCGAGGCGCAATGGCGGCGGTCATATACCGACCCCTTCGGTGAAATCTGGACGCCGTTTGCGATCCTTCGCGCCGACGCCATCAATTCCTCGATTTCGAACCAGCCGGGCGTTTCGAATTTCCTGCCCGTCGGCGACACCCAGGCGCTGCGCGTGATGCCGACCGTCGGCCTCGAATATCGCTATCCCTTCATCAACGTTCAGCCGTGGGGCAGCACCACGCTCGAGCCGATCGCGCAGGTCATCATCCGCCCGAACGAAACCTACGCCGGCAAGCTTCCGAACGAAGACGCGCAGAGCCTGGTGTTCGACGCCTCCAACCTGTTCTCGGTCGACAAGTTCTCGGGCTATGACCGCGTCGAGGGCGGCGGCCGCGCCAATGTCGGCGTGCAGGCGACCACTCAGTTCGACCGCGGCGGCAGCGTCAATGTGCTGTTCGGACAGTCCTACCAGCTGTTCGGCATGAACTCGTTCGCGGTCGCCGACGCGACCAATACCGGCCTCGATTCCGGCCTGCAGAATACGCGCTCCGATTATGTCGCCCGCGTCAGCTATTCGCCGAACCGGACCTATACGTTCAGCGTGCGCTCGCGCATGGATGAAGCGACGCTCGACATCAACCGCTTCGAGGCCGAAGGGCGCGCGGCATTCGACCGCTGGTCGGTGAGCCTGCTGTACGGCAATTATGCGGCCCAGCCGCAGCTCGGATACCTGACGCGGCGCGAAGGCCTGCTCGGCAGCGCCTCGGTCAAACTGGCGGCGAACTGGGTGGTGTCGGGATCGGCGCGCTGGGATCTTGAAGCCAACAAGCTCAATCAATACATCGTCGGCGCAGGCTATGTGGACGACTGCTTCGTCCTCGCCGCAAACTATGTGACGTCCTATGCCTACTCCGCCGGCTCGACACCGCCGGTCCTCAGTCACGCCTTCATGCTGCAGATCGGCCTGCGTACCATTGCGAACACGTCCACATCGGCCACCGGCGGCACCATCTATTAGCAACAGGCCCTGCGGGAGACCAAACCGCGCATGGCGGATCGAATTGGTTGATAAACCTGACATGACCATGACGACCATCAAGCCTGGACCTCATCTCATCCGGTCGCTGATCGCCGGCTGTGCCCTGGCGCTGGCCGCGCTGACGGTCAGCGCGTCGCCGCTGCGCGCGCAGTCCGTGGCGGTGCTGGTCAACGGCGACCCCATCACCAATTACGATATCGAGCAGCGCACCAAGCTGAACTTCCTGACCACCCACAAGCAGATGCCGCGGCAGGAAGTGATCAACCAGCTGATCGACGAAAAGGTGAAGATCAAGGAAGGCAAGAAATACGGCGTCGATCCCGGCGTCAGCGACGTCGATCAATCCTACGCGTCCATGGGCTCGCGGATGCGGATCACGTCGGACCAGCTGACGAAATCGCTGGAGAGCCAGGGCATCCGGCCCGACACCTTGAAAGCCCGTCTCAAGGCCGACATGGTCTGGACCAGCCTGGTGCGCGGCCGCTTCAAGGAGAGTCTCCAGGTCGGCGAAAAGGATGTCGCCGCTGCCGCCAAGGAAGGCGGCGAGCAAACCAAGACCGAGGCGTTCGAATACCAGATGCAGCCGATCATTCTGATCGTGCCGAAGGGCGCCGCACCGGCCGCGATCGAATTGCGAAAAAAAGAAGCCGAGGCATTGCGCGAACGCGTCCGGACCTGTGAGGCGGCCAATTCCTACTTCAAGTCGATGCAGAACGCCGCGATCCGCGATGTCGTCACAAGGACGTCCGCCGACCTCCCCGGCCCGCTTCGCGAACTGCTCGACAAGACCCCGATCGGTCATCTGACCGCGCCCGAGATCACCAAGCAGGGCGTGGAAATGGTGGCGCTGTGCGGCCGCAAGCCGACCACCGTCGACACGCCGAAGAAGCGGGAAATCCGCGAGAAGATGTACACCGAGAAATACGAAAAGAAATCGAAAGACTACCTGCAGGAAATCCGCAAAGCCGCGATGATCGAATATCGTTGACGCATGGCAAAGCCCCTCGCGCTGACATCCGGCGAGCCCGCGGGCATCGGCCCCGACATCGCCCTCGCAGCGTGGTCGCGGCGCAATGAACTGGGGCTTCCGCCGTTCTATCTGCTCGGCGACCGCGATTTCCTCGCCGACCGCGCCAAGACGCTTCGACTGAACATCGAGTTCGCCGACGCCAGCCCCGAGGATGCCTCCGCTCAATTTGCCCGCGCCGTGCCTGTGGTCGCGACCGGCCAGGTGGCGACGGCGCGGCCCGGCGCGCCGGACGAGACCAGCGCCGACGCCGCATTGGCTTCGATCCGTCAGGCGGTCGATCATGTCAGGGCCGGCCGCGCCAGCGCTGTGGTCACCAACCCGATCGCCAAGAGCGTGCTGTACCGCGCCGGCTTCCGCCATCCCGGCCATACCGAATTTCTCGCCGAGCTTGCGGCCAATGGCGGCGTGGCGCCGCAGCCGGTGATGATGTTGTGGTCGCCGGCGCTTGCCGTCGTTCCCGTGACGATCCATCTTTCGCTGCGCGAGGCGCTCGCCGAACTCTCAACCGACCTGATCGTCAGGACGGCGCGCATTGCGGTTGCGGACCTCAAGGCCCGCTTTGGCCTCGCCAGGCCGCGGCTTGCGGTATCGGGTCTCAACCCGCATGCCGGCGAAGACGGCTCGCTCGGGATGGAGGATATCGAGGTGGTCGCGCCGGCGGTCGACATCCTGCGCCGCGAAGGCATCGAGGCCCGCGGGCCGTTGCCGGCCGACACCATGTTCCACGATGCCGCGCGAAAAACCTATGACTGCGCGATCTGCATGTATCACGATCAGGCGCTGATCCCGATCAAGACCATTGCCTTCGAGGACGCCGTCAACGTCACGCTGGGATTGCCTTTCATCCGCACCTCGCCGGATCACGGCACGGCGTTCGATATCGCCGGCACCGGCCGCGCCAATCCGTCGAGCCTGGTTGCGGCGTTACGGCTCGCCGCGCGCATGGCCGCGGCCGGGCCATAGATGACCGCGATCGACGATCTGCCGCCGCTGCGCGACGTCATCCGCGAACATTCCCTGTCGGCACGCAAATCGCTCGGTCAGAATTTCCTGCTCGACCTCAACCTGACGGCGCGGATCGCGCGCGCCGCGGGGCCGCTCGAAGGCGCCACCGTCATCGAGGTCGGCCCTGGTCCCGGCGGGCTGACGCGCGCGTTGCTGGCACTCGGCGCGCGGCGGGTGATTGCGGTCGAGCGCGACGAGCGCGCACTGGCGCCGCTCGACACGATCGCCAAACGCTATCCGGGCCGGCTCGAGATCGTGCACGCCGATGCGCAGACTTTCGATCCCCGCCCCCTGCTCGGCGGCGAACGCGCCAAAATCGTCGCCAACCTGCCCTACAACATCGCCACTCAATTGCTGGTGGACTGGCTCTCGATCGAGCCCTGGCCGCCCTGGTACGACATGATGGTGCTGATGTTTCAGCGCGAGGTCGCCGAGCGCATCGTGGCGAAGGAAGACGACGAGGCCTATGGCCGGCTGGCGGTGCTCGCCAACTGGCGCGCCGAGACCAGGATCCTGTTCGACATCTCGCCGGCGGCCTTCGTGCCGCCGCCCAAGGTCACCTCCTCGGTGGTGCGGCTGGTGCCGCGCGGCGCGCCGGAACCCTGCGACCGCCGCGCGCTCGAGCAGGTGGCGGCGGCCGCCTTCGGCCAGCGCCGGAAGATGCTGCGGCAGAGCCTCAAATCGCTGTCGGTCGATCCGGCGAGGCTCGCCGCGGCCGCCGAGGTCGATGCCACACGGCGCGCCGAGACCGTCCCGGTCTCGGGTTTTGTTGCCATGGCCCGCGAATTGACCGATATACGAAGCACAAAATCAAACGTGCCCTGAGGAGAAAATGCCATGGCGCTGCTGCGTCGCCAATCGCTGGTCAAATTCGATGCGCCCCTGTGCGAAACCATCGTCGACACGCCGAAACCGGCAGGCAGAGAAGTGCTCGTCCGCATCGAACGTTGCGGGCTGTGCCATTCCGACCTGCATATCCAGGACGGTTACGCCGATCTCGGCGGCGGCAAGCGGCTCGACACCACGCGCGGCATGACGCTGCCGTTCACGCTCGGCCATGAGATCGCGGGCGTGGTCGAGGAGGTCGGCCCCGACGCGCCCAGGGAGTTGATCGGCAAGAAGCAGGCGGTCTTCCCCTGGATCGGTTGCGGCCAGTGCCGCGACTGCGCCAATGGCGACGAGAACCTCTGCGTCAAGCAACGCTTCCTCGGCGTCTCGATCGACGGCGGCTTTGCCAGCCACGTGCTGGTGCCGGACGCAAAATATCTGCTGGATTACGATCCGCTGCCGGTCAACCAGGCCGCGACGCTGATGTGTTCCGGCGTCACCGCCTATGGCGCGCTCAAGCGCCTGGTCGACCGTCCGCGGCAACGCAATCTGCTGCTGATCGGGCTCGGCGGCGTCGGCATGATGGGGCTGTCGTTCGCGCAGGCGATGTTCACGCAGAAGATCGCGGTGGCGGATTTGAGCGCGGCTGCGCGCGAGAGCGCCCTGAAGAACGGCGCCGCGGTGGCCTACGATCCGTCCGAGCCGGAAGTGGCGCGGCGCATGATCAAGGAGACCGAGGGCGGCTTCGACGAGATCGTCGACTTTGCCGGCAACGAGAAATCGATGGCGTTTGCGGTGTCGGTGGTGGCGCGTGGCGGCAAGATCGTGGTCTCCGGCCTGATGGGCGGCAATTTCAGCCTGCCGATGGTGCAATGGGTCTACAAGCGCATGACCATCGAGGGATTCATGGTGGGCACGCTGGCCGAGGGCAAGGAACTGATGGCGCTGGCGCGGGCCGGCAAGATCAAGCCGACGCCGATGAAGGAAGAACCGATGGCCGACGTCCAGAAGTGGATCGAAGAGCTGCGCGCCGGCAAGGTGGTGGGACGTATCGTTTTGAAAAACTGAGGTCGCAGGGCCGCAAAGCCGCCTTCAAAGCTGTACTCAGACCGCGAGATTAAGACGCGCCCGGCCAGGTGGGCGGACGCTTTTCGCCACGCGAACTCGCTGGTACTCTCCCGCCATATTGCAGGGGACTCATTGCGGATGCGCGGGGCTTGCGGCGGTAAGATCTGGATGTTGGCGACGCTGGCGATATTGCTTTCGCCGCTATTCGCCGTGCCCGCTTCGGCCGAGAAGCGCGTTGCGCTGGTGATCGGCAACTCCGCCTATCAAAACGTCACCAGGCTCGACAATCCCCGCAACGACGCGGCGCTGATGGCCGAGACGCTTGGCGGGCTCGGCTTCACCCTGATCGGCGGCCGCGCCCAGCTCGATCTCGACAAATCGGCCATGGATACCGCCGTGCAGAATTTCGGCCGGCAGGTCCAGGGCGCCGACGTCGCGCTGTTCTATTATGCCGGCCACGGCGTCCAGGTCTCCGGCTCGAACTATCTGGTGCCGGTCAGCGCCAATCCGACCCGCGAGGCCGACGTCGATTTCCAGATGGTCGACGTCAACCTCGTGCTGCGCCAGATGCAGGGATCGGGCACCCGCCTCAACATGGTGATCCTCGATGCCTGCCGTAACAACCCGTTCGGCGCACGCGGCTTGCGCGCCTCCGACGGCGGCCTCGCCCAGATGCGCGCGCCCGAGGGCACGCTGATCTCCTACGCCACCCAGCCCGGCAATGTCGCGCAGGACGGCACCGACGGCCACAGCCCCTATACCAAGGCGCTGGCCGCGACGATCAAGCAGTCGGGGCTCGACATCTTCCAGACCTTCAACCAGGTCGGGCTCGCCGTGAAGCGCGAAACCGGCGGCTCGCAGCAGCCCTGGGTGTCCTCCTCGCCGATCGACGGCACGTTCTATTTCGTGGCGCCGTCGGCATCGCCCGCATCGCCGCAGGCCGCCATCGTGGTCGCCGCCGGAGCCGCGTCTGGCCGATACGCTGCGTCCGGATCCCGACCGCATCCCGATCAAGGATAGCATCCTGCTGCGCGAATTGAGCGATCGGCTCTACGAGCACAATTTCGATCCGGAGCCGCTGGAGAGCAAGAACGGCATGCGGGTCGCGATCCGCCAGTTCCAGCAAAAGACCAACATGACGCCGACCGGCGAGCCCACCGAGGGCGTGCTGACGCGGCTGCGCAAGATGGACGATCTGAAGCCGTGGGGCTCGATCGTCTACGGTCCCGACAGCAACAAGTTCGGCATATCCTGGAAGCACGCTTCGCGCCGCGCCGCCGTGGACGAGGCACAGGGGAATTGCAGCGGCGGCAAATGTCCGATCGAGCTGAGCTTCTACGGCAAGCAGTGCGGCGCCTTTGCGGCCTCGGGGAAATCCTGGTCGCTGATGCAGCGCGACACCGTGCAGCGGGCCAAGGATGCGGCGCTTGACGAGTGCAACAAGACTGGCAAATCTTGCCGCATTGTCGATGCCGTATGCGCCGACGGGACCGGCCGCCATCAGAATTAGTTCGTCTATTGGAAACAAGCCATTATGCAAAACGCGGTTCAACGTTCGATCGGGATCGGCCTGATCTGCCTGTTGACGTCAGTTTCGTTCGGCTCGGATTTGGCGTTCGCGCAAGGCAGCGCCGGCGGCAGTGTCGGCAATGACGAGAAGTCGCTGTCGGGCACGCGTGAATCACCGCGCGCAGTCGGAGCCGGCACGGCGCAGCAAACCCAAGCCTGAAGCAGACGAGCCGCGCCGCGCTTCGCGGAAAAGTGGCGGTGGTGGCGGCGGCGGAAATTTCGACGGCGCGTGGGTCGTCAGTTCGGTGGGATGCGGCGGCAGTTCCACAACCGCTGTTGTCGTGACCAGTGGCAGGATCATTGGCGAGGGCCTCACAGGGACCATCAATGCCAGTGGCGTCTCCCACTCGGTCGGCAACTACAATGGCATCACCGTCATCAGCACCGGCCGCACATCCGGCCGCAGCGGCTCCGGAACCTTCCGCCGTTCGGACGGCTGCAGCGGAACCTGGACATCGTCGAAGCAGTAATCCCGCGCCTGTTTTCCGAGCGCCTTCCACGCCCACAGTTAGGGCCGGCGAGCCCCAATTAAGCCCTATCCGCTCCGGAATTGCGGCCCATTACGACCCAAGTCTTTAACGAGAACTTGCGGCGTGAGGGGTTGCGTATCGTCACCGGGGATGCACCATGTCAAACCATTCCGCGAAGTTCGCCTCAGCTATCTTCGCCACCATTCTGGCGGGAACCAGTTTCGCCGCCGTTCCGGAGAGCGGCGCCAAAACCGCGGACAATTGCCTGTCCGGTCCAAAGGGCACGACACCGGCAGGCCACCATTGGTATTACCGCTTCGATCGCGCCACCAAGCGTCAGTGCTGGTACAGCCGCGAAGAGCGCGAAACGGCCGGGCGCGCCACGCCGCAGGACCTTTCTCCGCCATCGAAGACCGCGCCGCCTTCAGCGGCAGCCAGCAATCCGGTTCCACCGCAGCAGAGCCCGACGGTGTCCAAATCGGTCGCCGATGCGCGCGCCGAATTGACGCGTCGAACCGGACACCGGCGTCAACGCCGAACCGCAGGCCGGCGGCGTCAGCGCCTGCCTCTATCCAGAACAGCCCGCGCGCAATCGCTCCGGACGCGCTTGCGCCGTCATCGCCCGTCGCGTCGCGCTGGCCGGACGCCTCCGGCGCGATCAGTCCATCAGGCAATCCGCGGCTTGCCGCGGCCGAGCCGCCGGCAAGCCCGCAGGCCGATGTCGCGCCCGCGCCGCAACGCGCCACGGCCCCGGTCGCGCTGGCGGCGGCGGACGCTTCGCTGGAAAAGCGATCGGCCTCGATGCAGATGCTGCTGCTGGTGATGGCCGGCGCGCTGGCGCTGGCGGGCGTCACGGCAAGCCTGATCTTCAGGTTCAGTGCACGCGCCGACGCTGCCGGACACGTCGAAGCGACCGTCACGCGATCTGGGATCGGGTCCGTCCGGAGCGTCCATCGCCGTCGATGTTCCCGGACGACGACATGCCGGTCCGGCGCGCCAATGTGCCGCGCGATGTATCCCGCGATCCGCGCGCGCCCGACGATCCGGAGCGGCGGGTGACGGAAATGCTGGCGCGGCTGGCGCGCAGCGCGCAGACCTGAGCCATGCAACGCGCGGCGGCTATTTTTCCAGCTGGCGCTGCAAGCCGCGAACGAACTCCGTGAGCCCGGTGCGGCGTTCGCGCTTGAGCCGTTCGGCCTTCAGGATCGACTGCACCTCGGCGAACGCGTCGTCGACGTTCTGATTGACGACGATGTAGTCGTATTCCGCCCAATGGCTCAGTTCGTGGGTGGCGCGGCTCATCCGCCCGCGAATGACCTCGTCTGAATCCTGGGCGCGGGTGTGCAGCCGCTTCTCGAGGTCGGCGGCCGACGGCGGCAGGATGAACACGCTGACCACGTCGGCGCGGGCCTTCTCGCGCAATTGCTGCGTGCCCTGCCAGTCGATATCGAACAGCACGTCCTGGCCTGCCGACAACGCGGCCTCGACCGGCGCGCGCGGCGTGCCGTAGCGGTTGTCGAACACGGTGGCCCATTCGAGCAGTTCGCGCTTCTTGACCATCGCTTCGAATTTGGGCTTGTCGACGAAGAAATAGTCGCGGCCGTCGACTTCGCCGGGCCGCATCGGCCGCGTGGTCGCCGACACCGACATTTTCAGGCCGGGCATCCGTTCGATCAGCATCCGCGACAGCGTGGACTTGCCCGCGCCCGAAGGCGAGGACAGCACGAACATCAGCCCGCGCCGCTCAACCCCGTCGAAACCACCAGCCGTCATCGCTCACTCCAGATTCTGGACCTGCTCGCGGAACTGCTCGACCACGTTTTTCATCTCGAGCCCGGTATTGGTCAACTCCAGATCGTTCGATTTCGAACAGCAGGTGTTGACCTCGCGGTTGAATTCCTGGGCCAGGAAATCGAGCCGACGCCCGACCGGTCCGCCCTTGCCGATCATCTCGCGCGCCTGCGCCACATGGGAGGCGATGCGGTCGAGCTCTTCGCGGATATCGGCCTTGGCTGGCGATCAGGATCGCTTCCTGATTGAGCCGATCGGCATCGAAGCGATCGGAGGTCTCCAGCAGCGCGGCGATCTGTTCGGCCAACCGCGCCTTGATCGCCTCGGGCTTGCGGCCGGGTGCGGCCTCGGCCTTCTTCGCCAGCTTCTCGATCTCGTCCATGCGCTGGTTCAGGATCTGCCCGAGCGTGACGCCCTCGCGGCGGCGCATCTCGACCAGATCGGCCAGCGCCTGCTCGAAGGCCACGCCTGCGGCGTCTTTCGCGGCCTTGTCTTCCTCCTCGTCGCTTTCGGGCTCGACCACCTCGATGACGCCCTTGATGCCGAGCAGACCGTCGATGCTCGGCGCCACCGCGTCGATCTTGCTCGCAAGCTGGCCTGCCACCTTCACGATCGAATTGAGCACGTCTTCATTGATGCGGATGGTCGAGACCGCGTTGGCGCGCTTGACGTTCAGATTGGCGTACACCGTGCCGCGCGACAGCACCTCGCCGGCGCGCTTCTTGGCGAAAGCCTCGAGCTCGTCCCATCCGGGCGGCAGCCGCAGCCGCAGGTCAAAGCCCTTGGCGTTGACCGACTTCAGTTCCCATTCGAACGTGTACGGACCGCTGGCGCCATTGCTCCGGGCAAAACCGGTCATGCTCGATAGCGCCATCGCGTAAAACTTTCCGAAACAGGGTGCGAGACTCAGGGTGAGGACGGCGCAAGCTTAAAACGATTTCACGCCAAGTGGAATTGCGTCCCGATCAGTCTGCTGCGACCACCGGCGGCGTGGCGGTCGATTGCGCCGCGCCCTGGCGGGCGGCGCGGCTGCGGGCGCGGCTTCTTCGGCGCCGTGGGCTTGGCCGTCGTCGCCGTCGGATTGCTGTCGGCCGGCGCGCCGGCGGCGGCAGCGGCGCTGCGGCCTCTTCGGCCGGCTCGACGGTGTCGTTCTGGATCTGCTTCTCCAGCGTCCGCAGCTTGGCGACGTTCTTCTGGTGCTGGTCGTAGGTTTCGGTAAAGGCGTGTCCGCCGGTACCGTCGGCGACGAAGAACAGGTCGCGCGTGCGCGCCGGATTGGCGGCCGCCTCCAGCGAGGCGCGGCCGGGATTGGCGATCGGCCCCGGCGGCAGGCCCTCGATCACATAGGTGTTGTAGGGCGACGGCTGCGTGATCTCGGAGCGCTTGATCGGCCGGCCCAGCGTACCCTTGCCGCCGACCAGCCCGTAGATGATGGTCGGATCGGACTGCAGCTTGATCTTCTGCCGCAGCCGATTGACGAACACCGCGGCGACACGGCTGCGCTCGTCGGCCTTGCCGGTTTCCTTCTCGACGATCGAGGCCAGCGTCACCAGCGCCTCCGGCGACTTGATCGGCACGTCCGGATTGCGGCGCTCCCAGATTTCCGCAAGCACCCGCTTCTGGGTCTGCTGCATGCGCTGGATCACCTGCTCGCGCGTGGTGCCGCGCGGGAATTTGTAGGTCTCCGGCAGCAGCGTGCCCTCGCGCGGCATTTCGCGCACCGAGCCCGAGAAGATGTCGTTGTCGGTGAGCCGCGTCACGATCTGTTCGGAGGTCAGGCCTTCGGGAATGGTGACGGCGTGCTGCACCACCTTGCCTTCGACGATGGTGGCGATGACGTCGCGCAGGCTGGCGTTCTTCTGGAACGAATATTCGCCGGGCTTGAGGTCGGAGCTCGCCTTCAGCGCAAACACGCTGCCGATGAACAGCCACGGATTGACGTTGATCACGCCTTCGCGCTGCAGCGCGTCGGCGATGTCGCGCTTGCCGGCGCGCGCCGGAATGTTGACGATCTTGTCTTCCAGCAGCGGACCCGGCGTCTCCAGCAGTTGCCGCCCGTAATAATACGCGGTGCCGGCGCCGATCATCAGAATGATCAGGATGGTGATGATGGCATTGCCGACCACGACGAACGGATTGCGGGCGCGCTCCGATCGCTTCGGCGGCGGCGGCACCTGCTCGGGCTCCAGCGCAGCGCGCGGGCTCCGGGGTGAAATGGGCGGCCTTTCACTCATCGATGCAACCTGAATCCTGCCGGTTCAATCGTGGCCTGACAAACCCCTGCCCTGCCAATAGCATACGCCCACGGTTAGAAGTCATCGCAGAATACGGCAAAACGGTGGAGTTGTTCTAAACACTTGCGCTAGCCAGTCACGCGCTGAACGATCACGGAGGCGTTGGTGCCCCCGAAACCGAACGAATTCGACAGCGCGACGTTGATATCGCGCTTGCGCGCCGTCTGCGGCACCAGGTCGATCGCCGTCTCCACCGACGGATTTTCCAGATTGATGGTCGGCGGGGCGATGTTGTCGCGAATCGCGAGGATGCTGAAAATCGCCTCGATCGCGCCGGCCGCGCCCAGCAGATGCCCGGTCGACGATTTGGTCGACGACATCGACACCTTGGAGGCGGCGTTGCCGAGCAGCCGCTCCACCGCGCCAAGTTCGATCTCGTCGCCGATCTGCGTCGAGGTGCCGTGCGCATTGATGTAGTCGATATCGGACGGCGGTGATGCCGGCGCGCTTCAGCGCCGCGCTCATGCTGCGGAAGGCGCCATCGCCGTCCGGCGCCGGCGAGGTGATGTGATAGGCGTCGCCCGACAGGCCGTAGCCGATCACCTCGGCGTAGATCTTCGCGCCGCGCCGTTTCGCGTGCTCATATTCCTCGAGCACCACGATGCCGGCGCCCTCGCCCATCACGAAACCGTCGCGATCCTTGTCGTAGGGACGCGACGCCCGTTCCGGCGTGTCGTTGAAGCCGGTCGAGAGCGCGCGCGCCGCGCAAAATCCGGCCATCGCCAGCCGGCAGATCGGCGATTCCGTGCCGCCCGCCACCATCACGTCGGCATCGCCGAGCACGATCAGCCGGCTGGCGTCGCCGATCGCATGCGCGCCGGTCGAACAGGCGGTGACGACGGAATGGTTGGGTCCCTTGAGGCCGTGCTCGATCGAGACATAGCCGGAAGCGAGATTGATCAGGCGGCCGGGAATGAAGAACGGCGACACCTTGCGCGGCCCGCGCTCCTTCAGCAGCAGCGCGGTGTCGGCGATGCCGGACAGGCCGCCGATCCCGGAGCCGATCAGGGTGCCGGTGGCGCATTTGTCTTCTTCGCTCTCGGGATGCCAGTTGGCATCGTCGAGCGCCTGGCGCGCGGCGGCCATCGCAAAGATGATGAAATCGTCGACCTTGCGCTGGTCCTTCGGCTCCATCCACTGGTCGGGATTGAAGGTGCCGTCGCTGCCGTCGCCGCGCGGAACCACGCAGGCGATCTGGCTGGAGAGATCGGCGACCTCGAAGGTCTCGATCCGCCTGGCGCCGCTCTGGCCGTCCAGGATACGCGTCCACGTTGTGTCAACGCCGCAGCCGAGTGGCGTAACCATGCCCAGCCCCGTGACGACAACCCGTCTCATTTCAAAAACTCCAGCCCGAAACTGGCGGGCCACAACAAGAAACCGGGGGACCGTTCGACAACGGCCCGTCCGGCTCTATGCGTACCGCGCGGGGCGTCAGCTTTTCGCGTTCTTTTCAAGAAATTTTGTCGCGTCGCCGACGGTCAAAATCGTCTCCGCGGCGTCGTCGGGAATTTCGCAACCGAACTCTTCTTCAAATGCCATCACGAGCTCGACGGTGTCGAGACTGTCGGCGCCGAGGTCATCGATGAAACTTGCCGCATCGACCACCTTGTCGGGCTCAACACCGAGGTGCTCGACCACAATCTTCTTAACCCGCTCGCCAATCTCACTCATCGTTCAACCTCGTGCTTGTTCCATTGGACCCGACCCCAAGATACCGCAAGACGATACGAGCCATCGTGGTCGTTAAACTTCCTTCGCAATCGCGCATAGTCTTGATTCGGCCCGGTGGTAGCCGACAAAGGCCCGGCGAACGGCAGGCGTCACCACGCCAATATACAGGGTTTCAAAATCCTGCAATGGCCTTCTTTGCCCATCCGTCGGTGGTTCGGTTATCATACTTCCCAGACCTTGACTACAAGCCCCCCCGGCCGGGCGAAACGGCCTTTAGCCGCATTGGACGGGCCGGTAACAGGCTCAAAACATGGCCATTCCGCCGTTGACGTGGATGGTCTGCCCGGTGACGTAAGCCGCCTCGTTCGAGCTCAGATAGACGGCGGCCGCCGCGATGTCCTCGGGCGTCCCCAGCCTTGCTGCAGGAACCTTCGTCAGAATGGTCTCGCGCTGCTTGTCGTTGAGCGCATCCGTCATCGGCGTCTTGATGAATCCGGGCGCGATGCAATTGGCGGTGACGTTGCGCCTGGCATATTCGGCGCCCAGCGTCTTGATCAGGCCGATGATCCCGGCCTTCGACGCGGTGTAATTGGCTTGTCCGGGATTGCCGGTGACGCCGACGATCGAGGTGATCGCGATAATGCGGCCGAAGCGCTTGCGCATCATCAATTTGGTCGCAGCCCGCGCCAGGCGGAACGTCGCGGTCAGGTTGACGTTGATGACGTCGTCCCAATCCTCGTCGCGCAGCTGCACGAACAGATTGTCGCGGGTGATGCCGGCATTGGCGATCAGGATATCGACCTGCCCCATCGCCGCTTCCGCCGCCGGCACCAGCGCCTCGACGGCCGCGCTGTCGGAGAGATTGCACGGCAGCACGTGAACCCGCTCGCCGAGGCTGGCGGCGAAGCCATCCAGCACCTCGCGGCGCGTCCCGGATATCGCCACCGTCGCACCTTGCGCGTGCAGGGCCTGCGCGATGGCGCCGCCGATACCGCCGGTTGCGCCGGTCACCAGCGCCGTCCTGCCTGTCAAATCGAACATCGAAGTCTCCTTCCCGCGCAGCCCTAGGCCGAGGCTGCCAAAGCGTCCTTGGCGGCGGCGATATCGTTCGGCCCGCCGACGGATACGCCGACCGCGCCGTCGGCGATGCGCTTGACCAGCCCGCTCAGCACCTTGCCGGCGCCGATCTCGAAAAACCGCGTGACGCCGTGGGCCGCCATATAGGCGACCAACTCGCGCCAGCGCACCGTGCCCGTGACCTGCTCGATCAGGCGGCGCCTGATCTCGTCGGGATCGGTGATCGGCGCGGCCAGCACGTTCGACACCAAAGGCGACGCCGGCGCCTTGATCGTCACCTCCGCCAGCGCCTTCGCCATCGCGTCCGCGGCGGGCTGCATCAGCTTGCAATGGAACGGGGCGGACACCGGCAGCAGCATCGCGCGCTTGGCGCCCTTGGTTTTTGCAATTTCGAGCGCGCGTTCGACCGCGGCCTTGTCGCCGGAGACCACCACCTGCCCGCCGCCATTGTCGTTGGCGGCCTGGCAGACCTGGCCCTGGGCGGCCTCGCTTGCTACCGCCATCGCCGCCTCATAGTCGAGGCCAAGCAGTGCCGCCATGGCGCCGACGCCGACCGGCACCGCCTTCTGCATCGCAAGGCCGCGGGTGCGCAGCAGACGCGCGGTATCGGTGATGCTGAGGCTGCCGGCCGCGGCCAGCGCCGAATATTCGCCGAGCGAATGGCCGGCCACAAAGGCGGCATCCCGGCCGACCGAGAAACCGGCTTCGGTTTCCAGCACGCGCAGCGTCGCGATCGAAACCGCCATCAGGGCGGGCTGGGCATTTTCGGTCAGCTGGAGGGTTTCGGCAGGTCCCTCCCAGATGATCGCCGTCAGCTTTTCGCCGAGCGCGGCGTCGACCTCGTCGAATACCGCCCGCGCGGCCGGAAAGGCCTCCGCCAGGGCCTTGCCCATGCCCACGGCCTGCGAACCCTGGCCCGGAAAGGTAAATGCTGCGGTCATTTTGGCTGAAAACTCCCCTCAAGTGCAGCCGTAAGACACCGGCTTTCGCCGTGCTGTCAAGCCGGACGAACGCGCGGGCGGCTTGAGCGCCCGGCAACAAGCGTGTATCGCGCGAGCGGAACCCGGCCGCGCCGGCGTCGCAACCGCCATACCGGGCCAGACTTTACCCAGGTGATCGTTTGAGCGCTGAACCTTCGAACCCTGTGGCGGCGTCGAGTTCGTTCGCCGCCATGAAGTCACGGCCCTATCGCGCGCAGTTCGTGGCCTACGTGCTGGCCATGATGGCCGACAATGTCGAGCATGTGATCAGCTATTGGGTGGTGTTCCAGAAATTCCATTCACCGGCGCTGGCCGGCTTCGCGGTGCTGTCGCACTGGCTTCCCTTTCTGCTGTTTTCCGTCGCCGTCGGCGGGTTGGCGGACCGGTTCGACCCACGCCGCATCATCCAGTGCGGGATGCTGCTGTTCATCGTGGCGTCGGCGGGATGGGGCATCCTGTTCATCACCGATACGCTTCAGATGTGGAACGCCATGCTGCTCCTGGTCATCCACGGCTGCGCGGGCGTGCTGTGGCAAACGCCGAACCAGTTGCTGCTCTACGACATCGTCGGCCCGGCCGACCTGCCGAGCGCGGTACGGATGAATGCGATGGCGCGCTACCTCGGCATTCTGGTCGGTCCGGCCGTGGGCGGCGTCATCATGCTGGCGCTGGGCCCCTCCCACGGCATCATTCTCAACACGCTGTTCTACCTGCCGATGCTGCTGTGGCTGTTCTGGGCGCCCATCCGCGGCCTGGGCGCAGCGCCGCGACGCCTCGCCGTCCGCGGCCTTGCCGACATCGTGCAGACGATCCGCGACATCGGCACGCACCGGGTGCTGACTTCCATGACCCTGCTCGCCGGACTGACTTCCTTCATGGTCGGCAACGCCTATCACGCCCAGATGCCGGGTTTCGCCGCCGACCTCGGGCACGGCGACCCCGGCGTGGCCTACAGCGTGCTTCTGGCCGCCGACGCCGCCGGCGCCCTCCTTGCCGGCATCGCGCTGGAAGCGTGGGGACGGCTCAGGATCAGCCCGCAGACAGCCATCGTCCTTGCCATTCTCTGGTGCCTGTCCCTGCTCGCCTTCGCATCGGTCGGGATCTACGCGCTTGCGATCGCACTATTGTTTGCCGCCGGGTTCTTCGAACTCGCGTTCAACACGATGGCGCAGGCCCTCGTCCAATTGAATGCTCCTGCCGACATCCGCGGCCGCGTTGTCGGACTGTTCAACATGGCCGGCCTCGGCATGCGGGCCTTCAGCGGCATCACGGTTGGGCTCCTCGGCGCCGCGATCGGCATTCACTGGTCGCTCGGCCTCTCGGCCGCCGTGCTATCGGCCTTTCTGTTCGTGCTGAATCGCCACGCGGCGAGAAACCGCTAGAAACCGCCTGCCCTTTGATCGCCACCGACCTCGGCGCCGGCCCGCGCGCGGCGTACGCTGCTCACCAACTGCCCCGGCCGGTCCTCGTGGTTCGGCTTCGCCGTCGCGAGCCGCAACACGGCCGCGTAGTTCGGCTGCACTTCCATCCGGCTCGCATGCCGGCTCTTGCCTGAGAATGCGGTGAACCCGCGGCAGGTTGTAGCAGGGCACATAGAACAGCAGATGATGCTCGAGGTGATAGTTGACGTAATAGGGCGCGATGAACAGCCGCTCGAGGAAACCGGCATGCGTGGTGCGGGTGTTGCGCAAGGGATCGGCGCTGTCGGGCACGACGGCGTGCTCGGCGATGTTGCGGATGCGGGTGATCACCATCATCCAGGTGACGAGCGGCAACAGCCACAATAGCGGATAGGCCCACCACACGCCGGCGGCGGCAAGGCCAGCGAACATCGCCGCGTTGACGGCGACATTGCGGGCCGAGCTTTTCCCAGAAATGCGCGGCGCGCTGCCGGAGCGGCCAATCGGCGGGGCCGAGCGCGTTGAGCAGTTGCGCCTTGCGCTGCTGATAGCCGGTCTGCCCGGTGATATCGCGATAGAATTTGCGGCGGTAGCTCACCTTCGTGATCGGAAACGGCGCCGACAAAATCAGATCGGGATCGTCGTCCTGCTGGGTGCGCGCGTGATGCTGCAGATGATAGCGGCGATAGGCGCGGGTCTCGGCGAAGACCGGATAGGCGCAGAACCACTGGCTCAGGGTCAGGTTGGTTTTCTCGTCCGGCGACAGGCAGCCATGCGCGCCGTCATGCATCAGGATCGCTAAGCCCGAGCTGGCGCGAGCCGATGATGCCGACGGCCAACAGATACGTCAGCGGATTGGGCCACCACGCCACCAGCGCGATCGCGCCCACGATCAGCGCCCACGCATGCACGATCAGGGCAACGCCCTTCCAGGTCGAACGCTCGCGCACGGCGATCAATTCATCCTCGGACAGGAAATCGCGGGCACGCATGCGAAGCGCGGTCATGATGAAGTCTCTCCTTCGGGTGAACTTGATGGTGTCGGTTCGCCGACGAGGCGCAGGCGGGCGCCGTCGCCGGCCGATTTTGCCGTTGCCTGTTCGCCGAGCACGCGCAGCATCTCGCGCGACAATTCGTCCGGCGAACGGCCCATCGCATAGCCCTCGACCATCACGCCGATCGCGACCGCCCAGAACCGCCGCGAGGTCGCATCGGGATCGCGCAAGCTGCTCCAGCCATGCCGTTCGATCTGGCCGGCATAGGCGCGCAAGCCCTCGCCGTGCAGCCGCTCGATGGTGCGCTCGACCAATGGCGCGAGATCCTGGCGGCGGCGCGTCAGCGTCAGCGCTTCGGCAAAGAAGGCGACCGAATCCGTCGCCGTCACGCTTTCGACCAGCGCGCGCGTGTAGTCGCGCGGCGTATGCGCCGACAGCGCCGCCTGTTCGGCCGCGCGCGCCACATACAGCATGTCGCGGCAGGCGGCCTCGACGAACAGCGCCTCCTTGGTGCGGAAGTAGTAGGTGATCTGGCTCGGAAAGGCGTCCGCCGCAGTGGCGATATCGGAAATCGAGGTGCCGGACAGGCCATGCTCCCTGAACAGGCGGCTGGCGCCATCGAGCAGCCGCGAGCGCATCTCCCGGCCCGCCGAACGCGTGGCGCGGGCGGTGTGTTTGGGATCGCCGGCGGCATTTCAGCCGTTTGGACGGACTTTCGAGCCATTTTGCCCTCGTGCATCTCTATTTGTATGGTATACAAACAAAGATGTCAACGGGCTGCCTGGAGACGCCTGCCAACCCCCTCCCGAATGCGTCCCAAACCCCGCATCAACGCTTGCCAGCGCGCTCAAAATCCTTATAAACCGCGCATCCGTGGATCCCGGCCGGGAGCTGAACGGACGGTCTCAGCAATCTCACCTTTCAGGCGATGTTGATGTGGCAGGGCCAGTCGGCCCGTCGTCCCGTGCTTCCGCCTTCTGAGCAATATCGAGTCCTTTCCGAAGGTCTCGAAGGGCTTGCCGCCGGGAACCGCGCCAACACAGGAAAGGACACCCATGCCTCTTTATGAGCATGTTTTTCTCGCGCGTCAGGATGCGAGCACCCAGCAGGTCGAAGAGCTGACCACCCAGATGACGGGCATCGTCGAAGGGCTCGGCGGCAAGATCACCAAGACCGAGAACTGGGGCGTGCGCTCGCTGACCTACCGCATGAACAAGAATCGCAAGGCGCATTTCGTGCTGCTCAACATCGATGCGCCCTCGGCTGCGGTCACGGAGATCGAGCGCCAGGAGCGGATCAGCGAAGACGTCATCCGCTACCTCACCGTCCGCGTCGAAGAGCACGAGGAAGGTCCCTCGGCGATGATGCGCAAGGCCGATCGTGACCGCGAGCGCGACGATCGCGGCGGCGGTTTCCGCGGTGACCGCGAAGGCGGCTTCCGTGGCGATCGCGATGGCGGCGGCTTCCGCGGCGACCGCGGCCCGCCGCGCCGTGGGCGCGAAGACGTTGAAGCGACGGAAGAGGAGTAAGAGCAATGGCTGAAGCTGGTGCACGCCGTCCGTTTTTCCGTCGCCGCAAGACCTGTCCGTTCACGGGTCCGAACGCGCCGAAGATCGACTACAAGGATTCCAAGCTGTTGATGCGTTACGTGTCCGAGCGCGGCAAGATCGTGCCGAGCCGCATCACCGCCGTCTCCGCCAAGAAGCAGCGTGAACTCGCCCGCGCCATCAAGCGCTCGCGGTTCCTCGGCCTCTTGCCGTACGTCATTCGCTAAGACGATTTCGATCGGCGGCAGCCGTGCCGCCGGTCGCGACAATTCATAAGGCTTCCGGGTCGTCCGGTCGCCGATGGTTGGGGTCACAAGACCTCTAACCGCTCGAAAGGAGCGGGACAGCTGATGATCGTGATCACACTCATTGCGCTTGCGGCCGGCTCTGCGTCGGCGCTGATGTTCGTCTCGCCAGTCGCGGCGTTCGGCTCGATCGCGGCGCGCTGATCGCGTTGCTGCTGTTCTGTCTGGCGCCGCTGCCGTTGATGGTGGCAGCACTTGGATGGGGACCGATCGCGGCAACGATCGGCGGCATCGCGGCCGCGTCGAGCCTTGGTGTGGTGCTCGGCCTGCCCTCCTGCATCGCCTTCGTCGTGACGGTTGCGCTGCCCGCCTGGTGGCTCGGCCATCTCGCTTTGCTCGGGCCGGCCGGTTGCCACATGCCGGATCGAACAATGGCGCGGCGCCGGCCGCGCCCGCGCTGGAATGGTATCCGGTCGGCCGCATCCTGCTCTGGATCGCAGGCTTTGCCGTCCTGATCACGATCGCCGCCATGCTGACGCTTGGCACCGACGCCGAGACCATCACCGGCACGCTGCGGCGGGGCATACAGCGCATTCTCGCGCGCGCGCGATCCGGCTTCCTCGGGCGATGTCGAACGATGGGTCGATGCGCTTTGTCATCATCCTGCCGGCGTCCGTCGTGATCGTCTTCATGACCACGCTGACGCTCAACCTCTGGCTCGCCGCAAAAATCACGGCGACCTCGGGACGGCTGCACCGGCCATGGCCGGACCTGACGAGCGCGGAGTTGCCGCCGATGACGCTGGTCGCGCTGTCCGCGCGCTCGCGTTCTGTTTTGTCGGCGGGCTACTCGCGATGTTCGCGCAGATCGTCGACCACGGCGCTTGATGATGGCTTACGCGATCATTGGCTTTGCCGTGCTGCATACGCTGACGCTGGCGCGTGAAGAGCCGCGGGATCTGGCTGACCTGCACCTACGTCGTCGTCGTGATCTTCGACTGGCCGGTTCTCGCGATGATGGCGCTCGGCCTCGCCGACGCCATTTTCGGATTTCGCAAACGCTATTTGCGAGGACGAGGCCCCCGCCTCTGCCCGCGTCCTGAAATCTCTAAGCCTCATCCCTACAACCCGAACCAACCTCAACAGGAGAACGAACATGGAAGTCATTTTGCTGGAACGCGTCGCCAAGCTCGGCCAGATGGGCGAAGTCGTCAAAGTCAGGGACGGATTTGCCCGCAACTTTCTGCTCAAGCGCGGCAAGGCGCTGCGCGCCACCTCCGACAACCGCGCCAGGTTCGACGGCATGAAGGCCGAGCTCGAGGCCAACAACCTCAAGGCCAAGGGCGAGGCGACCAAGGTTGCCGAGAAGATCGACGGCCGCAACGTGGTCGTGCTGCGTCAGGCCTCGGAGACCGGCCAGCTGTTCGGATCGGTGAGCGTTCGCGACATCATCGCTTCGTTCGAAGCCGACAAGGTCACCATCAGCCGCAGCCAGGTCATGCTGGACGCGCCGATCAAGACCATCGGCAAGCACAGCATTGCAATTGCCGTGCACCCCGAAGTCGAGGTCAGCGTCAGCGTCACCGTCGCACGCAGCGCCGATGAAGCCGAGCGCATCAACCGCGGCGAAGACATCTCGACCCGCCAGGAAGACCAGGATGCGGCCGCCGAAGCGCTCGCCGCCGCCGGCGAATTCTTCGATCCGGAAGCCCAGCACGACGACGTCGCGCCGGCGGCCGCCGAGACCGAGAAGTAAGCATTCTTGTCGGATTGACGACTCAAGCCCGGCCGATCAGGCCGGGCTTGGGATTCGTCGCGGCCTGGCAAGCGAAGCCGCGGCCGAAGACGCGGGGCGCAAAATTCAGCGGGAAATCGGGGGCGCGGGCGGACCGGCCGGCGCAATCGGCGGCAATGGCGGCGCTGACGCCGTGACAGCGGGCGCCGCCGCTGGCGCAGGCGGAGGTTCAGGCGTGGCTGAAGGAGCCGACGGGCTTGCGGCCGGTTCTGGCGTGGTGCTGGCGGTGGTTGCAGACGCTGGTGGCGCGGGCGTGACCGGCGGAACCGGATCAGGCCGCAAAGGCGCAGGCTCGCTGCCTCCGCTCTCCCTGGGCGCGTCGACCTTGGCGGTCTCCGACTTGCCGGTTTCAGGTTTGCCGGCTCCAGGCTTGTCGGCCTCGGACGCAGCGTCGCCGGCTGGCTTGGCAGCCTCGGGCTTTTCGACCTCGCTCTTGCCAGCATCGACCTTGGCTGTCTCACGCTTGGCGGATTCTTCCCTCGCCGCCTCGTCGGGTTTCGGCGGCTCCTCGGTACCGGGTTTGCCGCGCCTGCCGAGCTTCTGCTTGGCGCCCATTTTGCTGTCGGTCGCGGCCTGCACCGGCGCCTGGCCGTCGGCCGGCTTCGTGCCATCGGGGGCCTGTCCCGGCCGTGCCAGCCGCTTGCCGTCGCGGCCGGGGCGTCCGCCCTCGCCTTGCGGCGTGATCCCGTCGGCATCGGGCCTGGATGCCTCCTGCGCAGGCGCGGCCGGATTTTGCCGGCGGCCGAACCGGTCAAGCTGATCCGGCTTGCCCTCGGGCTTCGCGGCTTCCTGCTTGGCGCCCTTCGCCTGGTCCGTCTTCGGTTGATCCTTGGCCTGGTAGCGCGTGTCGGTGGCCCCGTTCGAGACCAGGAAAGAGGCCAGCACCGAAGCCATGTCGCTGCTGGTGGTATAATGCTGGCGCAAATAGCCGGGCAGCGAGGATGCCGGCACGGTCTTGAGCAGGCCACGGGGGCTTTTGTGGCAGGCGTTACAGGTGCCCGCGAAGATCTGGGAAGGGCTTTTGCCGGCCTCGAGATTGGTCACCTGCGCAAGCGCTGCACCGCCTGCAAAACAGCCGATTAGAAGCGTCACCGTCGCTAAACTGAGCGCTCGGCTCAACATTCCCTGCTTCTCCAGATGTGGAATCGCTTCCAGCGTCGCACAACACCGCCGGCGGCGGTCACCTTTTATCCGATTATGCTGCGAATGGAAGCGTACTTATGACGCATCTGCGTGATCGTCACATTCGGAAATATCCGCTTTGACAACAATGCAGTAGCACTGTGGGATAATCACAATTATGATGTTGTTGATGTACATTGGAACCTTCGCTTCCTCTGTGCATATGGGTAACGGGCCGGTCGCTCCATTGGTGCTTCGATGGATCGTTTGTTGCGTTATTTCCTGGGACAGTTCATTCGCCGCGGCACGATGACCTTCACGGCCGCGAGCGGGACCACATTTACTTGCGGCGATGGCACTGGACCCCCGGTATCGGTGCGGTTCCTGTCCCGACGGACCGAGCGGCGTATCCTCCTCAATCCCGAACTGGCGCTCGGCGAAGCCTATATGGACGGCACGTTGGTGGTCGAGAACGGCTCGATTGCGGACGCGCTTGCCGTCCTGCTCGATCAGCCGGCAATGGTTCCGAGCTGGGGCCGCCTGCAATGGTGGATGCGCTATCTCGCCCGGCACGCCAGGCAATTCAATTGGCGCGGCCGGGCGCGGAACAACGTCGCCCATCACTATGATCTCGACGGGCGGCTCTATTCCCTCTTCCTCGACGCCGACAAGCAATATAGCTGCGCCTATTTCGAGACGCCGGACGCCACCCTCGACGATGCCCAGTTGGCCAAGAAGCGTCACCTCGCCGCCAAGCTTCTGATCGGCCGCGGCGACCGCGTACTCGACATCGGTTCGGGCTGGGGCGGCCTGGGCCTCTATCTGGCCGAGATCACCGGCGCCGACGTCACCGGTATCACGCTCTCGACCGAACAATTGCAGGTGGCGAATGCGCGCGCCCGGGAAAGGAACCTGAGCCCACGGGCAAGATTCCTGCTCAGCGACTACCGCGACATTCCTGACACGTTCGACCGGATCGTCTCGGTCGGCATGTTCGAGCATGTCGGCGTCGGTTTCTATGAAACCTTCTTCAAGCGGTGCGCCGAGCTTCTCAGCGACGACGGCGTCATGCTGCTGCACGCGATCGGCCGCTCGACCGGCCCGGATGTGACGAGCCCCTGGATCACCAAATACATCTTCCCGGGCGGCTACATGCCCGCCGTCTCCGAAGTGATGCCCGCGATCGAACGCGCAGGCCTCCTGGTCTGCGACATCGAGATCCTGCGGCTGCACTATGCGGAAACGCTGAAAGCCTGGCGCGAGCGCTTCATGGCGCGGCGCGAAGAGGCGGTTCGTCTCTATGACGAACGCTTCGCGCGCATGTGGGAATTTTACCTGGCGGGTTCGGAAATGTCGTTCCGGAAGCAGAAGCTGATGAATTTCCAGATCCAGCTCACCAAACGCCAGGGCGTCGTGCCGATGACGCGCGATTACATTGCGCGCGAGGAAGCACGGCTGCGCGGCGTCGAACAGGGCAAGCAGCCGCGGCTGCAGCTGGCGGGCGAATAGCGCGACGGTGATTGTTTCAGTTCCGGAGGCTGTAGCCGGCGTAAGACATGGGAGCCGATGCCGGGCGGGCAAGTTGCGCGCGCAAGGCGACCAGCAGGCGCCCGTCGCAGGGTACGGCACGCAATTCGGGGCGCGAAATCTCTTCCATGGTGTCGATCAGCATCGACAGCCAAGCGCGCTGGCCGCCAGCCGTTCGCCATGTCCGGAGTTGCTGACCCATCGCCTGTCCTTCGCCTTTTCCGCTTTGGGTTTGTTACCAACCCGAAAGCCGAAACCCTGTTCCCGGATTATTTGTCCATCCACCATGCCGGGAAGAAAGCCCGGAGGATGTGATCTGCTTCACAGAGCCGCCCGGCGGTTTCCCGTAAAACGCCGGAATGGCCCAGAAAATCTACCCAATATTCGATCCGAAGGCCGGCCTCACCACCGATTACGCCCTGATTGCGACCGGTGTGGGTGCCGCCCTGATCGCGTTGATCTTCCTGATTTTGATTTGATCAACGCTTAAGATCACGGCTCGAACAGGTCAGACGCCCTTGGATGGGTGCGTCCAAGTGGCGAAAAGGTTCAAGCCGTCCTAACAACTTGCGCAAACATTTTCGGAAAGCACCTTGACGCTTTCGCGCAGCGGCCCGGTTTTTGGCCAAAACCCGTCAAGTCCAATGCCGCGGCGGCAGGCGAGGATTCACACCTCACTTGTGTGAATCGGGCATAAGGCAGGTTGGTACTTCCGCCGGGCGCAGGCTGAGCGCTTTATCGCCAACCCCACTCCGACAATCCCAAATAACGACCAAATCCGAAGAACAAATCCGACCATGGCCTTGACTGATTCGAACGTCCTCAAGCTCGCCCCCGACGCGGGAACTCCGGCCTACCGGAGCGCGCCGCACAATATCGAGGCGGAGCAGAGCCTGCTGGGTGCGATCCTGGTCAACAACGACGCCTTCTACCGGGTTTCGGACTTTCTGGAACCGAAGCACTTCTTCGAACCGATCCATCAGGCGATCTACGAGACCGCCGGCAGCCTGATCCGGATGGGCAAGGTCGCAACCCCCGTCACCCTGAAGACCTTCCTGCCGGCCGAGACCGATATCGGCGGCATGACGGTTGGCCAATACCTCGCCCGCGTGGCGGCGGAAGCGACCACGATCATCAATGCACAGGATTACGGCCGGACGATCTACGACATGGCGCTGCGCCGCGACCTGATCCGGATCGGCGAGGACATGGTCAACGTCGCCTTCGATGCGCCGGTGGACTTCGCGCCGCGCGCGCAGATCGAGGATGCCGAGCGCCAGCTCTACGAACTCGCCGAGTCCGGCCGCTACGACGGCGGCTTCCAGCGCTTCGCGCAGGCGATGAAGGTCGCGCTCGATATGGCGGCCAACGCCTACCAGCGCGACGGCAGGCTGTCCGGCGTTGCCACCGGGCTGCGCGACCTCGATTCGAAGATGGGCGGCCTGCAGCGGTCCGACCTGATCATCGTCGCCGGCCGCCCCGGCATGGGCAAGACGGCTCTCGCCACCAACATCGCCTACAACATTGCCAAGGCGCACCGCGCCGAAGTCCAGGCCGACGGCACCATGAAATCGGTCAATGGCGGGATTGTCGGCTTCTTCTCCTGCGAAATGTCCGCCGAGCAGCTCGCCACCCGTATTCTCGCCGAGCAAACCCGCATCGCCTCCAGCATGATCCGTCGCGGCGGCATCAAGCAGGAAGAATTCGACCGGATTCGCGACTACACCATCGAGCTCGAGCATCTGCCGCTGTTCGTCGACGAGACCGGCGGCCTGTCGATCTCGCAATTGACGGCGCGCGCGCGGCGGCTGAAGCGGCAAAAAGGCCTCGATCTGATCGTGGTCGACTACATCCAGCTGCTGCAGGGCTCGGGCAAGCGCGGCAACGACAACCGCGTGCAGGAAGTCACCGAGATCACCACCAGCCTCAAGGCGCTGGCCAAAGAGCTCAATATTCCCGTGATCGCGCTGTCGCAGCTGTCGCGTCAGGTCGAAAGCCGCGACGACAAGCATCCGCAACTGTCGGACTTGCGCGAATCCGGTTCGATCGAACAGGACGCCGACGTCGTGCTGTTCGTCTACCGCGAAGAATATTATCTGCAGAACAAGGAACCGAAGCCCGGCTCGGCCGAACACGAAAAATGGCAGCTCGAAATGGAGCTGGCGCTGGGCAAGGCCGAAGTCATCATCGCCAAGCAGCGCCACGGGCCGACCGGCACGGTTCGCTTGCAGTTCGAGGGCCAGTTCACGCGCTTCAGCGACTTCGTGGAAGAGGATAATTTGCCCTACCGCGTGCCGTAGAGGCTTTTGTTTGACGCGTTTTCTTCACGCGAACCGGGATCCACTTCGCTTGAAAACGCTTTGGTGCCTTTACCGCGGTTGAACCGCAGCGTTCGCCCGCGTAAAATGCGGCATGAACATCGCATCCGATCCCAAATCGATCCCGCCGAGCACCCTGCTCTCGGCCGAGGCGAACCAGGCGGCGGCGCTCGCTGCCGCCACCGGCGTCCTGACCGTCGATCTCGACGCCATCGTCGCCAACTGGCGCAAGCTCGAGAAGACGGCGGTGCCGGCCGAATGCGCCGGCGTGGTCAAGGCGGACGCCTATGGCTGCGGCGCCGAACAGGTCGGACGCGCGCTGGCGGGCGCCGGCTGCAAGACCTTTTTCGTCGCAACGCTGGATGAAGCCCGCCTGCTCCGCGCCGCGCTGCCGGCGGCCACGATCTACACGCTCGACGGCTTCTTCCAGAATACCGGAGAGGCCTACGCCAAAATCGACTGCAGGCCCGTGATTGGCGATCTCAACGAACTCGCCGAATGGGACGTGTTCTGCCGCCGCTCCGGCTGGTCGGGAGGGGCTGCCATCCATATCGACACCGGCATGAACCGGCTCGGGCTCACGGTTACCGAGGCGCAGGGCATCATCCCGCGCATCAATGCCGGCGATCACGGCATCACGCTTGTCATGAGCCACCTCGCCTCGGCCGAACTGCTCAACAACCCGCTCAACGCCAGGCAACTGACGGCCTTCCGCGAGATCGCCAGTCTTTTCTCGGGCGTGCCGGCCTCGCTGGCGAATTCGTCCGGCGTATTCCTGGGGCCCCAGTTCCAATTCGAACTGGTGCGGCCGGGCGCCGCCGTCTACGGCGTCAATCCGACGCCGGAATCCGACAACCCGATGCAGCCGGTGGTCGAGTTGAAGGCGCGCATCGTACAGATCCGCAATCTCGAAAAGGGCGAGACCGTAGGTTACGGCGGCACCTGGACCGCGCGGCGGCCGACCCGGATCGCGATCGTATCGGCCGGCTATGCCGACGGCTATTTCCGCGCGGCCAGCGCCAATGACGGCACCCGCGGCGCCGAAGTGGTGGTCGCCGGCAAACGCTGCCCGGTCGCGGGCCGGATTTCGATGGACCTGATGGCGGTCGACGTCACCGACCTCGAAAAGAACGCGGTGCGGCGCGGCCATATGGTGACGCTGATCGGCGAAGGCATCACGGTCGATGAACTCGCCCACCACTTCGGCACCATCGGCTACGAATTGTTGACCAGCCTCGGCAGGCGCTATGCGCGGATTTACAAGGGCGGCGAGACGAAGGCGGAGCCCGCGCCCGCGGCAACCGAGCCGCCTGTCGTGAAGACCGAGCCACCGCCGATACCGACCTGACAGTTTTGTCGGGCATGAAGATCGCGACCTTCAACATCAACAACGTCAACCGCCGGCTGCCCAACCTGTTGCGCTGGCTGCGTTCGGCAAAACCCGACGTCGTGGCCTTGCAGGAACTGAAAGCGGCCGACGGCGAGTTTCCCGTCGCCGCGATCGAGAAGGCCGGCTACGGCGCGGTGTGGCGCGGCCAGAAAACCTGGAACGGCGTCGCCATCCTGGCCCGCAACGCCGAGCCGGTGCTGACCCGCACCGCCCTGCCCGGCGACCCCGGGGATCATCGAGGCGCGCTACATCGAAGCCGCCGTCAAGGGCATCATCGTCACCAGTCTCTATCTGCCGAACGGCAATCCGCAGCCCGGGCCGAAATTCGACTACAAGCTCGACTGGTTCAGGCGGCTGCGCGCGCATGCGGCCAAATTCATCAAGCAGGATATTCCCGTGGTGCTGGCCGGCGACTACAACGTCGCGCCGACGGCGCGGATATCTATCCGACAAATCGTGGGACAAGGATGCGCTGATCCAGCCGAAGAGCCGCGCCGCGTTCCAGTCGCTGATCGCTCAAGGCTGGACCGATTCGATCCGCACACTTCATCCGTCAAAACCGATGTTCACGTTCTGGGATTACAAGCGCAACCGCTGGCCCCGCGACGCCGGCCTGCGGCTCGATCATCTGCTGCTGAGCCCGGTGCTGGCGCCGCGCCTGATCAAGGCCGGCGTCGATCGCAACATCCGCGGCGAGGAAGGCGCCAGCGATCACGCGCCGGCCTGGATCGTGCTGAAATAGCCGCCAAATTTCCGGCGCAGCATGGCGCCGAGGCCGCCCCAACAAAAATATTGAAAACAACCCCATGCAAAGTAGCCGGTGGTCGCCGGCATGGCCGTGAAAACCGTTTGACACGTCGGGCAAATCACCGGCACATATCCATCATCCCCCCATTCTGCAAAACGCCCCTTGGCCTATCCGGCCAACGCTGCAATGACCGTCATGTCAAGATCATCGGAATCAAAAAGACCAGTTGTGTTGTGTTCATACAGGGTTGCGCGACCCGTGCGCTCGATTATTATCTTCATGGGCTTGGAGTGTTCCTTCTGTTTCCTGTTGAATAGCGGCGGCGCGTCGTTGCCTGCCGCCATTGCTCGGCGACCAGCAAAGTCTCGTCGCGAATGTCGATTGGGAGCGAACATGCGAACGATCAACGCCAGTCATGTGTGCGGCTTTCTGGCTCTTACCGCCCTTGGCGCCGTCGGAATCTTGCTGGCGCTTGCATGGCCGAATGCAACTGCTTCTGCGCAAACTGCGGATAGAAGAACCGATCTGGCAACAAGACCCGGGTTCCGAGAGCCCGTCGCGCTGACGAGCAAGGACGGGGTCCTCGAAATCCGGCTCACCGCGAGGCAAGGCCAGGCAACGCTCGACACTGTAGTGGTACCTGTCCAGGGTTTTCTTCTTTTTGACTACGAGGTGATCCGAGGCACGGCGTCCAACGGTCAGAAATCCGGTGGCAATCTCTATCCAGCGCCCACCCTTCAGGTATTCCCCGGCGAGCGGCTAATCGTACATTTCGGAAACGGCCTCACCGACCTGACCATCCGGGACTACTTTATTCCGCAGTACACATCCAAGGGTCAGCCCGTTGCCGCTCGTACCCGGAGCAGATGAACTCGTGCACCGATCAATCTCCACACGCATGGAGCGCACATAAGTCCGAAGGGAGATGCCGACAACGTTATGCTGCACGTTCCGCCGGGGATGTCGAACACCTATACCTACGACATCCCTCGGAACATGCCGCAAGGACTGTACTGGTATCATTGTCATCTTCACGGGCTCACTGCCGCGCAAGTCTATGCCGGGCTCGCGGGTCTGCTTGCGATCGGACGAACGGATGGCAACATGCCGCTCGTCACCGAAAATCACATCCCGGTCCGCAACCTGGCGCTGCAGTACAATTTCGTATTTGATCGCGCGGGCGGTCTCGCGCAGCTCAACAATCCGAACTGGTCGCAATGGGTTAGCACGATCGTGGCACCGAAGGATGGCGAGCTGGCGCGGCCAGCAAAACCGCTGCCCATTTTGTTGGATGGAGCTTCGACGCGGCGGTTCGAATGTGCCGCCGATCAGCCCGGCGAGCTCACTCCGTGAGCAAGGATTCGTCAACACTCTCAGTAACGACTGGAGCAACGCGATTCACTTATGTCAACGATCTTCGCAGGTGATGGTTACTGTCGAGCCCGCTGGCCCGGTTCGAACCTTGGCGCAGATCATGTTGATCCATGATAATGCACGATTGCTGTCGGCAGCCGATAGAGTGAGATCTATGCCGACGTCGAGCTAGTGATCGAAGTCATCCACTGCGACGCCACGACGTAGAACTGCGCTTACGTATGTCACCCGCCTCGACAGCGTGACTTGCAGTTGGCAGCCTCGATCCGGTCGAAAAAACTGGCGCGCTGATCTACTTGAACGCGGCAAGCGGTCTTCGAGCGCGAGCGTCGATCCGAAGAGATTTATGCCGAACTCTGCAACGTCGTCAACGTCGGTCCGCTCGGCACGGCGAAAACCATCTCGGCCTATGAATGCAACGCGTCGCGGGCGGTATGGTGGGAACCTCATCGGGACGGAACTGGCACGTTGATCTGGCCGATCAATAACAAATTCGTTCACGTCGCCCAATCGATGGAAGAGATTTGCCGCAAATCTCTTGAGTTCATCGCTGGGCGTTCGCAAGGAAGTAAGGCCCGAAGAGCTTATTAGATAGCCATATTGCTACGAGCCTGAAGTCTGGCTCTGGGTCATTTTCAGAACTCGGCACTCGCAATGGCGATGTCCGATCTAACATCGTGAACGGAATTGTTAGATCAGCCGGGCTGGTTGGATAAGAGAGCTGGTCTACCAGCCGAATTTCTTGCGCAGCATGATGCCGAGGATGTTGGAATAGTCGTCGGTCCACAGCGCGCTCGATCGATCCGGCTGCAGGGGCGTCCAGTTTGCGGCAACGCTTCCGGTATCGGCCGGCTCGCGCGCGAGCACCACGAGGCGGGCATTGGCCTTCAGCGTCGTCAAGAGATCGCCGGCGCGCTCGTCTTCGCGCAGGTAGGCGGCAAGCCCGAGCGACTGCGCGACGTTGGCGACCACAGGCGCGAGATCGAGATGCCGGTTGGAGATATGCAGAACGATCACGCCATGCGGCGCAAGTTTCGACAGATAACCCGCGACCGCCTCGCGCGTCAGCAGGTGCACCGGAATCGGTGTCCGACGAGAAGGCATCGAGCACGATCAGGTCATAACGGTCCGCTGATGCTTCCAGGGTCAGGCGCGCGTCGCCGGTCACGATCGGCGCCTCGGGCGCGCAGCGCGACAGGAACTCGAAGCGGCGCGGATCCCGCGCGATGCGGATCACCTCGGGATCGATCTCGAAGAAAGTCCAGCGCTCCGCACCCCTGCGATGGCAGGCCAGCGCACCGGTGCCGAGACCGACGATGGCGACACGGTCGAGGCCGCCATGCGCGGCCCGCGCGGCGCTGATGGCTTCGGTCGAACGGGCCGCCAAAATAGTAATAGGTCTGTGGCGCCGGAAGGCCGGCGACCGGCGTGCCGTCCTCATTGCGCAGCCACTGGGCACCATGAATCGTCGTGCCGTGATAGAGCAAGCGGGCGCGGCCGTCGTCAATTTCCGCGACCTTGTGGACGCCGAAGAAGCTGCGCGCGGTCTCGACCGGCGCAATGCCCGGGCCGCCACAGCGCGGTCACGGCAAAGCTCAGGATCACGAGCCCGAAGAAGCGCATCGGCCGTTGCCGCTGAAACAGCATCAACGCCGCCAACAGCGCCAGCAGAACCTGGAACGGCAGTTCCAGCGTGGCCGGCGGCTGCATGCGCGTGACGAACCAGATCAGCGTCAGCGCTGCGCTGGCGACAAGCCACGGCAACGCTTCGCGCAGAGCGCTACGGATTCCTCCGTGAAGATGCCGGGCGTACACAACAGCGCCAGCGCGATCAGGATCGGGTATTCGTAATTGCCGTTGAAGATCTGCGGCGCCAATAGCCCGGCAAAGGCGCCACCGATCACCCCGCCAAACGACGTGCAGAGATAAAACTCCGTCAGCCGCCGCGGGCTCGGCCGCCGCGCGTAAAGCTCGCCGTGGCACATCAGCGTCAGCAGCGCGAAGGCTGTCAGATTGAGCGCGATGGTCGCCAGCCAGAACACCTTCTCGCCGCCGATCAGGCTCACCGCCAGCGGCGCCACCGCGAAGGGAGCGAAGCGCACCACGGTGGCGTGTGCGATCCATGGCCGCTCGCGGAACACGGCGACGAAGGTGAGCAGGTAGATCGCAAGCGGCACCACCCACAGGAACGGGGCTGCCGCGATATCGGTCGTCAGATACGCGGTGACGGCGATGACGAGGCCCGATGGAACGGCCGATAGCGCGATCCAGCGCATCCGCTCGGCGGCGCTGATCGCGACATCGTCACTGGCTTCGGCCTGAACGGCGACAGGCTCCGCGCGCGCCGCGAACAGGCCGACGAGCGTGAGGAGGATGACCAGCAGCGCAAATCCAATCGACCAGGCCGCGGTCTGCGTCTTCAGCGTCAGGAACGGTTCGATGATGACGGGATAGGCGAACAGCGCGGCAAACGAACCAAGGTTCGATGCGGCGTAGAGCACGTAGGGATTGCCCGCCTGCTTGTGTCCGCTTCCGGCAAACCAGCTTTGCAGCAATGGCGCGCTGGCCGACAGCGCAAAGAACGGCAGTCCGATGGAGACCGCAAACAGTCCGAACAGCCAGAACGCCGTCCCTTCCGATGGCGGAGCGCCCCATCCGGCCGCGATCGCGATCGGCAGCATCGTCGCGGTCACGCCGAGCAGCGCAAGATGGAACGCCGCCGCCCAGCGCGGCGGCAACAGGCGGTTCAGCAGGTGGGCGTAGGCATAGCCGCCGAGCAACACGGTCTGGAAGAACACCATCGCAACCGACCACACCGCCGGCGCGCCGCCGAGTTTCGGCAGCACCATCTTGGCGAACATCGGCTGGATCGAGAACAACAGCAGCGCCGAGACGAACAGCGTCGCGGCATAGAACAGCGGCGTCAGCCGCAGCGTTGCGCGCCTGCCGGTCGACGACCGACGATATCCGATCGGAAGCATTGAAAAGTGACATGGATATCCCGGCAACCGGCAATTCGGGGTTGCACGGTAGCCAGTCAGTCCTGAGCAAAGGCTTAATCTGCCCGCCGGGAACCCCGGACAAGCGCCTGGCGAGCAACGCCCCGACGCAGGCCGGGTTCAAAACAGCCGACGTCAGGCCTTTTTGGTATGGCCCCAGGTCTCGTCCCAGTCCTCGCCCGAGGCATCGACGACGCGGCCGTCGGCCTCGAAGAACTTGTTCGGAACCTGGAAGATCGCGAGCATCAACCCGCCTTCGCGGACACCAGGCGACATGGCGGCTGCCCTGCTCGCGCCAGACGAATTCGCCGGCCTTGCACTCGATGCCTTGCGCCGGACCTTCCTTGTCGACCAGGCTGCCCTCCAGCACATAGGTCTGCTCGATGTTGACGTGCTCGTGGTCGGGCAGTACCGCGCCGGGCGCAAACTTCATCAGCGCCGTCATCAGGCCGGTGCTGCGGTCAAACAGCAGCGTCTTGGCTTCGCAGCCGGGGAAGCGGGTCTTCTGCCATTCCATGGTCGAGGGACGAACCAAATGCGAATGCGTATCTCGGGTCTGCGCGCCCTTCGGCGTCACGGCGTCCATGGCGATCCTCCGTTTAGTTGAAATTTGACGCAATCCTAGCAGTTTTGCCTGCGGCTGCCAGCCGTCTTGCTGGCACCCGGTCCCAATTGTAGGATCGGACAAGCCTGCCGCGCGCCCGGAGCATGGTTGAAAATGGCGGCTCTGCAACATTCGCGTTTCTGCAAGGGATGCTGGGAGCAGATGCATCTGCCGGTACCGATTCGCGGCCTGATCTCGGCGCCGTTTCGGGCCTTTGGCGTCCGTCCGAGCCGCATGAACCCCAACACCTGCACCATCTGCGAACTGATGTTCACCAAGGTGATGCACGCCCGCAAGATAACCATCGACGCGACCGTGATGTTTGCCGATCTGCGCGGCTATACCAACCTGTCCCAGTCGCGGTCAGCGGAGGCTGTCTCAGGCCTCCTCGACGCCTTCTACGACGAAAGCGCAAATGCGATCTGGCAACATGACGGGCTCCTCAACAAGACAATCGGCGACGCCGTCATGGCGGTCTTCAATTTTCCGCTGCAGCGCGCGGACCATGCCAGGAATGCTCTGCTCGCTGCCAGGGAAATTCAGAAGAGCTGGCGCGAGCGGCGCGATAGCCTTGCGGGCACGCTCGGCCTGACCGCCGGCGAACTGGGCATCGGCATTGGCATTCATGCCGGTGAGCTCAGCTTCGGGGAGTTCGGCCGGTCTCACCGCGACCTGACAGCGATCGGCACCGTCGTCAACACCGCCTCCCGCGCGCAATCGGTCGCCGAACCCGACCAAATTCTCGTAACGCACTCGGTCTATCAGCGCGCCCGATCGGAGATGCCGGACAGTCAGCCGAAGGCCTTTCAGCTCAAGGGCTTCGATGCTCCGATCGAGCTTTACCCTGCCTGACGGCGCGAGACCTTGCGCATCAGTTTCGCCCTGCCCCATCACCACAGGTTCTTGCCGTCGATGACGGTCACCGGGACGGCATCGAGATCGATATCGTCGAACAGGTGGGCATTGACGCCGACCTTGGGATTTTCGAAGTCCGGCTTGCCGGTCGACCAGTCCGGCGATTCCGAATAGGTCCCGCAGCCGCAATTGGCGCAGAAATGATGTTTGACGGTGCGGCTGCCCCACAGATAGGTCGCGACATTTTCCGGCGGCGACGTCAGGCGAAATTGCGCCGGTGTGTAGTAGGCCCATAGCGCGCCGCGCTTGGCGCACAGCGAACAGGTGCAGCGGGTCACGCCGGCCGGCGCCTCGCTCACCTCGAATTGCGTCTGGCCGCAATGGCAGCCGCCCTTGATTGGCATGATCTGGTCCCTCCGAATGATCCGATGGCGGCGCGGTTCTTAGCCGGTCCCTGCTGCCAGCATGGTGTCAGCAGCAGGTGAGCCGGGTTGCGTTGCCGGGGCGTAACGAATGTTGCTAGAGCCCGGTTCTGATTGCATCAGAACCGGGCTAGATTTTTGTTTTGAGGCGTTTTTCTTCACGCGAACCGGTACCCACTTCGCTTGAAAACGCTATAGGATTCCGTTCCCGCCGAACCAGTCGCGGAGACAGCAGGTCTTGGGTTTACTCTTCGTGCTCACCGTCGGGCTTCTGGCCGGCACCATCAGCGGCATCGTCGGCACCGGCTCCTCGATCATGCTGATGCCGGTCCTGATCTATCAATACGGGCCGAAGCAGGCAGTGCCGATCATGGCGGTCGCGGCCGTGATGGCGAACCTGTCGCGCATCCTCGCCTGGTGGCGCGAGGTCGACTGGCGCGCCTGCCTCGCCTATTCGGTCACGGGGATTCCGGCGGCAGCGCTCGGCGCGCGGACGCTGCTGGCGTTGCCGGCGCGCGCCGTCGATATTGCGATCGGGTTGTTCCTGATTGCGATGGTGCCGGTGCGGCACTGGCTCGACCGCCACCAGCTTAAGGCACGCCTCTGGCATCTGGCCGCCGGTGGCGCAGTGATCGGCTATCTCACCGGCGTCGTGGTATCGACCGGCCCGCTCAGCGTGCCGCTGTTCCTGTTTTACGGGCTGACCAAGGGCGCGTTCCTCGCCACCGAGGCCGCGAGCTCGCTGGGCCTTTACCTCAGCAAATCCGTCACCTTCGAACGCTTCGGCGCGCTGACGGCGGATGTTGCCCTGAAAGGCCTGGTCGCCGGTTCGTCCCTGATGTTCGGCGCCTTTATCGCCAAGCGCTTCGTGCTGCACCTTCAGCCCAATCTGTTCCGCCTGCTGATGGACGGCATCATGCTCGTCGCAGGTGCTTCGATGTTCTGGAATGCGTTGTGGAATACGTCGCCTGGCTAGGGCGTGTACTCATAAATCCGAGGCGCCTGTGGGCTTGGCGATGTCCGCGATTACCTTTGGCTCGCGCGCGGCAGGACGATCTTGAACTCTGTGAACACGCCGGGCTCCGTCTCGACATCGATGCTGCCGCCGTGTTGTTTTACGATGACGTCGTGGCTCATCGACAGGCCAAGCCCGGTACCTTCGCCGGAGGGCTTGGTCGTGAAGAATGGATTGAAGATTTTCTCTTTGACCCCTTCCGGGATGCCGGTCCCGTTGTCGCGAATGCGGATCTCAACCTTGTCTCCGAGGTTCTTCGTCGCAGCCGAAAGCATTGGCTCAAAGCCGTCACCGACTTCCGCTCTACGTTTAGTCGTGGCGTAGAATCCGTTCGATATCAGATTGAGCAGTGCTCGCGTGATCTCTTGCGGATAGACATCGGCCATGCCGACGGACGGATCGAGATCGCGTTGGAAGGCGATACTGAAGCCTGCCTTCTCTGCTCGCGCACCATGATAGGCCAGGTTCAGGCTCTCATCGACTATCGCGTTAATGTCGGTAGGCCGATGCTCACCGGCACCTTCGCGGGAGTGCTGCAGCATGTTTTTCACAATGGCGTCGGCGCGCTTGCCGTGCTGAACAACCTTTTCGAGGTTGCTCTTCAGCGTTTGCGCCAGCTCTTCCAGTTCGCCGCGTACTTTCCTGTCGAGCGTAGCCCCCGTAAGCACCTCGTTCATTTCTCCGACCAATTCCACCGATAGCGCCGAGAAATTATTGACGAAATTGAGCGGGTTCTTGATCTCGTGCGCGATGCCAGCGGTCAACTGGCCAAGTGAGGCGAGTTTCTCGGTCTGAACCAGGCGGACCTGGGCGGTGCGCAAGTCCTCCAACGACTTCGTTAGTTCGCGCGTACGGGCATGAACCTCTTCAAAGAGACGCGCGTTTTGAATCGCCAGCACAGATTGTGCACCAAAGGTCTGCAGCAGATTGACCGTATTCTCGGGAAATTCGCCCGGCGCCTTGCGGCGGACCACTAGCGCACCGACGATCTGATCTGCGCCGAGCAGCGGGACGACCAACACAGCTCGAAAGCCGGCGCGCTGAATAATGTCGGCGACGAGCAAGGAGGTATCCTGCGTGACGTCGGCAAGTTGCATCGGTTTACGCTGCAGCACCGCCTGACTGATCATCATCTCGCCCAGCCGGATGCGTCGTTGCTTGATTGCCGCAATCAGCACCTCATCCATGCCGTAGCTGGCGTGCACCTGGAATTCCTGGCTGGTCTCATCAAACACATAGATTGTGCCGGCCTCGGTACCCGATAACTGGACCGCCTTGGCGATAATCGTGGACAGCACCGTCTGCAAATCGATCGTTGAGTTGACCGCCTGGCTCACGTCACCCAGCGCGCGCAGCTCCTCGACCGACCGGGCCAACTCCATCGTTCGCGACTTCGCTTCGTCAAACAGGCGGGCGTTCTCAATCGCGATTACCGCCTGATCGGCGAACGTAGTTGCCAATTCAATTTGCTTATCCGTATATGGCCTCACATGCGATCGTGTAAGCGTAAAGACGCCGATCGTTTCCCCCTCTCTCAACAATGGGACACCGAGATTGCTACGGTATACGCCGCGCGATTGATATCTGGTCGCCGTGTAATCCGGATCGGCCAGAACATCTGGAATGTGAACAGTCTTGCCTTCGAGAACCACGCGTCCAGCCATCGTCCCACGTCCGGGCCCAATCGGATTTTGTCTGGTGAACTCCACAAATTCCTGAGAGAAGTTATAGTTCGCGGCCAGCCGCAAGAACGCGCCGTCAAGTTTGTAAATTATGGCTTTGTCTGCGTCGCACAGCCGAGCCGCGGATTCGACCAGGGTATCGAGCACGGCCTGCAGATCGATGGTCGAGCTGCTGATGACCTTCAGTACCTCGGATGTCACCCTCTGCTGCTCTAGCGCCTCGTCCCGCTCAAGTGTGAGCAACTCAACCTTTTTGTTCAGGAGAGCATCCGCAGAACCGCGACGGCGGGTGACCTTGGCCGTATTGCGGCGCTTGGTCGTGGCGACGTCGTTTTCCATTGCTTCGCCGGTTGTTGCATGCGCGAAGCGATCGAAAATGCGGCTCTCGCGCCTCAAGCCGCACACCAAATTTCCGCTACGAAAACCTGGGACTGGACTTCATATCGACGTGGATGACTACTGTGATAGGGGTTGGAAGCGGCGTCAAGCGGCCCATCTATTGGGCGCTGCCAAATCGTGCCCACCTGACAGCCTTTTGGGCCAACGGATGAAGGCAAGGCGTCCTTGTGCGGGGCGCCCGCGTCTTTTAAACAGCAATGAACGCGGCCAATGGCCAGAACATGCCCAGCCACGACGCGACGAGCGGGCCGGAGGAAACGATGAGCGAAGCAACACCGAAGGTCGCACTGGTGACCGGCTCCGCGCGTGGGATCGGGCTCGCGACCGCCAAGCGATTTCTCGCCGACGGCTGGCGCGTCGCGTTGCTCGATATCGACAACGAGACGCTCAATCGCACTCACAATTCGCTGACCAGGTCCGACGCGGTCATCGCCATTCACTGCGACGTCGCCGACGCCGAGGGCGTCGCCCGCGCGCTCGCGATCGTCGCGGAAAAATTCGGCCGGCTCGATGCCCTGGTCAACAATGCCGCCATTGCGACCTTTAAGCCGATCCTCGAAGTCACTTATGATGACTGGTCACGCGTGCTGGCGGTCAATCTCACCGGGCCATTCCTGTGCGCGCAAGCGGCGGTCCCACTGATGCGCGACAGCGGCGGCGGCGCTATCGTCAACATCACCTCCGTATCGGGCCTGCGCGCTTCGACCCTGCGCACCGCCTACGGCACAAGCAAAGCCGGCCTTGCGCACCTGACCCAACAACAGGCGGTCGAACTCGCGTCGCTCGGCATCCGGGTCAATGCCGTCGCACCCGGTCCGGTCGATACCGCCATGGCGAAGGCCGTCCATTCGCCGGAGATCCGCGCCGCCTATCACGACGCCATTCCGCTCAACCGCTACGGCCTGGAGCAAGAGCTAGCCGAAGCGATCTTCTTCTTGTGCAGCGAGCGCGCCAGCTACATTACCGGACAGACGCTTGCCGTCGATGGCGGATTCGAGGCCGCAGGCATTGGCCTGCCGGCCCTGCGCGAGGACGGGCGCAACACTTAGCGGCTCTGGCGCCTAAAGCGCTCGACAAAGCGCGACGCGGGTTCGACCTCGCGTAGAGTTGCCTTGCCGCCCGCTCTTCCCGTGTTAGGTTGCCCAAAAGCATTCAAAAGGAGGGAAGCCATGCCGAAGCTCAGCCGTCGCGCGCACCTGAAGGGCATGTTGGGGATGGCGGCGCTGGCCGGGATGCCGCGTATCGCCCGCGCCGAGGACCGGCCGATCCCGCCGGAGGGCATCGGCAGCCGGATCAAGCACGTGTCCTACAGCGACATCGGCGGGCGTCCGGACAGCATCCAGATCATGTCGAACCGCAACCACCTCTATGTCGGTCACATGTTCAGCGACGGCGTGACCATTCTGGATGCCAGCGATCCGCGCAACCTCAAGCCGGTGAACTTTTTCACGGCCGGGCAATACACCCGCACCCATCACATGCAATCATCTGACGACCTGCTGCTCCTCGCCAACGGCGCCAACATCGTCGCCATGCAGTCCTACAGCGACCAGCGCGGCTATTTCGAGAACTCGCTCTCCGACAGCATCACCAAGCGCAAGAACTTCCGCAGCGGGCTGTCGATCCACGACATCTCCAAGCCCGGCGAAATGAAGGAGATCGCGTTCCTCGAAATGCCCGGCCTTGGCATCAACCGCCTGTCCTGGATGGGCGGGCGCTACGCCTATGTCTCGGCACATTTCGACGGCTTTACCGATCATTGCCTTTGCATCGTCGACCTCAACGAGATCACCAAGCCGGTCATCGTCTCGAAATGGTGGATGCCCGGCATGAACCGCGCCGCCGGTGAAGTGTCGACCGCGCCGAAAGGCAAGCGCTACGCGCTGCATCACATGATCGTCGCCGGCAAGCTCGGTTATGGCGCCTGGCGCGATGGCGGGCTCACCATCCACGACATTTCCGATGCCAGCCAGCCGAAGCTGCTGTCGCACATCAACTGGTCGCCGCCATTCCCGGGCGGCACGCATACGCCGTCTGCCCCTGCCGGGACGCAACCTCGCCGTCGTCGCCGACGAAGCCAATGCGGAAAAGTGCGCCAAAGGGTTGTTCCAGGTCTTCGTGGTCGATGTGCGGGCGCCGGAAAACCCGGTGCCGATCTCGACACTGCCGGTGCCGCGCGATCGCGACTATTGCGCGGCGCCCGGCACCTTCGGTCCGCATAATCTGCATGAGAACCGGCCCGGCTCGTTCCAGAGCGAGGAGACGATTTTCGCCACCTACAATGCCGGTGGCGTCCGCGTGTTCGACATCAGGGATCAGTATGCGCCGAAGGAGCTTGCATACTGGGTGCCGCCGACGCCGGCCAAGCTGATCGACCCAAGGCCCAATGTCGCGCTCGCCGCCAAGACCGCCGATATTTACGTGCGGCCGGATGGGCTGATGTATGTGAGCGACTGGAACGCCGGCCTGCGCGTGCTCCAGTATGAGGGCTGAGGTGCGACGGAAGGCGCGCACGCATCTCCTGAAAGATCACGCAAATATAGCGGGGGCCGGCGCTATTGCCGCCTCCCCGGTCGACGGCATTTTCCCGGAATTCAGCGATTACCGGCGTTGCCGGCCTGAACCAAACGGCTTGAATGTCCGACGAAGTGACGTGCGTCACATCGAATTCGTCGGAACTCATCAGCATTGATGGCCCGTAACCGAACTTCAAACCGTTTCGATCCAGGAGAGAATAAGATGAACAGGGGCATTATTGGCACCGTCGCCGCAGTCATTGTCATCGTCATTATCGCTGCGGGAAGCTGGTACACGGTCGATCAGACCGAACGCGGCGTCCGGCTGCGCTACGGCGCGCTCGTCGGCACCGCGCAGCCCGGCCTCGGCTTCAAGATCCCGCTGATCGACAGCGTCGAAAAGATCAGCGTCAAGACCTCGACCTATGCCTGGGACAAGATGAATTCCTATTCCTACGACCAGCAGCCCGCCGATCTCAAGATCAGCGTGACGCTGCGGGCCTCGCCCGACAAGGTATCGGACCTCTATGCGAAATTCGGACGGCTGGACACCGCGGTCAATCAGGTCGTCAGCCCTGCCGTCCACCAGCAGGTCAAGATCGTGTTCGGCCGCTACACCGCGGTGAAGGCGATTCAGGAGCGCGGCGCGCTCAACAGCGCGATCAAGGATGCGATCACGGCTTCGCTCAAGGACGATGCGATGATCATCATCGAGAGCGTCCAGCTCGAAAACATCGAGTTCAGCGCCAACTACCTGCACTCGATCGAGCAGCGCATGCTGGCCGAGGTCGAGGTGCAGAAGCTGCAGCAGAACGCCGAGCGTGAAAAAGTCCAGGCGCAGATCACCGTGACGCAGGCCAACGCCAAGGCCAACGCCGTCCGCGCCGAAGCGCAGGCCAGCGCCGATGCGCTGCGGCTGAACGGCGAAGCCCGCGCCACCAACATCAAGCTGACCGGCGAAGCCGAAGCCGCCGCCATCGAAGCCCGCGCCAAGGCGCTCGGCACCAATCCGAACCTCGTCACCCTGGTGCAGGCCGAACGCTGGAACGGCGTGCTGCCGACCACCATGGTGCCCGGCTCCGCCGTGCCGTTCGTCTCGGTGAAGTAGCGCTCGAAAACATCAGGAAGCGATGATGCCCGGGATTGCGGTCCCGGGCATTTTTGCGCGACCGCTGATACACAACGCAACAGAAAGTGTTGGCTGCTTGCAGTCCCATTCATGCTGGACCGCATGTTAAATGCGCTAATTCTGATCCTTCATGGAATTGAACATTGTGGGCGCATTGATCTTTGATTTCGACGGCGTCATCGCCGACAGCGAGGCCATTGCCAATACCGTTCTGGCGGAAACGGTAACCGAGCTCGGTCATTCGACGACGCTCGACCAGTCGCTCGCCCGCTATGCCGGCCGGCGATGGACTGAGGTCGTGGCCGAGATCGAAGCCGCCATCGGCAGGCCGCTGCCATCGATTTTTCCGGCCAGCTCAAGCGTGCGACGCTGGAGCGGTTTCGCACGGATTTGAAGGAAGTGCGCGGAGCGACCGATTTCATCCGGCGGTTTTCACACATCCCCCGCGCCATCGCCTCCTCCAGTTCGATCGATCGCCTGCAATTGTGCCTTTCGGTGCTGGGGCTGGAAGCGGAATTCGGCAATCATGTTTACAGCGCCGACATGGTGGCGCGGGGCAAGCCGCATCCGGACATTTTCCTGTACGCCGCAAACAAGTTGGGCGTGATCCCCGATGAATGCCTCGTGATCGAGGACAGCGCAAGCGGCATCAGGGCGGCCGTTGCCGCCGGGATGACCGCCGTCGGCCTGTGCGCCGCCAGCCATATCCGCGACGGCCACGATCTCAGGCTGCGCGATGCCGGGGCCGTCCACCTGGCGCAATCATGGCCGGACGTCGAGCGCATCGCCCTTGAGTTTTTCGGCAGCTAAGGCGCAAATCCGCCGATCGCAGACCGCGTTGGAAAACGCGGCCGATGATATCATGCTGACGCCAGGTAATGCCCGTGGCATGATGCATGATCCGATACATTTGGTTTGGGGACGAAGATCTTGAGCACATTGGTGGAAACGGCCGATATCACCATTCCCCGGAGCGAAGCCGGCTGGACGCGCCGAGGTCCGGCAGGAGACCCAGAAATTCGCCGAGGCGGCGATCGCGGACAGCAAGCGCAAAGGCCTGCTGCTCGCCGTTCGCGCCCGCTGGGTCGCGCTGGCGGTGACGGCCGTGACGCTGCCGATCATCAATCCGAATTGGGACGTCATCTACTACGTCGTGATGCTGATCCCGTTTGCCGCTGATCGGCTGGGCCCAGCTCAAGGTCGGCAAGGCCGGCCGCTCCGGTCCGGAGCTCTTCCTGATGTTTTGCGACCTGGCGCTGATGACCTTCCTCGCCATCGTGCCCAATCCCTTGACACGGACGACTGGCCGCTGGGCATGCAATTCCGGTTCAACACGCTTCAGCTATTTCTACGTCTTCCTCGCCACCGCGACGCTGGCCTATTCATGGCGAACGGTGGTCGCGATGGGGTTCTGGACCTCAGGTCTGTGGGCCATCGGGGTCGCCTGGGTCTACTTCCAGCCGGATACCCACGCCGCACTGGTCGAACGCGTGCGAGCCGCCTTCGGCGCCGACCACAGGATGTTCGACATCCTCAACCCCGCGGCGATCGGCATTCGCGGCACGGTTTCAGGAAATCGTCGTGTTCCTGATCGTCGCCATGACGCTGGCGCTGGCGGTGCGTCGCTCCAACGCGCTGCTGATCAGCCACGCCGGCATCGAACGCGAACGCACCAACCTGGCGCGTTATTTTTCGCCCAACGTCGTCGAGCAATTGTCCCAAAACGACGAACCGCTGAAGCAGGTCCGAACCCAGAATGTCGGCGGTGCTGTTCGCCGACATCGTCGGTTTCACCGCCTATGCGGACGGCCGCAGCCCGATGGAAGTGATCGGGACGCTGCGGCAATTCCACGAGCGGATGGAGCGGGAGGTGTTCCGGCACAATGGCACGCTGGACAAATATCTCGGCGACGGATTGATGGCGACGTTCGGCACGCCGTTCACCAGCGAGCGCGACGCCGGAAACGCGCTGCGCTGCGCGCAGGCCATGATTGGCTCGATCGACGATTTGAATCTCGAACGAAGCAATCGCGGCGAGCCGCCGATCCGGCTCAGCATCGGATTGCACTACGGTCAGGTCGTGCTCGGCGACATCGGATTGAACCGGCTCGAATTCGCCGTGATCGGCACCGCGGTGAATGCGGCCAGCCGGCTTGAGACGCTGACCCGCGAATACGGATGCGCGATGGTGGCAAGCGACGAACTGGTGCAGCGGGCACGGGCGGAAACCGGTGGTTCGAGCGCCGACTTTTGCCCTTCTTGTCGCGCAGCCGCCCCGGACGATTCGTGGACTTGAGCAGCCGGTCGGTATCTGGACGCGCGAAAACATCGTACCCTGATGCACCGCCCTCGCCCAACCGGAAGACACGATGCTGCGATCCAGACGAAACCCTGAAAACGCCTTCTACATCGAACCGCGCAGCGGCGAGCGCTATCCGCTCGACGTTCCGCGCTGGTGCGCCGACGGGCCGAAGCCACTGATGATCAATCCGCAGCCCGGCATCGGCCGCGACGAGATCGATCGCGGCACACGGTCGCTGTGGCGATATCAGGCTTCGCTGCCGGTCGAAATTGCAAAACCGATTTCGATGGGCGAAGGCTGCACCCCGCTGGTGCAGAAGGAATGGGATGATTTTCGGCCGTTCTTCAAGCTGGAATGGTTCAACCCGACCTGCAGCTTCAAGGATCGCGGCACCACGGTCATGCTGTCCTATTTGCGGCAGCTCGGGATCGACGCCGTGCTGGAAGACAGTTCCGGCAATGGCGGCGCGTCGGTTGCAGCCTATGGCGCGGCGGGCGGCATGCGCGTCAAGATATTCGCGCCGGCCTATACCTCGCCGGCGAAGGTGGCCCAGGTTCGCGCCTATGGCGCCGAGGTGCAGCTTGTCGAGGGACCGCGCGAGGAGTCCCAGCACGAGGCGATACGCCAATCCCGCCAGGTGTTTTACGCGAGCCACAACTGGCAGCCGTTCTTCCTGCAGGGAACCAAGTCGCTCGCCTATGAGCTGTGGGAAGATTTCGGTTTCAACGTCCCCGACAATGTCATCGTGCCGGTCGGCGCCGGCAGCAACCTGCTCGGCTGCCATATTGGTTTTTCGGAATTGCTGGCCGCCGGCCAGATCGAAAAGCTGCCCCGGCTGTTTGCCGCCCAGCCGCTCAATTGCTCGCCGCTGGATGCGAGCTTCCAGGCCGGCGTCGACACGCCGGTCGCACGCGCCGTCCACAAGACGATTGCGGAAGGCACCGCGATTGCGCATCCGTTGCGGCTGAAGGAAATGGTCCATGCCCTGAAGGAAAGCGGCGGCGAGACGGTCGCGGTCGCCGAGGACGAAATCATCGCAGCGTTGAGGAGGCTTGCGCTGCTCGGCCTGTTTGTCGAACCGACCTCGGCCAGCGTCGCGGCGGCCTTCACAAAACTCACCGAACGGGGCGTGATCAAGGGACGCGAAAGCACGGTGCTGTTGATTTCGGGCACGGGCGTCAAGACGGCGGCAACGATTGCCGAGTTGTTTTGATGGCGCCGATTGAACGATCCGAACCAATCGCTCGTGCAGCGCCGACAACCAGGGCAGCTCGAACATGAAGTCATTCGAACTATCAATCTTCGCCGACTACTTCCAATTTTACATCATCAGGGATGAAGCCGCAACAGGCGACCTTTCTCAGGCGTGGAATCAAGAGACGACTGACCGATTGCTGGCAGTGGCCGCAGGGACGGTTGGTATCGGTACTGTGCGAAACATGGACGTCCCGGTCACGTTAGAGATTCTCGAACGTGAGCCGGCTGATGACTTCTCCGAATGGGATCACGTTGTTGAAGCCAGCCTGGATGTACGGTCTGGACGGATCGTGATCGCCGGTTGCACCGATTACGTTCCCGACGCAAAGCGCATCGAGGTTGCTCCCGGTTCCTATCGGGTCCGGGTTTCCTACGGGGCGCTCGACACACTTTCCGGAGACGGCCTCAGCGGAGACGATCGCTACAGGCTACAGCTCTGGCTTGCCACCGCGATTGCCGTTCGTATCCCCAAGCAGCGGCCCAAATAACCCCAAATCACCCGGGTTCGAGGACGTTTTGTCGGCGACGATGCCTAGCACGACCATCCCTCATTCCGTGCTATGGAGGGCTCCCGGATTCGAACCTGTTCTCCATGGCCAAAAACACCCTCTCCTTCGTCTGCCAGAACTGCGGCGCGGCGTATAACCGCTGGCAGGGCAAGTGCGAGTCCTGCGGCGAGTGGAATACGCTGGTCGAGGAAGACACGACCGGCGCGACGTCGATGCCGGTCTCGATCCGCTCCAGGCGCAAGGGACGAACGTTCGCGCTGGAATCGCTGACCGGCAAAAGCCAGGAGGCGCCCCGGCTCTCCTCCGGCATGGCCGAGCTCGATCGCGTCACCGGCGGCGGCTTTGTCCGCGGCTCGGTGCTTCTGGTCGGCGGCGATCCCGGCATCGGCAAATCGACGCTTCTGACGCAGGCCACCAGCATGATGGCGCGCGCCGGACATCGCGCGGTCTATATCTCCGGCGAGGAGGCCGTGGCGCAGGTGCGGCTGCGCGCCGAGCGGCTGGGGCTTGCGGATGCGCCGGTGCAGCTTGCGGCGGAGACTTCCGTCGAGGATATCGTCTCGACGCTGTCAGAGGGCGCGGTGCCGCGGCTGATCGTGATCGATTCGATCCAGACCATGTGGACCGATACGGTGGAATCCGCGCCCGGCACGGTGACGCAGGTCCGCGCCTCGGCGCAGGCGCTGATTCGATTCGCCAAGAAATCCGGCGCGACGATCATCCTGGTCGGCCACGTCACCAAGGACGGCCAGATCGCCGGCCCGCGCGTGGTCGAGCACATGGTCGACGCGGTGCTGTCGTTCGAGGGCGAAGGCTCGCAGCAGTTTCGCATCCTGCGCGCGGCGAAAAACCGCTTCGGCCCGACCGATGAAATCGGCGTGTTCGAGATGACGGGGCTCGGCCTGCGCGAGGTCTCCAACCCCTCCGAATTGTTCCTGTCCGAGCGCGATCTGGGCAGCCCGGGCACGGCGGTATTCGCCGGCATCGAGGGCACCCGCCCGGTGCTGGTGGAATTGCAGGCGCTGGTGGCGCCGACCTCGCTCGGCACCCCCCGGCGCGCCGTGGTGGGCTGGGACCCGAGCCGGCTGTCGATGGTGCTGGCGGTGCTGGAGGCCCATTGCGGCGTCAAGCTGTCCGGCCATGACGTCTATCTGAACGTCGCCGGCGGCCTGCGGATCCAGGAGCCTGCCGCCGACCTCGCCGCCGCCGCCGCGCTGGTGTCGTCGCTGGTCAACGCGCCGCTGCCGACGGATGCGGTCTATTTCGGCGAGATTTCGCTGTCCGGCGCGGTCCGCCCGGTGGCGCAGACCTCGGCCCGGCTGAAAGAGGCGGCAAAACTCGGCTTTGGCCGCGCCGTACTGCCCGAAATCGGCGCGCGGCGAGCCCGGCGGCGACGCCGGTCTCGTGCTGAACAGCGTCGGCGGATTGACCAGTCTGGTCGCCGAAATCGCCGCGCGCGGCAGCCCCAGGGGCAACCGGGAGGCCAATCGCGAGCCGCAGGCAGAGAAAAATGCCACACCGGCCCGATTCCGTCGCGAGAACGGCTAAAGCGGCGTGACGGGACCTGCCCTCGCCGCTATACAACCCGCGCGAAAGGCGAGCGGGATGGCGCGATATCCGGCCTTGCGGGATACGCCATCTGACCGTCACCTGTGATGGCACCGACACGCCGATTCGCAGCTGAGAGTTTACGAGCGGACCTGACCAGCCGATGCCTGTAACGATACTCGATCTCGTCCTGCTTGCGGTGATGCTGATTTCGGGGCTGCTCGCGATGGTGCGCGGCTTCATGCGCGAAATCCTGTCGATCGCGGCCTGGGGCGCGGCGGCTCTGGTCACGCTGTATGCCTTCTCCAAGCTGCTGCCGACCGCCAAAACCTATTTCCAGAACGACACGATCGCCGCCGTCGTCGTGGTGGCCGGCACGTTCATCGGCACCCTGATCGTGGTGTCCGTGATCACGGTGCGGATTTCCGACATGATCCTGGATTCGCGGATCGGCGCGCTCGACCGCACGCTTGGGTTCCTGTTTGGGCTGGCCCGCGGCCTCCTGATCGTGGTCGTGGCCTTCCTGTTCTTCAGCTGGCTGGTTCCGGACAAGCAGCGGCCGGACTGGATCACCGGGGCCAAGTCGCGGATGGTGCTGCAGGGAACCGGCGATTGGCTAATGTCGCTCTTGCCGGATGACCCCGAGAACACCATCTTAAAGAAATTCAAGAAGAATAAGCCGGACGACGACCAAACTGACGCCGAGCAGGCAGCCCCTGCCGGTGATGGCTACAGCAAGCCTGCCCGCGACAGCCTTAAAAAGCTGATCGAGAAACCGGCGGGCAAGTAACTTTTGGGCCAGAAGAGAGGCGATGGACGCGATGCAAAACCCTTCCGATCCCGCCGAGCAACTTGACCGAAACTCCGGTCCGATCGATTTGCAGGACGATCTCGAAGGCGACACGCTACGCGAGGAATGCGGCGTGTTCGGCATCTTCGGCCACCCCGAGGCCGCCGCCATCACCGCACTCGGACTGCACGCCCTGCAGCATCGCGGCCAGGAAGCCGCCGGCATCGTTTCCTTCGACGGCAGCCGCTTCCACTGCGAGCGCCGGCTCGGCCTCGTCGGCGACACCTTCTCCCGCCGCGAAGTGATCGAGCGCCTGCCCGGCAACGCCGCCGTCGGCCATGTCCGCTACTCCACCACGGGCGCCACCATCCTGCGCAACGTGCAGCCGCTGTTCGCCGAGCTCAACGCCGGCGGCTTTGCGGTCGGCCACAACGGCAATCTCACCAACGGTCTGACGCTGCGCCGCGAACTCGTCCTCCACGGCGCCATGATGCAATCCACCACCGACACCGAGGTGATCCTGCATCTGGTCGCGCAGTCGAAGCGCAGCCGCTTCATCGACCGTTTCATCGAGGCGCTGCGCACGATCGAGGGCGCCTATTCGCTGGTGTCCCTGACCAACAAGAAGCTGATCGGCGCGCGCGATCCGCTCGGCATCCGCCCGCTGGTGCTCGGCGACCTCGACGGCCACCCGATCCTGACCTCGGAGACCTGCGCGCTCGACATGATCGGCGCGAAATATGTCCGCGACGTCGAACCCGGCGAAATCGTCGTGTTCGACGAGCAGGGCGCGCACAGCCACAAGCCGTTTCCGCCAAAGCCGCCGCGGCCCTGCATCTTCGAATACATCTATTTCTCGCGGCCCGGATTCCATCGTCGGCGGCCGCTCGGTCTATGAGGTCCGCAAGGCCTTCGGCGCGCAGCTCGCGCGCGAAAGCCATGTCGAGGTCGACGTCGTGGTGCCGGTGCCGGATTCCGGCGTGCCTGCCGCGCTCGGTTACGCCCAGCATTCCGGCGTGCCGTTCGAACTCGGCATTATCCGAAACCACTATGTCGGCCGCACCTTCATCCAGCCGACCCAGAGCGTGCGCGAACTCGGCGTGCGCATGAAGCATTCGGCCAACCGCGCCGCGATCGAGGGCAAGCGCATCATCCTGATCGACGACTCGCTGGTGCGCGGCACCACCTCGAAGAAGATCGTGCGCATGATGCGCGATGCCGGCGCGCGCGAAGTGCATTTCCGCCTCGCCTCGCCGCCGATCCTCTATCCCGATTATTACGGCATCGACCTGCCGGACCGCGGCGGTCTGCTGGCCGCGACCCATTCGCTGGAGGAAATGCGCGAGATCATCGGCGCCGATTCGCTGGCGTTCCTGTCGATCGACGGCATGTACCGCGCGATGGGCGAACCCGGCCGCGACCCCGCCAATCCGAAATTCTCCGACCATTGCTTCACCGGCGTCTATCCGACCCATCTCACCGACCAGACCCAGGTCGAACCGCAGCCGCGGCAGTTGTCGCTGCTGGCGGAAGCGAGCTGAGAACCCAGCGATGTCGTCCCGAAGGCCGGGATCCATACCGGCCGCCTTGACCCGGCAATCCATCTGACATTTAGACAGCTTTTCGGATGGATACGCGGGTCAAGCCGGCGTATGAGCCCCGTTTTCCGTCGACCCGGACTTGCTCAATGACCCCAACCCCTCGCCTCCCGTATCGCTCTCGTCACCGGCGCCTCGCGCGGCATCGGCTATGCCACCGCGCGGGCGCTGGCCAAGGCCGGCGCGCATATCGTGGCGGTGGCGCGGACGCAAGGCGGGCTGGAAGAGCTCGACGACGAGATCCGCAAGGACGGCGGCAGCGCCACGCTGGTGCCGCTGAACCTCACCGACTATGACGGCATCGCCCGGCTCGGCGCCGCGCTGCATGAGCGCCACGGCAAGCTCGACATTCTCGTCGGCAATGCCGGCGTCGCCGGCCCCTCCTCGCCGCTCGGCCATATCGACCTGAAGCCGTGGAACGACGTGATGGCGGTCAACGTCACCGCGAATTTCCAGCTGATCCGCTGCATGGAACCGCTGCTGAAAAAATCCGACGCCGGCCGCGCGGTGTTCGTCACCTCGGCCGCCGCCAGCAAGGCGACCGCCTATCTCGCGCCCTATGCCGCCTCGAAGGCCGCGCTCGAAACCCTGGTGCGCGCCTGGGCGCAGGAAACCGCCAGCACCCACATCCGCGTCAATTTGTTCAACCCCGGCCCGATCCGCACCCGGATGCGCGCGATCGTGTTCCCCGGCGAAGACCCGGAGACGCTGGAGACGCCGGAGCAGGCCGCCGAATTCATCGTGCCGATGTGCGCGCCGGAATGGACCGAGACCGGCAAACTCTACGACTACAAGACGCGTACGCTGATGAGTTTTCGCGCGCCGGCGTAGAACCGTTGACTCCTCCCTCTCCCCGCGATTGACTGCCGGCCCAAGCGGGAAAAACCCGCCAATAAAAATCTAGGGAGACCGCCATCATGCCGATGAACCGCGCGCGCTCGATACCTGGCGCAAGAACTCTCACCACAACCATCTTCGGCCGCCATCGCAGCCGCCGCGCTGATCGGCGTCCCGGCGCTGACGTGCGCGGCGCGGGCCGGCGACGTCCCGACCTTCGCGGTCGATGCGTCCTGGCCAAAACCGCTGCCGAACAACTGGATCATCGGCCAGGTCGGCGGCATCACCGTCGATTCCAAGGACCACATCTGGGTGATCCATCGTCCGCGCTCGCTGACCGACGACGAAAAGGGCGCAACGCTCACGCCGCCGCGCTCGAAATGCTGCGTCTCGGCGCCGCCGGTGCTGGAGTTCGATGCCGACGGCAATCTGTTGCGCTCCTGGGGCGGTCCCGGCGAAGGCTATGAATGGGTCGGCCGCGAACACGGCATCGAGATCGACGACAAGGGCAACGTCTGGCTCACCGGCAATGCCGACAACGACAACGTCGCGATGAAATTCACCGCCGACGGCAAGTTCGTGATGCAGATCGGCAAGATCGCGCCGACCAAGGGCAGCAACGATACCACGCAACTCGGCAAGCCCGCCGAGATCACCTTCGACAAGGAGACCAACGAACTCTACGTCGCCGACGGCTACGGCAACCGCCGCGTCATCGTGTTCGACGCCACCACCGGCGCCTACAAGCGGCATTGGGGCGCCTATGGCAAGCCGCCGAACGACGACAAGCAGGCGCCCTACGATCCGAAGGCGCCGGTGGCGCAGCAGTTCGGCAATCCCGTGCACTGCGTGAAGGTCACCAATGACGGTTTGGTCTATGTCTGCGACCGCACCAACAACCGCATCCAGGTGTTCAAGAAGGACGGCACCTTCGTCAAGGAGTGGTTCTTCGAAAAGAACACGCTCGGCAACGGCGCGGTCTGGGATGTCGCGATCTGGCCCGATCCGAAGCAGACCTATCTGCTGAACGCCGACGGCGAGAACAACGAAATCCGGGTGCTGAAGCGCGACGACGGTACCGTGGTCGGGAGTTTCGGACGCAACGGCCGCAATGCCGGCCAGTTCCACTGGATCCACGCCATGGCGGTCGATTCCAAGGGCAACGTCTATACCGCCGAGGTCGACACCGGAAAGCGCATCCAGAAGTTCAAGCTGACCTCGGACGCGCTACGATAGGCGCATTGCCGCGGACATCCGCAGCGACTAACACCCCTCCCAGTCAATGCCGGGCCGGGCCTCCACCGAGAAGGCCGCCCGGCGGCCACAGATGGAGGAAATACATGACCACCCTTAGCGCGCGGCGTCTCGCCGCGCTGATCACCGTTGCCGGCGTATGCTTTGCCGCGCCCGCATTCGCGCAGGACAAGACCGTCAAGATCGGCGTGTTGAACGACATGTCGAGCCTTTACGCCGACATCGGCGGCCCCAATTCGGTGGTCGCGATCAAGATGGCGGTCGAGGATTCCGGCCTGCTCAAGAAGGGCTGGAAGATCGACGTCGTGAGCGGCGATCACCAGAACAAGCCCGACGTCGGCGTCAACATCGCGCGGCACTGGATCGACAACGACAAGGTCGATGCGATCGCCGATACGCCGAATTCCGGCGTCGCGCTCGCGGTCAACAATCTCGTCAAGGAGAAGAACTCGGTCCTGCTCAATTCGGGCGCTGCCACCGCCGACCTCACCGGCAAGGCCTGCACGCCGAACACGATCTCCTACACCTACGACACCTACATGCTGGCCAACGGCACCGGCAAGGCGCTGACCAAGGCCGGCGGCGACAGCTGGTTCTTCCTGACCGCCGACTATGCCTTCGGCCATGCGCTCGAGCGCGACACTACCGCTGTCGTCACCGCCAATGGCGGCAAGGTGCTGGGCGGCGTCAAGCATCCGATCAACACCTCGGACTTCTCGTCGTTCCTGCTGCAGGCGCAGGCGTCCAAGGCCAAGGTCGTCGGCCTTGCCAACGCCGGCGGCGACACCACCAACGCGATCAAGCAGGCGGCCGAATTCGGCATCGTCGCCGGCGGCCAGAAGCTCGCCGCGCTGCTGCTGTTCATCAACGACGTGCATTCGCTGGGGCTGAAGACCGCGCAGGGCCTGACGTTCACCGAATCCTTCTACTGGGACATGAACGACCAGACCCGCGCCTGGTCGAAGCGGTTCGCGGCGCTGGCCAGCAAGAACTCGATGCCGTCGATGACGCAGGCCGGCAACTACGCCATGGTGCTGCATTATCTGAAGGCGATGGAAGCGCTCGGCGGCAATCCGCATGACGGCGCCAAGGTCGTCGCCAAGATGAAGGAACTGCCGACCGACGATCCCCTGTTCGGCAAGGGCCCGCTGCGCGCCGACGGCCGCCGCCTCATTCCGGCCTATCTGTTCGAGGTGAAGAAGCCGGAAGAGTCGAAATATCCGTGGGACTATTACAAGCAGATCGCCACGATCGCCCCGGAAGACGCCGCCAAGCCGCTCGAGGCCAGCGACTGTCCGCTGGTGAAGAAGTGACCGCGTAGCGGTCATTCCGGGCTGGTGCGTTAGCACCAGACCTCAGGTGCGCAATTGCGCACCGGGAATCTCGAGATTCCGGGTTCGCGCTCTGCGCGCCCCGGAATGACGATCAGGATGAGTAATCGGCCTTCGCCGCGAGCGTCCGCCACGCGATCACGAGCGCCAGCGCCAGCAGCGCGGCCGCCAGCAGGAACGGCGCGCCCGGCATTTTCACCGGCGCGGAATCGCCGATGAAATAGGCAAAGATCAGCGTGAACAGAAACGGTCCCACCATCTGGGCGATGCTGTTGACGCTGTTGGTGGCGCCCTGCAACTGGCCCTGCTGGTCCGGCGCCACCAGTTGCGTCGTCAGCGCCTGGACCGCGGCGCCCGCAATCCCCCACAGCGACATCACGGGAATGCCGAGCCAGAACAGCAGCCCGGTCGGCGCCGCGCCGTAGATGAAAAAGCCCAGCGCGCCGCACGCCAGCCCGAGCAACAGCGCGCGGCGTTCGCCGAGGCGCTTGACGATCGGTCCGACGCCCGCGCCCTGCACCACCATGGCGCAGATGCCGACCAGCGCCAGCGTCAGGCCGACGGTCCTGGTGTCCCAGCCATAGCGATAGGTCGCGTAGAGCACGAAGGTCGAGGGCAGCACGACATGCGCGACCTGGCCAAAGAAATTCGCCAGCGACAGCCCGGCGAGAACCCGGTTGGAACGCAGCAGACGCAGCGCGCCGAGCGGATTGGCGCTCTTCCAGCGGAACGGCGAGCGGCGCTCCGGCGGCAGCGACTCCGGCAGGATCAGCCAGCCGTACAGCGCGTTGGCAAAACTCAGGCCGGCCGCGACCCAGAACGGCAGCCGCGGATCCATGTCGCCGAGCAGGCCGCCGACGGCGGGTCCGAGGATGAATCCGGCGCCGAACGCCGCGCCGATCTTGCCGAACACCGCGGCGCGCCGTTCCGGCGGCGTCACGTCGGCGATGTAGGCAAAGGCCGTGGAGATGCTGGCCGAGGTGATGCCCGAGATGACCCGGCCGACGAACAGCCAGATCAGCGACGGCGCCAGCGCCATCAGCACATAATCGAGCGCCAGCCCGAAATTCGACAGCAGCACCACCGGCCGGCGGCCGAACCGGTCGGACAATGCGCCGAGGATCGGCGAGAAGATGAACTGCATCACCGCCCAGGCGGTGCCGAACAGTCCGAATATCCGCGCCGCCGTCGCGGTGTCGTTGTCGACAAAGCTCTCGACCAGTTTCGGCAGGATCGGCAGGATCAGGCCGAGCGCGAACATGTCGAGCAGGATGGTGACGAAGATGAAGGCGGCAGCACCCGTGCGCACCGGCGGCGTCTCGGCCACGCGCGCGGACGCCTCCTCGCTCATGACGGCCGCTTGCGCTTGTGGGCGAACGGGTTGGCCTTTTCGCGCAGCGTGATCCGCACCGGCGTGCCCGGCAGATCGAAGGCCTCACGCAGGCTGTTGGTGAGATAGCGCAGATAGGACGTCGGCACGGCGTCGGCACGCGAGCAGAACAGGATGAAACTCGGCGGCCGCGCCTTGGCCTGCGTGATGTAGTTCAGCTTCAGCCGGCGGCCCGACACCGCCGGCGGCGGATTGGCGTCGACCGCCTGCTCGAACCAGCGATTGAGCGCCGCCGTCGGCACGCGCTTGTTCCAGACCGCATAGGCCTCCTCGATCGCGGTCATCAGCCGGTCGATGCCCTCGCCCATCAGGCCGGACACCGCGACGATCGGCGCGCCCTTGATCTGCGGCAGCCAATGATCGGCGTCGGTGCGCAGCGCCGAAATCAGGCTGCCTTTCTTCTCCATCAGATCCCATTTGTTGACGGCGAGCACCATCGCCCGGCCCTCGCGCTCGATCAGGTCGGCGATGCGCAGATCCTGTTCCTCGAACCGGTTCTGCGCATCCATCATCATCACGACGACTTCGGCAAAGCGCACCGCGCGCAGCGCGTCCGCCACCGACAGCTTTTCCAGCTTCTCGTCGATCCGCGAGCGCCGCCGCAATCCGGCGGTATCGAACACGCGGAAGTCGCGCCCCTGCCAGTCGATCTCGACCGAAATGGAATCGCGCGTGGTGCCGGCCTCGGCGCTGGTCAACAGCCGCTCCTCGCCGAGCAGATGATTGATCAGCGTGGATTTGCCGGCATTGGGACGGCCGACGATGGCGACGCGGATCGGCCGCTTGGCGAAGTCCTCGTCGGATTCGATGATGTCGTCATCGTCGAATTCCTCGCCCTCTTCGACCGGCTCCGGCATCAGCACGCGCAGCGCGTCGTAGAGATCGCTGAGGCCCTCGCCATGCTCGGCGGAAATCTGCACGGGATCGCCGAGACCGAGCGCGTAGGATTCCATCGCGCCGACTTCGCCGTGCCTGCCTTCGCTCTTGTTGGCGACCAGCACCACCGGCTTGTTGGCGCGGCGGGCGAAATCGGCAAAGGCGCGGTCGTTCGGCGTCAGGCCGGCGCGCGCGTCGATCACGAACATCAGCGCGTCGGCAAGCGCGATCGCGGTTTCGGTCTGCTCCTGCATCCGCGCGGTGAGCGAGCCCTTGGCGCCCTCGTCGAGGCCGGCGGTATCGATCACGGTGAATTCGAGATCGCCGAGACGCGCCGCTGCCCTCGCGGCGGTCGCGGGTGACGCCGGGTTCGTCGTCGACCAGCGCAAGCTTCTGCCCGACCAGCCGGTTGAACAGCGTCGACTTTCCGACATTGGGCCGGCCGATGATGGCAATCGTAAAGGACATAAATAATCCAGACGCCCTTTTTGAAGGACGTGTCAATCGGATGAATCGTGAGAGCAGGGTTCTGACCAAGTCAGAACCCTGCTCTCGTGTCTATTTTGACGCGTTTTCTTTACGCGAACCGGCGGCCACTTCGCTCGAAAACGCTATGCATTTAGCGCGTGAACGTGCCGCTCGGCATCGGCGCCGGGAACGGTGCGGCGGATTGTTGCGTCGACGTGCGCGGGCGCGGCCGATTGGGCTGCCGGCGTCGGGCGGCGGCGCGGTGGTGCGCTTGCGCACGATCTTCTTCGGCTTCGGCGCCGGCGGGAGCGGCGGCGGTGCCGCCCTCTTCCTCGGGCGCGGCATCGGGATCGGCGGCGGCGGCCGGTCGGCCGCGGGCGCAGCGCTGCGGGCCGGCGCCTGCTTGCCCCTGGACTTCGGCCCTTCGATTTCGGCTCCGGCGGCGGCGGCGGCGCCGGCAGCGGTCGCCTGCGCATTCTGCTCGTCGATCTGCTGCTGGCGCGAGCCCTTGTAGAGATCCTTCGGCACGCCCTGCTCGAGGCCCGGCACGCCTTCGGGGAAAACCGGCTTGCGTTCGCCCGGCAGCTTCTTCTTGGTGTCGAGGAAGTCGAGCAGGTCGGACGGATCGAAACTTGCCCATGCTGCCGCAGCCCGCCAGCGCGCTCGAGAGCGCGATGAGGACGGTGGCTGCGATCAGACGTTGCGGGCGGCGCATGGTCGGTCTCTCTCAGCTCTTGGCAACCGGCGGAAGCAGGGCCTGCAGCGCTTCGGCGCGCGAGCGCAGGCTCGGCGGCGTCTCGCCGTCATTGGCAATCAGGTCCAGCCATTGCCGCGTCGCCGCGGCATCGTTGGCGCGCCAGGCCGACAGCGCCAGCAATTCGCGCGCGGTATGGCGAAAGGTCGCGCCCGGCGCGGCAGCCGCCTCGAGGCGCTGCTTCATGTCGGGATAGGTCGAGGTTTCCAGCAGCAATTGGGCGGCGCGAATCCGCGCCAGATCCTGCTCGGCCACGCCGACGCTGCGATCGGCGGCAATCTCGTCGAACATCTTGGCGGCAGCCTGCTGGTCGCGGCTCGCGACTTCCGCCGCGGTGCGCAGCCGCGCCAGCACGCGGTATCCCGACGGCGCCTTGGCGGCGAGATCGGCAAAGGCCGCTTCGGCCTCGGCGTGCTTGTTGGCGTCGGAGAGCTCGACGGCCTTGTCGAAGGCAGCCCCGGCCTCGGCCGCCTTCTTGGCTTCCAGATACTGATAGCCACGCCAGCCGCCCACGGAGGCGATGATCAGGAGCGCGGCCGCGACGATATAGATCGAATACTGGTCCCACAGCTTCTTGAGCTGATCGCGACGGACTTCCTCGTCGACTTCATCAAATAATTCAGACACTTAAGGCTATCCCATCCCCGGTGAGCCGCTATCCGCGCGGCGGCGCCATGCGCCCGATCCCCGCATGGCGGCGGCGATACCCTAACGATATGGCGGTGGCAAGGCAAAGCGAGCCGGATCAAAGCGTTAACGCTGAGGGACACGACGCCGGACTTGTCCCGCAACGGCGCGTTCCCGGAACATTGACTTCGCCGGTTCAAAGCTTGGCGTAATCCGTCCGATTTTTGTCGGTTATTCGTCTGGTTTTGCAGGTGGTTCATGCTTTGCCGCGCCCTGGTTGTCACGCTTGCCATCGGGGCCGGCGGCCCTGCCCGCCGCGACCCAGGCCTACGACATCAAGCCGAAGACGCCGGAGTCGGCGTTCTCGGCAAAACTGCACCCGGACATTCTGGGCATCTCGGCGGATTCGACGGCTGATGCCGCGCGCGCCGTCCTCGAAGCCTTCTTCAAGGGACGCGCCAACGCCACCAACAGACATCCAGCAGCAGAAATTCGGCAGCACCGACGATCAGCTTCATCGCGGCGCTGAATTTCAGCCTTCCCGCCGGCCCGGGCCAGAACGGCGAGGTGCTGTCGGGCAGCTTCTCGTCGCCCGCGAGCGGCAACCGCGCTTATTTCATCGCACGCAACCTCACCTTTGCGGAGGACCAGCAGCCGACCAAGGCCGACATGGTCAAGGAGGTGATGGGCAAATACGGCGCGCCGACCATCGTCGGCGATCAGCACCTCTATTACATCTATCGCGCAGGCTCGATCGTCTCGGTCGGCACCAAGTACAAGGAAGCGACTCGCGGTCGACGCCATCGACAAGCCGCTCGATCCCAAGAGCGGCGCTCAAGCTCAACGGCGAGACCATCCGCGGCAGCTGCGTGGCGGTGGTCAAGCGCGCGCAGGCGAAAGAGAAAACGCTGGCCGCGATGCTCGACGAAGCCAAGGGCGCCAATTGCGACGGCGTGCTCAGCGTGCAGCTTGATACCAGGCACGTCGCCCGACCGGGTCGGGATCGCGCAGTTTGTCGCTGCTGGACGTCAAAGCGCGTCATCAGCGCGGCGGCGATCGACAATGATGCGCTGGCCGCGGAACAGAACGAGCGCAATGCGACGCCGAAAGGCAGCGCGCCGAAGCTGTAGAAGCGTTTTCAAGCGAAGTGGATGCCGGTTCGCGTGAAGAAAACGCGTCAAACGAAAAGATAGAGCCCCGTTCCGATTCCATCGGAACGGAAAAGGCTCTAGACGCTAAGTCTCCGTCCGCGCTTCGCGCAGCTGCCGCTTCAGCACCTTGCCGTTGGCGTTGCGCGGCAGCGGCTCGGTGGTGAGATCGATGGTTTCCGGCACCTTGTAGTCCGACAGCCGCTCGGCGCACCAGGCGCGCAAGGTCGCCGACGCTGACCTCTCCCCTGACCACCACGACGGCATGGACGCGCTCGCCCAGCACCGGACAGGGCTTTGCGATGATCGCGCTCTCGAGCACGCTCGGGATGGCCCGACAGCACCAACTCGACCTCGGCGGAATAGATCTTCAGGCCGCCGCGGTTGATCATGTCCTTCTGGCGATCGAACACGCGCACGAAATTCGCTTCATCGATCGAGCCGAGATCGCCGGAATGCCAGAAGCCGGCGGTAAAACTCTCCGCCGTCGCCTTCGGATTGTTCCAGTAGCCCTTGATGACGGAGGCGCCGTGAATCCAGATTTCACCGATCTCGCCGCGCGGCAGTTCGCGGCCGTCGGCGTCGACGGCGATGATCTGCGCGCCCGGACACGGCAATCCGACGCTGTCGATATGCTTTGCGGTCAATTCGCCGGGCATGATGGTCGACGGCGACGTCGTCTCGGTCGCGCCGTAGCAATTCATCAGCTTCAGGCCCGGAATTTTGGCGTCCAGCCGTTCGATCGTCGCGATCGGCATCGGCGCGCCGCCAAAGCCGCCGATGCGCCAGCTCGACAGATCGTAGCTGTCGAAATCCGGCTGCAGCAGGCAGAGATTGTACATCGCCGGCACCATCACGGTGTAGGTGACGCGCTCCCGCGCCGCCAGCTTCAGATATTCCGCCGCCTTGAACTCCGGCATGATGATCAGCGTGCCGGCGCAACGAACCATGGTCATGATATTGGCGACCACGCCGGTGACATGCCCGAGCGGCACCGCGGCGATCGAGCGATCGGCGGCGTGCAACTGCATGCAGGACACGAACACCATCGCCGAATGGATGACGTTGCAATGCGCCAGCATCGCGCCCTTCGGCTTGCCCGTGGTGCCCGACGTGTAGAGGATCATCGCGGTGTCCTCTTCGCCGACCTCCGCAGGCGCGGCGAAGGCGGCATGATCGAGCAAGCGCGGCGAATTGCGACGTGCTGCCGTCCTCGACGGAAATCCGATGCAGCAAATCCGGCACGTCGCGCGCATCGGGGATGCGGTCGGCATGCGTTGCCTCATGGATCAGGAGCTTTGCGCCGCAATCGGTCAGCACATAGGCGATCTCGGGCTTTTGCTGGCGGGTCGAGAGCAGCACCGTCACCAGCCCGGCATGGGCGGCGGCAAACATCGTCAGCGCGAATTCGATGCGGTTGCCGAGCAGCACCGCGACGCGGTCGCCGCGCGCCAGTCCCAGCCGCGCAAATCCGGCCGCGATCCGCGCCGATTGCTGCGTCGACCTCGCGCCAGTTCATCCGCCGCGCGCCGCAGACCAGCGCCTCGCCATCGGGATTTCGCTCCGCGGCGTCGGCAATCATCGCCCAGATATCGCCGGGCCGTTCGCAAAAGGCCGGCACCAGGCGATCGCCGAAGCGCGCCTCGAGCCGCATCGCGGGAATGGAATGTTGGGACCAGTCCATGGTTCGTCTCGTCTACTGTTTTTGGTCTTGTCAGGTTCCGACCACGGCAACGCCGATCACGACCGGGTGGAACGCGAAGGCGAGCGCCAGATAGGCGACGACCCCGACCGCGATCGCGATCAGATCGTTGGCGGGACCGCCGACCGGTATCGGCGGCGCGCCGGCGTCAGGCCGGCGCTTCAGCGAGATGCGGTCGAACACCGCCCACGCCAGGAACGAGCCGAACAGGATGATCGAGCCGAGATCGCCATTGGCGAGCAGATGGGCCGCCGCCCATAGCTTGACGCCGGTCAGCATCGGATGCTTCAGCGTCGTGTAGATCCGGCCGCGGATGTAGGACGCGACCACCAGGATGACCGCGGGCAGCATCAACGCCACGGTGATGTGCTTGAACGCCGTCGGCGGGTTCCAGACGTCGATCCATCCGGTCGCGCGATAATGGGCAAAGCCCCAGGTGATCAGCGCAAGGCCCGCGACCGAGACCAGCGTATAGCCGATCTTGTAGCCGCCCTCGCCCATCGAAGCGACGACGCGTGCGCGCAAGTCGCGCTGCGTGGTGAGCGTATGGACGCCGAAAAACAGGACCAGCCCCAGGATCATCACCAGCAGTCCCATGATGTCGCTCCCCTGTGCGGCCGGCTTTGCTACCTTCGCCTATCATTTAACGGGCTTGGAGCGCAATGCGCCGCGCCGCCGGTCTCACGGCTTCTCGGCCTGCTTGCCCAGATCGCGATTATCGACATAGCGGATCGCGATCGGCCGCCCGGCCAGCGCACCGCCGAGCCCGCCGGTGAATTTCAGCGGCACGCAGGCCTCGAGCGAGGCATTGATCGCCTTCAGGTAGAGGCTACGGGTATCGGCCGGGACGCCCGACGTGGAAAAGGTCAGGCGCGGCGTCGCGATGATCTCGCCGGTTCGCTTGAAGCTGAACCGCACCGACATCTGCATGCCCTCGCGCGCGCTTTCGGCCGGCGGCGGGGTCCAGCAGGATCGCAGCGCCGCGAAGAGGTCGCCGATGGTGTCGAGGTCGTGGTCCGGCTTCTGGTATTTCGCGGCCTGGTCCTGCGCGCGGCACGCTTTCGATCGTGAGTTGCAGGTTTTCGCCGTAGGGATAATCGATCTCGGGAATGCAGGGGCCGTGGTTGAACACGCTGCAGAACGACGGCGTGCAGGGCCGGCCGTCGAGCACGCTGCACGGCGCATGCGAAAACGGCGTGGCGTCGATCTGGCGCCGCGGCTGAGCGTCAGCGGCGCTGATTCCGATGGTCATGCCGATCAGGCAGATGGCGACACGCCGGAGCATGGGACGAACCCTCGAACGCAGTTCATGGTGAACTTGATGCCCGCATTGGTCGGGATCAAGCCGGATCGCGTTCACATCCCCGCGTTCACGTCCCCGAATTCATGGCCGAGAGTTCCGCAATCAGCGCCTTTTCGCTGGGCTGATCGAGCACGCCCGCCGCATAGAGCGAAATGCCGCCATAGAGCGTGATGTAGATCTTCATCACGGCGCGGCGGCGCGCCGCCGGGGTCTGGATATCCTGGCAGAATATCCGCATCGCCTGGGTGATGACGCCGTGGACCGCGGTCTGCAGCGGCGGATTGTGCTTCATGGTCGCATGCGGGCGGCTCGTCATCAGCGCGTAGAGCGCGCGGTTGGCCAGCGCGAAGCGGACGTATTTCGCGGTGTAATCCTCCGGCGTCTTCGCCTTGACCAGGATCGCGGCGAGCCGCGTATAGGCGTCGGTTGCAACCGCATCCAGAAGCGCCTCGCGATCCCTGAAATGATTGTACAGCGAGCGATGCGCGACGCCGACGGCATCGGCAACCTCGCGCAGGCTCAATTGCTCATGGCCGGCCTTGGCAACCAGGCGGGTGGCGGCCTTCAGCGCGGCGGATTTCAGATTGCCGTGGCGATAGGTCGCCCGGCCTGGCGATGCGGTCATTCCCCTTCATACAAAGGCACAGGCCGCAACGCCACTGCTGCGGCCCGCGATTTTCCTCCCTCAGGCCTGCGCGCGGCTCCGGACGCGGTCTTCGCCATATTGCGCCGTGATGTCCTCGTCGATCGCCGCGCGGATCATCGTGATCACCGCGCCGCGCGCCCGCGCCTTGGTGGCGGCATGGGCCGTCATGTTGAGCGTGCTGAGCGCTAAAGCCGCCTCCTCGGCGCTGCGCTCCAGCGCGTCCGCCGGTACCACCCGATCGAAGAAGCCGGCGGTGACGGCCTCCACCGGGCCGAACATCTCCGCCGTCATCACGACCCGGCTGAAATAGGCCGGCGTCAGCCGCTGCCGCGCGATCTCGATCGCAAACCGCGGCACCGTAAGCCCGATCGCGACCTCGTTCATGCCGATCCGGTAGTCGCCTTCGGCGGCAATCCGGTGATCGCTCGACATGATCAGGAAGGCGCCCATCGGAAACGCGTTGCCCTGGCAGGCCGCGACCACCGGCGTCGGAAACGACAGGATGCGCAGCGCCAGTTCGGCGCCGGCTTTCACCATCAGAACCTGATCCTCGCGCGCTCCCTTTGGCGAAGACGCTGAGGTCGAAGCCGCCCGAGAAATGCTTGCCGCGCGCTTTGAGGATCACGACGGTCTTGTCCTTCTCGGCCTGGTCGAACGCCGCGTGCAGCGCGTTGAGCATCGCCAGCGACATCACATTGGCCTTGCCGTCGTCCATCACGATGGTGCCGACGGGACCCGAGCGGGAATAGGTCGCGAGTTCGGTCATGGTGGCTTCCCCTGTTCTATAAAGCATCCACTGGATACTTTCGGAACATGGACTAACGCGCAAGGCCGGTTGGGAGCCGGCCGGCGCATACAGGCATCCACTGGATGCATGGGTGAGTGGGATGGGATCAGGCTGGTGGCCGGGCGAGATCGGTGGTGTTGTTTGATGCCCCGCTGCACCCGCTAGATCTTGCGTTTTCGGATGGTGTGAGGCCCCATCCCTACTTTGCATGGGGTTGTTTTCGCAATTTTGATGGATCGAGAGGCCGCGACGTACCGGGTTCCGCCGGTCAAGCCGGGGGACGACGGTGGTGGTGGCGGCCGCCTGGAGCGGCCCGCCGCTCACGCCTTCTTCTTCACATCCTTGATGTGGGAAAACACGATGCCCTCGGCGCGTTCGCTGGTGTAGCCGAGATAGAATTCGTTCTTGGCGAGGAACACCGGGTCGCCGTCGACGTCGTCGGCGACGCCGGAGCCGTTGGCCGAGATGAACGCCTCGAGCTTCTTGCGGTCGTCGGACGAGATCCAGCGCGCCAGCTGGAATTCCGAGACCTCGAATTCCACCGGCAGCGAATATTCCGCATCGAGCCGCGCCTTCAGCACGTCGAGCTGCAGCGGGCCGACCACGCCGACCAGCGCCGGCGCGCCGTCGCGCGGGCGGAACACCTGCACGACGCCCTCCTCCGACATCTGCTGCAGCGCCTCTTTCAGCTTCTTGGCCTTCATCGCATCCGTCAGCCGCACGCGGCGGACGATTTCCGGCGCAAAGCTCGGCACGCCGACAAAGGTGAGGTCTTCGCCCTCGGTCAGCGTATCGCCGATCCGAAGCGTGCCGTGATTGGGAATGCCGACGACGTCGCCGGCAAAGGCCTCGTCCGCCACCGAGCGATCCTGGGCAAAGAAGAATTGCGGCGACGACAGCGACATGTTCTTGCCGGTGCGCACCAGTTTGGCCTTCATGCCGCGGCTGAGCTTGCCCGAGCACAGCCGCGCGAACGCGATGCGGTCGCGGTGGTTCGGATCCATATTGGCCTGGATCTTGAACACGAAGGCGCTCATGCGCGGCTCGGCCGCCTCGACCTTGCGCAAATTGGATTCCTGCGCGCGCGGCGGCGGCGCAAACTTGCCCAAGCCCTCCAGCAGGTCGCCGACGCCGAAATTGCGCAGCGCGCTGCCGAAATAGACCGGCGTCAGATGGCCCTCGCGGAACGCCTCGAGCTCGAACGGCTTGCAGGCTTCCGACACCAGCGCCAGTTCGTCCTTGACCTCGCGACACGTCGAGATTGGCGTTGCGGCCGGCGAGATCGGCGATGTCGATCTGTTGCGCCGCACCGGTCTTGGCGCCGCCGCCTTCGAGCAGGCGCACGCCGCCGGTTGCGATATCGTAGGTGCCGAGGAAGTCGCGGCCGCGGCCGACCGGCCAGGTCATCGGCGTGGTGTCGAGCGCCAGCGTCTTCTCGATCTCGTCGAGCAGTTCGAAGGTGTCGCGGCTCTCGCGGTCCATCTTGTTGATGAAGGTGATGATCGGGATGTCGCGCAGACGGCAGACCTCGAACAGCTTTCGCGTCCGCGCCTCGATGCCCTTGGCGGCGTCGATCACCATGACCGCGGAATCGACCGCCGTCAGCGTGCGGTAGGTGTCTTCGGAGAAGTCCTCGTGGCCCGGCGTGTCCAGCAGGTTGAAGACGAGGCCGTCGAACTCGAAGGTCATCACCGAGGTCACGACCGAGATGCCGCGCTCGCGCTCGATCTTCATCCAGTCGGAACGGGTGTTGCGGCGTTCGCCCTTGGCCTTGACCTGGCCTGCGAGGTTGATGGCGCCGCCGAACAGCAGCAGCTTTTCGGTCAGCGTGGTCTTGCCGGCGTCGGGGTGGGAAATGATGGCAAAGGTCCGCCGCCGCGCCACTTCATCTGAAAGCGGCGACCGGGGCGGCGATTCGGCTGGAGCGGCAATGTCGGACATGAATCGAGCGTTTGGCAGGGAAAACGGGCGCAATCAAGGGCGATTTGGCGATTGCGGCAGGACGAAGCAGGCCCCATATCCGGCCTGGAAGGACGACCTTCCCATCAGCATCATCTGCGGGGACGACCCTGCTCTTCGCAAGGAGGGTTTGTCATGGCTTGGGCGGTGCTGTTCACCGCCGGTCTGCTCGAAATCGGCTGGGCCATCGGCCTCAAATACACCGAAGGTTTTACGCGGCTGGTGCCGTCGGTGCTGACGCTGGCGGCCATGGCCGGAAGCATCCTTCTGCTCGGACTGGGCGTTGAAAACGCTGCCGATCGGAACCGCCTATGCGGTCTGGACCGGCATCGGCGCGGTCGGCACGGCGATCCTCGGCATCGCATTGTTCGGCGAACCGCCACCGCCGCCCGCCTGGCGAGCATCGGACTGATCGTGGCCGGCATCGTCGGGCTGAAGCTGGTGACCTGAATCAGCGCAGCAGCACCACCGCCCAATAGGTCAGCGCCGCCACGATCGCGGAGGCCGGGATGGTGATCACCCAGGCATAGACGATCGAACTCGCCACGTTCCAGCGCACCGCCGAGACCCGCCGCGCCGCGCCGACGCCGACGATGGCGCCGGTGATGGTGTGGGTGGTGGAGACGGGAACCCCGAGCTAGGTCGCCATGAACAGGGTCGCGGCGCCGCCGGTTTCGGCGCAAAAGCCCTGCATCGGCGTCAGCTTGGTGATCCGCAGCCCCATGGTGCGGACGATCCGCCAGCCGCCCATCAGCGTGCCCAGCGCCATCGCGGCCTGGCAGGCCAGCACCACCCAGAACGGGATCGAGAAATGCTCGCCGAGATGGCCCTGCGAATAGAGCAGCACCGCGATGATGCCCATGGTCTTCTGCGCGTCGTTGCCGCCATGGCCGAGCGAATACAGCGAGGCCGAGACGAATTGCAGGATGCGGAAGGCGCGGTCGACCGCAAACGGCGTCGAGCGCACCGACAGCCAGGACACGATCGCGACCAGCACCAGCGCCAGCAGGAATCCGACCAGCGGCGACAGCACGATCGCCAGCAGCGTCTTGGACAGCCCGCTCCAGACCGCCGCCGAAAGCCCCGCCTTCGCCATGCCGGCGCCGACCAGCCCGCCGATCAGCGCGTGCGAACTGGACGAGGGAATTCCGAGCGCCCAGGTGATCAGGTTCCAGACGATGGCGCCGACCAGCGCGGCAAAGATCACGGTCGCATCGACCACGCTCGGCTCGATGATGCCGGTGCCGATGGTGTTGGCGACGTGAAGGCCGAACACCAGGAAGGCGATGAAATTGAAGAAGGCCGCCCAGAGCACCGCATATTGCGGCCGCAGCACGCGGGTCGACACGATGGTCGCGATCGAATTGGCGGCGTCGTGCAATCCGTTGAGGAAGTCGAACAGCAGCGCGACCCCGATCAGGATCGCCAGAATCGGAAGACCAAGCGTGGCGTCCACTGGATGGCCCTGCCCTATACCTGTTCGATCACGATGGAGTTGATCTCGTTGGCGACGTCGTCGAAGCGATCCGAGACCTTTTCGAGATGCTTGTAGATCTCGGCGCCGACCACGAAATCCATCGTGTTGGCGGTGCGGTGCTTGAGGAACAGTTCCTTCAGTCCGATGTCGTGGAGATCGTCGATGCGGCCTTCCAGCTTGCCGATCTCCTCGGTGATCGCCGTCAGCATCGCGACGTTGTCGCCGATCGCCTGCATCAGCGGCAGCGCGCGGCCGACGAGATTGGCGCACTCGACCAGCAGCGTTCCCATTTCGCGCATCGGCGGCTCGAAGCGTGCGCACCTCGAACAGCACCACGGCCTTGGCGGTCTGCTGCATCTGGTCGATGGCATCGTCCATCGCCGTGATCAGGTTCTTGATGTCGCCGCGGTCGAACGGGGTGATGAAGGTGCGGCGGACCGCGGTCAGCACCTCGCGGGTGATGTTGTCGGCGTCGTTCTCGAACTGGTTGACGCGCTGGCAGAACACCGGCGTCTCGTCGCCGCCGCGCAGCATGTCCTGCAGCGCCAGCGCGCCCTGCACGACGGTCTGGGAATGGCGGGCAAACAGGTCGAAAAACCGCTCTTCCTTCGGCAGGAAATAGCGAAACCAGCGCAGCATTGGTCATTATCCATCGTTCTGGAACGGCCGCCCAGGCGGCCCGTCACAAAACTGTCATAGCCCATTGGCGGGGAAAGCGCGCGACGGCAGGCCCCGGGAAGCCGGTCATCCACCGCTTTGTGGAGCTGCAAAAACCGCCGGAAATCGGCCCGATTTACAGCGATCGGCGGAAATAATGCGCGATCTCGCCGATCACGCCGCGGCGGAACGTCAGCACGCAGGCGACGAAGATGACGCCCTGGATCACCGTCACCCACTGGCCGAAACCGGCCAGATATTGCTGCATGGCGATGATCACGAAGGCGCCGACCACGGGTCCGAACACGGTTCCGAGGCCGCCGACCAGCGTCATCAGCACGATTTCGCCCGACATCGACCAGTGCACGTCGGTGAGCGAGGCGTTCTGCGCCACGAACACTTTCAGCGAGCCGGCAAAGCCGGCAATCGTTCCGGACAGGATGAAGGCCAGCAGCTTGTACTGATCGGTCTTGTAGCCGAGCGAGATCGCGCGCGGCTCGTTCTCGCGGATCGCTTTCAGCACCTCGCCGAACGGCGAGTTGATGGTGCGGTAGATCAGGAGGAAGCCGCCGAGGAAACCGACCAGCACGACGTAATAGAGCACCGTCGGCTTGGCGAGATTGAAGATCCCGAACAGATAGCCCTGCGGAATGCCCTGGATGCCGTCTTCGCCATGGGTGAACGGCGTCTGCAGATAGATGAAGTACAGCAGCTGCGACAGCGCCAGCGTGATCATCGAGAAGTAGATGCCCTGGCGGCGGATCGCGACATAGCCGGTGATGACGCCGAGCGCCGCCGCGCCCGACGGTGCCGGCCAGAATCCCGAGTTCCGGCGACACGCCCCAGACCTTCAGCGCATGCGCCGTGACATAGCCCGCGGTGCCCAGAAACATCGCGTGGCCGAACGACAGCAGGCCGCCATAGCCGATCAGGAGGTTGAAGGCGCAGGCGAGCAGCGCAAAGCACAGCGCCTGCATCACGAAGAACGGATAGATGCCGGTCCACGGCACGATGGCCAGCAGCGCCGCCATCACGACGAAGACGATCATCTCGTCGCGCACGGCGCGCGGCGTTACCGGCAGGGTGTCGTCAGTCAATGCGCTCATGTCAGGCCGCCCGTCCGGTCAGTCCCGTTGGCTTCACCAGCAACACCAGCACCATCAGGACGAATACCACGGTGTTGGAAGCCTCGGGATAAAAGTATTTGGTCAGTCCCTCGATCACGCCGAGCGCAAAGCCGGTGATGATCGATCCCATGATGGAACCCATGCCGCCGATCACGACCACCGCGAACACGACGATGATCAGGTCGGCGCCCATCAGCGGCCGGACCTGGTTGATCGGCGCGGACAACACGCCGGCCAGCGCCGCAAGGCCGACGCCGAGCCCGTAGGTCAGCGTGATCATGCGCGGCACGTTGATGCCGAACGCGCGCACCAGCGTCGGGTTTTCGGTCGCGGCGCGCAGATAGGCGCCAAGCCGCGTCTTCTCGATCAGGTACCAGGTGGCAATGCAGACCATGAGCGAGAAGACGACGACCCAGCCGCGGTAGATCGGCAGGAACATGAAGCCGAGATTCATGCCGCCCTTCAGTTCATCCGGGATCGCGTAAGGCAGACCCGACGAGCCGAAATAGTTCTGGAACACGCCCTGCACGATCAGCGCGATGCCGAAGGTCAGCAGCAGCCCGTAGAGATGGTCGAGGCCGGTCAGCCATTGCAGCATGGTCCGTTCCAGGATCATGCCGAAGATGCCGACCACGATCGGGGCGATGATCAGCGCCGACCAGTAGCCGATGCCGGTGAGGTTCAGCAGGAAGTAGGCGCAGAACGCGCCCATCATGTAGAGCGCGCCATGGGCGAAATTGATGATGTTGAGCATGCCGAAGATCACGGCGAGCCCGAGACTGAGCAGCGCGTAGAACGAGCCGTTGATCAGTCCCACCAAAAGCTGTGCGTAGAGAGCTTGCATCGGTTTCGCACTCAGTCTCGTTGTGACGCGGTATCGCGTGGTGACGCGACGGGAAGCCCGCCGGCGCGATGCCGGCGGGTCATCGTCTTACTTCTTTACCAGCGAACAGGCGCTTTCCGAAAGCGGCCGGAAGGCCTGGTCGGCCGGCGTGGTGCCGATCAGCTTGTAATAATCCCACGGGCCCTTGGATTCGGACGGCTTCTTGACCTCGAACAGATAGGCCGGATGAAGCTTGCGGCCGTCGACGCGGATGGTGCCCTTGCCGAACAGCGGATCGTCCGTCGGCATCGACTTCATCTTGTCGACGACCTTGACGCCGTCATGCGGATTGCCGCCCATCGCCTCCAGCGACTTGAAGTAGTGGATCAGCCCCGAATAGACGCCGGCCTGCACCATCGACGGCTTCGCCTTGTTCTTCATGCGCTCGGAAAAACGCTTGGAGAACGCGCGGGTGCCGTCGTTCAGGTCCCAGTAGAAGGTCTCGGTGAAGTTCAGGCCCTGCGCCACCTTCAGCCCGAGCGAGTGCACGTCGGTGATGAACAGCAGCAGGCCCGCGAGCTTCTGGCCGCCCGCGACGATGCCGAATTCGGACGCCTGCTTGATGGTGTTGGTGGTGTCGCCGCCGGCATTGGCCATGCCGACGATCTTGGCCTTCGACGCCTGCGCCTGCAGCAGGAACGAGGAGAAGTCCGACGAGTTCAGCGGATGCTTGACGCTGCCGATCACCTTGCCGCCCGACTTCACCACGACCGCGGTGGTGTCGCGCTCCAGCGCCGCGCCGAACGCGTAGTCGGCGGTCAGGAAGTACCAGGTGTCGCCGCCGGCCTTCACCAGCGCCTGGCCGGTGCTGTTGGCCAGCATGTAGGTGTCGTAGACCCAGTGGATCGTGTTCGGCGAGCACTGGGCGTTGGTGAGGTCCGACGTCGCCGCACCGGTATTGATCATGATGGAGTTCTTCTCCTTCACGACGTTGTTGACCGCGAGCGCCACGCCGGAGTTCAGCACGTCCATGAGGATGTCGACCTTCTCGACGTCGATCCATTGGCGCGCGATGGTGGTGGCGATATCGGGCTTGTTCTGGTGGTCGGCGGAGATCAGATCGATCTTCCAGCCCTTGGCCGCAAGCCCGGAATCCTCGATCGCCATCTGGGCCGCCAGCGTCGAGCCGGCGCCGCCGAGGTCGGAATAGAGACCGGAATTGTCGGTGAGCACGCCGATCTTGACGTTCTTGTCCTGCGCGAGCGCGCCGCCTGCGGCGAGCGACAGCGCGGTGCCGAGCAAAAGAGCCGAAAGTTGCTGTTTCATATGTTTCTCCCTGAATTCTCGCGTAAAAATTTTACCGATCAGACGCCGAGATAGGTGTGGAGCTTGTCCATGTTGGCCTGCAGCTCCGAATTCGCGAAGCCGTCGATGACCTTGCCGTGCTCGACGATGTAGTAGCGATCCGCGACGGTCGAGGCGAAGCGGAAATTCTGCTCGACCAGCAGGATGGTGAAACCCTCCGACTTCAGCCGCGCGATGGTGTGGCCGATCTGCTGGATGATGACGGGCGCGAGCCCCTCGGTCGGCTCGTCCAGCATCAGGAACCGCGCGCCGGTGCGCAGGATTCTGCGCGATCGCGAGCATCTGCTGCTCGCCGCCCGAAAGTTTGGTGCCCTGGCTGTTGAGACGTTCCTTCAGGTTCGGAAACAGATCGAAAATCTGGTCGAGCGACAGGCCGCCGGCGCGCACGATCGGCGGCAGCAGCAGGTTTTCGCGCACGTCGAGGCTTGCGAAGATGCCGCGCTCCTCCGGACAGAAGGCGATGCCCATCCGCGCGATCCTGTCGGAGGAGGTGCGCGTGATGTCTTCATTGTTGAAGCGGATCGAACCGGTGCGCTTGCCGATGATCCCCATCACCGATTTCAGCGTGGTGGTCTTGCCGGCGCCGTTGCGGCCGAGCAGCGTGACCACCTCGCCGGCGTTCACATTGAAGTTGATGCCGTGGAGGATGTGGGATTCGCCGTACCAGGCCTGCAGGTCCTGAACCGAAAGCACCTGCGTGCCGGCGGGTTTGGTCGGCGGCCTCGGCCATTTTCAAATCAGGCATGACCGGCCCCCAGATAGGCTTCCTTGACGCGCTCGTCCTTGGACAGTTCGGCATAATTGCCTTCCGCCAGCACCTGACCGCGCGTCAGCACCGTGATGATGTCGGAAAGGTTGGCGACCACGCTCAGATTGTGTTCGACCATCAGGATGGTGTACTTCGCCGAGATGCGCTTGATCAGGGCTGCGATCTTGTCGATGTCTTCGTGGCCCATGCCGGCCATCGGCTCGTCGAGCAGCATCATCTCGGGATCGAGCGCCAGCGTCGTCGCGATTTCAAGCGCGCGCTTGCGCCCGTAGGGCATCTCGACCGCCGGCGTGTTGGCGAATTCGCTCAAACCGACGTCGTTCAGCAGCTCATGCGCGCGGTCGTTGAAGCGATCGAGCACGCTCTTGGAGCGCCAGAAATCGAAGGATTGGCCGTGCTGGCGCTGCAGCGCGACCCGCACATTTTCCAGCGCCGTCAGGTGCGGAAACACCGCCGAAATCTGGAACGAACGCACGAGCCCAAGGCGGGCCACGTCGGCCGGCGCCATCGCGGTGATGTCCTGCCCCTTGTAGAGAATCTGGCCCGCCGAGGGCTTCAGAAACTTGGTCAGCAGGTTGAAGCACGTCGTCTTGCCGGCGCCGTTCGGCCCGATCAACGCATGAATGCTGCCGCGGCGCACCTTGAGAGCGACGTCGCGAACGGCGAAGAAACCCGCGAATTCCTTGGTCAATCCGTGGGTTTCGAGAATGAACTCATCGGCCAAACAAACTTCCCCCAATCAGCCGCGCTTCGCGAAGTCCCGTCGCGCGCGGCCGATTTTTTCCTGTTCGGGCAGGCTCTCCCGGACGTCTTGGAAACCGTCCCGGACCTGCCGCCTCCGGGCCGGAATATGCCGTCAACGGCGGCATTAGGCAAGGCGGAAAGCTCGGCCCGGGTACCGCGCGAGGCACCGGTTCCAGCTCCGCCATTAGTCGAATTGCCGAGCTGGCGCGAATGGCGGGTTTGGCGGGATTTTTCGCCGTCCCGGTGCACCGGAAAGCCGTCGTTAACGGTGTTTTGCTGCAATCCGGCGTTTTCATAGAATATTTCCGCCGCGGGCCGATCATGGCCCGATTTGCAGTAGCAGGGATTGCGGTCTTGGAATTCGAAAGCGCCCAACCATCGGTCGTCAAGTCGATCAAGCAGCGCGATCTGCTGAACACCTGGCTGCGGCTTTATGCCCGCGACTCAGTCGCTGCCGCGCATGAGCGAGTATCAGCCGGCGCGGATCGAGGATGAACTTCCGGATCTCGTGTTCTACACCGTCGATACCAGCGAGCAGCCGCCGCGCCTGACGATCGACAGCGACGGCACGCGGATGTCGAGCGCCTACGGCCATACCGGCAAGGGCCGCAATCTCGAGGACTATCTCGGCCCGCGGCTCGCTCCCCTCGTGATGCCGGTCTACTACGAATGCATCGCCCGCCGCCTGCCCGCCTACACCATCGCCCATATCGACGACATCTACGGGCGGATCGTTGCCTATGAGCGGCTGTTGCTGCCGTTCTCCGAGGGCGGCAACGTCACCCACATCATCGCATCGCTGAAGACCATCAGCGAGGATGGCGGCTTCGAGATCAAGAATCTGATGCGCGGAAGCGACAAGCTGCCGGTGCCGAAACTGCGCACCATCATCGACCGCGACCTCTTTCATCGCGCCCCCGGCCGCATTCCGTCCGGCGACGTGATGGAATTCAGCTAGCGCGCCGCGCGACTTCGACGCCACTTCCTTGGCATAGATATCCGGCTTGAAGCCGACCAGCAATTTGCCGCCGAGATCGAGCACCGGCCGCTTGATCATCGATGGCTGCGCCAGCATCAGCGCCAGCGCCTTGCGTTCGTTCAGGCCTTCCTTGTCGCTGTCGGGCAGCTTGCGAAAGGTGGTGCCGGCGCGGTTGAGCAGCGTTTCCCAGCCGAGCTCGTCGGACCAGCGCTTGAGCCTGTCCTTGGCGATGCCGGCGGTCTTGTAGTCGTGGAAATCGTAGCCGACGCCGTGGCTGTCGAGCCAGGCGCGCGCCTTCTTCATGGTGTCGCAGTTCTTGATGCCGTAGATGGTGATGGCCATTTCGATTCATTTCCGGAAATAAGCTGCTGGTCGATTTCTGATCGCATGAAAATCCTGGCAGCGCCAGTCAGGTCGCGCCCGGCTCGAGCGCTTCGCCAAGCTCGATCGGATGCGCCATCGTCTCGTGCAGCTTGTCCTTGTCGAGTTCGCCTTCCGACAGGCTGATGACGACGCAGGCGACGCCGTTGCCGATCAGATTGGTCAGCGCGCGGCACTCGCTCATGAACTTGTCGATGCCGACCAGGATGGCGATCGACTGGATCGGAATATCGGGCACGATCGACAGCGTCGCCGCGAGCGTGATGAAGCCCGCGCCGGTGACGCCGGAAGCGCCCTTCGAGGTGATCATGGCGATGCCGAGAATGCCGAGTTCCTGCCAGATCGTCAGGTGGGTGTTGGTCGCCTGCGCCAGGAACAGCGTCGCCAGCGTCATGTAGATGTTGGTGCCGTCGAGGTTGAAGCTGTAGCCGGTCGGAATGACAAGGCCGACCACCGAGCGCGACGCGCCGAGATGCTCCATCTTCTGGATCATCTGCGGCAGCACCGTCTCCGACGACGAGGTGCCGAGCACGATCAGCAGCTCGTCCTTGATATAGGCGATGAAGCGAATGATCGAGAAGCCGGACAGCCGCGCGATCGCGCCGAGCACGATCAGCACGAACAGGATGCTGGTCAGATAGAACGTGCCGATCAGCGCGATCAGGTTCCACAGCGCGCCGAGGCCGTAGGCGCCGACGGTGAACGCCATCGCGCCGAACGCGCCGAGCGGCGCGAGGCGGACGATGATGCGGATGATGCCGAAGAACATCTTGGCGGCCTGGTCGACGGCATGCGCGATCGGCTCGCCGGTCTTGCCCAGAAAGGCGATGGCAAAGCCGGACAGGATCGAGACCAGCAGCACCTGCAGCAGATCGCCGCGCGCGAGCGCACCGAAGTAGCTGTCGGGAATGATCGCCATCAGATGCGCGACGACGCCGTCTCCTTGGCCTTGGTGACGTAGGTCGCGACGGATTTCGCGTCGATCGAGGCCGGATCGATGTTGAAGCCGCGACCGGGCTGCAGCACCTCGCCGACCAGCAGGCCGATCGCCAGCGCCACCGTCGAGACGGTCTCGAAATAGATCAGCGATTTCAGCCCGACCCGGCCGACGCGCTTGAGGTCGCCCATCGAGGAAATGCCGTGCACGACGGTGCAGAAGATCACCGGCGCGATCATCATCTTGATCAGCGCGATGAAGCCGTCACCGAGCGGCTTCAGGCTCTTGCCGAGATCCGGGAAGAAATAGCCGATCAGGATGCCGAGCGCGATCGCGATCAGCACCTGGACGTAGAGGATCTTGTACCAGGGCTTATGACGGACGGCGGGACGGATGGCTTCTGTGGTCATGGCGCGCTCGCGAGGCATCAGGGGAACGGGCCTTGCCATCATGCGATGGCGCCGCGCCGCAGACAATGAAATTCAGGTTCCCGCGCTTCACCGTATCGTCATCTTCCTCTCACGGCCGCTTCGGAATATTCAAGCCCGCGCTGCACCGCCGGCCGCGCCAGCCCACGCTCCAGCCACGCCGGAACATGCTTGAGGCTGTCGAACGCGACGAGGTCGCGCGCGCCGTAGAAGCCGATCAGGTTGCGCACCCAGCCGAGCATGGAAATGTCGGCGATGGTGTATTCGTCGTCCATCAACCACTGCCGGCCGTCGAGATGGGTCTCCATCACGCCGAGCAGGCGCTTGGATTCGGCGACGTAGCGCTCCAGCGGCCGCTTGTCGGGAAAGTCCTTGCCGGCGAATTTGTGGAAGAAGCCGACCTGGCCGAACATCGGCCCGATCCCGCCCATCTGGAAGTGCACCCACTGGATGGTCTGCCAGCGCCGCGCGGCGTCCGCCGGCAGCAGCTTGCCGGTCTTCTCGGCCAGATATTGCAGGATCGCGCCGAACTCGAACAGGCCGAGCGGCTTGCCGCCGGGTCCATCGGGGTCGAGGATCGCGGGGATCTTGCCGTTCGGGTTCAGCGACAGGAATTCCGGCGTCTTCTGGTCGTCCTTGTTGAAGTCGACGAGATGCACTTCGTAGGGCAGGCCGATCTCTTCCAGCATGATCGAGACCTTGACGCCGTTCGGCGTCGGCAGCGAATAGAGCTGCAGGCGGTCGGGATGTTTGGCGGGCCAGCGTTTGGTGATTGGAAAGGCGGAAAGGTCGGACATTGAAACTCGTTCTTTGCTGGTTCTGTCGGGTGGGTAATGTACGGCCGTTGCCGCGCATAACAAGGGTCGGCGCTGTCGATGACTGATCATACCTCGCCTGCAAAATCCGGCCTGACGGACGCCGAGCTCGCGGTTCATCCGACCGTGTATGCAGCCGATGCGCTGAAGGATCAGGTTGTCGTGGTGTCCGGCGGCGCCGGCGGCATCGGCCGCGCCATCGCCTGGCTGTTTGCGCGGCTCGGCGCGCATGTCGTCGTCGTCGGCCGCGACCGCAACAAGCTCGATGCGCTTGTCAGCGAAATGACCGCGCGCGGCCTGAAGGCCTCCGCGCACACCACCGACATCAGGGAGCCTGATGCGGTCGGCGCGCTGTTCGACACGGTCTGGGCCGCCCATGGCCGCCTCGACATTCTCGTCAACAGCGCCGGCGGGCAGTTTCCGCAAGCCGCGATCGATTTCTCGGTGAAAGGCTGGAACACCGTCATCAACACCAACCTGAACGGCACCTGGTACATGATGCAGGCCGCCGCCCAGCGCTGGCGCGACCGCAAGCATCCCGGCAGCATCGTCAATATCGTGGTGGTGACGACGCACGGGCTCTACGGCATCGCGCACACGATCGCGGCGCGCTCCGGCGTGATCGGGCTGTCGCGCGCGGTCGCGGTCGAATGGGCGCCGCTGAACATCCGCGTCAATTGCGTGGCCCCCGGCGCGATCGAGACCGAGGGCTGGAACGTCTATACGCCCGAGGCGCGCGCGGCCTATCCGCGCTCGAACCCGATGATGCGCGCGGGCTCGCCCTGGGACATCGCGGAAGCCAGCGTCTTCCTCGCCGCCCCTTCCGGCAAATTCGTCACCGGCGAGACGCTGACCGTCGACGGCGGCGGCCAGCTCTGGGGCGAGACCTGGACCACCGGCAAGCCGGAGTATTTCGGCGGCACCGACGAGTGACGCCGTGACGATCGACGCCGCATGACCCGCTATCGCCTCGCCATCTTCGACTTCGACGGCACGCTTGCCGACTCCCTGCCCTGGTTCCGAGGCTCTTTCCAGGGCATGATCGAGCGGTTCGGCCTCGCGCCGGTCGCGCCCGACGAACTGGAGGGATTGCGCGCGCGCTGACGGTCCGGGAAATCATGGCGCGGCTGAAGGTGCCGCTCTGGCGATTGCCCGCCATCATCAGCGACATGCGGCGGCGCAAGCTCGCAGCCGCATCCGGGATACCGCTGTTCAACGGCATACCGGCGCTGTTGTCCGACATGCAGCGTCTCGGCATCAAGACCGCGATCGTGAGTTCGGACAGCGAAGCATCGGTCAGGCAGGTGCTCGGACCGAGCGCGACATTGATCTCCGGTTTCGATTGCGGCGCCGCGCTGTTCGGCAAGCATCACAAGTTTCGGCGCGTCGCGCGGCTGCTTGGAACCAGGCCCACCGAGACCATCTGTATTGGCGACGAACTCCGCGACATCGAGGCCGCCAGAGCGGCCGGCATGGATTCGGGCGCGGTCGCATGGGGCTACGCCCTGCCCGCAGTCCTGCAGGCCGCGGAGCCAACGCATTTCTTTGGCTCGATCGAGGAGATGAGGTCGGCTTTTCAAGCCAGTTTCACAAGTGACGTCCAATCGACGCCCGGAGAGTGAACGCTCAGCGGCCGTGATAGAGCACGAATGAGATAAAATTGTTGGCGTCGTGGCTGATGATGCAGCCCCACAGCGAGCGCGAATATAGAAACACCAGGCCGAGGGCGAAGCTGATCGCAAAAATGTTCAACGCCAGCGACCATGAAAACAAGTCCAGCATCAGCCAGCCCGGCAAATGGAAGCCGGTGAAGATCAGCGACGTCAGCCCGTTGGCGAGCCAGAACTTCATCCGGGTGCATAGCTTTTGAAGAATAAATCCGCGAAACGGAATCTCCTCGAAGAACCCGGTCGCAAGTGAAGGGCCGAGCACGCTGCTCCACGTCAGATGACTGGATACGTCGTGCGGCGATCCGAACCGAAGCCAGTTGGCAGCGAGCAGCAGGCCGGACAGCGCAATACCTGACAGTACCCCGCGCTTCCAGTGCTCGACCAGTCCGAGCGCCCGCAGCGGCGCGACCCGATCGACGGTGCCGAGCATCAGGAAAACCGGCGCCACCCAGACGATCAGCCGGACCGCGAATCCGGCAGCAGCATTGAGAAAGCTGCCTTCGCCCAGCGCCTGGACATGCCGGTAGACCAGCAGCACGTAGGCGGTCCAGACCGCGGCGAACAGAACGAGGTACAGCGCGAAGGCGCGGCCCGCGGGCTTTGACGTCGGTGGATTCACGCTACGTCACGTCCGCTTCTGCAGCACCGTGACATGCAGGCGGCGGCGGATTTCCATCCCCTGCCGCCGGTATAGCGCGATCGCGGAGTCGTTGTTCGAGAAAACGTGCAGGAACGGGATCTCCCCGCGTGCCACGATCTGGCGAGCGACCGCCCCTAACAGCGCTTGCGCGTAGCCGCGGCCGCGATGGGACGGATGCACGCAGACCGCCGTCATCTCGGTGTAATTGCCGGGCTTCATCCGCTCTCCGGTCATAGCGACAAGTTGGCCGTCAACCTTGATGCCAAGGAAGGTCCCCAACTCATGCGTTCGCACGCCGAAGGGACCGGGTTTCGTCAGTTCGACCAGCGCCATCATGTCGGGCACGTCGGCCGGGCCGAGGGTTACGATTTCGACGCCGGCAATCGTGCTTTCGGCCGGCGTTCCGATCATCTGCTCGCCGGTCTCGGCCAGCAGAACCTTGAATTGATCGGGCACAGCCACAGCATCAGGCGTGAACAGCACCGAGATCTCGGATCCCGACATGATCGCAGCAAGCTCGGCAAAGCTCTGCGGCGACATGTCGACGAGATCCGCGAACGGCCCGATCGCGACGGGAAAGCGCCGCGCCCGCGCGCCGCCTTCCGCCAGATCCTTTTGCCGGGTCGTCAGTGCGCTCCAGATCGGACGATCGAGCGGGTGGGTCGACGGAGCGGAACCTGCCATCCTTTACTTGCCTGTTGCATACTGGTCGAAGGCGCTGAGCACCGCGAGCGTCATCGCCGTGATGCCGGTCTGAATGGTCGGCTTCGGCACCGGCGCGAACTGCGGCGAATGATTGCCCGCCAGTGGTGTTCCGCTCTTGTTGGCCGCCGTCCACCGTTCCGGCTCGTAGACGCCGATATTGAACATCATCGACGGCACGCCGGCGCCTGCGAATTCCGAAAAATCCTCGCTTGTCGTGTTGGCGGGCGTCTGCCTCAGTTTGTCGCCGAACGCCGCTTTCAGCGCTTTCTCGGCGGTCGCGACCACGGCTGGATCGTTGATGACAGCTTTGGTGCCCTCCGCAATTCTGATCTCCGGCGCCGGCGCATCCGACATCTCGGCGGCAGCCTTCGCCACCCGCTCGATCCCTGCGACCAATTTGGCGCGCACCGCTGGCTTGAACGTGCGAATGGTCCCCTGCAACGTGGCCTCATCCGGGATGATATTCCCGACCGTGCCGCTATGGATCGCGCCAATGGTCACAACGGCGAATTCGGTCGGGTCCTTCTCGCGGCTGATCACGGTCTGCACATCGACGATGAAGCGCGCCGCGATCATCACGGGATCGATGGTCATCTGCGGCATCGCGCCGTGACCGCCGCGGCCGCGGAACCTGATGTAGAGGCCGTCGACGTTGGAAGAGCCGACGCCGGCGCGGTAGTTGACATAACCATAGGGAACGCCGCCGGAATGCAAGGCAAAGGCGAAATCGGGTTTCTTGAATCGTGTGAACAGGCCGTCATCCAGCATGGCCCTCGCGCCCTGCACCGTTTCCTCGGCCGGTTGCGCGATGAACATCAACGTGCCCTTCCACTGGTCCTTCAGCCCGATCAGCGTCTTCGCCGTGCCGACCCAGTTCGCCATGTGGATGTCGTGACCGCAGCTATGCGCGACAAACGTCTCCCGGCCATACCATGGGGCCTTGTCGCGGCTTGCATAGTCGAGTCCGGTTTTCTCCTCCATCGGCAACGCATCGAGTTCGGTGCGCACCATGATGGTAGGACCGTCGCCGTTCTTGTAGATCGCGACCAATCCGGTCTTGCCGATCTTTTCGGTGACCTCGAAGCCGAGCGCGCGCATCTCGGCGGCGAGCTTGGCGGCGGTCTTCTCCTCCTGAAAGGCGAGTTCGGGATGCGCATGGAGATCCTTGTAGAGCGCATCCAGCTTTGGATAGTCGGCCTCGAACGATTTCTCGATTGCGGCCTTGAGCGCGGGAACGTCCATCTCGGCATGCGCTGGCCAGAGCATGAAGGCGCATAGCGCGGCGGAAGTCAGCAAAGTCTTGGCCAAGTATTTCATCGCCATGGTGCCTCCTGATCGCCGAACGCGGCTGCTATCGTTGAACATATGCAACGCGCGCAGCTTGAACGCCGGATGGACGGGAGTCTAGCCGGATACACCGTCGTCGAGGCTCACAATCACGGCAGCGTTGGCGATGATGATGGAATCGCCACCCTGTTCGGCCGGAATTTCCAAACCGCCCTTGACAGCGGTCACCGTCACCGTTCCGTACGGCAGCTCTTTCGCCACCGCGGCAGTGTCGACCGCAGCCGGGTCCGGCACGCCGATGGTGACATCGACGAACATATCCTTGCCGGTTTTGCCGACCAAACGGAAGAAGCCGAGGCTGGAGTGGCGGATGGCGTCGGAGACCGCGCGTTTGGCCGCCTTGGTGGAATCCTTGCCATGGACGTCAACGCCCATGCCCATTTCGGTAATACAGCGCACGCGTGCCATCGGATTTTTGCTTTCGTTAGAGTGCGGGAAATTTCATCATCACCAATTCATAAACCATCAAAAAAGCAAGCGCGAGGACGAAGGAGATTACCCTGGAAATGCTTGCGATCTCGCGGCGCAACGCGCCAATTGCCAAATGAGCCAAAAAATCTTCAGCCCGCTGTCGGATTCCGGTGCCCCCGTTCGTCCTCCGGACAAGCCGACGCCGACTGCCCATATCCATCGCAACAAGGACCTCCCCCATGCCCTCCATCACACCGTTTCTCTGGTTCGACAACAACGTCCCCGAGGCGGTCGCCTTCTATAAATCGGTGTTTCCCAATGCCAGGGTCGAAACCGTCAACGACTTCATGGCCACCTTCGAGCTTGAGGGGCAGAAGTTCAATGCCCTCAATGGCGGCCCGAAATACCGGTTTAACGAGGCGATTTCCTTCTTCATCAGCGTCGAGACCCAGGAAGAGGTGGATTACTTCTGGAACCGGTTGACCGCCGACGGCGGCGAGGAATCGCGATGCGGATGGCTGAAGGACAAGTTCGGCTTGTCCTGGCAGGTGGTGCCCACGGCGCTCGGCCGTTACCTCGGCGATCCCGATCGCACAAAGGCCGATCGCGCCATGCAGGCCATGATGAAGATGCAAAAGATCGTCATCGCCGACCTCGACAAGGCGTTTGCCGGTTGAGTTCAAGGCCGGGAATGAAGGGAAACTGAATGACAAAACTTCGCGTCAACTGCTTCAGCGTTTCGATCGACGGATATGGCGCTGGTCCCGGCCAGAATCTGGAGCAATCCGATGGGTGTCGGCGGCATGCCCTTGCACGAATGGGTTCTCCCGACCCGCACGTTCCAGGCGATGTTCGGCAACGACGGCGGCACGACCGGCATCGACGACGACTTTGCCGCGCGCGGCATGGAAGGGCTCGGCGCCTGGATTCTCGGCCGCAACATGTTCGGTCCCGATCCGCGGGCCCTGGACGGACGATGCAGTGGAAGGGCTGGTGGGGCGACAACCCGCCCTATCACACGCCGGTATTCGTGCTCACGCATCACGCCAGGCCGCCGATCGAGATGGAAGGCGGCACGACCTTCCATTTTGTGACGGACGGTATTCACGCCGCGCTCGCACGAGCAAAGGACGCGGCCGGAGCGCGCGATGTGCAGGGTCGGCGGTGGCGCGGCGACGATCCGGCAATATCTGAAAGCCGGACTGGTCGACGAGATGCATCTCGCGATTTCACCGGTGCTGCTCGGCCGCGGTGAAAGCCTGCTGGCGGACCTCGATCTGGTGCGGCTCGGTTATCGCTGCAGCGAACACAGCAGCAGCGCCGCCGCGATGCATGTCGTGATTACGAAGGCTTGAGAATCCCTCGACGACGAACTCCGGGCGCGCCAACACGCGCCCGGGTTTTTTTGGTCAAGCCGTTGCCGGTGCCGCCGCCGGCGTGCTTGCGGCAGGTTTTGGGAACGGCTTGAACGTCATCGCGATCAGGAACGCGCCAAGCCCCATGGCCCAGGAGCCGACATAAAGCCACGTGTAGCTGCCAAAGGTGTCGTAGATCAGACCGCCGGCCACCGGCCCCGCAGACATGCCGAGGCTGCCCGCCATGGCCGTGCCGCCGATCACGGTGCCCATCATCTTCAACGGGAAGTTCTCGCGGGCGATCGCCGCGTAGAGCGGCATGGTGCCGGCGTAGACGAAGCCGAACACCGCGGCGACCGCATAGAAGCCGGCGAGATCGCGGACGAACACATAGGCCAGCGCGCCGAACGCCTGGATCAGCAATCCCGCCACCAGCACGCGCTTGGCGCCCAATCGGTCGCCGAGGATGCCGAAGGCGATCCGGCCGCCGAGGCCTGCAAAGCCTTCGAGGCTGTAGATCGAGACCGCCGCGATCAGCGGAATGCCGCAGCTGACCGCATAGCTGACGGTGTGGATGATCGGCCCCGAATGGGTGGCGCAGCAGAAGAAATTGGTCAGCAGCAGGATGATGAATTGCGGCGATCGTACCGCCTCGCCCACCGACATGTCGGCCGGCGATTCGCCATTTGGCAAGCGCCGGTGAGCCTGCCGCGCTGGCGGCCGCAAGCGCCGGCGGTCGCCGCACCAGCAGCGATACCGGAATCATGATGACGGCAACGATGCCGGCTACGATCTGCATCGTCGTTCGCCAGTCATGGCCCGAGACCAGCCAGGCCACCAGCGGCGCCATGGTCATCGGCGCGATCCCCATGCCGGCCGACACCAGCGACACCGCGAGGCTGACACGATGGGTATCGAACCAGCCGGTGACGGTCGCCATCATCGGCGCAAAGATCGCGGCGATCGAGCCGCCGACCAGGACACCGAAGATGAACTGGAACGCGAGCAGCGAGGTCGCCTGGCTGGCGAGCAAAAGGCTTGCCGCCAGCACCGTCGATCCCGTCAGCACCACCGGCAGCGGCCCGAACCGGTCGGACAGCGTGCCCCAGAGCATGCTGCAACACGCCATCGCAAGGAAACCGATCGTCATCGCGCTCGAGACGCCGGCGACCGACCAGCCGGTATCCCGCACGATCGGTTGCAGCAGCACCGGCAGCGAAAACATCGCCCCGATCGCGACGCAGCCCAGCGTGCCACCTGCCGCCACAATGACCCAGCGATAGCGAGAATCGTCCATTGCAGATCTCCTTCTTTTGGCGCTTCTCCGTTCAAGACGAACGGGAAGCGCCAAAGGCGACAGGCGCAGGATAATATTTTTGCGGCGGCGCTCAGGAACCGGCCGGCGGCATCTTGTCGAATTTCGGCAGCGCCGGATCGAGATGGTCCCAGGCGTGACCGCGCACGCCGTAGGTGACGGCTTGCGGCCTGAAGCGGGCGGGATCGTCGAGGCTCGCCGCGTGCACGGTGAACAGCTCCGGCATGGCGGCAAAGGTCAGGTAGACCGGCGAGCCGCAGGTCGGACAGAAGCTGTGCGTCTTGACGTTGCCGCTGTCGGCGACGACGTCGCAATGCGTCGCCTTTCCTGTCGAGCTTGACGCTCTGCCTGGCCCATGAAGGTCAGATAGGATCCGTGCCCGGTGCCGCTCCTGTGCTGGCAGTCGCGGCACTGGCAGTGGTTCATGAAGACAGGTTCGGCCGGAATTTCATAACGGACCGCGCCGCAGGCGCAGCCGCCGTGTAAGCTTCGCTCATGTTTTTCCTTTCAGTGGTGTCGATCTGGATCAGGAGCGCGGCGGCGGGCCTTCGAGATTGTCAGCCAGGGCGCCAGGTGGAAGGCGCTCATCAGCAGATACATCGGGATCATTCCGCTCAGCGGAGACGCCGACGCGATCGAACACAGCGCATCCGGCGGTCCGCCGAGCACGGACGTCAGCAGCGCCATGACCGCAAAGGTCGGCGCGGCCGCGAGATAAAGGATTTCGGCGGCGCCGAGCGCCGCCGCTGCGCTGGCATGGATGTCGCTCATCTTCGTCTCCCGCAGCGGCGACGTCAGCGGCTTCCTGCGCGCATCGCGGCCTCGCCGGCGTCCGACACCTCGACCCACTTCTGGTCGGGCGCGGCGTTCGGGGACGTAACTGTCGTGCCAGTTCCACCATTTGTACGGCCGGCTCTGCGGGTAGCCCTCCGGCGAGTCTTCCCACTCCTCCTGGCGCCCGAGCGCCGTGATGTCGAGGTAGCTCCAGGTGCTCCCCATCGCCTCGTCGCCGCGGCTGTTGATGAAGTAGGTGCGGAACACGCGCTCGCCGTCGCGGATGAAGGCGTTGGTGCCGTGCCATTCATCGACGCCGAAGTCGGCATCGAAACTGTCGGTGATGGTGTACCAGGGGATTTCCCAGCCCATCCGCGCCTTCAGCCGCGCGATGTCGGCCTGCGGCGCGCGCGAGACGAACGCGAGGGTGGTGTCGCGGGCGTTGAGATGGGCGAGATGCGGCGACCTGGTCGGCCACCATCGAGCAGCCGATGCAGGCATGCTCCGGCCAGCCGTGCACGCCGGGCTCGAAGAAGGCGCGGTAGACGATCAGCTGGCGGCGGCCGTCGAACAGGTCGACCAGGCTCGCTTTGCCCTTGGGCCCCTCGAACGCGTAGGCCTTCTCCACCGCCATCCACGGCATCCGCCGCCGTTCGGCGGCGAGCGCGTCGCGGGCGCGGGTCATGGCCTTCTCCTTCACGAGCATCTGCTCGCGCGCGGCTTCCCACTCCTGTTTCGATACGACATGAGTTTTCATGACTAACCTCCTGCTTGTTCTTGTATGCGCGTATCGCCTTGCGGCGTCAGGCCGGGAGCCGCTTGTCGTATTCCTTCTGCAGGCGGCTCCAGCCTTCCCAGAACGGCGCCCGCGCGATGCCCGTGGCGTGCGACACCAGCGTGTCGAGGTGCATGTGCCAGCCGGCGCTGACCTTGAGCATGGTCGCGCGATCGGGCAGACGGCGATGGATCACGGTCAGCAGCACGCCCTTGCCTCTCGGCTCCAGTTCGAACGTGACGTCGCCGCTGTTGTTCCAGGCGATCGACAGCTTGCGCATCGGATCGAGCTCGGTGATCCGGCTTTGCATGCTGTGCTGCTCGGGTAATCCCTCCGGTCGCGCGCCGGGCGTGTCGCTGAGTTCGTCGTTGCGCCAGGTGAGTTCGAAGGGCGCACCGACTTTCATCTCCATCGCGCCCGCCGCCAGCCATTTGCGGCGCAGTTCGCTGTCGGTGAGATAGGCCCAGATGCGCTCGACCGGACCGGGCAGCAGCCGCTGGATCTTCAAGGTGGTGGGTTCGATCAGCGTGCCGTAGGCGTCGGGATTTGCGTCGAGATTTGCGCCGAAGTTTGTTTTGGCATCCATCGTTCTACTCCTTCACCTTCTTGTTCGTCTTTTTGGCTTTTGCCGCGTCTTCCGCGAGCAGCAGGGATTCCAGGGCATCGAGCTTTTCGCTCCAGAAGCGCTGATAACGCCTGAGCCACGCATCGGCTTCCGCAAGCCGCGCGGCCTGCAGGCGGCACAGATGGGTCCGGCCGCGGATCTCGCGTGTCACGAGGCCTGCGTTTTCCAGCACGCGTACGTGTTTCGAGGCGCCCGCAAAGCTCATGCTGAACGGGGTCGCCAGTTCCCCGATCGTGAGTTCGCGTTCCGCAAGCTGGCCGAGCATGGCCCGCCGGGTCGGGTCCGCCAGGGCGTGGAATACGGCGTCGAGATGGGCGTATTGTTCAACCATGTGGTTTAACATAGACGGTCGAACCGGATTGTCAACCGATCGGTTTAATTTCTTTTCATGGACGTTCGTTGGTGACGTTCGTTGGTTCCGCCGCCCGCCCGGACCTTACTCGGCGGCTTGCCGGGGGATGACGCCCTGCTCGATATCGAATTGCAGGATGTCGTTGAAGCGGTTGAAGGCGCCGCACAGCGCGATGCGCCAGGTCAGTTCGACGATCTGGGCTTCCGAGAAATGCGCACGAAGGCGGGTGAAGACCTCGTCGCGGGTCTTGTTCCAGTTGTTGGTCACCGCGATGGCGTATTCGACGACGAGCCTGTCGACGGCATCCAGTTCGGGATGATCCTTGTAATCGAGCAGCCGTTCGGCGCCTTGCTTCGGATACGCCCTGGATCGCCAGCTTCGGCGCGTGGTGCGACACGCAATAGTCGCACTTGTTCAACAACGACACCGCGACCAGCGCCAGTTCGAGGTGGCGCTTCGTCAGCACGGCTTCATCGGCCAGATCGACCAGCAACGACCATGTGTGCTTGAAGATCGGCGGCCGGTGCGCCATCACGCCGGCCTGGTTCTCGAACGCGCCATAGGTCGTCATCTTGTCCCAGAGCGGCTTGAGTTCAGCCGGCAGATCATCCTTGGTCTTGATCGACACGCGTGACATAGGTTCACCTTGGCGGAAGTGGAGGGATCGGCGGGATTGGCGCTGCAGGCTGACATAGCAGATCGGCGGCGACGAGCGACAGTTGCATCCGCGATGCGGAACCCGAACACGACACAGAGCACATGACCATCCGCACCATCATTCGTTACCCCGACCCGCGGCTTGCACTCGCCGCACAGCCGGTGACCGCCTTCGACGACGCGCTGCGGGAACTTGCGAGCGACCTGCTCGAGACCATGCACGCCGCACCGGGCATCGGGATCACCGCGCCGCACATCGGCGTCGCCTTGCGGGTGGTCGTGCTCGACCTCGACCCGGTCGACGGCGTGCGGACCTATGTCAATCCGGAGATCGTCTGGGCGTCGCCCGAGATGATCCAGCACCGGGAAGGTAGCGTCTCGATGCCCGGCGTCAGCGACGAGGTGGAGCGTCATGCGCGCGTCCGCATCAGCTATCACGACGTCTACGGCAATTTCCAGACCGAGGAATCCAGCGGCCTGCGCGCGGTCTGTCACCAGCATGAGATCGATCAACTGAACGGCCTGTTCTGGATCAGGCGGCTGTCCCGTCTCAAGCGCGAGCGGCTGATCAAGCGGTTCGAAAAGCTGTCGCGAAGCTAACGAATGCAGGTTCAGCATCAGTGGCTTTCGATCGTCAGGATGGCGTTCTCGAAGCGGCGCGCGGCGAGATCGGCGGGGTGAATCCAGTATTGCAGCACGCCGGAATCGCCAAAGCTCCAGCCCAGCGCATCGTCGGGGCTGAAGCAATCCATTTCTCCGCGTAAAGAAAGAATGGATTGCTTCGTCGCAAGGGCTCCTCGCAATGACGGTGGATACAGCTTCGCATTCTCGCGGCGCTATGCGTCCGAGCTATGGGGGTAAATCCTCGCCCTCTCGAAACAGAGGGCGCAGGGAAGACCGGGTGCGCGCTGCACCCGCGGTCTCGTGTGCAATGTGCACAAAGAGTGCGCACACGAGCATACAGGTCCAGCGGAGAGCATCCGGCCTTCCCTGCGCAATGGCTTTACGGCTTATAGCGTGCTCTCCCCGGAGAACGGCTCTTTTGCCTCCGTTGCGCCCTGAGAAGCAGTTGCCTCCAGGTGCGTTGACGCCAGCACCGCGACGTCAGGACCACACGTCTTCGCCGTACGCTTCAGCCGCGCTCGTCAGTCGCAGCCTTCGCGTCCACCGCATCCCCGTCCCACGTTCGTGACGATGGCCGACGCCCCTCTGGGCGGGACGGGATGGCAAGTGGATATAGCCCTGATTTGGCTTTCGGATAAAGCGAAATATTTTTTATTTCGGGGCTTGACACGTATTCTGCAAATCCGAAGTGATTTGCCCGTCCAACGGGGCTGGAATGCGGGCCCGGCATCTGCCATGAATGATGATGCATCGCCCGTGAGGAATTGACCTCCCATGTCCCGCGCATTGGCATTGGCCCTCGGCATCGCCCTGTTGCCTGCAATGGTCCGAGCTGAACTTCCAGCGGGTTGTGCAGCACCGGCCGCGATCGGCGACGGCTGGCCTGTCTCGGAACCGCAGGCACAGCAACTCGATCCGGCCATGATCTGCGCCATCAAGGACAGACTGGAAAACCGCAAGGACGCCAATCCACACGGTGTCGTCATCGTGCGCAACGGCGTGGTGGTTTACGAGACGTATTTTGCCGGACCTGACCAGCGCTGGCCGCAGCAACATTGGCGCGAACCGCTGGAAAATACGCCTCACGACGTGGCTACGAAGCACGACGTTCAATCGATCACCAAGAGCGTGGTTGCGCTGCTGGTTGGTGTCGCGCTCGATCGAGGGCTGATCAGGAATGTCGATGCGCCGCTGCTCTCGTTCTTCCCCGACTATGCCGACCTGGCCAGTCCGGAGCGGAAACGGATCACCTTGCGCGACCTGCTGACAATGCAGGCGGGACTGGATTGGCCGTTAACCCCCTATCTGAGCATGGCGCGCCGGGTGACCGCCGCACCGGATCCCTATCGGCTGGTGCTGGAGCAGCCGATGGTGGCCGAGCCGGGCAAGAAATGGCGTTACAACAACGGCGTTGCTGATTTGGTCGGTGGCCTCGTGCAAAAAGCCGTCGGCCGTCCGCTCGATCAGTTTGCGCGCGACGTGCTGTTCGAACCGCTTGGCATCACCGACTGGGAATGGGGACGAATGGCCAACGGCGATCCCGGCGCATCCTGGGGGCTGCGCCTGCGGCCGCGCGATCTCGCGAAGATCGGACAGTTGGTATTGGACAAGGGTTCCTGGCACGGCCGGCAGATCGTCTCCGCCGACTGGATCAGGGAGATGACCGAGCCCCGGATCGTGACGCCGAAATTCTCCTATGCCTATTTGTGGTGGCGCGACCAGTCATCGGTGGATGGCAGCAGCATCGAGTGGATCGTCGGCAACGGCTGGGGCGGACAATGCCTCTATATCATTCCAAAACTCGCCTTGGTCGTCGTGGTGACCGCCGGCGTCTATGACTTCGACGGCAAAGGCCCGCAAAACCTGGCTTGCGACACGGTGATGGATGCGGGCGTATTGCCTGCGGCATCGCATCGCTGACCGACAAAAGTGCGTAGGGCTGAAAAAATCTGCCCGGCGATGTCGGATTTCGGAAACCCCGTTCGTCGTTCCAACGTCCTTGGCTATCCCTTGAGCTGGGTATGCGGGGAACCGATCGGCAAGGAGCAGGCTTTTCCCTGCTCGTGGCAACAAGAGGACAGCAGCGATGAACAAGAACACGATCTGCCTGTGGTACAATCATGACGCGGAAGAAGCGGCGCGGTTTTACGCCAAAACCTTTCCCGACAGCGCGGTCGGCGCGGTGCACCGGGCTCCCTCTGATTTTCCAGGCGGCAAGGCGGGCCAGGTCCTGACCGTCGAGTTCACGGTGTGCGGCGTGCCGTGCCTCGGCCTCAACGGCGGCGACATGTTCAAGCACAATGAGGCGTTCTCCTTCCAGATCGCCACCGACGACCAGGCCGAGACCGACCGCTACTGGAACGCGATCGTCGGCAATGGCGGCACGGAAAGCGCGTGCGGCTGGTGCAAGGACAAATGGGGCCTGTCGTGGCAGATCACCCCGCGCGTCCTGACCGACGCGATGGCCAAGGGCGGCGACGTCGCCAAGCGCGCGTTCGCCGCGATGATGCCGATGCGGAAGATCGATGTCGCGAAGATCGAGGCGGCGGTAAGGGGGTGAACGATCGGTCAAGGGCGGAGACAGACCACAAGGAGCCGCCATTTACTTTGGCGGCAGTTTCACGAACGGATCGACCACTGCGACGCCCAGTGGCTCGAGATGCCTGAGGTTGCGCGAAAGGACCGTTAATCCGCGATGCTGCGCGGTTGCTGCAATGATAATGTCGGCAAGTCCCGGCGCGTGTCCCAGACCACGCGCCCGATCCGACATCGCGCCGGCGATACGCGCGGTCGCCGCATCGAAGGCAAGAATACGATCGCCGTAAAGGTGCAAGACCGTATCGAGCCACGCCGTGAGATCGGCGCTCTTGCGCTTGGCGCCGTCGCGCCCCAGTCTGGCTATTCCATCCTGGATCTCTGCCACCGTAACAGCCGACATGAATAGCGCGGCCGAATGAGCATCCAACCATTCGACAAGTGCTGGCGACACCGGTCGGGATGGCGCGGCGGCGGAGATCACATTGGTATCGACGAGGTACACTGGGAGATCAGAGCCTTGATTTCCGCAAGGGCGACTTGTCGCGGCGGGGCAGATCCTCTGCCGTCAACGGCGCCGCCATCAGCAGACGGCCGAAGCTCGGAACGGTGGATAGCCGCTCCCACTCTTCGTAGCTCACGACGACCGCCTGCCGCTTGCCGTGACGGGTAATGACCGCCGGTTCACCCCGCATCGCTTCGTCCACCACCGCAGACAAACTTGCCTTGGCGTCACGCAGCTGGATCTCGCGCATCCCCGACTCTCCTATGTGACTACTGTAGTCATATAGCCTTCGCGAGGCGATATTGCAAGGTGGCGCGGTGATGGATGCGGGCGTGTTGCTTGCGACATCGCATCGCTGACCATGACCCGCCATCACTAGCAGGGCTCGATGGGAGGGCGTGGTGATTACGCCTTCGCTCTTCCGAGTTACGGCGGACAAGCCGACGATCCACCCTACCAGCTGCTGCCCACAAAAGTGCGGCCGGAAAATATCCCACGGCTCATGACCGTGAGGATTTACGCCTTCGCCGTACGCTCTCACGCCGTTCGTTATCGGCACTACCGGCGTCCACCGCGACCCGTCCCACGTTCGTGACGATCATGATACGCCCCGTGGCTAACTGCCGCGTGACCGCCGGTGCCGAATTCCACGGATGCCCAATGCTTGACTCCGCCAGCGACAAAAGCAATACTTCGCTACATGGTGAAGTATCAAGCGTCCCGCATGGACCGCACGTTTTCAGCGCTCGCCGACCCTACGCGGCGGGCCGTGCTGTTACGTCTGAAGGAAAAACCCGGGCTTTCGGTGAGCGAGCTGGCTCGGCCGTTTTCGTTGAAACTTCCGGGAATGATGAAGCATCTGGATGTCCTCTCCGATGCGGGATTGATCACACGGACCAAAACCGGTCGCACCGTGTCGGTCAATCTTTCGGTCAGGCCGATGCGGGAAGCCATGGCGTGGCTCCAACGGTATGAACGCTTGTGGACGGTCAGCATCGATCGCCTTGTTGCGCTCGTCGAAAAGGATGACGCGTGATGACCAAGAGCCTGCCGAGCGTGACCATCGTCCGCAGAGTGAAGGCCCCACCCGCCAAAGTTTGGGCGGCGATCACGAAGCCCGAACTCATGATGCAGTGGTGGGGTCCCGATGCCGGGCCGACACTGCGCGCCGAGGCGGACGTGCGACCCGGAGGTCGCTTCAGCGTCGTATTCCGGCTGCTGAATGGCGAGGAGCACAATCCCACCGGGATCTATCAGGAAGTTATCCCCGAGCAGAAGCTGGTTTTCACCTGGGAAGCGCCCGGAATGCCGGAACAGGAGTCACTGGTCACGTTTCTGCTCGAGCCGATTGACGGCGGCACCAGGCTGACGCTGCTCCACGAGCATCTTCCCGACGAAGCGCGCGAAAGTCACGAGCAAGGCTGGAATGGCCTGCTCAATAAACTACCCGTCTTCCTTGGAGTTACTGAATGGGCGAATTGATCCTCACCACCTTCGACTGGGTTCCCGAACCGCCGCGCGGCTATGTCCGTGACCTCCGGGTGCGTTGGGCGCTGGAGGAGGCTGACCTGCCCTATCGCGTCGAGAGCACGCCGTTCCGCGATCGAAAGGCCGAACACTTCGCGCATCAACCCTTCGGGCAGGCGCCGTGGCTCACTGACGGCGACCTCTCGATCTTCGAGAGCGGCGCAATCCTGCTGCACCTCGGCGAACGCAGCGATGCGCTGCTGCCTGCCGATCCGCAAGCTCGCAGCGACGCCAAGGAATGGCTGTTCGCAGCCCTGAATTCGGTCGAGGCGGCGAGCCTGCCCTGGTCCCTATTGGTGTTCTCGGGGGAGAGCCACGATACGGCGGCCTGGAAGATGATGGACGGCTTCCTCAGAGTGCACCGGCTCCAGCGTATGGAACCCGTGTTGGCGGGACGCGAATGGCTCGCCCGAAACTTCTCCGTCGCCGACATCCTCATGGCGGACGTGCTGCGCCTCGTCGATCGGTTCGACGGGCTCGCGAACTATCCCGCCTGTCGCGACTACGTCGCGCGCGCCACGGCGCGCCCCGCTTTTGCGAAGGCATATGCGGATCAGATGGCGCATTTTGCTAGGGCGGATGCGGCTTGATACATGCGCCGGAGAGCTACCCGAGCGTCGCTGCATATTGCGCGCGCGAGAACGTCTCGACACAGGGCACTGACGCGGAATTGTACGGTCTGAGTTGACGTTTCAATCCAAAGCGGCGGATTGAACGGGTTAGAACTTGCGTCCCAGTGAGCGATATCCTACTCCCACTCAATCGTCCCCGGCGGCTTTGACGTCACGTCATACACCACCCGGTTGACGCCCTTCACCTCGTTGATGATCCGCGTCGCGGTCTCGCCGAGGAATTTCATGTCGAACGGATAGAAGTCCGCGGTCATGCCGTCGGTCGAGGTGACGGCGCGCAGGCCGACGACGTATTCGTAGGTGCGGCCGTCGCCCATCACGCCGACGGTCTTCACCGGCAGCAGCACCGCAAAGGCCTGCCAGATCTGGTCGTAGAGGCCGGCTTTGCGGATCTGGTCGATATAGACGGCATCGGCGTTGCGCAGGATGTCGAGCTTTTCCTTGGTGATGTCGCCGGGGCAGCGGATGGCGAGGCCCGGGCCCGGGAACGGATGGCGGCCGACGAAGATTTCGGGCAGGCCGAGTTCGCGGCCCAGCACGCGCACCTCGTCCTTGAACAGTTCGCGCAAGCGGTTCGACCAGCTTCATGTTCATGCGCGCCGGCAGGCCGCCGACATTGTGGTGCGACTTGATGGTCACCGACGGGCCGCCGGTGAAGGAGACGCTCTCGATCACGTCGGGATAGAGCGTGCCCTGCGCCAGAAAATCCGCGCCGCCGATCTTCTTGGCTTCGGCATCGAACACGTCGATGAACAGGCGGCCGATGGTCTTGCGCTTCACTTCGGGGTCGGTGACGCCGGCGAGCTCGCCCAGGAATTGCTTCGAGGCATCCACATGGACCAGCGGGATGTTGTAGTGGTGCCGGAACAGGTCGACGACGGTCTTGGCTTCGTCGAGCCTGAGCATGCCGTGGTCGACGAACACGCAGGTGAGCTGGTCGCCGATCGCTTCATGGATCAGCACCGCGGCGACGGCGGAATCGACGCCGCCGGAGAGGCCGCAGATCACCCTGCCCTTGCCGACCTGGGCGCGGATCTTCTCGATCGCCTCCTCGCGGAAGGCGCGCATGGTCCAGTCGCCGGTGAGGCCGGAGACCTTGCGGACGAAATTGCGGATCAGCTTGGCGCCGTCGGGCGTGTGCACCACCTCGGGGTGGAACATCAGCCCGTAATATTTGCGCTTCTCGTCCTGGATGATCGCGAACGGCGCGTTGGCCGAGACGCCGGCCACCGCAAAGCCCGGCGGCATCTTGGTGATGCGGTCGCCATGGCTCATCCAGACCTGATGCTTTTCGCCCATCGCCCCAGGCGGATTCGAACAGCTTGCTCGACGCCTTGACCTCGACATCGGCGCGGCCGAACTCGCGGTGATGCCCGCCCTCGACCTCGCCGCCGAGCTGGGCGGCCATCACCATCTGGCCGTAGCAGATGCCGAGCACGGGCACGCCGGAATCGAAGATCGACTGCGGCGCGCGCGGGCGAGCCGGCCTCGTGCACCGATTCCGGGCCGCCGGAGAGGATCACCGCTTTCGGCTTCATCTCCTTGAAGGCTTGTTCCGCCTTCTGGAACGGCACGATCTCGGAATAGACGCCCTCCTCGCGCACCCGGCGCGCGATCAGTTGCGTCACCTGACTGCCGAAATCGACAATCAGAATCTTGTCATGCGCCGAGGCCAAAGTGGGCTTCGACTCTGCGGCTTGCTGTGCGGCTGTCATGGACAGGAATTACGCGACGGGGGGCCCACTCGCAACCGCACAAAACGGTGACCCACATTCTTCTGTTGCGGATGGACAAATCGATTTAGGTAAGTATGATTGACCTAATTTAGGTGACATGAGCTCAGAGCCGTCTCCGCTTGCGAGCTGAGACGAGCGAAGCTCAATCTCAGGTCGGCGCGGCGTGAAAGCACGACGAATGGAGCTCCATGAACTTGCGACTCGCAGAGGCGCCTCACTCGCCTATGCCGCAAGCGAGGACAGGGTGTGCGCCAAACAGCTGACACATCCGATTCAACAGACGCCAGCAAGGACTCGACCCCATGAAAATTCCAGCCTTCCCCTTCACCGTCACCGACTGGAGCAAGATGGCGGCGGTGACGTATCCGGGCGAAACCGGGCAAGCGATCTGGCGCACGCTCGACATCGCCGATTTGCGGGTGCGGATGGTCGAGTACACGCCGGGCTACCTCGCCAACCACTGGTGCGACCGCGGCCATGTGCTCTATGTCGTCGAGGGCGAACTCGATACCGAGCTGCGCGACGGCCGTAAATTCAAGCTGCTGCCGGGCATGAGCTACCAGGTATCGGATCACGGCGACGCCGCGCACCGCTCGTCGACGAAGACGGGGGCGAAGATTTTTATCGTGGATTGACGTGCGAGTTATCCGTCACCCTGAGGTGCGAGCGAAGCGAGCCGCGAAGTGCGACGGCCCTGTGTCCCATCGCTTCGAGGCTCGCCGAAGACGGCGAGCATCCTCAGGCATGCCGACGCCTTCTTCAGCACCGACACGAAAAAACCATCCGTCCCGGTCCGCCGCGGCGTCATCAGCCAGCCCTCGGGCGACTGCAGCGCGGCCTTGGCAAAATCTTCGGCCTTGTCCCACAGCACGCTCGCCGTCTGCTCCGGCGGCACCACCGCAAACTCCGGATGACGGCCGACAAAGGCGCGGACCTGCGCGCCGTTTTCCGGCGGCAGCACCGAGCAGGTGATGTAGGCGATCCGGCCGCCCGGCTTGACCAGAGCCGCCGCGCGATCAAGCACTTCGGCCTGGTCCTTCAAGCGGACTTCGAGCGCGCCGGGGCGCATCCGCCATTTGGCGTCGGGGTTGCGGCGCCAGGTGCCGGTGCCCGTGCAGGGCGCGTCGATCACGACCAGATCGGCGGAGGCATGGATGTCGGCCAGCGGGTCCAGCGTCGCCCTTCGGCGTGCGGACATCGGCGTTGTGGATGCCGGCGCGCGACAGCCGCTCGTGGATCGGCGCGAGCTGGCGCTTGTCGTGGTCGGTCGCGATCAGCCGGCCCTTGCCCTGCATCATCGCGGCCAGCGCCAGCGTCTTGCCGCCGGCGCCGGCGCAGAGATCGATCACCTGCTCGCCGGGTTTTGCGGCCGACAACAGCGCGGCGAGCTGCGAGCCCTCGTCCTGCACCTCGATGGCGCCCTTGATAAAATCCTCCTCGGCATGGATGCCGGGATTGCGCGCATCGGCGCCGAGTTCGATGCGAAGGCCGATCGGCGACCACGGCGTCGGCTCGGCGCCGAGGTGAGAAAGCCGCGGCAACATCTTCTCGCGGTTGGCTTTCAGCGTGTTGACGCGAAGGTCGAGCGGCGCCCGGCTCGCCATCGCGGTCGCCTCCGCCACGCGGTCGTCGCCGAACACTTCCGCCAGATGCGCGTCCAGCCATTCCGGATAATCGCCGGCGATGTGCGGCGGCGCGCCGTCGAGGGAGCGCGAGGTCAGCGCCGAGCGTTCGTCCTCGCTCAGCGGTTCCGGCGCAAAGCGACCGCCGTCGCAGAGGGCGGCGATCGCCTCCGTATCGAGCTCGCGCTCGAGCTTCAACATGCCGAGCACGCGCGCCCGCGGCGTATCCGCATTCATCAGCCAGGCGCTCGAGGCGCGGCGGCGCAGCACGTCCCAGATCAGGCCGGAGATCGCGGCGCGGTCGCCGGAGCCGGCATAGCGGTGCGCGGTGCCCCACTCCTTCAGCGCCTTCGCGGCGGGAACGCGCTGCGCGTCGATGGTCTCGATCAGTTCGATGGCTGCGGACAGCCGGGCGGCGGGGGTCATTCAAGGCTTTCGGTTCGAGAAGTTCGCGCAAGGCTCAGATCAGCAGCAGGATCCGCAGCGCGAAGTAGATCCACATCGCGAGCAGCACGAGCACGCCGGCAAACCACACCAGCCCGCGCTGCCGGACGTTGTTGGAGGTTACGAAAATTCCGGCATGCATGAAGCGCGTCACCACGAACACCCAGGACATCAGCACGATGAACAGATCGGCGTGGCGCAGCGGCAACGCGAGCGCGATCAGGAGATAGAACAGCACCGGGATCTCGAACTGGTTGCTGAAGCAGTTGCCGATCTGGGTGACTTTGACCGGCCAGTTCGGCTCGCGCAGCGCGATGTCCTTGATGCTGGTTTCCCGCGCGCTCACGGCCTGGCCGCGGGCGGTAGCCATCCACAACAGCAGGAAGAAGCCGAGCCCGACCAGGACGAAGACGGGCAGCAAAACCATTTGAGCCGACATGAGAATCTCCCCTTGAGGTGCGCCAACAGGTCAACCAATAGCGGGGGTGCCGCCGCCTGACAAATCCACTCCGGCCCCTTGAACCACAATTCGCGCCGCCGTGACCAACACTCAGGAGAGATCAGGAGGTTCTGACCTCAGACCGGCTTTGACGCGACGCGAGATGGCACGATGAACATCACCTCCCCGATCATGGCTGGCGCGGCCCGTGCGGCCGACTTGCCCGGCAATTCCGTGACCTCCCTGCTGCGGATGATCGGGGCTGGAACCGGACTGTTCGACGACAGCGTCGACGGCGGCCTTGGCCTTGTGATGTCGGCGCTGGCCGGCGTCGCCGCCGCGTTGGCGGTCGCGATCCTGTTCTCGGTCTATTTCCGCAGCGGCTATCGCAGCCCGCGCGATCTCGTCAAGCACGGCCTCGCCGCAACGCTGGTGCTCGCGCTGATCGCCTTCGTGGTCTACGACATGCGCCATGCGGCGCTGGCCTATCTCGGCATCAATCCGACAAAGCCCGCGGTCGAGTTCGAAATCCGGCTGCCGAAGGCGGCGCTGACCGCGGTCGCCGACACCCAGATCGAATTGCGCACCGACCGCAACCAGAAGCTCGCCAAGGTGCAGGACGCGCTGGCCTCGACGCCGGACGGCCGCAGCGTGCTGAAGGGAACGGTGACGCTCGACTATCGCACCACCGAACGGGTGGTCGTGCTCAATCTGCCCGGCGAGGGGCAGCGCCAGTTCCGGCTGCGGCTGCCGGCAAGCCCGTCGCATTCGAACGCGTTCGGCCCGTGGCATCTGGCCGACGGCATCGTGCCTGCCGGCGGCGACACGGCGGTGACGACCTGAGGCCCATGACGCGTTTGCGATCCGCTATCGCGTGCTCTGACCGATGCGATTTGGGATCGGCAAGACCGCCGGCATATTTGCTTTGACGGCAACAACTGGCGCACTACTCTGCCCGCCTGAGATCAACGAGAGCTGTGACGAGAACAGCCCGTGCGGGAGGATGACGCCTTGCGATTTTTCGATACCGACATCGTGTTCGCCGGCGGCAGCACGGGAGCGAACGTCAAAATTCCCTCCGCCAATCCGCTCAATTATTTCCACGTCGTCAGCCGATCCGCCGAACTGCCGACCGTCACGATCGACGGCAAGCTCTTTCTCCCGGCCAAAGACCACCGACAGACAAGCGGGAAATTTCCGCTGGTGATGGTGGTGCCGGGCAGCCTCGGCGTCGCGCCATCGCATCTGGCGCATGCGGAGGCTTTGGTCGGCGACGGCTTTGCCGCCTTCGTGCTCGACAGTTTTGGCGCGCGCGACGTGACCTCGACGGTTGCCAACCAGACGCAGTTTTCATTTGCGTCCAGCGCCTATGACGTGCTCGCCGCCTGGCAGGTGCTGGCCGCGCATCCGCAGATCGATGCCGCCCGGATCGGCGCGCAGGGTCATAGCCGTGGCGGCTCGGCGGTGATGACGGCTGCCGCGCGGCGGTTTGCCGATGCGGTGGTGGGCAAGGACGCCGGCTTCAGCAGCGTGCTCGCGGCCTATCCCTGGAGCGGCCATCAGTTCCTCGATCCAACCGTCGGCGATACCGAAATCCGTATCGTCATGGGCGATGCCGACGAATGGTGTTCGCCGATGCAGGTGCAAGGCCATTGCCAGGCGATCCGCCTTGCCGGCGGCAAGGTCGCGATGCGGCTGATCGCGGGCGCGCACCACAGTTTCGATCGCGGCACCGAAATAGCGAACGTGCCCGAGGCCTCGGTGTCGCCGGCAGCGCCGACGATGTATCTCGCCGACGATGGCGGCTTCATCCATCCGCTCGGTGAAAATTCCGATCCCAAATTGACCGACCGCGACCTGATGGTCTACGCGCTGAAGGCCGGTTACGGCCGCAAGGGCGCGAAGATCGGCAGCCGCGACGGCGATGCCGAGCTGTTCAGGGCGGACATGCTGGCGTTCTGGCGGCGGACGTTGGGCGCGGGCTAGCCGAGCTCCCATCGTTATCAAGACACTTTTTCAAACAGCTTCTCAAACAACTGTCAGAGAGATAGTGATCGCTCGATCAAAATTTCATGATTCCGTCGCCGACAAAGATATAATCGGCGACGAAAGGATTACTGCATGAGCCAATTCCGCCTGACCCAGATTTCCGACACCCACCTCGCCCGCCGCCTGCCGACGCTCACCGAAAATTTTCATCGCGTCAGCGAGCATATCGATGCGACGCGCCCCGATCTCGTCATCAACAGCGGCGATCTCGCCTTCAGTGCCGACCGGCGCGACGATCTCGCATTCGCCAGGGGACTGCACGCCGCGCTCCCGGTCCCCTGCCGCTATTTGCCCGGCAATCACGACATCGGCGACAATCCGACCACGGTCGGCCCGACGCCTGCACATCCGGCGAGCGAGCAGGACCGGCAGAGATTTATCTCGACTGTCGGCGAAGACCGCTGGCGCTTCGATGAAGCCGGCTGGTGTTTCATCGGGCTGAACTCGCTGATCATGAACACCGGGCTTGCCAGCGAAGCCGAGCAGTTCGACTGGCTCGCCTCGGAACTCGGGCGCGCCGGCGGCAAGCCGGTCGCGCTGTTCCTGCACAAGCCGCTCTATCTCGACGCGCCCGACGATCCCGAACTTGCAGCCATCCGCGATCCGCTACGTCCCGCAGCCGGCGCCGCGGCGCCGGCTGATCGAAATGCTCCGCACGGTCGACCTGCGCCTGGTCGCCTCCGGCCACGTCCATCAGCGCCGCGATTTCACCTATGGCCGCGTCCGCCAGTCTGGGCGCCGTCCGTCGGCTTCATCATTCCCGAGCGCATGCAGGAGTGATCGCACTCAAGGAAACCGGGCTGGTGGAATACCGCTTTCCGCCGGACAGTTTTGAAGTCCGTCACGTCAGGGCGCCGGGCCAGGTCGATATCGACCTGGACTCGCTGTTGAAACGCTAGCGGGCCGCCTGCGGCGCGTTACACCTTGTCCGGCCCGACGCGCACCAGCTGCTTGCCGAAATTGGCGCCCTTCAACAGGCCCATGAAGGCGGCGGGCGCGCTGTCGAGGCCTTCGGTGACGAACTCCTTGTGCTTGACCTTGCCCTCGCGCACCCAGCCCGACATGTCGCGCAGGAAGTCGCCGTGACGCGCGGCGAAATCGCTGACGATGAAGCCGCGGATGGTCAGGCGCTTGGTCAGCACCGCGCGCATCATCTTGCCGGCCCATTTCGGCGCGATGTCTCGCCGAATCGTTGTAATGCGCGATCAGGCCGCACACCGGCATGCGCGCAAACGCGTTGAGCAGCGGAAACACCGCCTCGAACACCGCGCCGCCGACATTCTCGAAATAGACGTCGATGCCCTTCGGGCAGGCGTCCTTCAGCTTGGCCGCCAGATCGGGATCGCGATGATCGAGGCAATCATCGAAGCCGAGTTCTTTTTTGACGTAGTCGCATTTGTCCTTGCCGCCGGCGATGCCGACCGCGCGCGCGCCCTTGATCTTCGCGATCTGGCCGACCGCCGAGCCGACGGCGCCGGACGCCGCCGCCACCACCACGGTTTCGCCCGCCTGCGGCTTGCCGATGTCGAGCAGCCCGGTATAGGCGGTCATGCCGGGCATGCCGAGCACGCCCACCGCGGTCGAGATCGGCGCGAGCTTCGGATCGATCTTGGCGAGGCCCTTGCCGTCGGAAATCGCATGGGTCTGCCAGCCGGCGCGCGACAGCACGATGTCGCCCTTGGCAAAACCGGGATTGTTCGAGGCGATCACCTCGCTGACCGTGCCGCCTTCCATCACGCCGCCGATCGGCACCGGCGCCGCATAGGACGGACCGTCGCTCATGCGCCCGCGCATATAGGGATCGAGCGACAGCCAGATGGTGCGCAGCAGCACCTCGCCCGCACCGGGCGTCGGCACGCGCATAGTCCTCGATGCGGAAGTCGGACGCCTTGGGCTCGCCGACGGGACGGGAGACGAGAACGACGCGCTTGGCGGATTGGGACATGGTGGTTTCCTCCGGATTTTGCTTTTCGTCATTGCGAGCGGAGCGAAGCCGATACTACGTCATTCCGGGATGGTGCGTAAGCATCAGACCTGCGAATCCGAGCGATGTCTGCAGGTGCGCAATTGCGCACCATAGCTCGATGCTTCGCATCGCCTCGCAATGACGGCTTCAAGTTCAATACAATATCAGGCCGTGATCTTCGCCAGCGCCGCGTCGAACGCCGCCGCGGCGCTCGGCAAATCCTTGAAGGCAAGCCCGCTGTCGGCGGACTGCTTCTGCGCTTCGGTCGCGGTGGGACGAATTTCGGCGACCGGCTTTCCGCCATCGAGCAGGGCCAGCGGCGCGATCACGTGAAACTCATGGGCTTCGATCGGCTGATCCTTCAGCAGGAAGACGCTGAGCGACACGATATCCTTGCCGCGCCGATAGGAGATATAGCGATCGACCGCGACCGAGCCGTCGCGCTGCATGCCGCCGAGCTTGGCGTAGCCCTTGGCGTCCAGCAGCTTGTGCGCCTTGAAGCCCTTCACGCCGACCGAGTTCGCCTTCGCGGTCTCTTCCGACAGATCGTATTTCGCGGCCATCTCCTTGCCGACGGCGGCGAGCTGCTCCGACATGTCGTGCTCGAACTCCTTCACCTCGGTGCGCGGCTTCGATGCCTTGCGCGGCTTGGCGGCATCGCGCTTTTCCATCTCGGCCTTGCATTGCGCGATGATCTCGGCGGCGGATTTCCGCTCCGCGTTGACGAGCAGATTCTTCAGATCCTGATCTGAAAGCGCGGCAATCCTGTCGTCCGACCAATCGACCATACGATGTTCGAACTAGAACTCCCGCCCGGATAGTTCGGGCTTTCGCGCGTGATGGTGACGTCGTGGACGTGGCTTTCGCGCAGGCCCGCGCCGGTGATGCGCACGAACTGCGCCTTCTCGTGGAATTCGGCGAGGTTTCGCGCGCCGACATAGCCCATCGCCGCGCGCAGGCCGCCGGCGAGCTGGTGCATGACGTTGCCGACCGGGCCCTTGTAGGGCACCTGGCCCTCGATGCCCTCCGGCACCAGCTTGAGCGTGTCCTTGATGTCCTGCTGGAAGTAGCGGTCGGCCGAGCCGCGCGCCATCGCGCCGACCGAGCCCATGCCGCGATAGGCCTTGTAGGAGCGGCCCTGCCACAGGAACACTTCGCCCGGCGTCTCGTCGGTGCCGGCGAGCAGCGAGCCGACCATGGCGATGTCGGCGCCGGCGGCGAGCGCCTTGGCGAGATCGCCGGAATATTTGATGCCGCCATCGGCGATCACGGGCACGTTGGCCTTCTTCGCGGCTTCGACCGCATCCATGATCGCGGTCAGTTGCGGCACGCCGACGCCGGCGACAATGCGCGTGGTGCAGATCGAGCCCGGGCCGATGCCGACCTTGATCGCATCGGCGCCGGCATCGATCAGCGCCTGCGCGCCTTCCTTGGTGGCGATATTGCCGGCGATCACCTGCACGGCGTTGGAGAGCCGCTTGATGCGGTTGACCGCTTCCAGCACCCGCGAGGAATGGCCATGCGCGGTGTCGACCACGATCAGATCGACGCCGGCGTCGATCAGCCGCTCGGTGCGCTCAAAACCGCCCTCGCCGACCGTGGTCGCCGCCGCGACGCGCAAGCCGGCCCTGCGCGTCCTTGCAGGCCAGCGGATGCGCGACCGCCTTTTCCATGTCCTTGACGGTGATCAGGCCGACGCAGCGATACTGATCGTCGACCACCAGCAGCTTTTCGATGCGATGCTTGTGCAGCATCCGCTTCGCCTCGTCCTGGCTGACGCCTTCGCGCACCGTCACGAGATTTTCGTGCGTCATCAGTTCGGAGATTTTCTGGCGCGGATCGGTCGCAAAGCGCACGTCGCGGTTGGTGAGAATGCCGACCAGCTTGCCGGGCACGCCCTTGCTGCCGCCGGTGACCACCGGAATGCCGGAAAAGCCGTGATCGTTCATCAGCGCCATCGCGTCCGACAGCATGGCGTCGGGACCGATGGTCAGCGGATTGACCACCATGCCGGATTCGTACTTCTTGACCTGCCGCACCTGGGCGGCCTGGCCGTCGACATCGAAATTGCGGTGGATGACGCCGACGCCGCCGGCCTGCGCCATCGCGATCGCCATCCGCGCTTCGGTGACGGTGTCCATCGCGGAGGCGATGATCGGGATGTTGAGCGGGATGGCGCGGGTGACGTGGGAGCGGATATCGGCCTCGGAGGGCAGGATGTCCGACAGGCCGGGTTTCAGCAGCACGTCGTCGAACGTGTAGGCTTCGCGGATTCCCTGAAGTCCCTGCGCCATTGCCAACTCCTTTCGGCGGCACTGCGCCGCGATATTCCTTGGGATGAACGTCGCCTTCGGCGGCGCGAGCGGCGCTGCCGTCGAATCGAAGCCCATCGGTAGGGTTGACGGTGGTCGATAGCATGGCCGGACGCCGAATCAAAGCGTTTGGCAGCCATGCACAGGCTTTTCGCGAAAAGCCCGTCGTTAAAGGCCCTTAGCGCGGATACCCCGGCGGCGGGCCGTGCTGGCGGATCGCCTCGACCACCTCCCGGTGCCGGCGGTCCTCCCGCTTCATGTGAACCGCGATCAGCGCGTGCGCCGACGGCACCAGCAGCAGGACGTGGAAAATCAGCCCGAAAATCAGGCAAAACACGATCAGAACCAGGTTGAAGATCGCCGAAAACGGCTGCCCGTTCAGGAGCAGCCCGAGCGGCGGCAACAGCGCGGCGAGCACGTAGATCATGGCCGGCTCCCAATACGGCGGCGTCACGCAGGATTTAGGTGGTTTGCGCGGTTCCGCAATGGCCTGCGCGACAAGGGGATGATACAGCCCACTTCGTCCCGCCCGGTTTTTCCTCGCCCCGATTTCGATGAACAAAGAACGCCTGATCCCGCTCATCGTGGCCACCGCCCTGTTCATGGAGAACATGGACTCGACGGTGATTGCGACCTCGCTGCCGGCGATCGCGGCCGATATCGGCACCAGCCCGCTGACGCTGAAGCTTGCGATCACCTCGTATCTGCTGTCGCTCGCGGTGTTCATTCCGGCGAGCGGCTGGACCGCCGACCGCTTCGGCGCGCGCATGGTGTTCTCGATCGCCATCGGGGTCTTCATGGTGGGATCGATCGGCTGCGCGCTGTCGTCCTCGGTCACGCATTTCGTGATCGCGCGCATCCTGCAGGGCATCGGCGGCGCGATGATGACGCCGGTCGGGCGGCTGGTGCTGCTGCGCTCGATCGACAAGAGCGCGCTGGTCAATGCGATGGCCTGGGTCACGGTGCCGGCGCTGATCGGACCGGTGATCGGGCCGCCGCTCGGCGGCTTCATCACCACCTATTTCTCCTGGCACTGGATCTTCCTGATCAACATCCCGATCGGGCTGCTCGGCATCTTCATGGCGCTGCGCTACATCGATCCGATCCGCAGCGAAGACCCCGAGCGCTTCGATCTCTACGGGCTGGTGCTGGCCGGCATCGGGCTCGCCGGCATCGCCTTCGGCCTGTCGGTCGCCGGCCTCAATCTGCTGCCCTGGACGGTCGTCGCCGGCCTGGTCGCGATCGGCACGATCTCGATGACGCTCTATGTCATCCATGCGCGAAAGACCGGATCGCCGGTGCTGGATTTTACGCTGCTGCGGCTGCCGACGCTGCGCGCCAGCATCATCGGCGGCTTCCTGTTCCGGCTCGGCATCGGCGCGCTGCCGTTCCTGCTGCCGCTGTTGATGCAGGTCGGCTTCGGCCTGTCGCCGTTCCAGTCCGGCCTCGTGACATTTGCCTCCGCGGTCGGCGCCATGGGCATGAAGACGCTGGCGGCGCGCATCATCCGCACCTTCGGCTTCCGCAACATGATGACGGTCAACGCCGTCGTCAGCTCGGTCTTTCTCGCGGCCTGCGCGCTGTTCACGGTGACGACGCCGCTGCTGCTGATCATGATCATCCTGGTGGTCGGCGGCTTCTTCCGCTCGCTGCAATTCACCGCCATCAACACCGTCGCCTATGCCGAGGTCGAGCCGGCGCAGATGAGCCGCGCCACCACGCTGGTCAGCGTCAACCAGCAACTGGCGATTTCGGCCGGCGTCGCGGTCGGCGCGTTCTCGGTGGAAATCGACCATGTCGCTGCATCACGTCACCGAACTGACCGCCGACGATGTTCGCGCCGGCGTTCATCGTGGTCGCGATCATCTCGGCGATTTCGGCCTATTTCTTCTGGCAGATGCCCGACGACGCCGGCCACGAAATTTCCGGCCGCAAGGCGGTCGAGATTTCCAGCCGCAAGGGCGCAGCCCTGGCCGCGACCAAGACCGCCACCGAAGGCACCGAGGATGCGCGGGATCAGCGGCTGGGGTGATCGTTGAATCTTTTCGCATTACTGGATGTCAAAGCCGGCCTTGGACGTTTCACTAGAATACACCGGCCGCCTCGGCCGCGAGCCTGTCCCCTTGCAGCTTCCTGATTTCTGACAAAAGGCCAACGCAGGTGGCGAAGCTCTCACCACCGAGGGGCATGCGAAATCTTTCACAGAACAGCTTGTTCTCTTGCTGAACCTGTTCGGCTTTGCGCTGCTCCGCTCCGCTCCATAACGCCGGACCATTGGCCGCGGCAAAGACCGCGCATGCGCTGACCCCGAGCGCGAAGACGATGCCGGGAATCCGCGAAGTGAGCGACTGCGAGCGAGGCGGGTCGGCTGAATTGCGGCTGCTTGAAATAGCCGTCTTCATCGACTGCTCCTTTCGGTTTGTCTTCTTGATCGTGCGCGCCCGGCTCGGGGAGACCGCGCTCCCTCGTCGATAAGCCTTTACAGGTCGCGGATAATCGGCGATGAACGCGGAACACTCGTGAATTGAGTTCACTTATGACGAATGCCGCCAACGAAATGGGCGTATTTGAGCGGGTGATTGAACGCGGCAGCTTCGCGGCCGCAGCGGAGGATGTCGGGCTCTCGCCTTCGGCGGTGTCGAAGCTCATTTCACGATTGGAGCACCGCCTCGGTGTTCGATTGATCAACCGCACGACACGGCGGCTGGCGCTGACGGCGGAAGGTACGACCTATCTCAAGCGCTCGCGGGAAATCCTCGCGGCGATCGAGGCGGCCGAATCGGAGATCGCGTCGGCGCGCACCTCGCCGCGGGGCCATCTGCGCGTGCACGCGCCACCCGTCATGATTGGCGATCATTTTGGTCCGGCGCTGACGGAGTTTCTGGCGCGCTATCCCCGCATCTCGGTCGAGTTCCTGGTGACGAACCGCAAGATCGATCTCGTCGCTGAAAATGTCGACATCGCCATGCGGACGGGAGCGCTTTCGGACTCCTCCCTGATCGCGTGCAAGATCATCGACCTCACCCAGATCATCTGCGCCAGTCCGGCGTACCTGGCGCGTCACGGCCGCCCGCTTGTACCGTCCGATCTCACGCGGCATCGATGTTTGATACTCAACGGCGTGCCCGATCCAACCACATGGGTGTTCCATGCGGACGGGGCGCGCGTGGCTGTCGAAATCAGCGGCGCCGTCAGTGCCGACAGTTCAGATGTCCTGTTGAGACTGGCCATGGAAGGCGTGGGAATCGTTCGCCTGGGCGAACTGGCAGTTGCCCGCGCACTCGAAAACAGATGGCTCGAGCCGCTGTTGCTGGACGCGCAAGTCAGCGAAGGTTACCCGCTGTGGGCTGTGCTGCCACCGGGCCGGCAACGATCTCCCAAAATCAAGGTGTTCCTGGAATTCCTCGCCGATCGACTGGGCTCAGCGCCTGGCGCGCAGTGCGACGAGCGAAACCGGCATGAATACGATCGTTTGAACGGCTATTCCCTCACATACTTCTGCACGCGCCAGTTCAGCGTGTCGGCGACGAAAATCTCGTCGCGCGGGCTGATCGCGATGTAGTGGGCCTCGCCATATTTTCCGAGCGTTTTGCCCGGGCCTGAACCGGCGATCATCCCGACCACCTTGCCGTTGAGATCGAGCTTCATGATCTGGCCGGTGTGGCCATGCGCCAGCCAGATGTGCTGGTCGGCGCCCATGAACAGCCCGCAGGGCGGGCCGGGATGCTGGGACTCGCGGTAGAATGCCGTCGGCGTCGAACACGCATGGATGCGGCGTTGTTGCGGTCGGCGATGTAGAGCAGCGCCGTTGCCGTCGAACACCAGCGAGTGCGGCAGATCTGAATTCGCCCGGCCCCTGCCCTTGCTGCCCCAGCTCTTGATGAATTGCCGTCGGAATCGAACTTCAGCATCGCATGATCGGGCCCTTGCGTGGCCGCAGCACGACAGCTCGCCGGTCGGTCCGACCACGGCCTCGTTCGGTTCGTGGAACAGCCGCAGCGACGGATGCCACTCGTGTGAGGCCGGTCACGGCGAGCGACTTGACCGTCGGCGTATACGTTGTCGTCATGGCTAGCGGCAAGGTCTCGCCCAACGACCAAGCGGAGACGCAATATGGACAAGTTCGAACTCAGCATCGACGAAGCTGAACGAAATCGCCGGCGGCAGTCAAGATCGGCACCGGCACCGGCCCGTTCATTCCGACCACGACCGGCCCCACCTTCCGTTCCCGGTCTGCCGCCCTTCGGGCCGTTCATCCCGACCGGGCCGATCGTCACAAGTTCTAACCGCTCTCGGCAGACGACAGGAGGCCGCTCCGCTTGGAGCGACCTCTTCTGCGCCGGTACGGCGTTATGACTTTCGGCTGCCCCCGAAATCCCATCGCCAGCACGTAGCGCTCGGAGAAGTCCTGCCGGCTCGAGGCCGGCTTGACGTGCTTGACGCTGGCAAAATCGCGCTTCAGCTGCGCCAGCAGCTCGGCTTCGGCGCCGCTCTGAAACACCTTTGCGACGAAGGTGCCGCCGGGATTGAGCACGTCGGCGGCAAAGGCCGCGGCGGTCTCGACCAGGCCGATGATGCGCAGCTGATCGGTCTTGCGATGGCCGGTGGTGTTGGCGGCCATGTCGGACAGCACGACGTCGGCGCGGCCGCCCATCATCGCGAGCAGTTTTTCCGGCGCGTCCTCGGCGAGAAAATCGAGCTGCGCGAAGGTGACGCCGGGGATTTCCGGCATCTCCAGCAGATCGATCGCGATCACCTTGCCCTTGCCGTTGGCCGCGCCGACGCGCTTGGCCGCGATCTGGCTCCAGCCGCCGGGCGCGGCGCCGAGATCGACCACGGTGATGCCTGACTTGAGAAAGTGATGCTTGTCGTCGATCTCGATCAGCTTGTAGGCCGCGCGCGAGCGCAAGCCGTCCCGCTTGGCCTGCGCCACATAGGGATCGTTGAGCTGCCGCTCCAGCCAGAGCTTTGAGGACAGCTTGCGCTTGCCGCCGCTCTTGACCGTGACGTGCAGCCGGCCGGTGGTGTCTTTCGCCATATCAGGTACTTGCCTTGAGATTTCGGATGCGCTCTAGCACATCACGCCGCACCGCGCATTAGCACGCCCGCAGCGCGCCGTCCTCGCGCATCATTTCGACCAGCATGCCCTCGCGCAGGCCGCGGTCGGCGACGCGCAGCCGCGGCAGCGGGAACGCGTCGCGGATCGCATCGAGAATGGCGCAGCCCGCCAGCACCAGATCGGCGCGCTCGACGCTGATGCAATTGTTGTTGGCGCGCTCCTGATAGCTCATGCCGAGCAGCCGCTGGATCACCGCGGTCACGTCCGAATTGTTCATCCAGATGCCGTCGATCCGGCGGCGGTCGTAGCGCGGCAGATTGAGAAGGACGCCGGCCAGCGTCGTCACGGTGCCCGAGGTGCCGAGCAGGTGCATGTCGCGCAGATCCGCGCCGTGCTCGGCCGCGAACGGCGCGACATATTGCGCGACCTCCGCGACCATCCGCGCATAGGATTTGCCGCGTGACGTCCCTGCCGCCGAAATGCTCGGCCAGCGTGACGACGCCGAGCGGGATCGACATCCAGGCCTTGATGCGCGGCGCGGCGTCCTGCTGCGTCCGGATCGCGCTCGATCCGCACCAGTTCGGTCGAGCCGCCGCCGATGTCGAACAGGATGGCGCCGCGTCCCTTCGGATCGAGCAGCGGCGAGCAGCCGATCACGGCCAGCGTCGCCTCGGTCTCGCGGTCGATCACCTCCAGCCTGATGCCGGTCTCGGTGGCGACCCGGTCGCGGAAACTGTCGGCATTGTCGGCCGCGCGGCAGGCTTCGGTCGCGATCAGCCGCAGGCGGCGCGCCTTGCGGTAGCGGATCTTGTCGCTGCAGATGGAGAGCGCCGCGATGGCGCGGTCGATCGCGGCTTCGCTGATGGAACCGGTCGCGGAGATGCCCTCGCCGAGCCGGATGATCCGCGAAAACGAATCGACCACGCGAAAGCCGTCGCCGGTGGGACAGGCGATCAGCAGCCGGCAATTGTTGGTGCCAAGGTCGAGCGCGGCGTAGACGCCGGTTTCCGCGCGCCGCCGCAGCCGACCCTGCCGGGCTTCCGCGGGCCCAAGGCCGTCGCGAAGCCGCGTATCCTCGTTCATCAAAACTGTCTTTCCGCGGCCTGGCCGGCCGCCGAGGAATTACCGTTCACGGAAACTTTAGCAGCGCCAAGGGCCTACGCAACAACCCATCACATGGGACCATGCCCAATCAGGCGTTGTCGCTGGCGAAGCGGTGCGTTATCTGGTTCCGTGAGCCCGCGAAACCGCGCGAAATCCAGGCATTTCAGGTAATTTTCAATGCAAGATCACACGTCGCCGTCAGTCCCTCGAAAACGCTATCGCACTGCAAAAATACGGCGTCGGGCAGCCGGTCCGCCGCAAGGAAGACGACACGCTGGTGCGCGGCAAGGGCAAATACACCGACGATTTCATCCTGCCCGGCCAGGCCTATGCCTGGATCGTCCGCTCCAGCCACGCCCACGGCATCATCCGCGGCATCGACACCAAGGCCGCCAAGACGATGCCGGGCGTGCTCGGGGTCTGGACCGGCACGGACCTCGCGGCCGCCGGCTACAACCCCTTCACCTGCGGCCTGCCGCTGAAGAGCCGCGACGGCTCGCCGCTGCTGCAGACCAACCGCATGGCGCTGGCGACCGACAAGGTGCGCTTTGTCGGCGATCCCGTCGCCTTCGTGGTCGCCGAGACGCTGGCGCAGGCGCGCGATGCCGGCGAAGCCGTCGAACTCGACATCGAGCCGCTGCCCGCCGTGACCAATGCCGAGGAAGCCACCAAACCCGGCGCGCCGCAGCTCTACGATCACATCCCCAACAACGTCGCGCTCGACTATCACTATGGCGACGCCGCCAAGATCGACGCGGCCTTTGCCGCGCCGCGCATGTGACAAAGCTCGACATCGTCAACACCCGCGTCGCCGTGGTGTCGATGGAGCCGCGCGTGGCGCTGGCGTCCTACGACAAGGCCAGCGAGCGCTACACGATCCAGGTGCCGACCCAGGGCGTTTCCGGCAACAAGGTCAACGTTCGCAAAAATCCTGAACGTGCCGAACGACAAGGTTCGCATCCTGACCGCCAATGTCGGCGGCTCGTTCGGCATGAAGAACATGAACTATCCCGAATATATCTGCATCCTGCATGCGGCGAAGGTGCTCGGCCGCCCGGTGAAGTGGACCGACGAGCGCTCGACCAGCTTCCTGTCCGACAGCCACGGCCGCGCGCAGATCATGCACGCCGAACTGGCGCTCGATGCCGAAGGCAAGTTCCTCGCCGTGCGCCTCAACGGCTACGGCAATCTCGGCGCCTACATCACCGGCGTCGCGCCGGGCCCGCTGTCGCTCAACACCGGCAAGAACCTCGCCAGCGTCTACCGCACGCCGCTGCTCGGCGTCGACATCAAGACGGTGCTGACCAACACCACGCTGATGGGCGCCTATCGCGGCGCCGGCCGGCCCGAGGCCAATTACTACATGGAGCGGCTGATCGACCGCGCCGCCGACGAGATGGGCATCAACCGGCTGACCTTGCGCAAGCGCAATTTCATCAAGCCGGCGCAGCTGCCGTTCGCGGCCGCCTCCGGCGTCACCTATGACAGCGGCGATTTCCAGGGCGTGTTCACCAAGGCGCTGGAGATTTCCGATCACGCCAACTTCGCCAGGCGCAAGAAGGAAAGCCGCAAGGAACGGCAAGCTGCGCGGCATCGCGGTCGGCTCCTATCTCGAAGTCACCGCGCCGCCGAGCGGCGAACTCGGCAAGATCACCTTCGAGCCGGATGGCTCGGTGAAGCTGACCACCGGCACGCTCGATTACGGCCAGGGCCACGCCACGCCGTTCGCGCAGGTGCTGTCCGCGCAGCTCGGCGTGCCCTTCGAGAAGATCACGCTGGAGCAGAACGACAGCGACCTCGTGCGCTTCGGCAACGGCACCGGCGGCTCGCGCTCGATCACCGCGACCGGAACCGCGATCGTCGAGTCCTCCGCGCTGGTCGTCGCCAAGGGCAAGCAGGCGGCGGCGCATCTGATGGAGGCCGCCGAAGGCGACATCGAATTCGCCAATGGCCGCTTCACCATCGCCGGCACCGACCGCTCGATCGGCATCATGGAGCTGGCGCAGCGGCTGCGCGACGGCAAGATGCCGGAGGGCGTGCCCTCCTCGCTCGACGTCGACCACGCCACCAAGGATACGCCGTCGACCTTCCCCAATGGCTGCCATGTCGCGGAAGTCGAGATCGATCCCGAGACCGGCGTGACGCAGATCGTGCGCTACACCGGCGTCAACGATTTCGGCACCATCGTCAATCCGATGATCGTCGCCGGCCAGTTGCATGGCGGCGTCGCGCAGGGCATCGGCCAGGCGCTGATGGAGGAAGTCAGCTACGACGAAAGCGGCCAGCCGATCACCGGCTCGTTCATGGACTATGCGCTGCCGCGCGCCGAGGACATTCCCGCTGATGGCGATCGGCGATCATCCCTCGCCGGCCAAATCCAATCCGCTGGGCACCAAGGGCTGCGGCGAAGCCGGCTGCGCCGGCAGTCTCGTCTGCATCGTCAATGCGGTGCTCGATGCGCTGTCGGAATACGGCGTCACGCAGATCGACATGCCGCTGACGCCGGAACGGGTCTGGCGCGCGATCCAGGATGCCAAAGGCGAGGAAGGCGGCATAGAGATGCAACCAGCCATCATCGATGAACTCCGCGCGGCGTTCGACGCGACGACGGTCCTGACCGGCGACGATATCGACGCGCGCTATTACACCGATGTCGCGGCGTTCCCGTGCCGCCGCCGATCGCGGTGATGCGGCCGCGCACCACCGAGGATGTCTCGAAATTCCTCTGCGATGTGCCACCAGGCGCGCGTCCCGGTCACGACCCAGGGCGGCATGACCGGGCTCGTCGGCGCCACCATGCCGCTGGCCGGCGAAATCGTGCTGTCGATGGAGCGCATGAACGCGATCGAGGAGGTCGATACCGGCGGCGGGGTCGTCATCGCCCAGGCCGCCGTGCCGCTGCAGCGCGTGCAGGAGCGCGTCGCCGAGCACGGCTTCATGTATCCGCTCGATCTCGGCGCCCGCGGCACCTGCACGATCGGCGGCAACATCTCGACCAATGCCGGCGGCAACCGCGTGATCCGCTACGGCATGACGCGCGATCTCGTGCTCGGGCTCGAGGCGGTGCTCGCCGACGGCACCGTGCTCAAGGGCGTGCGCAAATACATCAAGAACAACACCGGCATCGACCTCAAGCAGTTGTTCATCGGCACCGAAGGCACGCTCGGCGTGGTCACGCGCGCGGCGTTGCGGATTTTCCCGGCGCCGGCCGAACAGCAGGTGGCGCTGTGCGCGCTGCCGAGCTTCGACGCGGTGCGGGCGCTGCTCGACCTCTCGCGCAAGCGGCTTGGCGGCGAACTGACCGCCTTCGAGGTGATGTGGCACGACTATTACCGCTACGCGACCGAACTGGTGAAAGGCGTCGTCGCGCCGCTGCCGGCCGGTTCTCCCTTCTACATCCTGATGGAATCCTCCGGGAGCGACGGCGAGCGGCTCCGCACCGACGTTGAAAAGCTGCTCGAGGAAGCGCTGGGCGAAGACATCATCACCGACGCGACGATTGCAAGCTCGGGCGCCGCGGCCGCAGCGATCTGGCGGATTCGCGATTCCAGCGTCGAGGTCGGCCGCGCGACCGCACCCAGCGTCGGCTTCGACATCAGCCTCGCCATCGACCAGATGGAGCCGTTCACCATCGCGATCGAAAAGGCGATCAAGAAGGTCGACAAGGACGCCGTCATGACCGTGCTCGGACATGTCGGCGACGGCAATCTGCACGTCAACGCAAAATACTCGCCGCCGGCCGACAAGCATGAGGAAATGAAGGAGATCATCTACAGCATCACCGCCGATTTCGGCGGTTCGATCTCGGCCGAGCACGGCATCGGCATCGCCAGGCGGCCGTATCTGAAGCTCAGCCGCACCGCGGAGGAGATCGAGACCATGCGCACGCTGAAGCGCGCGCTGGACCCGCATCACATCCTCAATCCCGGGCGTATCTTCGCGATGTGAGTGGGGTGCCGGCTACCAGCACCGCTGTCATCATCCGCCTTGTGCGCAATTGCGCACTGGGGCGGATGATCCAGTATTCCAGAGACGTCAGCGATAGAACCGAGAAGCCACGGCGTACTGGATCCCCGCTTTCGCGGGGATGACAATGGAAAATGACGCCATCAGCGCAGCCATCTTCAACGCGCGCTCCAGCAGTTCCAGCCGGTCCTGGCCCCAGAAGATCTCGCCCGACGGCAACACGTAGCTCGGCGCGCCGAACACGCCGGCCGCCAGGGCTTCCTGCGGTGTACTGCTCGATACAGCGCATCGAGCTCGGCATCGGACGGCCCGCCGGCGCGCAGCGCCGCGGCGTCGAGACCGGCGCGCTGGGCGGCCGATGCCATCGCTGCGGGATCGGCGAGCGATTCCTCCCGCTCCCACAGCGCGCGGCCGAGTTCCAGCGACAGCCGGTGCGCATCCTTGCCCTGCAGCTTGGCCGCGATCACAAGCCGCGTCGCCGCCGCGTCGTCGCTGGGAAAGTGCTTGGGCTCGAGATTCAGCGGAAGCCCCCTCACCTCGCGCCAGCGCTTCAGCTCCATCATGCCGGTAGGCCCGCCGCTGCGGCGAGCGCTTCGGCAGCGGCAGTCCGCCGGTCTGCTCGAAGATCGGACCGAACTTGGCGGGCTTGACGTTGACGGTGACGCCATTGCGTTTGGCGATCTCGGCGAACGGCGCGCTGCCGATATAGGTCCAGGGCGAGTTGAGCGACAGGTAGTAGTCGATGGTGATGGCCATCACGCCGCCGCCTGTTCGCGCGGCTGGTAGATCGCGATGTGCTGGCAATGCGCCAGCGGCGTCTTGCCGTTGGCGACCACCAGCGCGTCGAGCTCGACGAAGCGGTGGCCCTTCTTGTCGTAATTGCCGGTCACTTTGGCGCGCGCGGTCAGTTCATCGCCGATACGGGCCGCGGACAGCAGCTGCATCCTGGTGCCGACATGAATCCACGGGCCGAGGATGGCATTGTCGACCAGCACCTTGTTCATCACCCGCGGCAACAGGCCGGGATGGCCGAGCCCTTCGCGCGCGTAGATCGGATCGGTTTCGCGAATATCGGCCAGATATTCCTTGGCCGCGTCGCCCGCCCAGGCGCGCGGCACCGCGCCGAGCCATTTGCCGAGTTCATAGGACGTCGCATTCGACCGGCTTGCGCTCGCCCACCGCCGCGACCTCGACAAAATCGGAAAGCGAAAATGACGGCGCTGCCGCCGGCAGCGACGCGCTGCCGGTCGCGCAAAGCTCTCCCCGGCTCTCGACCTCGATCGCGAGCACGCCATTGCTTTCTTCGCCGGTGACATCGGCCAGTTCGCCGTCATAGACCGGCTTGACGAAGCGCGCCTCGATCAGCCCGCGCTCGAGAAAGGCGCGGCCCCATTTTGCGACCGGCAGGTGCATCATGTAGGCCATCACGTCGACGCCGGGCACCAGCCCGCCGCTGAAGCCATAGCGCTTCGCCACCGTGTCGTCGTGCATCTTGTTCTCGGAATGCTTCGAGGTGTTGTAGGCCGAGACCCGATACGGCTCGATACGGCTGTCATGGCGCTTTCCCCTGTTTTGGTTGCGTTTCTGGCCGCAATGGTACGCGAAGAAAAGGCCGTGGCAAGCGCTGTTCCCGCCCTCGTTTTGCTCGCAATTCCGGCCCACGATGGGGTACCACGCGCATTCGCAGGGAGCCCGCTCACCGGGCTCCCGCAAATCCCAACCGATGACATCAGCCTTGAACCCCACCACCCGCATCTATGTCGACGCCGACGCCTGCCCGGTCAAGGACGAGATCTATCGCGTCGCGAGCCGGCATGGCCTGCCCGTCAGCGTGGTCGCCGGCAAATTTCATCCGCGTGCCGCAGGATCCCGCTGATCGAGCGCATCGCGGCCGGCTCCGGCATGGACGCCGCCGACGACTGGATCGCGGAACGCGCCGGCAAAGGCGATATCGTCATCACCTCGGATATTCCGCTGGCCAGCCGCTGCGTGAAGGCAGGCGCCGAGGTGATCGCGCCGAACGGCAAGCCGTTCACCGAACAATCGATCGGCATGACGCTGGCGGTACGCAACCTGATGACCGATCTGCGCTCGTCCGGCGAAGTCACCGGCGGCCCGAAATCGTTTGCGCCGCGCGACCGCTCGACGTTCCTGTCGGCGCTCGACCAGACCATCCGCCGCATCCAGCGCCAGCGGGCCGACCAGCCCGCGCCGAACCAGAGTTGAACTGAGCCGATGGCGCCGCCGCTGATCCAGTTGAAAGACATCGCGCTGACCTTCGGCGGCACGCCGCTGTTGTCCGGCGTCGAACTGTCGGTGTCGCCGGGCGAGCGCGTCTGCCTGATCGGCCGCAACGGCTCCGGCAAATCGACGCTGCTCAAGATCGCCGCCGGGCTCGTCGAGCCCGACAGCGGCAGCCGCTTCGTGCAGCCCGGCGCCACCATCCGCTATCTGCCGCAGGAGCCGGATTTCGGCGAGCACAAGACCACGCTGGCCTATGTCGAGGCCGGCCTCGGTCCCGGCGACGATCATTATCAGGCGCGCTATCTGCTGGAGCAGCTCGGCCTGCACGGCGACGAAGACCCGGCGCATGTCTCCGGCGGCGAAGCCCGCCGCGCGGCGCTGGCGCGGGTGCTGGCGCCCTCGCCCGACATCCTGCTGCTGGACGAGCCGACCAACCATCTCGATCTCCCGACCATCGAATGGCTGGAAGGCGAACTGGACAGCCGCCGCTGCGCGCTGGTCATCATCAGCCATGACCGCCGCTTCCTCTCCAACCTGTCGCGCTCGACCGCCTGGCTCGATCGCGGCCAGATCAGGCAGATCGACCGCGGCTTCAGCGCCTTCGAGGCCTGGCGCGACGAGGTGCTGGCCGAGGAAGAGCGCGACCAGCACAAGCTCGACCGCAAGATCGTCAACGAGGAGCACTGGCTGCGCTACGGCGTCTCCGGCCGCCGCAAGCGCAACGTCAAGCGGCTCGGCAATCTGCACGCGCTGCGCGAGCAGCGGCGCAACTATCGCGGCGCCGCCGGCAATGCCAACCTCGCCGCCGCCGAAGCCGACAAATCCGGCAAGCTGGTCATCGAGGCGAAAGGCATCGGCAAGACCTATGGCGATCGCAAGATCGTCGACGACTTCTCGATCCGGGTGCAGCGCGGCGACCGCATCGGCATCGTCGGGCCGAACGGCGCCGGCAAGACCACGCTGATCGACATGCTGACCGGCGGCAGCCCGCCCGACAGCGGCACCATCCGGTTCGGCGCCAATATCGAGATGGCGACGCTGGACCAGCACCGCGAAAGCCTCGATCCCAAATCGACGCTGGCCGACGCCCTGACCGGCGGCGGCAGCGACCACGTCATGGTCGGCGGCAAGCCGAAGCACGTCGTCAGCTACATGAAGGATTTTCTGTTCGCGCAGGAGCAGATGCGCACGCCGCTGGAAGTGCTGTCCGGCGGCGAACGCGGCCGGCTGATGCTGGCGCGCGCGCTGGCCAAGCCCTCCAACCTGCTGGTGCTGGACGAGCCGACCAACGACCTCGATCTCGAAACCCTCGACGTGCTCGAGGAAATGCTCGGCGATTACGACGGCACCGTGATCCTGATCAGCCACGACCGCGACTTCCTCGATCGCGTCGTGACCTCGGTGATCGCGCCCGAGGGCGACGGCCGCTGGATCGAATATGCCGGCGGCTATACCGACATGCTGGCGCAGCGCGGCGCCGATCTGAAGCGCGAGGCGGTGAAGGTCGCCGAGGAGAAGCGGGAATCGAGGGCGCGCGGCCCCCGCGAGCGGCCTCAAAACGGCGGCTGAATTTCAACGAAAAGCACGCGCTGGAAACGCTGCCGAAGACCATCGCCAAACTGCAGGCCGAGATCGCCAAGCAGCAGCGCATCCTTGACGATCCCAATCTTTACAAGAAGGATCGCAAGAAGTTCGATACCGCCTCCGATGCGCCATACCAGGGCGCAGAAGGAACTGCAGGAGGCCGAGGACAAGTGGCTGGAGCTTGAAGTGTTGCGCGAAGAGATTGAGCAGGCTTAGGACCATCTGCCGTCATTGCGAGGAGCGAAGCGACGAAGCAATCCATTCTTCAGCTCTGGACAGGTGGATTGCTTCGCTTCGCTCGCAATGACGGGCATACTGAACTGGAGTAAACTCATGACCACACCCCTCGCCGCCAAGAATCGCCCGCGAATACGGCACGCCCCGCCGCCGTCATCGACATGGACCGGGTCGAGCGCAACATCGCGCGGATCCAGGCGGCCTGCGATGCCGCCGGCGTCGCCAACCGGCCGCATATCAAGACCCACAAGAGCCCGATGCTGGCGCGATGCAGATCGCGGCCGGCGCCAGGGGCATCACCTGCCAGAAACTCGGCGAGGCCGAGGTGATGGCGGATGCCGGGATCGACGACATCCTGATCAGCTACAATCTGATCGGCGAGGAGAAGATGGCGCGGCTCGGCGCGCTGCAGGCCAAGGCCAACATGACGGTCGCCGCCGACAATTCCGTCGTGATCGCCGGCCTGCCGCAGGCCGCCGCCGCTTCCGGCCGCCCGCTCTCGGTGGTGGTCGAATGCGACACCGGCCGCAAGCGCGCCGGCGTCGAGACCCCGGCGGAAGCCATCGCGCTGGCGCGCGAGATCGCGGCCTCCAAGGGGCTGAAGTTTGCCGGCTTCATGCTGTATCCGACCGAGACCGGCTGGGCCGAGGCGCAGAAATTTTTCGACGAGGCGCTGGCCGGCGTGCGCGCGCACGGACTCGACGCCACGATGGTCTCGACCGGCGGCACGCCGAACCTGAAGAATGTCGGCAAGCTCAAGGGCGCCACCGAGCATCGGCCCGGCACCTACATCTACAACGACCGCATGCAGGTCGCCGCCGGCGTCGCCGGCTGGGACGATTGCGCGCTCAACATCTATTCCACCGTGGTCAGCCGCGCCGGCCCCGACCGCGGCATTCTCGATGCCGGCTCCAAGACGCTGACCTCGGACACCGGCGGGCTCGACGGCCACGGCCTGATCCTCGAACATCCCGAGGCCAAGATCGCGCGCTTTGCCGAGGAGCACGGCTTCCTCGACCTCGCCCGCAGCAACACCCGCCCCAATGTCGGCGACGTCGTGCGGATCGTGCCCAATCATGTCTGCGTCGTCGTCAACATGATGGACGAGGTGGTGATGGTGCGCGGCGACGAGATCATCGGCACGCTGCCGGTCGCGGCGCGGGGGAAGTTGCGGTAAGATTCCAAGAAGAATTCAGCTCACGCGGACGAGACCGAACCGGCGCCTTAAATCGGTGGAGCGATCTTGTACTGGGCGATAGTCGCTTCGAGCTTAGCGTTATTCTCCAGCAGGCGCTGGCTGGTGAGAATGAGGAAGTAGTATCCGAATTCCGGATTCTGGAAGTAGATCTCCAGCAGCTTGTCATACTCGATCGAGAGCACGTCGCCGGCTTCGATGCATTCGATCGTCGCCGTCCGCTTGTTGTTGGGCGTCAGGAAGCCGAGTTCGCCCATCAGAGTTCCCGGCGGCAGTTCGATGCTGAACTCAGTGACCAGGAACTTGCCACTGACGGTCAGGAACATTTCGTTGGCGTTATCGCCTTTCTTCATCAGCTTGTCGCCCTTACGATACTTTCGTTCGGTCATGAAAGGCTTGAGCCATTCCATCGACTTGTCGCCCTTGGTGGCATTGCGCGCCATCTTGACCAACTTGCGCATCTGATGGAGCCGAACGACATTGATGGGCAACAACAGCAGATACATCAGAAACGTCTTGATATCTGCGCCGAGCGCGCCGAAGGCAATCAAGAATACGTTGCTGATGATGTTCGAAATTCGCAGCGGCATCATGGTGCGCATCAGCAGCGTCGCCACAAAGAAGATCGACCCGATCAGCGCGCACATGTTGGCGAGCGTTATCTGCGACAGCACGATTTCAAGCAGGCGGTTGAAAATCGCATCGTAGGTGACGTTGTTGGGATCGAGGCCCAACAGAACCAGAATCTTCGCAACTCTGAGGTTATCTGCCGCCGTGTCGAGAATACGGTTCAATATTGACGACACGTCCACATTGCCAGAACTCATGGTGTCTCCGCAAAAGCAGCCGGACGCGCCGGGAGGCGGCCGATTCCATCGGCAGAGCCGACGCCGCGATCGATAATCTTCAGGCCACGTCCTCGAACGCTTTGCCGTTCACGCGCGTTTCGGCCTTGAGATTATCGACCGTTACATGCGTATCGTACCAGGTCAGACGCGGCCTGACGCCGAAGCGCTTGGTCAAGTCCGCTACGCGTTCCTCGGTAAACCAGGCTTCGGCCGAAGCCCGGCTTTCCCAGAGGTAAACGCCGCCGGTGCCGATGTCACCGTTCAGGTAGTCCTTGCGGATCAACCCCTTGGCCGCGAGGCCGCGATAGATCGGCGCGGTCGAGGTGCCGCCCTTGATCGCCTGCTCCTCGGTGCGTTTCGGCAAGTCGAACTGAACGACGACGATGCAATTACCCATGGAAGGCTCCTCCAATGCAAGTCGACGATAGCATTATGCGGCGGCATTCCGACAGGCCGATAGGGCCGGGATAGCGCTGCATGGTAGGGATGCCGCGCCTGACGGCTAGTTCAGGCGCCCGATAGACGGCGGTGCGCAGGATGGGTAGAACGAAGTGAAACCCATCATTTTCCAAGTACCGTGATGGGTTTCGCTACGCTCCATCCATCCTACGATGGCCACTTCAACGCACCCCTGCCCGCCGCGGCTCCCGTCGCGAACGAGGCCTGCAGCAGATAGCCGCCGGTCGGCGCTTCCCAGTCGAGCATTTCGCCGGCGGCGAACACGCCGGGCAAGCGGCGGATCATGAAGTCAGCGTCGAGTTCATCGAAGGCGATCCCGCCCGCGGTCGAGATCGCGCGCGCGATCGGGGCGATGCCGGTGAGCTGGATCGGCACGGCGTTGATCAGCTGGCCGAGATCGGCTGGCGACAACGACGACAGCGACACGCCGGATGTTTTCGCCGCCTCCTGCAGCAGGCCGATCGCGACCGGCGACAGATGCGCGGCCTTGCGCAGGAAATTCGACAGGGATTGTTTGCCCCTCGGCGCCGACAGCCGCGCGATCAAATCCTTGATGTCAAGATCCGGCCGCAAGGCGATGTGCAGCGTCGCCCGCCCTGACCCCGCAATCGCCTCGCGCAAATCCGCCGACAGCGCATAGATCGCGCCGCCCTCGATGCCGCTGCGGGTGACGATGGCTTCGCCGCGCACGCTGTGCGCACCAAACGACAGCGCGACGCCCTTGAGCGGCTGGCCCTCGAAGCGATCGCGAAAGATGTCGGACCAGGCGACGGTGAAGCCGCAATTGGCCGGCCGCAGCGGCGATATCGCCACGCCCTTGGCGGCGAGCGTTTCCGCCCACGCGCCGTCGGAGCCGAGCCGCGGCCAGCTTGCGCCGCCGAGCGCCAGCACGGTGGCGCTGGCGTCGACATCGCGCGGTCCGTCAGGCGTCTGAAACAGCAGGCGGCCATGCCTCGTCCCAGCCGATCCAGCGATGACGCAGCGCGAACTGCACGCCCAGCGAATCCAGCCGCCGCAGCCACGCCCGCAGCAACGGCGAGGCCTTGAAGGCCTTCGGAAACACCCGGCCGCTGGAGCCGACAAAGGTCGGCTGCCCCAGCGCCTCGCTCCAGTCGCGCAACGCCTGCGGCGGAAAGGCGTCGATCGCGGCCGCGAGATGCGGCATCGCCTCGCCGTAGCGCGCGAGGAACGCCGGCAGCGGTTCGCTGTGCGTGAGATTGAGCCCGCCGCGCCCCGCCATCAGCAACTTGCGGCCGGCCGACGGCATCGCGTCATAGACGGTGACCGCAGCGCCGCCTTGCGCCAGCACTTCGGCCGCCATCAGCCCGGCGGGACCGGCGCCGATGACGGCGACATTGTTGGAGGGAGATGGAGACATATTGCGAATATAGTCCCCTGTTGCCCGTTACAAATGCTCGTCATTCCGGGACATCGCGCAGCGATGCGGCCCGGAATCCATTCAACCGCAAGAACATGTGGCGCAATGGATTCCGGGCTCGCGCTTCGCGCGCCCCGGAATGACGGCTAGAATTACAGCTTGATCCCCGCCCGCGCCGCGGCCTGCGCGACATATTTCTGGGTCTGCTCGAACGCGCCCTGCAGCGCCTTCGCCGTCGACATGTCGCTGATCTCGGCGAAATGCGCGGCGACCGCGTCGGGCGTCCAGTCGGACTGGGCCAGATTGATGCCTTCGGTTTCCACGATCTTGATCACCGCGAACGAGCCGGCGCCGGCGCCCATGATGGTGCGGGTCGGCGCGTCCTCGCTGAGCAGAAATTCCACCGCCGGCGTGATCGCCTCGGGCCGCATCAGCGCCAGCGCCTGCGGCGGCAGCAGTTCTTCGGTCATCCGCGTCGCCGCGGTCGGCGAGATGGTGTTGACGCGGATGTTGTTCTTGCGGCCCTCCTCGGCCAGCACGTTCATCAGGCCGATCATGCCGGCTTTGGCCGCGCCGTAATTGGCCTGGCCGAAATTGCCGAACAGGCCCGACGACGAGGTGGTGACGACGATGCGGCCGTAGTTGCGCTCGCGCATGCCGTCCCACACCGCCTTGCAGCAATAGAAGGTGCCGGTGAGATGCACGTCCAGCACCTTGGCGAAATCGGCGACTTCCATCTTGGCAAACGACTTGTCGCGCAGGATGCCGGCATTGGCGCACGAGCAGATCGACGCTGCCCCACTCCCTGGTGGCGCGCTCGACCATCGCCGTGACCTGCTCGAAATTGGAGACGTCGGCGCCGTCGGCCATCGCGGTGCCGCCGGCCTTGCGGATTTCCTCGACCACGGTTTCGGCCGGCGTCAGCGATCCGCCGGTGCCGTCGCGCGCGCCGCCGAAATCATTGACCACGACCTTGGCGCCGCGGCTCGCCAGCCCCAGCGCATGCGCCCGTCCAAGACCATTGCCCGCGCCGGTGACGATAGCGACGCGTCCGTCAAACCTGATTGTCATGCGTGAATTCCCGGTGTGTTTCTCTCGTCATGCCCGGGCTTGACCCGGGCATCCATCCAAAATCGATTGGTTTTTGAGCAGTGATGGATTGCCGGGTCAAGCCCGGCCATGACGGCCAAGCCCTACGCGAAATAGATCAGCCCGATCCAGTCGGCGACCAGCGCGGGCTTTTCCTCGCCCTCGATCTCGACGGTGACGTTGGTGCGCGACTGCAGCTCCTTCGGCTTGCGCAGCTTGGCCTCCGCAAGCGTAAAGCGGCCGCGAACGCGCGAGCCGGCGCGCACCGGCGAGATGAAGCGCAGCTTGTCGAAGCCGTAATTGACGCCCATCGTGGTGCCCTCGATCACCGGCATCACCTCGTAGGACATGATGGACATCAGCGACATCGTCAGAAAGCCGTGCGCCACGGTGGTGCCGAACGCGGTTTCGTGTTTGGCGCGCTCGGGATCGACATGGATGAACTGATGATCCTCGATCACGTCGGCATAGACGTTGATCCGGTTCTGATCGACCAGATGCCATGACGACACGCCGATCTCCTTGCCGACCATGTTCTGATAGGCCTCGAGCGAGATCGGCGGCTTCTTCCAGACTTCATTCATCGATCAAGTCTCCGATCCGGCCGTCCGCACCTTCTGCAGCTCCGGAAACTCCTCTTCGCGGAATTCCTGGCCGCGCAGCGCATCGCTGCGATCATTGTCGTGCTCCAGCCGGCGCAACTGCACGCGGCGGATTTTGCCGGAAATCGTCTTCGGCAATTCGGTCACCAGTTCGATCCGCCGGATGCGCTTGAACGGCGCCAGCCGCGTGTGCAGATGCTGGAAGATCGACAGCGCGGTTTCCGGCGAGCGCTCGACGCCCGACGACCAGCAGCACATAGGCCTTCGGGATCGCGAGCCGGATCGGATCGGGACTGGGAACGACGGCGGCTTCCGCGACCGATTCATGTTCGAGCAGCACGCTTTCCAGCTCGAACGGGCTGATGCGGTAGTCGGACGATTTGAAGACGTCGTCGGAGCGGCCGACGAAGGTGAGATAGCCCTCGTCGTCGGCGAACACCACGTCGCCGCTGCGATAGAGATCGCCGTCGGCGCCGCTCAGCTTGCCGTCGTCGCCCTGATAGCCCTGCATCAGGCCCGCCGGCCGGTCGGCGCCGAGCACCAGCGTGACCTCGCCCTCTTTGGTGACGTGGCCGTCGTTGTCGGTGATCTGCACGCGATAGCCGGGCAGCGGACGGCCCATCGATCCGACCTTGACCTTCTGGCCCGGCGAATTGCCGGCCAGCGCGGTGGTCTCGGTCTGGCCGTAGCCGTCGCGGATGGTCAGCCCCCAGGCGGTGCGGACCTGATCGATCACTTCGGGATTGAGCGGCTCGCCGGCGCCGCAGACCTCGCGCAAGCGACACCTTGAAGTCCGCGAGCTTCTCCTGGATGAACAGCCGCCACACCGTCGGCGGCGCGCACAGCGTGGTGACGCCGCAGCGGCCGATGGTCGCGAGCAGTCCCTTGGCGTCGAAGCGCGGCTGGTTGACCACGAACACGGTGGCGCCGGCATTCCAGGGCGCGAAGAAGCAGCTCCAGGCGTGCTTGGCCCAGCCCGGCGAGGAAATGTTGAGATGCACGTCGCCCGGCTGCAGCCCGAGCCAGTACATCGTCGACAGCGCGCCGACGGGATAGCTGCGCTGGCTGTGCCGCACCAGTTTCGGTTTTGCCGTGGTGCCCGAGGTGAAATAGAGCAGCATCGGATCGTCGGCCTTGGTCGGCCCATCCGGCGCGAATGTTTCGGAAGACTCCGCCGCCTGCTCGAACGGCAGCCAGCCGTCGTGCTTCGCGGTCGCGCCGACCACGATGCGAACCAGATCTTCGCCGCCGAGGCCGGCGAATTTCGCGACCTGGTCCTGCGACGCCACCACCACCTTGGCGCGGCCGCGATCGAGCCGGTCGCGCAATTCGTCCGGCGTCAGCAGCGTGGTCGCGGGGATCACCACCACGCCGAGCTTCATCGCCGCCAGCATGGTCTCCCACAGCGGCACGACATTGCCGAGCAGCAGCAGCAGATGATCGCCGCGCTTCAGGCCCTGCGCGCGCAGGAAGTTCGCGACCTGGTTGGAGCGGCGCGACAGCGCCGCGAACGACAGCTTTGTCTCCTTGTCTGCCGGCATCGACGATCCACAGCGCCGCGCGATCCCTGCTGTCGGGATTGCGCGCCAGTTCGGCGTCGAACCAGTCCAGCGCCCAGTTGAACGGCACCGGATCGGGCCAGCGGAATCCCTTCACCGCCGCGTCGTAGTCGGTGCGATGCTTGAGCAGAAAGGCGCGCGCTTCCTGGAAGGTCGTCATCGGCTCTCCCGTTATTTCCCGGCAAGGCTCCGGACGTGCTGGATGATCCCGGAAAAATCCACCCCGCCATGGCCGGCGGCGTCGAACGCCTTGTAGATTTCCTGCGCGTGCTTGCCGAGCGGCGTCGCCGCGCCGGCGGCCTTGGCCGCGTCCTGCGCCAGCGTCAGGTCCTTCACCATCAGGGCCGAGGCAAAGCCCGGCTTGTAGTCGTTGTTGGCCGGCGAGGTCGGCACCGGGCCCGGCACCGGGCAATAGGACGTCAGCGCCCAGCATTGCCCCGACGAGGTCGAGGCGACGTCGAACAGCGCCTGATGCGACAGGCCGAGCTTTTCGGCGAGCGCAAAGGCCTCGCCGACCGCGATCATGGAAATGCCCAGGATCATGTTGTTGCAGATCTTGGCCGCCTGCCCTGCGCCGGCGCCGCCGCAATGCACGATCTTCTTGCCCATGTTCTCCAGCACCGGCTTTGCCGCGCGCGAACGCCTTGTCCTCGCCGCCGCACATGAAGGTCAGCGTCGCGCCCTTGGCGCCGCCGGTGCCGCCGGACACCGGCGCATCGACCGAGGCCATGCCGTGCTTGCCGGCCAGCGCATGCGCCTGCTTGGCGCTTTCGACGTCGATGGTCGAGCAATCGATGATCAGCGCGCCCTTGGTCATCGACGGAACGACATCGGTCCAGACCGAGATCACATGCTTGCCCGCCGGCAGCATGGTGATGACGACATCGGCGCCCTTCACCGCGGCGGCCGCGCTGTCGGCGATCGCGGCGCCATCGCTCTTCGCCTGGTTGCGCGAGGCCTCCACCAGATCGAAGGCGATCACCTTGTGGCCGGCCTTGACCAGATTGGCCGCCATCGGCCCGCCCATATTGCCGAGGCCGATGAATGCGATGTTTGCCATCTCGATTCCTCCGCGTGTGCCGTTCTTGTCTATTTAGCCAAACCTGAGTTCGTCGGCGCCGATTTCGGCGAAATAAGGCGCCACCATCTCCGGCGTCACGTCCTCGATCCCCGGCGGCGACCATTGCGGATTGCGGTCCTTGTCGATCACGGCCGCGCGCACGCCCTCGCGAAAATCGTCGCTGGCGAACACTTCCAGCGCGGCGCGATATTCCCGCACCAGGCATTCTTCCAGCGAGGACGACGCCCGCGCCAGCCGCAGCAGTTTCAGCGTCACCACCATGCCGCGCGGCGACTTCTCGTTCAACGTCTTCAGCGTCGACTGCGCCAGCTCCGAACCGTCGCGCTGCAGGGCGGCGACGATATCTTCCATCCGGTCATGGGCGAACCAGCCGTCGATCTGCGGCTGCATCGCCGCGACGGGCCCGCAGGTCTCGCCGGTCGCAAAATCCTCGATCAGGGCTTTGACGTCGGCCGGTCTCGTTCCCGCGCGGACCTTGGTCAGCGCCTCGCGCAACGCGGCCAGTTTGCCCGACGGCACCACCGCATCGGCAAAGCGGGCATAGATCGCATCGGGACCATTCATGGTCTGGCCGGTCAATCCGAAATAGGTGCCGATCTCGCCCGGCGAACGCGACAGCAGCCAGGTGCCGCCGACATCGGGAAAGAAGCCGAGACCGACTTCGGGCATCGCCAGTTTTGTCCGCTCGGTGACGACGCGATGGCTGCCGTGCGCCGACAGCCCGACGCCGCCGCCCATCACGATGCCGTCCATGAAGGCGACATAGGGTTTTGGGAATTTGGCGATGCGGGCGTTGAGGATGTATTCCTCGCGCCACAGGATCTTGCCGAGATCGCCGCGCACCTTCGAGCTTTCATAGAGCGCGCGGATATCGCCGCCGGCGCACAGCCCGCGCTCGCCCGCGCCTTCCAGCAGGATCACGGCGACCGCCGGATCGGCCTCGAACTGGTCGAGCGCCTTGTCGATGTCGCGAAACATCTCCAGCGTCACGGCGTTGATCGCCTTCGGCCGGTTGAGCCGGATCACGCCGCCCGCGCCTTCGCGCCGCGCGATCAGGTCGGCTTCGGCATCCGGCGGCTGCCACGGCGATCGTCATCGCGCGCCCTCGATCAGCTTGCGCGACACGATCAGCCGCATGATCTCGTTGGTGCCTTCGAGGATCTGGTGCACGCGCAGGTCGCGCACGATCTTCTCGATGCCGTATTCGCTGAGATAGCCGTAGCCGCCGTGCAGTTGCAGCGCCTGGTTGGCGACCTCGAAGCCGACATCGGTGCCGAAGCGCTTGGCCATCGCGCACAGCATGGTGGCGTCGGCATCCTTGCGGTCGAGCGCCGCCGCCGCGCGCCAGACAAAGGTCCGCGCCGCCTCCAGTTCGGTCGCCATGTCGGCGAGGCGAAACTGCAGCGCCTGGAATTCGTCGAGGCGCTTTCCGAACGCCTTGCGCTCCTTCATGTAGGCCAGCGACTTGTCGAGCGCGCTCTGCGCGCCGCCGAGCGAACAGGCCGCGATGTTGATGCGGCCGCCGTCGAGCCCGGCCATCGCGATCTTGAAGCCGATGCCCTCGTCGCCGAGCCGATTGGCGACCGGCACGCGCGCATTCTCGAAGATCACCGCGCGGGTCGGCTGCGCGTTCCAGCCCATCTTGCGCTCGTTGGCGCCGAACGACAGCCCGGGCGTGTCGCCCTCGATCACCAGCGTCGAGATGCCGCCGGGCCCGTCGCCGCCGGTCCGCACCATCACCACATAGAGATCGCCCTTGCCGGCGCCGGAAATGAACTGCTTCTGGCCGTTGAGCACGTAATGGTCGCCGTCGCGCACCGCGCGGGTGCGCAGCGCCGCCGCGTCCGATCCGGAGCCCGGCTCGGTCAGGCAATAGCTCGCCAGCAGCTCCATGGTGCAGAGCTTCGGCAGCCATTGCTGGCGCTGGGTGTCGTTGCCATAGGCATCGATCATCCAGGACGCCATGTTGTGGATCGAGATGAACGCCGACACCGTCGGGCAGCCCTGCGCCAGCGCCTCGAAGATCAGCGCCGCGTCGAACCGCGTCAGCGCCGAGCCGCCGACGTCGTCGCGGATATAGACGCCGCCGATGCCGAGCGTCGCCGCCTCGCGCATCACGTCGACCGGAAAATGCTTTTCCTCGTCCCAGCGGATCGCATGCGGCGCGATTTTTTCCGCGGCGAAATCCCGCGCCATATCGCGAACCGCAATCTGGTCCTCGTTGAGAGCGAATTGCATTTGTTGTGCTTAATTCATCGTCGGGATCGAGAACTCCGCGCCTTCCTTGACGCCGGACGGCCAGCGCGAGGTCACCGTCTTGGTCTTGGTGTAGAAGCGGATCGAATCCGGACCGTGCTGGTTGAGATCGCCGAAGCCGGACTTCTTCCAGCCGCCGAAGGTGTAATAGGCGATCGGCACCGGGATCGGCACGTTGATGCCGACCATGCCGACATTGACCTTGGCGGCGAAATCGCGCGCGGCGTCGCCGTCGCGGGTGAAGATCGCAACGCCGTTGCCGTAGTCGTGGTCCGACGGCAGCGCCAGCGCTTCGTTGTAATCCTTGGCGCGCACCACCGACAGCACGGGACCGAAGATCTCTTCCTTGTAGATCCGCATGTCCTTGGTGACGTTGTCGAACAGGCAGCCGCCCATGTAGAAGCCGTTCTCATAGCCCTGCATCTTGAAGCCGCGGCCGTCGACCGCGAGCGTGGCGCCTTCCTTGATGCCGATCTCGACATAGTTCTTGACGCGCTTGAGCGCCTCCCTGGTCACCAGCGGACCGTAATCGGCGGACGGATCGATCGAGGTGCCGATCTTCAGGGATTCGACGCGCGGGATCAGCTTTTCCATCAGCCGGTCGGCGGTGGTCTTGCCGACGGGGACCGCGACCGAGATCGCCATGCAGCGCTCGCCGGCCGAGCCGTAGCCGGCGCCGATCAGCGCATCGACGGTCTGGTCCATGTCGGCGTCCGGCATCACGATGGCGTGGTTCTTGGCGCCGCCAAAGCACTGGCAGCGCTTGCCGGTCGCGGCCGCGCGCTCATAGATATATTGCGCGATCGGCGACGAGCCGACGAAGCCGACCGCCTTGATGTCGGGATCGTCGAGGATGGCGTCGACCGCTTCCTTGTCGCCGTTGACGACGTTGAGGATGCCCGCCGGCAGGCCCGCCTCGATCATCAGCTCCGCCAGCATCATCGGCACGCCGGGATCGCGCTCCGACGGCTTCAGGATGAAGGCGTTGCCGCAGGCGATCGCGGGCGCGAATTTCCACATCGGGATCATCGCCGGGAAATTGAACGGCGTGATGCCGGCGACGACGCCGAGCGGCTGGCGCATCGAATAGATGTCGATGCCGGGGCCGGCGCCTTCGGTGTATTCGCCCTTCATCAGATGCGGAATGCCGCAGGCGAATTCGACGACTTCGAGGCCGCGCTGGATGTCGCCCTTGGCGTCGGGAACGGTCTTGCCGTGCTCGCGCGCCAGCAGATCGGCGAGCTTGTCGTAGTCGCGCTGGGCCAGTTCGAGGAACTTCATCATCACGCGCGCGCGGCGCTGCGGATTGGTGTCGGCCCACTCCGCCTGCGCGGCCTTGGCGTTCTCGACCGCGGCGCGAACTTCGGCCTTGGAGGCCAGCGCCACCTTGGCCTGGACGTCGCCGGTCATCGGCTCGAAAACGTCGGCGGTCCGGCCCGACGTGCCCTTGACCTCCTGGCCGCCGATGAAATGTCCGATTGAACGCATGAATATTCTCCCTAAAGACCCTTGGATCGCTATTACGGACCTTTTTGACCCGCATTTCTTGGGATACAAGTCCGAGATATTGCACCATAGATGTGCGGAAATGCTGGATCAAGGCGGCGGTACGATCGATTGGGATGACTTCCGTTTTGTGCTGGCCATCGTGCGCGGCGGAACGGTATCCGCGGCTGCCCGGCAGCTCTGCGTCGATCATGCCACAGTGATCCGGCGTGTCGACCGGCTGGAACGGCATCTTTCCGCAAAACTGTTTGATCGCCGCAAGACCGGCTACCAGCTGACCGAAGCCGGCCAGCGCGTCGCCGACAGCGCGGAGGCGATGGAATCGACCATCGTCGCCAACCAGGAGGCGGTCGGCGGCTCGCGCGCGCATCTGACCGGCACGGTGCGGATCGGCGCGCCCGACGGTTTCGGCAGTCATTTTCTGGCCTCGCGGCTGGTGAAATTCGCCGAGCGCTACCCGGATCTCGATCTGCAGCTCGTCGCCACCGCGCGGCTGTTCAGCCTGTCGAAGCGCGAGGCCGATATCGCGATCAGCCTTTCGATGCCGAAGGAAGGCCGGGTCTTTGGGCGCAAGCTGCTCGACTACAGCCTCGGGCTTTATGCCGCGCCGGCCTATCTCGACCGCGCGCCCAAAATCACCGGGCGCAGCGACCTCGCCGGCCATCGCTTCGTCGGCTATATCGAGGAACTGCTGTTCACGCCGGAACTGGACTACCTGCCGCAGGTCAGCCCAAGGATTTCCGCGAAATTCCGCAGCGCCAATCTGATCGCGCAGCTCAACGCCACCATCGCCGGCTTCGGCATCGCCGTACTGCCGCACTTCATGGCGACGGCGCATCCCGAACTGCGCCCGGTGCTGCCGGACGAAGTCACGATCTCGCGGACGTTCTGGCTGCTGATGCACGCCGACAGCAAGGATCTGGCGCGGATCCGCGCGGTGGCCGATTACATCTACGAGACGGTGGAAAACGAGCGCGCGCTGTTCAGCGGGCGGTGAACGCGCATGGTGCGTGCGCCGTGCCCACCATCACGCGGCTCTGAATGGTGGGCACGCTGCGCTTGCACCTCGCTAATTCGGCTTCACCTTTTTCGCGGCCGGTTTCGCCGCCGCGCGGCCGAGCACCGCTTCGCGGCCGGCGGCCAGGATCTCGTCGGAGAACTCGCCACTGCCGGCGATCCGCGACAGCACCAGCGTGCCCATCATGGTCGCGAGCGCCGCCATCGCCTGCTTGCGCGCGGCCTTGCGCGGCAGCGTCGGGCATCTGATCGGCCATCATGTCGATCATCTGTTCCAGCTTGGCCGCAAACGCCTTGCGGGTCTTCGGGCTCTCGCGGGCGATTTCGGCGCCAAGCGTCGGAACCGCGCAGCCATGGCCGGGATCGTCGCGATGCAGCGGCGTCAGATAGGTTCTCGACGATGGTCGCCAGCCGCTTGTCCGGCGGCGTCTGTTCGGCGACCTTGCGCCAGCGCTCGGTCGAGCGGTCCATCGCATAGGCAAAGGCCTCGATCACCAGCGCCTCGCGCGAATCGAAATGCGCGTAGAAGCCGCCATGGGTCAGGCCCGCCTCCTTCATCAGGTCGGCGACGCCGATGCCATGCGCGCCCTTTTCGCGCAGCCGCACCGAGGCCTTCTTCACGATCCGCGCGTGGGTTTCCTGCTTGTGTTCTTTCGAATAGCGCATTGCAATCCTGTAACCATAAGATGTTTACAGTCATATAATAGCAGTTTCGCGCGGAAAAAGCTGCATCTATTTCGCTTTTGGAGCCCTCGCCCATCATCGAAAAGGTGGCGGTGGCGTGCACTGCGAGATTGCCGGCGCCGTCGCGGACAAAGCCCTCGGTGTAGCTGGTCTGGCGGCCGAGCTTGATCAGCTTGCCTTCCGCCGAGATCGTCCCCGATCTGACCGAGAGCGGCCGCAGATAGGTCAATTTGAGATCGAGCGTCACCGCGCCCTGCCCGGCCGGCAGCATGGTCGAGATCGCGCAGCCCATGGCGGTATCGAGCAAGGCGGCTGCGGTCGCGCCGTGCAAGCAGGCCGATGGTATTTTCCAGGCTCTCATGCGGCTCGAGTTCCATGACGATCCGGCCGGGCTCGGCGATGCGGAGCCGGAAATCGATCAGCCGGGCCATCGGCGGCTCCGGCAGGATGCCGTCGCGGATCGCGCGCATCGCCTCCATTCCCGACATTGCGGCGGCGGCCTTCGCCGCCGGGCCCGGCGCCTGCCAGTCGACCACGCGCTCGCGGCGCGTGGCGGGCGAAAACAGGTCGGCGGTCTCAATCGTGGTCATGACGGCTCCTTTAGATTATGATCTATCATATTATACGAACGAACGCCGCCGCGCAACGGCCCCTCGCCTGCCCTTGACAATTCGGCGCATTGTCCGGGAAGTGGCGCATTACAACTGGACCCGAGAACATCAGATGGAAATGCTCAATCCCCATTGCGGCGTCGACCGCGATCCCCGCGGCGTCGTGCGCCTGACGATCTGCAACGCCGGTTCGCTCAATATCCTGGGCTCCGCCGTCACCAACGGCGTGCGCGAGGGCTTTGAGAAGCTCGCCACCGACCGGACCATCCGCGCGGTGATCCTGGCCGGCCAGAGCGAGAAGAGCATGATCGGCGGCGCCGACATCAAGGAAATGGCGAAACTCGACCAGAAATCCGCGGAAGCCTTCATCACCCGGCTGCGCGACCTCTGCGAGGCCGTGCGCCAGTTTCCGGCGCCCGTGATCGCGCGGATGCCGGGCTGGTGCCTCGGCGGCGGCCTCGAAGTCGCCGCCGCCTGCGATTTCCGGATCGCCGCGCATGACGCCATGTTCGGCATGCCCGAGGTCCGGGTCGGCATCCCCTCGGTGATCCATGCCGCGCTGCTGCCGCGGCTGATCGGCTGGGGCCGCGCCCGCTGGCTGGTCATGACCGCGGAAAATATCGACGCGCCGACGGCGCTGGCCTGGGGCCTGGTCGACAAGGTGGCGCCGCAAGGCGGCCTCGATGCCGCGGTCGAGCACACGGTGAAGGCGCTGCTCGAATGCGGCCCGGAAGCGCTGCGTTCGCAGAAGGCGCTGCTGCGGCAATGGGAAGAACTGCCGCTGACGGAATCCGTCAACCTGAGCGTCGGCGTGTTCGGGCAATCCTTCCTGACCGGCGAGCCGCAGCGGCTGATGCAGGGCTTTCTCGACCGGAAGCGATAGGCGGAGGGACGCCATGAGACCTGCCGGCAAGGGGCCGCTGGATTCGCTCTATTTCAACTATCCGATCTTTCCGGCGCGGCGCGTTGCCGAACTGGACGGCGCGACGGTGCGCCATCCCGTCGTGATCGTCGGCGCCGGCCCGATCGGCATGACGGCGGCGCTGGTGCTGGCGCGATACGGCATCCGCAGCGTGCTGATCGATCGCAAGGAGACTTTCAACGACGGCAGCCGTGCGCTCTGCATCGCGCGCCCGAGCATGCACATCCTGGAACGGATCGGGGCGGTCAGCGCCGTTCCTCGAAGAAGGCGCTCGGCTGGCGCTACGGCCGCAGCTACTACCGCGGCGAGCAGATCTTCCGGCTCGAGATGCCGCATCCGGAAAGCGAAAAATACCTGCCGATGTACAATCTGCAGCAGCAATATATCGAGCAATATCTGCACGACGCGGTCGCGGCCTGCGAACTCATCGACATGCGCTGGCAGAGCGAGCTTTCCGACATCAATCCGGCTGCGGACGGCGTATCGCTTCGTATCGCCTCGCCGGTCGGCGACTACCGCCTCGAGGCCGGCTACGTGCTGGCCGCCGACGGCGCGAGATCGCCGATCCGCACGCAGCTCGGGCTGCGCATGAAGGGCGACAATTACGAAGGCCGCTACGTGATCGCGGATATCCGCATGGATCACGATTTTCCGACCGAGCGCCGCGCCTTCTTCGAGCCGAGCGGCAATCCCGGCGGCACGGTGCTGATCCACAAGCAGCCGGAAGATATCTGGCGCGTCGACTACCAGCTTCGCGAGGGCGAGAGCGAGCAAGAGGCGCTGCTCGAGGAAAACATCCGCGCCCGCGTCAGCGCCATTCTCAGGGACATCGACCACAGCAGAGCCGTGGGAGCTGGAATGGTGGAGCGTCTATTCCGCCAACACGCTGTGCCTCGACGACTACCGGCACGGCCGGGTGTTCTTCATCGGCGATGCCGCGCACATCGTGCCGATCTTCGGCGTGCGCGGCCTCAACAACGGGCTGGCGGACGCCGAAAATCTCGGCTGGAAGCTCGCAGCCGTCCTCAACGGCGAGGCGGATGAACGGCTGCTCGACAGCTATTCGCCGGAGCGGCGCGGCGCCACGCTGGACGTGTTCGCCAACGCCACCAAGAGCACGCGCTTCATGACGCCGCCGACGCGCGGCTGGCGGCTGGCGCGGGAGGCCGCGCTTTCGCTGAGTTTGAAGCACGAATTTCCGCGCGGCCTTGCCAACCCGCGGCAGATGCAGCCCTACACCTATTCCGAGAGCCCGCTGACGCCCTATGCCGGCCGCGATGTCGAATTTGCCGGCGGCCCCGTCAGCGGCAGCGTCGCGCCGAACGCCAAACTCGCCGGACGGCAGCCACTTGCTGGATCAGCGCCGGGATCGGCATGACGGCGATCCTGTTCTGCCGGGGCGCGCCGTCCACCGACGACATCATGCTGCTCGACCGGCTGCGCAACACGGACAAGCGCCTTGCCGCACTCTTGATCGGAACCAGGTCACGTCGGCGACGCCGACGGCGAGATCGCTCGCCTGTATGCGGCGGCTCCCGGCACGCTCTATCTGCTGCGTCCCGACCTGCACATCGCCGGGCGATGGAAAACGATCGCCGCAGACGAAGTGCTGCGGACCGCCGCCTTGTGCCTCGGGAGAGCCAGACGCATGAGCACGATGCCACCAGCGGATTTCGAAACCGCCTATGAGACGCTGGCGACGGCGATCGATACGGCCGGTCCGGAACGCGAAGCGCTGTTCCTGACCCGGCTGGCGCTGGTGCTCGGCCATGAACTCGGCGACATCGCCGTGTTCCAGAACGCCGTCAAAACGGCGCTTGACGGGCTGGAATAGGCCCGTCGCCGCGCCGCGACCGCATATCTGCTTGAACGATCAAATTTTGCTCATGCGAAATCGAGATTTTCTCATGAAATGATCCACTCATTTTCATGCGAACATCCGTTGCAATTTTTGCAGCGCATCATATGATGATCATAATGTTATAATACCGACCGCCCCGGGAGTTCCGCCATGGCCACCGCTTCCGATCCCGTCGTCATCCTTTCCGCCGCCCGCACCCCGCTCGGCCGGTTCATGGGCGAATTGTCCCCCTTCAGCGCCCACAAGCTCGGCTCCCATGTGATCGGCGCGGCGCTGGAGCGGGCCAAACTCGCGCCGGAGCGGATCGACGAGGTGTTCATGGGCAACGTGCTGCCGGCCGGACAGGGCCAGGCGCCGGCGCGGCAGGCCGCGCGCGGCGCCAAACTGCCGGATGCCACCGGCGCCACCACCATCAACAAGGTCTGCGGCTCCGGCATGAAGGCCACCATGCTGGCGCATGACATCATCAACGCCGGCTCGGCCGAGATCGTGCTGTCCGGCGGCATGGAGAGCATGAGCAACGCGCCCTATCTGCTGGCGAAGGCGCGCGGCGGCTACCGCGCCGGCCATGACCGCATCATCGACCACATGATGATGGACGGCCTCGAAGACGCCTACGAGACCGGCCGCTCGATGGGCGATTTCGGCGAGGCCACCGCGGAGGCCTATCAGTTCACCCGCGCCGACCAGGACGCCTATGCGATGGAGACGCTGACCCGCGCCCGCAAGGCGGTGGAAGGCGGCGCGTTCAAGGCCGAGATCGCGCCGATCACGGTGACCGAGAAAGCCGGTCCGCGCGTCATCGCCAATGACGAGCATCCGCTGAAGGTCGATCCCGCCAAAATTCCCGGCCTGAAGCCGGCGTTCCGCGCCAACGGCACCATCACGCCGGCCGCCTCCTCCGCCAATGCCGACGGCGCCGCGGCGCTGATCCTGGCGAGGCGCTCGCTCGCCGACCGCGACGGCCTGCCGGCGCTCGCCGAGATCAAGGGCCACGCCACCCACAGCCAGGAGCCGCAATGGTTCACCACCGCGCCGATCCCGGCGATCCGCAAGCTGCTCGACAAGGTCGGCTGGAGCGTCGGCGATGTCGACCTGTTCGAGATCAACGAGGCCTTTGCGGTGGTGGCGATGGCGGCGCAGCGCGACCTCGGCATCCCCCGCGAAAAGCTCAACATCAATGGCGGCGCCTGCGCGCTCGGCCATCCCATCGGCGCCACCGGCGCGCGCCTGATCGTGACGCTGCTGCATGCGCTGGAAGCGCAGAATCTCAAGCGCGGCGTCGCCGCGCTCTGCATCGGCGGCGGCGAAGCCACCGCGATCGCGGTCGAGCGCATCGTGCACTAGAGTGTGGCCGATGTCCCAAAACGAGGGAAGTATGGCATTAATGTCGTCTGCCATCCCCTATCGAACGTGGCGGTCAGGCACATCACGCAATTCGTCCAGCCAAATCTTTCAGGGGCTTCATGATCTCGAACTGGCTGTCCGCCGCCCTCGCCCGCCGCAACATCCATTACGGCTGGGCGATGGTCGGCGTGACCTTCCTCACCGCGCTGATCACCGCCGGCACGGTCGGCGCGCCCGGCGTGTTCATCGTGCCGCTGCAGAAGGAATTCGGCTGGAGCACCGCGGAGATTTCCTCGGCGCTGTCGATCCGCTTCATCCTGTTCGGGCTGATGGCGCCGTTCGCCGCCGCGCTGCTGAACCGCTACGGCCTGCGCAACGTGACGCTGTCGGCGCTGCTGGTCGTGGTCTCCGGCCTGGTGGCGTCGCTGCTCATGACCAAGGTCTGGCAGCTGATGCTGCTGTGGGGCGTCGTGATCGGCATCGGCACCGGCATGACCGCGCTGGTGCTGGGCGCCACCATCGCCGCGCGCTGGTTCGCGGCGCGCCGCGGGCTCGTGGTCGGCATTCTCACCGCCAGCGTCGCGACCGGACAACTGGTGTTCCTGCCGCTGCTCGCCGCCCTCACCGAGCATTTCGGCTGGCGGATCGCGCTGGCGCTGATCTGCGTGATGCTGGCGTCGCGGCCTTTGCCGTGCTGCTGATGATGCGCGACCGCCCGAGCGATCTCGGCCTGCGGCCGTTCGGCGACGAGGGCACCGAACCGCTTGCCGCGCCGCCCCCCAACACCGCGCCGATCATGGCGGCGGCGCTCGGCACGTTGCGCGATGCCTCGAAGACGCGGGTGTTCTGGATCCTGTTCGCCACCTTCTTCATCTGCGGCGCCTCCACCAACGGCCTGATCCAGGTGCATCTGATTCCGATGTGCCTCGATTTCGGCATTCCGCAGGTGCAGGCCGCGAGCCTGCTCGCCGCGATGGGCATGTTCGATTTCTTCGGCACCATCGTCTCGGGCTGGCTGTCGGACCGCTACGACAATCGCTGGCTGCTGTTCTGGTATTACGGCCTGCGCGGCCTGTCGCTGCTGTTCCTGCCCTTCACCGATTTCTCGTTCTACGGCCTGTCGCTGTTTGCGATGTTCTACGGGCTCGACTGGATCGCCACGGTGCCGCCGACGGTGCGGCTGACCGCGCAGCGGTTCGGGCCGGAACGCGCCAATCTGGTGTTCGGCTGGATCTTTGCCGGCCATCAACTGGGCGCCGGCGCCGCCGCCTTCGGCGCCGGCCTGTCGCGCACGGTGTATCCGACCTATCTGCCGGCCTTCTTCGTCGCCGGCGCGCTCTGCATCGTCGCCGCGCTGATCATGCTGGCGATCTCGCGGCCGGCGCCGGTGCTGAAGCCTGCTACGGCCTGATCGTCATGTTCGTCGCCGGCCCCGGCGTGCGCAGCGGCTCGGCCAGCCGCGCGAATTCGCACAGCAGCGAACGCGTCTTGCGCGGATCGATGATCTCCTCGACCCAGAATTTTTCGGCCGAGCGGAACGGCGAGCGCAGCTTGTTGAGACGGTCCTCGATCTCCTTCAGCTTCGCCGCCGGATCGTCCGCGGCGTCGATGTCGGCGCGATAGGCCGCCTCGATGCCGCCTTCCAGCGGCAGCGAGCCCCAATAGGCCGACGGCCAGGCATAGCGCATCGAATAGCGGTCGGCCGGCTGATGCACGACGCCGGCGACGCCGAAGGCGTTGCGCACGATGATGGTGCACCAGGGCACGGTGGTCTGGTTGACCGCGGCCATCGCGCGCACGCCGTGGCGGATGGTCGCCGCCTTCTCGGCCTCGAGCCCGATCATGAAGCCCGGGCAATCCATCAGATAGACCACCGGCAGATGGAAGGTCTCGGCGAAGTCGACCCAGCGCACCACCTTCTGGCAGGCTTCCGCCGTCCACGAGCCGCCATAGTGGAAGGGATCGCTGGCGAGCAGCAGCACCGCGCGGCCTTCGAGCCGCGCCAGCCCCGTGATGATCGGGCGGCCGAAATTGGCGTTGACCTCGAAGAACGAGCCCTTGTCGACGACGGCGTCGATGATCGGGCGCATCTTGTAGACCTGACGGCGGTTGCGCGGCACCGCCTTCATCAGCGATTCCTCGGCGCGCTCCGGATCGTCGGTGCAGGGCATGGTCGGCGGCAGTTCGTAGACCGACGACGGCAGATAGGACAGGAAGCGCCTGGCGCGCGCGAACGCCTCTTCCTCGGTATCGACGGCGTCATCGACGCCGCCGGCGCGGGTCTGGATGTCGGCGCCGCCGAGTTCCTGCTTGGTCAGATCCTGGCCGAGCCGCTTCACCACCGGCGGACCCGCGACGAACATCGCCGAGTTCTTGGTCATGACCGAATAATGGGTGGCCGCCAGCCGCGCCGCGCCGAGGCCCGCGACCGAGCCGAGGCCCAGCCCCACCACCGGCACGCGCGCCATGTTCGCCGTCGTGAACCAGTACGCGCGCGTGCCGCCGACGCCGCCGGGCAGATTGGCCGCGCCCCTGGTCTCGATGGTCTTCACCGAGCCGCCGCCGCCGGAGCCTTCGATCACGCGGATGATCGGCAGGCGGAAATCATGCGCCATCTCCTCGGCCATCAGCGGCTTGGTCGAGATCGACGCATCCGCCGAGCCGCCGCGCACGGTAAAATCGTCGCCGACCACGACCACGGTGCGGCCGTCGATCTTGCCGCGGCCGAACACGCAGTTCGCCGGCGTCAGATGCTTGAGTTCGTCGTTTTCGTCATATTCGCCGACGCCGGAAATCGCGCCGATCTCGTGGAAGCTTTTCTGGTCGACGAGCTTGTCGATGCGCTCGCGAACGGTGAGCCGGCCCTGGTCGCGCTGACGCTTGACCTTGTCAACGCCTCCCATCTCGCGCGCGAACGCTTCGCGCCGGGCGAGGTCGTCGAGTTCCGGCTTCCAGTTCATTCGTATCCTCCGTCTTGATGATCTTATTGTTATTATGCGTTGTTCTGCCCTGGCACCGGAAGCGCTTTTCTCTCCAGCCGGTTGGTGAAGATGTCGCCGTCGGCGCCCTCGAGCAGGCCGCCGATCGCAGCGCCCAGTTCGAGCATGCGCGGCGCCACTTCGCTGTGCAGCCGCTTCTCGTCGAACATCGCCGACAGCAGGCCGATCGTCACCACGACGAAGGTCTGGTATTGCGGCGACCACAGCGGCACCGCGCAGCCGTTGATATGCGGGCTCCAGGTGCCGCAGGCCACGACATAGCCGTGTTCGCGCAGGTAGCGGCGGTTGCCCTCGATGCGCGGCTGCAGCAGCCTGGCGCTATCGGGGAATTCGCGCTCCATTTCCGCCATCAGGGCGTCGCCGACGTCGACATCGAGCGCGGCGGTGTAGGCGTGGCCCGCCGCCGTGCTCGCCATCGCGATGCGGCTGCCGGTGCTTCATGCAGGCCGAGCGCGTTCGCGGCGCGCGCGAATTCGAGATAGACCAGATGAAAGCGATCGGGAATGACGAAGCCGACGGTGCCCGGCAATTGCTCGGCGACATCCTGCAGCCGCAGCCGGATCAGGTTGCGCAGCTGCAAGCCCTTCATCATCGAGGTGCTCATCGCCACCGCGCTCGGGCCGATGCGATATTTCTGGTCGCGCGGCAGATAGACCAGCTGGCCCATCCGCGTCAGCGTGTGCGTCAGCCGCGACACCGTCGATCGCGGCAGGCCGCAGCGATTGGAGATTTCGAGATTGCCGAGCCGCGCTTCGTGACCCTCGAAGCAGCGCAGGACGTCGAACGCGCGCGACACCACCTGAATGACATCGCCCTCGCCTGCCAGATCGCTGGCGAGCATTCCCTGTTTGCTAAGCCGCTCCGAGCGTCGTCCCATGCGAAGGCTCCATTCCGCCATGCGGAATAAAATTCCACTTGCAGATCAAGCTACCTCAGGCAATCTGCCGCCACAACAAAAAGCCGTTCACGGGACGCAATAGTCACGTCACACGGTCCCGGAGGGTGGAATGCCAGAGATCAAGATCGTGACCGAAGTCGCCGGACGCGTGTGCGCGCTCCCGGTCGAAGTCGGCGCCAGCGTCGGCGACGGCGACGACATCGCATTCGTCGAAGCGATGAAGATGGAAATCCCGGTGACATCGACAGCAGCCGGGAAAATCAAGGCAATTCTGGTCAAACTCGATGACGTGGTCGCCGAAGGCCAGGTCGTCGCGATCGTCGAAACCTGAGGTTGTCGCGCTCATACTTTTGATGCGCGACAATCTGTCCGCCGATCCAACTGGCATAATGGCGGTCGTGAATCGGTCCGGACGTTGCCATCGCAATGCGGCGATGACATGATTCCAATCAACAAAAAGTTTCGCACAGCGAAACAATTCGGAGGAAACATGATCCGTCGGCTGAGATTTCGCGCCTGTCGCATTCGCAGGCATCTCGTTTCTGGCAATCGCGCCGGCGCACGCCGAAGACGTCAAGCTGCCGCCGACCATGGCGATCACCGCCTATGACACCGGCACCGCCGGCTTCAACATCGCGGTCGGCGTCGGCAAGATGATGAAGGACAAATACGGCACCGACGTCCGCGTGCTGCCGGCCGGCAACGACGTGGCGCGGCTGGCGCCGCTGCGGGCCAAGCGCGCGCTGGTGTCGGCGATGGGATCGGGCACCTATTTCGCGCAGGAAGGCGTGTTCGAATTCGGCGCCAGGGAATGGGGACCGCAGGCGCTGCAACTGCTGCTGTCGTCGGTCGACTGCAATGCCGGCTCGCTCGGCGTCGCGGCCGATGCCGGCGTCAAGGAGATCAAGGATCTCAAGGGCAAGCGCGTCGGCTTCGTCGTCGGCTCGCCCGCGCTGAACCAGAACTCGCTCGCCGTTCTGGCGTTCGCCGGTCTCAAGCAGAGCGACGTCAAGATCGTCGAATTCGCCAGCTACGGCGCGATGTGGAAAGGCCTGATCAACAACGACACCGACGCCGCCTTCGGCACCACCATCACCGGCCCCGCGAAGGAAGCCGAGACCTCGCCGCGCGGCCTGGTCTGGCCGCCGCTGCCCGCCAAGGACACCGCCGGCTGGGAACGGCTCAAGAAGGTCGGCTCCTTCTTCTTCCCGCAGCTCGCCACCTGCGGCGCCGGCATTTCGCCGGAGAAGCCGATCGAACTCGGCAACTACCCCTACCCGATCTTCGTCGCCTATGCCTCGCAGCCGCTGGACCAGATCTACCCGATCACCAAGGCGATGATCACGGTTACGACGCCTACAAGGATTCCGCGCCCGGCGCGGGCGGCCTTGCGGCCGACCGGCAGACCAAGAACTGGGTGGTGCCGGTTCATCCCGGCGCGGTGAAGGCGCTGAAGGAAGCCGGCCAGTGGACCGCCGAGCAGGAAACCCACAACAACGGCCTGTTCAAGCGCCAGGAAGTGCTGGCGGCGGCCTGGGCGGAGTACGGCAAATCCAACCCGCCGTCGGACGACAAGGCCTTCCTCGACGGCTGGATGAAGGCGCGCGCCGCAGCGCTTGCCAAGGCCAACATGCCGAACGGCTTCGATCAATAGCCGTTATCGCACGCACCGGTTTCGAAGGCGAACACCATCCGGGGGAAAATGATGTCACCTTCTGCGTCCGACACTGCGGCCGCGCCCGCCAAGCGTATCGAGTTCGAGGATCCGCACGCCGGCATCGGCAATCTGCAGGAAGCCGAGGTCACGCGGGTGCGGACCTTGCGCGGGGCATGGCGCTGGACGCTGGTGGTGGCGACGGCGGCGACGATCCTGCTGTGCATCAACCAGCAATTCTCGCTGCGCTTCTTCATCGGCTACACCCAGCTCAACACCGAATATTTCTATCTGCTGATCGCGTTGATGCTGCCGTTCACGTTCCTGATCTTTCCGGGAACGGAGACCGCGCCGCTCGACCGCATCCCCTGGTACGATCTGCTGCTGTTCGTCGCGACCTTCTGCGCCTCGATCTGGCTGATGCTCAACGTGCGCAAGGCCGCGCAGTCCGGCTGGGAATCCGACGGCGCGCCGCAGAACGTGATCGCCGCCGGCCTCGTGATGTGGTTCGTGCTGATGGAGGCGCTGCGGCGCACCGGCGGCTGGAGCCTGCTGCTGAGCGTGCTGCCGTTCACCGTCTATCCGCTGTTCGCCGAAGCCAGCTGGCTCGGACCGTTCCGCGGCTCGCAGCTGACGCTCGACCAGACCACGGCCTATCACGTGCTGTCGGGCGAGAGCCTGCTCGGCATTCCGATCCAGGCCTTCGCCGACACGGTGATCGGCTTCCTGGTGTTCGGCACCGCGCTGATGATGACCGGCGCCGGAAAATTCTTCATCAACATCGCGTTTGCGCTGTGCGGCACCTTCCGCGGCGGCGCGGCCAAGGTCTGCATCTTCGCCTGCGGCCTGCTCGGCATGATGTCGGGCTCGATCATCTCCAACGTGCTGACCGCCGGCACCATGACCATTCCGGTCATGAAGAAGAGCGGCTTTCGCGCTTCCTATGCCGGCGCGATCGAGGCCTGCGCGTCGACCGGCGCGGTGCTGGCGCCGCCGGTGATGGGCGCGACCGCGTTCGTGATCGCGCAATTCCTCAATGTCAGCTACGCCGACGTCGCGGTCGCCGCGATCATTCCGGCGGCGCTGTATTATGTCGGCCTGTTCATGCAGGTCGAACTCCTACGCCGCCCGGCATGGCCTGAAGGGCATTCCGCGCGCCGAACTGCCGAAGATCATGGATACGATCAAGGCCGGCTGGTACTACATCTTCGTCATCGCGCTGCTGATCGTGATGCTGCTGTACTTCAAGCGCGAGAGCCATGCGCCGTTCTATGCGACCGCGCTGCTGCTGGTGCTGAACCAGCTGTTCTCCAAGGAGACCCGCTGGACGCTCGCGACCATCAGCAAGTTCCTCGAAGTCAACGGCCGCACCTTCGTCGAACTGGTCGGCATCCTCGCCGGCTGCGGCCTCCTGATCGGCGCGTTCTCGATGACCGGCGTGGTCTCGAGCCTCGCCAACGATCTGTTGCGGATCGCCGGCGACAATCCGTTCCTGCTGCTCGGCATGTGCGCCTTCACCAGCCTCATTCTCGGGCTCGGGCTGACGACGACGGCCTGCTACATCTTCCTCGCCATCCTGGTGGCGCCGGCGCTGGAAAAGCTCGGCCTCAACCGCATGGCCGTGCACATGTTCATCTTCTACTGGGGCATGCTGTCCTCGATCACGCCGCCGGTCGCCATCGCCTCCTTTGCCGCGGCCGGCATCGCCGGTTCGCCGGCGATGAAGACGGGCTGGGAATCGATGTGGGTCGGCAGCATCATCTATTTCATCCCGTTCTTCTTCGTGCTGAACCCGGCGCTGGTGCTGCAGGGCCCAAGCCCGTATCTCGAAGGGCTCGGGCTGATGGCGCTGGCGGGTTTCGGCACGCTGTTCATCTGCGGCGGCATTCAGGGCTATCAGGCCTTCGTCGGCGACTTGCGCGGCGCCGGCGCGCTGGAGTGGCCGCTGCGGGTGCTGCTGGTGATCGGCGGCTTCGTGGTGGCGACCCCCGGCGGCGGTATCATGCCGCTGTCGCAGATGCAGGTCACGTTGCTCGGCCTCGCCATCCTGGTGCCGACGGTTTTGATCGCGCTGCTGCTGATCCGCCGCCAAAGTCTGGTGCCGGAGCAGTTGCGCGCGCCGTGATTGCGCGGCAAAACGGCTGGCGATGAAAGCATCGCCCACCGGCGCCCCGGCCTGGACCAGTTCGAAACCGCCCTTGCTGCGGTTCCTGAACGCCTGTCACGCGGATTACCTCACCGAGACCAGCGGCGCGGTCGCCGACTACATCCCTGAACTCGGCAAGGCCGACCCCGCCCATTTCGGCATCAGCCTCGCGACCCTCGACGGCCATGTCTACGAGGTCGGCGACACCAAGGTGCCCTTCACCATCCAGTCGATGTCAAAGCCGTTCGTGTTCGCGCTGGCGCTGGATACGCTGGGCGCCGCGCGGGTCGAAAGCGCGATCGGCGTCGAACCCTCGGGCGATCCCTTCAATTCGATCCGCCTCAATGCCGAGAACCATCCGTTCAATCCGATGGTCAATGCCGGCGCGATCGCCTGCTCCGGGCTGATCCACGAAGCCAAGGGCGACGGCGCGTTCGAATATATCCGGCAGGCGCTCGGACGGTTTGCCGGACGCGAGCTCGACGTCGACGACGCCGTCTATTCGTCCGAGAGCCTGACCGGCGACCGCAACCGGGCGATCGGCTATCTCCTGCGCACCAACGCCGTCATCACGGACAATGTCACTTCGGTGCTGGAGGTCTATTTCCGGCAATGCGCGATCCTGGTGACCGCGCGCGACATCGCCGTGATGGCGGCGACGCTGGCCAATCGCGGCATCAATCCCGTGACCGGCGAACAGGTGATGACGCCCTACGCGATCTCGCGGACGCTGTCGGTCATGACCTCTTCCGGCATGTATGACTATGCCGGCGAATGGATCTATCGCGTCGGCATCCCCGCCAAGAGCGGCGTCGGCGGCGGCATCCTGGCGGCGCTGCCGGCGCGGCTCGGGCTCGGCAGCTACTCGCCGAAACTCGACAGTCACGGCAACAGCGTGCGCGGCATCAAGGTCTGCGAGGCGCTGTCGGCGCATTACGACCTGCACATGCTCAACCGCAGCGACAACGCGCGCAACGCCGTCATTGCCGATTACGACATCGGCGAAAACCCGTCGCGGCGCAGCCGCCGCCCGCATGAGCAGGAGATCCTCGCCCGGTACCACCAGGATGTCCGCGTCATCGAACTGATGGGGACGCTGTCGCTGTCGAATGTCGACTATGTCGCGCGCCAGCTGGTGGCGAGGCCGCGCCCGCAATTCGTCATCTTCGATTTTCGCCGGGTCACGTCGATGACGCCCGCCGGCGCCCGCCTGCTCGCCGAGGAATTCCGCGAACTGGCGACGTATCATGTCACGGTGATCGTGTCCGGCATCAAGCGGGCCGAGGCGGAGTGGAAGCCGATCGCCGACGAGACCGGCGATCTCCCGAACATGCGGTACTATTTCCTGCTCGATGCCGCGATCGAATGGGCGGAAGACCAGGTGGTTTATCGCCATGGCGGCTCGATCGATTTCTTCGAGACCACGGAACTGTCCGAACAGCCGCTGCTGGCGGGGCTGACGGACGAGGAACTGACCGAGCTGGCGGCGCTCGCGACGATCAGATCGTATCAGCCGGGCGAAAAGATCATCGCCACCGGCGATCCCGCCACCTCGCTGTTCTTCCTCCGGAGCGGCGTGGTCCATGTCACCCTGCCCGACGGCATCCGGCTGGCGACGCTGACGGCCGGCATGGCGTTCGGCGAAATGGCGTTGCTGGAACCCATCCGCTCCGCCGATGTGCGCACCGATGCGGCGGCGACCGCCTTCGAGGTGCCGCTTGCCGAATTCGAGCGGTTCCGCAAGCAGCACCCGCATGCCGGCGAGCGGATCATGCGCAACCTCGCGCAACTGCTCGCCGACCGCCTGATCCTCGCCAACGCCAAGGTGAATTTGCTGACGTCGGGTTAAGGCTGTGAGCGCGATGAAGTTGCTTCAAATTGCAACCCGATAGGAACTGTGCGCTACTTCGCGCACTTCGCGGCGTGCGTGGGGTGGAGCGAGCTCGGCGTGAGGACACTGCCACTTCCCGGGCGATACTTCGGTGCACCTCTGCCCGCTTTCGGGGTAGCTTGCATCCGACTTCCAACGACGCGAGGCGCGCGGGGGCTCGTATCAACAAGATGACTCGCGGAGCACCGCCGCCTCATACCCTCCCGCGCAAGCGGGAAGGGAGCCGCAGTCACGCTTGGCGGCTGCGCTTCAACGCGACTTTCCAGGAGCCGCCTTCGTCGAGGACGCGCTCGACGTTCGCCACGTCAACGCGCTGCATGTAAAATGGCTGGAGGTCGCAAGGGAGCACGAATTTGCAATTGCCGAGATGGAGAACACGCTTTTCGATCTCCTGATGCGGCATTCGCTCAGATTCGGTGGTGTGATTGTGCGGGAGCGCTGGGCGTCCGCCGGCGATTATATTTTGGAGGCGAAATAGCCAGTGCCGGCACGCTGTAACTTGAGCGGCATGCCCCGAATCTATCGGCTAGGTCTTCCCCCGCCCGCCCTTCTCCGCCGCGCGCCGCAGCGCTTCGGCGAGCGCACCGCCGCCTTGCTCCTGCTCCTTGCGCGGCGCCGATGACGTCATCGACTTGCTGGAGATTTCGCGCCTCTGGTCTGCCGCCGCCGGCGCCTTGCCCTTGGTGCCGATCTCGTCGTCGAGGCGCAGCGTCAGTGCGATCCGCTTGCGGGCGACCTCGATCTCCAGCACCTTGACCTTGACGATGTCGCCGGGCTTCACGACTTCGCGCGGATCCTTGATGAAGGTCTTCGACATCGCCGAGACGTGCACCAGCCCGTCCTGGTGCACGCCGATATCGACGAAGGCGCCGAACGCGGCGACGTTGGTCACCGTGCCCTCCAGGATCATGCCGCGCTTGAGATGCTTGATCTCCTCGACACCCTCCTTGAACACCGCGGCCTTGAAGGCGGGACGCGGATCGCGGCCGGGCTTTTCCAGCTCGCGCAGGATGTCGGTCACCGTCGGCAGCCCAAAAGTGTCGTCGACGAAATTCTGCGGCTTCAGCTGGCGCACGATCTCGGCATTGCCGATCAGCGCCTTGATGTCGCTTTTGGTGGCGGCCAGAATTCGCCGCACCACCGGATAGGCCTCGGGGTGCACGCCGGAAGCATCGAGCGGGTCCTCGCCGTCGTTGATGCGCAGGAAGCCGGCGCATTGCTCGAACGCCTTTGGCCCGAGCCGCGGCACTTCCTTCAGGGCCTTGCGCGACTTGAACGGGCCGTTGGCGTCGCGGTGCTGCACGATGCTCTCCGCCAGCCCCGCGCCGATGCCCGACACCCGCGCCAGCAGCGGCGCGGACGCCGTGTTGGCGTCGACACCGACCGCGTTGACGCAGTCTTCGACCACGGCATCGAGCGAGCGCGCCAGCTTGGATTCACCGAGATCGTGCTGGTATTGCCCGACGCCGATCGCCTTCGGGTCGATCTTGACCAGTTCTGCGAGCGGATCCTGCAGGCGCCGCGCGATCGACACCGCCCCGCGCAGGGTGACGTCGAGCTCCGGCAATTCTTCCGACGCAAAGGCCGAGGCCGAGTAGACGGAAGCCCCGGCTTCCGAGACCACGATCTTCGACATTTTCAGGTCCGGCAGCAGCTTGACGAGGTCGGTCGCAAGCTTGTCGGTCTCGCGCGAGGCGGTGCCGTTGCCGATCGCGATCAGGTCGACGCGGTGCGCGACCGCGAGCTTGCCGAGCGTCGCCAGCGCCGCGTCCCACTGCTTCTGCGGCTCATGCGGATAGACCGCGGTCGTCGCCACCACCTTGCCGGTGGCATCGACGATGGCGACCTTGACGCCGGAGCGGAAGCCGGGATCGAGCCCCATGGTGACGCGGGCGCCGGCCGGTGCGGCCAGCAACAGATCGCGCAAATTCGAGGCGAACACCCGCACGGCTTCCGTCTCGGCCGCGGTCCACAGCCGCATGCGCAGGTCGATGTTGAGATGCACCTGGATCTTGGTCTTCCACGCCCATCGCGCGGTCTCGACCAGCCAGCGGTCGCCGGGCCGGCCCTGGTCGGAAATGGCAAAGCGCTGCATGATCTTCAGTTCATACCGGCCCGGCACGCCGGCGACCGGCGTCTCCGCGTCAGGCTGGATCTGCAGTTCCAGAATCTCTTCCTTCTCGCCGCGGAACAGCGCGAGGATCTGGTGCGACGGCAGCTTGTGCAGCAGCCGGCTAAAATCGAAATATCCCTGGAATTTCTCGCCTTCGGTCTTCTTGCCCTTGCGCACCGTCGAAACCAGAAGCCCGCTCGACCACATTTCCTCGCGCAGCCTTCCGATCAAATCGGCGTCTTCGTCGAAGCGCTCGACCAGAATCGCGCGCGCGCCCTCGAGCGCTGCGGCGACGTCGGGCACCTGCTTGTCGGCATCGACGTAGCTTGCGGCCGCCGCTTCCGGCTTGTTTTGCGGCTGTGTCAGCAGCAGTTCGGCCAATGGCTCAAGCCCGGCCTCCCTGGCGATCTCCGCCTTGGTGCGACGCTTCGGCTTGAACGGCAGATAGATGTCTTCCAGGCGCGCCTTGCTGTCGGCGGCAAGGATCGCCGCCTCCAGCGCGGCATCGAGCTTGCCTTGTTCGCGGACCGAATTCGAGGATCGCGACACGGCGCTCCTCCAGTTCGCGCAGGTAAGTCAGGCGCTCTTCGAGGGTGCGCAACTGCGTATCATCCAGCCCGCCGGTGACTTCCTTGCGGTAGCGCGCCACGAACGGAACCGTGGCGCCGCCGTCGAGTAGGGCTACCGTCGCGTCGATCTGCTGCTCGCGAACGCCAAGCTCTTCGGCAATCTGTCGGTTGATATTTGCCACGCCAAATCTTCCCTGAGGTCGCTGCTTTACCGGCTGGCCGCGGCGGAACGATGGCCGCGGGGAGCCGCTTATGGCCTACCACGGATCGAGATATCAACCCGTCCGGGCAAAGAAATTGATCTGTGGATCGGCGTCGCTCACTGCCGGAATAGCCTGGCCGGGCCAAGCCAAGATAAGGGTGGATCGAAGGCGCGGTAATGTGTAGACGGACGCTTCGCTCAGGAAGCTCCCATGTCAATCTGCGGTTTGGATTTCGGAACGTCGAATACGACGCTCGGCACCCTCGAAGACCATGCCCCTCGCCTGGTGGCGCTGGAAGCCGGGCAGACCACGATTCCGAGCGCGATCTTCTACGAGGTGGACGGCGCGGTCCTGATCGGCCGCAAGGCGATCGAAGCCTATGTCGACGGCGCCCCCGGCCGCCTGATGCGCAGCCTGAAATCGGTGCTGGGCACCTCGCTGATCGACGAAACCACGCGGCTCGGACGGGAGCGAACCGGCTTTCGCGACGTGATCGCCTACTACCTCGGCGCGGTAAAGCGGCGCGCGGAACAGACCCTTGACCGCGAGCTGCGCGACGTCGTCCATGGCCGTCCCGTCCATTTCGTCGACAATGCGCCGGACGCCGACCGCAAGGCCGAGCAGACACTGCGCGAGATCGCGCGCGAGGTCGGCTTCGACGACGTCACCTTCCAGTTCGAGCCGATCGCCGCGGCGCTGGACTATGAACGTCAGATATCGGCTGAGGAGGTCGCCCTGATCGCCGATATCGGCGGCGGCACGTCGGACTTTTCGATCGTGCGGCTCGGGCCGGAGCGCCACACCAAGGCCAACCGCGCGAGCGACATTCTCGCCAATGACGGCGTGCGGATCGGCGGTACGGATTTCGACCGCCAGCTCAGTCTCGGCATCGTCATGCCGCTGTTCGGCTTCGGCAGCGCCATGAACCGCGCCGGGCTCGATGTGCCCTCGAGCTACTTCCAGGACCTCGCGACGTGGTCGAGCATCAACCGGATGTACGAGCCGCGCGTGCTCGCGGATATCCGCCAGGTTCGGCTTGAGGCCAGCGAGCCCGCCCTGCTCGACCGGCTGGTGCGCGTGGTCGAGGAGCAGCGCGGCCATACGCTGTTGATGGAGGTCGAGGAAGCCAAGATTGCGCTGTCGGACAAACGCCGGGCCGATATTCCGCTGGAATGGGTGATGCCGGGCCTCAACGCGGCCATCAGCCGGCCCGATCTCGTCAGCCACACCAAGCAACTGGCCGAACGCATCGCGGCGCGTATCAAGAACTGCCTCACACAGGCGCGGCTCAAGTCCGGCGACATCGACGCCGTGTTCCTGACCGGCGGCTCGGTGCGGCTCGCCCATGTCCGCAATGCGATCAAAAAGGCGGTGCCGTCGGCCCGCCTCGTCGAAGGCGATACGTTTGGCGCGGTCGGCAAGGGCCTGACGCTGGAAGCGCTGCGGCGATACGGGCCGCGGGATTGAAATCGACGCTACTCGCGTGACACGACCGCGCGAACGACCGCCGGCAACGCGCCGGGCGCGCCGATCATGTCGGCGTGCTTCATATCGGGCACAATCGTGACCGGGATATTCACGCCAAGACGCTGCAAATACGGCGCGAACTGGTCCGCCAATTCCTGCTCGTCGGCGCTTCCGACGAGGATGGCCGCCGGCCGGCGAATATTTTTCAGATACGCCTCATGCCCACTGCCGGCGCCGAAATTCATCATCAGCCGGTAGGAATAGCTGGCGGTCACCCATCGCGACAGCTCGGGCGATACCGCATAGTTGAGCACGGGATATCCGTCGAAGGCATGAATGCCGACGCGATCGAGCGAGGCGATCGTCACCACGCGCGGGACGGAAATACCGACCCACCCGCCGGAGCGCGGACGCAAGGTCGGCGTATCAGGCAAGATTGGCGCAAGGAACACATAGCGGTCAAACAACAGGCCATAGGGACCGCCGGCGAAGCGGATGGTGAACCCCGCTCCGGCGGAGAAGCCGACCAGCGTGCGGGTCTCGCCGCTTTTCGCCGGCCCAAGTTGATCGACGAAATCGGCGAGGTCATCATCGATCTGCCCGATATAATCGATGTCGCCGCGCCGGCCCGAGCCGCCATGGCCCCTGACATCCGGCACGTAGACCGTCACGCCGGCCGCGCGCAACGCTTCCGCAAGCGCATGCATGCTGGTGCCGGGAAAGGCCGAGCCGTGAATCAGGATGGCGACATTGTTCGACGCAGCGGGATAGGCGCGATATTGCAGGCTGGCGCCGTCGCGTGCCCGGAACTGACGGGGTGCCGGAAAGTCCGGCTCGCCTTGCTTGTCCGAGCTCGCCATCGATGCCATGGCCGGCGGAGACGTCGGCGCGTTGAACGCGATGACGGCAACCGGGATCATTGCGATCGTGGCCAGCAAGCCCGCCAGAACGAACGGAAGTTTGCGCATCGTTCAAGTCCTCCTTGCTGAAATTGGTGTCCGATCGGCTCACGCCGAGCGCTGTTCCGGCCTGAGCAGGCGGTAATGCAGCCGCGCGTAATTGCCGAGCATCTTGACGGCACCGTTCAGCGCGAACAGCAGCAGCACGCCGCAGCCCACGCTGCCGGCGATCAGTCCGATGCCCGCGATCGCGCGCAGCACCATTGCGGTGACCGAGGCAAAGGAAGCGATCTTGAACAGGCTCAGCAGCAATCCGAAGCCGATGATCCCGAGGACGAAGATCACCAGGCAGATGATCAGCATTGCCAGCGTCACGGCGAACAAGATCGGCAGCAGGAACAGGATGTCGACCGCCGCCAGTCCACCGATTGCCAGCAACACGGTAGCCGAATTGCCGAGGCTGCGATGATTTTCCCAGCGGCGCAGTCCGCTCTCAGCGCGCAGCTCCCGCGCCAGCCGCCTCGGATCGCCAAGCGCGTTGGCGACGTCTTCCTCGCTGCGGCCGGACGCACGGGCTTCCTCGAAATAGGCGGCATAGTCGGCGAGAATGTCGTCGATCTCGCGGGCCGGAAGCCCGGCGAGCCCGTCGCCGAGGATGTGCAGGAAGGCCATGCGGTTCATTCAGCTTTCTCCCAGCAATTCGTTGACGGCATCCATGAACGCCCGCCATTCGCGCTTCTGCGCCGCGAACGCTGCGCGACCCGCCGGTGTGAGCCGATAGTATTTGCGCGGCGGTCCGCTGTTCGATTCGGCGAGGCGCGTATCGACCAGCCCGTCATTCTGCATGCGCCGCATCAGCGGGTAGATCGTGCCCTCCCCCATGTCGACCGCAGCGGCCAGGGTGCTGGCGATCTCATAGGCATAGCTTTCCCGACGCGCCAGCAACGCCAGCACGCATAGTTCGAGCGCGCCCTTCTTGAGCTGGATCTGGATCAACTCGGTCATCAACCCCGCTGCTGGCGATGGGCTTCGCAGACGTACGGTATATGTTATTGCAAGGTACCTGTCAATGCAATGCCGGCGATTTCGTGCGCGAGCACGGCCCAACTCTACTTTGCATGGGGTTGTTTTCGACTTTTTTGCATCCGGCCCTGGCCGACGCCGGGCAGCCGCGAACCAATCGCTTACGAAATCACTTCCGTCACCGGCTGCATGTCGATGGCAAACGTCTCGAGGAACTTCGACGTCATGATGTAGAAGCCGACCGAGAGCTGCAGTTCGACCAGGGCTGCCGGCGTCAGTTTCGACGCAATCGCCTTGAAGGTCGCATCCGTCGGCTTGTGCAGCTTGACGATTTCGTCGGCAAAGGCGAGCGCGGCGCGCTGCACCTCGTTGAAGCAGGTGGCGGCCTGCCAGTTTTCCAGTGCCGCGTTCTGCTCGTCGGTGACGCCGACATTCTTGCCGATCCGCTTGTGGGCGACGATTTCGTAAGGCGCCTCGCACAGGATGCCGGTGCGGGTGATGGCGAGTTCGCGCACGATCGGATCCAGTTCACCCCTGTGCCTGATGGCGCCACCCAGCCGGCAATATTGCTCGAAATATTTCGGCGAATGCGACATCATCCGGAAGATGTTGGCATTGCGGTTCTTGCCGAGGATTTCGCGGGTGCGATCGTCGTGCTTGGCGGGGTCGCTGTATTCGATGCGGGCCATTTCTCACCTTGGTCTATTCTGATTTTTGATGGCGGGATCATGCCTTGCGGCATTCCCCGGATCAACCCTGCGATGGGCACGAGCCGGCGGCCGGAATAACTCACGGCGCTGTGTGTTTTAGCCGATAGCACGATCTGCCAATATTCCGCCTCACGACGACAGACGAGGGCCAGCCCATGATCCGCATGCTTGCGCTGCTGCTTTCGCTGCTGTTCGCGGGAGCCGCGCATTCCGCGCCGATCGACAACAGGACGGCTTCTGGAGCGAATGGAACGACGCGACCTTTGCGCGCGCCGCCCGCGAGAAGAAATTCGTGATCATGTCGCTGCAGTCCTGGTGGTGCCGCTGGTGCCACGTGATGAACCGCGAGACCTGGGCCGATGCGGAAGTGCGCGGCATCCTCAAGGACAAGTTCATCCCTGTTTATGTCGATCAGGACAGCCGTCCCGATATCTCGCAGCGCTACGAGCGCTGGGGCTGGCCCGCGACCATCATCTTCGCGCCTGACGGCACCGAGATCGTCAAGCTGCGCGGTTTCTATTCGCCGCAGTTCTTCAACCCGATCCTGACCGCCACGATCGAGGACCCCTCGCCCGTGGTCTATCCCGATGCCGGCGGCGCCGAGCGCGAGCGCACGCTGGCGACGGGGCTTTCGGATGCACAACGCCAGGAAATCCTCGACTTCATCGATCAGGCCTGGGACGAGCAGAATGGCGGCTGGAGCAAGTCGAAATTCGTCGATGGCCAGATGCTGATCTGGGCGTTGCAGCGCGCGCGGCAGGGCGACGCGACGAACGAGGCGCGGATCAGGAAGGTGCTGACGCTGATGGCCGTCGACCATGGTCGACAAGGCCACCGGCGCCATGAACCAGGTCAATCTGAAGCCCGACTGGTCGGAGCCGGCGCGGGAATTTCCGATGTTCGCGCAGGAGGCCGGGCTTGCCGCCTATGCACGCGCCTGGACCATGTTCGGCGATCCCGCCTACCGGCAGGCGGCGGATCGCATCTATGGCTTCCTCAAGAACACGATGGCCGCGCCCGGCGGCGGCTTCTATGCCTCGTATCGGAATGAGCGAGGGCGAGCCCGGCGTCGACAAGCGGCAATATGCCCGCGAGACCGCGCAGGCGATCGCAGGGCTACTCGCCTACTACGACGCGACCGGCGTGACCGAGGCGCGCGAGCTTGCGATCGGCGCCGCGCGCTGGGTGCTCGCCAACCGCGCGATGTCCGGTGGCGGCTTCCGCCACGCCGAGCAGGACAAGGGCGGACCTTATCTGGCCGACAATGTCGAGATGGCGAAGGCGCTGCTGGCGCTGCACCGTTCGACCGGCGAACGCGAATGGCTCACGCATGCGCAGGCCACCGCCGACTTCATCGCCAAGACCTTCATCGATCCCGCGACCGGCGGCTTTATCGCTTCCGCTTCGCCCGACGCGCAGCAGCTGACAAAGCCGATCAAGCAGCGCGAGGACAATGTCACGGCGGTGCGGATGTTCAGCCTGCTGTCGTCCTACACCGGCGAGGTTCGTTATCGCGAAATCGCCGAGGCCGGCATGGGCTATCTGACCTCGCCGCCGATCCTCGATGCGTTCGGCTTCCTGCCCGACGTGCTGCTCGCCGAGGACGAACTGCGCAACGAACCGGTTCACGTCACCATCGTCGGCGCGAAAGACGATCCGCGATCGGCCGCGCTTTATCGCGCAGCGCTCGCCTACCCGCTCGTCAACAAACGCGCGGAATGGTGGGACAAGCGCGAAGGCAAGCTCGCCAATGTCGACGTCGACTATCCGGATTTTCCCGATGGACCCGCGGCGTTCGCCTGCACCTCGACGTTCTGCTCCTATCCGGTGACGGAACCCGCCGCGATCCCGGCGCAGCTCGACAGTCTGAAACGCGCCCGCAAGCTGTAGAACGAAATCGCTCAGAAAATTGTCATGCCGCGCGCACAAACCGGCTGCGCGTGAGCCAAAATGCCGCCGCATTGCTGTTCGAACTTGGCACGGTCGATATTCGCTGAGTGGGGACTCGTCAAAGCGAATACTCGTCGCGGGGTGTTCCGAGTAAAAAATAATTGAGCCGATCAGGCCTTCGCGGGCCAGTGATGACTCATGCCCAAGTCTAGGGAGTTAGACATGAAGGAAGCCACCAAAAGGGCGGCCTCGGAAGCGTTCGCGCAAATGCTGGCGGTGACGGCAATGCTCGTCATCGCCGGCGTTATCTTCTACTGGCGGTGACGGCTGCCGTGACGCTAAGAGCCATCATTTCGCTTTCGCAAAATATGGAACCAGCCTTCCCGCGAATGGCTGATAGCGCGCGGTGACCTGATCGCCGATGGCGAGATCATTGTCGCCATGGGCCATCATGCGGAACCCTTCCAGCGTGTCCACCAGCACGATGTTGTAGGGCACGTGCGCGCGGGTCTCCGGCGTCGCCGCGCGGCACACCAGCGAGGTCGCATAGACCGTCCCTGCACCGCTGGCGGATTTCTGCACCGGGTCCGGCGCGCCACAGACGGCACAGAAGCTGCGGTGGAAATATTGCGCCTTGCCGCAGGCGCCGCAGGATTGATAGACGATGCCCTGCTCGCCCTTGGTCCAGTCCGCGAGTTTACTGCTCATCGCACCCGCTCCAGGAACATGCTGACATGCGACGACAGCACGCCGCCGTCGCCGTGCAACAGCGCGATCGAGGCGTCGCGGACCTGGCGGTTGTCCCGCCCGCCCCGTCATCTGCAGATGGGTTTCGACCAGATGCGCCATCGCGCCGCCGACGCCGCAATGGCCGTAGCTGAGCAACCCGCCATGGGTGTTGAGCGGCATCTCGCCGTCGCGGCTGAAATACCCTGCCCGCACCCTTGCTGCCGCCTCGCCGCGTTTGGCAAGGCCCAGATCTTCCAGCAGCATCGCCAGCGTGATGGTGAAACTGTCGTAGACCGCCGCATATCGCACGTCGGAGATCGCGAGGCCGGAAGCAGCTTTGGCCTTGGCGATCGAAATCTCGGCGCCGAGTTCGCTCAAGGCCGGCATCGCGGTGACGTGCTGATGGGTATGCGCCTGGGCGCAGCCGCGCACGCGAATGCCGGCCGCGCCGGTCCGCTCGCGGCTGATCACGAACGCCGCGCCGCCATCGGACACCGGGCAGCAATCCAGAAGTTTTAGCGGCATCGCCACCGGTTTCGACGCCATCACGTCGGCGACGGTGATCGGGTCGTGGAACTGGGCGCCGGGATGCGTGAGCGCATGCGCGCGCATCAGCACCGCGAATTCGGCGAGGTCTTCCTGCGTGCTACGCCATATTCGTGCATGTAACGCGATGCGACGAGGCCGTAATAGGCCGGGATCGTCGGCCCCAGCGTCACCTCGTAGTCGGGATGACCGACCTGCGCCAGCGCCTGGATCGAGGCGTCGCGGCTTTGGCCGGTGAGCCGGTTCTCGCCGCCGACGACAAGCACATGCTTGACGACACCAGCCTCGACCAGATGATGCGCCAGCATGGTCATGGCGAGCCCGGTGGCGCCGCCGACCTGCACGGCGTGGGCGTAGGACGGCCGGATGCCGAAATGCTCGGCAAACACGGTGGCGAGCATGATGTGCGGCGAGACCGTGCTGTAGCCGCACAAAATGCCGTCGATCTCGGAACGCTTCAATCCCGCGTCGGCAACCGCCATCTCGGCCGCCTTGCTCATGAGGTCGAGCGAGGACGAGCCCTCGTGCTTGCCGTATGACGTCAGTCCAACGCCGGTGATGAAGCTCATCTCAATACGACTTCATGTCAGTAGGATTTCGGCAAGCCCAGCACCTTCTCGGCGATAAAGCTGAGAATGAGCTGCGGGCTGATGGGGGCGATGCGCGGGATCAGGGATTCCCGCAAGTAACGCTCGACATGATATTCCTTGGCATAGCCGAAGCCGCCATGGGTCATGACCGCCTGCTCGCAGGCGTGGAAGCCGGCTTCAGCGGCGAGATATTTGGCGGCATTGGCCGCCGGTCCGCACGGCATGCCCTGGTCATATTGCCACCCCGCCGAGAGCGTCATCAGCCATGCCGCTTCCAGTTCCATCCAGTTCTTCGCGAGCGGATGCTGGATGCCCTGGTTCATGCCGATCGGACGGTTGAACACGATGCGGCTCTTCGCGTAGGCCGAGGCCCGTGTCAGCGCGATCTGGCCGAGGCCGACCGCTTCGGCGGCGATCAGGATGCGCTCCGGATTCATGCCGTGCAGGATATATTCGAAACCCGCGGCCCTCCTCGCCGAGGCGATCCTCGACCGGAATTTCAAAGTTCTCGAAGAACAATTCGTTGGAATCGACGGGCTTGCGGCCCATCTTCTCGATCTCGTGCACGGCGACGCGCTTCTTGTCGAAATCCGTATAGAACAGGCTCAAACCTTTGGTCGGGGTTTTGACCTCTTCCAGCGGCGTGGTGCGCGCCAGCAGGAGAATCTTGTTGGCGACCTGGGCGGTCGAAATCCAGACCTTCTGGCCGTTGACGATATATTTGTCGCCCTTCTTCACCGCGCGGGTTTTCAACTGCGTGGTGTTGAGCCCGGTATTGGGTTCGGTCACGGCGAAGCAGGATTTGTCGCGCCCGTCGATGATCGGCGGCAACATCCGCGTGCACTGTTCCTTGGTGCCGAACACTACCACCGGATTGAGCCCGAACACGTTCATGTGCACGGCAGATGCGCCCGACATGCCGGCGCCGGACTCTGCAATCGTCCGCATCATGATCGCGGCATCGGTGATGCCAAGCCCCGAGCCGCCATACTCCTCGGGGATGCAGATGCCGAGCCAGCCGGCGTCGGCCAGCGCGCGGTGGAAGTCGGCGGGATAACCGCCCTCCTTGTCCTTTTTCAGCCAATAGGCGTCGTCAAAGCGCGAACAGATTTTGCCGACCGCATCGCGGATCAATTCCTGGTTGGCTGACAGCGCGAAATCCATTTGTCCTGTCCTATGTGTTTGATACGGCTTTGGTGACGCCGTCGCGAACCATGGCGGCAATCTCGTCCGGCGCAAATCCCGCTTCCTGCAGGATTTCGGCGCTGTGTTCGCTCAGGCGCGGCGCCAGCCGCGGCGTTTCCACCGGCGTTTCCGACCATCGCGCCGACGGCCGCATGCTGCGAATACGGCCCTCGGTCGGATGATCGACGACGGGGAAGAAATCGGTCGCGACGATATGCGGGTCCTGTAACAAGCGTCTCCAGATCATGCATCGGCATGACCGGCACGTCAGCCTGCTCGAGGATAGCACTCCATTCGGCCGTGGTCTTCGTCTCGAGGATGCGCGCCAGCTCGGCATAGACCGTGTCGATATTGGTGGCGCGGCCGGCAAAGGTTGCAAATTTTGGATTGCTGCGGAGATCGTCACGGCCGGTGGCGTTGAAGAAGTTCTCCCACTGCTTGTCGTTGTAGACGATCACGCAGATGTAGCCGTCGGAGGTCTTGTACGGCCGCCGGTCCGGCGACAGATGCCGTGCATAGCCGCCCTTGTCGAGCGGCGGCTCATAGGTGAGCCCGCCCATGTGATCGCCCATCACGAAGCTCGCCATGGTCTCGAACATCGGGATATCGACGCGCTGGCCGCGCCCGGTGCGGTCGCGATCGACCAGGCTGGCGCAGATCGCGCCCACGGCCGTCAGCCCGACAATGCGATCGACCAGCGCATTCGGAACATAACGCGGCACGCCGTCGCTGGTCTGCGCCATCAGCGCCGGCAGCGCGGTCGCACCCTGGATCAGGTCGTCATAGGCGGGTTTGGCCGCATAGGGCCCGTCCTGGCCGAAGCCGAACACGCCGGCATAGATCAGGCGCGGATTGACCTTCGACACCACGTCGTAGCCAAGCTGCAGCCGCGCCATCGCCTGCGGGCGCACATTGTAGACCAGCACGTCGGCGGAGGCGATCAGCCGCAGCACGGCGTCGCGCCCGGCCGGTTTCTTCAGATCGAGGCAGATGCTGCGCTTGCTGCGGTTGGTATTGAGGAACACCGGGCCCATGCCGGGATGCCGCGTCGGCCCGATCTGCCGGGTGACGTCGCCATCGAGCGATTCCACCTTGATGATGTCGGCGCCGTAATCGCCGAGCATCTGGGTGGCATAGGGCCCCATCAGCACGGTCGTCATGTCGATGACCTTGATGCCCTTCAGCGGTCCCATGGTTGCTCCCAGATAAGCGGACGTTTTCGACCGCGTTTTTGCTTCTGGGGTCTAGTAACGGCAGGGCGTCCGCAAGATCAAGGCTCACCCCGCGAATAGCAGCATGCATTGCGTTCGCAGGGTGGGGAAAAGGCGAGCTTCCGCGGTGCTCACCGCATCCGTGTTGATAGAAGTGGTGGGCACGCTTTGCTTGCCCACCCTGCGGTCTGGCCGTTATTTCGCCGGTTCCAGCACCGAGACGTAGTTCGCCACCGCTGCGCCGCCCATGTTGAAGATGCCGGCAAGTTTTGCATTTTTCAGCTGCATGCCTTCGGGCGCCTGGCCAACCAGTTGCATCGCACTCATCACATGCATCGATACGCCGGTCGCGCCGATCGGATGGCCCTTGGCCTTCAGGCCGCCGGACGGGTTGACCGGAAGCTTGCCGTCCTTTTGCGTCCAGCCTTCCTTGATGGCGCGCGCGCCCTGCCCGCGCGGCGTCAGTCCCATCGCTTCATATTCGATCAGTTCGGCGACGGTGAAGCAGTCGTGGGTTTCGACGAACGACAGGTCGGACAGACCGACGCCGGCCTGCGCCAGCGCGCGCTGCCAGGCTACCGTGCAGCCTTCGAACGCCAGGATGTCGCGCTTCGACATCGGCAGGAAATCCTGCGCATGTGCGGTGGCGCGGAAATTCACTGCCTTGCCCATGGTCTTGGCGGTCTCGGAATCCGTCAGCACCAGCGCTGCCGCGCCATCCGACACCAGCGAACAATCGGTGCGCTTCAGGGGACCCGCGACGAACGGGTTCTTCTCACTTTCGGCGCGGCAGAATTCATAACCGAAATCCTTGCGCATCTGCGCATAGGGATTGGCGACGCCGTTCTTGTGGTTCTTGGCGGCGATCATCGCCAGCGCATCGGACTGGTCGCCATATTTCTGGAAATAGCTTTGCGCGATCTTGCCGAACACACCGGCGAAGCCGCCGGGGGTGTCGCCGTCCTCAGGCAGATACGAAGCGCGCAGCAGGTATTTTCCGATCTCCGGGCCCGGCGTGCGCGTCATCTGCTCGACGCCGACCACCAGCACGATCTTGGCCGCACCCGATGCGATCGCGCGGATGCCCTGATGCACGGCGGCCGAACCGGTGGCGCAGGCGTTCTCGACCCGGGTCGCCGGCTTGAATCGCAGTTTCGGATCGGCCTGCAGCACCAGCGAGGCGGTAAAGTCCTGTGGCGAGAAGCCGGCGTTGAAATGCCCGAGCACGATCTCGTCGACGTCACCTGCGGAGATGCCGGCATCGCTCAGTGCTTCGGTCGCCACCTTCACCACCAGGCTTTCAACGGTTTCCGCGTCGAACTTGCCAAATGGCGTGTGCGCCCATCCCACGATGCTGGCCGTCATGGTCGTTCTCCCTGTTCCGGTTCGGACGGTTTTGTAGCCTATCTTCACGCCGGTTTCAGCGATTTCATGGCCCGCGCGCACATGGCTGAAATGCCGGCCCAGTTGCCGGCGCGGATGTCCGCCGCCGGGCAAAGCCAGGAACCGCCGACGGCCAGCACATTCGGCTCGGCCAGCCAGGCGGCTGCATTGGCTTCGCCAATGCCGCCGGTCGGGCAGAACCTGATGTTCGGAAACGGCCCGGCCAGCGCCCGCAGTGCCTTGATACCGCCGGACTGTTCGGCCGGGAAGAATTTGACGAGATCAAAACCGTGCGCCAGCGCCTGCATCAGTTCCGACGCCGTCGCGATCCCCGGCGCGAACGGCAAGTGGCTGGCAGCGGCGGCCTTCAGCAGTTCAGGCGTAGCACCGGGACTGATGCCGAATTTGGCGCCGAGCGCCTCGGTTCGCTTGAGATCATCCGGACTGAGGATCGTGCCGATGCCGACGATCGCCTCCGGCACCTCAGCGATCATGGCCTTCGCGGCCTCGAGGGCAACCGGGGTCCGCAGCGTGACTTCCAGCATCCGTACGCCACCCGCGACCAGCGCCCTGGCGAGCGGCACCGCGTGTTCCAGCCGTTCGATGGTCAGCACCGGGATAACGATGGCGGATTTAACGAGGTCCGCGAGTCTTTCCTGTCTTGCTGTCGCGTTCACGTTCATGGGTTCGCCTTGCGAGAGGTGACCGGTGTAGGGGTAATATCTGTCGGCATCGCCGCGCGCGGGATGATCGCACCGGGATGGCATACGACAACGCCGGCAAGACGATGGCCGGCGTCGGCGGCCTCCACCGGATCGGCGTCGGCAAGGCGCGCCGCGACATAGGCCGCCGCAAAGCTGTCGCCGGCCGCCGTGGTATCGACCACGGGCTTCGATATGGGCTCCGCTTTGGTCTGATGCGAGACGCCATCGATACGAACGATACTGGCAGGTTCGGAAAGCTTTAGCACCACCTCCCCGCCCGGAATCCGCGCCAGCAGGCTTTCGTTGGTCTCGCCGGGATAGAGCGGCAGCAAATCCTCGGTCGAGGCCAGCACGATATCGGCAAGCTCGAAAGCTCCTGATAGACCGCGCGCGCAATATTCAGGTCGGGCCAGCCGCGGGCGCGAAAATTGGTGTCGAAGGCAAAACGCGCGCCCGCCTCGCGCGCGCGCTTGATGCCCGCGAACAACCGCGCCCGGCCGTCGTCACTGTAGATCGACAGCGTGATCGCCGAGAGATAAACGACGTCGTAACTCGCGAGCGAATTCAGGATGTCCGTCGTCTCGGGCAGGTCCATCAGGCTGCGCGCGGCCGCGCTTTCGCGCCAGTGAAAGAACCGCCGTTCGCCCTTGTCATCGGTCTGGATCATGTAGATGCCCGGCAATTTGCCCGGTAGCCGCATCACCCGCCTTGTACCGACGCCCTCCGAGGCCCAGCCCGCGATCATCTCATCGCTGAGTGGGTCGTCGCCGAGTGCAGTGATGTAGTCGGCGGCGACGCCAAGCCGGGCCAGATAGACGGCAGTATTGAGCGTGTCGCCGCCGTAGCCGCGCGAAAACAGGCCACCATCGGCCTGCTTCAGCTCGATCATGCATTCGCCGATGCAGGCAACGCGCTTCATGGCCGCATCCGTGCGGGATGGCGCAAGCGCACGCTAGGCCGCGAACTTGCCGCCGAGTTCGTCCTCGATGTGAATCCGGATGATGTCATCGAAGGTCTTTTCGGCCGTGGTGAAGCCGAGCTTGAGCGCGCGGTCGGTGACGAAATCGCGCGGCCAGCCGCTGACGATGCTGATGATGGCAGGATCAGGCACGCGCTTGATCCGCGCGGTAACGTTCTTGCCCGCGACGCGATCGAGCGCCGCGATCTGTTCGCCGACGGTCGCCGACAGTCCGGGCATGCTGAGATTGCGGCGCGCGCCCATGGCATTGAGGTCCATGGTGCCGGCGTGGACCAGGAAACCGACCGCCGATTTCGGCGAGGCGTGCCAGTGCCGCACGTCGTCGGACACCGGCAGTACCGCCTCTTCGCCCGCCAGCGGCTCGCGCATGATGTTGGAGAAGAAGCCGGACGCGGCCTTGTTCGGCTTGCCCGGCCGCACGCAGATCGTCGGCAGGCGGATGCTGATGCCGTCGAGCAGGCCTTTGCGGGTATAGTCGTTGATCAGCAGTTCGCAGATCGACTTCTGCGTGCCGTAGCTCGTCAGCGGCGTGTGGAAGAATTCGTCGCCGATCTTTTCCGGGAACGGCGCGCCGAACACCGCGATCGAGGACGTGAACACCAGCCGCGGCTTGTAGCCGCCGCCGACGCTGCGGATCGCATCGATCAGGTGCCGGGTGCCGTCGAGATTGATCCGGTAGCCCTTGTCGAACTCGACCTCCGCCTCTCCCGACACGATCGCGGCGAGATGGAAGATCACGTCGGGCCGCTCGGCGATCAGCGGCGCAGCAGCACCTGCGTCGGCGAAATCGGAAGCCACGACGGTGACCGGGATCGACGTGGAAGGCTTGGCGGGCGCCACCACGTCCTGCAGCGTCATCTTGGTGATGTCTTGCTTGCCGAGCCGGCCGTCGCGCAATAGCCGTTCGGTCAGCTTGCGGCCGACCATGCCGGCGGCGCCGAGAATAAGAATGTGCAAGACCCGTCTCCTTCTTTCTTGATTAGATGCGGGCCGGCGCGATCACTCTTTCACGGCTCCCGTCATGGCCGACACATAATGCTCGACGAAGAAGGCGTAAAGGATAACCAGCGGCAGCGAGCCCGCCAGCGCGCCCGCCATCAGCGATCCCCAGCGGTAGACGTCGCCATCGACGAACTCGTTGACGATCGCGACCGGCACCGTCTTGTTCTGGACCGATTGCAGGAAGGTCAGCGCGTAGATGAACTCGTTCCAGCACAGCGTGAAGCAGAAGATGAAGGCGGAGATCAGGCCGGGGATCGCCAGCGGCAGCACGATCTTGATCAGGATCTGCCAGCGGCTGGCGCCGTCGATCAGCGCGCATTCTTCCAGCTCGAACGGGATGGTCTTGAAGTAGCCCATCAACAGCCAGGTCGAGAACGGGATCAGGATGGTCGGATAGGTCAGGATCAGCGCCATCGGCGAGTCGAACAGGCCGTACTGGAACACGACGGTGGCGAGCGGAATGAACAGGATCGAGGGCGGCACCAGATAGGACAGGAAGATCAGGCCGCCGACCCATTGCGCACCCCGGTAGCGCAGCCGCACGATGGCATAGGCCGCCAGCACGCTGGCGAAAATCGACAGCGCGGTGGCGGCGACGGCGACATACATCGTGTTCCAGAGCCAGAGCGGATAATGGCTTTGGAACAGCAGCTTGTAGATATGCTTGAAGGTGGGATTCCAGGTCCAGAACGGACTGTAGGTCTCGAGGTCGATCAGTTGCTCGTCCGGTTTGATCGCCGTCAGTCCCATCCAGTAGAACGGAAACAGCAGGATGAACACGATGATCGACAGCGGCAGATAGAGCGTCACCATCCGGCGCGGCACCGACTGCAGATAGCTCATGCCTTCGCTGTGATCGTCCTTCGCAGCCGTCGGCGAAGAACCCGAGAGCACGGCCTTGAGATCGATGGACCGCGTGGGCAGATCAGTCATTGTTTTCACCCTGCTGCCACTTGCGGCAGCGCGCGCGGGGCTTGCCCCGTTCGCGCCAAAAATAGACGGCCAGCATCGTGGGATCAGTCATTGTTCTCCCCCTGCTGCCACTTGCGTCGTTGCAGGCCGAACCACGACACCATGATCGCGGCGAGCAGGAACGGAATCATCGCGCTCGAGATCGCGGCGCCCTCGCCCAACTGCCCCGCAATGATCGCGCGCTGGTAGGACAAGGTCGCCATCAGATGCGTGGCGTTGACCGGCCCGCCCCGCGTCATCGCCCAGATCAGCTGGAAGTCGGTGAAGGTGAACAGCACCGAGAACGTCATCACGACCGCGATGATCGGCGTCAGCAACGGATAGGTGATGAAGCGGAACATTTCCCACTTGCTGGCGCCGTCGAGCGTCGCGGCCTCGTAGAGCGAGGGCTGCACGGTCTGCAGGCCGGCGAGCAGCGTGATCGCGACAAACGGCACGCCGCGCCAGATGTTGGCGAAGATCACGCAGATCCGCGCCCAGGTCGAATCGCCGAGAAAATTGATGTTCTGGGTGATCAGGCCGAGATGCTTGAGCGACCATGAGATGATCGAGAATTGCGAATCGAAGATCCACCAGAACGCCAGCGCCGACAGCACGGTCGGCACGATGAACGGAATCAGCACCAGCGCCCGCAGCATCGCCTTGAACGGCATGTTCTCGTTCAACAGCAGCGCGAGATAGAGGCCGACGGCAAATTTGATCGCGCTCGCGATGAAGGTGTAGAGCAGCGTGTTGAAGACCGAGAGCCAGAAGATCGAATCATCCCACAGCCACTCGTAGTTCTCGACGCCAATGTAATGGCCCGGACGTCCGATCTTGGCGTCGGTGAACGATATCCAGATTCCAAGGCCCAGCGGATAGGCCAGGAAGAAGATCAGGAACCCCATCGCCGGCAGCATGAACCAGAAACCGAGCCAGTTGCGGTTGGTCTTGATCTGGTCCCACGTGGTGGCCTCGCGGATCTGCTGCTTGGCTATCCGTGGTTGGAGTGCGATGTCAGCCATGGGTGGTGTCCCGATTGAATGGTCATTGGAACGGGCGGCGGTCACCCACCGCCCGTTCCAGTCTCATCAGCGATAGATGCGCTTCAACTGCCGTTCGGCTTCCGCCATGGCGGTCTTGGCATCCTTGGCGCCGGTGCAGTAGTTGGCGAACATGTCGACCACGATGAAGTCGGCGATCGCGGTCGCCGCCTTCTCGCCGACCTTGCCGATGCCCGACGCCGGCAGCGCGCGCTTGCAGGCCTGGCCGAACACCGCGTTCTTCGGATCGGCGGTCCAGATCGGCGCGTTGTCATAGGCGTTGAGCGTGTGGGTGAGATAGCCCCGCGCGCCCGTCAGCCACTTGTCGTAGTTCTCCTTCTCCAGCATGAAGGCGACGAAGGCCTTCGCCGCGTTCGGATATTTGGTGAAGTTGAACGCCAGGATCGGAACGCAGAGCTGCAGTTCGGTCGGCTTGCCGATCGGGCCGACCGGCCACAGCGCGTGGTAGGTGTCCTCGGCCAGATCCTTCTTGGTCGGATCGTCCTTGGCGGCAATGTAGATCGAGATGCCGTTGGCGGTGCAGTACAGTTCGCCGGCCAGGTACGCCTTGTTGTTGGAGCCGTCGTTCCAGGACGCGACGCCGGGAATGAAGGTGTCGGACAGCGCCTTGACATATTCCAGCGCCTTCGACGGTTTCCGGCGAGTTGATGATGACCTTGTCATCCTTGTCGACGGTGTAGGCGCCGTGGCCCCACAGCATCCAGTGCAGCCAGCCGTTGGCGTCGCCGGTGGCGTGGCCGAGCGCGATGCCGGCCGGCGTGTTGTTGGCCTTCAGCGCCTTGCACATTTCGAGGAAGCCCGGCAAATCCTTCGGGAATTCCTTGAAGCCGGCCTTGTCGGTCGCCGACTTGCGGTAGGTCGTAGTAGCCGCCGACGGTGGCGACGGGGATGCCGAGCCAGTCATTGCCCTGCATGCAGGTCTTCGGCGGCGGCGTCGGTCCAGCCGCCGTATTTCTTGCCGAGATAGTCGGCGACGTCGTTCATCTTCAGGACTTTGGTCGGGAACAACTGCGGCAGCGTGTGCAGGCCCCAGGCGAGATCGATGCCCGAGCCGGTGTTGGCGGCAACGGACGCCTTCGGCTGCACGTCCTCGAAGGATTCCGAGAACACGTTCATCTCGGTGCCGGTTGCGGTCTTGAACGCCGCGACCATGGCGTTGAACGCATCGTCTTCCGCCGGCACGAAGCGCTTCCAGCGCATCACGGTGAGCTTGGCGCCCGCCTCCGCCTTCCACGGCGAGGCCTGCGCCCAGGCCTTGGCGAATTCGAGCAGCGCCGGTCCGGTCAGCGCGCCGGCAGCGGCCAGCGCGGTGCCGCCCTGAAGCAGAGAGCGGCGAGTAAAGTCGTGCATAGTCCATCCTCCCTTGAATTTGATTATATTTTTTAGGCGTTCAGTATTTTCAGGCGTTCAGTCGCTTGCCGGTCGTCTCGTCGAACAGATGCACGAGCGACGGATCCGGCTTCAGCCGGATCTTGTCGCCCGGATTGAATTGATGACGCTCGCGGAACACGGCGACGACCTGTTCGCCGCCGAGCTTGGCGAAGACCTGGGTTTCCGAGCCGGTCGGCTCGACCACGATGATCTCCGCCTTCGGCGCCGTCATCGGCGATGGTGAAGTGTTCGGGCCGCACGCCGTAGACGGCCGGCTGGCCGTCGGAATTGGCCGGCGCCGATTTCAGCGGCAGCTTGACGCCGTTCGGACCTTCGAAGCAGGCCGCGCCGTTCGACTTGACCTTGCCCTTGAGGAAGTTCATCGCCGGCGAGCCGATGAAGCCCGCGACGAACTGGTTGGCCGGCCGGTCGTAGAGTTCGAGCGGCGTGCCCATCTGCTCGACGATGCCGTCATGCATGACGACGATCTTGTCGGCCATGGTCATGGCTTCGATCTGGTCGTGGGTGACGTAGACCGTCGTGGTCCTCAGCCGCTGGTGCAGTTCCTTGATTTCGGTGCGCATCGCGACGCGCAGCTTGGCGTCGAGGTTGGACAGCGGCTCGTCGAACAGGAACACCTGGGGATCGCGCACGATGGCGCGGCCCATGGCGACGCGCTGGCGCTGGCCGCCGGACAATTGCCGCGGGATAGCGCTCGAGCAGCGGCGTCAGCGCCAGGATTTCGGCGGCGCGCTTGACGCCGCGCGGAGATCTCCTCGGCGCTTGGCGCCCGCGCAGCTTGAGCGAGAAGCCCATATTGTCGGCGACCGTCATGTGCGGATAGAGCGCATAGTTCTGGAACACCATCGCAATGTCGCGCTCTTTCGGCTGGACATTGTTGACGACGCGGTCGCCGATCGAGATCGTTCCGGAGGTGATGTTCTCGAGGCCGGCGAGCATCCGCAGCAAGGTCGACTTGCCGCAGCCGGAGGGGCCGACCAGCGACGACGAACTCGCCATCCTCGATCGGGATCGAGACGCCGTGCAGAACCTCGAAATTACCGAACGACTTTCGCACGTCGCGAATTTGGACCGACGACATCGGAACTCTCTCCCCTCATTTTCTGTATTCTGGCGCCATTGGCCGAAGGCCGGCGCCATGCTGTCTTTTTCGACTGTAACGCCGTCTGTCAAATTCAGCAGGCATTATCATCCGCAGTTTGAAGGTTTTTAGCAATGCGTTGGTAGCGCTGTCAATAATTGTTCATTTGTCTAAGCCGTTGTGATAAGAGCGCGGAATGGGACGAAAACGGACGAAGTCTGGCAAAATCCGCCTCACCGAGGTCGCCAAACTTGCTGGCGTCACGCCGATTACCGCATCCCGCTTCTTTCGAAATCCGGACGCGCTGTCGCTGAGCAAACGCGAACGCGTCGACAGCGCGGTCAAGGAACTCGGTTACGTGCCCAATCTGGCGGCGCGCGCGCTCGCCTCGCAGCGCACCGAAGTGATCGGCGTCGTGATCCCCTCGCTGACCAACAACGTGTTCGCCGACGTGCTGCGCGGCATCTACGATTCATCCGAGCAGAGCCGCTACAGCATCCAGCTCGCCAATACGCGCTACAGCATCCTGCAGGAAGAAAAGCTGCTGCGGCTGTTTCGGGCGCAGAAGCCGGCCGGACTGATCGTGACCGGCATCAACCAGACCGCGGAATCGCGCGCCGTGCTGGAGTCGATGGATTGTCCGGTCGTGCAGATCATGGAGATCGGCGACAGTCCGGTCGACATGATGGTCGGCTTTTCGCATTACGACGCCAGTTTGCCGCGATTTCGCACCTTCTCGAGCAGGGCTACCGGCGCATCGGCTTTCTCGGCGCGCGCATGGATCCGCGGGTGCAGCGGCGGTTCGAAGGTTACCGCGACGCCATGAAGGCGGCCTCGCTGTTCGATCCCAACCTCGTCGTCACGACCACCGTGCCGACCTCGGTTACGCTCGGCGGCACGCTGTTCGCCGATCTCGTTGCCAAGGCGCCGGATATCGACGCGGTGTTCTGCGTCAATGACGACCTTGCGCTCGGCGTGCTGTTCGAATGCCAGCGCCGCCAGATCTCGGTTCCGCGGAAAATGGCGATTGTCGGCTTCAATGATCTGGAATTCATGGCCGCCGCCGTCCCCTCGCTGACCAGCGTGCGCACCAACCGTTACGAGATGGGCCGGCACGCCGTCACCATGGTGATCGACGCGATCGAAGGCCGCCGGCCGCAGGAACCGGTCATCGATCTCGGCTTTCAACTCATGGTCCGCGAAAGCTCGACGCCGCAAACCGCTGAGGGCCGCGCGTCACAGTGTCCACATCACGCGATTGAGAAAATGATAGCGCTATCTTTTGGCTCGAACTAAGATCAACGGACAAGGTCAGCAATTGGGACGGCTGACCATCGTTTGCAGCGGATGAAATTTTGAGCATGGTGGAAACCGCTGCCGCGATTTGAGCCGTCCCAAAGGCTGCAGTTTGCAGTGCGGGAGGAACCAATGAAAAAAAGCGACAACAAGGCTGCCGTCAATGGCAAGGGCCGCAAACTCCGCTCCCTCGAGTGGTTCAACAACCCGCACAATCCGGGGATGACCGCGCTCTATCTCGAGCGCTACCTCAATTACGGCCTGACCCGCGAGGAACTGCAGTCCGGCAAGCCGATCATCGGCATCGCGCAGACCGGCAACGACCTGTCGCCCTGCAACCGCCATCATCTCGAACTGGCACACCGGGTGCGCGAAGGCATCCGCGAGGCCGGCGGCATCGCGATGGAATTCCCGATGCATCCGATCCAGGAGACCGGCAAGCGCCCGACCGCGGCGCTCGACCGCAACCTCGCCTATCTCGGCCTGGTCGAAATCCTGTTCGGCTATCCGCTCGACGGCGTGGTGCTGACCACCGGCTGCGACAAGACCACGCCGGCCTGCCTGATGGCGGCGGCGACCGTCAATATGCCCGCCATCGTGCTGTCGGGCGGCCCGATGCTGAACGGCTGGCATCAAGGGCGAGCGCACCGGCTCGGGCACCATGGTCTGGAAGGCGCGCGAGCAGCTTGCCGCCGGCGAGATCGACTACGAGGAATTCATGAACATCGTGGCCTCCTCGGCGCCCGTCGGTCGGCCATTGCAACACCATGGGCACGGCCTCGACCATGAACTCGCTGGCCGAAGCGCTCGGCATGTCGCTGCCGGGCTGTGCGGCGATCCCCGCGCCCTATCGCGAGCGCGGCCAGATCGCCTATGAGACCGGCAAGCGCATCGTCGAGATGGTCTGGGAGGATCTGAAGCCGTCCGACATCCTGACCCGCAAGGCGTTCGAGAACTGCATCGTCGTCAATTCGGCGATCGGCGGCTCGACCAATGCGCCGATCCATATCAACGCGCTGGCGCGCCATATCGGCGTCGAGCTGTCGATCGACGACTGGCAGAAGCACGGCCACGACGTTCCGCTGCTGGTCAACATGCAGCCGGCCGGCTTCTATCTCGGCGAGGAATATCACCGCGCCGGCGGCGTGCCGGCGGTGGTGCGCGAATTGATGGCGCACAAGCGCATCCACGAAGACGCCATGACGGTCAACGGCCGCACCATGGGCGAGAATTGCCGCGAAGCGCGCGAAACCCGACGGCGACGTGATCTGGAGCTACGACAAGCCGCTGGTGAAGGACGCCGGCTTCCTGGTGCTGCGCGGCAATCTGTTCGATTCCGCGATCATGAAGACCAGCGTGATCTCGAAGGAATTCCGCGACCGCTATCTGATCAATCCCAAGGACCCCAACGCGTTCGAGGGCCGCGCCATCGTGTTCGAGGGCCCGGAGGATTATCACGACCGGATCGACGATCCCGCGCTCAAGATCGACGAGCACTGCGTGCTGTTCGTGCGCGGCACCGGGCCGATCGGCTATCCCGGCGGCGCCGAGGTCGTGAACATGCAGCCGCCGGCGGCGCTGATCAAACGCGGCATCCTGTCGCTGCCCTGCATCGGCGACGGCCGGCAGTCCGGCACGTCGGGCTCGCCCTCGATCCTCAACGCCTCGCCGGAAGCCGCCGCCGACGGCGGGCTTGCGATCCTCAAGACCGGCGACAAGGTCCGCATCGACCTCAACAAGGGCAGCGCCAACATCCTGATCTCGGATGAGGAACTGAAGAAGCGCCACGCCGATCTCAAGGCCAATGGCGGCTTCAAATATCCGGCGAACCAGACGCCGTGGCAGGAACTCTATCGCTCGACCGTCGGCCAGCAGGCCACCGGCGCCTGCATGGAATTCGCCACGCGCTATCAGACATCGCCGGCAAGGTCGGCGTCGCGCGGGATAATCATTAGGTAGCAGCACCGTCATTCCGGGAGCGCGAAGCGCAGGCCCGGAATCCATACTCCCGATCGGAGTTATGGATTCCGGGCTCGTCGCTTCGCTCCGCCTCGGAATGACGAAGAGAGAATGAAGGAAAAAAAAATGTCAGACCGACTGAAGGGAAAGCGCGCTGTCGTCACCGCCGCGGCGGCGGGCATCGGGCGCGCTTGCGCAATCGCATTCGCGCGCGAAGGCGCAACCGTGATCGCCACCGACATCAATGAAAGCGGCATCGCCACCCTGCGCAAGGAAGGCATCGCCGAGACGGCACGGCTCGACGTTCGCAACACCGCCGAGGTCGACGCCTTCGCCAAGCGCGTCGGAAAGATCGACATCCTGCTCAATGCGGCGGGCTTCGTGCATCACGGAACCATCCTGGACTGTTCGGAAGAGGACTGGGACTTCTCGTTCGACCTCAACGTCAAATCCATGCACCGGACCATCAAGGCGTTTCTGCCGGCGATGCTGGCGGGCGGCGGCGGCAGCATCGTCAACATCTCGTCTTGCGCGGCGTTGCGGCCACCGGCCAACCGCTATGTCTACAGTGCGTCGAAGGCGGCGGTTTCGCTGCTGACGCGCGCGGTTGCGCTCGACTTCATCACCCAGGGCATCCGCTGCAACAGCATCTGCCCCGGCACCGTGGAAACGCCTTCGATGCTCGAGCGCGCGGCCGCCGCCGGCCCGGATGGACGCGAGAAATTCGTCTCCCGCCAGAAGATGGGCCGGCTCGGCACCGCCGAGGAAATCGCGGCCATGGCGGTCTATCTCGGCAGCGACGAAAGCGCGTTCACCACCGGCGTCGACCTCGTCGTCGATGGCGGCTACATGCTCTGACATCCACGCGATCAAAGGCTCCCCGCATGAACAAGATCGATCTGAACGGCCGCTGCGCCGTCGTCACCGGCGGCGCGCAGGGTTTTGGACGCGCGATCACCGAGCGCTTTGTCGCTTCCGGCGCCAAGGTCGCGATCTGGGATCACGACCTGCCGTTTGCCGGAAAGGACCGCGAAGGAAATCGGCGACAGCCGTCACCGCCTTCAAGGTCGACGTCTCCGACCTCGCCGCCGTCGAGAAGACCCGCGACGCGACGCTGAAGGCGTTCGGCAAGATCGACATCCTCGTCAACAATGCCGGCATCGCCGGCGTCAACAAGACGGTGTGGGAGACCGACCTCGACGAATGGCGCAAGGTGCTGCGCATCAATCTCGACGGGCCCTTCATCTGCTGCAAGGCGGTGGTGCCGGCGATGCTCGCGCAAGAAATACGGCCGCATCGTCAACATCGCCTCGATCGCCGGCAAGGAAGGCAATCCGAACGCCGCGCATTATTCGGCCTCCAAGGCCGGCCTGATCGCGCTGACGAAATCGCTCGGCAAGGAACTGGCGCAGCACGACATCCTCGTCAACGCGGTGACGCCGGCCGCCGCCAAGACCGCGATCTTCGACCAGCTGACGCAAGCAGCATATCGACTTCATGCTGTCGAAGATTCCGAAGGCGCGTTTCGTGCTGGTGGAAGAACTCGCGGCGATGGTGGCGTGGCTGGCGTCGGAAGACTGCGCGTTCTCGACCGGCGCGGTGTTCGACATCTCCGGCGGCCGGGCGACGTACTAGCCCGGACAAAAACTGCGAAAACAACCCCATGCACAGTAGGGATGGGGTCTCGCGTCGATCCGAAAGCACAAGATCTAGCGGGTTCAAGACGGCTGCTGTTGCCGGTTCGCCCAGGCGGCCCGTCGTCGTCGCGATCCAGATGCCGGCGAACACCGTCACGATGCCGCCGACGAGATTCCAGCCAAGCGGTTCGTGCAGCAGTATCGCGCCGACCAGCGACGCCGCGATCGGATTGACGGTGACGGAGATGGCGACGCGGGTCGGCGTCGTGCGCGCCAGCGCGAACGCCCAGAGATAGAATGTCAGCGCGGCGCCGAAGGCGCCGAGATAGATGGCGGCCAGCCATTGCGGCAGCGCCGAAATCGGCAACCGGCGCAAAGCTGCCGCGCCAGCATGAAATCAGGATCAGGCAGGCAGCGCCGACGCTCATCGCCATGGTGGTGAAGGAAATCGGACCGGAGCGCGCGATGAATGGCTTGGACCAGATGCTGTAGAACGCCATGCAGAGCGCGGCACCCACCATCAGGAGATCGCCGCGCCAGGCGCCCGGTGGCGCCGAGGTCAGGCCCGACAGCAGCGCGATGGCAACGCCGAGCGTCGCGATCACGACGCCGAGCGATTTGCGCGCCGTCAGCGCCTCGCTGCCGAGCGCAGCGCCGACCACCATTGTCAGCAGCGGCAGCGTCGACAGCGCGAGCGCGCCCCGCGCGGCTGTCGGTGAAGATCAGGGAGGCGTTGAACAGCAGCGGGAACAGCGGCAAAGAACAGCATGCCCAGAGCCGGCCACCGCGGGCCAGTCCCGGCGCGCCGGCCAGCGGGCGCCCTGCAACAGCGCCACCGGCAGCAGCAGGACAAAGCCGATGCCGAACCGGAACGAGCCGATGGCAAGCGGATCGATCGCGTTCACCAGATAGCGGGTGGCGCCGATCGAGGTCCCGCCGAGACCGCTCGACAATACCGCCGCCAGAACGCCCCACCCCTCTCCCATCCGCGATCCGTCGCTATTCGCAGCTTGCGCAGCGAGGGTACGGGAGCGCTACTAATCAAGGAATGGAATTTCCTTGATCAATGAAATAACGTTTCGTGATGAACATACCCAACCTCGATCCGGATCTGTTGCGGGCGTTCGTCGCGGTGGCCGACCACCGCTCCTTCACGCGCGCGGCCGTCACGCTGAACCGGACCCAATCGGCGGTGAGCATGCAGATCAAGCGCCTGGAGGATCGTCTCGGCGTCGAGCTGTTCAGCCGGACCAAGGCGAATGTCGATCTGAGCGCCGCGGGCGAAGGCCTGCTCGGTTATGCCCGGCGGATTCTCGCCCTCAACGAAGAGGCGGTCGGCAGGCTGGCCGAACGCAAGGTCGAAGGCGTGGTGCGGCTCGGCGTGATGGACGATTACGGCACCTGCGTCGTTCCGCCTTTGCTGGCAAGCTTCCTCGCCGGCTATCCGCGCATCCATGTCGAGATGGAGACCGGCCTGACCTCGTTCGATGCCGGCACGGCTCGGCGAGGCCTACGACCTCGTCATCGCCATGCATCCGCAAGGACGCGGCGAAGGCGAATTCCTGCGCCGCGAACAAGCCGTCTGGGCGGCCAGCGCTTCCGCCGCGGTCGAGCGGCAGGAGCCGCTGCCGGTCGCGCTCTATCCGCAAGGCTGCCTGTTCCGGAAATGGGCGATCGAGGCGCTCGACGCAGCCAGGCGCCCGTGGCGGCTGGCCTTCGTCAGCCACAGTCTTGCAGCGGTGGAATCGGTCGCGGCGCAGGGACTGGCCGTGACCGTGGTGAAGTCCGGTACCTTTCCGCCGAAGCTGCGTCCGCTGTCGGATCGTGACGGCATGCCGCCACTGCCGGCGGCGGACATCCGCCTGCATCGCGCCGCGAACCTGTCGCCGGCAGGCGCGCTGCTCGCCGATCATTTGCGGACCGGCATCTCGAATCGTCGCGATGAGGTGTTGTTACGGCGCACAACTGATAGCGTCGTTCGCAGTCGCTTGAACTCTGCGGGATATTCCCTTGCTTCCAAACATCTCCCTTATACGACGTCTCGGTCTGGGTGCTGCCGCTCGTGATCGCCATCACCTTCCATGAGGCCGCCCACGCCTTTGTCGCGTACCGGCTCGGCGACAACACCGCCTGGCAGCTCGGCCGCGTCAGCTTCAATCCCTTCAAGCATATCGACCCGTTCGGCACCGTGATCCTCCCCGGCCTGCTGCTGCTGTCGCATTCGCCGTTCCTGTTCGGCTACGCCAAGCCGGTGCCGGTGAATTTTCGCAATCTGAACCATCCCCGGCTCGACATGGTCTGGGTGGCGCTGGCGGGTCCCGCGACCAACATCATCCTGGCCGTGCTGGCGGCGCTCGCGTTCCATTCCCTGCCCTTTGTGCCCGCCAGTGCGGCGCAATGGACCTTTGACAACCTCAAAAACGCGTTTCTCTGATCAATATCGTGCTGGCGATCTTCAACATGCTGCCGATCCCGCCGCTGGACGGCGGACGGGTCGCGGTCGGGCTGCTGCCGCGGGTGCTGGCCTACCCGCTGTCGCGGCTGGAACCCTACGGCATGCTGATCCTGATCGGCATGCTGATCCTGCTTCCGATCATCGGCACCCAGCTCGGCCTAAATCTTGATGTTATTTCGGCGATACTGCGGACACTGACCGGATATGTGATCCGCGCGCTTCTCTTTGTCACGGGCAACGCATAAACCTGAGATTGAGAAGACCGGTCAGGGAAGAGTTAGCTTGGGGCCATGGCAATCAAAGCTGCCGACATGTTGATCGCACGCCGCGCCGACACCCGCGCGAGGGCAGATTTTGCGACCTGGAAAATGCTGGCCAAGCTCAACGGCGCTTCCGCGCTGCCCGCCGAAGCGCAGAACTTCCTCGTCAGCTACAGGAAGATGCTGGAGAAGATGACCGGACGCCGACGCGTCCGAGGCCACCATCCAGCTCATGTACAAGAGCTACTATGTCGAGATGGGCGGCGCCGGAACGCCACCCGAGATTCCGGCGCACGCCGGCAATGGCGCAGCCGACACCGGCAACGTCACGGCGTTTCGCCGGCCGCCCGGCCAAGCCGAAGGAGCCGCCTCGTCCGGACCCGCGGCGAAGCCTCGGCTTCCGGTGGCGCTGATCTTCGCCTGCCTTGTCGTCGTCTATGTCGGCATCCGCTATTACTGGCGGTAGGACCAGGGCGTGAGCCCATAAATCTGTAGTACTCGGCGGAGTCCGCTTTGGTGCGCACAACGGACTCGAGTCGGACGTCTCTCCATGTCCGATAAGTGCCGGCGCGGACGGGGGCGTACCCTGACCGCGCGCCGCCGGGTTGTTCATTTCTGATACTGCTCGAACAGCTGCTTGATCCGTTTGGCCGCTTCCTCGGTGGCCTGTTCCGGGGTCATGTTGTTTTGCGTGATATTGGCTTGCGCCTGCGCCCAGATCTGCTCGGACAGCACAGCCGAATAGGCGGGGTTGTAGGCCATCCACCACGGCACCGTCGGCTTGACCAGCCCCATATCCACCGCAACCGGGCGGTGCGGGTCCTTCGGGTCGGTCCAGTACGGATCGTTCTTCACGATGGAGGTCATGACAGGCAAATAGCGAGCGCGGGTTTCCTTCAGATAGGCGTTCATGTTCGCCGGCTGAATGAAATCACGCAGCAACGCCTTGGCGGCGTCTACATTCTTCGATCCCTTGGGGATGATGGTGGGGGAAATCGCCAGCACGCTCGGCACCAGCTTGCCATCATTGCCCATCGGGATGCCGCGGGTAAGGATCTCCTTGTAGTAAAGATCGGGCTTGTCCATCTGGGCCGCGGCAATGGAGATGGTGGCGTTGGGCGTCATCACGATCTGCCGGGCGAAGAAAGCGTTGTTGTTGTCGACATCGCCCCAGTTGATCGCGCCTGGCGGCACATAGCCTTTCTTGAATGGCGTCGTCAGCCGCTCCAGCGACGTGGTCGCCGCCTTGCGCACGGCCGGATCGTCGATATTCAGTTTGCCATCCGGCGTGACGATGCCGACGCCGCCATAGGCGACCAGGAATTGGTGGAACAGATTGCCCGAATCCGCCTCCTTCGTCGCCATCGAATAGCCGAGGCCGAAGATGCGCTTGCCCTTGGAGCGCAGCTTGTCCTGCACGATCTGGAAGAAATCGTAGAATTTGTCCTGCGTGCCCGGCATATCGGCCGCGGCAAAGCCGGCTTCCTCCAGCAACGGGAGCCAGGCCATTAGCAGCAGCGAGGAGGCCTTGGTCGGCACGGTGTAATATGAGCTTTTCTTTTGCTTCAGGTTATAGAGGCGCGCACTGGTCAGCGCCGTTTCCATGAACTCGGCCTTCTGGGAGTCCACGACGTCGGAGACATCCTCCAACTGATCGTTCCATGCTGCGCGCGGCACCAGGAAGCGGTCGCCGGTGACGGTGTGCACCACATCCGGCACGTCGCCCACCTGCATGGCGGCGATCAACTTGGTGATCACATCCGGCCCGTTCATGATGGTCAAATTGACCTTGGTGTTGTTACGCTTCTCCCAATCCGCCATCCAGGCAATCACGGCATCGTTTTCGGCCTTGTAGAAACCCTGGGTCCACCAGACCGTGAGTTCTCCAGCCGCTTTCGCGCGGCGCGGCATCAGGCCGGTGCCCGCCGCGACCGCGGCACCCACGCCGCTCAATGCCTGCCGCCGTGAAATGAGCTTCATCTGGTTTTCTCCCCCGACGCCCTTGGCGCCGCGTTCAACCTTTTACCCCGCCCATGGTCAGACCGCCGCTCATCTTGCGGCGGAAACCGTAGTAGATAAGCAAGGGCGGAATGGCGTAGATGATTGCCGCCGCCATCAGATAATTCCAGGGTGCCTCGTCTCCCACCAGGAATTTGCCGAGCGTCACCGGCACGGTGACGACCTTGCCGCCCGATAGCAGCAGGAACGCATACAGATATTCGTTCCATGACAGCAGCAGCGCATAGGTGCCGATCGCGACCAGGGCGGGAGCCATCAGCGGCAGATAGATGCGGAAGAAAATCTGCGGCGGCGAGGCGCCATCGATGCGCGCCGCCTCATCCAGGTCGAGCGGGATCGAGGCGCCGTATTGCTGGAAAATGAATATCGCATAGGGCGTGGCGAAGGTCACTTCGACCGCGATCACCGCGAGCGGATTGTTGGTCAGGCCATATTTGCCCATGATGCCGTAAAAGGGGATGGCCAGGAACGACAACGGGATCACATAGGTCAGCAGCGCCGCATTGGTCAGCATCCAGCCGCTGCGGATGCGCATCCGGCTGATGGTGAAACTGGCCAGGGACCCGATGGCCAGGGTCAACAGCGCGACAGCGACACCGATGAAGAAACTGTTGCTCATCTGGTTCCAGAATGTCTCCAGCAGCCAGAACGCCTGGTGAAACACGACGCTGAACGCATGCGGGCTGGGCGCGATCGGGTAGACGGAGGTGCTGAGCACTTCCTCCTTTTCCTGCATGGAGACGCGGATGATGTTGTAGATCGGCAGCAACGTCCAAACCAGCAGCACCGCCGACAGCAACGACACGCCAATGCGATCGATCACGCGGGTGCGGCGTCGTGCGGTCATATCGTGACCTCGCTGCGCCGCAACTGACGCATCAGCAGGATCGCCAGCGGGATCAGCAAGGGCAGCGCCGTCAGCACCGTCGCCATGCCGAGCTTTGGATCGCCCAGTTCGAACGCATTGCGGATGCCCAGGGTCGCGAGCACATGCGTCGACAGCGCCGGCCCGCCGCCGGAGATGAAGCGCACGGCGTTGAAATCACCCAGCGCCCAGATGGTGGAGAGCATGGTGCAGACCAGGTACATCCCCGCCATCAGCGGCACGGTCACATGCGTGAATTTCTGGATGAGGCTGGCGCCATCGACATCCGCGGCCTCATACAGTTCGACCGAAATGGCCATGCGCCCGGCGAGGAAGATCAGGGTCCAGAAGGGCAGCCATTTCCAGATATGGCCATAAATGACCGAACCCAGCGCGAAGCCCCGACTGTCAAGCCAGGGCGGCCCATCCACCTGCGCCACCTGCCAGATCATATTGTTGATCAGCCCCCATTGTCCGTTCAGCATCCAGTTGATGGACAGATAGCTCGACAGCGCCGGCATCGCCCACGGCAGCATGAAGACCAGCAGCAGGAACTTTGTCCACCAGCCCTTGCGCATGAAAAAGCCCGATAGCAGCAGCGCCAGCAGCAATTTCAGGTTCACGCCAAACAGCAGATAGAACAGGGTGTTGACCACCGTGCGCGGATAGACCGGATCGCCAAACAGCGCGCGATAGCTGGCCGGATCGCTGCCAAGCCACAGCCCATAGCCGATAGGGTAGATTACGAAGGCCGCGAATACCGCGACATAGGGGGTGACAAAGGCCATCGCCCAGAGTTTGTCGGCGCCAAAGGTGCCACGCCGCCGTGCAGGAGGCGCGGTGCTCGTGGCCACGGCCGGGCTGTCGATCATGGTTGTGATCGCCATCGTTCGGCTCCTTCCACATTCCCCCGCGTTCAGGCGCGCGGTGGCATTCCCGTCCCTTCGGCGGAAGACGGTCCCGTTCGTCGTGGTCTGCCTCGGCCGGCTCCGCCTGAGTGCAGTGTGGCAATTTGCCCGGTACGATACAACTAGTCTTGCGCCCGGGGGCGACATTGTCACGCAGCCGGAAGAAGAACGCGAAGAGCTTGCGGCCGGCGTGTTGTCAGGCCGTCGCAACCGCTCGCGCGTCCGCTTTGGGTCAAACCCGCTCCTCAGCGTATTTCCGCTGCCTCTCCGCTCAAGCGCCGCAAACGGAAATCCAGGCGCCAGCAGGGATTGTCGGCCTCGTGCCGATTGTGTTGCAAAAGTTCCCATGACGCCGCGCACGTCGGAAAGCAGGGCCCTTTCGCGTACCCTGCCATCTATGCATAATCTCGCGGCTGAAGTTCAATCGGTCACCAGGGGGAAACCATGGGCGAAGTCGATGGTGCTACGCTGATCGCAAGAAGCCTCAAGCAGCAAGGCATCGATCATCTGTTCGGGATCGTCGGGTTTCCGGTCACCGCGATCGCCGCTGCGGCGCAGAAGGAAGGCGTCGCCTATCTCGGGGTGCGCAACGAGCAGAGCGCCGCCTATGCGGCAGCGGCCTACGGATATCTCACCGGCCGCCCCGGCGCCTGCCTCACCGTCACCGGCCCCGGTGTGGTGCACGGTCTGGCGGGCCTCGCCAATGCCCAGCAGAATTGCTGGCCCATGATCCTGATCGGCGGCGCCTCGGAGACCTATCGCGGTGGCATGGGCGCCTTCCAGGAAGAACGGCAGGTGCTGATCGCCTCGCCGTTCTGCAAGTTCGCGCACGGCATCGAGAGCGTGCACCGCATTCCCTACTACGTCGAGATGGCAACCCGGCAGGCAATCTATGGCCGCCCCGGCGCCACCTATCTCGACATGCCCGACGATATCATCAGGGGCAAATGCGAGCTCGACAAGGTCGTTGAGGTCGAGCGCGTCGGCGAACCGCCGCGCATGGTGGCGCCGACGGAGAACGTCGAGGCGGCGCTGAACCTGCTCGAACGCGCCGAACGGCCGCTCGTTATCCTTGGCAAGGGCATGGCGTGGTCGCGTGCGGAGGACGAGGTCCGCGCCTTCATCGAGCGCACGCAAGTGCCGTTCGTGCGCTCGCCGATGGGCAAGGGCGTGATGCCGGACGACCATCCGCTGTCGGCCGGAGCCGCGCGCACGCTCGCGCTGCAGCAGGCCGACGTCATCTTCCTGATGGGCGCGCGGTTCAACTGGATCTTTCATTTCGGCCTGCCGCCGCGTTATGCGAAGGACGTCAAGATCATCCAGCTCGACATCGCAGCCGAGGAGATCGGCCACAACAAGCCCACCGAAGTGGCGCTGGTGGGCGACGGCAAGGCTATCGTCAGCCAGCTCAACAAGGCGCTCGACAAGCGTCAGTGGTTCCATGCCAAGGACTCGCCGTGGCGGCAGGCGATTGCGAAGAAGACGGCCGATAACGCGGCGCAAATCCGGCCGCAGATCGATGACGATGCTGCGCCGGCCGGATACTATCGCGCGTTGCGTGACGTCGCCGCCTGGATGCCGCGGGACGCGATTCTGAGCGCCGAAGGCGCCGGAACCATGGATATCGGGCTGACGCAATTGCCGAGCTTCAACGCCCGGTCCTGCCTCAATGCCGGTACCTACGGCACGATGGGCGTTGGTCTCGGCCAGGCCATCGCCGCCTGCGTGGCACAGCCCGGCCGGCCCGTCATCCACCTGTCGGGCGACTCGGCGATCGGCTTTTCCGGCATGGAGATGGAGACGCTGGTCCGCTACAACCTGCCGGCCAAGATCGTCGTCCTGAACAATGGCGGCATCGGCGCCGGCATGCCGGAGATCCCCGACAACCCGATGTTCAATCTGAAGCCCAACGCGCTGATTTATGGCGCGCGCTATGACCGCGTGATGGAAGCTTTCGGCGGCAAGGGATTCTTCGTCCAGGACCCGAAAGATATCCGCGGCGCCCTTGACGAGGCGATGAAATTTGACGGTCCTGCGCTGGTGAACGTCATGATCTCGCAGGGATCGGCCCGGAAGACGCAGGAATTCACCTGGCACAGCTGATCGAGTGACACATTGAACGGCCGCGCCATTGTGGGCGCAGCTCCTTATCGGGAGAATTCGCCATGCAGGAACAGGTAAGGCAGCCGGACACCGCGACCGGGATCCAGCCGGCGCTCAAGGGCATCAAGGTGCTCGACCTCACCCAATTCGAGGCGGGACCGTCCTGCACCGAGGCACTGGCCTGGTTCGGAGCCGACGTCGTCAAGGTGGAGGAACCCAACCGCGGCGAGCCGGGACGCTGGGGATTGAGCGATCGCCCCGACGCCGATTCCACCTATTTCATCTACTACAATCTCAACAAGCGCAGCGTGACCTGTAATCTCAAGAGCGAAGCGGGCAAGGCGCTGCTGACGCGGATGATCGCCGAGGCCGATGTGCTGATTGAGAACATGGCGCCGGGCACCTTCGCGCGACTTGGCTTCGACTATCCGAAGCTAAGCGCGATCAATCCGCGATTGATCTTCGCGCAGGTCAAGGGCTTCGCGCCGGAGAGCGAGCACGCGAACTACCTGGCCTTCGACATGATCGCCCAGGCGATGGGCGGCACCATGGGGGTCAATGGATTTCCCGACCAGCCGGCGGTCCGGCCGGGCTCGACCGTCGGCGATACCGGTACCGGCATGCTTTGCTGCATGGGCATTCTCGCTGCGCTCTACCAGCGCATGGCAACCGGTCGCGGCCAGCATATCCAGATTGCCATGCGTGACGCGATGCTGAACTATTGCCGCACGCCGATGAGCCGTCAGGCTGCGCGCAAGGATCAGTTGCCGCGTGGCGGCAACGGGGTGTTCGGCACCGCGCCCGGCGGACTCTACAAATGCGCGCCGGGCGGGCTCGACGATTTGTGCTACATCTTTGCGTCGCGGGGCAACGAGGACCATTGGCGCCGCCTGGTAAAGGCGATCGACCGCGAGGACCTGCTTAACGATCCGCGCATGACCGACGGCATGACCCGTTTCCAGAACCATGAGGCCGTGGATGCGGCCATCACCGAATGGACGTCGAAGCGCACCAAGCAGGAGGTCACCCGGATCATCGCCGGCGCCGGCGTTCCCTGCGGCGCCCTTATGACCACGCTCGAGCTCATGCACGACCCGGATCTGCACCAGCGCGGGATGATGCAGACGATCGAGCATCCGGTTCGCGGGCCTGTCATCGTGGCGGGTTGGCCGCTGCGGATGTCGGACACCAAGGTCCCGCTGAAATGCGCCCCGGTTCTCGGCGCGGATTGCGAGGCAATCTATGGCGAGTGGCTCGGTTGCTCGCCCGACGAGGTCAGGACCATGCGGCAGGAGAAGGTGATCTGAGGACCGCGATCCTGGCCACGCGAGGAACCGCTGCCGCCGCGGGCATCGGCAACGTCACGGCGTTTCGCAGGCCGCCTCCCCGGCAAAAGCCCGCTGCCTTCCGGACCTGCAGCGAAGCCGCGACTTCCGGTGGCGCTGATCTTCGCGTGAATGAGCGGACATAGCCGGATCCGGTCGGCATGTCTCAAACGTGCCAGAACTGGACAAAGACCGGCGGTCCGGTCGACCGCTCAGCGACTACTCTGATGGCTTGACGCCAAGATCGCGCAGGATACGAAGCATCACATCACTGTCACGCTTGAAAATACGTGCCGTCGTTTCAAAATCGGCCGGCGGTGTCAGTAGAAAGTTATTTAGCATCTGCTGGACCCTGGGGTCGGATGCGGCCTGCATCAGCACCGACGAGAGCCGCTCGACGATCTCCTTTGGCGTGCCGGCTGGTACAGCGAAGGTGGTGAATGCGCGCGTTTCGTAGAAGTCGCCAACGGCGCCCTGCTCAGTCATTGTTTGCGTGTTCGGATATGGTGGCAGGCGGCTGCCTGTTACGGCGATCAGGATTCCCGTCCCTGCCTGAATGACGGGCGCTGCTGCGGCATAGCTTCCCGAGGCGCCATCCAGCGTCTGCCCCGCGACGTCATTCCACATCGGCGCCTCGCCGCGGTATTGGATGACTTGAAACCGAATGCCGTATTGCTTCGCCATCGTCTCTATGAGGACGTGCGGCGTCGAACCCACGCCGTACGATCCCCAGTTCAGGCTACCTACCTTTTTCCCATATTCGATGAACTCTCGAAGATTGGTAGCGCCCGTCTTCTTCGCCGCCACCACCGGACCTCCAGCGCCGCTGACAAGCGTCAGATAAATGAAGTCTTTTTCGGGATCGTATGGAAGGTCCTTCACCGTAAGACGGTTTTGGATGAGTGACGAAGAAATCGTGCATAGGATGGTGGTGCCATCCGGTTCTGCGCGCTTGGCCTCCGCCACGCCGATAACGCCTCCTGCGCCGGCCTTGTTTTCGATGATTACCGTCTTTCCGACCTGCCGCGCCAGATAGTCACCGAAAGCCCGCGCGATGCCGTCCGTCTGGCCGCCCGGTGGATACGGCACGAGAATACGAATCTGACGTGTGGGCCACGAGGATTGCGCCACGGTCTTCACGGACGGGACGCACAACACCGCCGCCGAACCAGTCAAGAACGTGCGCCGTGTCAGTCTTTTCATTTTCCTGCCCGTCGATGCCCGTCAGCCGTCCGGTCGTGAGGAGCGAGCGAGGGTCAGAAATAGCGTAGAACTCCCCGCCTGTCTCGGTGGAGCAGCTATCCGGCAATACAATTCAATTCAGGCGATGCCCGAGGGTCAGGCTAACATTCCGCGCGTTGGAATTTTTCTGCTTTGGATCAAAAGCGCGACTGTCCGCTCTGCCCCTGAACGCGGTTGTCGTGCCATTCGCTCGCTCCTTGAATTCACCGTGAAATGGAATATTCCGGCACGTTTGATGCGCCGCAGCGCCTAGGCGGCGGTCCCAATGCCGGGCATAATGACCCGATAAGTTTAGCTAACATTCAAAATATCCTTTGGAGGTGAAATGAAACGGACACTCGCAGCCCTGGTGATGACCACGAGCCTGGTTTTTGCAGGCGGCGCCCTGGCGCAAACGCTCGACAAGGTCGTCAAGGTCGGAAGTCTCGGGGACCAGTCAGGCCTGTACGCCGACATCGGCGGCCCCGGCTCCACCGCCGCGGCGCAGATGGCGATCGAGGATTCCGGGCTGCTGGCCAAGGGCTGGAAGATCGACCTGATCGCCGCCGACCACCAGAACAAGCCCGACGTCGGCGTCAACATCGGCAAGCAGTGGATCGACGTCGAGAAGGTCGACGTGTTCGTCGACCTCGCCAGCTCCGGCGTCGGTCTTGCCATCGCCAACCTCGCCAAGGAAAAAAACGTCGTCAACCTGAACTCGGGTTCGGCCTCTTCCGATCTCACCGGCGCGCAGTGTTCGCCGAACACCATCCACTGGGTCTACGACACCTGGATGCTCGCCAACGGCACCGGCAAGGCGCTGGTCAAATCAGGTAACGACAGCTGGTTCTTCCTGACCGCGGACTACGCCTTCGGTCATGCGCTCGAGCGCGATACGGCAGCCGTCGTCACCGCCAATGGCGGCAAGGTGCTCGGCGGCGTCAAGCACCCGCTCAACAATGCCGACTTCTCCTCGTTCCTGCTGCAGGCGCAGAGCTCGAAGGCGAAGATCATCGGCCTTGCCAATGCCGGCGGCGACACCACCAACGCCATCAAGCAGGCCGCCGAGTTCGGCATCGTCGCCGGCGGGCAGAAGCTCGCGGGCATGCTGCTGTTCATCACCGACATTCATGCGCTGGGGCTGAAGGTCGCGCAGGGCCTGAACTTCACCGAGACGTTCTATTGGGACATGAACGACCAGACCCGCGCCTTCACCAAGCGCTTCAACGAGAAATACAAGAAGAACCCGCCGACCATGGTGCAGGCCGGCGTCTATTCCTCGCTGATCCATTACTTCAAGGCGCTGGACGCGCTCGGCGGCAATCCGCATGACGGCGCCAAGGTCGTCGCCAAGATGAAGGAAATGCCGACCGACGATCCCCTGTTCGGCAAGGGCGCGGTCCGCGCCGACGGCCGCAAGATCCACCCGGCCTATCTGTTCGAGGTGAAGAAGCCAGCAGGATTCGAAATATCCGTGGGACTACTACAACCTCGTCGCCACCATCCCGGCCGCGGAAGCGTTCATCCCGCTCGAGAAGAGCGTCTGCCCGATGCTGAAGAAGAGCTGAGACGGCGGATTATCGATCCAAACGAAAATGCCGGCGAGCGATCGCCGGCATTTTTCGCGATCGAGCCTTGAGCGAACCTCGCGGATCACTCCGGCTTTGATAACCCACCGGGCCACGATCGGCCGATTGACCCGGCGCCGCCCTAAGGCTTTCTTTTAGGGTTTCTTGGCCAGGCAGAACTGGTGCATACATGTCGCCTCCTCACGATGAGCTGTGCCGGCTTACGGCAACCGAGGCGGTGCTTCGCCTGAAGCGCCGGGAGATCACGCCGCTCGACCTCATCGACGCCGCAACGCGTCGGATTGCGGAAGTCGAGCCTGACATCAATGCGCTGCCGACCTTATGTATCGATCGCGCGCGTGCCCATGCCGAAAAGCTTATGCGCGGCGAAGGCCGCGAGGCTGAGGCTGAGCCCGGCTGGCTGCACGGCCTGCCGGTCGCAATCAAGGATCTCACCGATGTCGCAGGCGTCCGCACGACCTACGGCTCACCGATCTTCCGCGACCATGTGCCGACGCGTTCACACCCGGTAGTCGAACGGATCGAGCGCAGGGGTGGCATTGTCATCGCCAAGTCGAACACGCCGGAATTCGGCGCCGGCGGCTCGACGTTCAACGAGGTGTTTGGCCGCACCCGCAATCCGTGGAATACCGCGCTGACCCCGGGCGGCTCAACCGGCGGCGGCGCCGCCGCGCTCGCTGCGGGCGAGGTATGGCTCGCACACGGCTCCGACCATGCGGGAAGCCTGCGCCGACCCGCCACCTACTGCTCGGTCGTCGGCTTGCGGCCTTCGCCGGGTCGGGTCACGCGCGGCACGTCCAACAACCTGTTCTCGCCGCTCTCGGTCCAGGGGCCGATGGCACGCAACGTGGCCGACGTGGCGCTGTTTCTCGATACGATGGCGGGCCTACTGCCCGCGCGATCCTCTGACTTTCGAGGCGCCGCATCGTTCGTTCGCCGCTGCGGTTGCCAGCCCCGATTGCGCCGAAGCGCGTCGCCTACACCGCCGATTTCGGCGGCAAGGTGCCGGTCGACCGGGAGACGCGGGAGATCTGTGCCGAGGCGGCGCGCCGTTTCGAGGAGCTCGGTGCGGTAGTCGAGGAAGCCAGCCCCGACCTCGGCAACATCGCAGAGGCCTTTCTCACCTTGAGATCGCAGCATTTCGTGGTCGAGCGCGAGCTGATGCTCGCCATGCACCGCGACCAGATCAAGCCGGACATCATCTGGAACACCGAGCACGGCCTGCGGCAGTCGCCAAGCGAACTCGCCGCCGCCGAGCGCGAGCGTGCGGCTCTGTTCCGGCGCATCGACCGAATTCTTCGACACCTACGATCTTCTCGTGTCGCCGGGGGCCTCGACGCCTGCTTTCGATGTCGAGTCGCGGATGCCGGCAGCGATCGATGGCAAGAAGCTCGAGAACTATCTGGGAGGCTCGCTGATAACAGCGGCAACCACCATGATGGCTTTGCCGTCCGTTGCCGTGCCATGCGGTTTCGATCGGCATGGCCGCCCGGTCGGCTTGCAGATGGTCGGCCCTCATCGAGGCGAAGCTGAGCTGCTGCAGGCGGCGGTCCTCTTCGAACAGATGATGGGGCTTTCCTCCCTGGTCCCCATCGATCCACGACCCGGCGCCGTGCCGCCGATCCGGCTGAGGATGGGTTGAGCTCTTTGCGAAACCCATCGTCTATCCGCGCGCTGCAATCGATGGGTTTCGCTGCGCTCTACCCATCCTACGCGGCCACGCAGCGACGCAGCGTCAGCTCTTGCCCTTGACCCGGAAGATCACCGGCAGCGTGAAGCTCAGCCCTTCGTCGGCGACCAGTGGCGGGGGCTGCGGCACCGGATCGGAACGCCGCACCATCGCGAGCGCGGCCTCGTCGAACGCCGTATCGCCCGAGCTTTTCTCGATCGCGGTCGAGAGGACGTGGCCGAGCCGGTCGAGCGTAAAGCGAACGTAGATTTCGGCGGCCTTCTGCTGGCGTTCCGACGGATAGCGCTTGTGCTTGTCGAGATGGGCGACCAGTTCCTTCTGCCAGGTCGCGCGAACGCGGCGCGCGGTCTCGCCGGTGCCGATCGCCGGCGCGATCGAGCGCGGTCCTTCCGGAATGGCTTCCGAACTTGGCGTGGCGGTGGCTTCGGCCGCAACCGACTCGGTGGAGGCCGCCGTCTGCACCGCAGCGATCTTCGGATCGTCTTCCTTTGGCTTGTTCGACTCGTTCGGCGTCACCACCCGGTCGGGGTCATCGGCTTCGGTCGGCGTGTCCTTCGGCAGTTCGGTTTCCTTGACCTCGGCCTTCTGTTCGGCGAGCTGGGGCGAGGCCATCGACGCGTCGGTATCCGGACCAGCCGGCAGGTCGGTGGTTTCATGACGTACCGAGGCCAGTTCGAGCCCGATCTCGATCGCATTCGCGCCGAGCGCGTCGTCCGCCTCTTCGGTCTGCAGATGCGAAATCGCCAGCGCCGCGCCGCCGACGTGAAGCGCCAGCGCGCAGACGCCTGCGAAAATCCAGAGCCGCCGGGACGGCTTTTGCTCCACGAGGTCCGTCATCGAGTTTTGGCCGCTCAAGGCTTGCTATTGTCTGCCGGCGCCGCCGGCGGCGCCGCGGCATCCGGAACGCCTTCGAGCGCCACCAGCTTGATCTTCGAGTAGCCGCCGGCGCGCAGGATTTCCAGCACGTCCATCAGTTCGCCATAGGGCACCGCGCGGTCGGCGCGCAGGAAGATGTAGCGATCCTTGCTGGCATCCGCCATCGCATCGAGCGATCGCACCAGATCGACCCGCTTGACGAGGTTCTCGCCGATCGCGACCGCAAGATCCGGCTTGATGCTGACATAGGTCGGCTTGTCCGGCTTCTTCTGCGGGGTCGCCGTCGATGTCGGCAGATCGATCGGAAGGTCGACGGTCGACAGCGGCGCCGCCACCATGAAGATGATCAGGAGGACGAGGATGACGTCGATGAACGGCGTGACGTTGATCTCGTGCGATTCCGCGAAATCGCTGTCGTCGTCGAGGTCGGTATCTGCGATCGACGCGCCCATCGGCTACTCCGCCGCCGCGCGGGAATGCGAGCCGCCGACGGAACTGACATGGGTGCGGTCGAGATCGCGCGACAGCAGCCGTCCCGCAGCGCCCGACGCGCGGCCGACCAGTTCCAGGTAGCCTTTGGTGACGCGCGCGAAGTGATTGTAGATGATGACGGCCGGGATCGCCGCGACCAGACCGATCGCGGTCGCGAGCAGCGCCTCGGCGATGCCGGGCGCCACCACCGCGAGATTGGTGGTCTGCGATTTCGAGATGCCGATAAAGCTGTTCATGATGCCCCAGACCGTGCCGAACAGTCCGACAAAGGGCGACGTCGCGCCGATGGTGGCGAGCAGTCCCATGCCGAGCCTGATCCGCCGCGCTTCGGCGCGCACGATCTCGGCGAAGCTCGAGGCCGCGCGTTCCTTGATGCCGGAATCGCTCGAGATCCCCGCCGACAGGCGCGCTTCACGCATGGCGGCCGCGAGCAATGACGACAGCACGCTGCCCTTGGCGCCGAGCGCGAACTGCGCTTCGGCCAGCGAGCGCGCGTCGCCGATCTTGTTGAGCGCCGCGCGCAGCTTGCGCTGAATGAAGGTGAGTTCGATCATCTTGGCGATGAAGATGGTCCAGGTCACCAGCGAGGCAAAGGCGAGACCGATCATCACCGCCTTGACCAGCACGTCGGCCGACTTGAACATCGACCACGGCGACAATTCGCGCAGCTCGGCTGCGGCCGCCTTCAACAACTTGCCCTCACGTTCGACCGGCGCTGCGGTCGCGTCCGAAGCAGAAGGCGCCACAGCAGGCGCCGGGACCGGCGACGGCGCAGGCGCCTGGACAGCGCGCCGGGGCCGGCGCGCTCGGGGTTGCCGGCTGCGCCGCTACCACCGGAGCGCCCTGCGGCGCCTGGCGCTGCTGGGCCACCGCCGCGGAAGCGACGGCTGTCATCGTCAACGCCGTCAGCAATTTGAGAACGATTCTAAACATTGCTGCGCTTCATCCTTCGGGCCTGTTGCCGATCCGTGTCCGGTAGCGCCGGTCAAGTTGACCGTTTCAAGCTCATTTCGCCCGAGGAAATCATGCCAAAATCGCGAGATTGAGCCTTCAGTCCGGGTTGTGTACCCGGAGCCTGCCGTAACACGCTCCGGGACCGGAAAAAAGGCGTAAGTCGCGCGGTTCACGCGATCGGTACTCGTGAATTTTCCGGTCCTCCATTCACGTTCGCGACGGCTAGAATTTCGCAATCGCGGTGAGACGGAAGGTACGCGGCTGGCCCGGCGAGATGTTGTTGTTGCCGTCGGCGGTCGCCCAATAGCCCTTGTTGAAAATGTTCTCGACATTGAGCTGCATCTTCCAGTGCTCGCTGAGCTTGGCATAGACGGCCGCATCGACGCGCACGAAGCCGGGCAGCCGCACCGTGTCGTCGGAGGAAGCAAAGGAATCCGAGAAATAGATCACGCCGAGCGCCGCCGACCAGATCGGATCGATCTGGTATTTGTTCCACAGCGAGAACTGGTTGTAGGGAACGAGCTGAACGCGGTTGCCGGGGACGATCGTCGGCGACGTGGCGCTGGTGATGCGCGCATCCGTATAGGCATAGCCGAACTGGGATTGCCAATCGGGCGTCACATAGCCGGTCAAGGCGGTCTCGAACCCGCGGATCTTGTGCGCGCCGCTCGGGAAGAATAGCCCGTTGCCGCTTGGGTCGGCGATCGGCACGTTGGTGCGAATGAGTTCGTAGGCCGCGGCCGTGAACAGCAATTTCGGATTGATGTTCCACTTCGCACCGATTTCGGTGTTCTCGAATTTCTGCGGCTGGAGGATCAGGGTGCCGGGATTAAGCGCGCTGAACTGATCGCCCGACGCCGGCAGATAGGACGTGCTCCAGGCCGTATAGAGCGACACGGTGTCGATCGGCTTCACGATCACGGCGGCACGCGGCGAGACAAAGTCTGTCGACCCGGTTGCGCTGGATGCTGGTGTTCTGGTCGAGCGCTGTCAGATCGAAACTGTCATAGCGCGCGCCGACGAGGAATTGCAGCCAGCGCGTCACCTCGATCTGATCCTGCACATAGCCCGACGCGATGTTGAGCCGATACTTGCTGTTGGCGTCACTGGCGAGATGATTGAAGGTCACCGGCCCGAAATAGGTCGGGTTGAACGGGTTGACGACGGTCGATACGCAAGTGTTCGCGTTGCCCGGAAAGACGCCGGAGTTGCGCAGTGACAGCCCGGTCTGACGGCCGAATTCGGTGCCGAAGGCGATCGTGTGCCGCACCGGACCGGTCATGGTCTTGTAGATGAAGTCGGTCTGGTTGAACGCGTTCTCGCGCGGCGTGTAGTTGTTGGTAGGCGTTGAGCGTGACCGCTGCCTGATTCGGCGTTACCGCTCCGCCACCGAGCGCCGCAGGGGCGCCGGTACCGCCGGGAAATACGTTCTGGTATCCCCTGTTGTAGTCGGCGTAGAACGAGCCGTTCCTGACGGTCAGCCCGTTGCCGAAATCGTGGTCGATGACGGCCATGCCGGTCTGCACGTCGACATGGGCATAGTTGAAGAACGGACTGCCGAAGAATTTCGTGAGATCGCCGTTCGGCGCGAACGGCCCGGTGGGATTGAAGCGCGTTGCGCCACCGGGAAGACCTTGCGAGGGATTGCCGCGATCGGCCAGGCGATAGTCGTGATAGGCCTCGTAGCTCAGCTTGATCGTGGTGTCGTCGGTCGGCTTCAGCGTGACCGTGGGATTGAAGCCGTAGCGCTCGAGGTGGCCATACTGGCGGAACGTATCGCTGTTTTCATAAAACGCATTCAGCCGCACCGCGACGTATTCATTGACCGCCTGTCCTGCGTCGAGCGCGACACGCTTGTCGCCGTAGGATCCGGTCTGCATCAGTGGCCTCGTAGACCCGCGTGCCGTCGGCCTGCTTCAGTGTCCGGTTGACCAATCCGCCGCCGGCGCCGCGGCCGAAGATCAGTGCGCTCGGCCCCTTGAGGACTTCGACGCTCTGCGCGTTGTAGAGGTCCCGGAAGTACTGGACGTCGTCGCGGAAGCCATTGACGAAGAAATTGGCGCTGGAGTTGACACCGCGGATCACGAGTTCGTCGCGGTTGCCCTCACCCTGATGGATGGCGACGCCCGGAACGTAGCGCGTCACATCGGTCAGGCTCTGAAAACTTTGATCCCTGATGAAATCCTTGGTCACGACAGCTGACCGACTGCGGAATATTCAACAATGGCGTGTTGGTCTTGGTCGCACTCGACGTGCTGTTGGCGTAGATCCCGGTCGTGCCGGTGCGCGCATCCTGCGACTGGCCAAAGCTCTTCGGCGCGGCCTGCGGTTCGGTCTGTCGCGCGGCTTGCGACCGGCGCCGCGCGCCTGCGCGGTCGGCGCGCCGCGCGGGCGCCGCGCTGGCGCGGCGTTTTTGCTTCGGGAGCCGTGACCTGGATCGGCGGAAGCTGCGATCCGGACTGCCCTTCCCGCGGTGTCGCGCTCTGCGCCTGCGCTGCCGTCGAGGCAATGATGGCGAACGCGGCGTAGCTGACGGAGAATAACGCCGCCCGAACGCCTGCGGTTACCAGGTTTTGTCGGCGCAGGTTGCGGCCCGAACGCGATGATTGCATTGTTCTTGATTGACTCATTTTACCCGCGTGCCCCTCGACTTTCGAATTCCAGATTGCAAACGCGCGCAGCGACATTTTCGATGCGCGATGTACCGTTGCTATCGAGCGAGAAAATTCGGGTCAATGCGATTGCGGCAACAGCGCGCGTGAATTGACCAAGTTGAAAGAGATTCTAATCTGCAGTTTGAAACCGTTCTAAACTTATCTTTGAAGCGTTCTAAACTGCTGCGAAAAACAACTGCAAAATAAGGCTTTCCCGGCTTCCGCTGAAATCGATCCGGGCTCGATGGAATCATCCGCGAAACAATTCATCGACCTTGGCATGCGCAATCAATCCCGTTGCAAAGATTTCGCAGGGCCATCGTTCACCGATCATGCATGCCTGATTTGGCGACATGGTGCGCGCGATCTGGACGACGTCCAATCGCGTTTCAACCGTTTCGAATTGTGATGAGATAGTGCGGCCCGGCGATCCGTCGGTCGTCACGTACAATTGGCCTGGCTGCTGCGGTTGCATCCGGAGCTGCGCTGTTGTCGATACGCTCCGTGGTGACTGCGATGGCGCCGTGGCAACCATCCGGCACATTGGCATCCGGCTCGCATTTTGTAGCGATGTTTCGGATCGGACAGTCCGGACACCGCGGTCCCAAACCTTTCCAATTGTTTAGGATTCTTCAAGCCTACGTGTGTTTACACGCAAACGGCGCGCAGTTTACACCGGTGGCGTCCGGGAACTGGTTTGAACACCCACCACTTGTCTTCTGATCCCAGGAAGAACCCAAGAAGCTTGCATGTCGACATCGCGCACAATCCGTTGGGTGTTGGTGACCGCAGCGGTCGCGGGGCTGGGCTATTTCGGCTGGCAGCGTTTTCACGGCGACGACCATGCCGCACGTACCGAGAATACCCAAAAGCAGGCACCGGCGCGGATCGCCGTCCCCGTCAAAATCGCCCCGGTCGAACAAGCCGATTTCCCGGTTTACCTGACCGGCCTCGGCACGGTGCAGGGTTTCAACACCGTCGTGGTCCGCACCCGCGTCGATGGTCAGATCAACAAGATCGCCTTCCAGGAAGGCCAGTTCGTCAAGGCCGGCGACACGCTGATCGAGATCGATCCACGGCCGTTCCAGGCCGCCCTCGATCAGGCCAAGGCCAAGAAAGCCCAGGACGAAGCCAATCTCGCCAACGCCAATCTCGACCTGCAGCGCTTTACCAAGCTCGGCGAATTCGCGACGAGGCAGCAGACCGATACGCAGCGCTCGACCGTTGCGCAACTGACGGCGCAGATCGCCGCCGACACGGCGGCGATCGAAAATGCCCAGACCCAGCTCGATTACGCCACCATCAAGGCGCCGATCTCGGGCGTCGCAGGGCTGCGCCAGGTCGACGTCGGCAATATCGTCAATGCCGCGACCCAAACCGGCATCGTCACGATTGCCCAGATCGAGCCGATCGCGGTGATCTTCACCGCTCCCGAAGATCAGTTGCCCGATATCAAGGCAGCACTCGCGGTCGGCGCCGCCGAAGACGATCGCACTATCCACCGACGGCAAGCGCGTGCTGTCCACGGGAACGCTTGCCCTGATCAACAACCAGGTCGACACCACGAGCGGGACGATCCGGCTCAAGGCGGTGTTCGACAACAAGGACCATGCGCTGTGGCCGGGCCAGTCGGTTTCGACCCGGCTGCTGATTGCGACGTTGAGGGACGCCACCGTGGTGCCCGACGATGCGGTTCAGCACGGCACCGACGGTCTCTACGCGTTCACGGTCAACCAGGACAACAAGGCCGCGCTTCGCAGGATCAAGGTGACGCGGTCGATCGACGGGCATTCGGTGGTCGATGAAGGATTGTCGCCCGGCGAACAGGTGATCACGGCAGGCCAGTACAAGGTTCAGCCGGGCACGCTGGTGGCGACCGCGGTTGCCAGTTCGGATCCGGCCAAGGCCAAGGTCAACCGGGAATGAGCGAGGGAATTTCCGCGCCCTTCATTCGCTACCCGATCGGCACCTCGCTGATGATGGCCGGCATTCTGTTCGTCGGCCTCGTCGCCTATCCGCTGTTGCCGGTAGCCCCGCTGCCGCAAGTCGACTTCCCGACCATTCAGGTCGCAGCCTCCCTGCCCGGCGGCAGCCCGGAGACCATGGCGTCCTCGGTGGCGCAGCCGCTGGAGCGTCAGCTCGCGCAGATTCCCGGCATCGCGCAGATGACATCGACGAGCTATCTCGGCACCGCGGCGATCACCATCCAGTTCGATCTCAACCGCTCGATCGATGCCGCCGCCAACGACGTGCAGGCGGCGATCAACGCCGCCGGCGGCCAGTTGCCGAAGAACCTCCCCTCGCCGCCGACCTATCGCAAGGTCAATCCGGCGGACTCGCCGATCCTGCTGCTGTCGGCCACCTCGGACACGCTGCCGCTGACCACCGTCAGCGACAGCGTCGATGCCCAGCTCGCGCAGCAGATCAGCCAGATCTCCGGCGTCGCGCAGGTCATCATCGGCGGCCAGCAGAAGCCCGCGATCCGGGTCCAGATCGACCCGGCCAAGCTCGTCGCCAAGGGCCTGTCGCTGGAGGACGTGCGCGCGCAGATCGCGATCACCACCGTCGACAGCCCGAAAGGCAATATCGACGGCGACACGCGCGCCTACACCATCTACGCCAACGACCAGCTGCTCGACTCGAAAGACTGGAACGACGTCATCATCGCCTACCGCAATGGCGGCCCGTTGCGGATCCGCGATATCGGCCAGGCCGTCACCGGCCCGGAGGACGCCAAGCAGGCGGCCTGGGCCAACGGCAAGCGCGGCGTGTTCCTGGTGGTGTTCAAGCAGCCCGGCGCCAACGTCATCGAGACCGTCGACAAGATCAAGGCGGCGCTGCCGCGGCTGGTCGCCGCGATCCCGCCCGCGATCAAGATCGATATCATCAGCGACCGCACCCAGACCATCCGCGCCGCGGTGGAGGACGTGCAGTTCACGCTGCTGCTGACCATCGCGCTGGTCGTGATGGTGATCTTCGTCTTCCTGCGCAGTTTCTGGGCGACCGTGATCCCGACCATCACCGTGCCGCTCGCGCTACTCGGCGCCTGCGCGCTGATGTGGGTGTTCGGCTACACGCTCGACAATCTGTCGCTGATGGCGCTGACCATCGCGGTCGGCTTCGTGGTCGACGACGCCATCGTGATGCTGGAAAACATCACGCGCTATATCGAGGAAGGCGAAAGGCCGCTGGCCGCCGCCTTCAAGGGCGCCAGCGAAATCGGTTTCACCATCGTGTCGATCAGCGTGTCGCTGGTCGCCGTGCTGATCCCGCTATTGTTGATGGGCGGCATCATCGGGCGGCTGTTCCGCGAATTCGCGGTCACGCTGGCGATGACGATCTTCGTGTCGATGATCGTGTCGCTGACGCTGACGCCGATGATGGCCTCGCGCTTCCTGCGCGCCCACAGCGAAACCAGGCACGGCCGATTCTATCAATGGAGCGAGCGCGCCTTCGACGCCATGCTGCACGGCTATGAGCGCGGTCTCGATCTGGCGCTGCGCTGGAAGCTCACGACGCTGACGATCTTCTTCGCCACGCTTGCGCTGTCGGTCTATCTGTTCGTCATCATTCCCAAGGGCTTCTTCCCGCAGCAGGACAACGGCCTGATCACCGCGACCTCGGAAGCCAATCAGGACATTTCCTTCGCCGACATGAAACGGCATCAGGAAGAGCTCGGCAAGATCGTGCAGGCCGATCCCGACGTCGCATCAGTGGCGATGGCGATCGGCGGCAGCGGCCGGGCCGGCAACAACGGCAATCTCTTCATCACGCTGAAGCCGCGCAACGAGCGCACGGCCAGCGCTCAGCAGATCATCGCGCGCCTGCGTCCCCAGCTCGAAAAGGTCGAGGGCGCCCGGCTCTATATGCAGGCGGCGCAGGATGTGCGGCTCGGCGGCCGGCCGACGCGAACCCAATTCGAATTCACGCTGCAGGACGCCAATCTCGCCGAGCTGAACGAGTGGGCGCCGAAGATCCTGACCAGGATGCAGACGCTGCCGGAGCTGCGCGACGTCGCGACCGACCAGCAGACCAAGGGCACCACGCTGGAGCTGAAGATCAACCGCGACACCGCCTCACGCTACGGCATCCAGCCGCAACTGATCGACGACACGCTTTACGACGCCTTCGGCCAGCGCCAGGTGACGCAGTACTTCACCCAGCTCAACAGCTACCACGTGATCCTCGAGGTGCTGCCGGAACTGCAGGGCAGTCTCGACACCCTGAACAAGATCTATGTGAAGTCGCCGACCACCGGCGACCAGGTGCCGCTGTCGACCTTCGCGAGCTGGACCAGCGTGCCGGTGCGGCCGTTGTCGATCAGCCACCAGGGCCAGTTCCCGGCGATCACGATCAGCTTCAACCTGGCGCAGGGCGTGGCGCTGGGTCAGGCGACCGACGCCGTGCAGAAGGCGATGGTCGAGCTCGGCGCGCCGACCACGCTCAATTCAAGCTTCCAGGGCACCGCGCAGGCGTTCCAGCAGTCGCTCGGCACCGTGCCGCTGTTGATCCTCGCGGCGCTCGTCGTCGTGTATCTGATCCTCGGCATCCTCTACGAAAGCTACATCCATCCGATCACCATCCTGTCCACGCTGCCGTCGGCCGGCGTCGGCGCGCTGGCGATCCTGATGCTGTTCGGGTTCGACTTCAGCCTGATCGCGCTGATCGGCATCGTTCTCTTGATCGGCATCGTCAAGAAGAACGGCATCATGATGGTCGATTTCGCGATCTCGGCCGAGCGCGACCAGCATATGGAACCGGAAGCCGCGATCCGCCAGGCGGCGCTGTTGCGCTTCCGCCCGATCATGATGACCACGATGGCGGCCATGCTGGGCGGCGTGCCGCTGATGCTCGGCACCGGCACCGGTTCGGAAATCCGCCAGCCGCTCGGCTATGCCATGGTCGGCGGGCTGATCGTCAGCCAGGCGCTGACGCTGTTCACGACGCCGGTGGTCTATCTCTATCTCGACCGGCTCTCCAACGCGTTCGCGCGCTGGGGACAGTCGTCGGATCCCGATCGGGACGCACATCCGGACGAACAAGGATCGGTCAAGCAAGCGGCCGAGTGACCGGACTTCGCAAGCTCCCTGGCTTTGCAAGTGCCTTGACTTTGAGAGCCTGACGGCACATCCGATAGCGACATTTTCCGGAGCCAGTTCAGTGAAGATTTTCGCAAGCGTTGCCCTCGCCGCGGCTGTTGCTCTGGCGTCGCCCGGCTTCAGCCAGGCGCAACAGGCTCCCAAGGCCAAGACCCCGCCGCCCCCGTCCCGCACGACGCAGGCAACGCCATCGCCGACGCCGGCCCCTCAGGCCGAGGCGGCGCCCGCCAACACCCCCGCGCCTCCCGGCTGGGTCGCGCGATGCAGCAGCGTCAGCCGCGACGCGCCGCTCGAATGCGCGGTCGAGCAGACCGCGGTCCTGACCAAGACCGGTCAGCTGATCGTGCTGATCAACATCCGCGTCGCCAGCGACACGCGCACACCGATCGCCGTCGTCCAGTTGCCGCTCGGGCTCAACCTGCCGGCCGGCGCCAGGCTGCAGGTCGATGACGGCAAGACGTCGGATCTGCAGATCCAGACCTGCGAGCAGCGCGGCTGCTATGCCAACGCGCCGATCCCGGCCGACCTGCTGGCGGCGATGAAATCCGGCAAGCAGCTGAAAATCTCGTTCCAGAATCTCGGCAAGGAGACCATCACCATTCCGATGCCGCTCGCCGATTTCGCCGCGGCCTACGACAAGATCAAGTAGCAATCTCAGTCGTCATTGCGAGCCACCGGGTCGCGCGAAGGCGCGCCCGATGACAGGCTCCGCGAAGCAATCCATATCGCGGCATAACGGATAGATGGATCGCTTCGTCGCAAGGGCTCCTCGCAATGACGAAAGTGCCGCGCCATTTCGGCCGCTCCTCCGTCACCCGCCGAGATAGGCCTTCTGCACCTGCGGATCCTGCGCCAATGACGCGGCGGTGCCGGACAGCACGCTTTTGCCGACCTGCAGCACGGTCGCAAAATCGGAGACTTCCAGCGCCAGTTCGATCGACTGCTCGGCCAGCAGGATCGTCAGCCCCTCGCGGTGCAGCCGGCCGAACGTCTCGTACATGGACTCCACGACCGTCGGCGCGAGGCCAAGCGAGGGCTCGTCCAGCATCAGCAGTTTCGGGTCGCTCATCAGCGCGCGGCCGACCGCCAGCATCTGCCGTTCGCCGCCGGACATGGTGCCCGCACGCTGCGCCCGCCGCTCTTTCAGTTTCGGGAAAATCTCGTAGACGCGCTCCAGCAGCACGGCGGCGCGCGCCTTGTCGTGCAGCGGCGTGGCGCCGAGCAGCAGATTGTTCTCGACGCTCTGCTGCACGAACAGCCGCCAGCCTTCCGGCGACAGCGCAAGGCCCTTGCGCACGATTGCAAACGCGCTTTGCCCGCCGATCTCTTCGCCGTTGAAGGCAATCGAACCGGAATGCACCGGGATCAGGCCGGCGATGGCGTTGAGCACGGTGGTCTTGCCGCCGCCATTGGAGCCGAGCAGCGCCACCACGCTGCCCTCCGGCACTTCGAGCGAAACGTCGGAGACGCCGATCAAATCGCCGTAACGGACTTCGAGATGCTCGATCCGCAGCAACGGCGCGCTCATGTCACGGGCCCGCCCATCAGCTCGATCGGCGTATGACCCGCGGCGGCCTTGGCGGCGCGGGTGCCGAGATAGGCGGCGATCACCGCAGGGTTGGCGGTCACCTCACGCGGGCTGCCGCGCGCAATTTCCTTGCCCTGATGGAACACCACCACGCGGCTCGCCAGCGACATGATGACTTCCATGATGTGCTCGACGATCACGAGCGTGATGCCGGAGCGGTGGATGTCGCGCACCAGATCGATCGCGAGCTGCACCTCGCGCTGGGTCAGGCCGGCCATCGCTTCGTCGAGCAGCAGCACCTTCGGTTCGGTCGCGAGCGCCCGCGCGATCTCCAGCCGTTTGCGGCCGGGTGTGCCGAGCGAGCGCGCCGGCGCATCCGCCAGCCTGCTCATGCCGACGCGTTCCAGCACGGCGCGGGCCTTGGTCTCGGCCTCGCTGCGATGCGGGGTGCGCAGGAAGGCGCCGATCATCACATTCTCCAGCACGGTCATGCCTTCAAATGTCTGCGGCACCTGGAAGGTCCGCGCGAGACCGAGCTGCGCCCGCGCCTCCGGCGACAGATTGGTGATGTCGTGGCCTTCGAACAGCACCTTGCCGGAGGTCGACGCGAGATCGCCGGTCAGGCAATTGAACAGGGTGGATTTGCCGGCGCCGTTCGGCCCGATCAGGCCGAGGATGTCGCCCTGCTCCAGCGTGACGCTGGCGGCGTCGACCGCCTTGAAGCTGCCAAAGGCTTTGGTGACGTCGCGCGCTTCAAGGAGCATCGCCGGCTCCTTCCACGGCCGCCTTCCTGGCGGCCTTGTCGCCGATGGTCCATATCCGCTTGATCAAAGTGAGAATGCCGCCCGGCTGGAAGCGCGCGATCAGGACGATGATGGCGCCGTAGACCACGAAGGTCAGTCCCGCGCCCTTGCCGCCCAACAGATTGTTGGAGATTTCCTCCAGCGGCACCAGGATCGCCGCTCCCACCAACGGTCCGAACAACAGACCGGCGCCGCCAAGGGCGGCCATGATCAGGATCTTCACCGAGATCAGGATGCCGAGGCCTGATTCAGGATCGACAAAGCCGAACATCATCGCATAGAGCGCACCGGCGACGCTGGTCAGACCCAGCGCTCAGCATGAACGCATAGAGCTTGGTGCGGCTGGCGGGCGCGCCGAGCGAACGCGCGGCGCGTTCGGAATCCTTGATGGCGCGCAGATAAAATCCCATCCGGCTGTTGGTCATCCACCAGGTGATGCCGAGCGTGATCAGGAGCACGGTCAGGAACAGATAATAATACGGCAGCGCCGAGATGAAGGAGAGATCGAGCACGGTGCGCGGCACCGTCGGGCCGCTGAGGCCGACGGCGGCGCCGAGATAATCGACGTTGGTGACGATCAACCGCGCGAGTTCGGCAACCGCGATCGTCGCCATGCTGAAATAGTGCCCGGACAGCCGCAGCGTCGGCACGCCGATCACGGCCGCAATCAATACGCTCGCGGCAATGCCGGCGGGAACGCCGGCCAGTCGGCGGCAGCGCGAAGTGCGCATACGCCCCCATCGCGGCATAGGCGCCGCAACCGAAGAACACGACGTGTCCGACCGAAACCTGGCCGGCATAGCCGCCAATGATGTTCCACGCCGACGCCGCGATCGCATAGAGCAGGATCAGCGCGCCCAGCCGTTGCTGGAACGGCGTGGTGAACACCAGCGGATAGAGGATCACGAGCGCAAGCGCGACCGAGGGCCAGATGAAGCGCCGCATCACATCTTGCCCATCAGGCCTTGCGGCCGGAACCAGAGGAAACACAGGAACAGCGAATACACCACGATGTCCTTGTAGACCGCGCCGATCAGATAGGCGGAAAGCGACTCGATCACGCCGATCAGGAGGCCTGCGACCAGCGCGCCCGGCACGCTGCCGAAACCGCCGAGCGACACGGTGACAAAGGCGACGATGCCGAGCGTCTCGCCGACCGTCGGCGAGATGTAGAAGAAGGTCGCGATCAGCGCACCCGCCAACCCCGTTGCGCCCGCCGCGATCGCCCAGGCAATCGCCTGCATGCTGTCGGGCCGGATCCCCATCAGTTGCGCGGCGGTGGAATCCTCGGCCACCGCCAGCATCTTCGAACCCAGCGACGTCCGCGTCAGCAGCACATGCAACCCAAGCGTCACCAGAAGCGCGACGACACCGGCCAAAAGTCGCGACGCCTGCAGCTTGATGCCGAGCACGTCATAGGTGCCGCCGACGAGATCGCTCGGCAGCGTCAGGAAGTTGGCGCCAAAGCCCCAGAACACGGAATAACGCAACAACAGCGCGAGCCCGAAGGTGCCGAGAATCTGGGCCAGCATCGGGCCTTTCATCACGCTGCGGATCAGCCCGAAATAGACGATGACACCGAGCGTCGCCAGCACCAGGGCCGCCACCGGCGCGCCGACGAACGGGCCGACGCCGAACAGCGTCCAGATCACGAACGCCACATACATGCCGAGCATGACGAAATCGCCATGGGCGAAATTGACGATGTTCATCATGCCCCAGATCAGCGTGAGGCCGGACGAAAACAGCGCGTAGACCGCACCTAGCAACAGGCCGCCGACGATCACCTGAACGAGGATGGAAGACATGTCAGCGGCTTAAAGGTTAAACGTCATCGTTGACGAAGCAATGAAACAAAAAGGGCGGGGTCGATGCCCCGCCCCTGGATCTCTTACCAACCCTTGTAGGGAAATGCGGGCGCGCTCTTGGCCTTGTCCTTGGGCCAGACCGGAACGTAGTTCTCGCCGTCCTGCAACTGGATCACGAGGCCGGCGGCCAGAATGTTCTGGCCCTTGTCGTCGAACTTCACGCCCTTGTAGCCCATGATCAATTGATCGGGCTTGAGGTCGGTGGCCTTCAACGCCGCCTGGATCTTGGCGGGTTCGGTCGAGCCGGCACGGTCGATCGCGTCGATCAGCACGAAGAAGCCCTGCATCTGGCGGGCCACGGTATCGTCCATGTCGTCGCCGCCGCTCTTCTTCTTGTACATCTCGTTGATCAGGTAGGTCGGCGATCCCGGAGGCCCGATCGCAAACGACGAACGGTTGAAGATACCCTGGATCTGCTTTCCGACCGCCTTCAGCGTCGAGGGATCGGAGTAGCCGGCGTTGTCGGCGATCAACATCGGCGGCTTGTAGTCCAGCGCCTGGAACGTCTTGGCGTAGAGGATCGCATCCGACGTGTAGCTGATCATGATCACGACGTCGGGCTTCTTGTCCTTGAGCTGCAGCACCTGGCTCTGCACGTCGGTGGTGTTGGCCGAGTACGCGATATCCTGGGCGATGGCGAGGCCGTTTTCCTTGAACGTCGAGGTGATGACGTTGGCGACCGAGGTGCCGTATTCGGTGTTTTCATGCACCAGCGCGATGTTGTCGACCTTTTGCCCCGATGCCTTCATGTCCTTGAGAAAGTCGAGATAGATCCTGGCGAAGTCGCCGGCCACCGGCGTCGTCCGGAAGAACCATTTGAAGCCGCGCTCGGTCAGATTGGCCGCGACCGACTCGCCGTTCAAAAAGGGTATTCCGTATTTTTCCGAGATCGCACTCGTCGTCAGCGTAACGCCGGACTGATAGGAGCCGGAGAGCGCGACCACCTTCTCCTCGGTGATCAGGCGAAGCGCCTGGTTCTGTCCGACGGCGGGGCTGCCCTGGTTGTCGGCGAAGATGACTTCGACCTTGGCGCCGCCGAGCCCCTTGAGGCCGGCGTTCTTGGTCACCGGCAAATTGCCGAGCGCCGGATTGCCGTTGTTGATGATGTCGACGGCAACCTCAAACGCGGCCTTGGTGTGCACGCCGGTTGAGGCCGCGTTGCCGCTCAGGGGATAGATCGCGCCGATCTTGACGGTCGTGCCCTGGGCGGACGCTGCGCCCGCCAGCACGACCGACATCGCGGCGGCAGAAAGCAGCCCAACGATATGCTTGAATTTCATTTTGAAGATCTCCGAAAGGTCCCACCCGGTGCCGGGCTTTTTTAAGCCCTGGATACGCCGGGCTTGGCGGCCCGGCGCTGTTGTTTTGTCAGCGGATTCAGCATCGCATGGCCGATTGGTATCGGCAAGCGACGGCCGGCGGCCAGCATGCAGCCTCGGGGGCGGTCAATTGGTAGCAGGCGCCGCTTCGATGGTTGCCTTCGGGCCGGGCAAATCGGCTTTCGCGGCGACATAGACCGTGTTGCTGGCATCATGATCCCCTCGCAGGTTGTCGAAGGTCACCACATGGGACGTCGCGGTTGCAAAGGCGTCGGCGAGGGCGCGCTCGAACGCATCGTCCGGCGGATCGTTCGACCACAGCGCGAAAACGCCGCCCGGGCGCAGATGGCCGGCGAGCCGCGCCAGCCCTTCCGGCTCGTACAGCGCGGCGTGGCGCGGATGCAGCAACTTGCGCGGCGAATGATCGATGTCCACCAGCACGGCGTCGAACTGACGCCCTGGCGTCCCCTTATCGAAGCCTTCGGCGGAGGACGACATCGCGAAGAAATCGCCATGGACGAGCCGGCAGCGCGGATCGCCCGTCAGCTCCTTGCCGATCGGAAGCAATCCCTGTTCGTGCCACTCGATGACCTCGGCCAGCGCATCGACCACGACCAGCGATCGCACGGCAGCGTTTTCGAGCGCGGCGCGTGCGGTGTAGCCGAGCCCGAGGCCACCCACCACCACGTCGAGATCGCCTCGATCGAGCGCCGCCAGCCCAAGCCGCGCCAGTTCGATCTCGGCCAGGGTGAACTGGCTCGACATCAGGAATTCGTCGCCGAGCTTGATTTCATAAACGTCGATATCGGACATCGGCCGCCTTCGGCGTCTCAGGCTGAGCACGCCCATCGGTGTGGGGCGGAAATCCAGCTCTTCGAAGGAAAGGCTCATACGCGCAACCCCGACTGCGGCCCGGCCGCGGCCCCGCAAATACGGAGCGGATTTGCCGGGCCCCCTTGCAACAACGCCATCCACGCGCGCTTGCCAAGGGCGGGAGGTAGCGAGTAGAAGGGCGCCAGTCCGCCGGATTTGCAACAATCCGGTCGCGACCAATGGCCCAACGACATCCTAAACCATTGATACCGTTGAGCAATTATTGGGGAATGGTGTAACGGTAGCACAACAGACTCTGACTCTGTTTGTCTAGGTTCGAATCCTAGTTCCCCAGCCAATCCGCCGACGGTCCGCTCTCTACACGATTGAGCATCAAAGGACACACCTTATTGTTCTCGCGGCGCGATCCGCCCGAGGCTTGCAGGTTATTTCGCGACCTCTCGAAAAAGAGGGCGCAGGGAATGCCGGATGCGCGCTGCACCCGCGGTCTCGTGTGCAATGTGCACAAAAAGTGCGCACACGAGCATACAGGGCAGCGGAGAACATCCGACATTCCCTGCGCAATGGCTTTACGGCTTATAGCGTGCTCTCCCCGGAGAACGGCTCTTTTGCCTCCGTCGCGCCCTGAGAAGCGTTAGCTTCTCTAGAACTTGACGCCAGCACCGCGACGTCAGGACCACACGTCTTCGCCGTACGCATAAGCCACGCTCGTCAGTCGCAGCTTCCGCGTCCACCGCATCCCCGTCCCTCGTTCGTGACGACGGCCGACGCCCCTCTTGTCGGGACGGGATGGCGATAGATATGCCCCTGTTCTCGCTTCGGGAAAAGCGAAATATTTTTTATTCTAGGGCTTGACATGATTTCTGAAAAGCCGAATCGATGATTTGCCCGTCCGAGAAATCCGAACAAGCGCAAGCATCGGAACCGCCCGCATTAGGCGCATCCAACAATCGGGCCGATCCATCGTGCGCGTTTATTCTGCCGTTCTATCCAATTGGAGGCGAACGCAAAGCAAGTTCACGGCGGATGACGTAGCTTGCCTGGACGATCGCTTCCTGGAGTTGGCACGATGTGCGGGCGAAGCGCGATGAAGCTGCGCAATTGGTTTATCAGGCCGCGTGCGAACGCCGCGTAGAAGGCTCGGATCGCCTCTGTCCGCTGGCGGGTTGCCTCGGCGCGATAGAAGGCGTAGTCGATGCTGCCGTTGTCCAACCGACGAACGTGCCATTCCACCGCCTTCATTGAATGTCTCCTTGTCAGGGATTGTTCTTTTGCACACGCCCCCAATCTGCCTCAACGGCGATCGACAGGCTTGGAGACGGCTTTGAGTTTTCCTGCAGAACGTCTGCATTTGTCTCAAGGAAGCAGGTGGTGAATGCTGTTCTTCTTTGCGGCCTACACGATCGACTCGACCCGCCGCGAGATCCGGCAAGGCGACGATGTCATTCATGTCGAGCCTCAGGTTTTCGATCTGCTGCTGTACCTGATCGAGAACCGCGATCGCGTGGTCGGCAAGAACGAGCTGTTCGATGCCGTCTGGCCGGGACGCACCGTGTCGGAGGCAACGCTGAGCAGCCGGATCAGCGCAGCGAGGCGGGCCATCGGGGACACCGGCGAGAAGCAGGCGTTCATTCGCACGGTCCCCCGCCGGGGCTTCCTGTTCCGCGGTGACCAACTGGAGGCGCGAGATGCTGCATTCGCTGGAAGCCCGGCGCACGCGCGTCCTCAGGCGATGGGCGCACAAGGAAAGCAGAAGGTCACCTTTTGCCGGACGCCGAGCGGTTTGAATCTTGCGGTAGCTTCGGTCGGCGATGGGCCGCCGCTCGTCAAGACGGCCAATTGGCTGACGCATCTCGACTACGATTGGCAAAGTCCCTTCCACAGACCCCTGTTCGAATCCCTTTCGCGCGACCACAGGCTCGTTCGCTACGATGCGCGCGGCACCGGCATCTCCGACCGGGAGGTCCAGGACATATCGTTCGATGCGTTCGTCTCGGATCTCGAAACCGTGGTCGATGCGCTGGCTCTTGAGCGGTTCTCGCTGTTCGGCATGTCGCAAGGGGCGGCGGTTGCTGCGGTCTACGCCGCGCGACACCCCAAACGCGTCGACAAGCTCGTGCTCCATGGCGGCTACGCACAGGGCAGAATGCGACGCGGGACGGCCGCGGACGAAGAACAGGCACAGGCCTTTTCCACCCTGATGCGCTACGGATGGGGCCAGGACAATTCAGCCTTCATGCAGGCCTTCGCCTCGATCTATGTACCGAAAGGCACGCCGGAACAGGTTCGCTGGTTCACGGACTTGATGCGGATCTCGACATCGGCAGAAATGGCCATTCGGATCAGAGACGCCTGCGATCAAATCGACGTGGTGGACGTGTTGCCCAACATTCGCACACCCACGCTGGTCACGCACAGCCTCCACGACCACGTTGCACCGTTCGGACAGGGGCGTTTGTTGGCGACATCAATTCCTGGCGCGATGCTTGTGGCGCTGGAAAGCGTCAATCACGCGATCCTGCCCGACGAACCAGCCTGGACGACGTGGACAAACGAGATCGAGGGCTTTCTCTCGATTTGAACAGGGTATTGCGGCCGGCGACCGTCGCGCGCACCCAACGGATGATCGGCTTGACTTAGTATGATATCAAACTATACTCGTTCGATATCATACTACTGGAGAGCAGACATGGCAATGTCACGGCGCACCTTTATCAAAGCTGTTGGCGGCACGGGTTTGGCGCTGGTCGGCGTGGGCGGCACTTTCGCCGCAACCCGCACGCCCCAGCGAGCGTTGTTGCCGTGGGAGGAGCTCGATAACGCGCCCCCTGCCGATGTCAGGCTCGACGCATTCCGCCATGCCATCCTCGCCCCCAATCCGCATAACCGGCAGCCATGGCTGATCCGGCTCGCAGGCCTGGATCAGGCGGTGATCTTTTGCGACCTCGATCGACGCCTGCCGCAGACCGATCCGTTCGACCGCCAGATCCTCATCGGCTTTGGCTGCTTTCTGGAAATTGCACGCATCGCAGCGGCGCAGCGTGGCTTCGGCATGGAGATTACGCCGTTTCCGGAAGGGCTTCCAGTTGAACGGCTCGACCACCGCCCGATCGCAAGCCTGCGCTTTGCGGCGACCGGCGCAGTGACGAAAGATCCGCTGTTTGCTGCCATCCCGAACCGGCATTCGAACAAAGCGCCATTCGACACCGCGCGACCGATTGAAAGAAGCGTGCTTGATGCGCTGACGGCCCATGCCTCGCCGCAGGCGGAAATCGGAACCTCCGTCGACGCAGCTGTGGTGCAGCGCTTACGCACCGTGACCTGGGACGCGTGGAACACCGAATTCGCGACCCAGCGAACCTGGCAGGAAAGTGTCGACCTCATGCGCATCGGCAAGAACGAGATCGACCGTAATCCCGACGGAATTTCAATTGGCGGACCATTGCTGGAAGCCTTGGCCATGGCGGGACAATTGTCCCGCGAACAACTCGCGCATCCCGGAACGATGGCTTACAGCGCCAGCGCGGATCGCTACCGCCCGATCATGGCGAGCAGCATGGGCTATGCCTGGATCACGACGCCGGGCAATTCGCGTGCCGACCAGTTGGCAGCCGGACGCGCATTCGTTCGAATAAATCTCGAGGCCACGCGGCAAAGCCTCGCATTCCATCCGGTCAGCCAGGCCCTGCAGGAATTCCCGGAAATGGCGAAGTCGTTTGCGGAGGTCCACGCCACCCTCGGCGCACACCACGGCGAGCGCGTTCAAATGCTGGCGCGCCTCGGCTATGGTAGCCTAGCAGCAAAAACACCGCGTTGGCCGTTAGCGAGCCGACTGATTGGAGCCTGATGTCCGACCCGCTTGCCTTCCGCGTCATGAACGAGATCGGCATCATCGACCAGCTCGGCTCGACGCTGTTCGAACGATCGATGCCGTTTGGCCTGACGTTACCGCAGTTCGTGGTCTTGAACCATTTCGTCCGGGTCGGCGGCCATCGCAGCCCCGTCGAGCTGGCAAGCGCCATTCAGGTCACCAAGGCGACCATGACCAGCACCCTGCAAAGGCTGGAACGCAAGGGTTTTGTCACGTCGGAACCCGACGCAACGGATGGACGCTCGAAGCGCATCGCGATCACGGCATCAGGTCGCAAGGCCCGCGATCAATCCATCAAGGCGATCGAGCACCATCTGGCGGCCCTGGAAACGACAATCGGCAAGAAGCAATTGGAGGCGGTGCTTCCCGTGCTCGCCGCGTTGCGGACGTTTCTTGATCGACAGCGGGACGGTGATTGAGGTTGAATCGGCATTGACGCGATTGCGCCGCGAGACCACGTAGGGCGGGTTCTCTTTAACCCGCCATCGCGCACGGAACGGCGGGTTAAGGAGAACCCGCCCTACATCGCCCCTCACACCGGCGGCGTGCCGTGGGTGTGAAACGACTCGATCGTCTTCAGCCCCCACGCCTGGCCCTTCTTGCGCTCTTCCTCGGTCCAGACGATCGGCTTCCAGTCGGGCGCCAGGATGAGACGGGCGCCGGCGTTGGCGACTTCGACGCGGTTGCCGCCGGGCTCCCAGACATAGAGGAAGAAGGTCTGCTGGATCGCGTGCTTGTGCGGGCCGGTCTCGATGTAGACGCCGTTCTCCAGGAAGATATCGGCGGCGCGCAAGATCTCCTCGCGGCTGTCGAGCGCGTAGGTGACGTGGTGGAAGCGGCCCTTCTTGCCGTAGTGGTCGCGGGTATAGGCGAAGTCGTAGCTCTTGTTGGACATCGTCATCCACATCGCGGCTTCCGTGCCGTCGTTGAGCACGATCTGCTCGGTGGTCCGCAAGCCCAGATAATTCTCGAAGAAGAGGCGGTTGGCCTTGATGTCGACGGCGAGGCAATTGAGGTGATCGAGCCGGCGGACGTTGACGCCGCGCGCCGGAAAGCGCTGCGCCTGGTTCTTCAGCGCCGGCTTCAGCTCGGGCGGCGCCTGGTACCATTCGGTCTCGTAGTAGAGCTCGACGATGTGGCCGTCGGGGTCGCGGCAACGGAACGTCGGTCCCTGCCCCATGTCGCCGTCGGTCCAGCCGATCTCGAAGCCGGAGCCCTTCAGCGCGGCGACGCGGCGCTCCAGCGCCTGCGGGCTGCGCGCGCGCAGCGCCATGTGCTCCATGCCCGATGTTTTCGACGCGGTCAGCTTCAGCGAATAGCGTTCGTAATCGTCCCAGCCGCGCAGATAGACCGACTCGCCCTTGCGGCCGCTCTCCGTCATGCCCATGACGTCGACAAAGAATTTCAGGCTCTCGTCCGGCTTCGGCGTCAGCAATTCCATGTGGCCGAGATGGGCGAGATCGAAGATCGGTTCGGGTGTCATCGCATCTCTCCGTTAGATTAACGCCCGCGTCACGTCGTCGAACAGCTCGTCGACCGCGAATGCGCGCGGAATCAGCCCCTGCTGCGCGGTGTAGCCAATGATCAGCTCCAGCGAGCGCCGCATTTCGTCCGCGGTGAAGTGCGGCGCGGCGGATACGCCTTGGCCGACTCCGCGATCAGACGATGGACTTCCCGCACGGCGTCCGGATGTTCTTTCGACAGGCCCAGCTTCACCACGACCAAATGGTTGATCGGCACGATCCCGTGCTTGGCGAACCAGGCCTTCTCTTCCGCGGCGACGTCGGCGAACAGCGGCTTCAGGTCCGCATGCTCCACCTTCTCGCCGAGCACCGCGTCGAGCTCGCCGTCGAGCAGCATCTGGACGATCTGCTTTCCGGCCGGCGCGCGCTTCGTCGTGTCCTTGAATTCGGCGACATGCGCATCCTCGAAGGTCACCCAGTCGATCGAGTTGAGATCGACGCCATGATCATTGGCAAGAATGCCGCGCAGCCACGCGCCGGTGGTCGTGGTGAAGGAGCGGATGCCGACCCGCTTGCCGTTCAGGTCGGACGGCTTCAGCGTGCCCCGCTTCGCATTGTAGAGCGCGTGGCCGTGCTGGAATCGCGCCACCACGACGTTCGGCAGCAGCACCATCGGCTTGCCGAAACTCTTCGCCATCAGATAGGTGACGATGGCCATCTCGGAGACGTCGAAGGCCTGCTCGCGGACCATGGGCTTGAAACCCTTGTTGGTCGGCGAATAGTCGACAAAGTCGAACTCGACCAGATCGGATTTGATCGAGCCTTTCTTCAGCGCCGATGTGCCGGGATGGTCGCCGAGCAGGGTGCGCAGACGTAATCCCACCTCAGTCTTCCTCCGGCTCGTCGATATAGACGAGGCCCGCCTTCGCCAAGGGCTCGCGCATATTGTACATGTCGAGTCCGAGTTTGCCTTCGGCGAGCAGCTTGCGCTTGCCCTCCTCGTCCGCGGCCCGCTTCTCGCCCTTGGCCACGACATCGGCGGCATCCCTGCGCCTGACCACCACGACGCCGTCGTCATCGGCGATCACGGCATCGCCGGGAAATACGTTGATCCCGGCGCAGACCACCGGAACGTTGACGGCCCCCAGCGTCGCCTTGACCGTGCCCTTGGCGGAAATCGCCTTCGACCACACCGGAAAACCCATTTCACGGAGCGTTTTGGCGTCGCGGACACCGGCATCGATGATGAGGCCCTTGACGCCGCGCGCCATCAGCGAGGTCGCCAGGAGATCGCCGAACATGCCGTCGGTGTTGTCGGCGCTGCAGCCGACCACCAGGATGTCGCCAGGTTTGCACTGCTCGACCGCGACATGGATCATCCAGTTGTCGCCGGGATGCGCCAGCACGGTCACCGCGGTGCCCGCCGCCTCGGCGCCGGCCCAGACCGGGCGCAGATAAGGCTTCATCAGCCCGAAGCGGCCATAGGCCTCATGGGCCGTGGAGACGCCGACGGCGGCGAGCCGCTTTACCAGATCCGCCTCGGTGCGCTTGATGTTTCGAACAACTACCGTTTTCATACCAATTCCTCCATCGCCATCGGGAACAGCCTTTGATAGGCCTCGCCATAGGTCATGGCCTTCCCTGAATTACGGCCGCCCTGCATGCCCCGCTGCAGCGCGACCCGTTCGTAATACGCCCACAAATGCTTTTGGGCTGCGAGAATCTCGAACGTCTTGCGCTTCTGTTCCCAGACCTCGTCGATGTTGAGGATCACCTGCGGCCTGAAATTGCACATTTCGGGCTGGTGCGGCTCGAACAGGAACACCGGCGGCGCGGCATAGGTGTATTTGGCGCCGGGCTTGTGGCCCATCGCCTGCGCGACCACCCGGGTTTCCTGCGCGAAATGCGCGGCATTGGGATGATCGAAATTGTAGGGATCTTCCAGCGCATGCGTCAGCACGAAGGACGGATTGAGTTCGCGGTAGATATCGACCATGCGGTCGAAATGCGCTTCCGTCAGACGCAGTGGATAGTCGCCGGCGTCGAAGAATTCGATTTCCGCGCCGAGCATCTCGGCCGCGCGCTGCGCCTCGTCGCGCCGCCCCGCCTTGACCTTTTCCAGCGTGGCGCCCGTTTCCTTCCAGGCAAACTGGCTTTCGCCGCGCTCGCCGAACGAGAGGCAGGCGATCTTGATGCGATAGCCTTTTCTGGCGTGAAGCGCGATCGCCCCTCCCGCGCGCCAGACGAAATCGCCGGGATGCGCGGTGACCACGAGGCCGGTCTTGTTTGCGTTGCTCATGTCTGGGGTTTCCTCCTTCTATTTGTTTTTCGGCTATTGCTTCTCGATCACTGCTTTTCAATTCCTGCCCGCTCGATCACTCTAGCCCATTTCGCGATGTCGTCATTGAGCCGGCCGAGAATTTCCTCCGGCGTGCTGGCCTTGGCCTCGATGCCGAGCTCGCGCGCGCGCTTCTTCAAGTCCGGCGTCTCGAGCACCTCGCGCAGCGCGGCATTGAGCGTCCCGATCACCTCCGGCGGCGTGCCTTTGGGCGCGAAGACCGCATTCCACGACCGCGCCTCGAAATCGCCGCCGCCGGCTTCCCTCACCGTTGGAACCTCGGGCAGGAAACTGGTGCGGACCGGCCCCGATGTCGCCACCGGGGTAAGCTTCTTGTCGGCAATGTTGGATTGCACGATGGTGTAGTTCTCAATCGCCATCTGGATATCGCCGCGCAACAGCGCGACCAGCACTTCGGGCGAGTTTCGGAACGGCACGATGGTGACATCGACGCCGGCGGTCGATTTGAACAATTGCGCCGAGAGATTTTGCGTCGAGCCGACATTGATGGTGCCGACATTGAGCACGCCGGGCTTCTGCTTCGCCGTTTTGATGAAATCCGCCAAGGTCGGATAAGGCGACCCGGCTTGCGTGACGAAGATGAAGTCGAAATACCCGAGACTCGAAACCGGAACGAAATCGGTGAGAGGATTGAACTTCAGGTCCTTGAACAGCGAGACCGAGATAGCAGTGCCGTTACTCAACAGCGCCAGCGTATAGCCGTCGGCCGGCGACGACAGCACCGCGCGCGCGGCATTGATGCCGCCGGCGCCCGGCATGTTCTCGATGATGAAGCGCTGCCCGAGTTTTTCGCCGAGCTTTTCGGTGACGATCCGCGCGGTGACGTCGGCAACACCGCCCGGCCCGAACGGCAGGATCAGCCGTACCGGACGATCCGGATATTTCCCGGCGCACGTGGTTTGCGGCGCCAGCAACAAGGCGGCCAGCGCGACGATTCCCGCGACCGCTACGCGGCGAGCGTCCAAACCAAATCCCTTGTGCAAGCCTGTCATCGTCATCTGATCAGAATTCAAACAATCGCGCGGGATTATCGACCAGTATCTTCTGCTGAAGCTCCCGCTCCGGCGCGAACAACGGAATCAGGTCGACGAGATCGCCGTCGTTCGGCATCGCCTTGACGTTGGGGTGGGGCCAGTCGGTTCCCCAGATCACGCGGTCCGGCGCGGTCTCGATGATCCGGCGCGCAAACGGCACCGCGTCGTGGAACGGCGGACCTCCCGAGGATACCCGTTCGCAGCCGCAGACCTTGACCCAGCATTTCTCGTCGCGCCTCATCAGGTCGATGAGGGTGCGGAACGGCAACTGGTCGAGCCCGTCGGCGGCCTTGACCCGCCCCATGTGATCGATGGTGTAGCGCACCGGCAATTTCGCCAGCATGTCCGCATACTCGGGCAAGTCGATCGCATCGAAATGCAGATCGATGTGCCAGCCGAGCGGCGCCACCATCGCGACGATGCGATGGAACGCCGCCATGTCGGGCACGCCGCCGAGATGGCGGACGAAATTGAAGCGGCAGCCGCGGAAACCGCCGTCGTGCAACTCGCGCAGGCCGCGCTCGGTGATGCCGTCGTCGATATTGGCGACGGCGCGAAAGGTGCCGCCGCTCACGGCGATGGCATCCAGCGCCACGCGGTTGTCGGTGCCGTGCACGCTGGCATTGACGATCACGGCCCGCCCGATGCCGAGCTTGGCGTGCAACGCCCTGAAATCCTCGAGCGGCGCGTCGGGCGGCGTATAGGGCCTCCCTTCGGCATAGGGATATTTGTCGCGCGGGGCCGAAGATGTGGGTGTGCGCGTCGCAGGCCAGCGGCGGCAGGCGGAATTTCGGCGTCCGCGTATCGGGATCGGGTCCCGGAATCGTCGGCCTCATGGTCGGCTTCGGCATCGTGTGCTACGCCGTCCGCGCGCGCGAGCTGTCCGGCGCTTTCCTGCGACTGGCCCTGGCGGCAGGCACTGCGGCGCCAGCGCCGTCATTGATATCGGCCGCCTGCAGCGAGGCGACGGTGGCGGAAACCAGTTGCTCGATGGCGTCAGCCATATCGCCGCCATCGGCTTCGCCGCGCGACAATCTTGTCACGCGCTCCGGGTTGACGAGGGTGTAATAGAGCGCGCCGAGCAAAAACTGCGATCGCCAGACGATGGTCTTGCGCGGCAGATGCGGCAGGCTCTGCTCGACGGCCTCGATGAACGCATTGGTGGTGTCGTCGAAGATTTCCGCAATGATGCGGCCGACGACGGCGTTGCCTTCGGCCGACATCACCGCACGCAGACGCGTGAACCGCGCGCCGCCGCCTGCCAGATCGCTGCTCGACGAGAACGCCGGCTGCACATAGGCGCGCACGATCGCCTCCAGCCGGTCCTGCACGTCGCGCACGCGTTTGGCGGCAACCAGCAGTTCGATGCGGCGCTTGTTCATCGGCCCGCAATGGCGCTTGTAGATTTCGAGCAGCAGGCCGTCCTTGCTCTTGAAATGGTAGGTGACGCTGCCGGGGTTGGCGCCCGCTTCCAGCGCGATGTCGCGGATCGATACCGCGTTGAATCCTTTGGTAGAAAACAGGGTTTCGGCGGCGCTGAGGATGGCTTCCCGCATATTTGGGTTGCGCGTCATTCGGTTTGCCTTCCACCGTTAGATTTGTACAGTTGTACAAATCATAAGGTCCAGTCAACAAATATATGGGCAAGGCTGGAGGGCGGCATGGCTGCACTGCGCTACGTCGTTATGGAGGTTCCCACGATCGGCGCCGCGGTGTCGCGTGCAGGGCTGCGCGGCACGATGACGTCCGAAACACGGAATTAGCGGGCAAGCCTACCGCGCATTGGCGGGCGCATGCTCCGACCACAGATCCGCGCGCCAGTGCAGGATGATTGTCAGCATCAGCGCCATGCCGGCCACCGCATACAACGTTCCGGTCGCCGCAAAGCCGATGGTGTCGATCAGGCTGCCGGCGGCCATCAGTCCCAGCGGCAGGCCGTAGATCACCATCATCCGCACGCCCATCACCCGGCCGCGGAAATTCTCGGCCGCCGAGCGCATCAGGATGACGGCGATCGAGATCATGGCGAGGCTCTGCGAGAAGCCGGCCACCACCAGGCAGGCGATGGCGGTCGGCACGGTCTGCATCTGCACGAACAGCAGCAAGACCGCGTACCACAGCACGGTCGAGGCAATCATCAGCCGCGCCACCCGGATGCCGCCGACCAGGCTCAGCACGATCGAGCCGACCAGCGAGCCGATCGCAAAGCTCGCCGAGAGATAGCCGAGCCCGGTCTGGTTGGTGCCGTAGATGGTCGCGCGCGATGTAGGGCAGCAGGCCGTTGGTCAGCGGATAGGCGGTGAGGTTGGCGAGGAACGCGATCCAGAGCGCGGCGCGCATCCCCGGCGTGGTCCAGCAATACGCCACGCCCTCCTTCAGGTCGCGCATCGGCGAACGCCGCAGCACCTCGCTCGCGGCGTCACCGGCCCGATGCGGTTTGGCAGGCGCCACGATGCACAGCGTCAGCGCGGTGGCGATGATGTAGAGGCCGACGATCGCCACATAGGCCGGTCCCATCCCGAGCGAGGCGAACAGCCCGGCGCCGCTCAACGCGCCGGTGATGCGCGCGGTGTCCATCGTGGTGCGGGAAATGCTGATCGCGCCGATCAACTGGCCATGCGGCATGATGTTCGCGACCAGTGCGCCGCGCACGCCGAGATCCGACGGCCGGACCACACCCATCGTTGCCGCGACGACAAAGACGAAGGTCGGCGTGAGATGCCCCGTCAGCGCCAGCGTCATCAGCGTGGTCGCCAGCACCGCGTAGGTCGCGCGCATCATGGCGAGCAGATCGCGATGACCGATGCGGTCGCCGACCACGCCGAACATCGGGGCCACCAGGGTGCCGATATAACCGAGCGAAGCGAACACCGTGAGCAACAGCACCGACCCGGTCTCGACCAGCACGTACCAGCTGAGGATCAGCGCCTCCATCTCGAACGCCCACGAGGTGAGCAGATCGGCGGGCCACTGGAAACGATAATTCCGGATCCGGAATGGTGCGAGCGCGGAAGGCCGCGCGAGGTCGCTCAAGACCCGCTGTCGCGGTTCATCGCGTTCCACCCTGCCCTGTTTCTTCTTGTTACCTCAGCGTGGATACCGCGCGGCTGTTGCCGGTGTCAATTAAGATGGGCCATCGGGATGACTGCCATGCGCGGCAGTCCCCGGTGATAGCGAGCAACGCCGTCTCCGGGGTACTTCGTCAGGAAAGCTGCCAGCAGGTCTTCTGCCGCGGCCAATGGCCCGTTTCGCAACGCCGCATAAACCATTTCCCATTCCCGGCAGAATTCGGCGTCGCCGGCCACTTCGTCCGTCGACTGAGACCTCAGTTCGTAGATTTCAAACGCCTCGGCAAAACCCTTCGGGTTGATCCGATCGACGCTGCGGAAGCTGAAGCGGCTGCCGGCGCGCTGCTTGAGCGCGGCGCTGACCAGGATCGACGTCCCGTAATTCTTGTTCAATCCTTCGAGACGGGCGGCGAGATTTACCGTCGCGCCGAGCACCGTGTAGTTCATGCGGTCTGGGGAGCCGAACCCGAGCTGACATCACCGTTTTTCATGCTCAAATCGCGGACTTCACTGGCCCGATCGACATCGCGAATTTCATCGGCACGTCCTACATTCGTCGTCCTTCACGGCCTCGCGCGGACGTGGCGTCATTCAGCGACGTGACCGTGTCGCATTTGCCGCTGAACTCGCATCCGTCGAAGCGGACTTCACCGATCTGGCGTATCCTCACCACACACCGAAATCCGAGATGACTGGTCGAGGTGTCGATCGCCTCGGCGTGTCGCGCCGCCGGGCGATAGCGGCGGCAATAGTTCGGCGCGCACAGATGCGAGCCGCCCTTGATGACCTTGCGCGGGATTTTGATGTTGGGCTGGCGCGGATCGTAGGCTCGCCCTCCTCGCCGCCGCCGCGCGGGTTTTCCGGGATGCAGCACGCCTTCGGCGCGTCGGCCTCGTGCTTTGGCGTATACCAGTCGGAGGTCCATTCCCAGACATTGCCGATCATGTCGTGAACGCCGTAGCCGTTCGGCGGAAAGGCCGTCACCGGTGACGTCCGCTCGTAGCCGTCCTCACGGAGATTGTGCAGCGGGAATTCGCCCTGCCAGGTGTTGGCCATGTGCACGCCATCGGGCGTGAACTCATCGCCCCAGGCGAATTCGGCGCCGTCGAGCCCGCCGCGCGCGGCGAATTCCCATTCCGCTTCGGTCGGCAGGTCCTTGCCTGCCCATTGGGCATAGGCGAGCGCGTCCGCGTAAGACACGTGCACCACGGGGTGATCGTTCAGGACGTTGATGTCGCTCCTCGGCCCATAGGGATGGCGCCAGTCGGCGCCCTGCATGAAGGTCCACCACTGGCTCCAGTCGCGCAGATCGTAGGTCGAGTGCGGCCGCACGAACACGAGCGAACCGGCGTAAAGCATATGCGGCAGCGCGCCGGGATAATCCTTCGGATCGGGCGGGATCTCCGCAAAGGTCTTGTGGCCGGTCGCGATCACAAACCGTTGAACTGACGGTTGGTCACCGGCGTGCGGTCGATCCAGAAACCATCCACCGTCACGCGGTGGACTGGGCGCTTCCTCGGGATAGTGATGGTCGGAGCCCATGCGGAACGTGCCGCCGGGAATCCGGACCATGTCCGCGGTCCGGTTATCCTCCGATGTGCTTTTCCGTCCCGCCGATATCGGTTTGCAGCAACGTCATGGCGCAGACTCCAGACGGGCGCGGTTACGGGCAGACGTCCCAGAATCCCTGCGTCCGGCTGGATCGGTGTAGTACCAGCAATAGCCGGGCGCCGGCGGCGATCCTGCCCATGCTGCCGCCGTCGCGGCAGCGACGAATCCGATCGCAGCGCCCGCCGCGATCGCGCCGCCCGGACGCCAGGAGTAGTGCGCCGGACGCACCCAGCGGCCGGGACGCGCGCCGCCTGCCACTGCACCGCCTCGCACCACCGTCCGGCTCGTTGCCGACGCCACCACGCGGTCCGACGGCAGCGCCGCGCCGCCGCCGCGTCGCGCGCTCGCGCGAACTTCGATCATCGGGTTGGATTGCCGCGTGATGGTTGCGCGATGACGAACGCGTAGCGCGCGACATGTCGCGCGAAGCCGACGAACGCGTGCACCGCCAAGCCGTCGCGGCGCATCGCAGAAGGCCGGATGCTGGCGATACTGGCAAGACGGTTGACGGTTGTTATTGTACGCATTGGCAGACCTTTTCCATTGCGGCTGCACGCGTCGGTCGCGCGCGGCAGGCGTAGATCAGTCAGCCCCTCTTTCCATTGTTTTTCTGTGCATTTTTTTGCGCATTTCTTCGTCTCCGGCGCGCTGGCATGCGGCGCCAGACACGGGCCGAGCATCGGCGCGCTTGCACGCTAAATGAATCTCGATGCGTGTGATGTGCAGTTTGTGCCAATCTGCACTGAGCCAAATCCCCACCTGACATACGCGATTTCGCAAATCGATTGATTTCGTTGATTTTGAGGCGCGAGCGATCTGCGGACAAATTGAGTGAAGTCGTGATGTCCAGTCTGCAGCCCGCTTGATCGAACAACTCATGTGCTGTGTTACGGCCGACTAACGCATTGTGATCGCTCTAAAGTTGTGCCTACAATATTGCAGCGCGGTGATTTGCGTCAGCCCGATACCGTTCGCGATCGGGTCGACAATTGCAAGGCAGAGGGAGCGCTCGCATGGGCCGGCACCTTGCGGTCAATACCTGTCGTCTGGACAGCTTCGAGGGCCTTCACCAGGCGATTCAGGGATCCCATGTCGATGTCATGCAACTGGGCCGCGGAAAATTTCGTGGCTCGTTGAGCCATGTCGGCATCGGCGATTTCTCGCTCAGTATCGGCTCGTTTTCCGTCGGCGTGCGAACACAACGCGTTCCGACCGACGACAAGCTCGTGGTCGGTATGCTGCTCAATGCGGAAGACCGGGTTACCCATTGGCTTTCGACATGCGCCCCGCGGATGTCCTGGTCATGCCGCCCAGCACCGAGCATGACGGCATTTTCCATGGCGCCGCGGCCTATGCCGCGATCCGTCTCGATCTCGTCGGAAGTCACGTCGCTATTCAGGGCGAATCGAGATTGAGCGATCCGGCCGCATGGCTCAAGAAGAACCATTTTCGTGCGGACCCTTCGATCGGCGTTGCCGCGACGCGCCGATTGCCCCTGATCGTCTCCCGCCTGGCGCGGCAGCAGACCGCCATGTCGGACGCGGTCGCCGATTTCTGGAAACGGTCGATCGTCGACGCCATGACCGGAACGATCATGCATTCGTTGCCACCGGACTCCGAGGGCCGTTGCCCTCGGCGTCGCAGCTGGTCGGCAAGGTCGACGATTATCTCGATGCGGCTGGCCTTCGTCCCGTCCACATTTCCGAAATCTGCGCACAGCTGAACGTCTCGCGACGGAGCTTGCACCGCGCGTTTTACGACGTTCTCGGTATGGGACCGATCACGTTCCTGCGCCACAAACGGCTTTGCGCCATTCATTCCGTCCTGCGAGACAGCAATCCTGCGACGGTCACGGTCGCGCAGGTCGCCATCCAGCACGGCTTCATCGAGCTCGGACGCTTCTCACATTACTATCATTCGCTGTTCGGGGAGTATCCGTCCGAAACGCTTGGCGCCCACCGGCGCCCGCGCGCAGGGAGGCCGGTCCGCATTTCGCCGGACCACTTCCGCTCGGGATCGACGCCAATTGATGCGATCGTATCCGCGAAGCCGGCCAGGGCCTGGGGACTAGGCCGCCGATACGGTTCGACCGCGGTGCGTGAGCAGCAGCCGGCGGATCTCGGTGGCCGATATCGCCGGACTGAACAGGAACCCCTGCATCTCGGTGCAACCGAGTATGTACAGCAGGTTCCGCTGCTGCTCGGTCTCGACGCCTTCCGCCGTCGTCGTCATGTTGCTCGCGGCCGCGATGTTCACGACGGCCTGGACGATCGACGACGAGGCGCCCTCGCCGGCCAGGTCCCTGATGAAGGAGCGGTCGATCTTGATCTTGTCGAACGGGAACCGCTGCAGGTAGCTCAGCGAGGAATAGCCGGTGCCGAAATCGTCCAGCGCGATGCGCACGCCGAGCTTCCGCAACTGATGCAGCACCTCCAGCGCCGCTTCGTCATCGCGAATCAGGACCGCCTCGGTGATCTCGAGCTCGAGCCGTGAGGCGGCCAGCCCCGAGGCGGCAAGGGCCGCGGCCACATTGAGCGCCAGCGTCTGGCTCCTGAACTGGACCGGCGAGACGTTGACCGCGACACGACATGCTCCGGCCAGTTTGCCGCCTCGGCGCATGCCGCATGGAGCACCCAGTTGCCGAGCTGGTTGATCTGGCCGGTCTCTTCCGCGACCGGAATGAATTCGGCCGGCGAGATCATGCCGCGTTCGGGATGACGCCAGCGCAGCAGCGCCTCGCAGGACGAGACCTTGCCGTCCTCGAGATTGACCACCGGCTGATAGTAGACTTCCAGGCCGCCATCGGCGATCGCCTGACGCAATTCGAGTTCCAGGATTCGCCGCGCCTTGGCGCGCGCGTCCATGCCGGCCTCGAAGAAGCGGTAGGTCCGCCGTCCGTCACCCTTGGCGCCGTACAGCGCGAGGTCCGCGTTCTTCAGCAACTGGTCGAGGTCCAGCCCGTCGCCCGGGGCGAGCGCGATGCCGATACTGGCATCCGTGGTGATCAGGTGACCCGCGCATTCCAGCGGAGCGCCTGATCGCCGCATAAATTCCATCAACGAGTTGAGTGGTTTCCGACTGGTTCTTGATAGCGGACTGGATGACGGCAAACTCGTCGCCGCCGAGCCGGGCCGCCACGTCGGTCTCCTTCAGGCAACCGCGCAGGCGCTCGGCCACCTCCTTCAGGAGTTCGTCGCCGACCGGATGACCGAGGGCATCGTTGACGCTCTTGAACTCGTCGATGTCGATATACAGCACGGCAAGCTGTTCGCCCGGTCGGACCGCCTTAAGCGCCTGTTCCAGCCGCTCGCGAAACAACACCCGGTTCGGCAGGTCGGTGAGCGCGTCGTAATGCGCCAGATGGGCGATTTTCTCGTCGGCGCGGGTGCGCTCGGTGATGTCTCTCGATCGTGGCCACCCATCCGCCCGCCTTCAGCGGCCGGTTGACGATCTCGATCGCGCGGCCGCCCGGCGCTTCCGTGAGCTGGCGCGTGCCTATGCCGAGCGACACGTTGCGGATGATGCCACTGCAGAACTCATCGACGTCGCCGTCAAAGGATCCGGTTTCCTTGCGGTGCTCGATCAGCCGCTGCATCGTGCAGCCCGGCTTCGCCACATCCGGCGACAATCCGAACATCTCTATGTAGGGCTGGTTGCAGATGACGATGCGCGCCGACGCATCATAGAGAACAAGGCCTTGCGGGATATTGTTCACGGCAACGATGAGCTGGCGCCGCTCCGCCGCCAGCCGCTGATCGGTCAATCGATGATGCCGCAACAGCAGACTGACGATGACCGCCAGGATTCCGATCATGGCGAACAGTACCTGCTCGCGAACGCCCCACGCCGAGGTCGCCATGTCGGCCAAAATCGCCGCGGCGATCAGGACAGCGCAAAATGCAAGCCGCGTCGCCATCCCTAGCTTCGCGTCAGGATTCGCAGAACCGCCCGGCATGTGATGGCCGTTATCGAAAGTCACCTGGTGCCTCCCCACCGTGACATCGTTACGCACGACAGATGGAAGGCGGGTTACAACTTGCGGTTAGCAATCGGTTACCGCGATACACGGGCTGGTCCCAATCTTCGGTCCGGAGCGGGAGGTTACCGGTGCGCGATCGTCGAATGCGGCGCGCTCCTTCGAAATAGTAAACAAGGGTTAAAGCCGGCACGGGTTGCGAGACGCAGGCGCAGATGCGAGAAAGTGCTGATTTTCCTGCGTAACTGTCAGGTCGGGACCGTGGCCGGAACTTGTTGCAAAGCGAATGGTCGGACAGGATGTCGCGGATTTAGCGAATGTGGAACCTCTCCAGTTTAACCGTTTCGCTAGTCCCGGCTGCCAATAATGAGGCCAGACCCAGTTTCATGACATGCCAGGTTAAACACTGTGACATCCTTCGGACGTGTGATTTCGGTGCGCGGCTCCCTCGCCCGGGTCGGACTTCTGGCGGTGAGCCAGATGGCCACCTCGGAAGTGCGCGCCACCGTCGGCCGCTTCATCAGCATCCGCTGCGCGACTTCCACCATCGTCGCCATGATCACCGACGTATCCTGCGAGGATCTGCCGACCTCGGATAGCTATATTGCGTCCGCCGGCGTCGACCTGCTCGGCGAAATCCTCGGCGGCGATCGCCCCAAATTCCAGCGCGGCGTCACCAATTATCCGACCATCGGCGATGCCGTCGACCTGATCAGCAATGCGGAACTGCGCACCGTCTACGCACCGACCGGATCCGACCAGATCAATGTCGGCACCCTGCAGCAGGACCGCTCGGTGATCGCCTATGTCGACGTCGAGGAAATGCTCTCCAAGCATTTCGCGGTGCTCGGCTCGACCGGCGTCGGTAAATCGACCGGCGTGTCGCTGCTGCTCAACGAAATCCTCAAAGCGCGCCCGAACCTGCGCATCTTCCTGCTCGACGTCCACAACGAATATGGCCGCTGCTTCGGCGACCGCGCGCTGGTGCTCAACCCGCGGAACCTGAAGCTGCCGTTCTGGCTGTTCAATTTCGAGGAAATCGTCGACGTGCTGTTCGCCGGCCGGCCCGGCGTGCCCGAGGAGCTCGACATCCTCGCCGAAGTGATTCCGATGGCGAAGGGCATCTACACCCAGTACCAGAACGCCGACCGGGTCGGCTTGAAGCGGATCGATCCCAAGGCGATCGGCTACACCGTCGATACGCCGGTGCCCTATCGCCTCGTCGATCTGATTTCGCTGATCGACGAGCGCATGGGCAAGCTGGAGAACCGCTCGTCGCGCATCATCTATCACAAGCTGATTTCGCGCATCGAGACCGTGCGCAACGATCCGCGCTATACGTTCATGTTCGACAACGCCAATGTCGGCGGCGACACCATGGCGGAAGTCATCAGCCATCTGTTCCGCCTGCCCGCCAATGGCCGGCCGATGACCATCATGCAGCTCGCCGGCTTCCCCGCCGAAGTCGTCGATTCCGTGGTCTCGGTGCTGTGCCGCATGGCGTTCGATTTCGGCCTGTGGAGCGACGGCGTCTCGCCGCTGTTGTTCGTCTGCGAGGAGGCGCACCGTTACGCCGCCGCCGACCGCAACATCGGCTTCGGACCGACCCGCAAGGCGGTCTCGCGCATCGCCAAGGAAGGCCGTAAATACGGCGTCTATCTCGGCCTCGTCACGCAGCGTCCGGCCGAACTCGACGCCACCATCATCTCCCAGTGCAACACGCTGTTTGCGATGCGCCTTGCCAACGACCGCGACCAGGCGCTGCTGCGCTCGGCGGTCTCGGACGCCGCCGCCAATTTGCTGTCGTTCGTGCCCTCGCTCGGCACCCGCGAAGTGCTGGCCTTCGGTGAAGGCGTTGCGCTGCCGACGCGGCTGCGTTTCAAGGAAGTCCCGATCCACCAGTTGCCGCGCAGCGAAGCCACCATTGCGACCTCGCCGTCGGTCGCCGCCGGCCACGACATGCATTTCGTCAGCGCCGTGCTGGACCGCTGGCGCGGCGCCACCTCGCATCGCGACGTGCCCAACGATCCCATGATCAGCGATCGGCCGGCCGCGCGCACGCTGGAACCGCGTGCCGTGGAAGTCGCCGATGCTGCAGCCGTCGTTGGGGCTTGATCCCGATCGCTTCTCGCTGCTGAAGAAGCCGCTGCGCTAAAGCCCGGGCGTTCGCGCGATTTTGTTCGCGCGAACCGGTATCCACTTCGCTCGAAAACACTCTATATGGTTCCGGAACAGCCGCATCACGCGGCCATAGCCGGGATCCCTTCCATGACGCAGCCTGTTGCAAAACGATTTCCGACGCCGCCCCTCGACAAGCTGCCGGACGATATCCGCAGCCGCATCCTGGCGGTGCAGGAGAAGTCCGGCTTCGTTCCCAACGTCTTCCTGTTCGCTGGCCCATCGGCCCGACGAGTTCCGCGCCTTCTTCGCCTACCACGACGCGCTGATGGACAAGGACGGCGGGCTCACCAAGGCCGAGCGCGAGATGATCGTGGTGGCGACCTCGAGCGCCAACCAGTGCCAGTACTGCGTGATCGCCCACGGCGCGATCCTGCGCATCCGGGCCAAGAACCCGCTGATCGCCGACCAGGTCGCGTCAACTACCGCAAGGCCGACATCACGCCGCGGCAGCGCGCCATGCTCGACTTCGCCATGAAGGTGAGCCAGGAGGCGCAACACGGTATCCGAAGCCGATTTCGCCGCGGTCGCCGGCCACGGCTTCTCCGATGACGACGTCTGGGACATCGCCGCGATCGCGGCGTTCTTCGCGCTGTCGAACCGGATGGCCAACGTCACCGCGATGCGCCCGAACGACGAGTTCTACATGATGGGGCGGCTGCCGAAATAACCGCGACCGTTTTGGTCCGACGGCGGCCGCGCCGCCCGCATTCCGACCGTCATCTGGAAGCCTTGCGGATTTGACCAGCAGAAATTGATCTGAAACGGGTTCCACCATGCCGTGAACACGCGGGCAGCCATGCGTGCACCAACATTTTATGTCGGAAGCACGGTGGGCGTGCTAAACAGGGATCACAGCTTCCGCGGACCAACAGCAGTGAAGACCCAGCGGCCGATCCAGAGGGATGACGAGCATGTCGTGGTCAGGTTTCGGCCGCGCACCTCGGCCCATCCGCCGGGTCACCGCGACGAGACTGGCGACAAGACTGGCGACAAAACCCTTGGCCAGCCGGTGGCGGACGACCTGTCCCGCTACGAACGGCGGCGAGACGAGCCGGACGACTTCCGTTACCGCATGCTGGCCAATGTCGCCGCGCTGGCCTTCACGATCGCGCTGACGGCGATCGGAATTTGGCTCGCCATGAGCAT
>CAVUNH010000020.1:0-119520 GCA_963742665.1 uncultured Alphaproteobacteria bacterium
CGCGACCAGATGTTGGTCGCCCCAGCCGAGGTGAACCTGCGTGAAATCTCCCTGAAACACCGTCTGCCGGATCGGCACACGCCAGGCGTTTTGCGTCGCGGCCGGCGGCTCCGTCGAAAGTCTGAGATGCACGGTGCGCACCGATACCACCGGCTCTGGGCCAACGGGCCGTCCATAGGCCATGGCGTGGACGATATGTCCGCCAGATGTTTCGAGCGCGATCAGGCCGCCGGCATCGAGATCCGGCCGATGGCGGCCGCGAATGAGGTTGGCGGAACCGACGAAATCCGCGACAAAGGCGCTGTTGGGCAGCCGGTAGATTTCGTCCGGCGTGCCGGTCTGTTCGATCAGGCCGTCACGCATCACGACGATGCGGTCCGACATCGCCAGCGCTTCTTCCAGGTCGTGGGTCACGTAAACCGAGGTGATGCCGAGGCGATGCTGAAGCTCGCGCAACTCGATCCGCATATCGGCCCGCAATTTGGCATCGAGATTCGAGAGCGGTTCGTCGAACAACAAAACCGAAGGCTGGAATACGAACGCGCGCGCCAGCGCAACCCGCTGCTGCTGTCCACCGGACAGCTGTGCCGCCCGCCGCGACGCGAGGCTGCCCATCTGCACCATCTCGAGCGCGTGTTGCACCTTTTCGGCCAGTTCCGTTGCCGCAGTACGCCGCACGCGCAGTCCATAGGCCACGTTCTCGAATACGGTCATGTGGGGCCAGATGGCATAGGACTGGAACACCATCGACAGGCCGCGCTTCTCGGCGCGGATGTTGATGCGCGCTTGCGACGAGTACACAATGTTGCCGTCGATGCGGATTTCGCCCGCTGTCGGCTGCTCGAGGCCGGCGATCGCGCGCAACGTGGTGGTCTTGCCGCAGCCGGAGGGACCCAGCAACGTCAGCTGCTCGCCGGGCAGGACGTCGAAACTGACGCCGCGCACCGCCGGAACGTTGCCGTAGTGCAGTTCGAGCCGGTTGACCTCGATGTGTGGTTTCGGCGATGGCGACGCGTGCATGATTGCGATTCCCGATATCCTTACTCGACGCTATGCGTGCCGATGCGGCGCGTGACAGCGACAAGCACGACCATGGCGCAGGCGACCACCAGCGTCTGGATCAGCGCCAGTGCCGCGGTCAGTTCAGTGCTGGTCCCGAACCATGACTCGACGATCGATGGCGTGATCACCTTGGAATGCGGGCCCATCAGCAGGATGGAGGCGCCAAGCTCGCGGATGCTGGCGATGAACAGCAATAGCCACGCGGCGACAAGACCCGGCACCAGCAGTGGAATGGTCACCGTTCGCACCCGGAACGCCCATGACGCGCCGCACATCTGCGCGCATTCCTCCAGGCTCTTGTCGATCTGCAGCATGACGCCTGCGATCGTGCGGACGCCGAGCGGCATAAACACCGTGAGGTAGGCGAGCAGCAGCAGCCACAGCGTTCCGTAGATCGGGACCGGGAAAACCACCCAGGCCCACATCAGGCCGAATGCAAACACCAGACGAGGGACGGCTTGAGGAAACATCACGAGGTATTCGATCAGGCCGGCGGCCGGCAGCCGCGAGCGGTAGATCAGCCACGCCAGCAATCCCATCAGCACGACGCCGATGGTCGCGGTGCCGAAGCCGAGCAGCAGGCTGTTGGACAGCGCCGAGCGAACCGCATTCATCGTCACGGCGACGCGGAAGTTTTCCAGCGTCCAGTTGTCGGCGGCGGGGAAGGCGACGGCAAGCTTTTGCAGCGAAGCATAGAGCAGGGTGGCCAGCGGCAGGCCGACGGCGGCAAGCAGATAAAGCACGCAGACGCCGAGCAACAGGTAACGCAGCGGTCCGATATCGGCCACCCGCGGCCGGAACGCTTTCCCGGTGATGGTAACGTAACTGCCGGCCATCACGATGCGCCGGTACAGGAACAGCATGAAGAACATCACGGCAAACAGCGACACGCCCATGGCGGCCGCAACCTGGATCTTCGGCGGGTATTGCTGGACCAGCTGGTAGATGGCGGTGGTGATGACATAATAACGGCTGGGCAGGCCGAGGACGAGCGCCGCTGCAAACGAGCCGAGCATTTCGGCGAACACGAAGATGGCGGCGCCAAGGACACCGGGCACGACCAGAGGCAGGGTGACCCGCAGCATGGTGCGCAGCCGGCTCGCGCCCATGACCTGCGAGGCTTCCTCAAGGGAGGGGTCCATCGACTTCATCACCGCGGCGATCATGACAAAGGCGACGGAGCCCTCGAACAGCGCCATGACCCAGGCGATGCCGTACGCGGTATTGATATCGATGAGATGGCCGGCGCCGCCGAGCGCGCGCCAGATCTGGTTGATGAAGCCGCTCTCCGGCGAGCCGAGCAGGCTCCAGGCCAGCGCGCCCAGCAACGGCGTCAGGTAGTAGGGAACCGCCATCAGTTGTTCGAACAGAAGCCGGCCGGGCACGTTGGTGCGCGTCAGGATCCACGCCATCACGAAGCCGAACACCAGCGCCATGACGGTGGCGGCGAGGGACACCGTCAACGTGTTGAGCAGGATTTGCGGGTATTGCAATATGCCGCTGAAATTGTCGAAGCCGTAGGCGGTCGGCGGCCGCATCTGCGGGTCGCCGACATCGAGCGCTGCCTGAAACAGGAAGAAGACCGGGTACAGCACCAGGACCGCAGCAACCGCCGCGACCCCGTACCCAGCCAGTTGCTGGGCGGAGACGGGCGACGTCGCTGATGGCACGGACAGTCCGCTCACAGACCGAGCATGCCGTTCCATTCCTTGGAAAAGACATCGCGTTGTGCCGCGTAGTCGTCCCAGTCGGCCGGGTAGAGCAGCTTGAGGTCGGCGAGCCGCACCCCGGTCGGCATCGGCGGCGCGTCGGTGCGCACCGATCCGTAATAGAGATTCGGGTTGGACTGGTACCAGGCCTGGCCGCGCTTCGACATCGCCCAGTCGACGAACAGCTTGGCCGCTTCCGGATGCGGCGCCTTGTTGACCGCGCCGACAACCAAGGGCGTCGATACCAGCCCGTCGGGCGGCGCGACGAACTCGACCTTGGCGCCCTTGTCCTTGAACAGGATGTAGGCCGGATATTCGCCGATCGCGGTGATCGTGTCGTCGCCCTTGGCGAGGCGGTCGAACAACTGGACGCGGGAATCGAAGGCGTGCGGGTTCAGCTTGGCGAACTCCTTCCAGAAGCCCGGTCCGTAGAGCTTGCGCAGCGTGTACCACTGCACGAACTGCAAACCGGAGGCGGCAATCTTGCAGCTGATCACGCCCTTCCAGCGCGGATTGAGAATGTCCTGCCATGTCTTCGGCGCGTCCGCGGCGGCGACCTTGGTCGAGTTGTAGGTGATCCCGGCGGGGTCGACGCCGGTCCAGAAAAACGAACCGGCCGGCGTGCTCAGGTGGTCGGCCTTGTAGGCAGGCGTCTCCGGGGAGACGTAGTGTTCGTAACCGCCCTTTTTCTGGAAATCGACCGCCGGCGCCAGATCGGACAGCTGGAGGACGTCGACGTCGAAACGGCCGGCGGAGCGTTCGGACACGATCTTGTTGTAGAGCGCGCCGGTCTGCGCCCGCACATAGCTGGTATTGATTTTCGGGAAGTCCTTCTTGAATCCCTCCATGATCCCGGCGGTGCCGGCCTCGTTCTCATGACAATAGAACACGAGCTGGCCTTCCTGCTCGGCTTTCGCCACATCGGCGTTGGTCATGAAATCAAGAATCTTTGTCGGCGATTTCAACGGCGCCTGCGCCAGTACGGCGGGTGCTGCCATCCCCAGAAGCGGAATCGTGGCGCCCGCCTTGAGCAGCGTGCGTCGTGTCACATTGCTTTTCTTGCTGTCGGCCAATTCGCTCTCCCTATGGCTGTTCTGTTTTTTGAGACCGCCTTGATGGCGATATAAGCATCTCGGCGCTGCATACGCCACGTGGCGTTTAGTCTGACCCAGCGTCCGAGCAACAATCCACATACGACAAGAAGATCAACGAAATGAACGATTTAGAGTGCCGTTCCAAGGGAAGCCGTCTGGTATGGGATCCGCTTGGCCGGCGAAAAATTCGCATTGGACGGCAGGTTGATAGGAGTGCCATTCTCGCCGCCAGTGCAATCTCGCGTCGGGTTGGGAAAGTGGCCTTGGGATGAGCGACGATCTTTGCTTCCTCTCCGCCATCGAGCTGCGAGGTCGCATCAACGCTAAGGAAATTTCGCCGGTTGAGGTGACAAAAGCTGTGCTGGCGCGCGCCGAGCGGCTGCAGCCTGAGCTGAATTGCTTCATTACGCTTTGTGGCGAACAGGCTCTGGCTGAGGCCAAGGAATCCGAACGCAGGATCATGGGCGGCGAACCGTTACGGATGCTGGAAGGCATTCCGTTCACCGTCAAGGACATCGTCAATACCAAGGGCGTGCGCACGACGTTCGGCGCGGTTCCCTATGCGAATAACGTCCCGGACCATGACGCCGTCGCCGTGGCTCGGCTGCGCGCGGCAGGCGGCATACTGATCGGCAAGACCACGACACCGGAATTCGGCAGCAAATGCCTGACCGATTTACCGTTGTTTGGTCGCACCCGCAACGCCTGGAGCGCGGAGCGCTCGAGCGGCGGTTCCAGTGGAGGCGCGGCGGTCGCAGTCGCAACCGGCATTGCGCCGCTCGCGGTCGCAACCGACGGCGGGGGATCGACCCGGATTCCGGCGGCCTGTAACGGTGTGGTCGGGATCAAGCAGAGCAATGGCGTGATTCCGCACAGCCAGGTGCAGGACGCTTTCGGCAACCAGACCTATGTCACGCCGATGACGCGCACCGTGGCCGATACGGCGCTGATGATGCAGGTCATGGCGGGCGAGGACGCCTCCGATCCCTGGTCGATCGGAATTCCCCGCGCTGATTACATTGAAGACGCCTCGCCGCGTGGCGATCTCAGCAACAAGAAAATCCTGTTTTGCCTCGCGCCGCCGGGCCGCAAGGTATCGGCCGACGTTGCCGCGGCATTCAGGACAAGCCTGAAAACCCTCGAGGCCTGCGGCGCCAAGCTGGAGGAAATGCCGGGCGACGGCTTCGAGGTCGAGCCGATCTGGCGCGCGATCAACCACACCGCCTGGCGGACCCGGTTTGAAAAGCTCGCGGCCGAGCATCCCAGGGAATTGAGCGAAACCTTTCTCAGGCAGATCGCACTGGCGCAGCGAATGAGCGGCGTCGACTACCAGCAGGCGATGTTCGACCGCACCATCCTGTTCCGTCGCGTGCAGTCGCTGCTGGCGCGCGCCGACCTGCTTGCGATGCCGACGATAACACGGACCGCGCTGCCGATTGAGCAGGATTTGTTCGGCACGATCGACATCGACGGCGAAATACGCGATGACGTTCGCCCGAACTGGTTTCCCTGGACGATGCCTTTCAACATGACCGGACATCCTGCGGTGAGCATGCCCTGCGGCTTCGGTCGTGACGGACTGCCGATCGGCCTGCAATTGGTCGGACAGTTTCGCGGCGATGCCGAGTTGCTGCGGGTCTGTGCGTTGTTCGAAGCCGCGCAGAATTCACTCGACTGTTGGCCGGCCTTGCCGCCTGCGACGTGACGATGCCGGAACCGGTCGCAACCCTATTGAATGCCGTTCTCAAAGATCGGATGATTGGGGGTGCGAATTCGCCTGGTGAGGGCGCGAGGGGAAGCAGCGCGTGAGTCTCTTTATTCTGCGACGCCTTATGACGCTGGTGGCAACACTGGCGGGCGCCTCGCTGATCATTTTTCTCGTCCTCGATGCGTTGCCGGGCAACGCCGCCGAGATGCTGATGGGCGCCGATTCCTCGCCGGAAGCGATCCGTGCGATGACTGTCAAGCTCGGGCTCGACCAGCCTCTGGTGGTTCGCTACCTGCACTGGATCGGCGGACTTCTGGTTGGCGATCTCGGCAACAGCTATTCCTATGGCACGCCGGTGGCGGACCTGATCGCCGAGCGGCTGGCGCTGACCATTCCGCTCGCCGTCATGGCGATGCTGCTGACCGTCGTGCTGGCGCTGGCCGCCGGCGTCTATACCGCCGCCAATCACAACAAGGTCGGCGATGTCGGCGTGATGGCGGTGACGCAGTTCGGCATCGCGATCCCGAACTTCTGGTTTGCGATTCTGTTGATCCTGTTGTTCTCGGTGAAGCTGCAATGGCTCTCCGCCGGCGGCTTCGCCGGATGGGGGGAGGGTATCCTTCCCGGCATCCGGTCGCTGTTGCTGCCGGCGATTTCGCTCGCGGTGGTGCAGGCTGCGATCCTGGCGCGGGTGACGCGCTCAGCCGTGCTCGAAGTCCTGCGCGAGGATTTCGTGCGCACGGCGCGCGCCAAGGGCCTGACCCGGCGACAGGTGCTGTGGGGGCACGTGCTGCGCAACGCCATGATCCCGGTGATGACGCTGATGGGGCTGCAATTCGCCAATTTGCTCGCCGGCGCCATCGTGATCGAGAACGTGTTCTATCTGCCGGGCCTCGGACGCCTGATCCTGCAGTCGATCTCCAACCGCGACCTGATCGTGATCCGCAATTGCGTGATGCTGCTGGCGGCGATGGTTGTCATCGTCAATTTCGTGGTCGACGTGCTCTATGCCGTGATCGATCCCCGCATCAAGGCCAATGAATTATGAGCAGCATCGAGCCTGCGACGGCGATGCCGCTGGATGTCGTCCCGCCTGGTGGTGCAGGCGTGCCGCCGCTGCTTGCGTCGGGCAAAAGTTTTTGGCGGCGCGCGCTTCGCCACCGCAGCTTCGTGGCGGGTGGCGTGCTCACGCTGCTGGTGATTTCGGCGGCGCTGCTGTCGCTGGTGTGGACGCCATGGCCGGCCTACGAGATCGACATGGCGCACAAGCTCATTCCGCCTTCGTCGGCGCATTGGCTCGGCACCGACGTGCTGGGCCGCGATGTTGTGTCGCTGCTGATGGTCGGCGCCCGGACCTCGATCGTGGTCGGGATCATCGCGGTCGGCATCGGCCTGACGTTCGGCGCCACATTCGGACTGCTCGCGGCGGCGCGCCGCGGATGGGTCGAGGAGCTGATCATGCGGCTCAGCGACTTCACCTTTGCGTTTCCGGCGCTGCTTTCGGCGATCATGCTGGCGGCGGTGGCGGGGCCGGGCATGGTGACGTCGATCACGGCGATCGGCATTTTCCAGATTCCGGTTTTCGTGCGCATCACCCGCGGTTCGGCCAACGCAATCTGGGCGCGCGAATTCGTGCTGGCGGCGCGCGCGTCCGGCAAAGGCAAGTTCCGCATCACCATCGAGCATGTGCTGCCCAATATCCTTTCCATCCTGATCGTGCAGGCGACGATCCAGTTCGCCCTGGCGATTTTGGCCGAGGCGGCGCTGTCCTATCTCGGCCTCGGCACCCAGCCGCCGCAGCCGTCCTGGGGCCGCATGCTCAACGACGCGCAGAGCCTGCTGTTTCAGTCGCCGTTGCTGGCGGTCTATCCGGGATTGTCGATCGCGACCGCCGTGCTGGGACTCAATCTGTTGGGCGATGGCTTGCGGGATCTGTTCGATCCGCGGCTGTCGCGGGAGCGGTGATGAGCAAGGCAACTCCGCTGATCGAAGTCGAGAATTTGCGCGTCCGGCTCAATACCAGCCGCGGCCCGGCCGACGCCGTGCGCGGCGTCAGCTTTTCGCTGGCGCGCGGCGGAACGCTCGGCCTGATCGGCGAATCCGGCTGCGGCAAGTCGGTGACCGCGATGGCGTTGATGGGGTTGTTGCCGGAGAGCGCGGTGATCAGCGGCAGCATCCGGTTCGACGGGCAGGAACTGATCGGCCTTGACGAGGCCGACTACTGCAAGCTGCGCGGCAACCGCGTCAGCATGATCTTCCAGGAGCCGATGACGGCGCTCAATCCGATGCACACGATCGGCCGCCAGATCGGCGAGCCGCTGCGCCGGCACAAGGGCCTTTCCGCCACGCAGGCGCGCAACGAAGCCATCGCATTGCTCGACCGTGTCGGCCTTCCCGATGCCGCCAGGCGGGTCGATGCCTACCCGCACCAGTTTTCCGGCGGCCAGCGCCAGCGCATCACCATCGCCATGGCATTGGCCTGCGAGCCGGATCTGTTGATTGCGGACGAGCCGACCACCGCGCTCGACGTCACCATCCAGGGACAAATCCTCGACCTGATCGCCGACCTGGTGGCCGAGCGCGGCATGTCGATGATCCTGATTTCCCACGACCTCGGCGTCATCGCCGAAAACGTGCAGCGGATGATGGTGATGTATGGCGGCACCGTGGTGGAGAACGGCGAGATCGAGACACTGTTCGCGGGCCTCGGCCATCCCTATAGCCAGGGCCTGTTTCGCGCGCGGCCAAAACTCGGCGCCACCAAGGGTACCCGTCTGCAGACCATCCTCGGCACCGTGCCTGAGCTCGCGGACTTGCCCGCCGGCTGCGCCTTTGCCGACCGCTGCGATATCGCCGAAGCCCGCTGCCGGGCGGTATTTCCTCCGCCCGTCGCCGTGAAGGCCGATCACACCGTGCGCTGCCTGCGGACCGACGTCTCGATGGCGAACCGAATCGGGACGGTGACCGCATGAGCACGATGGCATCAGCCGACATTGCGCCCGAACCGCCGCTGCTCGAAGTCGACGACCTCGTGCAGCGCTATGCGCTGCCGCGGGAAAACCTGTTCCGGGCAGGCGGGCAGGTGCTGGCGCTGAACGGCGTCAGCCTGCAGCTCGCGGCGGGGAAAAGTCTCGGCGTGGTCGGTGAATCCGGCTCCGGCAAATCCACTTTGGCGCGCGCGGTGATGGCGCTGGAGACGCCGACCTCGGGTTCGGTGCGATTGCTCGGGCGCGACCTGCATCGGCTGGCCCCGCGCGAGCTTCGCCGTGCGCGGCGCGACTTCCAGATGGTGTTTCAGGATCCCTACGGTTCGCTCGATCCGCGCCAGACGGTGACGCGCATCGTCGCCGAGCCTTTGACCGCGATCGGCCATGTCGATCGCCCCGAGCAGCGCGCCCGCGTCGCCGCGGTGCTGAAGCAGGTAGGCCTGCGCGATGCCGACATGGACAAGTTTCCGCACGAATTCTCCGGCGGCCAGCGGCAGCGGATCGCGATCGCACGCGCGCTGATCACCCAGCCGAAGCTGATCGTCGCCGACGAGCCGGTCAGCGCGCTCGACGTCTCGGTGCAGGCGCAGGTGCTTAATTTGCTGGAGGACCTGCAGGACGAGTTCGGCCTGAGCTATGTCCTGATCAGCCACGACCTCGCGGTGGTGGAATATCTGTGCGACGAGATCGCGGTGATCTATCTCGGGCGGATCGTGGAGCAGGGCGCCCCGGAGGACCTGCTGAACCAGGCTGCGCATCCCTATACCCGCGCGTTGCTCGAAGCAGTGCCGCGCGCCCGTCCGGGCCGCCAGCGGCGGCGCGGCACGCCGGCGGTCGCGTCGCAATCTGTGGGGGCAACGGGCTGCGCTTACGCCGGGAGGTGCCCCTTTGCCGACGCGCATTGCACCGCGGTAGCCCCGGTTGCGCGCAGCGTCGGACCGGGCCATACCGCCGCATGCCACCATGCCGAGACGATCATGGCGCTGCCTACCCTTGCAGGTGAAGCGTGATAGTCTGGGCCAAGGATTAGTCGGCGGACCATTCGGTCCGTCCCGTTCAGGAGCGTTTGCATGTCCAAGAAATTAGCATTGCTTGCGGTGACCGCGATCGCCGCTCTTTCCCTGCTGCCGCAACCGGTCGCCGCGCAAGCCAAGAAAGACAGCGTGGTGATGGCGATGGCGCTCGAGCCGCCCGGTCTCGACCCGACCAGCGGCGCCGCCGCCGCGATTGCCGAGGTCACGCTTTACAACGTCTATGAGACCCTGACCAAGGTAAAGGAAGACGGCACGGCTGCGCCATTGCTCGCCGAAAGCTGGACGACGTCTCCCGACGTGAAGAACTACACTTTCAAGCTGCGCAAGGGCGTCAAGTTCCAGAACGGCGAACCGTTGAACGCGGAGACGGTAAAATTCTCGTTCGAGCGGTCGGCGGCGCCGGCCAGCACCAACAAGGACAAGAGCCTGTTCCAGAGCATCGCCGAGATCACGACGCCCGACGCCGACACCGTCGTGATCAAGATGAAGAACCCGGAGCCGAACCTGCCGTTCCTGCTCGGGCAGGCGCCCGCTTCGATCGTCGAGCCGAAGAGCGTGGCCACCAACGGCACCAACCCGGTTGGGTCAGGCCCGTATACGGTGGCCGCCTGGGCCAAGGGTTCGTCGATCACGCTGAACAAATGGCCGGAATATCGCAACGCGGCGGCGATCAAGCTCAACAAGGTCACAATCCGCTTCATCAGCGACCCGTCGGCGCAGGTGGCGTCACTGCTGTCCGGCGACGTCGACGCGTTTCCGCGCGTGGCCGCCGCGCGCAGTCTCGCGCAATTCAAGGCCGACCCGAGATTTAGCGTCCTGATCGGAGGTTCGCGGTCCAAGACCATCGCCACCATCAACAACAAGCACAAGCCGTTCGACGATGTGCGGGTTCGCCGCGCGGTCCTGGCGGCGATCGATCGCAAGGCCATGATCGAAGGTGCGGTCGATGGCTTTGGCGTGCCGATCGGCAGCTTCTACACGCCGGGTTCGCTCGGCTATGTCGACACGACAGATATCAATCCGTTCGATATCGAGAAGGCCAAGAAGCTGCTGGCCGAGGCCGGGGTGAAGACGCCGCTGGAAATCAGCCTGAAGCTTCCGCCGCCGGCCTATGCGCGGCAGGGCGGCGAGGTGCTGGCGGCGCAACTGGCAAAGGTCGGCATTGTCGCCAAGATCGAGAATCTGGAATGGGCGCAATGGCTGTCGGGGGTGTTCAACACCACCGGTCCGCAAAATTACGATCTCACCATCGTCTCCCATGTCGAACCGTTCGATCTCGTGAAGTACACCGAGGACAATTACTACACCGGCTACAAGTCCGAGGCCTTCAACGCGCTCTACAAGAAGATCACGGAAGCTGCCAGCGATGCCGATCGCGCCAAGCTGTTGGGCGATGCCCAGCGCATGCTCGCGACCGATGCCGCCGCCGCCTTCCTGTTTCAGCCGCAACTGATCACGATCGCGAACAAGAAGTTGAAAGGCGTGTGGGCCCAGGTGCCGCTGTACGCCAACGATTTCTCGGAATGGTCCTGGGAGTGATCGCATCATTGCCGCGGGGAGGGGTCGATCCTGGTCGGCCCAACCCTGCGGCGCTGATTTGACAGCGGTCAGTCGTTACCGAGCGATCAGAGCAATGATCACCCATTTGGCTTTGATTCCGAGCATTTCCCCTGGCGGGGCTCAATCATGACGGCAATAAGTCATACTAATATGATAATCTTCTATACAAGAATTCCGCAATATGGCATGAACGCCCCGCCGGCTTGATCGTGCCCGAAGAGGCAGGACCGTTGGCTGTAACAGTCAGGGAGCGAAACCAGCCATGAATCCTTCCAGCAAAATTTATCGCGAATAGCCGGCCGCCAGGCCAAGCTAAAGCGCCATGACCTCCAGCCTCGTCGTGATCCCGCCGGGCCGTGGCCACTCCAGCCAGCTGGAAGTGACGCGCACCATCGGGATCGACATCATCGTCGGCCGCTATCCGGAAGGCACACCGCTGCCGCGCGATGCGGAGCTGACGGCGATGTTCAACGTGTCGCGCACCGTATTGCGCGAGAGCGTCAAGACGCTGTCGGCCAAGGGATTGCTCAACGCCAAGGCCGGCGTTGGAACACGGGTCAGGGAACGTTCGGCCTGGAACATGTTCGATGTCGACGTGCTCGGCTGGCACCTCGAGGCCGGAATCGACAAGCGCTTCCTTCGCGATCTCGCCGACATCCGCCTTGCGGTGGAGCCGCGCGCCGCCGCCCTTGCCGCCGAGCGGCGGGAAGACGATGCGATCGCCATCCTGCGCGACAGCATCGCCAGGATGCGCAGCTTCGCATCCGACAGCATTGAATTCGCCGACGCGGATCTGCGCCTGCATCTCGATGTCGCGACGATCTCGGCCAATCCGTTCATGCGGTCGATCGGCGCCGTGATCGAGGCGGCGTTACGCGCCTCGTTCCGGCTGAGCGCGCCGACCGAAGAAAGCGAACGCGAACGCACCATCGCTGCCCACGAGCGAATTGTCGACGGGATCGCCGAGCGGGATGCCGAGGCGGCGTCGGTGGCGATGCGGGAAGTCATTTTCAACGGCCTGCGCCGCCACGGCGCGGCCGGTTGAGACGAAACGGAGAATGGTTATGGCAGCTTCCACCGCTCAGCGTCCCTACAAGGGTGTCTTTCCCGTCGTGCCGACCGTGTTCGACGGCGACGGCCGGCTCGATCTCGATGGCCAGAAGCGCGCCGTCGACTGCATGATCGATGCCGGTTCGCAGGGGTTGTGCATCCTCGCCAATTTCTCCGAACAGTTCGTGCTGACCGATGCCGAGCGCGATCAAGTGCTCGAGGCCGTGCTGAAACATGTCGGCGGCCGCGTCCCCGTCATCGTCACGACGACGCATTTTGCCTCGCATATCTGCGCCGAGCGCTCGAAGCGGGCCGAGCAGGCCGGGGCTGCCATGGTAATGGTGATGCCGCCCTATCATGGCGCGACCATCCGGGTCGGCGAGACTGCCATCTACGAGTTCTTCCGCACCGTCTCGGACGCGATCTCGATTCCCGTCATGATCCAGGATGCGCCGGTCGCCGGCACGCCGTTGTCGGCGGCCTTCCTCGCCCGCATGGCGCGCGAGTTGAAGAACATCGCCTATTTCAAGATCGAGACGCCGCAGGCTGCCGCCAAATTGCGCGACTTGATTGCACAGGGCGGTGCGGCAATCGAAGGTCCGTGGGACGGCGAGGAGGCGATCACGTTGATGGCCGACCTCGACGCCGGCGCGACCGGCGCCATGACCGGCGGCGGTTATCCCGACGGCATTCGCCAGATTACCGACCCTTATTTCGCCGGCCGGCGCGCCGAGGCGGTTGCCGCCTATGAACGCTGGTTGCCGCTGATCAATTATGAAAACCGCCAGTGCGGCCTGATCGCCTGCAAGGCGCTGATGAAGGAGGGCGGGGTCATCAAGCACGACACCGTCCGTCTGCCGCTGCAGCCGCTGCATCCGGCGGTTCGCGCCGGCCTGGTTGAAATCGCGAACCGTCTCGGTCCGCTCGTGCTGCGATGGGGTAAATAGTGAAAGTCCTCCGCATTGCCATCGTCGGTCTCGGCAAGATCGCGCGGGATCAGCACATCCCGTCGATCGCCGCCACCGACGGCATTGAACTCGCCGCGATCGCGAGCCGCAATGCGTCCATCGAAGGCATCGCGCATTTCGCGACGCTCGATCAAATGCTCGCGGAAGCGCCCGACATCGATGCCGTTGCGCTGTGCACGCCGCCGCAAGGGCGTCACGCGCAGGCGGCGGCCGCGTTGAAGGCCGGCAAGCACGTGCTGCTCGAAAAGCCGCCGGGTGCGACCGTCAGCGAACTTGGTCCGCTGGTCGCGGCGGCGCGGCAAACCGGACGGACGCTGTTTGCGACCTGGCATTCCCGTTTCGCGCCGGCCGTCGAGCCGGCGCAAGGCCTTCCTCGCCAACCGCCAGATCAAGTCGGTGGTGGTCGAATGGAAGGAAGACGTCAGGGTCTGGCATCCCCGCCAGGCCTGGATCTGGGAGCCGGGCGGATTTGGCGTGCTCGATCCCGGCATCAACGCGCTCTCGATCATGACCCACATCCTGCCGCGGCCGTTCTTCCTGACCCGGTCCGAACTGTCCTTCCCGCGCAATCGCGCAGCCCCCATCGCCGCCGATCTCGCCTTCTCGGACGATACGGGCGTGCCGATCGACGTCGAATTCGACTGGCGTCAGACCGGCCCGCAGACCTGGGATATCCGCGTCGAGACCGATGCGGGGCGGCTGGTGCTTTCGTCCGGCGGCAGCCGCCTCGTCCACGATGACCGCATTCTGGTTGACGAGAAGCAGGCGGAGTATCGCGGCATCTACCGGCGCTTCGTCGAACTGATCGCCAACGGCGCGTCCGATGTCGATCTTTCGCCGCTGGTCCATGTCGCCGATGCCTTCATGCTCGGCCGGCGCCGCGACGTCGAACCATTCATTGAGGATTGAGCATGACGGCGCCGGACAAAAAGGTTGATCGCGAGATTTTCGGGCATCTGCCTGACGGCACGGCGATCGAAGCCGTGCGGCTGCGCGGCGACAACGGTTTTGAGGTGCGCGTCATCAGCTATGGCGCGGCGCTGCAGTCGATCTTCGCGCCGGACCGGGCCGGGCGCCTGGCCGATGTCGTCCTCGGCCGCGAGGATCTCGCGGGCTATCTCGCGGTCCGGCGTTTCCTCGGCGCTACCGTCGGCCGCTACGCCAACCGGATCGCGAACGGCGCGTTCGAACTGGATGGCGCGCGCTTTCAATTGCCGACCAATGACGGCGCCAACGCGCTGCATGGCGGGCTCGCAGGCTTCGACCGCAAGGCCTGGACGATCACCGCCATTGGCGAGACGCCCGCGCCCTTCGTCACGCTTGTCCTATGTCAGCGCGGACGGCGAGGAGGGCTATCCCGGTCAACTCAAGACCGACATCACCTACCGCATTTCCGGCGGCACCGAGCTTTCGATGGAAATGGTCGCCGTGACCGACAAGCCGACCATCGTCAATCTGACCAATCACAGCTTCTTCAACCTCGCCGGCGTCGAGGGCGGCGGCGGGATTCTCGACCATCGCCTGACGATCGCGGCGGATAGCTATTTGCCGGTGAGCCCGGCCGGTATTCCGCTGGGCGCGCCGCATCAGGTCGACGCAACGCCGTTCGATTTTCGCGAAGCCGCATCCGGTCGGCGCGCGGATGCGCGACGCGGATCAACAGGTCCAGATCCGGCAGGGCTACGATCACAATTATTGCCTGCGCGGCGGCGCCACCAGCGCGCCGCGCTTTGCCGCGCGCGTCGAAGATCCGGCGTCGGGCCGTGTTCTCGAACTCTGGACCAACCAGCCGGGCGTCCAGTTCTATTCGGGCAATTTCCTCGACGGCACCGTGACCGGCAAATATGGCCGCGCCCATCGCCAGTACGACGCGCTCTGCCTGGAGCCGCAGGTCTATCCGAATACGCCGAACCGTCCGGATTTTCCGTCGGCGCGGCTCGATCCCGGGCAGACCTATCGCCACATCTCGCTCTATCGATTTTCCGCAACCTGAGAAGGACAGGGGAGATCGCGTGGAGGAAGTCGCGCACCAAAATCCTGAGCGATCGGCATTGCCATCTCGGTGAGGGCTGCACCTATGATCCGGCGACCGACACCGCGTGGTGGTTCGATATCCTCGAGCGCACCTTGTTCGCAGGCCGACCTTGCATCGGGCGCGGTCACCGCGCACGCGCTTCCCTGGATGGCCAGCGTCGTTGCTTTCATCGACGACCAGCGCCAGCTGCTGGCGACCGAAAACGGCCTTTATGTCCGCGATATCGCGGATGGCCGCCTTACGCTTCACGCTCGCGCTGGAAGCGGACAATGCGGCCACCCGTTCCAACGATGGACGGGTCCACGCCAGCGGCGCGCTCTGGATCGGGACCATGGGCCGCAAGGCCGAAAAGGGCGCGGGCGCGATCTATCATTTTGGCGGCGGCGAACTCCGCCGGCTCTATGCCGGCATCTCCATCCCGAATGCGATCTGCTTTTCGCCCGATGGCGCCACGGCCTATTTCACCGACAGCAGCGAAGGCATCCTTTATCGCGTTCGCGATCGATCCCGCGAACGGCTTGCCGACCGGCGATCCCGCGCCGCTGTTCGACCACCGCGGCGGGGTAGGCGGTCTCGACGGCGCCGTGGTCGATGCCGAAGGGCTGATCTGGAATGCGCGCTGGGGCGGCTCGTGCATCGACGCCTATTCACCGGAAGGTCAGCGCGTCCGCACCATCCGGGTTCCCGCGAGGCAGCCGAGCTGCCCGGTGTTTGTCGGAGCGAATTTCGACCGGCTGCTGGTCACCACGGCCTGGCAGGGCATGGACGAGCAGGCCAGGGCGGCCGATCCGCACCATGGCCAGACCTTCATTCTCGATGTCGGCGCACGGGGGCGGCCGGAACCTCGCATCAGGCTCGGCCTGCCATGACGGACCTGCTCGCACCATCGCACATCAGGTCTTCATGAGGCTTGCAGAACCGCAACCTGTGATCGATCATCCGTTTCCGTCGGCCGGCATGGCGACCGACGATGCGCCGGTATTACCGGCGCCAACAGCAAACCGCGACCACGCGGCGACTAAGGCTCAAAACTCTGGGAGCGTAACATGAACTTGATCAAGACTGCCCTATCCGCCGTCGTACTCGGCGCGGTTGCCCTTGCGGGTCCCGCGCTCGCGCAGGACAAGCCCACCGTCGGCATCGCCATGCCTACCAAGGCCTCGGCGCGCTGGATCGATGACGGCAACAACATCGTCAAGGTGCTGAAGGAGCGCGGCTACAATACCGACCTGCAATACGCCGAAGACGACATTCCGAACCAGCTCTCCCAGATCGAGAACATGGTGACCAAGGGCGCCAAGGTGCTGGTGATCGCCTCGATCGACGGCACCACGCTGTCCAATGTGCTGAAGCAGGCCAAGGAAAAGGGCATCACCGTGATCGCCTATGACCGGCTGATCCGCGACACGCCGAATCGTCGACTATTATGCGACCTTCGACAATTTCCAGGTCGGCGTGCTGCAGGCGCAGTCGATCGAAGGCGCGCTGGGGCTGAAGGAAGGCAAGGGCCCGTTCAACATCGAACTGTTCGGCGGCTCGCCCGACGACAACAACGCCTTCTTCTTCTACAACGGCTCGATGTCGGTGCTGCAGCCCTACATCGACAGCGGCAAGCTCGTGGTTCAGAGCAAGCAGATGGGCATGGACAAGGTCTCGACGCTGCGCTGGGACGGCGCCACGGCGCAGGCCCGCATGGATAATCTGCTGAGCGCGTTCTACACCACCAAGCAAGGTCGATGCCGTGCTGTCGCCCTATGACGGGCTTGTCGATCGGCATCCTGTCGTCGCTCAAGGGCGTCGGCTATGGCAGCGGCAACATGACGATGCCGGTCGTCAGCGGCCAGGACGCCGAAGTGCCTTCGATCAAGTCGATGCTGCGCGGCGAGCAGTACTCGACGATCTTCAAGGACACCCGCGATCTCGCCAAGGTCACCGTCGACATGGTGGACGCGGCGCTGAGCGGCAAGACCGTGACGGTCAACGACACCAAGACCTACAACAATGGCGTCAAGGTGGTGCCGTCCTATCTGCTCAAGCCGGTGGTCGTCGACAAGACCAACTGGGAGAAAGTCCTGATCGACGGCGGCTACTACAAGAAGGCCCAGATCAACTGAGGCAGACAAAGACCAGGTGCGGCAGCGACGATATCGCTGCCGCCGGTGCAATAGCGCCATCGGGTCGCCGAGCCGCGGCCCGATGGCATCGTGCTCGGGGAGACTGAATGACGACATTGCTGGAAATGCGCGGTATCAGCAAATCCTTCGGCGCCGTGAAGGCGCTGAGCGACGTCAATTTCACCGTCAGGCAGGGCGAGATCCATGCCCTGGTCGGCGAGAACGGCGCCGGCAAGTCGACCCTGATGAAGGTGCTGAGCGGCGTCTATCCGCACGGCGACTATGACGGCAGCATCGTCTATGACGGCGAGGAGCGGCACTTCCGCGACATCAATGATTCCGAGGCGCTCGGCATCATCATCATTCACCAGGAACTGGCGCTGATTCCGCTGCTGTCGATCGCGGAGAATATCTTTATCGCCAACCCGCCGTCGCGGTTCGGCGTCATCGACCGCGACGCGGTGTACAAGCGGTCGCAGCAGCTGCTGGCGAAGGTGGGACTGGACGAAGCGCCGGATACGCTGGTCACCAATATCGGCGTCGGCAAGCAGCAACTGGTGGAGATCGCCAAGGCGCTGTCCAAGGAAGTGCGTCTTCTTATTCTCGACGAGCCGACCGCGAGTCTCAACGAAAGCGACAGCGCGGCGCTGCTCGACCTGCTGCTCGAATTCCGTGCCCAGGGCATGTCCGCGGTGCTGATCTCGCACAAGCTCAACGAGGTAGCGCGCGTCGCTGACCGCATCACCGTGCTGCGCGACGGCCGCACCGTCGATACGCTGGACGGCAAGGACGGTACGTTCGAGGAGGATCGCATCATCCGCAAGATGGTGGACCGCGACCTCGAGCATCGCTTCCCGAAGCGCGAGCCCGCGATCGGCGAGGTCGTGTTCAAGGTCGAGAACTGGTCGGTCTACCATCCGCAGCATACCGACCGGCAAGTCATCAAGAACGTCGATTTCCAGATTCGCCGCGGCGAGATCGTCGGCATCGCCGGCCTGATGGGCGCCGGCCGCACCGAATTCGCCATGAGCCTGTTCGGCCGTTCCTGGGGACGCAAGATAACCGGCCGCGCGACGCTGGACGGAAGCGAGGTCGATCTTTCGACCGTGAGCCGTGCCATCGACGCCGGTCTGGCCTACGTCACCGAGGACCGCAAGCAGCTCGGCCTGCTGCTGGCCGACGACGTCCGCAAGAACATCACGCTCGCCAATCTCGACAGTGTCGCGTCCGGCCGCGTCATCGACGACATCAAGGAGTTGCGGGTCGCCAGCGATTATCGCAACCGCATGCGCATCCGCTGCTCCGACGTCTATCAGACCTCCGGCAATCTCTCCGGCGGCAACCAGCAAAAGGTGGTGCTGTCGAAATGGCTGTTCACCGATCCGGACATCCTGATCCTGGACGAGCCGACCCGCGGCATCGACATCGGCGCCAAATACGAAATCTATTGCATCATCAACGACCTGGCCGATGCCGGCAAGGCCGTTATCATGATATCGTCGGAAATGCCGGAGCTGCTCGGGATCTGCGACCGCATCTGCGTCATGAACGGAGGCGCATTCGTCGGCGAGTTCGACCGGGCCGAGGCGACGCAGGAAAAGATCATGCGTGTCATCGTGCGCAAGGGCGAAAGCCTGGTGGACAGACACCTGGAAGAAAAGCTGCACCTGGAAGAAAAGTTGTTGGGAGAGGCCCATCCATGAGCGACAAGACCGTAACGCTTCCCGATGAGCAAAAGCATGCGGGCTTTCTCAAGGCCAATTTGCGCGAGTACGGCATGCTGCTGTCGCTGCTCGCGATCATGCTGTTCTTCCAGGTCGTCACCGACGGCACGCTGCTGCGCCCGCTCAATCTCACCAATCTGGTGCTGCAGAACAGCTATATCGTGATCATGGCGCTCGGCATGCTGCTGGTGATCGTCACCGGGCATATCGATCTGTCGGTCGGTTCGGTGGCGGGCTTCATCGGTGCGATCGCCGCAGTCTTGATGGTGCGCCTTGAGATGCACTTCATTCCGGCCACTATCGTCTGCCTCGCGCTCGGCGCGCTGATCGGCGCGGCGCAGGGCTATTGGGTGGCCTATTTCAAAATTCCATCCTTCATCGTCACGCTGGCCGGCATGCTGGTGTTCAAGGGGCTGGCGCTTGCCGTGCTGCAAGGCCAGTCGGTCGGCCCGTTTTCGGCGACCTTCCAGAAGCTTTCCTCGGGCTTCATTCCGGAGATGTTTCCCAGCGCCGGCGCGCTTTACCCGACCTCGCTCGTGATCGGCGCGATGATGGCGCTCGGTCTGGTCTATGTCAGCGTCAAGACCCGCGCCCGGCGCGCCAGCCATGGCGTCGAGGTCGAGCCCACCGGTTTCTTTGCGTTCAAGAACGCGGTCCTGTTCGGCGTTGTCATGTACGCCACCTATCTGATCGCCTCGCATCGCGGGCTGCCCAACGTGCTGGTGATCATGATCGCGCTGATCGCGCTCTATGGTTTCGTCACGGCGCGCACCACCATCGGCCGGCAGATCTACGCGGTCGGCGGCAACGAGAAGGCGGCAAAGCTGTCCGGCATCAAGACCGAGCGGCTGACCTTCCTCACCTTCGTCAATATGGGCGTGCTGGCGGCGCTCGCCGGGCTGGTGTTCGCCGCGCGGCTCAACACCGCGACCCCGAAGGCCGGCGTCGGCTTCGAACTCGACGTCATCGCCGCCTGCTTCATCGGCGGCGCCTCGGCCTATGGCGGCGTCGGAAAGGTGGCCGGTGCGGTGATCGGCGCGCTGATCATGGGCGTGATGAACAACGGCATGTCGATCCTCGGCATCGGCATCGACTATCAGCAGGTGATCAAGGGGCTGGTGCTGCTCGGCGCGGTGTGCCTCGACGTCTATAACCAGCGGCGCTGAAAACGCCTGGCTACGCGGGAGCAATCCATGAGCAACGTCACCATCGGCGTGATCGGCGCAGGCCTGATCGGACGCAAGCATTTGCGCAAGCTCAGTGAGCAGCCCGACTATGATCTGGTCGGCATCGCGGACGTCAATGTCGACGCGGTCGCCGCCGAATACCCCAAAACACGTGTCTTCGCCGATTATCGCAAGCTGCTCGATGAAGCACGCCCACAGGCGGTACTTATTGCTTCCCCCAATCAGCTTCATGCCGAGACCGGCATCGAATGCGCGCGGCGCGGTATTCACATCCTGATCGAGAAACCGGTCACCGATACGCTTCAAACGGCGGCCGCCTTGATGGCGGAAGTCCGCAAGGGCGGCATCAAATCGTTGGTCGGCCATCACCGCCGCCATCATTCGCAGGTCAGGACGTTGAAGGCATTGCTGGGTGAGGGGCGGATCGGGGACGTCGTCGGGGTGTCGGCGATCTGGGCCACGCACAAGCCGGCCGACTATTTCAAGATCGCGCCGTGGCGAACCGAGCCCGGTGGCGGCCCGATCCTGCTCAATTTGATCCACGAGATCGATTTTCTGCGCTTCACCGTGGGTGAAATCACAGCGGTCGAGTCGGTCGTGTCGAACCGCCAGCGTGGTTTTGCGGTCGAGGATACCGCCGCCGCGCTGATCGAGTTTGAAAATGGAGCGTTGGGTACGTTTTTCATCACCGACAATGCCGTCTCGCCCTGGACGACGGAGCAGGGCGTCGGCGAGTCGCCCGAATTCCCGTTCAGCGGCCAAAGCAACTACCGGTTCATGGGCCGTCGCGGTTCGATCGAGTTTCCGGAACTCGTTCAATGGACGCAGGCAGGCGATGTGCAGCACTGGAACCAGCCGATCCAGGCCCAACGGATCCACGCTCCCACCATCGACGCCTTCGCCGCCCAGCTTGTTCATTTTCGCGACGTCGTCCGGGGCACCGTGCCATCGCTGCAACCGGTCGAGGACGGCGCGCGCAGCCTGCTTGCAACGCTTGCCATTGCCGAGGCCGCCGCCAAGGGGCGGCGTATCGATCTGCGGGAGCGTTACGCGGCGCTTTGATGGCCGCTTGCCGTGCGGGAAAGCTCGCTTCACAGGCCGCAAAAGTTCCTTGGCGGAATTCTATCCCAGCCTTTATGGTGTCAGGGCCAACGGCAGTTTGCCGGCGGGGCGGTCAAAACGTAGCAAGCCCGCGTAAGAACCTGCCGGTGTCCTGGAGCAAAATTGAATGGCCGAACTCTCGATCGCCACGGTCTCGCTGAGCGGTTCGCTCGACGAAAAGCTGCGCGCCATCGCCGGCGCCGGCTTCGACGCGGTCGAGATTTTCGAGAACGACCTGTTGACGTTCAACGGCAGTCCCCGCGACGTCGGGCGGCTCTGCCGCGACCTTGGCCTTTCCATTTGCGCGTTCCAGCCGTTTCGCGATTTCGAGGGCATGCCCGAGCCGCAGCGCGGCCGCAATTTTGCGCGTGCCCAGCACAAATTCGACCTGATGCAGGAACTGGAGACCGACTTGCTGCTGATCTGCAGCAACGTCTCGCCGGCCTCGCTCGGGGGAATCGACCGGGCGGCCGCGGACTTCCGCGCACTCGGCGAATTGGCCGCCCCGCGCGGCCTGCGCGTCGGCTTCGAGGCGCTGGCCTGGGGACGTCACGTCAACGACTATCGCGACGCCTGGGAGATCGTGCGCCGCGCCGATCACAAATCGATCGGGATCATTCTCGACAGTTTCCACGCGCTGGCGCCGGGCTTTCCGGTCACCGCGATGGCGTCGATCCCGGCGGACAAGATCTTCCTGGTGCAGCTTGCGGACGCGCCGAAGCTCGGTCTCGACGTGCTGTCCTGGAGCCGTCATTTCCGTTGCTTCCCGGGCCAGGGCGATCTGCCGGTAGGCGCCTTCATGGAGGCGATCGCGGCGACCGGCTATACCGGCGCGCTGTCGCTGGAGATATTCAACGATCAGTTTCGTTCCGGCTCCGCGGTCCGTACCGCAACCGACGGGCTGCGTTCCCTGATCCTGCTGGAGGATCAGCTGGCGCAAAGCCCGGCCGGCACGCCGGCGGCCCGGCTGCAGTCGAGGGCGCAGAGCCGCGGTGTCGGCTTCGTCGAATTCGCCGTCGATGAGAACAAGGCGAAAGAGCTGTCCGGGCTGTTCGGCCAGCTCGGCTTTCGCAAGACCGGCGCCCATCGCAGCAAGGACGTCGAGCGCTGGTCGCAAGGCAATATCGAGCTCGTGATCAATTGCGAGCCGGACGGTTTTGCGCATTCGCATTACATCACCCATGGCCCCGGCGTCTGCGCCATTGCGATCGACGTCGATGATGCCGGAAAAACCATGGCCCGCGCGGAAGCCTTGAAGGCGCACACCTTCTATTCTCCGGTTGGGCCGGGCGAGCTTGAAATTCCGGCGATCCGGGGCGTCGGCGGCAGCCTGCTGTATTTCCTGGAAACCGCGGGCAAGAACTGGGACACCGATTTCGAAGCGCTGCGCAGCGACGCCGCGGCCGACCGCCTGATGGTGGTCGATCACATCTCGCAGTCGATGCCCTATGACGAGATGCTGTCCTGGCTGTTGTTCTACACCGGAATCCTCGATCTGCAGCGCCTGCCGCAGATGGAGATCGCCGATCCCGTGGGTCTCGTGCAGTCCCAGGCGCTGATCAACGGCAATCAGGGCCTGCGCGTGATCCTCAACGGTTCGTCGGCGACGCGTACGCTGTCGTCGCGCTTCATCAACGAATTCTTCGGCTCCGGGGTCCAGCACATTGCGTTCTCCTGCGCCGATATTTTCGCCACCGTTGCGGATATGCGGGCGCGGGGTGCGGACTTCCTGAAGATTCCGGACAACTACTACGACGATATCGAAGCCAAATACGATCTCGATGCGGCGACCATGGCGGCACTTCGCGACAACCAGATTCTGTACGACCGCGAAGGCGACGGCGAATTCTTCCAGATCTATACCCACACGTTCGACGAGCGGTTCTTCTTCGAGATCGTGCAGCGGCGCAATTATGCGGGCTTTGGCGCCCCCAATGCCGCCGTTCGCCTCGCGGCCCAGACGCGGGAATCCCGGCGCTTGAACATGCCGCGCGCGTGAGCGGGACCGGCGGCGGGGCCGCCGTCAGAATGTCGGCGGCGTGCAGGCGCTGATCACCTCGCACGGCTTGGCGCCGACGCAGCGGAATCGATGCGGCCGGCGGCTTTCGAAATAATAGGCGTCGCCGGGCCCGAGGATGCGGCGCTCGCTGTCGACCGTCACTTCCAGCCGGCCGGTGAGAACGATCCCGCCTTCTTCGCCGTCATGCACCAGCGGGATACGTCCGGTGTCGCCGCCGGGCTCGTAGCGCTCCTTCAAAATCTGTAACGTGCGGCCGAATAGATTGTCGCCGATCTGGCGGTAGGAGATCGGCCCCTTGCCGATCTCGCTCAATTCGTCGGAACGGTAAAACGCCTTGCGCGGGCGGTCGGGTTCGAGGGCGAAGAATTCCGCCATTCCCATCGGGATGCCGTCGAGGATGCGCTTGAGCGCGCCGACCGACGGATTCATCTGGTTGGATTCGATCAGCGAGATCGTCGAGTTGGTCACCCCCGACCGCTTGGCGAGTTCGCGCTGCGATAGCTTGTTGCGGGCGCGGACGAAGCGCAGCCGTTCGCCGACATCGATGCTCATCGACAGCCTCATGGGTTAGGGGTCGTGCTGTTGAGTGTGTTGCGGATCGAACGAATGCTACCTAACGATACAAGCAAATTCAATGACTTGTCTGGTTCTAGAAAAGGACTTGCTGCACATTCGTCAACATGGTGTCGATGGGACAAACCGCAATGGAGCGACGCCCGTGACCCTTCATCAGATTCCGAACACCCTGCAGCTCGAATCGTTCTGGATGCCGTTCACGGCCAACCGTCAGTTCAAGGCCGCGCCGCGCCTGTTCGCCTCGGCGGAGGGCATGCATTACACGACGGTCGACGGCCGCAAGGTGATCGACGGCTCGGCGGGACTGTGGTGCGTCAATGCCGGCCACGGCCGCCGGCAGATCGCCGCCGCCGTCGAGCGGCAGCTGATGAACCTCGATTTCGCGCCCTCGTTCCAGATGGGCCATCCGCTGGCGTTCGATTTCGCCGAGCGGCTGGCGGAGATCGCGCCAACGGGGCTCGATCGCATCTTCTTCACCAATTCCGGTTCTGAATCCGTCGATACCGCGCTGAAGATCGCGCTGGCCTATCATCGCGCCGCCGGCCAGCCGACCCGCACGCGCCTGATCGGCCGCGAGCGCGGCTATCACGGCGTCGGCTTCGGCGGCATGTCGGTCGGCGGCATGGTCAACAACCGCCGCGCCTTCGCGACGCATTTGCCGGGCGTCGATCATATCGGCCACACCCACGACCTCGCCCGCAACGCTTTCTCGAAGGGGCCAGCCGGCGCACGGCGCCGAACTCGCCGACGACCTCGAGCGGCTGGTGGCGCTGCATGGCGCCGAGACCATTGCCGCCGTCATCGTCGAGCCGGTGCCGGGCTCGACCGCGGTGCTGCCGCCGCCGAAAAACTATCTGCAGCGGCTGCGCGCACTGTGCGACAAGCACGGCATCCTCCTGATCTTCGACGAAGTCATCACCGGCTTCGGCCGGCTCGGCGCGCCGTTCGCCGCGCAGCATTTCGGCGTCACGCCGGATATGATGACGACCGCCAAGGGCATCACCAACGGCACCATTCCCTGCGGCGCGGTGTTCGCCAGCCGCAAGATCCACGACGCGCTTGATGACGGGTCCGCAAAGCCAGATCGAGCTGTTCCACGGCTACACCTATTCGGCGCATCCGGTGGCCTGCGCGGCCGGGATCGCGACGCTCGACATCTACAAGGACGAGGGCCTGCTGACGCGCGCAGCAACGCTCGCCGATTACTGGCAGGATGCCCTGCATTCGCTCAAGGGCCTTCCGAACGTGATCGACATCCGCAACGACGGCCTGATGGGCGCCGTCGAGCTCAGCGCCCGCAAGGATGCGCGTGGGCGCGCGCGGCTATGACGTCATGGTCGATTGCTTCAACCGCGGCCTTTATTTGCGCCAGAGCGGCGATTCCTTCGCGATGTCGCCGCCCTGATTGTCGAGCGCAGCCACATCGACGAGATGGTCTCGATCCTGGGTGAGGCGATCAAGGCGGTCGCCTGAGCGATGCCGCGGCAGAAAGCATGAGGGACCGTGAAAGTCCTGATACTCGGCAGCGGCGTCATCGGCGTCACCTCGGCCTATTACCTCGCGAGAGCCGGCCATGAGGTGACGGTCGTCGACCGTCAGCCGAAGCCGGCGCTGGAGACCAGCTTTGCCAATGCCGGCGAGGTGTCGCCCGGCTATTCCTCGCCATGGGCCGGCCCCGGCGTGCCGGTCAAGGCGATCAAGTGGCTCTTGATGAAGCACGGCCCGCTGGTGATCCGGCCCAAGCTCGATCCCGTCATGTGGCTCTGGCTCTTGAAGATGCTGCGCAACTGCACCGCGGAGCGTTACGCGGTCAACAAGCGGCGGATGATCCCGATCGCCGAATACAGCCGCGATTGCCTGCGCGCGCTGCGCAGCGAGACCGGCATTCGCTATGACGAGCGCGCGCGCGGCACGCTGCAACTGTTTCGCTACGCGGCCCAGCTCGATCATACCGCCGACGATATCGCCGTGCTCAAGCAATATGGCGTGCCGTTCGAGGTGCTCGATCGCGCCGGCTGCGTCGCCGCGGAGCCGGCGCTGGCTGACGTCGCGGACAAGATCGCCGGCGGACTGCGGTTGCCGCAGGACGAGACCGGCGATTGCCACATGTTCACGCAAGCGCTCGCGCTGGAGGCCGAAAAGCTCGGCGTGCGCTTCGCCTTCAATGTCGGGATCGAAGGCCTGAACGCGGACGCCACGCGCATCACGGGAGTCGCCACCTCGACCGGCGTGTTGCAGGCGGACGCCTATGTGGTCGCGCTCGGCAGCTGGTCGTCGCGACTGGTCCGGCCGCTCGGCATTTCGCTGCCCGGTCTATCCCGTCAAGGGTTACTCGATCACCGTGCCGATATCGGATCCGGATGCGGCGCCGGTATCGACGGTGATGGACGAAAGCTACAAGGTCGCGATCACGCGGCTCGGCGATCGCATCCGCGTCGGCGGCACCGCCGAAGTGTCCGGCTATTCGACCAAACTCTATCCGGCGCGGCGCGCGACGCTCGATCACTCGCTGACCGACCTGTTTCCGCGCGGCGGCGATCTCGGCAGAGGCCACCTTCTGGAGCGGGTTGCGGCCGATGACGCCCGACGGTCCGCCGGTGATCGGCGCGACGCGCTACGCCAACCTCCATCTCAACACCGGCCACGGCACGCTCGGCTGGACCATGGCGTGCGGCTCGGGGAGGGTGCTGGCGGACATGCTGTCGGGCCGCAAGCCCGACATCGATACGAGCGAGCTTGCGCTCACCCGTTACGATCATCGCTTCGGATGAACGCCTATTTGGTGCCGTAGGCGCGGTCGCCGGCGTCGCCGAGACCCGGCAGGATGTAGGCGTTGTCGTCCAGCCCCTCGTCGATCGCAGCCAGCCAGATCGGAACGTCCGGGTGGATGCCGCGCATGCGCTCGACACCTTCGGGCGCGGCGATCAGGGCCACCAATCGTATCTCGTTGGCGCCGCGCTCCTTCAGCCGGTCGACCGCGGCGACGGCGAGGTTCGCCGTTGCCAGCACCGGTGCGATCACGATCACCAGCCGTTCGTTCAGATCGCTCGGCGCCTTGAAGAAATATTCGACGGCCACAAAGGTTTCCGGTTCGCGGTAAAGCCCGATATGCGCGATCCGCGCGGTCGGCACCAGGTCGAGCATGCCTTCCGCAAAGGTGATGCCGGCGCGCAGCACCGGCGCGAACACCAGCTTCTTGCCGGCGATCTGCGGCGACTTCATATGCGCCAGCGGCGTTTCGATCTCGACATCGGTGAGCGGCAGGTCGCGGGTGACCTCGTAACACAGGAGCATCCCGATCTCCTTGAGGAGCTCGCGAAACGACTTGGTCGAAATGTCCTTTTTCCGCAATAGCGTCAGCTTGTGCTGCACCAGAGGGTGGCTAACGATCGTAACGCCGTCCATGTTGCTAATCCCAAATCCTAGAAAACCGTGCCGTCGCTGATGACTTTCACCGGCGGCGAGCCGTCGGCGCGGCGTTCGCGCGCCAGCAGCCGGCCCGCCGCCCACGTTCCGCCCTCGAGAATTTTTGCCAGCGGCATCGACGTGGCATCGCGGCCAAGCCGCTGCCGCAGACCGTCGGCGACGCGGTCGAGCAGCGCCACCGTCAGCGCGCGCCATTCCACCACCAGCGGTGACGCCACCTCGTGCGCCTGCTGCGCTGCTTCCGGATCGCGAAACGCGAGCACGCCGGTATCGACGAACAGCCCGCCATTGCGATATTCGGCAAGGCCGGTGAGGCCGTCGATATCGGTCACCTCGATGCCGGCCGTTTGCAGCGGTTCGATCAGGGAATAGGCCAGCCATTGCGACAGCTTGTGCAGCGGCACCAGGCCGCTGGTCGCATCCGCGGTCGTCAGCGCCGGATGCTTCCAGCAATCGCCGAGCGCGATCCCGCCGAGCGTCAGCCGCGATGGCCAGACCGGTCCGAGCTGTTGCAGCAGTTCCGACAGAATCGTCGGGGCGGGAAGGCTTCCGCCGTCGGCCAGCATCGCAAGTCGATCGAACAGGCCGCCGGGCCGCGGCGTGTCAACGCTGCCGAATATTTCCGGTTTCGAGGCCACCAGCCCGCCGAGGCGGCGCAACAGATCCGCGCGACCCTCGAGCCCGACCAGCGGATTGCCGTCGGAGACCTGCATGCCGCGCTCGAGGTCGGCTACGCCAAAATTCGCAAGCACGCCGGCATCGACCCGCAAGGGCTCACGCGGATCGGCCGAGAATGCGCCGCTCGCGAACATCGCAAGGCTCGCCAGCCCCAATCCTTCCGAACGGCCGATCGCCGATCCGGTCTGGGGATCGCGGTAGCGCCACGATCGGCCCGGCGCCGGCATCGAGAAAGACGCTGACGATGGCGAGATCGAATTCGGCCCGGGCGCGCGCGGCGCGATCGGGCCATTTGGCGCGGTCGGCGATATCGGCCCAGCGATTTTCTCCGTTCGTGACGAAGTGCCGCCAGCGCGAATGAAAGGGAATTTCGAGCGAAGGATAGGCCTTGCGCGTCGTCTTCAGCACCAGGTCGATGGCGTCGTCCATGCGATCGAGGTCGATGCGAAAGTTCGGCAAGCCGTCTTCAAGACCGATCGCGAGCATGCGATGCGCGCGTTCGCGGACCGCCCTGGCACTCAGCAATGACAGGGCGGCCGACGTCTCCGGATTGGCAAGCGACACGGCCGCCTCTCAATATTTCTCGAGCGAACGGCCGACCGGGTTGGCCGGATCCTGCTGCGGCTCGGCCGTGTAGTAGCCGGCGGCCTTCTTGGCCGCGATTTCGACATGCGCGTCGGCGGGCACGAGCTCGTCGGGAATCGGCACGCGCTCGACGATCTCGATGCCCTGGCCGGTCAGCGCGTCGTACTTCATGTCGCTCATGGACACGAAGCGGTCGATCCGCTTCAGCCCGAGCCAGTGCACCACGTCCGGCATCAATTGCTGGAAGCGGGCGTCCTGCACGCCGGCGACGCATTCGGTGCGCTCGAAATACTGGGCCGCGGCGTCGCCGCCTTCCTGGCGCTTGCGCGCGTTATAGACCAGGAATTTGGTGACCTCGCCGAGCGCGCGGCCTTCCTTGCGGTTGTAGATGATGATGCCGAGCCCGCCGGTCTGGCCGGCGCGCGCGCATTCCTCGATGCCGTGGATGAGATAGGGACGGCAGGTGCAGATGTCCGAGCCGAACACGTCCGAGCCGTTGCATTCGTCATGCACGCGGCAGGTGATCTTCGTCGTGTGGTCCGGCAGCTTGGTGACGTCGCCGAACAGATAGGCCGTGGTGCCGCCGATCGGCGGCAGGAAGACCTGCAGATCGGGCCGTGTCACCAGCTCCGGAAACATGCCCGCGGTCTGCTCGAACAATTGCCGGCGCAGATTGTTCTCGGTGGTGGCGAAGCGCGCCGCCAGGCCCGGCAGATACCAGACCGGGTCGATCGCGATCTTGACCACGGAGACGCTGCCGTTCTTGTGCACGACGTCGCCGTCGTGCTTCAGCCGCCCGGCTTCGATCGCCGCCTGCAGTTCGGGCAGGTCGAGGCGCGCGCGGGTGATGGCGATGCTCGGACGGATGTCGATGCCCTCGGCGATCTCGCTCGCGAAATTTTCCGCGACGAGATGTCCCCATGGATCGAGCGAAACGATCCGCTGCGGGTCGGTCCATTGCGGAAACGGCCCGATCGTCTCGGCAGGATGGGTGTTGGTGAGATCCGGACGCCGGATCGGGTCGAGCGCGCCGCATGAAACGGCGAGCGCGCGGTAGACCGAGTAGGAACCGCCATGGGTGCCGATCACGTTGCGATCCTGCGGACGCGACACCGTGCCGATCACCGGCCCGCGCTCGCGCGCGCTGGCGGCGCCCCAGGCAATCGGGAATTTGAGCTTGGCACCCGGCGCCGGGTGCGAGGTGATGCGGATATGGTCAACCCGATTGGAACGAGTCATTGCCACGAACCCTGAAACGGCGACGGCCCGCCTGTAAAGGACGGGCCTGGTCACCAACGATCAAATCAGCAGCGGTTGCAGCTGAGAGAGTAATATAAGCAAATTATGCCCGGGCACAACGGCGATTTGGCCGCCGTTGCCGCTAAGTTGCACCGGTTGTTAACCTTTTCGGCCCGGGCACTGTGGCCGGCGCGACCGATCATTGTCAAAAAGCGAGCGTGTGCTTTGCAGCATTCGTTGTTTGACTTCACGCAAACCAAAACTTTAACTGCTGACGCGATTGAACCGACAAGGGCTCCGCACACTGCTTCATTTTTATACAACGCGGCCACAAAACTAGTCAGAAAGCCATCGATGCGCGTGATCAATGTCGCCGCCGCCCAGTTGGGCCCGATCCAGAAAGCCGACAGCCGCGCAAGCCGTCGTCAGGCGCATGATCGCGTTGATGGACGAAGCCAAGGCGAAGGGCGCCGACCTGATCGTTTATCCGGAACTCGCGCTCACCACGTTCTTTCCGCGCTGGTACATGGAGGACCAGGCTGAGGTCGATGCCTGGTTCGAACGCGAGATGCCGAATGCGGCGACGCAGCCGCTGTTCGAACGCGCCGCGCGACATCAGATCGCGATGAGCTTTGGTTACGCCGAACTGACGCCTGACGGACACCATTTCAACACCAGCATCCTCACCGACAAGATCCGGCAAGATTGTCGGCAAATACCGCAAGATTCATCTGCCGGGCCATTCTGAGTTCGATACCGAACGCGCCTTCCAGCATCTGGAGAAGCGCTATTTCGAGCCCGGCGATCTCGGCTTCAAGGTCTGGCGCACGCTCGGCGGCATCCTCGGCATGGCGGTCTGCAACGACCGCCGCTGGCCGGAGACCTATCGCGTCATGGGCCTGCAAGGCGTCGAGATGGTGCTGATCGGCTACAACACGCCTTCAAGCAATCCCGAGAAGAAGGAGGAGGCGCTGGAGAAGCGCATGTTCCACAACCGCCTGTCCGCGCAGGCCGGCGCCTACCAGAATTCGACCTGGGTCGTGAGCGTCGCCAAGGCCGGCGTCGAGGACGATCATCCCCTGATCGGCGGCAGCCTGATCGTCAATCCGGACGGCGAGATCGTCGTCGAGGCCAGCACTGAAGAGGATGAACTGTTGGTTCACGCCTGCGACCTCGACATCACCGCCTTCGGCAAGAATACGATCTTCAATTTCGCGGAACACCGCCGCATCGAGCATTACGGTTTGATTGCGAGCCGCACCGGCGCGATACCGCCTCCGGAAAACTAGGCAATCACCGCAGCAAGAACGGGAGACCGAGTGAGTTCATCGGTGCCGCAGTCGATGAAAGATGAGGTTGCGCATGGCCTCCGTGCATAAGCCCGATGCTCTACAATCCCTCCTGCTCATAAAGCTGACAATCAGTCTGACCGAGGTTTCGAGATAGCACCGTCCATTCCGCACGGACAAAAGGATGAAGGGATGCCACCGCCAATCCGTTTGCCCGTACAGCCCGGAGCAAAGGCATGACGTCCTGATGGTCTCCCACCTGAGGGAAAAAATTGGTTTGAAACACTTTGCAGCGGTGGAAACCGGCAGGTACATCCCCAAATTCGGCCCACCATTTGACATCCCCGTTTTTCGTTCTCTTCGAGAAGACGGTTCGACCACTATAGCCGGAAAGTTCGAAGACCATCGAGCCATATGACTTGTCTTGAAACGCCAACGGGCCGAACAGCCAGATATCCCACGACTGGCGCTTCTTGCTGTGCATTATCTCCGCAAAACCACCATTTGCGATATCATTGTGGTCCTGGGCGAAATGCTTGAGGTCAAAGAGCTCGTCGTCTTCTATGGTTCTTTTGTGCTTGATGGCCGTTATGGATTTTTTTCCAGGGCCGGTATAAAGGATATTGTGCCACGCTTCATTTGTCGCTGACGCGCCATAGCTGTGAATTTCGCAGATTGGTACGTGCTCGCCATCCCTCGACACCAGATAAAAGCCGAGGGCTTCCGAGCCCATGACAGGACCAGAACAGGCGCGGCCGCGGATGTGGGGGGAGCGGGGGTGATGGGGATGCTTGGCCATTAAGGAAACTCCCTGGGGCCCGAACCGGCGCCCTCGAAGTGAGGTATTTTCGTCCAATTATTGTGGAGGACGCGCTGGCGAAAGACCTTGCCATTCCCATGATTTTCGATCGAGATTTCCTTCCACTTTGAGCCTTCGGAATGAATACCATTTTCAACTTTGCGGAACATCGCCGTATCGAGCATTACGGCCTGATCTCGAGCCGTACCGGCGCGATACCGCCTCCGGAAAATTAGGGGGTGAAATCGAAACCATGAATCTGCCGGGCGGACGGCTTGCCAGAGTCCGTTGTGCACCGATAGCGACCAAATTCTGCAGCACAGCTAGATGACGCGATGTGCCAACAAGCGACATGGCCGTAGTTCGACTACTGGTTGTGGATGCTGACCATTTGTGGCAGTGATCCGCGCAGTTCGAACGCATGGAGAATGCGGGTGCGCGGCCGCTCGACAGTCCTGATTGTGATTGCGCTCTGCGTGGCAGCATTAGTCGGCTGCTATATGTTCAATTATCCTGTCTACACTTACCGGTACCGCTTGACGATCAATATCGAACTCGATGGCAAAGTGCATTCCGGCTCGAGTGTTATAGAGATCGGATGGCAGGAGGGCATCAAACTTGGAGATGCAGGCGGTTTTGCGCCACTTATTCGGGGCCAAGCAGCGATTGTCGATCTTAGCGACCGCGGCGTAGTGATTGCGACGCTCATAACGGGCGAGGGTTACGGTACCGCAGGAGACGGGGCGTTAGCAGCGATATCGATCGTGCCGAGAGCTTTTGGAAAAGCCAGTACCGCCGAACAGATTCAGGATCTGCCCAATCTGCGGGGGAAGCGAAATCTGGAGGCTAACGACCTGCCACGTTTTCTTTGGCTTTCGAGCAAGGATGATGTCACGACGGCACGAAAGCTACACGTACAAGGATCCAGAAGTTCTTGGTCCGTCAGCTCGTTTTGCGGGCACCTCCGTCGAGATCACGGAAGATCCAATCGTGATCGACATTCGAGAGCGACTTCCATGGCTCAAGTCATTGGATCGCAAGCGTCCCGAACCTGATCCTATCTATCTACCGGATGGACTCGGAATAACTCGCTATATGTTCATTGGAGATGGGTCATAGGATTAGGACTAACCGCGCCGTGACTTCTGCTTTGGGTCATTCGCTACCAGGTCGAGCCAACAGCAAGCCCGTCCAAGTCTGCTATGCCGCCAAAAGCGGTATCCGCGGTTTGACGACGCTGCGGTTTGTGCGAGGTTAGGCCGTCTTCCGGCCGGCCTCGATCCGATCGAGCGCGGCTCCCTCTATTGCACATGCGGAGAATGCAATGCCCTTCGATTTGATCCTGCGCGGCGGCCGGGTGATTGACCCCTCCCAGAAGCTCGACGCCGTAACGGATGTCGGGTTTGCGAACGGCAAGGTGGCCGCGGTCGGAAGCGAACTCAAGGCCGATCCCGCAACCGATGTGCGCGACGTGTCGGGGTACATCGTCACCCCGGGCCTGATCGATCTGCACACCCATGTGTACTGGGGCGGCACCTCGCTCGGCATCGATGCCGAGGAATTCTGCCGCACCTCGGGCGTCACCACGGCGGTCGACACCGGCAGCGCGGGCCCGGGTAATTTCGCGGGCTTCCGCAAGCACGTGATCGAGCCGAGCCAGGTCCGCATTCTCGCCTACCTGCATGTCTCGCATGCCGGCATCTTCGGCTTCTCGGATCGGGTCATGGTAGGCGAGAGCGAGGAGCTACGGCTGATGAATCCGATCGACGCCGCTAACGTGGCGGACGCAGAACCGCGATCTCATCGTCGGCATCAAGGTCCGGGTCGGCCTCCATGCCTCGGGCACGTCGGGCATCGTGCCGCTCGAGATCGCGCTTGAGGTCGCAGATCAGGTCGGCATGCCGCTGATGGCGCATATCGACCATCCACCGCCGAGCTACGAGGAGGTGCTCGCGCGCCTGCGTCCGGGCGACGTTCTCACCCACGCGTTCCGGCCGTTTCCCAATACGCCCGCCACCGCGCAGGGCACGGTGAAACGGGCGGTGCTGGAGGCGCGCGAACGCGGCGTGTTGTTCGACATCGGCCACGGCAAGGGCTCGTTCGCCTTCAAGACCGCACGCGCCATGCTCGCCAACGGCTTCTACCCGGACACCATTTCCTCGGACGTTCACGCCCTCTGCATCGACGGCCCGGCCTTCGACCAGGTGACGACCATGTCCAAGTTCCTGTGCATGGGCATGCCGCTTTCGGATGTGGTCGCGGCTTCGACCGTCAATACGGCGATGGCGCTGCGGCGTCCCGAACTCGGCAGCCTCAAGCCGGGGAGCGTCGGCGACGCCACCTTGATCTCGATTCCGCAAGGCAAGTTCGATTATGTCGACGTCGTCGGCGAGCATTTGATCGGCGATCGCAAGATCGTGTCGGAAGGCGTGGTGATCGGCGGCCGTTGGTGGCACCCCAAACAAGCATTGAAATCCAAGCAACTCGCGAGCTAAGCTTGCTTTCAATCGACGATCGCCCGAAAGGTGATCTCTCGAACACGCTCGCTTCCATCCAATCCAGACGCCGCCAGGCGGCTGCGCTGGCATACCATTTGCACGCAATTCAGGCTGACTAGCTTCGGCCGGACCGGCCCGTCTCGCTTCATTCGCCGCCGGACCATCGGTCAGCGACATAAACCGGGACGTCATCGCAGTTAAGAAACGGGAGAACGCAATGCATCGCAGGACGCTGTTGAAGGGATTGGCTGGGGTAGGTGGTTTGGCGGCAACCGGCGGCCTTTCCATGCCGGCGCTGTCTCAAGGCGCTTCGGCGCGCACCTTGCGCTTCGTGCCGCAGGCAAACCTTGCGAATTTCGATCCGATCTGGGGAACCCAATATGTGGTGCGCAACGCCGCCGCGCTGGTGTGGGACACCCTCTATGGCGTCGACGACAAGCTGCAGCCGCAACGCCAGATGGTCGAGTCCGAGGAGGTGTCGGACGACGGGTTGGTCTGGACCTTCAAGCTGCGATCTGGCCTGAAATTCCATGACGGCGAACCGGTGCTGAGCAAGGACGTGGTGGCGAGTATTGCGCGCTGGTCGGCCCGCGACCCCATGGGCCTGATGCTCAAGGCAATCCAGAACGAGCTCGTCGCCGTCGACGACAAGACCTTCAAATGGTCGCTGAAGCAGCCCTATCCGAAAATGCTGCTGGCGCTGGCCAAGAACAACGCGCCTTGCTCCTTCATCATGCCGGAGCGCCTGGCGCAGACCGATCCGTTCAAGCAGATCGGCGACTATATCGGCTCCGGCCCGATGAAATTCGTCAAGGGCGAGTGGGTGCCCGGCGCCAAGGCGGTGTTCGAGAAATTCGCCGATTACGTGCCGCGGCAGGAGAAGGCGTCCTGGCTTGCGGGCGGCAAGCGGATGCTGGTCGACCGCATCGAATGGGTGGTGATTCCGGATCCCGCTACGGCGGCGGCCGCGTTGCAGAATGGCGAGGTCGACTGGTGGGAGAATCCGATCTCCGATCTGGTGCCGACCCTCAGGAAGAACAAGAACATCGACGTCGATATCGCTGATCCGCTTGGCAATATCGGTTCGTTCCGCATGAACCATCTGCATCCGCCCTTCAACAACGTGAAGGCCCGGCGGGCCGTGCTGATGGCGATGAGCCAGGAAGATTACATGCGCGCGGTGGTCGGCGACGACACCAAGCTATGGAAGCCAATACCGGGCTTCTTCACGCCGGATACGCCGCTTTACACCGAGGAGGGTGGCGATATCCTGAAGGGCAAGCGCGATTTCGATGCGGCCAAGAAGCTTCTGGCCGAGAGCGGCTATGCCGGCCAGCCGGTGAGCTGCATCGTGGCGCAGGATCAGCCGGTCACCAAGGCGCAAGGCGATGTCACCGCCGATCTGTTGAAGCGCCTGGGCATGAATGTCGACTTCGTCGCCACCGATTGGGGCACGGTCGGCTCCCGCCGCGCCCAAAAAACCCCTCCGGGGCAGGGCGGCTGGCAGATGTTCCACTCCTGGCACGCCGGCGCCGACTGCATCAATCCCGCCGCCTACACCGCGATCCGCGCCAATGGCGACAAGGCCTGGTTCGGCTGGCCGGACAGCCCGAACGTGGAAAAGGAAGTCACGAACTGGTTCGAAGCCAAAAGTCTCGAGGACGAGAAGACGGTGGTCGGCCGCCTCAATCGGGCGGCGCTCGAGGACGTCGTGTATGCGCCGACGGGCTTCTTCCTGAGCTACACGGCGTGGCGCAAGAACGTCTCCGGGATCGCCAAGGGACCGCTGCCCTTCTTCTGGGATGTTTCGAAGACCGCATGACGGCGCGCTGAACCGACATGCTCTCGTATATCCTCCGGCGAATTCTCGCGACGTTGCCCGTGATGGGGATCGTCGCGCTGTTCGTCTTCAGTCTGCTCTACATCGCGCCGGGCGATCCGGCGGCGGTGATCGCCGGCGATCAGGCGAGCCCCGCCGACATTGAGCGGATTCGCCAGGGCCTCGGCCTCGACCGGCCATTTCTGGTCCAGTTCGGGTCCTGGCTCTGGCACATCGTGCACTTCGATCTCGGCACCTCGATCTTCACCAATCTGCCGGTCTCAGCCCTGATCGCGCAGCGTATCGAGCCGACACTTTCGCTGATGGCGATTACCCTCGTCCTCACTCTCGTTATCGCCGTGCCGCTCGGCGTCGTGGCGGCGTGGAAGGCGGGAAGCTGGATCGACCGCACCATCATGGCATTTGCCGTGTTCGCCTTTTCGCTTCCGGTCTTCGTTGTTGGGTACGTCCTGGCCTACGTGTTCGCGCTGCAGTTCGAATGGCTTCCGGTGCAGGGCTACACGCCACTGACCGTGGGCTTCTGGCCATGGCTGCAGAACCTGATCCTGCCGGCGGTGGCGCTTGGCTCGGTCTACATCGCGCTGATCGCGCGCATCACGCGCGCCTCCATGCTCGAAGTGCTGCAGCAGGATTATGTCCGCACCGCCCGCGCCAAGGGCCTCGACCAGCGCAGCATCCTGTACGTTCACGCGCTGAAAAACGCCGCCGTTCCGATCGTGACGGTGATCGGCCTCGGCATCGCGCTGCTGATCGGCGGTGCGGTGGTGACCGAAAGCGTGTTCGCAATTCCCGGCCTTGGCCGGCTGACGATCGACGCGATCCTGCGCCGCGACTATCCGGTGATCCAGGGCATCGTGCTGCTGTTCAGCTTCCTCTATGTGCTGGTCAATCTGATGGTCGATATCACCTATACCATCGTCGATCCGAGGATCCGCTATTGACCGGCTCGATCACCCGCACCGTGCCGCTGCCGCCCGGCCTCGCTATCGCGCCGCAACTGCCGGATTTGATGCTGCCGGTCAAGATCCGGCACGGTGTCCTCGGCTTCCTGCGCGGTCATCCGACGGTTGCGATCGGCGGCGCATTGCTGCTCTGTCTCGTCCTGGTCGGGATCTTCGCGCCCTGGCTCGGCACCGTCGATCCGACCGCGCTGGCGCCCGCCAAGCGTACACGCCCGCCTTCGGCGGATTTCTGGTTCGGCACCGACGCGCTCGGACGCGACATTTATTCGCGCGTGCTCTACGGGACGCGCGTCTCGCTCACGGTCGGCCTTTCGGTGGCGGTGCTGGCTTCGCTTGCCGGTCTTACGATCGGTCTCGTATCGGGTTTCGTGCGATGGGCTGACGGCGTCATCATGCGGTTCATGGACGGATTGATGTCGATCCCGCCGATCCTGCTTGCGGTCGCCCTGATGGCGTTGACGCGCGCCAGCGTCGGCAACGTCATCCTGGCGATCACGGTCGCCGAAATCCCGCGCGTCTCGCGTCTGGTGCGCAGCGTCGTGCTGTCGCTGCGCGAACAGCCCTATGTGGACGCCGCCACGGCCTCCGGCACGCGAACGCCGATGATCATCCTGCGCCACATCCTGCCCAACACGCTGGCGCCGATGCTGGTCCAGGCGACCTATATCTGTGCCAGCGCCATGATCGTGGAATCGATCCTCTCCTTCATCGGCGCCGGTACGCCGCCCACCATTCCGTCCTGGGGCAACATCATGGCCGAGGGCAGGGCGCTGTGGCAGGTCAAGCCCTTCATCGTGTTCTTCCCCGCAGCCTTCCTGTCGGTCACCGTGCTTGCCGTCAACCTGCTCGGCGACGGCCTGCGCGATGCGCTCGATCCCCGCATGGCGAAGGAACTATAGTGCGCAGTGTAGTTTCAGGGACAGGGTTCTGATCCGATGGCATTGCTCGAAGTCGAGAGCCTGCAGACCCATTTCCGCACTCCCGAAGGCATCAACCGCGCCGTCGACGGCGTCTCCTTCCATGTCGGCGAAGGCGAGACGCTGGCCATCGTCGGCGAGTCCGGCTGCGGCAAGTCGGTCACCGCGATGTCGCTGATGCGGCTGATCCCCGAGCCTCCCGGCAAGATCGCAGGTTCGATCCGCTTCCAGGGAACGGATCTCTTGCGGCTGTCCGAGCGCGAGATGCGCGCCATCCGCGGCAACGACATTTCGATGATCTTCCAGGAGCCGATGTCGAGCCTCAATCCGGTGCTGACCGTCGGCCGCCAGATCGGCGAGACGCTGCGGATGCATCAGGGGCTCGACAAGCAGGCCGCCGAGGCGCGCGCCATCGAGATGCTGAATCTGGTCGGCATCCCCGAACCGGTGCGGCGCATCCGCGAATATCCGCATCAGCTTTCCGGCGGCATGCGGCAGCGGGTGATGATCGCGATGGCGCTTGCCTGCAATCCAAAACTCCTGATCGCGGACGAGCCGACCACGGCGCTCGACGTCACGATCCAGGCGCAGATCCTGCAATTGATGCTGGACCTCAAGCGCCGCGTCGGCGCGGCGATCATCCTGATCACCCACGATCTCGGCGTGGTCGCCGAAATCGCCGAGCGTGTCATGGTGATGTATGCCGGCCGCAAGGTCGAGGAAGCGCCGGTGGCTGAACTGTTCCGTTCGCCGCGTCATCCCTATACGCAGGGTCTGCTCGGCGCGGTGCCCAAGCTCGGCTCGTCGCTGACTGGCGCGGCGCGGCGTCTTGCCGAAATCCCGGGGCAGGTGCCGAGCCTCAAGCAGCGGATCGAGGGCTGCGTCTTTGCCGGGCGCTGTGCGCTCGCCACCGATCTCTGCCGCGAGGTCGCGCCCGGTCTCGAAGAGAAGGGCCCGCGCCATATCGCCGCCTGCCATTACGCGCCCAAGGAGGCGGCCGCGGCATGACGGTCCCGCTGCTCCAGGTCAACGATCTCAAGAAGCATTTTCCGGTCCGCGGCGGCCTGTTCCGGCGCAAGGCGCTGGTCTATGCGGTGGACGGCGTGTCCTTTGAGGTCGAGCGCGGCGAAACGTTGTCTCTGGTCGGCGAGTCCGGCTGCGGCAAGTCGACGGTCGGCCGCGCCATCCTGCGGTTGTTCGACATCACCGCCGGCCAGGTGGTGCTGGATGGCCAGCGCATCGACAACCTTTCTGCCTCGGGGCTGCGCAGCATGCGCCGCCGCGTGCAGGTGGTGTTCCAGGATCCGTTCTCCAGTCTCAACCCGCGCATGCGCGTGCGCGATATCCTGGCCGAGCCGATCCGCAATTTCGGCCTCGCCAAATCTTCCGCCGAACTCGAGGCGAAGGTCGCCGCGCTGATGGATACCGTGCGCCTGCCGCGCGATGCGCTGGGCCGCCGGCCTCACGAATTCTCCGGCGGCCAGCGCCAGCGCATCGGTATCGCACGTGCGCTGGCGGCGGAGCCCGAACTGATCGTCTGCGACGAGGCAGTCTCGGCGCTCGACGTCTCGGTCAAGGCGCAGATCGTCAACCTGCTGCAGGATCTGCAGCGCGAGCTGGGGCTGGCGCTGCTCTTCATCAGCCATGATCTGGCGATCGTCGAGCACATGACGCACCGTGTCGCGGTCATGTATCTCGGCAAGATCGTCGAGATGGCGCCGAGGCAGCAAATCTTCGCAGCACCAAGGCATCCCTACACCAGGGCGCTGCTCTCGGCGGTGCCGGTGCCGGAGCCCGGGGCCATTCGCAACCCGATCATCCTGAAGGGCGACGTGCCGAGCCCGATCAATCCGCCGAGCGGATGCCGCTTCCATACCAGGTGTCCCTACGTGTTCGATCGCTGCCGGACCGAGGAGCCGGCGCTGCGGTCGACCGAAGCCGGTCAGTGGGTGGCGTGCCATCTCGATGCGTTGCCGGAACGGCCGGCCGCGTCTGCGTGATCTCTCGGTTAGCCAGCGCCCAGATCTTGCGCTAGAATTTCTTGCGCTAGATTTGGACGGTCAACACAACAGAGGCCCAACATGCAGATCCGGCCAGGCAAGGATGATTTGCTGCTGATCATCGATGTGCAGAACGACTTCTGCCCCGGCGGCGCGCTCGCGGTGGCGGACGGCGATGCCGTGGTGCCGGTCATCAATCGTCTCGCCGAACGCTTCGATCATGTCGTGCTGACGCAGGATTGGCATCCCTCCGGCCATAGCTCGTTCGCCACGTCGCATCCGGGAAAAAACCCCTTCGACAGCGTCGCCATGCCCTATGGCCAGCAAACGCTTTGGCCCGATCATTGCCGGCAGGGCACGGAAGGCGCGGCGTTTCATCCGAAACTTGAGATCGACCGGGCCGAGCTGATCATCCGCAAAGGTTTTCGGCCCGAGATCGATTCCTATTCGGCGTTTTTTGAGAACGACCGCCGCACGCCGACCGGTCTTGCGGGTTATTTGCGCGACCGCGGCTTGCGGCGGATTTTCATGGCCGGCTTAGCCACCGATTTTTGCGTGCATTATTCGGCCGTGGACGCCCGACGGCTCGGCTTCGACACCGTGCTGGTCGAGGCCGGTTGCCGGGCCATCGACCTGGCGGGCTCGCTCGACGCCGCCTGGGCGGGCATGGCCACGGCCGGCGTGAGCGCGTCGGCGATCTCTAAGGCGGATTGGCCCTGATTTATGGACTTTCCTTCTGTACTCACAGCGCGGCGCGATCCAAATCACGCCCCATTCTACTTTGCATGGGGTTGTTTTCGAAGTTTTGACGCGCCCGCGGATTGCAGCAACAAAAAGCCGCATGATATGCGAACGCACCATTTCGAGGGCGCCGTCCGGCGCTCCAACGGGCGTGTGGCGGTGATTGAAGTCGTTCTGGTTAGCTTGCCGATCTTTGGCGTTGTTCTGCTCGGTTGGGTGGCGACGCGCGCCGGTCTCACCGCTGCCGCTGCGTTGGACGCGCTTGGAATCTTCTCGTTCCGCTTTGCGGTCCCGGCCTTGCTGTTCCGGCTCATTGCCCGCCAGTCGCTCGATGATTCCTTCAACTGGACGTTCTATGGCGGCTATCTCGCCAGCGGGTTTTTGATTTTCGTTCTTGTCTTCGGCGTCTCACTCGCTCTCAATCGACAAGCCGTCGCCACTGCCGGCGCTCGCGCCACAACGGCAACCTTCAGCAACCTTGGCTTCCTCGGTCCACCGCTGATATTGGCCTTCTTCGGCGAGCGGGGCGCGGGCCCCATGACCATGGTGATGCTTTCCGAATCCACGGTTCTGCTGTCGCTCGGAAGTACCATCATGGGCGTTTCCAGCGGCCGCGCGGCCGGTCTCGGCTCCCTTTTGCTCCGCGGCACGCTGTTCAATCCGATCGTCGTTGCGATCGGGCTTGGCGCCGCCGTTGCTGTGGCGGGTATCTCACTTCCTTCTCCGCTTGATCGCTTTCTCGGGTTTCTCGGGGGAGCGGCCGGACCGACCGCGTTGTTTGCATTGGGCGGTGCGCTGGCTCTCCAACGCGTCGATCGCGCGACCGTCTTTTCGGCGGCCGCCATCTCCGCGGCAAAGCTTGCCGATTTACCCCATCGTCACCTGGTACGTGCTCGCCCGCGTGCTGGGCGTTGAAGCGTTCTGGACGCAAGCGGGCGTCCTGATCGCGGCGCTGCCGTCAGCCGGCAGCAACTACGTCCTGGCGCAGCGCTACGCCGCTGGCGCCGAACACATTTCGGCTGCGATCGTCCTTTCGACAGTGCTTAGCGCCGTCACGATCCCGTTCGTTGCATGGCTGGTACTCGGCTGACAGCATCGCGAGCGAGCAACAGGCCGCCTCATACTCCCTGGGCCGGTTTGCGGGCGATGTGAATCGCGACGATGCCGAACGACAGGCGTTCATAGGCAACATCGATAAATCCCAGCTCCCTGATCTCCTCGGCAAACTGCGGCGCACCAGGAAAGTCGCGCACTCCAGACAGCAAATAGTGATAGGCCGACGCATCACCGCCGGTCGCGATCCAGCCGACGATCGGCATGCACAGGCTCATATAGGCAAGATAAAGCCGGTGGACGAAGCGGACCGGAATTTCGGAGGCCTCAAGACAGATGAAGGTCCCGCCCGGCTTCAGCACGCGCCAGGCTTCGGTCAGGGCGCGCGTACGATCGCAGATCTTCATGCCCAGTGACATCGAATAGAGGCCGACGCTCGCGCTCGCCACCTCGGTCAGGCGGTGCGCGTCGTACACATTGAACTGCATCGCGCCAGCCAGCGGACCGGCGCGCCGCTGGGCGATCTCCAGCATCGATGGGCAGATATCGGAGACAACGCAAGTCCGCCCCTGAGCGCCGAGGTTCTGGACGACGCGGAGCGCAATGTCGCCGGTGCCGGCGGCGACATCGAGCATATGATCCCACTGCTCGGCCAAAATGCGCTGCGCCATCCTGCGCTTCCAGAATTCGATGAATTCCAAGGCTGAAAAGGTCGCAAAGGACGTCGTAGCGCGATGCGATGCGGCTGAAGATGTCATCCCGCAGGGTATCGAAGGAGGCTGCGTTGGGTTTCTTCGGGCTATCGAGCATCGTCGCTCCCGTTTCATTGGAGGCTTCGCCGCCGCTGCTCTTAACATGCGAAATTCATCAACCCAACAAATCGTCAACAATGTTCGGCTGGGCGTCCAACTCGCTGGCGCCGCGACGTTCGCCATTGATCTGGCTTTCATCAGGACGATCGCTACGCGGACCGCGGCGTCCGGTTCGGCATTCCGCCGGCCGCGATGATTTCCGCGCACAGGATCTCGATCGTCGTGCGATGCCGCATCGCGGTCTGTCGAATAAGCGCAAACGCGTCCGTCTCCGACATATCGTGACCGCGCATGATCTGCAGAACGGCGGCGAACACGACGCGCCGGGACCGGATGCGGTCCTCCAGCTTTTCGATGTGGGCGGCTTCATCGATCTTTCGCTGCGCTGAATCGAACGCAACCACCAGCGCGGTGTAAAGTCCGGCCGAACGCAGCGGCTTGACGAGAAACGACGCCGGCCGCAGATCGAGCAGCCACTTCAACCGGCTCGGCGTTTCCGTTCCGATCAGCGCGATGATCGGCACGTTGCCTTTCCACGCCGTGGCCTGGTCGGACTTGATGGGAATGGCGTCCGCATCCATCAGGATGACGTCGACGGCCTGGTTCGGCGGTGGCGGCGCGGCCGGATCGTGCTCCGATATCGTCATGCCGAGGCGGCCGAACTGGCGGCGCACGATCGAGATTTCGCGCTCATCTCTCATCACCATGAGAGCGCGACGGCCGCGAACGGAGAAGGGCGACGGTCTGGTCATTTCACGATACGCAGGTGGGTTGAGCGCTTCGCCATCGCATCATTGCTCTTTTCGGGCCCCGTGCCAATCGCCGTCAGGTCGAGGTTCGAAAGATAGGGATCGGGACGCTCGGGGGCGTCCGCCTCCCAGAAGATGTTGAACTGACATCCCGGCATCGGAGCGCGCCAATCGCGGCGTGAGGAAGCAGTGATTATTGTCCGGATCGACCCAAACCGGCCCCTGCGGGGAATCGTAGCGGTGATTTGCCGCAGCGCGCCGCACGGCGCCGACATCCGCCGAACCCGCGCGGCGGATGGCGCGGGCCAGCAGCATGACGCAGACGTAGGTCGATTGTCCGTCGACGGAGAGGCTGCTGTCCGCGCCGTGGCGGGCCTTCCACCGCGCCACAAAGCTGCGATTTTCAGCACCCTCGATGCTCTCGAAATAGGCGGATGACGTGACACATCCGACCGAGGCTGCCGATCCGATCAGCTTGAGCTCGGGTTCGCACAGGCTGCAGCTCAGCATCGGGATCGAGAGGCCGGCGCGCGTCGCCGCCGCGTGCAGCGCGCGCATGAAGGCGTAGCTGGATTCGCCGACCAGCGTGTTGAACACGACCGGCGGCCTTCGGTCGATCACCTCGTTGACGATGTGGTCCACGGCGGTCTCGCCGAGTTCGAGCAGGCGTTCGGCAAGGATACGGCCGCCGGCGCTGGTCACGATTTCGCGGATCACGCGGTTCATTTCCCAGGTCCAGATGTAGTTCGACCCGATGCAGAATACGTCCGTCGAGATGTGGTCCAGCATGTGGCGCACCAGCGGCACGACGTGCTGGTTGGGCGCGGCCCCGACATAGATGACGTTGTCGCTGCTTTCGAACCCTTCATACCGCGCCGGATGCCAGAGCAGCCGTTCGGTCCGTTCGACGATGGGAATAACCTGCTTGCGCGAGGCCGACGTGTAGCAGCCGACGATATGGTCGACCTGTTCTTCGCGAATTAGATCAGCGCATGCGGTGTGATATCCGGCGACGACCCCGCCGGGGTCGCGCAGATGAGGCGTGAACGTGAAATCGAACTCGTTGCTCTGGTTGATTTCGTCGACCGCCATCAACGCGCTCTTGCGCATCTCGCCGGCCATCATGGCGTAAGGTCCCGATTGGGAAAATACGAGGCCGAGAGGGATCGACGGCTTGGTCATGAAGAAGCTCGGGCGCTGTGCGGCAACAGTCTCGTCGCAAGAAACTAGGCTTTGCTTCCTTGCATCGTCAATCGGCGCTGCGCATCATTCGAGCTGTCAGCATAAAAAAGGTGCTGGCTTTGCATTGACAAGGCTGGCGACGCTAAGACACAATAACTTGCGTACGTGAATGCGTGCATTGCGAAAAGTTCTCGCGCAGCCGATGACGTCTGAGTGACGACTTCCAAGTTTCGTTCTGCACCGTAACCTACGCGACCAGATAGCAGCGGCATTGATGCCATTCGGGGCCTTTTCGGGTCGCGGATGGCTTTTTTCGTTTTTGTCTCCCAAACACGGGAAATGGGTGAAGGGTGGAGCATGGCAGTTCGCCTTCCGACGCTGGACCAAATCAACGATCTCGGCGCTGACTTTGGTCTCGTCCTCACCGCTGACGAGATTGCCGCGTTTCAGCAGGCCTTCAAGGGACCGCTGGCTTCCTACGGCCGGCTCGACGAGTTGGTGCCGCCAGCGCTGGCGCCGGTTGCGCCGCGATCGCCGGGCTACCGGCCTGCGGCATCGGAAAATCCTTATGGCGCCTGGTACTGGAAGACGAATATCCAGACCGGAGCCGAGGGACTGCTGAGCGGCAAGAAGGTCGCGATCAAGGACAATATCTGTGTCGCCGGCGTCCCCATGATGAACGGCTCGGCGCTGCTCGAAGGCTATGTGCCGGAACTCGATGCCACCGTCGTGACGCGTATTCTCGACGCCGGCGGCACCATCGCCGGCAAGGCCGCGTGCGAGGATCTCTGCTTTTCAGGGGCAAGTCATACCTGCGCCGGCGGCGTGATCCGCAACCCGCACAATCCGGCCCACAGCGCCGGCGGCTCGTCCGGCGGCAGCGCCGCGCTGGTGGCGTCCGGTGAGGTGCCGATGGCGCTCGGCGGCGACCAGGGCGGCTCGATCCGTACGCCGTCAAGCTGGTGTGGCGTTTATGGCCTGAAGCCGACCTGGGGCCTGGTGCCGACCACCGGCTCGATGCCGATCAGCTATTCCGTCGATCATTGCGGCCCGATGTGCGCCTCGGTTGAAGACGTCGCGCGCCTGCTGACGGTGATCGCCGGCCATGACGGCTGGGATACGCGAACGATCGCGGCGCGCACCGGCGATTATATGGCAGCACTCGGCAACCCGGCGAAGGGACTTCGCATTGGCGTGCTGCGCGAGGGATTTGGCCATCCCGAGAGCGATCCCGCGGTCAATGAGAAGGTGCGGCAAACCATTGCGGCGCTGGGGAAGGCCGGCATCGCCAGCGAAGAAGTCTCGGTGCCCTGGCATCTCGACGGTCCCCATGTCTGGAGCGGCATCATTCTGGAAGGCGCCGCCGAGATGATGCTGAAGGGCTACGGCGTCGGCAACAACGTCCAGGGCTACTATCCGGTCTCGATGCAGGAGGCGCTGGCGCGCGGCATGGGCACGCGGATCAACGACGTGTCGCCGACCGTGAAACTGGTGCTGATGCTCGGCGAATACATGCATCGCCATTATCACGGGCGCTATCATTCCAAGGCGCAGAATCTGCGGGTATTGCTGCGCCGCGCCTACGACGACGCGCTGCAAAAGTTCGATGCGCTGGTGATGCCGACCATTCCCTTTACCGCCACGCCGATCCCGCCGCCCGATGCACCGCTCAATACCGTGATCGATGTCGCACTGAACATGCAGGCGAACACCTGTTCGTTCGACGTTTCCGGGCATCCTGCCTTCACCGTGCCATGCGGCCGCGTCAATGGTTTGCCGGTCGGCCTGATGCTGGTCGGGCGTCATTTCGAGGAAACGACACTGATACGGCTGGCTCGGGCGATCGAAGCCGGCGGAGACTGGAAGTTGAACTAGGCGAACGGGACAACGATCCGATGCTGGCAGAGCGATTTGCATTATTCCGAACTGGTCGAAATTGGACGGCTTGTCCAAAAGCGCGAGCTTTCTTCGGTGGCCGCGACGCAGGCCCAGTTGGATCGCATCGGACAGCTCGACGGCCAGTTGAAAAGCTATGCCTATGTCATGGCCACGTCCGCGCTGGAACAGGCCAAGGCGGCCGATCGGGAAATCGCGGCGAGGAAAGTGCGAGGACCGCTGCATGGCGTTCCGATCGCGGTCAAGGATCTGTGCTGGACCAAGGATGCACCGACGGCAGCGGGCATGAAGATCTATCGCGACAATCGCCCCAGGGAAGATGCGACCGTTGTCATCAAGCTGAAGGAGGCGGGCGCGGTCATCCTCGGCAAGCTGCAATTGACGGAAGGCGCCTACGCCGACCATCATCCGGAAGTCGATCCACCGCGCAATCCCTGGGATGCACGGCTTTGGTCCGGTGCGTCCTCAAGCGGCTCCGGCGTCGCGACCGCGGCTGGCCTTTGCTACGGATCGCTTGGGTCGGACACCGGGGGATCGATCCGCTTTCCGTCGGCTGCCAACGCCGTGACCGGCTTGAAGCCGACCTGGGGACGCGTCAGCCGCTATGGTGTGTTCGAACTGGCCGCAACGCTCGATCATATCGGACCGATGGCACGAAGCGCGGTGGATTGCGGCGCGATGCTGGGGGCGATTGCAGGTGCCGACCCGAACGATCCAACCGCAGTTCTTGAACCGGTACCGGATTATCTCGCCAAATTGAGCGGCAGCCTTCAGGGAACCCGGATCGGCGTTGACCCGCGATGGACCAGCGAAGGCGTCGATGCCGCCTCGACCAGGATATTTCAGGACGCGCTGCGTGTGGCCGCCGATCTGGGCGCGAAGATTCATGAGATCGCCTTTCCCGATCCGACGAATATGATTACCGACTGGTTTCCGCTATGCGGTGTCGAAACCGCGGTTGCCCATGAAACCACCTATCCAGCGCGGAAGTCGGACTACGGTCCGGGGCTCGCTGGCTTGATCGAACTTGGCTTGCAGCAGTCTGGGACGGATTATCAGAAGATTGTTCTGCGGCGTGAGGCGTTTCGGGGATCGGTGAGGGCGGTATTCGAGAAAGTAGACTTGCTTGCCGTGCCGGCTCAGACGTTCGCCGCGCCGACCCTTGCCAAGATGGCAACGCTGGGTGAGAATCCGGAACTGATCGCGGGTCTCCTGCGCTTTAGCTGTCCCTTCGATATGACCGGAAGTCCGTCTATAACTCTTCCGGGCGGATTTACAGAAAGCGGTGGCCCGGTCGCGTTTCAATTCATTGGCCGCCACTTTGACGAGGCGCGCCTGGTCGCTGCTGGTGATGCGTATCAACGCGTCACCGACTGGCATCGCCGCCATCCGCCGCTGTGACGATATGAGGATACCGCGATGACCGACGATCCCTGGCTCAAGACCTCGATCATGGCAACGCGCGGCCTGGCCAAGGGCCAGGCCGGAAAGCGCCATGAACTCACGATCGAGAAGCAAGGCCCTTTCCATTACGTCTATGGTCCTTACACAAAACCGGTTCTCACGATCGATCCCGGCGATATCGTCGCCGTCGAGACCGAAGACGCCTTTGGCGGCGTCATCACCAGCGAGAAGGACAGCCCGACCGCGAAGCTGAAGTTTCCCTTCCTCAATCCGCAATGCGGCCCGATTGCCGTCAACGGGATCGAGAAGGGCGATTGCCTGGCCGTGCATATTCATGCCGTGGAGACGAGAGGCGCGCAGCCGGCCGGCAAGACCTGCATCATTCCGGAATTCGGCGGCCTGGTCGGAACGGCGTCAACCGCGTTGCTCAATCCGCCGTTGCCCGAACGGGTGAGGGTCATGCATGTCGACAAGGATGGCGTGCGCTGGAGCGACAAGATCACGCTGCCGTACCAGCCGTTCATCGGCACCATCGGAATTTCGCCCGAGATCGAGGCGATCTCGTCGCTGCAGCCGGATTATCACGGCGGCAATATGGACCTGCCGGACGTCGCGCCCGGCGCGATCCTGTACTTTCCCGTGCATGTCAAAGGCGGTTTCCTCTATGTCGGCGATTGCCATGCCGCCCAGGGCGACGGCGAATTGTCAGGCGTTGCGATCGAGCAGCGCGCCACCGTGACGATGCAGGTCGACGTCATCAAGGGCTGGAGCTTTGCCTGGCCGCGGCTTGAGACCAAGGATTTTCTGATGACGATCGGCAGCGCCCGACCGCTCGAAGACGCGGCGCGCATCGCCTATCGCGAACTGGTTCGCTGGATGAGCGCGGAATACGGCTTCGACGAGATCGACGCCTACATGCTGCTCAGCCAGGCCGGACGGATCCGGCTCGGCAACATGGTCGATCCGAAATACACGATGGGCGCGTCAATTCTGAAAAAGTACCTGACTTCATAAATCATCGGCAACCGCGAGGAGGACTAGGGTTATGAGGGTCAATCGCAGAACGTTTTTGCAGAGTACGGCGGCCACCGCTGCCGCCGGGATGTTTTCCTCCAGCGCATGGGCGGAAGATCCGATCAACGTGGCCAGCATCCACGATCTCTCCGGCGGCCTCGATATCTACGGCAAGCCGATGGTCGATGCGATGACCCTTGCCGTCGAGGAAGCCAATGCGGCAGGCGGTCTGCTGGGCCGGCAGATCAAGCTGATCAACTATGACACCCAGTCGAACATGCAGCTCTACACCCAGTTCGCGCAGCAGGCGGCGCTGAAGGACAAGGTCGCGGTCGTGCATGGCGGCATCACTTCGGCCTCGCGCGAGGTGATCCGGCCGGTGCTCGACAAGTTCAAGACGCTGTATTTCTACAACACGCAGTATGAAGGCGGCGTCTGCGACCGCAACCAGTTCGACACCGGCGTGACCCCGGCGCAGACGGTGGAAAAGCTGGTGCCCCATGCCATGAAGAAATGGGGCAAGAAGGTTTACGTGATCGCGGCCGACTACAATTACGGCCAGATCACCTCGCAATGGGTGAAGAAATACGTCACCGAAAACGGTGGCGAGGTACCCGCGATCGACTTCTTCCCGCTCGACGTCACCAATTTCGGCCCGACCATCTCCAAGATCCAGGCGGCGAAGCCGGATTTCGTATGGTCGGCGCTGGTCGGTGGCGCGCACATCTCCTTCTACCGCCAATGGGCGGCCGCCGGCATGCGCAAGAGCATTCCGATGGCGTCGACCACTTTCGCGGTCGGCAACGAGCACATCGTGCTGTCGCCCGACGAATGCAACGGCATGCTGATCTGCTACAATTACTTCCAGGACCTGAAGAACCCGGTCAACGAGAAGTTCGTGGCAAGCTTCCACAAACGCTTCGGCGCCGACTATCCGAACATCACGGAACTCGCGATGGGAACCTATCAGGGGTTCCACCTGTGGGCGGCCGCGGTCAAGAAGGCCGGAAGTATCGACCGGATGAAGGTCATCGAAGCACTCGAAACCGGCATCAGCATGGATGCACCTTCGGGCAAGGTCACGATCGACCCGGCGACGCATCACTGCGTGCTCGACGTCCACATCGCCGAAGTGGCCGACAAGAAGCTCAAGGTGCTGGAAGATTTCGCCCAGCAGAAGCCGGCCGATACCGCCGCCGTCTGCAATCTCATCAAGAACCCGACCGACAACCAGCAATACGTGATCAAGATTTGAGGGCGCGTCTGCCCTCAGATCTTGCTTGGGAAAGGTGAACGTGGATCTCGTTGCTCTCCTGGCAATCCAGGTCCTTTACGCGATAGCCAGCCTGGCGCTGATCAGCGTCGGGCTGGCGATTATCTTCGGCATGATGCGCGTCATCAATCTCGCGCATGGCGAATTCCTGATGCTCGGCGGCTATGCGGCAATCGTCGCGACCAGCCACGGCATCAGCATCTGGATCTCGATGCTGGTGGTGGCGCCGATCGTGGTCGGCCTCATCGGCGTCGTGATCGAACGGACGATCATTCGCTTTCTGTACGGCCGCATGATCGACACCATGCTCGCGACCTGGGGTCTGAGCCTGTTCCTGGTCGGATTGACGACCGCGATCTTCGGCAACACCACCGTCGGCATATCGGCGCCGCTCGGCAGTTTCCAGATCGGCGCCTATCGCACCAGCGGCTATACGCTGTTCGTGATCGCGGTCGCGGTGGTGGTGCTGGCGGCGATCTTTGCCGTGATGCGCTGGACCCGGCTCGGGCTGATTGCCCGCGGCACCATGCAGAACGCCAACATGGCGGCGGCGCTCGGCGTCAATCCGCCGCGCGTCTATGCCATCACGTTCGGCATCGGCGCGGCGTTGTCGGGTCTCGCCGGCGCGGTGCTGGCGCCGGTCTCCGGCGTATTTCCGACCATCGGCGTCGCCTATGTCGCCAAATCCTTCATCACGGTGATCGGCGGCGGCGCCGCCATCCTCAGCGGCACGGTATCGGCATCGGCGCTGTTCGGCACGATCAACCAGATCGCTACCTTCGTCACCACGCCGGTGTTCGGCGAAGTCGCGTTGCTCGCGGCCGCCATCGTCCTGATCCGCCTGCTGCCGCAAGGCATCACCGGCCGCTTCTTCCGGAGAGGCCTGTGAACGCCCGTACGCTCAATCTGCTTGGCCTCGGCTTCGTCGGCGTGATCGGCTTGCGTTCCTGGTGCTGGTCCCGCGCCTGTTCGAACTCGATGTGGTGCTCGAACTCACGGTCTACATGATCATGGCGATCCTGGCGCTCAGCCTCGCGTTGATCTGGGGCTATGGCGGCATCCTCTGTTTCGGGCAGTCGGCCTTCTTCGGGCTCGGCGCCTACACCTACGCGATCGCCATGTTCAACATCGGCGAGAGCACGATGCCGCTGTTGCTGGCGGTCATCGTGCCGGCGGCCTTTGCGGCGCTGCTCGGCTATTTCATGTTCTACGGCCGCATCAGCGACGTCTATCTCGGCGTCATCACGCTGACGGTGACGTTGATCCTGTTCAATTCCATCAATTCGACCGCCGGTCCGGAATTCCGTATCGGCTCGGCGCGGCTCGGCGGCTTCAACGGCATTCCCGGCATCCCGCCGCTGAATGTTCCCGGCAACAAGGGCGCGCCGATCGATCTCGAAGGCATGTTCTATCTGGCGACCGCCTCGCTGCTCGCAACCTATTTCGGATTGCGGCTGCTGCTGGCGAGCCGGTTCGGCCGCATCATCGTCGGCATAAGGGAAAACGAACGGCGCGCCGAACTGCTGGGCTATGACCCGCGCGCCTACAAGCTTGCGACTTTCACCATCGGCGGCGCGCTGGCCGGATTTGCCGGCTGCCTGTTCGCCAATTGGGGCAACTTCGTCAGCCCCACGATCTTTGGCCTCGCCCAATCCGCGCAGATCATCATCTGGGTCATCGTCGGCGGGCGCGGCACGCTGATCGGCCCGATCGTCGGCTGCATCGGCATTCAATGGCTCACCACCGCGCTCGGCGCCAACCAGCCCAGCGGCGGCTCGGATTGGTGGGCCAAGATCTTTGCCAATGCGCCGTTGATCTTCGGGGTCATCCTGATCGCGTTCGTGTTGCTGGTGCCGAAGGGACTGGTGCCGACGCTCGGCGATCTCGGCCAATGGCTGCTCACTTCGTTTGGCAAGCGGGCCAAGACGAGGCTGCAGACCAAACAGGCGGAGGAGGGCTGATGGCCGCGCCGCTGCTTCAGACCCAGGATCTCAGCATGCATTTCGGCGGCGTTCGCGCCGTGCGCCACGTCAACTTCTCGCTGGCCGAAGGCGAGCTGCGCTGCCTGATCGGGCCCAACGGCGCGGGCAAGAGCACCTTCTTCAAGATGCTGACCGGCCAACTGGAGCCGACCCATGGCCAGGTGCTGTTCCGCGGCCAGGACATTTCGCACGCGCACGCCCACGATATTGCGCGGCTCGGCATCGGCATCAAGACCCAGGTGCCCAGCGTTTTCGATGGTCTTTCGGTGCGCGAGAACATCTGGCTGGCGGCCAGCCGGATTCATTCGGGCGACAAGGCGAGGGCAGCCGTCGACGAGATGCTGGAGCGGGTCGGCCTGACCGATGCCGCCGAGCGCCTGGTCGGCCAGCTCGCCCACGGGCAGCGGCAATGGGTCGAACTTGGCCTCGTGCTGGCCACCGACCCCGAATTGATCCTGCTCGATGAGCCTGCCGCAGGCATGACACATGAGGAGGTCAACAAGACGGCTGAACTGGTGCGCGAGATCAACCGCACCAAGGCGCTGATCGTCGTCGAACACGACATGCAGTTCATCCGCATGATCGCCAAGCAGGTCACCGTGTTCAACCAGGGCAGCGTGCTGGTCGAGGACAGCGTGGAAAACATCATGCGCAATCCGCAGGTGCGCGACATCTATCTTGGCAAACAGGCGGCCGCATGATGCTCGATGTGCAGGGACTGCGAACGGGGTATGGCCGCATTCCGATCCTCAACGGGGTGAGCTTCTCCGTCAACGAGGGCGAATTCATCGGCATCCTCGGCCACAATGGCATGGGCAAGACGACGCTCCTGAAAGCGCTGATGGGCTTTTTGCCGGCGACCGGCGGCCGCGTGATGTTCGGCCATGACGACGTTACGGCGGTCGAACCCTACCGCCGCGCCCGGCTTGGGCTCGGCTATGTGCCGCAGGGCCGCGAGATCTTCCCAGGCCTTACCGTCTACGAGAATCTGCGCATGGGCTGCAGCACGCAGGACGGCGCGGAGGAGGACATCATCGCCGCCGTGCTGGAGGAGTTTCCTCGCCTGAAGGCGTTGCTCGATCGCACCGGCGGCGCGCTGTCGGGCGGCGAACAGCAATTACTGGCGATCGCGCGTTGCCTTTGCGGCGATCCGCGCCTGGTTCTGCTCGACGAGCCGACGGAAGGCATTCAGCCTTCCATCATCGACGAGATCGTCGAGACCCTGCAACGGTTGCGGGCCAAGAGCGGGCTCACGATGATTTTGGTCGAACAGAATCTCGATTTCATCGCCGCGCTCTCGCAGCGCATCCTGATTATCCAGAAGGGAACCATTACCAGGGAAGTGGCGCCGGGCGAACTCGGCGATGCAAGCCTGGTCGGAGAATTTGTCGGCATCGCAACGTAAAGCCCGCTTGCAAACGGGCATGATCAGAGGAGACTCAAGCCATGGCAGTCCGGAGACCCACACTCGATCAGCTGCGCAGCGTCGCCGAAGACCTCGGCATGAATATGGGCGACGAAGAACTCAAATCCTACGACGCCCTGATGCAGGCGAACTACGCCGCCTACGACGCGGTCGACGCCATGCCGGACTATGTCCCGGCGGTAAAATATCCGCGGACGCCGGGCTATCGCCCCGAAGGCGAGGAGAACAAATACAACGCCTGGTACGTCAAGACGGAGATCAAGGGCGCGCCCAGCGGCAAGCTGGCCGGCAAGAAGATCGCGCTCAAGGACAACATCTCGCTCGCCGGCGTTCCCATGATGAACGGCGCGTCGACGCTCGAAGGCTACATCCCCGATATCGATGCGACCATCGTCACCCGCATGCTGGACGCCGGCGCCACCATCATCGGCAAGGTCCATTGCGAGTATTTCTGCTTCTCCGGCGGCAGCCACACCTGCGCCGCCGGTCCCGTCCATAATCCGCACAAGATGGGCTATTCCGCCGGCGGCTCGTCGTCGGGCAGCGCGGTCGTGGTCGCGACCGGCGAGGCCGATATGGCGATCGGCGGCGATCAGGGCGGATCGATCCGCATTCCGGCGGCGTTCAGCGGCATTTACGGGATGAAGGGAACGTTTGGCCTCGTGCCCTATACCGGCGTGATGCCGATCGAGATCACCATCGATCACACCGGCCCGATGACGGCCAACGTTCGCGACAACGCGCTGCTGCTGGAAGTGCTGGCGGGCGCCGATGGACTCGATCCACGGCAAGGCGCGCTCAAGATCGGGAAGTATAGCGACGAAATCGGCGGTGGCGTCAGGGGATTGCGCATCGGCGTCGTCAAGGAAGGTTTTGGGCATCCGAGTTCGGAAGCGGACGTCGACGCCAAGGTCAAGGCGGGCGCCGATTTGTTCCGCAAGCTCGGCGCCACCGTCGAGGAAGTCTCGGTCCCGATGCATCTCGTCGCACCGGCGATCTGGCTGCCGATCGCCGCCGAAGGCGCCACCGAATTCATGATGAAGGGCAACGGCATGGGGACCAACTGGCGCGGTCTCTACAACACCACGCTGCTCGACGCCCATTCGGGCTGGAAGCATCGCGCCGACGAACTGTCCGACAGCCTCAAGATCACGATGCTGCTCGGCCAGTATTTCACCAAGCACTATCGCGGTCACTTCTACGCCAAGGCGCAGAATCTGAACCGCAAGCTGCGCGCCGCCTACGACGAGGCCCTGAGCAAATACGATCTGTTGCTGATGCCGACCTTGCCGATGAAGGCGACGCCGTTGCCGCCGGCGGACGCGCCGCGCGACCTCTATATCCAGCGCGCGTTCGAAATGGTGCCCAACACCGCGCCGTTCAACGCCAGCGGACATCCGGCGATGAGCCTTCCCTGCGGCATGAGCAACGGTCTGCCGATCGGGCTGATGCTGGTCGGCAAGTATTTTGACGAGGCGACGATCTATCGGGCCGCCGCCGCGTTCGAAGGCGCCGGCGACTGGAAGAAGATGTAACCGGACATTGCAATCGGATTTGGCGGCCTGCCGGTATCAGGGCAGGCCGCCGCACCCATAACGGAGGCGACCATGGATCTCGGATTGAAGGGAAAGAGCGCGCTCGTGACCGGCGGCAGCAAGGGCATCGGGCTCGCGATCGCCGAGCTGTTTGCGGCCGAGGGCGCCAATGTTGCGATCTGCGCCCGCAATGCCGACGAGGTCGGTAACGTCGTCAGGAGCCTCTCGGCGAAGAGGAGTCAAGTCGTGGGGCCAGGCGATCGATGTCGCCGATCCCGTCGCGCTGAAGGGCTGGATCGACGGGGCCGCCGCCCAGTTCGGCGGCGTCGATACCATCGTCTGCAATGTCAGCGCGCTGGCGGTCGGCGATACCGCGGAGACCTGGGAAAAATCGTTCCGCACCGACATGATGCATACCGTCAACTCGGTTGCAGCCGCGGTGCCTTACCTGGAAAAATCGAAATCGGCGTCGATCGTCATCGTCTCCAGCGTGTCGGGCTTCGAGGTCGATTTCGCCGCCGGCTCGTACGGCGCCTTCAAGGCGGCCCTGATCCATTACGCCAAGGGCCTCAGCAACCAGCTCATTGCCAAGGGCATCCGCGTCAACGCGGTGTCGCCGGGCAACACCTATTTCGAGGGTGGCATCTGGCAGAATATCGAACGCGGCATGCCCGATCTCTACAAGACGGCGATGTCGCTCAATCCGACCGGACGCATGGGCACGCCGCAGGAAGTCGCCGCCGGCGTGGTGTTCCTCGCAAGCCCGGTCGCAAGCCGCATCTCCGGCACCAACCTCATCGTCGACGGGGCGCTGACGAAGGCGGTCTAACGCAGCAGGCGGCAACCGCCAGCAAGGGGGTGTCATCCGGGAAAGCCGCGCGTTACCGCGGCGCTGCCGGCTGCAACGGCGCGCGCGACGACGACGCGTCCATCGTTCCGACGCGCTGTAACTCGCCCGATTGGAACAAGGTGGGATTGTCGAGATAGGCTAGCGCCATTGGCAACGCGTCCAGTCCCCAGAAAAGTTCGTCGCCGATACGCAATGTCGGGACGCCGAACAGCCCGGCGGCGATCGCTCCCTCGGTGTTGGCCCGGAGCCGCGTCTTCGTTTCGGGGGCATCGACAAGCGCCGCCGCTGCGGCAGCATCAAGTCCGAGCTTTGTACAGGCCGCGCTCCAGCCAACCTCCGTGCCGAGGTCGAGGCCCTCTCGCCATATGCAGTCCATCACCGTCCGAACGGCGCGAGGGTCGCCGTCGAGCGCCGTCAGCAGCCGCAGCGGCTTGAGTGGATTGAACGGATGTGCCGGCGGAAAACGAAACGGTATCCCTCGGCGCTGCGCCTCGAAGACACAGAGACGATAGGTGTGGATCCGTTTCGGCGGGATCTCGGCGGGGCCGAGGTGTTTCCAATGCTGCAGCAAGCCCGCGAACAGGATCGGTCGGTAGGCGATGGTGACCGATTTCGTCAGATCCTCGATTTCGCGCAGCGCCAGGTACGCAAAAGGAGAGATCACGTCGAAATACCAGGTCGTTGCCGGTGGCGAAGTGGGGGCGGGGGTCATTTGATCAACGCGACCGCATCGCGGAAGCGCGGATGCTCGGCGCTTTCGAGCCATTCGAACACGACCATCTCGGTGGTGACGACCTCGGCGCCGTGGCGTTCCATTCGACGAATTGCGGTTTCCTTGTTTTCGAAGTGGCGCGAGCCGAGCGCGTCGCGAACGATGTAGACTTTCCGTCGAGCGTCGAGCAGGCCCAGTACGGTTTGCTGTACGCAGACGTGGGCTTCACAGCCGGCCACGACGATCTGCCGGTCGGCGGGGATGGTAGCCAGGAATTCCGGTTCGCGAACGGCATCGAAATGCATCTTGTGCACCAGCCGGCCGCGATCGACTGGCAGTTCGGCGACCGTTGGACCGAGGCCCTTGGCGTTCTGCTCAGTGATGACCACGGGAACGTTGATATGGGCGGCCATATCGAGCAGGCGACGGGCGTTCCTGACCACGGTCGCGGCCTGATCGATGGCCGGCATCAGGCGAGCCTGGAAATCGACAAGAAGCAGGGTGGAGCGTGTCGGGTCTACGGTGAGCATCGGAATCATTCCTTGGCCAATTGGGCGATCCTGTCGCGGACGTACTGATCCATCAGGTCGGGAGCTGAGGCGCCGAACATCCTGATCCGGCCGGTGTGCAGCAGCAGCAGCAGGCCGGTCGCATGTGCGAAGCAGTCCACCATCAGCATGTTTGCCATTTGCCGCGATGCGCCGAGAACCTCGGCGGCCTCGGCGATCGGGCGCAGGGCAGCCTCCAGCGCCGCGTTCAATTCCTCGTCGCGGGCGTGTCCCAGTCCCGCCGGCTTCATGCCGCCGCGGAACAGATAGAAGCCGAGATCGAGATCGCGGGGGTTTTCCGCGTAGTACCGAAAGAAGGCCATCGCCGCGGCACGAAGCTTCTGTTTCGGCCCCCGCGTCCTGGCGACGGCTTCATCAACGGCGCCGCCGAGGGAGGCGAGGGAGTCGCGCAGCGCCTCGGCATAGATCGCTTCCTTGGAATCGAAATGGAAATAGAGCGCCGCCGGCGTATATCCGGCTCGCGTTGCGATCGCGCGCAGGCTCGCACCTTCGAGTCCCTCGGACGCGAACACCTCCCGGGCCGCATCCAGGATCAGGTCCCGCTTGTGTTCGCTGACCGCTACTCTTCGACTTGCGCGCTTTTGCTGCATCGGCCGCCTGATTTCCATTCTTGACAGCAATTCCAACAATGTTAGATAATCTAACACTGTTTGAATAATTGAACAAGGAGGATCGTCATGCTGATGACAGCCGCCGACTACCGGGATTCGCTGCGCGCCTACAAGCCGCGCGTGTTTGTGAACGGCAAGGCCATCGAAAGCGTCGCCGACGAACCGCTGCTCGCGCCGGGCATCGCCGGTGTCGGCGTCACCTACGATTTCGCGCACGCAGAAGCAGCATTTGCCGGTCATGACGGCGCGCCAGGGCACGTCGGGCAAGACCGTCAACCGCATGCTCCACATCAACGAGAATTCGACGGACCTGCTCTACAAGCTCGAGGCGGTCCGTCTGGTCTGCCGGACGTCCGGCTGCGCGCAGCGCTATCTGACGCACGATGCGCTGAACGGCATCTTCCAGTCCACCAGGCTGACCGACGATCGTCACGGCACCGACTACAGCCAGCGCTTTCTCGGAGCTATCTCCACGACATTCAGGACCGCGACCTGACGCTCGGCGTCGCGATGACCGACGCCAAGGGCGACCGCTCCATGCGGCCCGGGCCAGCAGGTCAACCGGGACGTCTACGTCCACATCAAGGAGCGGAGGCCGGACGGCATCGTCATCCGCGGCACCAAGGCGATCGTCACCGGCGCGCCCTATATGCACGAGTTCCTGGTGATGCCCTGCCGAACCCACGTTCCGGAGGACAGGGATTTCGCCGTGTGCTGCGCGGTCCCCGTCGACGCGCCCGGCGTCACCATCGTCGCGCGCCCCGCGGGCCGGCCCGGCGAGGCCTCCGCCAAGTTCTCGGCCAAATACGGCCAGTCCGTCGGCGTCGTGATCTTCGACGACGTATTCGTGCCGCACGATCGGGTCTTCCTGGCCGGCGAAACCGAAGAGGGCGGCTTCCTGACCACGTCGTTACGCGACGCACCATCGGCATTCCTGCATCGGTGCGCGCGCGGGTTTCGGCGATCTCCTGATCGGCGCGGGCGCGCTGATGATCGAGGCCAACGGGCTCGATGCCGAGCGCCACGCGCACATCCGCGAGGCGATGGTCGAACTGATCACCATCACCGAGAGCTTCTACGCCTGCGGCGTCGCATCCTCGGTCTACTGCACGAAGGACCCCGCCGGCTCGGTCATGCCCGATGCGGTGTTCTCCAATATCGGCAAGCTGCTGCTCGCCACCAAAATCTACGACATGCACCGTGTGGCGCATTACGTATCGGGCGGTCTCATCGTCGCGCTGCCGGGACCCGACGAGGACCACAATCCGGAGACGCGGCCTCGCTGGCTGCCGTGATGGGCGGCCGTCCGGACATTCCGGCCGAGCAGCGGGCCGAGGTCGCGCGCTTCATCGAGGATCTCACCGTCTCGCACCAGGCCGGTTGGTACTCGGTGATCTCGCTGCATGGCGGCGGCTCGCCGGAAGCGATGAAGCGCGAGATCTGGCGCAACTATCCCGTGATGGAAAAGGTCGATCTGGTCGAGAACCTGCTCGACCGCGGCGTCCTCGATGAGGGCCGCCGCGTCTCGAAGCAACCGGGCCGGTGCTGCGCGACGGGATGCGAGGTGCCGGAACCCCTGGCCGGTCGTTCCGCGGACAAACCCGCGCTCGAAGGCGCGGCCGAGTAATCGCGCCGGCGGGCGCCGGACACACAAACCATCCGGGAGCAAAGCCATGCAGCCTGCAACGATGTTTGTGTTTGCCGTGACGGTGATGCCACTGGTTTGCACGCCCGGCCCCGACATTCTTTTTATCGCATCACAGGGATTATCCAGGGGCCCGCGCGCCGCCATGCGTGCGAACCTGGGCGTACTGCTCGGGTATTTGATGCACGCCCTTCTTGCCGCTTTCGGCGTGGCTGCCGTTGTCGCCGCCTCGCCGGTGCTGTTTGAAATATTGCGCTGGATCGGTGTCGCCTATTTGGCCTATCTCGCCATCGGATTGATCCGGTCCGCGATGCATCCCGGCCATCTATCACTCGCTGAAAGTCCCGGCAACGCGCTGGTCAGGCGAGGCTTTCTGACCAGCTTTCTGAATCCGAAGGGATTGATGGTTTACTTCGCCATATTGCCTAACTTCATGACCTCCGGCGACGGCGTTGCATTACAAGCCGCCGTTCTTTCCGTGATTTTCATTGCGTTGTGCGGCATCGTCTACAGCGCGGTCGGCTTTGTCGTTTCTTCGATGGCTCGACGAGGCAGCTTCAGCGACCGTCGTCGCCGTTGCGTGGAAGGTGCGGCGGGCGGGCTCCTGATCTTTGCTGCCGGCCGGCTCGCCGTGAACTGAGACTCGCGAAGCAGGCGTCAAGAGCAGCGTCCTGCCGTTCGTGCCACGTCAACGGCGCAGCGAAGGCATTCCGCGCGTCAGTTGGAGCGACTGCCGAAGTGATCGACCTCATGTGTGACGCTCCCCGCCGCGGTTGCTCGTGGCGGCCGCATCCATTGGCGCATCACGGTTGTCGCAGATAAATATCAATATATTGACTAAGTGGCCTGATCGAACTTGGGAGGAACCGGAACTGGTTTCGATCGCTGTCGCGATATATTAGAAAATGTCGGGAATATATGATGTATTGTCATGTGTTTGAGCCGGTGCAGTGGCGAACAGGCAAGCGAGATATGAAAATATATTGACATAAAATGGTAATCGGATATGTCTGCGGCGGTCGCTGGATAGAGGCGGCGCGTTGTGCCGGGTTTGCGCATGTTGGACGCTCACGCAGTTCTTTTCGATCCCATCCGCGTCGGCCGGCTCACCCTGTCGAGCCGGCTTGTGATGGGGTCGATGCATACCGGCCTCGAGTGCCATCCGGAGCGCTTCGACGAGCTCGGGCGGTTCTATGCCGAGCGCGCCAAAGGCGGCGCCGGACTGATCGTCACCGGCGGGTTTGCGCCTAACTATCGCCGGCCGAATGAAGAATGAGCCCGGAACTTTCGAGCGGCCGGATCAGGTCGAAGCTCACCGCAAGATCACCGCCCCGGTCCATCGGGCAGGTGGGCGCATTCTCCTGCAGATCCTGCACGCCGGTCGCTACGGCTATCACCCGGCCGTCGTCGCGCCGTCCGCCGTCAAGTCGCCGATCAACCGCGACATGCCTGCGAGCTGTCCGCCGCGCAGATCGAGGAGACGATCGCGAACTACGCGACGACGGCAGGCCTGGCGATCGAGGCCGGCTATGACGGCGTCGAGATCATGGGATCGGAAGGCTATCTGATCAGCGAGTTTCTGGCCCCGCGCACCAACCAGCGCGACGACGCGTGGGGCGGCCGGCTCGAAAACCGCGCGCGCTTTCCGCTTGCCGTGGTCGGGGCGGTCCGAAAGGCGATCGGCGATGCCATCATATCCTACCGGATCTCCGCGCTCGAACTGATCGAGGGCGGCCTGACCGACGACTGAAACGATCTGGCTGGCCAAGGAGATCGAGAAGGCCGGCGCCGATTGCCTCTCGACCGGTATCGGCTGGCATGAAGCCGACCGTGCCCACCATCGCCGGTCACGGTTCCGCATGCGGCCTTCATCGAATCGACGCGCAGATTGAAGAAGGCGGTTTCGATCCCGGTGACGGCCAGCAACCGGATCAACCTGCCGGATGATGCAGCCAAGGTGATTTCCGACGGTTCGGCCGATCTGGTCTCGATGGCGCGCCCGTTTCTCGCGGACGCCGATTTCGTCAACAAGGTCAGGCGCGGCCGGCCGGATCTCGTCAATATCTGCATCGCCTGCAATCAGGCCTGTCTCGATCATTACTTCACCGATCAGGTCATCACTTGCCTGGTCAATCCGCGCGCTGCGCGCGAGAAGCGAATTCACCGATGAGCCGGCGCCGGCGCGTCAAGCGCGTGGCCGTGCATCGGCGCCGGCGTTGCCGGAATTGCCGCGGCGCTGGAAGCGGCGCGACGCGGGCACCATGTCACGTTGTTCGAGGCGTCCATCGAGATCGGTGGTCAATTCACGCTGGCGGCCGATCATCCCCGGCAAGGAAGACTACGGCCTGGCGCTGAAGAGCCTTGCAGGCTCAACTCGCCGAAGCGGGCGTCGAGGTCCGGACCGGGCAGCCGGTCGATGCGAAGTCGCTGCAAGCGCTGCGAATTTCGACGAGGTCGTGATCTCGACGGGCGTCAGCGCCGCGCCTGTTCGACATTCCCGGCGGGCGACGATCCACGGGTCGTCGGATACACGAAAATCCTCGACGGAACGGTGAAGGCCGGCGAACGCGTGGTGATTATCGGCGGCGGCGGCATCGGTCACGACGTCGCGCTCTTCCTTGCGCATGGAGAGAACGGGAGGCGGCAGACGCGCGAAGAGTTCTTCGAGCGCTGGGGCCTCAACGGCAAGCCGCAAGCCGCATCCGCCACGCCGCCAGATCACGATGGTGAAGCGCTCGCCGGGCGCCTTCGGCCGCACGCTCGGCAAGAGCACCGGCTGGATCCTGCGGCAGGAACTGAAGGATCTCGGGGTTCGCCAGATCGCCGATGCGACCTACTCAGGATCGACGCGCGATGGCCTGCACGTCGCGCTGTCGGATCGCAACGAGGTCCTGCCGGCCGATACGATCGTCGTCTGCGCGGGCCAGGAATCGGATCGCGGCCATCGCCGACGAACTCGAGGCGAACGGACAGCAGGTTCATGTCATCGGCGGCGCGCGGCTTGCCGGCGAGCTCGATGCCAAGCGCGCGATCAATGAAGGCGCGATCGTCGGCAACCGGCATCTGAGAAAATCGCAAGGCTATGGCGATACGCATCGACGCAGCAGGAAGGAAAAACGATGGGATGGATCTGAAGTGCAGGATTTCCTGCAACGGCGGCCGGCGAATTTCCGCCCGATGACGCCGATGCAGTTTCTTCGTCGCGCCGCCGACGTTTTTCCCGACCGGCACGGCGGTCATTCACGGCGAGTATCAGATACACCTGGCGCGACCACGACCGGCGTTGCCGGCTGCTCGCTTCCGCGCTGCAGGCGAAGCGGCGTCGGCACCGGCGAAATCGTGGCGGTTCTGTCGCCCGAACACGCCGGCCATGCTGGAGGCGCATTTCGGCGTTCCGATGTCGGGCGCAGTGCTCAATGCACTCAACACGCGCCTCGATGCCGCGGCCATCGCCTTCATCCTCGAGCATTCCGAGACGCAAGGCGTTCCTCGTCGACCGGCAATGGAGCCATGTGGCCAAGGATGCGCTGTCGAACCTGAAGTCCCGGCCGCTGGTTATCGATATCGAGGACGTCTATGCGGAGGGCGGAGAGCTGATCGGCGAATGTGACTACGAAGAGCTTCTTCAAGCGCGGCGACGCCGACGACCCGATTCGCTGGCCGGACGACGAGTTCGAGGCGATCACGCTGAACTACACGTCGGGCACGACCGGCAACCCGAAGGGCGCGCTGTATCACCATCGCGGCTGCTACCTGAACACCCTGGGCCAGATCGTCCACCATCAGCCTCAACAGCGATTCCATCTATCTCTGGACGCTGCCGATGTTCCACGTCAACGGCTGGTGCTTCGCCTGGGGCGATGGCCGCGATCGGCGGCACGCATGTCTGTCTGCGGAAGGTGATGGCCGACGAAATTTTCCACTCGATCGACAGAGCACGACGTGACGCATATGTGCGGCGCGCCGACCGTGCTCGGCATGCTGATCGAGGGCGCGACGAAGACAGGCCGGAAGCTCGATCGTCCCGTCGCGATCATGACCGCGGGCGCTGCACCGCCCGCACCGATGCTGAAGGCAACGGAAGAACTTGGATTCGTCGTCCGTCATGTCTACGGCATGACCGAGATGCACGGCGTGGCCGCGCTTTGCGACTGGCATCGGGAGTGGAACTCGCTCGCTGCCGAGCAGCGTTCGAAGCTGATGGCGCGCCAGGGCGTGCGCACCGTGGTCACGGACGACATGATCGTCGCCGATCCGATAACGCTGGTGCCGGTGCCGCATGACGCCACGACGATCGGCGAGATACTCTTCCGCGGCAACAACGGCATGAAGGGCTATCTCAAGAACCCCGAAGGCGACGGACGAGGCATTTGCCGGCGGCTGGTACCGGACCGGCGATCTCGCCGTGATCCATCCCAACGGCTACGTCGAAATCAAGGACCGCTCCAAGGACATCATCATCTCGGGCGGCGAGAATATCTCGTCGATCGAGATCGAGGAGGTCGATGTTCCAGCACCCCGCGGTGTCCTACGCCGCCGCGGTCGCCATGAAGGACGAGCGTTGGGGTGAAACGCCCTGCGTGTTCGTCGAGCTCAAGGAAGGTTACGACGGCAAGGTCACGGCCGCGGAGATGCTCGAGTTTTGCCGCGCGCGGCTGGCGAAGTTCAAGCTGCCGCGCAAGTTCGTGTTCGGTCCGATCGAACGAACTTCCACCGGCAAGGTGCAGAAGTTCAAGCTCCGGGCGATGGCGCAGAGCAACTAGCGATCAACCATCAACACGGAGAAGGAACATCAAGGGTCTCGGGAGCCGCGTCGCGATCGTCACTGGGGCGGCCGGTGGAATCGGCCGCGCGATCTGCCGCGCGCTTCGTCGAAGAGGACGTCAGGATCATCGCCACGGATATCGACACCGTGGCGCTGAAGGACCTCTCGGAACGACTTCGCGCGGACAGAGTCGCGGCTGCTTTGCGGTTGCCGCGGACATCACCGACTATGAAGCGCGTCCAGGAGCGCTGTCGAGCAGGGCGTCGCGAAGTTCGGCAAGATCGATATCCTCGTCAACAACGCCGGATGGGACCTCGCCAAAGCCGTTCCTGCAGACCGGAGCCCGATCTCTGGGACAAGATCATCGCCATCAACCTGCGCGGCCCGCTTAACCTGCACAAGGCCGTGCTTCCTCACATGATCGCCGCAGGCGGCGGGCACGGTCATCAACATCGCCTCCGACGCAGGCCGCGTCGGATCGTCGGGCGAGGCGGTCTATTCGGCGTGCAAGGGCGGGTTGATCGCGTTCTCGAAGACGATCGCGCGGGAATATGCGCGCAACAACATCAGGGTCAATGTCGTGTGTCCCGGCCCGACCGACACGGCGTTGCTGCATTCGTTCCTCGGCGATGGCGAGTACGGGCAGAAGCTGTACGAGCGCTTGCAGAAGTCGATCCCGCTCAAACGTCTCGGCCAGCCGGACGACATTCCGGGACTGGTCGCCTTCCTGTCCAGCGACGACGCGCGTTTCATGACGGGTCAGGTCGTCAGCATTTCCGGCGGCCTGACGATGCACGGATGAGGAGTGATCGTGCAGTATCAAGACATCGCCTATGACGTCCGCAGTTCGGCGGCCTGGATCACGATCAACCGGCCGGAGAAGTACAACGCCTTCCGCGGCGTGACCTGCGAGGAACTCATCGACGCCTTCAACCGTGCGGGATGGGACAAGGCCATCGCCGCCATCGTTCTTACCGGCGCCGGCGCGAAGGCGTTTTGCACCGGCGGCGATCAGTCGGCGCATGACGGCGCGACCTATGACGGCCGCGGCATGATCGGCCTGCCTGTGGAGGAGTTGCAGACGATCATTCGCGACGTGCCCAAGCCGGTCATTGCGCGCGTCAATGGTTTTGCCGTGGGCGGCGGCAACGTCCTCGTTACCTGCTGCGATCTCGCGATCGCGTCTTCGACCGCGATCTTCGGACAAGTCGGACCGAAGGTCGGCTCGGTCGATCCCGGATTTGGAACGGCTCTGCTCGCCCGTGTCGTCGGTGAGAAGAAAGCGCGGGAGATCTGGATGCTTTGCGTCGCTACACGGCCGAGCAGGCGCTGCAGATGGGGCTCATCAATGCGGTTGTTCCGCCGGAAAAGCTCGACGAGGAAGTCGAGCTTTGGTGCGCTGAGATCGCGGCGCTGAGCCCGACGGCGATTGCGATCGCCAAGAGGTCGTTCAATCAGGATTCGGAATCGATCCGTGGCATCTCGGCGATGGGAATGCAGGCGCTCACCCTGTTCTACCAAACGGAGGAATCGCGAGAAGGGGTAAACGCGTTTCTCGAGAAGCGGCCGCCGAAATTCCGCATGGGCTCGCAACCGTATCGGTAACCGATGGGGCGCCACCTGGACTCGGGCAGTGACGAACTGAACAACCGCATCTTCTGTCGGTTGTTTCAGCTCGGCAATCTGTTGCAGCGCCAGGCGGTGCGGCAGCTCGGGATTACCACCATCCAGTGGGCCGTGCTTGGGGCCTTGTCGGAAGCGAAATTCCAGTCCGGCGTCCCCGTCGGCGATCTCGCCGAATATCTCGTCGTCGGCCGGCAAAACCTTGGCTGGGTTCTGAAGCGGCTCGAGCGTGATTCGTTGCTGGAGCGTGTGGCGGGAGAGGGCGACCGGCGTGCCCGCATCGTGCGCCTGACCGCCGACGGCCGCCAATTTTGGGCCGATCTGCTGGAGCAAATTGACGCCTTCTGTGATCAGGCGGCTGCAAGCCTTGCGGCCGCTGAGCGAATTGCACTGGCGCGCTACCTCTATGATCTTCAAGCGGACCTGAACGCAGTCAAGCTGCCTGGCGTCAAGGACTAAGCCGGACGGGGCGATGGCCGGGGTCCGCCATGGATTTGGCGTGGTGCGAGACCGTTGCCGGCGCCGGGATGGCGCCTTTTCCCCCGGAATAGCAGACCGGCGCTCCGGCATCGTTGCCAACCGTGTGAAATATATGCATTTTTGGCTTCTGGGTCCGGGCCAATCCCGACCCTGAACTTGTGGGATAGAACGCACAAATGGCCAAGCGCGCGGTCAAGGCCGCCAGGAATATGGAGGCAGGTGTGCCGGTTCCTGCAGGCAATCTGCAGGCAAGTCCGGACCGCGTTGCGGACCACCTCAACAACCGGATCTTCTTTCGCCTGTTTCAGGTCGCCAACACCCTGCAGCGTCAGGCAGTCAAGGAGCTTGGCGTGACCACCGTGCAGTGGGCCGTGCTGGGCGCGCTGTCGGATCCGCGTCCCACCTACGGGATGGCGGTGGGCACGTTGGCCGACTTCCTGGTCGTCAGCCGCCAGAATCTCGATGGCGTGCTGAAGCGGCTCGAACGTGACGGCCTGGTCGAGCGCGTCGCAGACAAGGAAGACAAGCGCGCGCGCGTCGTCAAACTCACCCCGGAAGGCTTTGTGTTCTGGAACGGATTGCGGCAGCGGATCTTTCAGTTCTACGATCAGGCCGTCAGCAAGTTTCGTTTCGACGATCGGGTAGCACTTGCCCATTACCTCAATGAGCTGCAACGGCAGCTGCTTCAGGTTCGGCTGGAGACCCCGCGGCGCGCGCGCGGCAAGGCCAAGCAGCGCCCCTGACGGGTTTTCGGCTGCTGGCGGCACGCAAGAGATATCGAACAACGTTTGCGCATAGACTTCCGTGCGCCAGGTCGCTACTGCGCTTGCTTCTGTTTCGATCGAGCAGGCCTGTCAGACGCAAAGAGGTTATTCCCCGGTGCCGTCAGTTTGGCTCCAGAACTGGGGCCGGTCCATGCGACCCACCATCCGGCCATCGGCGACGGCTTTCGTCAGTTCAACGCGCACGCGCCGCGCCAGCTCTCGCATGGCGAGGGTCGTCGGGCGCTGCAGGGAATAAGCCAACATGAATCTCTGACTGAGCACCGGTTCAACAAGTCGACGAAATGCAAAATCCTCGTTGCCGATTTCCGGCAGGATGACCCCATGCGGAAGCACCGTGAAGCCGTGCCCCTCCTTGACCAGCTTTTTGAGCGCGCTGAGTGCGTCGACTTCGGCCTTGATATTGAACTCGAGACCAAGACGCTGCATCGCACCGTCGAGCTCCCTTCTCAATCCGTGATTCCTGCCTACCAGCAGAAGCGGTAGCTTCACGAGATCGGGCGTCCTGAACGTTTCCTGGCCTGGTGCGATCGCATCGATGTCGCTCTTGCGGCCGAACAGGAGAAGGTCCACTTCGAGGAGGGGGTCCATGCGGATGTACGGCGACTTGCGCGCATTGTTGATCACGGCCATATCGATTCGACCCGCCGCAAGCCATTCGTTGACAAAGCCCGACAGGCCGTCGACGAGGTGCAGCTTGACCTGCGGATAATGCTCGAAGAACACGCTGACGATTTCCGCGCCAATCGCCGAACTCATGGATGGCGGCATCCCGAAGGAAATCTCGCCGGCCGGAACTTTTGCGGCATCGCGAAGGTCGGACGTTATCTGCGACAGCTCTTGAAGCAGCGGCACGATCGAGGCATGAAACTGAGCACCTTCTTCCGTCACGCGAATGCCACGGCCGTGACGGTAGAAGAGCTGCACACCCAGCTCTTCCTCCAATTGTCTGATCTGGCGGCTGAGCGCCGACTGCGTGACGCCGATAACGCTTGCCGCCTTTGACACCGACCCGCTTTCGGTGACCTTCAGGAAGTATTGTAGTTGGCGGAGTTCCAAGACTGCAGCCTCCCGTCAGGCACGCCCTCGTTTTTGACCAGCGCCCATCACTCCGGACAGAGTCATGATGAGGACTATGCCTGATTTCCACGCCCGGACCAACTTGCGCCAGGCGAGGCGGCATCCTCCCGCACATTCTGTGCGGGATTTTGGCCATCGTGAAAGCGCGAGTTCAGTCCTCGATTTCCCGTGGTTGAGCGAAGGTGGCCTGCAACTGGGCCGATAACGGGAGCTGCAAGTTCAGGCCTTTTGGCGGGATCGGCTGCTCGAACCATTTCTTGTAGAGGCTCGCGGCCTCGCCACTTTTGAACATTGCGGCCAATGCAGAATTCACGGCGTCCTTGAAGGCAGTATCGTCACGTCGGACCATCAGCCCGTACGGCTCGCTCGACAGCGGATCCGGCAACACAAAAAAATCGTCCGGCGCCTTGGCATTTGCCCGCAGGCCATAGAGCAGGACGTCGTCGTTCGATACGGCATCGGCGCGTCCGGTTTCCATCATGAGGAATCCTTCGGCGTGATCCTTGCTGCTCGGCAGGCGGAAGTCGAGATTGTGCTTGTCCGAGAGGCTCTTCATGACGTGGATCGTGGTGCCGCCGGATGTCGTCACCACGCTCTTTCCCTTCAGATCCTGGAACGACTTGATGCCGCTCGCCTTGGGAACCATGATCTTCACGGCTGCGAAATAAAACGGATAGCTGAAGGCAACCTGCTTGCGACGTTCGCTATTGTTCGTCGTCGAGCCGCACTGGAGATCAACCGTTCCGTTCGCGACCAGCGGAATACGCGTCGCCGATGTTACGGGGACGCGCTGGATTGCAAGATCGGCAAGGCCGAGTTTTTTCTTGATGGCGTCGGCGATCCCAAGACATAGATCAACCGAGTAGCCCACCGCCTGCTGGTTGCCGTCCAGATACGAGAACGGTATCGACGTTTCCTGTACACCGAGAGCGATTGTTTTGGTCTCGCGGATTTTATGAAGCGTGCCCGAAAGATCTTGTGCCTTCGCCGGCAGGGACAAGACGGCACTGGCCGCCACGAGTGCGGCTGCAAATATTTTCACGGTGAGGATCCTTTCCGATCTCAATGCTGGTCCGGGATCGGGCTGCGTTCAGATGTGCGTCCCCACGCGCCGCCATCAAACGGTTGACAATCGACGGTTGATTGTCTCGATCCGGAGCACCGGCAAGATGCTGCGGATGATCCGGCAGCTGAAGATCAGCGGTCGCGCTAGCAGCTATTCCGTTGACGAATGGAATGCCCTTGCGGTGATTACGTCTCCAACCTGCGCGAATATTGTCGTAGAAGAACCAGCCTGAGGACGTTTGTTCGGGCTGAACGCTCCGGCCGGTCCAGCCTTGCGGAGGCGATTGGCGACAAAAGATTAATGGAATGAACGACTTAGACTATCGCTTTTCCGTGGCCCCCATGATGGACTGGACCGACCGGCATTGCCGCGTCTTCCACCGTCTGATGACGCGGCGCGCGCGGCTCTACACGGAGATGCTGACGACCGGGCGCCATCCTTCATGGCGACCGCAAGCGGCTGCTTGGCTTTGACATCAGCGAGCATCCGGTGGCGCTGCAGCTCGGCGGCTCCGATCCGCGCGATCTCGCAGCCGCCGCCGAAATCGGCGAGGGGTTCGGCTATGACGAGATCAACCTCAATGTCGGCTGCCCGTCCGACCGCGTGAAGGATGGCCGTTTCGGCGCCTGCCTGATGGCGGAGCCTGAACTGGTCGCCGAAGGCGTCGCGGCGATGAAGCGCGCGGTGAACATCCCGGTCACGGTCAAATGCCGCATCGGCATCGACGATCAGGATCCCGAGCTGGCGCTCGATGTGCTGGCGCGCGGCGTCATCGCGGCGGGCGCGGATGCGCTGATCGTGCATGCCCGCAAGGCCTGGCTCAACGGATTGTCGCCGAAGGAAAACCGCGACATCCCGCCGCTCGACTACGACAGGGTCTATCGGCTGAAGGCGGCAATGCCTGATGTGCCCATCATCATCAATGGCGGCATCGGCAGCCTCGCGGAAGCGAGGCACCATCTCGCGCATGTCGACGGCGTGATGCTGGGACGGGCGGCCTATCAGGAGCCGTGGCGATTGCTCACGGTCGATGCCGATCTGTTCGGCGAGGCCGCGCCGCACGCCGGCATGAAGGACGTGTTCGAGGCGATGATGCCCTACATCGAGGACCAGCTCGCGCAAGGCGCGCGGCTGCATTCGATGACGCGGCATTTCGTCGGCGCGTTTCACGGCGTGCCGGGCGCGCGGGCGTTCCGCCGCCATCTGGCCGAGAACGGCGTCAGGCAAGGCGCGGGCGTCGGTGTGCTGCGCGATGCCATCGCGCTGGTCGAGGACCGCAAGATGGCTTCGATCGCCGCCTAGACCGGCATCACGGCGCTAACCGCGCCGCGGCGCGCATGGTGCGTTTCACTGGCTGAGGGTTTTGGGTTCCACGACCTCGAACATCACCTTGAACGTGTCCAGCATCGCCAGCAGTTCGTCGAGTTTTTGCGAATCGCCGTCGATCTTGACGAGGCCTGCCTTGACCGCGTCGGGGAACGTCGTGCGCTGCAGGCTCACCGCGTCGAGCGTGCCGCGCGCAAGGGTGACGGTGGCATCCGCGTTCGGTGCCTGCTTGCCCGTCACATAGGTCAGCGCCGAGTTCTCCAGCGTCATCACGAATTGCTGCTTTAAGTCGGTGAAGTTCCAGTTCAGGACCATGGTCTTGCCCTCGGCCTTGCCGGCATTCAGCCGCACGCCGAGATAGTCGAAATACTGCTCATTGCTGATGGCCCGCAGCGTATCGGGATTTACGGTGCCGACCGCGGGAACCTTGGGTACGCCGTTGCGCAGCTCCATCGCGCCGACAAGATAGGCGTTACGCCAGACGGCAGATTCTGCCTGAAAACCAAGCTGCTCCAGCGCATCTGCGCCAAGCTCCCGTGCGGCGCGGTTGGTGGGTTCGGCGAACACCACCTGGTTCATCGCGGTCGCAACCCAGCGATACTCGCCTTTGGCAAAGTCGGCGCGGGCGCGTGCGATCACCGCATCGGCGCCGCCCATGTATTCAACTGGATTTGCGCGCGTTCTCGACCGGCGGCAACGGATTGAGGTTGGCCGGATTGGCGTCGTACCAGCCGAGATACTTCTGATATACGGCCTTGGCGTTTTGGCGCAACGTGCCGTAGTACCCCCGCGTCGACCATTCCTGCTCCAGGCTGGTCGGCATGCGCAGCGTCTCGGCGATCTCGGCCGGTGTGTAACCCTCATTCATCAGGCGCAAAGATTGATCGTTGATGAATTTATACATGTCACGCTGCTTCTTAAGCAGGTTGACCACGCGTGCTTGCCCTGCGACCGGCCAATGGTGCTGCGCAATGACGACGTCACTCTTGTCGCCGAAGGTTTCCAGAGCTTCGCTGATGTAACGTGACCACAGATTACCGTCGCGCACCTCGGCGCCACGGATGGGGTAGAGGTTGTGCATGGTGTGGGTCACGTCTTCGGCCATGTTGAGGACGCGGAACTGCGGAAAATACAGCAGCATTTCCGAGGGTGCTTCCGATCCGGGCGACGAGCTTGAAGACGATTTCGACGCCGTCGATCACACGCCTGTCCATGTTCTTGTCGATCGCGCCGGTCGGAGCGATCAGGGTGAACGCGCCCCGCGGACCCGCTTTGCCCAATCCGCCATCAACGTGGCCGCGCGGGCCCGGCGGCAGAAACACGCCGAACTGGTACTGCGCGCGACGGCTCATCGCCGTGCCCGCGATAATGGTCTCGCCGACCGCCGCTTCCATGAAACCGGCCGGCGCGAGAAGCTGCACCTTGCCGGCCGCCACGTCGGCCTCGCTGACCACACCCTTGACGCCGCCGAAGTGGTCGGCGTGGCTGTGGGACAAGATCACCGTACCGACAGGCTTCTTCGGCCGGTGCTGATAGTAAAGCTCGAGCGCCGCACGCGCGGTCTCGGGCGTCGTCAGCGTATCGACGATGATCAGCGCGGTGTCGCCTTCGATGATCGTCATGTTGGACATGTCGAAACCGCGCACCTGGTAGACGCGATCGGTCACCTTGAACAGGCCGTGGATCGTGTTGAGCTGCGCCTGGCGCCACAGGCTCGGATTGACGCTGTCGGCGGTGGCTTCCTGTTTCAGGAAATCGTAGGGCTTCATGTTCCACACCGGGCGCGGTCCGGTCCCGGGCACCAGCGCATCGGGGATGGTGCCGACGAAGCCGCGCATCGCGTCCTCGAAGTCCTCGCGGTTCGCAAACGGCAGCGTCTTCGCCATTTCGGCATTCGCCGCCAGCGTTGCGGGTTCGGGCGCCTTGGTCGCGACCTGGGCTTGCGCGGAATTTGCGCCGACGACAATCGTCAGGGCAAACCCGGCCGCGCGGCCAATCGATCGCAATGAACCGTCCGGCGTTCTCGACATGGATTCCCCCTCCACAACGTCTCTATTCTTCATCACGGCAGTGCGATGTGGTTCGCCGGCGCCGCTTGCGGAACCGCCGACTACCATTTGGCGCAATTGGCTTGCGTTAAAGATTTGTAATGCGCGCCGGGCCGCGCGCGTCACCGCGGCCTGCGGACCGCAGTCGCGTCAGTTGGGCCGTTAAATCATCAAGACTTTGAAACGAGTTAGGCGGAAGACGAGGCAGTCGGCCGGCTTCCGGCGCTGTTCGCGTCGTTCGCTTTCATTTTTTCGTCATCGTGGCGCAGCTTGGCGATCGATCGATCGCGACCGGCTACCACGCGGATGCAAATCGCATCGCGCTAGTCGGTCGCGGCGCGGTCGCGCCGATGGCGGCGTGGGGCATTGATACTGCCCGTGACGTCGGGATAGCCGTTCAGCATCAGCCGGTCGGCCTGCACGCCCCAGCTTTCCAGCCGGTCCAGAAAACTCATGCCGAGCAGATTGGTTTTCATCTGCCCGCGCGGCACCACCAGCGCCGGAACCGATTTCTCGACGAGATGACCGACGGCGAGGCGATCCAGCGTCAGCCGCGCCGCCTTGGTGTGACCGCCGGCGGTTTCGACGTCGACGTTGTATTCGAGCATCTCCAGCGGCAGTCCGATCGCCTTCGCGGTCTCCCAGGTCAGCACCACCGAGGTCGCGCCGGTGTCGATCACCATTGGCGCCTTGACGCCGTTGATCTTGGCGTGCAGCGCGAACTCGCCGGCCTGGCCGCGCGCGATCTGCACCGCGGGCGCCGGTTCGACCGCGCGCCGCCGCAGCATCTGCGAAACCTGGTCGCTGGCGCGCGCGATCTGCTCGGGATCGCCATAGGCGACCACGGCGCCGGCGGTGGCGGCAAGCATCAGCAGGACGAGCAGGAAGCGGCTCACTGCGCGCCTCCATGCGCCGAAGGTTGATCGATCAGTCGGCCTTGGCCTGCGGCGGCGGCGACGCCATCTGCGCCAGTCCCGCCTCCGCCATGCGCGCCGGCAATCCGTCCATGACGGCCAGCCGCTCCGCGCGCTCCATCCGGTGCCAGCGCGCGATTTCCGGCAGCGTTCGGCCGCAGCCGAAGCAGAGGTTGGTCTTGGGGTCCATCATGCAGACGGCGATACACGGCGTTTCTTTGCTCATCCGGGGAGTGTGAAATGCTTTCGGTGGTTTGTGCAAGTGATCGCATCACAGGCCGGTCCCCGCGCTCATGATCGGTTTGCTGCGGGCGCGCCGCCTGTCTTCGGCGGACGCGGTGATCGCGGTTTCCGGCTGCAGCGGCGGGGCTTCCTCGGCCATCGGCGCCAGCGCCGACATCACGCGCTCCGGCGGGAAGGTGACGATCACCTCGGTGCCGATCCGCAGCTTCGATTTCAGCGTGAAGGTGCCGCCGTGCATGTCGATCAGGCTTTTGGCGATCGGAAGTCCAAGGCCTGCGCCTTGCTCGGCCGACTTGATCGAGTTGGAGCCCTGGCCGAACGAGGCCAGCACGATCGGGATCTCGTCCTCGGCAATGCCGGAGCCGGTGTCCTTGACGCTGAGATATTGCCCGCCGGATGCGGTCCAGCCGACCTTGAGCCAGATCTCGCCGCCCTGCGGCGTGAACTTGATCGAGTTCGACAGCAGGTTGAGCACGATCTGGCGGGTGGCGCGCTCATCGCCCCAGATCCGCGGCATGCCCTGTTCGAACACTTCGTGGATGGTGATGCCGCGGCTGGTGGCGCGCAGTTTCAGCAGGTGATGGCAGTCGGCGACGACATGCACCAGCGACACCGCTTCCTCGTTCAACTCGTAGCGGCCGGCCTCGATCCGCGACAGGTCGAGGATCTCGTTGATGAGGTTGAGCAGGTGCACGCCGGAGTTATGGATATCGGCGGAATATTCCTTGTAGACCGGCACGGTATGCGCGCCGAAAATTTCGCTCTTCATCACCTCGGAAAACCCGAGAATCGCATTCAGCGGCGTGCGCAGTTCGTGGCTCATCTGTGCCAGGAAGCGCGACTTGGCGACGTTGGCGGATTCGGCGCGATGCCGCGCCTCGTCGGAGATCGCCTTGGCCTGCTCGAGTTCGCCGATCAGCGCGTCCTTTTCGGCGCGCGCTTCCAGCGTCGCCAGCGTCGTCGAATGCAGCCGGTGGGCGAGCAGCGCGAAATAGGCTTCGGCGGCAAGGGCCAGCAGCGCGAGCACGTAATTGTCGAAGGTGCCGCCGAGCACGAAATTGATCGCGATCGCCGCCGTCACCGGCGCGGTTGCCGCCAGCGCTGCGATCGGCAGGCTGGCCGCCAGCATGCTCGACACCGCGATCACCAGCAGCATCAGGAACATCAGCATCGTGTTCGACACGACGTCGAGGCCGGCGGGGTGGATCAGGATCGCGGTCCAGCACAGGCCGTAGAGCAGGTCGAGCAGCACAAACCGCGTCCGCCATTTGCGCGTTGCGGCGAGCGAGGGCTGTTCGGCGAGGAACCGGCCGCAATTGCGGATGATGGCGGCGTGGATGCAGAGCATGCCGACGGTCCAGGCCGCCGCCGTGACCGACTGCATCCAGAGGCCGAACAGGATGCCGCTGGCAACTACCAGCAGCATTACGACATAGGAGGCCGAGATCCGGGTCTGGGCATATTGCCGGAGCAATTCGCTGTCGAAGGCCGGGCGGGTCCCGCTGGTCGACGTTAACCGGTCGCGGGCCTCGCGCACCCGCTGCGCCGCGGCGCGCCGGCTATTGACCGGCGCTGCGATCGGCGTTTCGGCCGGAAGCTGAACAACCTCAGGCTTTTCTGCGGGATTACTCATTAAACAACACAAATCCTGCCCGCGAACCGCGCGGGCTTTTTGCATTGTCTATCTGTGGGCCCAAATCCTTAAGCGATGACTTAAAGAGCTAAAGAATCACGTTAACGGGGGGTTAAATTACCGCGCGGCGCACGCGTGGCATCGGGGCTCAGCCGTTGCCGAGCCGCGCTTCGCAGCAGGGGCTAGCGAGGCGTGCTCGCGTCAGCGCTTAGCGCGCAGCGGCCGCGATCCCAGCGCTTGCCACCCATCTTCTCGACCTCGGAGTAGAATTGATCGACCAGCGCGGTCACCGGCAGGTTGGCGCCGTTGCGGCGGGCCTCGGCGATGGCGATGGAGAGGTCCTTGCGCATCCATTCGACCGCGAAGCCGAAATCGAACTTGTTGTCGTTCATGGCCTTGTAGCGGTTGTCCATCTGCCAGGACTGCGCCGCGCCCTTGGAGATGGTCTCGACCACCGCATTCACGTCCAGGCCGGACTTTTTCGCGAAATGGATGCCTTCTGACAGGCCCTGGACCAGTCCCGCGATGCAGATCTGGTTGACCATCTTGGTCAGTTGCCCGGAGCCTGCGGGCCCCAGCAGCTTGCACATCCGCGCATAAGCGCCGGCGATGATGGGCTCGGCGCCGGCATAGGCGTCGGCGCGCGCCACCGCACATCACGGTCAGGATGCCGTTTTCCGCGCCGGCCTGGCCGCCGGACACCGGCGCGTCGATGAATTTGAAACCCGCTTTGGTCGCGGCGGCGTCGAGTTCGCGGGCAACATCTGCGGACGCGGTGGTGTGATCGACGAAGGTCGCTCCCTTCTTCATGCCGGCGAAGGCGCCGTCAGCGCCGAACGCGACCGCGCGCAAATCATTGTCGTTGCCGACGCAGCACATCACGAAATCCTGACCCTCGGCGGCGGCCTTCGGCGTCGGCGCCGCGCGACCGCCGAACTTGTCGGCCCAATCCCTGGCCTTGGCCGCGGTCCGGTTATAGACGGTCACCTCATGGCCGCCCTTTTTCACCAGATGGGCTGCCATCGGGAAACCCATCACGCCGAGACCGAGAAAAGCGACTTTAGCCATGTATTCAACCTTGTTTGTTTCTTGGGGTTTTGCCGGCCCTGAAAAGGGCCAGGCGGTGTTCTGGAGGCGGGGAGGCGGCACCATAAAGCCTGCGCCATGAAGGGCAACGGCTTCGTTTGGCTGACAGGGCCAGTTTTGTGCTAGGGTCGGAGCGTTCTAAGAACCTCACAAAAAAGGGAGTGAGATCGCATGGGCGTCAGCGTCGGCGTGCTCGATCATTTCAACATCCGGACCCGGAATCTCAGCGATACGGTCCGGTTCTACGAGGATGTCCTGGGCCTGGAAAAGGGCGCCCGGCCGAACTTCGCTTTTCCGGGAGCGTGGATGTACTCGGAAGGCAAGGCGGTGGTCCATCTGGTCGATATTTCCAAAACCGATGAGCCGCAAAAGCCGGATTCCGGCGTGGTCCATCACGTCGCCTTTGCCAGCACCGGCTTTGCCGGCATGCAGCAGCGGCTCAAGTCCAAGGCGATGGAATTCGACTCGCGCCAGGTTCCCGGCGGCGACCTCTGGCAGATCTTCGTCACTGACCCCAATGGCGTCATGGTCGAATTGAACTACGAGGCCGCCAAGGAGGGCGGGGTGGTGGCCCCGGCCGAACGCCGGGACGACGTCGGAGCGAGGTAGCCTTTTGCGCGGTAACGCTCTAAGAGGGCCCGGTTCTGATGCAATCGGAACCGACAGGGCTCCAGGAGACATGCCGTGAGCGTTACGCAGCAACAGGTTCTCGATGCATTGGCCAAGGTGGCGTCGCCGCGCGGCGTCGCCTTGACCAACGCCAATGTGCTGTCGGCGATCTCGGTCACCGACGGCAAGGTGTTCTTCTCGATCAACGTCGATGCCGCGGAAGCGCGCGCCTGGGAAAGCGTTCGCGCGCAGGCGGAAGCCGCCGTTCGCGCCATCCCCGGCGTCAGCGTCGCCATGATCGCACTGACGGCCGAGCGCAAGGCGGGCGCCGCCGCGGCGGCTCCCGGTGCGGCGGCTCCGCCGTCACCGCCACCGCATCGCCACGCGCATGGCGTGCAGCCCGTGTCGGCGCACAAGCCGCCGCAAAGTCCGACTTCGCCGATGTCCAAACAGGCGGAGATTCCGGGCGTCGCCGCCGTGATTGCGGTGGCGTCGGGCAAGGGCGGCGTCGGCAAGTCGACGACCGCGCTCAATCTTGCATTGGGCCTGCGCGATCTCGGCCTGCGGGTCGGTCTGCTCGATGCGGATATCTACGGCCCGTCGGTGCCGCGGTTGACCGGCATTCACGAGAAGCCGCAGCTGAACGACGAGCGGAAGATGATTCCGATAGAGCGCTTCGGCCTTTCCATCATGTCGATCGGCTTCCTGGTCGAGGAAGATACGGCGATGATCTGGCGCGGCCCGATGGTGATGTCGGCGATCACCCAGATGCTGCGCGACGTCGCGTGGGGCACGCTCGATATTCTCGTCGTCGACATGCCGCCCGGCACCGGCGATGCCCAACTGACATTGGCGCAGAACGTGCCGTTGAAGGGCGCGGTCATCATCTCGACCCCGCAGGACCTCTCGCTGATCGACGCGCGGCGCGGGCTTGCGATGTTCAAGAAGGTCAACGTGCCGGTGCTCGGCATTGTCGAGAATATGAGCTATTTCCAGTGCCCGCATTGCGGCACGCGGTCGGACATTTTCGGACATGGCGGCGCACGGCACGAGGCCGAGCGGCTGGGCGTGCCGTTTTTGGGCGAAATCCCCCTGCACATGTCGATTCGCACCACCTCGGATTCCGGAAATCCGGTGGTGGCGAGCGAGCCGGACGGTCCGCACGCGGCGATTTATCGCGCGATCGGCACCAAGGTCCGGGACCAGCTTCAGGGCGCCATTGCAGCGGCCTGAGGGGCCATAGCGTTTTCAAGCCAAGTGGACGCCGGTTCGCGTGAAGAAAACGCGTCAAAACATCAGTTTTCCAGCTTCCCTGCGACTTTCGTTTAATCAGTGCAGTCATGCCTTTGTTGCGTTTTCGAAGCCGAACATCCGTGTTAAAGCCCCCGCCAGAACGCCCCGGATGGCAAGGAATTCGCCCTGCCGGAAGAACGTTCCAGGAATTGGGAAACGCCCCCGACTTAAGGAGATGCCTGAATGAAGCGTCGTGATTTTTTGAAGGTTTCAGCGGCCGGTGCTGCCGCGACAGCCGTAGCCTCGCCGGCGATCGCGCAATCCGCGCCCGAGATCAAGTGGCGCTTGACGTCGAGTTTCCCGAAATCGCTCGACACCATCTATGGCGGCGCCGAGCAGTTGTCGAAATACGTCGCGGAAATGACCGACAACAAGTTCCAGATCCAGGTCTTCGCGGCGGGCGAAGTCGTTCCGGGCCTGCAGGCGCTCGATGCGACCTCCAACAACACCGTCGAGATGTGCCACACCGCTGCGTATTATTACGTCGGCAAGGATCCGACGTTCGCGATCTATGCATCGGTGCCGTTCGGCCTCAACGCGCGCCAGCAGAATTCCTGGTGGTATCAGGGCGGCGGCGAGGCGCTCGGCAACGAGTTCTTCAAGAAATTCGGCGTGATCGGATTTCACGCCGGCAATACCGGCACGCAGATGGGCGGCTGGTTCCGCAAGGAGATCAAGACGGTTGCCGATCTGTCGGGCCTCAAATTCCGTATCGGCGGCATCGCCGGCCAGGTCCTGCAGAAGGTCGGCGTCGTCCCGCAGCAGATCGCCGGCGGCGACATCTATCCGGCGCTCGAAAAAGGCACGATCGACGCGGCCGAGTGGGTCGGTCCGTATGACGACGAGAAGCTCGGCTTCGCGAAGGTCGCAAAGTTCTATTACTATCCGGGTTTCTGGGAGGGCGGCACGGCGGTCCATGCCTTCGCCAATCTGGAGAAGTGGAATTCGCTGCCGAAGAACTATCAGGCGATCATCACCAACGCCTCGGCGCACGCCAACAGCTGGATGGCGGCGCGCTACGACATGCTCAATCCGTCGGCGTTGAAGCGTCTCGTCGCCGGCGGCACGCAGCTTCGTCCCTTCACCAACGAAGTGCTCGAGGCCTGCCTGAAGGCGACCAACGAATTGTGGACTGAGCTCTCGGCCAAGAATGCCGACTTCAAGAAGTCGATCGACGCGATGCAGGCCTACCGCTCCGACCAGTATCTGTGGTGGCAGGTTGCCGAATACACCTTCGACAGCTTCATGATCCGCTCGCGCACGCGCGGCTGATACATGCGTTTTCGAGCGAAGTGGAATTCCGGTTCGCGTGAAGAAAACGCGTCAATCCAAAGAGCCGATCTAATACATAAGTCGCAGAAGATGGCCCGGTTTCCGCAAGGAGGCCGGGCTTTTTGCGTTGCTGGGACACAGTTCGGCATGGAAATCCGGAAGGAGATGTTCCATGCTGTCCGAAAGCCTCGGCAAGAAGGCAATCGGATATACAATCAGCAGAGGGCAGGATTCCCATGAAACGAAGAGATTTTCTGAAAGTAACCGGCATTGGCGCGGCCGGCGCCGCAACCCTGGCAGCGCCGGCGATCGCGCAGTCGATGCCGGAAATCAAATGGCGCCTGACGGCGAGCTGGCCGAAATCGCTCGACACGCTCTGGGGCGCCGTCGAGGTGATGTCCAAGGCGGTCGCTGAAGCCACCGACAACAAGCTCCAGCTGCAGACCTTCGCGGCCGGCGAAATCGTTCCCGGCCTGCAGGTCCTCGACGCCGTGCAAAACGGCACCGTCGAAATGGGACATACGGCGTCGTATTATTATTTCGGCAAGGATCCGACCTTTGCCTTCGGCACGGCGGTGCCGTTCGGACCGAACTCGCGCATCAACCAGGCCTGGTACATGCTCGGCGGCGGCAAGGAACTCCTCAACGAATTCTACAAGGGCTACAACGTCACGTCGTTTCTGGCAGGCAATACCGGCTGCCAGATGGGCGGCTGGTTCCGCAAGGAGATCAACACCGTCGACGACCTCAAGGGGCTCAAGATGCGCATCGGCGGCTTTGCCGGGCGCGTCATGCAAAAACTCGGCGTCGTGCCGCAGCAGCTTGCCGGTGGCGACATCTATCCCGCGCTTGAAAAAGGCACGATCGACGCCGCCGAATGGGTCGGTCCCTATGACGACGAGAAGCTGGGCTTCAACAAGGTCGCGCCGCATTACTATTATCCGGGGTGGTGGGAGGGCGGCCCGATGCTGCTCGGCATCGTCAATCTGGAAAAATGGAATTCGCTGCCGAAATACTATCAAAACGTGATCGAGCAGGCCGGTCAGTACGCCAACAACTGGATGATGGCGAAATACGATCTGCTCAATCCGCCGGCGATGAAAAAACTGCTCGCTGGCGGCACCAAGCTGCACGCCTTCTCGCCGCCGATCATGCAGGCCTCGCTGAAGGCCACCAAGGAATTGTACGCCGAAACCGCGGCGGCCAATCCGACCTTCAAGAAGGTCCTGGACTCGATGAATAATTTCCAGGGCAATGGATACCAATGGTGGCAGGTCGCCGAGCTCGGCTACGACAGCTTCATGGCCCGCAACGCACAGGGCTAGTTCAAAAAGGCTGATCACGCCTTGATTGCTGGCAAGCAAAAACCCCGGAGCGCAAGCTCCGGGGTTTTTCGTTGAGCGAATATCGCGCGCTATTGTTTGGGTTGACCGAAATCCAGCGGTGGCAGCTCGATCTGCGGCACCTCGATCCTGACCTTGCTGAGATCGACATCGAGCGGCTTGTCGAGCAAGGCGGTTACCACGCTCGGGAACGCGATCACGATCGCCACCATGATCGCCTGCAGTCCGATCCAGGGAATGGCGCCCCAATAGATGTCGGAGCTCTTCACTTCCTTCGGCGCGACGCCGCGCAGATAGAACAGCGCAAAGCCGAATGGCGGATGCAGGAACGATGTCTGCATGTTGACGCACAGCATGACACCGAACCAGATCAGCGCGGCATCCGGCCCCACCACCGGCGCCAGGACCTTCTGCGCGATCGGCGCAACCATCGGCAGGATGATGAAGGCGATCTCGAAGAAGTCGAGGAAGAACGCCAGGAAGAAGATGAAGAGGTTGATGAAGATCAGGAAGCCCCAGACGCCGCCGGGGAGCGAGGTCAGATGATGCTCGAGCCAGACGCCGCCGGAGACGCCGAGGAACACCACCGAGAAGCAGGTCGAGCCGATCAGGATGAACACGACCATGCAGGAGAGGCGCATCGTCGACTGATAGCCCTGCTTGATCAGGTCGCGCAGGTCCGGGATGCGGACGGCTTCGAGACAGAGCCAGACGACGGCGATATAGACGATTGCGAAGGTCAGTTTGAACAGCTTGCCGTCACCGAGGAGCATTCCGATGATCGTGCCGATGCCGGTGGCGGCGATACCGACCAGGAGCATCTTGTGCCCCTTGCTGCTGAGATCCTTGTGATGGATCGCGGCGAGGACGATGGCGCCGATCGCGCCCATCGCGCCGGCTTCGGTCGGCGTCGCCAGGCCGAGCATCATGGTGCCCAGCACCACGAAGATCAGCACGGCCGAGGGGATGATGCCCATCAGGCATTTCTTCCAGAGCGCCCAACCCGTCAGCGTCCGCGCATCCTTTGGAACCGGCGGGACGTGGTCCGGCTTGATCAGGCCGAGGATGAAGGTGTAGCCGGCGAACAGCATGATCTGGAGCACCGACGGGCCCCAGGCGCCGAGATACATGTCGCCGACCGACTTGCCGAGCTGGTCGGCCATCACGATCAGCACCAGCGACGGCGGCACCAGTTGCGTGATGGTGCCGGAGGCGGCCAGCACGCCGGTGATGTAGCGAATGTTGTAGCCGTAGCGGATCATCACCGGCATCGAGATCAGCGCCATGGCGATGACCTGTGCGGCCACCGTGCCGGTGATCGCGCCGAGGATGAAGCCGACGATGATGACGGAATAGCCGAGACCGCCCCGGACAGGTCCGAACAATTGACCCATCGAGTCCAGCATGTCTTCCGCAAGCCCGCAGCGTTCCAGGATCGAGCCCATGAAGGTGAAGAACGGGATCGCCAGCAGCAATTCGTTGGAGAGCACGCTGCCGAAAATGCGGCCCGGAATGGCCTGCAGGAAGTTCATGTCGAAGAAGCCGAGATAGATCGACAGGAAGCCGAACGACAGCCCGAGCGCGGCCAGCGTGAACGCCACCGGGAAGCCGATCAGCATGGCCAGAATCAAGCCGCCGAACATCAGCGGCGGCATCATTTCCAGCGTGATCATTGGGTAGGCCTCTCATACTTCGCATCGATCACGACATAGCCCTTCAGTGCAGCGATGCGCTTGATCACCTCGGAGACGCCTTGCAGCGCCAGGAAAACGAAGCCCACGGGAACGACGGCCTTGATCGGCCAGCGGACCAGGCCGCCGGCATTGCTCGAGATTTCACCGACCACGTAGGCCTGCATGAAGAATGGCCACGACAGATAGGCGAGCAGCAGGCAGGACGGAATCAGGAAACACAGCGTTCCGATCATGTCGAGCCAGAGCTGTCCGCGCTCGGACAGCATCAGATAGAGAATTTCGACGCGGACATGCTCGTTCTTCTTGAAGGTATAGGAGGCGCCGAACATCACGAAGATGGCGAACATGTACCACTGCAATTCGAGCCAGCTGTTGGAGCTGTAGCCGAACGCGTAGCGGATCATGGCGTTGGCGGCGCTCACCACGCAGGCGGCGAGCACGAGCCAGTTGCAGATGCCGCCGAGTTTCTCATTGAGCCAATCGATGCCGTTACTCATTGCCAACAATGGGCGCATTACGCTCTCCTCGGACACGTCATCGACGCGCGCCGGATTTCTTCATTGATATCGCATCGCCACCCTGCGCCAGACGCGCATAGCCGCGGCCGCGCGGCAAACGCGCGTTCGTTCCGGCGCGAAAAACGCGCGGATCCACAGCTCATTCGCTGGAGCGATTGCAACGATCGTCCTCCCCCAATCCTGCGCTTCCGCCGTCTTGACTGCACCGTGAGGAACAGCGGCCTGTGTCGGCCGTGCTGGCTTGAAAGCAGGCGCACCATTTCAGCGCGTTGTGGCGGCGTCAATCGGAAAATGGACAAATTGACGCGCTGTCAATTAGTTGCGCGGGAGGGCGCCATTCGCGCCAAGATTTCAGCCGCCGGTCACGCTCATATGGCGGCTGACGCTCGGGCGGTTATGCCGGCGGTCGATGATGAAGTCGTGGCCCTTCGGCTTCAGCCCGATGGCGCGATCGATCGCGGCCGAGAGCAGGTCGTTGTCGGGCGAGGCCCGCAACGGTTTGCGCAAATCCGAGGCATCCTCATGGCCGAGACAGGTATGCAGCGTGCCGGTGCAGGTAATCCGGACCCGGTTGCAGGATTCGCAGAAATTATGGGTCATCGGCGTGATGAAGCCGAGCTTGCCGCCGGTCTCGCTGACGCGGACATAGCGGGCAGGGCCGCCGGTGTCCTCGTCGAGGTCGGTCATGGTGTATTGCTGGGCGAGCCGCGCGCGCATCAATGACAGCGGTACGTACTGATCGATCCGCCCCTCGCCGATGTCGCCCATCGGCATCACCTCGATCAGCGTCAGCGCCATGCCCTTGCCGTGGGCCCATTGCATCAGCGCGGGGATTTCATCCTCGTTCATGTTCTTCAGCGCCACCGCGTTGATCTTGACGGCAAGGCCGGCGCTGCGCGCCGCTTCAATGCCGGCCAAAACCTTGTCGATATCGCCCCAGCGGGTGATGGCGCGGAATTTCGCCGGATCGAGCGTATCCAGCGAGACGTTGACGCGGCGCACGCCGGCGTCGCGCAACTCGCCGGCAAAGCGCGCCAGCTGCGAGCCGTTGGTGGTGAGGGTCAGCTCGTCGAGCGCACCGCTGGAAAGGTGCCGCGACAGCGAGCGCACCAGCGACATCACATTGCGCCGGACCAGCGGCTCGCCGCCGGTGAGGCGGATTTTCCGCACGCCCTTGGCGATGAAGGCCGAGCACAGCCGGTCGAGCTCTTCCAGCGTCAGCAAGTCGGCCTTCGGCAGGAAGGTCATGTCCTCCGACATGCAGTAGAAACAGCGCAGATCGCAGCGATCGGTCACCGACACACGCAGATAGCGGATGGTCCGGCCGAACGGGTCGGTCATCGGACGGAACAGCTCAGGGGAATTTCCGCTCATTCAATACGCGCCTGTTCGGCAGAGCCGGGACAATTGGATAGCTCCGCTAACACACAATCTAGGCACGTTGCCACCCTCCTACAATCAGCACTTTGCCGTGCATTGCAGTGCGGCGCAGGCCAATCAGCGGGCCGGCGGCGGAGGGGGCGGCGGAGGCGGCGGGTTCGGGAACGGGGAGCCGGCCGCCGGTGCCGTCGCCGCAGCCTTGGGCGGCTTCGGCTTCTTCGGCCGCATCGGCTTTCGCGGCGGACGCGGCGGCGGGCCGGCGGGCCGTAGCTCGGCCACTACGGGATTGGGATCGACGGTGGTGGTGGCGGGCGTCGAGAAGTCGCCGACGGTGCGGATCACCTGGACCGGAACCGTGACCGGCAGGAAGTTTGGCATCGCGAAGGTGACGGTGAAACCGGTGTCGGGAGCGGCTACCGCGATCGAGCAGGGGGTCTTGCAGCCGGGTCCGACCGAGGTGGTGGCCTCGGCCCCTGACGGCACCGACTCCAGCTGGATCTGGATCGGCGGCGGCGTGCTCTTGAAGTAGTCAAAGCCGGAAAACGACGAGCATCCCGCCAGGCTCGCTGCGGCGACGGCAATCGCGATGACACGACGCATGATCTATCACTCTACTGCGGCCAACAGCCACAATCCCCACGCGCGGACCATAGGAGCGTGAGAACAGAGCTGCAACCGGGCCGGGCAGATTCGTTAAAGAATGGTTAACGCCGCAACCGAGATGTTTTGGATAACACCATGATATCAATCGGTTACAAGGTCTGCGTGGTCCCGATCAGGCTGGCTATAGCGGCCGGTAATTCGCGCATATGGCCGATCAGCCGGTCCGGCTTGAGCTCGGCGATCGGCACCTCGGTGTAGCCGAATTCGACCCCGATCACGGGGATGCCGGCGCGGCGGGCGACGCCGATATCGGGACCGGCGTCCCCGACCATGATGGCCCCAGACAGCTCCCCGCCGGCGCGCGCCACCGTCTCGCGCAGGATGGTGGGATCGGGCTTTGCCACACCGAACGTGTCGGCGCCGCAGATCGCGGCGAACCGCCGGGAGAGGTCGAGCCTGTCGAGCAGCAGCTTCGACAGCCATTCCAGCTTGTTGGTGCAGACCGCAAAGCGAAAGCCGCGGGCCTCGAGCTCGTCGAGCGCCGCTTCCAGCCCCTCGAACGGCCGCGAGGCATCCGCAATGTGGTCGGCGTAAAAAGCGACGAAATCCTTCATCAGCCGGTCGATGTCGGCGGTCGTCATCGCGTGGTCGTCGAGTTCGAGGCCGCGCTCGATCATCTTGCGCGCGCCGGCGCCGATCATGTTGCGCGCGGACTTCAGCGGCACCGGCTGCAGGCCTTCGCGCGTCAGCACGTGGTTGAGGGCGGCGATCAGGTCGGGCGCGGTATCGACCAGCGTGCCGTCGAGATCGAATGCGATAATGCGGGGAAGGCTCATCGGCCATTCGCTAGCGGGAGAGGGGCCGTCATGCAAGTGGGTCGATCGGCCGGCGGACAAGGGCCGCGCGGTGCCGGTTCAAAAGCCGGTTTTTACCGGCGGATGGCGCTATTCCTGCCCGCCAAACGACGCTAGATATGCCCGCAGACAGCAGGCATCAGGGGCACGTCATCCATTGAACACGCCAATCGACATGGACGCATTGAAACGGCAGGCGGCGGCGCGCGCGCTGGAGCATGTCACCGACGGCATGAAACTCGGGCTCGGCACCGGCTCGACCGCCAAGCACTTCGTCGAGCTGCTGGGCGAGAAGGTCGCCGGCGGATTGCGCGTGATCGGCGTGCCGACGTCGGAAGCAACCCGCAAGGATGCGATCCGCTGCGGCGTTCCCCTGACCACGCTGGAGGAGATCGACCACCTCGACCTCACCGTCGACGGCGCCGACGAGATGGATGGTGCGCTCAATCTGATCAAGGGCGGCGGCGGTGCGCTGCTGCGGGAAAAGATCGTGGCGGCGGCCTCGGATCGCATGATCGTGATCGCCGACGACAGCAAATGGGTCGATGTTCTCGGCCGCTACCCCCTACCTGTGGAGGTGATCCCGTTCGGGCTGGCCGCCACCCAGCGGGCGATCGCGGCCGCATTTGCGCAAAGCGGCGTTTCCGGGCAAATGGGGGTCCGAAAGGCCAAGGACGGCCACGTTTTTGTCACCGATGGCGGCCACTGGATTATCGATGCCCATCTCGGGCGCATCCCCGATGCGCCGCGTCTGGCGGGCTTGCTGAGCCTGATCCCGGGCGTTGTCGAACACGGTTTGTTCATTGGCCTTGCAAGCACGGCGGTCCTCGCCGGCGCGCAGGGAATTCGCGTAGTCGAACGGCGCTAGCGCCGCAATCTCTAAAAGGAGAACTGGAATGAAGAGTCTTTTGCGAAGCTTGCCGGCCGCGGCTCTTGCGATGGCACTGGTGCTGATCGTGGCGCCGGCCATCGCGCAGCAGGCCCCGCCTGCTGCGCCGGGCAAGCCCGGATCGCCGGCCGCGCTCGCCGCCGCCAAGGAAATCCTGACGATGAAGAGCGCAAGCGCGATGTACGCCAACGCGGTGCCGGGCCTCGTCGAGCGCACCAAGACCACGCTGCTGCAGAGCAATCTCAACCTGCAGAAGGACCTCAACGAGGTCGCCATCATCGTCGCGACGAACCTCGCCGGCCGCGAAAAGGAAATCGCCGACGGCATGGCGCAGATCTACACCAACGAGTTCACCGAGCAGGAGTTGAAGGACCTCGTGACCTTCTACAAGACCCCGCTCGGCCAGAAACTGCTCGCGAACGAGCCGCGCGCGATCCAGGGCAGCATGGGCTACATGCAGCTCTGGGCGCAGCATTTCTCCGAAGTGATCAACGGCCAGTTCCGCACCGAGATGAAGAAGCGCGGCAAGGAGATTTGAGTTCTCGTTCGACTTACCTCGCCCCGCTTGCGGGGAGAGGTCGGATCGCTCTTGCGATCCGGGTGAGGGGGTACAGGCCTTTCAACTTGCATCAGTATGCGTTGATAGAGCGCCTCACCCCAACCCTCGCAGAGCGAGCCTCGCTCGTCTCGACCCCGCAAGAGCGGGGCGAGGGAGCACAAACAAGGGACTGACCATGGCTGAGTTCGACGTCGATCTGTTCGTCATAGGTGGCGGTTCGGGGGGCGTGCGCGCTGCGCGCATCGCCGCCGGTTACGGCGCCAGGGTGATGGTCGCCGAGGAATACCGGATGGGCGGCACCTGCGTGATCCGCGGCTGTGTGCCGAAAAAGCTGTTCGTGATCGGCTCGCATGTCCGCCACGAGATCGAGGACGCTGCCGGCTTCGGCTGGACCATTCCCGAAGTCTCCTTCGACTGGCCGACGCTGGTTGCGAACAAGGACAAGGAGATCGCCCGGCTCGAGGGCATCTACACCAGCAATGTCGAGAAGGTTGGGGCGCAGGTGGTGAAGACCCGCGCCGTGATCGAGGACGCCCATACGCTGCGCCTTGCCGACGGCAAGAAGGTCACCGCGAAATATATCCTGATCGCGACCGGCGGCCGGCCCAACCATGGCACTGAAATTCCCGGCATCGAACACGTGATCTCCTCCGACGAGGCGTTTCACCTCACTGAACTGCCGAAACGCATCGTGATCCAGGGCGGCGGCTACATCGCGCTCGAATTCGCCGGCATTTTTGCCGGATACGGCTCCGACGTCACGGTGATCTACCGCGGCGACAACATCTTGCGCGGCTTCGACGAGGACGTTCGCACGCATTTGCGCACCGAGATGGAAAAGCAGGGCATCACTATTATCACCGGCTGCACCGTCAACAAGGTCGACAAGCACGGCAAGGAATTCACCACGCATCTGTCCAGCGGATCCAGCATTGCCTCCGATCAGGTGATGTTTGCGATCGGCCGCCATCCCAATGTCGCGAACCTCGGGCTGGAGAACGCCAAAATCGCCATCAATCCGAAGAATGGAGGCATCGCGGTCGATGCCTGGTCGAAGACGTCAGTGGACAACATCTACGCCATCGGCGACGTCACTCACCGCATCAACCTGACGCCGGTGGCGATCCGCGAGGGCCATGCCTTCGCCGATACCGTGTTCGGCAAGCGGAATGTCGCTGTCGATCACGCCACCATCCCCACGGCCGTGTTCTCGCAGCCCGAAGTCGGCACCGTGGGCCTGACCGAGGCCGAGGCCCGCGCGCAGTTCAGCCACGTCGATATCTACAAGGCCGATTTCCGCCCCATCAAGGCAACCATGTCCGGCCGCGACACCCGCATCCTGATGAAGCTCGTGGTCGACGGCGCAACCGATCGCGTGCTCGGCTGCCACATCGTCGGCGACGCCGCCGCCGAGATCACGCAGGCCGTCGGCATCGCCGTGAAGATGAAAGCCACCAAGGCCGATTTCGACGCCACGATCGCGCTGCATCCGACGGCGGCCGAAGAGCTGGTGACGATGCGGACGCCGACGGCAAGGTATGTTCGGGAAGCGGCGGCGGAGTAGGGAGCCCATCTCTCTTGGGGAGACAGGATTCTTACCGCGTCTCGCCCTTGGTCAGGCGTCGTATCCGGTTGCTGCACGCCGCCCGATTTCGGGATCACCGTGTCCTTCATGTTGGTGTCGGGCATGTTGGGTTTGTATTCACCGACGGTGTAGTCGGTCTTGATCGCCTTGCAGTCGAGTGAATAGACCAGGTCGCCCTTGGCGGTCTGTCCAATCGGCGGGCAATTTTGCAGCGAAGGCGGGTTTGCGGTTTGCGCAAACGCCGGCGCGGATAGCAAAAATATTGCAGTTGCGAGTCGGTACATGATTTTTCTCCGCAGGGATGTGTTCCATCCCAACAGATCGCGGAGGTACTGGTTCCCGGCAGCTGGGGATTTGCATCAGCACGGGCAGTCTGCCGCCGGCCCACGAGAGACCGGCCGGCTCAAGACCTGGTGTTAGCCGATCTTCTTCGGCCCTTTTGTCGATACGCCGGCGAGAGCACCGGCCATCGCGCCGGCCATCGCATCCTGGTTGGCGTTGTCGGCCTTCAACGTCGACACTGAGATCAGACGGGAAATGCCGTCCGTAGCTCCGCCGCTGACGCTCGCCAGCTCTTCCGGGGTCAGTTCGCGATTTTCGGTTTCGTTTGCCTTTTCGTTTGCCATCGACCTTCTCCCTGTGATCCGGGACGGACGGTGATCGCCCGTCATGCCGGCAAGCTAGCTGTCGTTTGGGCAACCAAGAGTGCGCTGGATCACACGCGGAAGCAAGGCCGCGAGCCGTCCGTGCAATCCGGGACTGGCTCAGTACTGGGCGTCAGCCAATCTTGTGTGAGCCTCAGTGGGTGACGCTGCTGATATTGCCCTTGACGTCGAAGGTGATGTTGAACCCGAAGATGCTGATCTGGCCGCCACGGGCGTCGATCACGTCGTCGTTCTTGGTGCCGGGGGTCCACTTCATTCCGCCGCTGACGGCGTCGAGTGCGGTGGTGTCGAGTTCGCGAATTTCGGTGTGCATGTCTGTCTCCCATCGTTGCTGGCAAGGGCGCATCCACTTGCGACGACGGGGAAATGGCCACAGCGGCGCGATGGCTACCGTGACCGATGTCACAATTCCAGCGCGGCCGGCGCTTATCCGTTGCGGCGAGATTCGTCAGGCTTGGGGGGATGCCGGTCGACGACGACGGAATCCGGGTGCGTCACGATCGTCATGAACCAGACAAGGCTTCCGACCAGCGACCAGAAGGTATTCCAATAGACCCAGTTCATGAATGTCACCGCGTCAGAAAAAGGTTCAGCGCCGGCGGGTCCGATCGACGTTGAGACTGTTTGCGACAAAATCTTCGAGATAGGCAGGTACCGGCGCCCCATCGATATCACAGCGGCACTGGATTTCCTCTGCGACATTTTTGGAGATGTCGGCGCTCCAGTGCTCGAGCGTGTTGAAGGCGAAAATGCCGACCGGGTTGGAAAACCGCGCCGCCATCAGGTCGGCGATCACAGAATCCAGGTCCGGCCGCTCGACCGGATTGTGAAACTCCTGGCCTTTGGCGCCTTCGGCGTCCATCACCAGATAGAGCGTCTGGTCGGCCCCAAAGGGCACGGTCGACGGCAGTCCCGCCATTGTCTGGGCACTCCCTTGGGAACGCTGATTCAAGTTTGAAGCAACGCGTTTGTTCCCGAGGGCGACCGGTCGACCTTCGTCTAATCATTTCCGACCGGTGCAATGCGCCGCCCCCCCGATCCGGAGGGTGGCGCGCGCAGGCGTTCGAGGTGTTTATTCCACCACCTCATCGGCCAGCGCGAGCAGCGTCGGCGGCACCATGATGCCGATGGCGCGCGCGGTCTGCAGATTGATCGAAAGCGTCAGCCGCGTCGGCTCCTGAAACGGCAGATCGACGATCTTGGCACCTTTCAGAATGCGATCGGCATATTCCGCCGACCTGCGGAAGTTGTCCGCGCCGTCGATTCCATAGGATACCAACGCCCCGTTTTTGGTCTCAAACGGGAAAGTATGCATGGCCGGCATTTTCCGCGAGATGCAACCATCGATAATGGCGCGGCCGTTTACCGTCGTCAGCGGATCGGCAGCCACAATGATCGCCGACGCGTGCTGGCCTTGTGCCGTCGCCAGGGCTGGCGCGATGTCGTCCGCGCTCTTGATCGGCAGCGAAAGCAGTTCGATCCCGTGCGCCTGAGCCGCCGCCCTGGTCTGGCTCTCGAGCAAGACCTGCTGCGGATTTACCGGCACCCACATCAGCGCCGCTATGCGCATGGCCGGAACGATCTCGTGCAACATCTCAACACGCTTCGCGGCCAGCGTGTCGTTGAAGGTCGAGAAACCGGTGATGTTTGCCGTTGGATGCGACAGGTCTTTCGTAAAGCCGAGACCGATTGGATCGCCGGAGATGGCGGCCACGATCGGGATCGTTGCGGTCGCAGTCATCAGTACGCGCGTCGCCGTGGAGGTCGTCGACAGGATGGCGTCGGGCGCGGTCTCGATCAGTTCGGTGGCCGCTTGACGGAGACGGTCGTCGTTGTTGTAGGCGAAACGGACATCGACCTGGAGGTTCTTGCCTTCGGTCCAGCCCAACTCCTGCAGTCTCAGGCTGAACGCGGCCAGCCGCTTCGTGCCTTCTGCGTCCCCTTCGCGTGCGGTGCTCAGAATTCCGATACGTCGCAGCCGACCGGCTGTTTGCGCCGACGCGGCCCCGGGCCACGTCGTCAGCGCGCCACCGAGGAGGGCCATGAATTCCCGCCGCTGCATCAGCCGCTCCCTTGGGGACAGGAAGCGACAGCGTAGCACAGGACGGCATGTCCGCCGAGCGCTTACGAGACGAGCGCGAGACTTCTCCCCTCGGCCTTGAATTTCAGGTAGGCGTCGATCGCCCGGTTCGAGAGCAGCAGCTTTCGCCTTTCGCCGCGCCGGATCATCATCTCGACGGAGTCCATCAGGAAGCGCGCTGCGACATGGCCATCGCCAAGCTCGCCGATCGCCTCCAGGTAATCCCAGGCGATCTGGATCGAATTCTCCATCAGCAGTGGCAGCGGCTCGTTCATGGAAACAAAACGCGCGGACGAACGCTCGGTTCCTGCACGCGCGCGGTCCGGGACTTGCGCAAACGCGCGGCTGCGAGCGGCCGAAGTGGTTAGCGCAATCTTACCCTGCTTCACGCCAGCGGGAGGGTTCGCGGATACGGCACTGCAATCCATAAATTCCGATCCAATAGCCTAACAGGACCTTTACGGGGGCGCCCACAAACTGGCGACCTGCTTAATCCAGCACGGACCATCGCCATGTCGGTTGAAGAGCCAAGGATCATACCAAGGATCAAGGTAACCCGCGAACCGCGGCGGCCGCTGCACAAGCAGCTGGCTTCGATGACGGTCGACGACGGCGTGACGCAGCTGCGATTGCTTCGTGCTTGACGTGTCGCCCGGCGGCGCCCGGATCGTCACCGACGTGGCGATCGACGTCAGGGACAGGTTCGGTCTGGCGCTGGTGCGCGAGCGCCCGAAACATCAGTCCTGCGAAGTGGTCTGGCGCCGCGGCAAGACCTACGGCGTCAAATTCCTGCAAGGGTAGACAAAGGGCCCGGCCAATGCAGCCGGGCCCTTTTTCTAACTAACGGTTCTTGGTGTTGCTTCCGGTGGTGGTCGCGTGGCTCGGAGTGTATTCCGACGCGCCTGGCGCCGTCGATTTCTTGGCGTTCTGCATCTTGTGGCCGGGGGCATATTCCGACGCGCCGGGCTGCGGTCGATTTGGTGGCGTCCTGCATCTTGTGACCGGGCGTCTTGTCCGAAACACCTTGGGCAAAAGCCGCGGTGGCAAGTACCAGCGAGCTGGCGATGATCATTGGCTTGACGAGCATAAGTAGTTCTCCTCTTCAGGGGCTGATGGGACGAAACGCCCGCGCCAAACCCCCGTTCCCTGAATAAAGCCGTTCCGGCAGGCCGTTTGTGCCCGATCGGGCGGAACCAAATCGCGTTTCCGTGAAAAGGCCGTGAAGACGCTTCATCGTAACCGGGCCACGAAACACGTCCGCCCTTCGAAGAAGCCATTTTCCTGAACGGACGCAAAGGCCCGGAAACCGGGGTGCGATAGTCTCTGCATGCCGGGGTCAACTGTGGGGTTCGATCATGTGGACGCTCCTATCGCTATTCTATCGCGCGTATTGCCGGGCACGCCTGCTTGAAATCCGGAGGTATCATCTCGCCAGCTGATCGAACGCCCGTGCAGGATGCCGGCACGCGATCGAGCGGGTCTCCGGCTTTTTGATGATTGCCCGACGGGCAAATCGCTTGTTCTGATTTACAGAATTCATGTCAAGCCCCGGATTGAAAAATATTTCGCTTTTCCAGAAGCGCAAATCAGCGCTACAACTCCATCCATCCTGTCCCACCAAGAGGGGCGCTCGCGATCGTCACGAAACGCGGGGCAGGGAGCGGTGGACGCTGATGCGCCTTGACGAACGGCGCTGATGCGTACGGCAAAGACGTGTGGTCCTGACGTCGCGGTGCTGGCGTCAACGCACCTGGAGGCAACTGCTTCTCAGGGCGCAACGGAGGCAAAAGAGCCGTTCTCCGGGGAGAGCACGTTATAAGCCGTAAGGCCATTGCGCAGGGAAGGCCGGATGCTCTCCGCTGGACCTGTATGCTCGTGTGCGCACTCTTTGTGCACATTGCACACGAGACCGCGGGTGCAGCGCGCACCCGGTCTTCCCTGCGCCCTCTGACCATCGAGGGCGAAGAGTTTCCAGCAAACCTCGGGCGCAATGCGTCGCGAGATCGCGAACGTGTATCCACCGTCATTGCGAGCGCAGCGAAGCAATCCATGGCGCCACGCAATGGAAGAATGGATTGCTTCGCTGCGCTCGCAATGACGCATAGCAGCAGCCTGCCTTTACCCCGCCTCGATCCATTCCGCCGCACCGCGCCACAGCGTGTCGCGGTGCTCGGGGCGGAAGAAACCGAGATGGCCGATCTTGCCGGCGCCGGTGTCGGCGGGCGTCACCGTGATGATCTCGGGCTTGGTCGCGGTAAAGCCCGAGCACAGCAACTCGACCGCCGGCCGCGTCGCCCAGGGATCGTCGGACATGCAGAGCGCGCGCAGCGCGCCCTTGTACTTCGCAAAGTTTGGCAGGCTCGCGAGATTCTTGTCGTCGAACAGATAGCGCGGGCTCATCACCCAGGCGACCCATTGCAGGAACGCATCCTTCGGCAGGTCCATGCCGAGCCCGGCCCAGCCCGGCGTGTAGCCGAGCGTGCGGGTGAGGGGGACGCCTGCAAAATTCAGCATGGCGTAGACGCGATAGCGCTCGGGCGAGGCCATCAGTTTCCAGTAGCCGGCTTGCGCTGCGATCAACAGCGCGCGCGATATCTCGGTGTTGTTGGGCAACAAGCCCGAGCGCCTGGCCGCCGAAGGAGTGGCCGACATAGGCGAACGGCAGCGTCTTGTAGCGCTCGCGCATCCACGCCACCGCCGCGGTGACGTCCTGCGCCGCCCAGTCCGACATCGAGGCCTTGAAGCCGACCAGCGATTTCGGCTGGTTGTAGCCGGTCATCGCCTTCTGCCTGGAATCGCCGGTGCCGCGGTAGTCGTAGGTCAGGACCGCGCAGCCGCGCCTGGCGAGATAGCCGGCAAAGCCGCGATAGATCTTGCGCTGGACGGCGGTCGCCGAATTGATCAGCACGGCATGGCGCTTGGCCCCGCGCGGCAAAAACAGGGTCGCGGCCAGCGGATAGCCATCCGTCGCCGGCAAGGTGATGTCGTCGATGAAAACGTCGTCCAGCCCCGGCTCGGCCACCGCAACTCCTCCGCGTGCGCTTTTTGCACGACCGGGCCCTAACAAATGCGAATTCGGCTTTTGCCGCAAGGGCTTGACTGGACAGGCGGAAATCTAACTGGCGGGACGCGGCTACCCTGTGTATAACCCGGCCTTCGCAACCGCGTGTAAGTAGCGGTTTTTGCTCAGGAGTTAACCTCATGTCCGAGCGGTGGACACCCGACAGCTGGCGCGCCAGGCCGGTGCTGCAAGTGCCCGATTATCCCGATGCCAAGGCATTGGCCGATGTCGAGGCGCAGCTGGCGACGTTTCCGCCGCTGGTGTTTGCCGGCGAGGCCCGCAACCTGAAGAAGTCGCTGGCGCGCGTCGCCGCCGGCGAGGCCTTCCTGCTGCAGGGCGGCGATTGCGCCGAGAGCTTTGCCGAGCACGGCGCCAACAACATCCGCGACTTTTTCCGCGTGCTGCTGCAGATGGCGGTCGTGCTGACCTATGCCGGCGCGGTGCCGGTGGTGAAGGTCGGCCGCATCGCCGGGCAGTTTGCCAAGCCGCGCTCGTCGAACACCGAGAAGGTCGACGGCGTCGAACTGCCGAGCTATCGCGGCGACATCATCAACGACATCGCCTTCACCAGGGAAGCGCGCACCCCCGATCCGCAGCGCCAGCTGATGGCGTATCGCCAGTCGGCGGCGACGCTGAACCTGCTGCGCGCGTTCGCGACCGGCGGTTTCGCCAATCTCGGCAGCGTGCATCAGTGGATGCTCGGCTTCCTGAAGGATTCGCCGCAGTCCCGCCGCTACAAGGAACTGGCGGACCGCATTTCGGACGCGCTGAACTTCATGCGCGCCTGCGGCCTCGATCTCGAAAGCCATCCCGAGCTGCGCGCCACCGATTTCTACACCAGCCACGAGGCGCTGCTGCTCGGCTACGAGCAGGCCTTCACCCGCGTCGATTCCACCACCGGCGACTGGTACGCGACCTCGGGCCACTTGATCTGGATCGGCGATCGCACCCGCCAGCTCGACCACGGCCATGTCGAATATTTCCGCGGCATCAAGAACCCGATCGGCCTGAAATGCGGCCCGTCGCTGAAGCCGGATGAACTGTTGAAGCTGATCGACATCCTCAATCCCGACAACGAGCCGGGCCGGCTGACGCTGATCAACCGCTTCGGCTCCGACAAGGTCGGCGATCATCTGGCGCCGTTGATCCGCGCGGTGCAGCGGGAAGGGCGCGTCGTGGTCTGGTCGTGCGATCCGATGCACGGCAACACCATCACCTCGAACTCGGGCTACAAGACCCGCCCGTTCGACCGGGTGCTGTCGGAAGTGAAATCGTTCTTCGCCATCCATGCCGCCGAAGGCACCCATGCCGGCGGCGTGCATCTGGAGATGACCGGGCAGGACGTCACCGAATGCATCGGCGGCGCGCGCGCCATCACGGATGAGGATCTCAACGACCGCTATCACACGGTCTGCGATCCCCGTCTGAACGCCGAACAGTCGATCGACATGGCTTTCCTGATCGCCGAACTGCTCAAGCAGGAACGCGCCGGCAAGGTCAAACCGATGCCGGCGGTAGCGGGTTTCTGATTTGCTGCGACTCTGGCGAGCCACCATCAACACGCGTAACGGTCTCGCCTTCGCGATCCGTTCGGAGCAGGCCGTCCGCGAGGAACTGTTCGCGCTGGCGCTGTCGCTGCCGCTGGCCTGGCTGGTCGGCGCCACCATGATGCGCCGGGTCGAACTGGTCGCGGCGGTTGCCTTCGTGCTGGTCGTCGAACTGCTCAACACCGCGATCGAAAAGCTCGCCGACCGGCTCACCACCGACCACGATCCGCAGATCGGGCGGGTCAAGGACATGGGCTCGGCCGCGGTCGGCGTGGCGCTGTTGATGGCCGGCGCTTTCTGGCTGTTTGCCCTCGCCGAACGCATGGGCGCGATCTAAAGCCGGCGATTGAAGTTTCTTCTTGTGCAGGGCACCATTGGCGTATGAGCGAACCGTCATTCACAATTACGCTGGCCCAGTTGAACCCGACCGTGGGCGACGTCACCGGCAACGCCGCGAAGGCCCGCGCCGCGCGCGAAAAGGCAAAAGCCGACGGCGCCGATCTCGTGGTGCTGCCCGAATTGTTCATCTGCGGCTATCCGCCGGAAGATCTGGTGCTGAAGCCCGCGTTCCAGGCCGCCTGCCGCGCCGCGGTCGAGGAACTGGCGCGCGAGACCGCCGACGGCGGCCCGGCGATGCTGATCGGCACGCCCTGGGTCGAGGACGGCAAGCTCTATAACGCCTGCGCGCTGCTCGATGACGGCCGCATCGCAGCGCTTCGCTTCAAGGCGAACCTGCCGAACTACGGCGTGTTCGACGAGAAGCGCCTGTTCGCGCGCGGTCCCGCCGCGGGGCCGGTGACGGTGAAGGGCATGCGGGTCGGCGTTCCCATCTGCGAGGACATCTGGCTCGAAGAGTCCGAGGAATACGAAAACGTCGTCGAGTGCCTCGCCGAGACCGGCGCGGAAATCCTGGTGGTGCCGAACGGCTCGCCCTACGCGCGCGACAAGAACGATCTGCGGCTGTCGATCGCGGTGGCGCGCGTCACCGAGAGCGGGCTGCCGCTGGTCTATCTGAACCAGGTCGGCGGCCAGGACGAACTGGTGTTCGACGGCGCGTCGTTTGCGCTCAACGCCGATCTTTCGGTCGCGGCGCAGCTGCCGGCGTTCGAGGAGAGCATCACGACGCTGCGCTGGACCAAGAACGCCGACGGCTGGCGCTGCAACGGGCCGGTGGCGCCGCTGCTCGAAGGCGACAAGGGCGACTACGCGGCCTGCGTGCTCGGCTTGCGCGACTACGTCCGCAAGAACGGCTTTCCCGGCGTGCTGCTCGGCGTCTCCGGCGGCATCGATTCGGCGCTGTGCGCGGCGATCGCGGTCGATGCGCTGGGCGCCGAGCAGGTGCGCGGCGTGATGCTGCCGTTTCGCTTCACCGCGCAGGTGTCGCTCGACGATGCGGCAAAGCTCGCGACCGCGCTCGGCATCCGCTACGAGGTGCTGCCGATTGCGGACGCCGTCAACGGCTTTGAGAAAATCCTGTCCGGCACCTTCGCCGGCCTGCCGCGCGACATCACCGAAGAAAATCTGCAGGCGCGCACCCGCGGCACGCTGTTGATGGCGATTTCCAACAAGACCGGCGCCATGGTGGTCACGACCGGCAACAAGTCGGAAATGTCGGTCGGCTACGCCACGCTCTATGGCGACATGAACGGCGGCTTCAATCCGATCAAGGACATCTACAAGACCGAAGTGTTCCGGCTCTCGACCCTGCGCAATTCCTGGAAGCCGGACGGCGCGCTCGGGCCCGTCGGGCGAGGTCATTCCGGTCAACATCATCACGCGGCCGCCGACGGCGGAATTGCGCGAGAACCAGACCGACCAGGATTCGCTGCCGCCCTACGACATGCTGGATGCAATCCTGGAGCGCCTGGTCGAGCGCGAGGAGCCGCTGGCCTCGATCATCGCGGCGGGTTTTCCGCCCGATGTGGTGACGCGGATCGATCGCCTGCTCAACATCGCCGAATACAAGCGCCGGCAGGCCGCGCCCGGCGTGAAGGTCACCGAGAAGAATTTCGGCCGCGACCGCCGCTATCCCATCACCAACCGTTTTCGCGACAACGGCAAGGCGTTGCCCACGCCCGACGACAAACTGGTCGCGCGCGCGGGACGCGCGTCGGCGGACGTGTTCGACGGCTAGTGGTTATTGCTTCGGCGGGATGAAGGTCGGTCCGACCGTGCGGATCGACTTCTTCTCATCGCTGGCTGCCGGTGCTGAATCGGCGGGCAGCAGGCGCGGCAGCCGTGCCGGCGGGCGCGGCGCCCTTCTTGGCGCCAGGCGCCGCTTTCGGCGGCTGCGGCTGCGCGCGCTGCTGCATCTTCTTCGCGCTCTCTTCGGTGACGATGATGTCGCCCTGCTGCTCGACCAGCGCCTTGTCGTCGACCGATTTCAGCGCGTCGGACCAGGTTTGCCCGGCGGCCTTGCAGGCGCAGGACGGATTGAACTCGGTGCGGAATTTGAAGGCGTTCGGCAGCGCCGTGTAGGGCTGGCCGTTGATCGAGACCGCCTGGTTGATGTCTTCGCCGGGATTGCGATAGGCGAACAGCGATGCTTCCGTCGCCGGGCACAGCGCCTTGCAGGTTTTCTCGTCGTCCTGGAAGCGCGCCTGATAGGTGGCGAACGAGACCGGGAAATAGGCGCCGTCGCAGGTGCGCACGCAGACGGTGCGGAAGGTGCCGGATTGCGGCCCCATGTCGACGCCCGGAGGGGCCGGGCTGTTGTTGTTATTGTTGCCGAACAGATTGTCGATGAAGCTGCCCGGCCGCGCGCGGCATTGGCGTATTGCGGGCCGCAATTGTTCTGCGCCAGCGCCGTCAGCACCGAGCGGCGCTGGTTCTCGCGATCGGCGCCGCCGATGCCGCCGCTGCGCAGGCGCTCGAGGCTGGTGGTGATCTGGTCGAGATTGCCGCGCATCTGCTGGATCTGGTTGTTGACCGGACCGCATTGCGCCGACTGGCCGTTGAACAGCGAGAAGAAGCCGGAGCTGTCGCAGCCCATGCGCTTGGCCTGCAGCGTGACGCGGTCGAGCTCGCCCTGCTGCTTGGTGGCCGCTTCCTGATAGCGGCGGATCTGCTCTTCCTTGGCCGGGTCGCCGCCGCTGGCGCCGCGATCGACGGCCGCCAACTGTCCTTCAAGCCGGATGCAGATCGGATTGCCTTGCGGCGCGCCTGGCGCTGGCGGAGGCGCCGCACCCGGGGGCGTCTGCGCCAAGGCATTGCCGCCCGATGCGGCGATGCCAAACAGCACGGCGCAGGTCAAAATCCACCGGGAGAAGGGAGCAGTCAGCGTCAGGGGCATATCCGGCCATTTAAGACTATTCCGCGCGGCTTCGAAGCCGAAAGGCGCGGCCAAGGCGGCATATGCGGCCAAGGCCGCATCCAATACCTGCTTCTCGGGGCAGCGTCACGTCGTTTCCGCGGCGCCGGTGTGGCAAAGCGCCCCCTGGTTCCGCAGCGCTTCCGGCCGGTTCAGCGCTGGCAGGTGATGGCGACGTATTCGCCGCAGCCGCTGCCGGACATTTCTCGCTGGCGCCCTTGGGAACCGCGCCGGTAATTTCGTCGGGATCGACGCGGCGATAGGCGGTGGCCTGCGCAAATTCCCGTGACTGGCAATAGGAGCGGGCGGCATGGGCGCCGCATTTCTCGCCCTTGGCGAGGCACTGGTCGACGCCATAGCCGTCGGCCTGATTGGCAATGATGAAGACGCGGCTGTCGGCGGAAGCCGCCGTAGCGGCGAGCAGGAATGTGCAGGCAATGAATGCTGACGGGAATCGCATGGGGCACCGGTGAGGAAAAGAGACCGCCCCGGTCGAATAGACCCAAAGTGTTAATAATGATTAACCATGCGCCCGTTGCCGGGATTTGGCGGGCCAAAATGGCCGCAAAACGGGCGCTGGCGGGTCTTGACGGCGTCCCCCGGGCTGGGACATGGTGGAACCATGAACGGTCTCCTCGCCATCTGCAGCATTTGCCGCGAGATTATTAGCTAGCGATTCGCTGGCTGAGGCCGTCTTTTCTCAAAAATGAGATCACTGGACGCCCGGCCGCAACGGACGGATATCCATGCAATTGCGCCTGTACGATACGTTGACCAAGGAGAAGCGGCCGTTCACGCCGCTCGATCCCCACAATGTCCGCATGTATGTCTGCGGACCGACGGTCTATGACTTCGCCCATATCGGCAACGCGCGCCCGGTCATCGTGTTCGACGTGCTGTTCCGGCTGCTGCGGCATCTCTATGGCGAAAATCACGTCACCTATGTCCGCAACATCACCGACGTCGACGACAAGATCAACGATCGCGCCGCGCGGGATTTTCCCGGCCTGCCGCTGAACGAGGCGATCCGCAAGGTCACCGAACTGACGGAAAAGCAGTTTCACGACGACGTCGACGCGCTCGGCTGCCTGCGGCCGACGGTCGAGCCGCGCGCGACCGAACATATCGCCGAGATGCGCGAGATCATCGAGAAGCTCGTGCAGGGCGGCTTTGCCTATGTCGCCGAGGATCACGTGCTGTTTTCGCCGCAGGCGATGAACGCGGCGAATTCGGTGCTGCCGCGCTATGGCGCGCTGTCCAACCGCTCGCTCGACGAGATGATCGCCGGCGCCCGCGTCGACGTCGCGCCCTACAAGCGCGACACCACCGACTTCGTGCTGTGGAAGCCGGCCAAGCCCGGCGAGCCGTCATGGCCGTCGCCGGCGGGCATCAAGGCCGAGGGCCGTCCGGGCTGGCACATCGAGTGCTCGGCGATGGCGTGGAAGCATCTCGGCGAACAGTTCGACATCCATGGCGGCGGCATCGATCTCGTGTTTCCGCATCATGAGAACGAACTCGCGCAGACCTGCTGCGCCTTCCATGCCGACCGCATGGCCAATGTCTGGATGCACAACGGCTTCCTGCAGGTCGAAAGCGAGAAGATGTCGAAGAGCCTCGGCAACTTCATCACGATCCGGGAGTTGCTGGCGGATTGGCCGGGCGAGGTGCTGCGCCTCAACATGCTGAAGACGCATTATCGTTCGCCGATCGACTGGACCGAAAAGGCGCTGGAGGAGAGCACGAAGACGCTCGACGACTGGTATGCGTTCGCGGCCGACGCCGGGGCGGACAGCCGTCTTCGGCCGTGATCGAGGCGCTGTCCGACGACCTCAACACGCCGCAGATGATCGCGGCGTTGCACGGCCTGCGCAACGCGGCGGCGTCCGGCGGCGAAAAGGAGCGCGGCGAGTTTGCCGCCTCGCTTCGGCTGCTCGGCTTCCTTTCGGAAAGTGCGGCGCCTGGAAGGGACGCAAACAGCAGGCGAGCGGCATCGACCCGCAGGCAGATCGATCGTCTGCTCGGCGGATCGCACCGCCGCGCGCGCCCGAAAGGACTTCAAGGAGTCCGACCGCATCCGCGACGAACTCGCCGCCATGGGCGTTGTCATCAAGGACGGCAAGGATGCCGATGGCAAACCGGTGACCACCTGGGAGATCGCGTGATGGCAAGGCGCGAGCTGAAACTGTTCGGAGTGTTTTGACGCGATGGGACAGTCGCTGCCCAAACCTGCGTCTGCGGCCGTTCCTCCCGGCGGATACGCCCGTGCTGGCGGCGATCTTCGTCGCCGCGATCCAGGAGTTGACCGGCGACGACTACAGCGAGGCGCAGCAGGAAGCCTGGGCGGCGGCGGCCGACGATGAAGAAGCGTTCGGCAAGAAGCTCGCCGGCGAACTGACGCTGATCGCGACGCTGCAGAATTCGCCGGTCGGCTTTGCCTCGCTCAAGGGCGCCGACCATATCGACATGCTCTATGTGCATCCGAGCGCGGTCGGGCAGGGCGTCGGCGCGATGCTGTGCGATGCGCTGGAAAAACTCGCCGGCGCCCGCGGCGCCAAGAGCCTCACGGTCGATGCCAGCGACAACGCGCAGGAGTTCTTTCAAAAGCGCGGCTATGTCGCCAAGCAGCGCAACACCGTCACCAGTCAATGGCGAATGGCTCGCCAACACCACGATGCAGAAGACGCTGGCCGAGGCCGCGCCGGGAGCGCCATCATGAGCCGCGAACGCCTCTATCTCTTCGACACCACGCTGCGCGACGGCGCGCAGACCAACGGCGTCGACTTCACGCTGCATGACAAGCAGATCATCGCCGACATGCTCGACGAACTCGGCATCGACTATGTCGAGGGCGGCTATCCCGGCGCCAATCCGACCGACACCGAGTTTTTCGCCACCAAGCCGGCTCGACCATGCGCGCTTCACCGCGTTCGGCATGACGCGCCGCCCGGGCCGCTCGGCCTCCAACGATCCGGGGCTGGCGGCGCTGATCGAAGCCAAGGCCGATGCGATCTGCTTTGTCGCGAAATCCTCGGCCTATCAGGTGCGCGTCGCGCTCGAGACCACCAACGAGGAAAACCTCGCCTCGATCCGCGACAGCGTCAGCGCGGCAAAGGCCGCGGGCCGCGAGGTGATGGTCGATTGCGAGCATTTCTTCGACGGCTACAAGGAAGACGCCGGATTCGCGCTGGCCTGCGCCAAGGCGGCCTATGAGTCCGGCGCGCGCTGGGTGGTGCTGTGCGACACCAATGGCGGCACCATGCCGCATGAGGTCGAGACCATCGTCGGCGAGGTGGTCAAGCACATCCCCGGCGGTCATGTCGGCATCCACGCCCATAACGACACCGAGCAGGCGGTGGCCAATTCGCTCGCCGCGGTGCGCGCCGGCGCGCGGCAGATCCAGGGCACGCTGAACGGGCTCGGCGAGCGCTGCGGCAACGCCAATCTCTGTTCGCTGATCCCGACCCTGCGGCTGAAGAGCGAATTTTCCGACGCCTTCGAGATCGGCGTCACCGCCGAGAAGATGGCGACCCTGATGAAGGTGTCGCGCACGCTCGACGACATGCTCAACCGCGCGCCGAACCGCCACGCCGCCTATGTCGGCGAAAGCGCCTTCGTCACCAAGACCGGCATTCATGCCTCCGCCGTGATGAAGGATCCGCAGACCTACGAGCATGTGTTGCCGGAACTGGTCGGCAACCATCGCAAGGTGCTGGTGTCCGACCAGGCCGGCCGCTCCAACGTCATGGCCGAACTCGACCGCGCCGGCATCGCCTACGAGAAGAGCGATCCGAAGCTGGCGCGGCTGGTCGAGGAATTGAAGGAGCGCGAGGCCGCCGGTTACGCCTACGAAGTCCGCCAACGCCTCGTTCGATCTGCTGGCGCGGCGCACGCTCGGCAGGGTGCCGGAATATTTCCGGGTCGAGCAGTTCGACGTCAATGTCGAGCAGCGCTACAACGCCAACGGCCAGCGCGTCACGGTGGCGCTCGCGGTGGTGAAGGTCGATGTCGCCGGCGAGCGGCTGATCTCGGCGGCCGAAGGCAACGGCCCGGTCAACGCGCTCGACGTCGCGCTGCGCAAGGATCTCGGCAAGTACCAGAAATACATCGAGGGCCTGAAGCTGATCGATTACCGCGTGCGTATCCTCAATGGCGGCACCGAAGCGGTGACGCGGGTGCTGATCGAGAGCGAGGACGAGAACGGCGAGAGCTGGACCACGGTCGGCGTGTCGCCGAACATCATCGACGCCTCGTTCCAGGCGCTGATGGATTCGGTGATCTACAAGCTGGTGAAGTCGGGCGCGCCGGCGTGAGGTGAGCGCGTCTGTACCGATCGTCATTGCGAGCAGCAGTACGCGAAGCAATCCATCGTGCCGCAATGCGAAAGTCTGGATTGCTTCGTCGCTTCGCTCCTCGCAATGACGGTGAGATACTGAGGCATATCCATGATCGACCACGTCTCCGTCGGCGTCAGCGATCTCGATCGCGCCGCGCGCTTCTATGAAGCGACGCTGGCCGCGCTCGGCCTGACGCGCCTGGTGACGCGGCCGGCGACGATCGGTTTCGGCAAGGCCTATCCGGAGTTCTGGATCAATCTGCGCGCCGGCATGGCGCCGGTCCCACCGGAAAGCGGCGTCCATATCTGCCTGCGCGCGAGAACGACCGCCGATGTCGATGCCTTTCACGCCGCGGCGCTCGCGGCCGGCGGCCGCTCCGACGGCGCGCCGGGCCTGCGCCCGCATGATCGCGTGAAATACTACGCGGCCTTCGTCATCGATCCCGACGGCAACCGCATCGAGGCGGTGACGTTTCCGGGCGAGTGAAGCCCTACAGCCGGCGCGCGACTTCCGGCGCCATCTCCTTGGTGCCCGCAGGCGCACGGGCGGCGGCGGCGCGCAGCCGCGGCAGGATGTCCTCGACCCGTTCGGCCTTGAGGACGTCGACGTCGAGGGCGGGGCGGATGAACTGGTTGGCGCGCATATGCGCCAGCAGCGCCAGCAGCGGCTCCCAGAAATCGTCGATGTTGGCGAGCAGCACCGGCTTGGAGTGACGGCCGAGCTGCTGCCAGGTCAGCTGCTCGACCAGTTCCTCCAGCGTGCCGACGCCGCCGGGCAGCGCCACGAAGGCGTCGGAGCGCTCGAACATCAGCCGCTTGCGCTCGTGCATGTCGGGCGTGACGATCATCTCCTGCACGCGCGTCAGCGCATTCTCGCGCGCCCTGAGGAAATCCGGAATGATGCCGGTGACGGTGCCGCCATGATCGAGCACGGAGTTGGCGACCGCGCCCATCAGGCCGAGCGAGCCGCCGCCATAGACCAGGCGGATGTTGTTCTCGGCGAAGACCTTGCCGAGCGCGATCGCGGCTTCGACGAAGCGGGGATTGGTGCCGGGGCCGGAGCCGCAATAGACGCAGACGGTTTTGATTTTGTTCATGCCGTCCATGTGGCACTGCAGCGTAGAAAGCGTCAAGTCCGGCGATATGGCGACGCCAGTGGATTTGCATGCGAAATCCGGGCAAAGGCGAGAAAGATTTGCCTTTCAAGGCTGTACGCGGCGTTCAAACGCTCTATATGACGAGCAGAATGCAGATCAAAGCAAACCAATTGACGGCGAACGGGCGCGCCCTTCGGCGTTTGGGCGTTTGACCAATGGCCCACACTGATTCGCACGCCGGCGAAGCGCAAAACCCCGCCAGCAGTTCCCCCGAACAGGCGACCCTGATCGGGACGCTGGTGCATCTGTGGCCCTACATCTGGCCGGGCGACCGCGCCGACCTGAAGATGCGCGTGGTCTGGTCGATGGTGCTGCTGCTGGTCGCCAAGCTCGCGACGCTGTCGGTGCCGTTCACCTTCAAATGGGCGATCGACGCGCTGACCGGCACGGACAGCGCGCCGGTGGAGCCGTCGAACTGGACGCTGTGGCTGATCGCCTCGCCGCTGCTGATGACCGCGAGCTATGGCGCCATGCGCGTGCTGATGGCGGTGCTGACGCAGTGGCGCGACGGCATCTTCGCCCGCGTCGCCATGCATGCGGTGCGCAAGCTCGCCTACATCACCTTCGTCCACATGCACGAACTGTCGCTGCGCTTTCATCTCGAGCGCAAGACCGGCGGACTGACGCGCGTGCTGGAGCGCGGCCGCACCGGCATCGAGGTCATCGTGCGGATGGTGATCCTGCAGCTGATCCCGACCATCGTCGAGGTCTCGCTGCTGATGGCCGTGCTGCTGTGGCAGTTCGACTGGCGCTACGTGCTGGTGACGCCGATCACGGTCGTGGTCTACATGTACTACACCTACATCGCGACCGAGTGGCGGATCGAGATCCGCCGCAAGATGAACGATTCCGACACCGAGGCGAACACCAAGGCGATCAACTCGCTGCTGAACTACGAGACGGTGAAATATTTCAGCGCCGAGGAGCGCGAAGCCACGCGCTACGACCGCTCGATGGAGCGCTACGAGCAGGCGAGCGTGAAGACCTACACCTCGCTGGCGGTGCTCAACACCGGGCAGGCGGTGATCTTCACGCTGGGCCTGACCGCGACCATGCTGATGTGCGCGATCGGCGTGCGCAACGGCACCAACACGGTCGGCGATTTCGTGCTGGTCAACGCCATGATGATCCAGCTCTACCAGCCGCTGAATTTCATGGGCATGGTCTATCGCGAGATCAAGCAGGCGATCATCGACATCGAGAAGATGTTCAACGTGCTGTCGCGCGATCCCGAGATCAAGGACGTGCCGGGCGCCAAGCCGCTGGTCGTGAGCTCGGGCAATGTGCGCTTCGACGACGTGCGCTTTGCCTATGATCCGGAGCGGCCGATCCTCAAAGGCCTCAGCTTCGAGGTGCCGGCCGGCAAGACGGTCGCGATCGTCGGCCCCTCCGGCGCCGGCAAGTCGACGATCTCGCGGCTGCTGTTCCGTCTCTACGACGTCTCCGGCGGCAAGATCCTGATCGACGGCCAGGACATCCGGAACGTCACGCAGGCCTCGCTGCGCGCCTCGATCGGCATGGTGCCGCAGGACACCGTGCTGTTCAACGACACCATCCGCTACAACATCCGCTACGGCCGCTGGGACGCCAGCGATGCCGAGGTGGAGGAGGCGGCGCAGCTGGCGCAGATCGACGGCTTCATCCGGATGTCGCCGAAGGGCTACGAGACCCAGGTCGGCGAGCGCGGCCTGAAATTGTCCGGCGGCGAGAAGCAGCGCGTCGCGATCGCGCGCACGGTGCTGAAGGCGCCGCCGATCCTGGTGCTGGACGAGGCGACCTCGGCGCTCGACAGCCACACCGAGCACGAGATCCAGGAGGCGCTGGAGCGCGTCTCGCGCAACCGCACCTCGCTCGTGATCGCGCACCGGCTCTCGACCATCGTCGGCGCCGACGAGATCATCGTGCTGGACCAGGGCCGCATCGCCGAGCGCGGAACCCATGCCGAGCTTTTGGCTTCCGGCGGACTTTATGCCAGTATGTGGAACAGGCAGCGCGAGGCCGAGGAGGCGCGCGAGAAGCTGGCGCAGATCGACGACGAGAACGAGGCGCCGAACCGCGCGCCGCCGCCGGTCGAGGATCCCCTGGCGACCGCGCGCGGAATAATCGAAATCCAGCTCATCTTCCGAAAGCGGGAGTGGGCCAGCCAATAGTGAGCCTCGATGTCCATCGCCAATTCCATCCGCGCGCAAATCCCGCCGATCCACCCCGAGGGCTATCCCTTCATCGGCGGCTTTGCGCTGGCAAGCCTGATCCTGTTCTGGATCTGGACGCCGCTCGGCTGGATCGGCACCGTGCTGACGGTCTGGTGCGCGCTGTTCTTCCGCGATCCCGTGCGGGTGACGCCGGTGCGCGACGGCATCGTGGTGTCGCCGGCCGACGGCCGCGTCTCGATGATCACGCAGGTGCTGCCGCCGGCCGAACTCGGGCTCGGCGACCGGCCGCTGCCGCGCATCTCGATCTTCATGAGCGTGTTCAACTGCCATGTGAACCGCAGCCCGGTCGCGGGCCGGATCGACCGCATCGCCTACCGGCCGGGCGCCTTCATCAACGCCGAGCTCGACAAGGCGAGCGAGGACAATGAGCGCAATTCGCTGGTGATCTCGACCGCCAAGGGGCGGATCGGCGTGATCCAGATCGCAGGCCTGGTGGCGCGGCGCATCGTCTCCTTCGTGCGGGAAGGGCAGTCGATCGGCGCCGGCGAGCGGTTCGGGCTGATCCGCTTCGGCTCGCGGCTCGACGTCTATCTGCCCGAAGGCACCAAATCGCTGGTCTCCGAGGGCCAGACCGCGGTCGCCGGCGAGACCATTCTGGCCGATTTCCGCCGGCGAGCAGGGCCGGACCTTCCGCGCCGATTAACCATCACAATGGCTGAACCGTCTGCCGGCCGCCGCAATGGCGGAGCAGGCCGGCGCTTGCTATATATTGGCGAGCCATGATGCCGTCCGATCCCAAATCTCCGGAAATGCGCCGCCGCCGGTTTCGCCCGATCCCGGTGCGGATGCTGGTGCCCAACGTCATCACGCTGCTGGCGATCTGCGCCGGGCTGACGGCGATCCGGCTGTCGACCGAAGGGCGGATGGAGCTGGCGGTCGGCGCGATCGTGTTCGCCGCCGTGCTCGACGGCATCGACGGCCGCGTCGCGCGCATGATCAAGGGCCAGTCGAAATTCGGCGCCGAGCTCGACAGCCTCGCCGACTTCGTCAATTTCGGCGTCGCGCCCGGCCTGATCCTGTATTTCTGGCAGCTGCACGAGCTGAACAATGGCGGCTGGATCGCGGCATGGTGTTTGCGATCTCCGGCGGCCTGCGGCTGGCGCGCTTCAACGCCACCATCGACGATCCGAACAAGCCGGCCTTTGCGGCGAACTATTTCACCGGCGTTCCGGCGCCGGCCGGCGCGATCACGGTGCTGCTGCCGATCTATCTCGCCTTTCTCGGCGCCCCGAAGCCGCCGGCGATGCTGACCGCGGTCTATACGCTGCTGATCGCATTCCTGATGGTGTCGCGGCTGCCGGTGTTTTCCGGCAAGACCGTGCGCATGCGCGTGCCGCCGGAAATGGTGCTGCCGGTTTTCGTCTCGGTGATCTTCTTCATCGCGCTCCTGATCGGCTATCCCTGGCACATCCTGTCGTGCTGCACGGTGCTGTATCTGCTGAGCCTGCCGCTCGGCTGGAAGTCCTATCGCGACCAGGAGCGAAGCGCGGCTGCCGCGCGCGGCCGCGCCGGCCGAGGCTGCCGCGCCATCCAGTCCGGCGCCGCCATTCCCGGCGCCGGCGCCGATGCCGACCACGACGACCGGCCGGCGCGGCTGCACTGAGCCGCACTCCGCAACACCTTCCGAAATATCTGCCATGAGCACGGGCCGAGTTGGGTTCGCCCCCGATCTCGGCTATAGGGCCTAGCGACAGGCGGCTTTCGAAAACGCCCGCCCAAAAATCAGGAGAGAAACGCCGTGACCCAGTCCGCATCCGCCCCGCTGCCCGCTTCCGTCCTCGAAGCGCTGGCGCGCTACGACACGCCGACGATCTGCAATGCGATGGAGATCGTGGCGCCCGAGCGCCGGCTGATCGGCTACACCACCAAGCCGCTGGTCTGCCCGTTTCCCGACCTGCCGCCGATGGTCGGCTATGCCCGCACCGTGACGATCCGCTCGGTGCTGAAGTCCGGCCTGCCGGCCGACGAGCAGGCCAAGCGCCGCATCGCCTATTACGAATATGTCGGCACCGGCTTCGGTCCGCGCATCACCGTGATCCAGGATATCGACGGCCCCGACGTCGGCTACGGCGCGTTCTGGGGCGAGGTGCAGAGCAACGTGCACAAGGCGCTCGGCTGCCTCGGCGTCATCACCGACGGCTCGATCCGCGACATCCCGCAATGGGCGCCGGGCTTCCAGGCGCTGGCCGGCTCGATCGGCCCGTCGCATGCCTGGGTTCATGCCGAGAATTTTGGCGGCGAGGTGCGCGTCGCCGGCATGACGGTGCGCTCCGACGATCTGATCCACGCCGACCAGCATGGCGCGATCGTGATCCCGATCGATATCGCCGCGAAAATTCCGGACGCCTGCGAACTCTGCGGCCGCCGCGAGACGCCGATCCTGGAGATCGCGCGCAGCCCGGACTTCACGCTGGAGAAGCTGAAGGAGGCGCTGAAGCGCTCGGCCGAAATCCACTGACAAAAGTCAGGGATGCTTTCGCAGACGAGGGGGAACGTCATGAGAGGATTCTGGGCGGCGCTGGCATTGCTTGTGATTGCCGGCGTCGGGAATGCGCAGGCGCAAACCTATCCGTCGCGCCCGATCACGCTGGTGGTGCCGTTCCCGCCGGGCGGATCGACCGACGCCGCCGCCCGCATCATGGCCGAGCGGATGCGCGCCACGCTCGGGCAGCCGGTGGTGATCGAAAATGTCGGCGGCGCCGGCGGCAGCATCGGCGTCGGCCGCGTCGCCCGCGCGGCGCCGGACGGCTACACCTTCGACATCGGCCAATGGGACACCCATGTCGGCAGCATCATCTACAAGCTCGACTACGATCTCGAGAAGGATTTCGAGCCGATCGCGCTGATCTCCAACAATCCGCAGCTGCTGGTCGCCAAGAACGACCTGCCGGCGAACACGCTTGCCGAACTCGTGACCTGGATGAAGGCCAATCCCGGCAAGATCAATTTCGTCAACCAGAACGCGGCGGCCAACGTCACCGGCGTGCTGTTCGAGAACCTGACCGGGCAGAAGGTGCAGTTCATTCCCTATCGCGGCGCGGGCCCGGCGATGACCGACCTGATCTCCGGCACGGTGGACCTGCTGGTGGTGCAGGGCGCGGTGGCGCTGCCGCAGATCCGCGCCGGCAAGATCAAGGCGCTCGCCAATCTGTCGCCGGCGCGTTCGGCCTCGATGCCGGACATTCCGACCGCGGACGAGACCGGCGTGCCCGGCCTTTATATGTCCGGCTGGTTCGGCTTCTGGGCGCCGAAGGGCACGCCGAAGGACATCATCGCCAAACTCAACGCGGCGACCGTCGAAGCGCTGGCCGATCCGGCGATCCAGAAGCGCTTCACCGAATTGGGGCTCGACGTCGCCCCGCGCGCGCAGCAGACGCCGGAAGGGCTGGCCGCGTTCCAGAAAGTCGAGATCGACAAATGGTGGCCGATCATCAAGTCGGCCGGCATCGGCGCGCAGGCGCAGTGAAGCCACGCACGGAAGGTCATTGAACATGGACATGGACGGCAAGACGGTCTTGATCACGGGCTCGACCGATGGCGTCGGCCGCTATGTCGCGACGCAGCTTGCGATGCCGGCGCAAAGGTCCTGATCCACGGCCGCGACCAAGCCGCGGGCGCAGACGCTGGTCGGACGAGATCAGGCGGGCGGGCGGCAGCGAACCCGCTTTCTACCAGGCCGATCTGTCGTCGCTGGCCGGCGCGCGGCAGCTCGCCGACGCCGTGCTCGCCGATCACAGCCGGCTCGACGTCTTCGTCAGCAATGCCGGCATCGGGTCGCAGAATGGCGGGCCGCACGGCAGACCAGCGCGGACGGATACGAACTGCGCTTTGCGGTGAATTATCTCTCCGGCTTCCTGCTCGCCCATCTCCTGCTGCCGCTGCTGAAGGCGGCGCGCCGTCGCGCATCGTCAATGTCGCCTCGCTCGGCCAGCACCCGATCGATTTCGACGATGTGATGATCACCAGGGACTACAGCGGCAGCCGCGCCTATGCGCAGAGCAAGCTGTCGCAGATCATGTTCACGATCGATCTCGCCGAGGAGCTCAAGGGCACGGGCGTCACCGTGAATTCGCTGCATCCGGCGACCTACATGAACACCACCATGGTGCGCGCCGGCGGCATCACGCCGATCTCGACGGTCGAGCAGGGCGGCGCGGCGATCCTGCATCTGGTCACCGGCGACGACATCGCCGGCAAGAGCGGGCTGTTCTTCAACGGCATGCACGAGGCGAAGGCCAATCCGCAGGCCTATGACGCGGCGGCGCGCCGGCGGCTGCGGGCGCTGAGCCTCGAACTGACGGGCTTGCCGGCGGCGTGAGCGCCGGCACATTTATGGTTAGCAAATGGTTGAGATCGCGCCGCGGCGTTAACCCGTGCCGATATCGGCCGGCTGACCGCTGCTCGAAGCACCGCGTCCTCGCAATTGTACGGCCGCGCCGCGGCTTAACCTTTACGCGTCTTTAATGGCGCCGACGTAGGGTCGCTCGTACGCGGTCCAGGATGGGCCGCGCCACCGTCCAGGATGGGCGGGTGTTGCGTACGCGTTGGAGTTTCCCATGGATATCATGACGAGCGTCGGGCTCGTCTCCGGCATCATCGTCATCGCGGTGATGGTGTTCATGGGCGGCGATCTGCACATGTTCATCTCCGAACATGCCATGATCATCATCTTCGGCGGATCGATCGCCGCCACCATGATCCGCTTTCCGCTCGGCGCGATGCTGCACGGCCTGCCGCTCGGCGCGAAGTTCGCCTTCACCATGAGCCGGCTGTCGGCGCGCGACCTGGTCGACGAACTCGCCCGCATCGCCGAAATCGCCCGCAAGCAGGGACCGGTCGGCCTGGAAAAGGTCGAGACCGACGAGCCGTTCCTCGCCAAGGGCATCCGCTACGTCGCCGACGGCTACGATCTCGAATTCATCCGCGACAATCTCGAGCGCGACCGCGACAATTTCCTGATGCATCTCGACGAGGGCAGCAAGATCTACCGCGCCATCGGCGACTGCGCGCCGGCGTTCGGCATGATCGGCACGCTGATCGGCATGGTGCAGATGTTCGCCAACATGACCGATCCCTCGAAGCTCGGCCCGTTCATGGCGACCGCGCTGCTGGCGACGCTGTACGGCGCGCTGGTCGCGAACCTGTTCTGCCTGCCGATCGCCGACAAGCTGCACGGCAAGCTGCTCGACGAGGAAACCAACCGCACGCTGATCATCGACGGCATCCTGATGATCCGCGACTCCAAGAGCCCGACGCTGGTCCGCGAAATGCTGCTGGCCTATCTGCCGGAGAAGCATCGCCACGAAGAAGGCGAGCCGGTTCCGGCCTGAAGCGGCGGGTGACGGCGGTCCGGGAAGCAGGCAATGGCCAAGAAAAAACGCGGCGATGCACATGGCGGAGGGCACGGCTGGTTCGTGACCTTCGCCGACCTGATGGGCCTGATGATGAGCTTCTTCGTGATGCTCGTCGCCTTCTCCACCATGGACAACAACAAGCTGAAGATCGTCGCCGGCTCGATGCGCGACGCCTTCGGCGTGCAGACCGAGGCGCGCTATTCCGGCATCATCGAATCCGACGGCCTGCCGACGCGGCCGAAGCTGAAGAACGTCGACCATATTCCGCCGGAGGAAGCCTCCAACACGCCGACCCCGGATGAACAGGATCGCAGCCGCGACAGCCGGCGCCAAGCTGAAGATCGACCGCGAATTCGCGCTCGCCTCGGCCTCGCTGCGGCAGGCGCTGCAGGACATGCCGGAACTGACCGAAATGTCCAAGCACATCATGTTCGAGGAGACCAAGCAGGGCCTCAATCTCGAGATCGTCGACCAGGACGGCCGCTCGATGTTCGCCGACGGCTCCAAGGTGCCGTACGACCGCACGCGCCGGCTGATCCAGAAGCTTGCGGTCCCGCTGAAGGCGACGCCGCTGCGGGTCTCCATCATCGGCCACACCGCGGCGGGCTTCGTGCCGGCGCGCAGCGACTACGGCGCGTTCGATCTTTCGGCCGATCGCGCCAACGCGGTGCGCCAGATTCTCGAGCGCGAAGGGCTGCCGCCGTCCCACATCTTCGCGGTCTCCGGCAAGGCCGACAGCCAGCCGCTGTTTCCCGACGATCCGTCGCTGTCGGCCAACCGTCGCGTGACCATCACGTTGATGCGCGAAGATCCGCCGCTGCCGCCCGACCTGAAGCCGTAATTCTACGGTACTACTATATTACCATTCGATCTGACGTGCGTGAAGCCTGCTTTGCGGGACGTCGCCGCCTTGCGCGGCGGTGCTATGGTTGGATCGATTGACAGGCATCGCGGAAGCGTCGATAGCCGCCCGGATCAAATCAACCGCGAGAGCGTTTTCCACCGCGTCATGACTGTCAGCGTCACATCCACCGAAGCCCATGAGGGGCCGGTCACCTCAGGCTTTTGGGCCCTGACGCTCGGAAGCATCGGCGTGGTGTTCGGCGATATCGGCACCTCGCCGCTGTACGCGTTTCGCGAGGCGGTGACGGACGCGGCGCATGGCGAGCCGGTCACGCGCGTCATCGTGCTCGGCGTGCTCGTCGCTGATCCTGTGGGCGCTGTTCATCGTCGTCACCGCCAAATACGTGCTGCTGCTGCTGCGCGCCGACAACAACGGCGAGGGCGGCACGCTCTCGCTGATGGCGCTCGGCCAGCGCGCGCTCGGGCCGCCGAAGCTGGCCGTTGCTGGCGCTCGGCGTCGTCGGCGCCTCGATGTTCATCGGCGATTCCATGATCACGCCGGCGATTTCGGTGCTGTCGGCGGTCGAAGGTCTCAAGCTCGCCGCGCCGGCGCTCGAGCATTATGTGGTGCCGCTGACGGTCTTCATCCTGGTCGTGCTGTTCTCGGTGCAGAGCAGCGGCACCGCGCGCGTCGCCTCGGCCTTCGGGCCGGTCATGGTGGTCTGGTTCGCGACGCTGGCGGTGCTGGGCCTCGTTCACATCAGCGACGATCCCTCGGTGCTGGCGGCGATCAATCCCTGGTACGCGATCCAGTTCCTGCTGTCGCACGGCACGATCGGCCTGGTGACGCTGGGCGCGGTGTTTCTCGCGGTGACCGGCGGCGAGGCGCTCTATGCCGATCTCGGCCATTTCGGACGCAAGCCGATCCAGGCCGGCTGGCTCTATCTTCGTGCTGCCGTCGCTGCTGATCAATTATTTCGGGCAGGGCGCGCTGGTGCTGTCCGATCCGGCGGCGATCGAAAATTCCGTTCTACCGCATGGTGCCGGACATCCTGCTGCTGCCGCTGGTGGTGCTGGCGACCGCGGCGACCGTGATCGCGAGCCAGGCGGTGATCACCGGCGCCTATTCGCTGATCCGCCAGGCCGTGCAGCTCGGCCTGCTGCCGCGCTTCGAGGTTCGCTACACCTCGGAGACCCATGCCGGCCAGATCTATCTGCCGCGCGTCAACCGGCTGCTGCTGATCGGCGTGCTGCTGCTGGTGCTGCTGTTCCGCACCTCGAGCGGATCTCGCTTCCGCCTACGGCATCGCCGTCTCCACCACCATGGTCGCCGACGGCATCATGGGCTTCGTCGTGATCTGGAAATTGTGGAACTGGCGCGCGGCGACCGCGGCCGCGCTGATCGTGCCGTTCGTCGTCGTCGACATGACCTTCTTCAGCGCCAATCTGCTGAAGCTGCTCGAAGGCGCCTGGGTGCCGCTGCTGTTCGGCGTGGCGATGGCGGTGATGATCTGGACCTGGCGGCGCGGCGCGGCGATCCTGATCGCCAAGACGCGCCGCATCGAGGTGCCGCTGACCGATCTGATCAAGAGCCTGGAAAAGCGTCCGCCGCATATCGTCAAGGGCACCGCGGTGTTCCTGACCAGCGATCCCGAATTTCGTGCCGACGGCGCTGCTGCACAATCTCAAGCACAACAAGGTGCTGCACGAGCACAATGTGATCCTGACCATCGAGACCGCGCAGACGCCGCGCGTCGATCTGGCCGAGCGGGTCCGGATGGAAACGATCAGCGACAAGTTCGCCACCGTGCGGCTGCGCTTCGGCTTCATGGAATCGCCGAACGTGCCGAAGGCGCTGGTGATCGCGCGCAAGCTCGGCTGGCAGTTCGACATCATGGCGACGTCGTTCTTCGTGTCGCGGCGCTCGCTGAAGCCGTCGGCGCAGTCGGGCATGCCGCAATGGCAGGATCATCTGTTCATCGCGCTGAGCCGGTCGGCCAACGACGCCACCGACTATTTCCAGATCCCGACCGGGCGGGTGGTCGAGGTCGGCACGCAGGTAACCATCTGAATCGCTTGACGAGATTCGGGCTGACACGCTGTCCACGACCTATGCATTTTCGCATACCGCGAGGCCCGAAATCGGCCTAGCCTATGCTTCGAGCGCAGGACTATAAGCCGCCTGCGCTCTGCCATTGTGCAGTGAAGCATTCGAGGCCCTGCTTCCCATGACGTCCGAGATGTGCGATCCCGCCGCGGAAACGCCGGCGGCCAATGGGCATGGCGAAGCCCATTCCACCGCCGGCTTCAGGGCGCTGACGCTCGGCAGCATCGGCGTCGTCTATGGCGACATCGGCACCAGCCCGCTCTACGCGTTGCGCGAAGCCGTGATCGCGGCCAGCGGCGCGGCAGGCGGCGTCGACCCGCAGGCCGTGCTCGGCGTGCTCTCGCTGATCCTGTGGGCGCTGATCATCGTGGTGACGCTGAAATACGTCGTGATCCTGCTGCGCGCCGACAACAATGGCGAGGGCGGCACGCTGGCGCTGATGGCGCTGGCGCAGCGCGCGGTCAGCCAAAGGCGCCGGCGCCATCGTGCTGCTCGGCATCATCAGCGGCGCGCTGTTCTACGGCGACGCCGTGATCACGCCGGCGCTGTCGGTGCTGTCGGCGATCGAAGGCATCAAGCTCGTCACCGCGGCGTTCGATCCCTATGTCGTGCCGCTGACGGTGATCATCCTGGTGGCGCTGTTTGCGGTGCAGTCGCGCGGCACCGCGCGCGTCGCCGCGTTCTTCGGGCCGGTCATGTGCGTCTGGTTCGCGGTCATCGCGATCGCGGCGATCCCGCAGATCGTGCGGCATCCGGAGGTGCTGCTGGCGCTCAATCCGCTCTACGCCGTCTCCTTCATGATCCATCACGGCATCATCGGCTTCGTGACGCTCGGCGCGGTGTTCCTCGCCGTCACCGGCGCCGAGGCGCTCTATGCCGATCTCGGCCATTTCGGCAAGCGGCCGATCCAGACCGCCTGGCTGTTCATCGTGCTGCCGTCGCTGGCGCTGAACTATCTGGGGCAGGGCGCGCTCGTCATCGCCGATCCCAAGGCGATCGAGAACCCGTTCTTCCTGATGTTCCCGGACTGGGCGCTGATCCCGATGGTCGGCGCTCGCCACGGTCGCGACCGTGATCGCGAGCCAGGCCGTGATCACCGGCGCCTATTCGCTGACGCGCCAGGCGATCCAGCTCGGCCTGATGCCGCGCTTCGAAATCCGCCACACCTCGGAAGCCCATTCCGGCCAGATCTACATCCCGCGCATCAACCTGCTGCTGCTGATCGCGGTGATGCTGCTGGTGCTGCTGTTCCGCTCGTCCAGCGCGCTGGCGTCGGCCTACGGCATCTCGGTGACCGGCACCATGGTGGTCACGGCGATGATGGGCTTTGTCGTGATCTGGAAGGTCTGGAAATGGTCGCCGTTCGCGGCCGCCGCGCTGATCGCGCCGTTCCTGTTCCTCGATCTGACCTTCCTCGCGGCCAACCTGCTGAAGGTGTTCGAGGGCGGCTGGGTGCCGCTGGCGCTCGGCGCGCGTCGTGATGCTGCTGATGTACACGTGGCGGCGCGGCAGCCGGCTGTTGTTCGAGAAGTCGCGCAAGCTGGAATTTCCGCTCGCCGATCTGGTGGCGATGCTGGAGAAGCGGCCGCCGCAGCGGGTTCCCGGCACCGCGGTGTTCCTGACCAGCGATCCCGCCAGCGCGCCGACCGCGCTGATGCACAGTCTGAAGCACTACAAGGTGCTGCACGAGAAGAACGTCATTCTCACCATCGAGACCGCGCCGACGCCGCGGATCGATCCGGCCGAGCGGGTGCAGCTGGAGCAGATCAGCGCGACCTTCTCCAAGGTGACGCTGCGGTTCGGCTTCATGGAATCGCCCAACGTGCCGAAGGCGCTGGCGATCGCGCGCAAGCTCGGCTGGCAGTTCGACATCATGTCGACGTCGTTCTTCCTGTCGCGCCGCGCGCTCAAGCCGGCCGCCCATTCCGGCATGCCGCGCTGGCAGGATCATCTGTTCATCTCGCTCAGCCGCACCGCCAACGATGCCACCGACTATTTCCAGATCCCGACCGGGCGCGTGGTCGAGGTGGGAACGCAGGTGACGATCTAGTAAGGTCACGATCCAGTAGAGTGCCCGCGCGCGTCTGCGTCTCATCGTTGGAGCACATTTCAACATGGGTGCTGCCGTTTACCGCCCGGCTACGCTTGATGACGCGACGCGTCTGTTTGAGGTGCGGCGGAGATCGATCCTCGAACTGGCGCCGTCGGGCATGTCCGTCGAAGACGCGACGGCGTGGGCGAAGCAGCTCACGCCCTGCCGGAATGGAGCGAAAGCTTCGCGAGCTGGAAATATGGATTGCCGAGCTCGACGGTGTGACGGCCGGATGGGGCGCCATTCGCGGCGACTTCCTCGAGGGACTGTACACCGCCCCCGAATATGCCGGGCAGGGCGTCGGTGCAGCGCTGCTGGACCGGCTCGAAACGCTGATGCGTGGACGGGGCGTTGATGCGGTTCGCGCGGAAGCAAGTTCGAACGCCAGGGCTTTCTATCTTCGACGAGGCTACAGGCAGACCGGTCCGCAAACGCCGGTGGGGGCCTGGCCCATCGACGAAGCAACTTCTGACCTGAAATGAGGCCCGCGCGAGCCTATAAAGCGTTATGCGCTGATGGGGACGTGGCCAGGATTTCGACGGTCTTTTAAGCCGCCTGCGGCGCTTGATTTTCGCCGCGCGAGAGGCGACTTTGGCGCCCGGCTGACGGGGCGAACAGGACCCCTCAAAACAGGTTGTCGGGAGGATTTGCGTGGCGGACCATCAGGTGCACGATTTGACGCCGGAAGACGTCGCGAAGGGAATGGCGGAGGGACGCTATCTGCTCGTCGATGTCCGCGAGCCGAATGAAGTCGCCGTGGAGGCCTATCCGGGCGGCGTGGTGGTTCCGCTTTCGACCTTCGATCCGGCGGCCATTCCGGACCCGCGGGCAAGCAGGTGGTTTTTGCCTGCCGCTCCGGCAAGCGCTCGGTGACGGCGTCGCTGGCGGCGCAGGCCGCGGGGCTTGCCTTACGACAAGCATCTCGCGGGCGGCATATTGGGCTGGAAGGCGGCGGGATTGCCGACCAAGAGCCGGCGGCTGAGCTTTGCCAGGGACTCTTCTTAACATGACCTCCATGAACAAGGTCTTTGCCGACCTCCCCGTCACCGTCTTCGAGGCGATGTCGCAGCTTGCGCGCGACAACAACGCCATCAATCTCGGCCAGGGCTTTCCCGACGACCCCGGGCCGGAGGATATCAGGCGCGCCGCCGCGGACGCCTCCGCTCAACGGCTACAACCAATACCCGTCGATGATGGGCATTCCGGAACTGCGGCAGGCGATCGCGGCGCATTACGGACGCTGGCACGGGCTCAGCCTCGATCCCATGACCGAGGTGATGGTGACCTCGGGCGGCACCGAAGCGCTGACCTCTTCGATTTCTCGCCGTGGTCGAACCCGGCGACGAAGTGGTCGTGTTCCAGCCGGTCTATGACAGCTATCTGCCGATCATCCGCCAGGCCGGCGGCATTCCGCGGCTGCTGCGCCTCGAGCCGCCGCACTGGCGGCTGTCCGAGGAAATGCTGCGCAGCGTCTTCAATCACAAGACCAAGGCGGTG
>CAVUNH010000021.1:0-104300 GCA_963742665.1 uncultured Alphaproteobacteria bacterium
TGCGCCTGATTTGACGCTTTACCTGAGAGCGATCGCATTCATTCCGGCTTCGCGCCGGAAGCCTTGATGACCGGCCACCACTTTTCTGTCTCCGCCTTGTGAAAGGCGCGTAACGCTTCCGGTGTTCGCTGGTTGTCCGGCGCAACATCGAGACCGAAGTCCGTCAACCGCTGGTAAACCGCCGGATCCGCTAACGCCTCAGCGACCGCAGCATTGAGTTTTGCGATGATGTCGCGTGGTGTGCCCTTCGGCGCCCAGAAGCCCTGTAGCCACGGAATGTGTGCACCCGGGACGCCGGACTCCTCCAGAGTAGGCACGTCGGGCGCCGCGGACCAACGCTTTTCGGCTAAAAGACCAAAGGCTTTGATTTTTCCGGCACGCAAATGCTCGACCGTTGCCGACCGCTCGGCGCACATCATGTCGATATGGCCTGCCACAAGGTCTTGGTATGCCGGGGCGCCAGCGCGATAGAAAACGAACTGAAACTGTGTACCCGTCGCATTCTGGAAATGGATCCCGCAGACATGACTGGCGCTACCTTGACCGACAGTTGCAACAGACGCTTTGCCTGGGTTCGCCTTCAGCCACGCGATCAGTTCTGCCGTGTTGTTAGGCGGAAAAGTGGTTTTCCCCACAAGCCATAATCGCGAAATCGTCGCCAATGCGATGGGTTCAAAATCGGCCAAGACATCGTACGGCACCGGATAGACTGCACTAGCGCCGACCTGGCTGTTCCAATTGCCGAGAATGAGCGTGTAACCATCCGGCGATGCGCGGGCGACGCGCGCAGTAGCGATAGTGCCATTGGCGCCGGCGACATTTTCCATAACGAGCGGTTGGCCGAGTGATGTCTTCATGCGTTCAATCAAGACACGTCCGACCATATCGCCGGGACCACCAGCTGCGCCCGGGATGATGAGAGTTATCGGCCGGGATGGATAACTCTGCGCTGCCGCGCTGCCTGTGACCGCAGCGAGTGCAAACGAAAGATAAAGTACCATCGTTTTCATGTTGCCCCGCCCCCGTACGGCGTGACGGAAGCTTTCCACCCAAAGGGCCGCCACGCAAGTACAAACGTGGTCGCAGAATCCGTTCAGAAAACGTTGGCCATTCGCGGCTAAGCAGGTCGGCCTTCGGTCAAACTCAGAAGTCCGGGCGGCCGGCCGGGAAGTCGGCTTTGCTCCCAGGAACGGACTTTCGTGCGGATGACCGCTTTGCGCCAGAACCGGTCATTCCATAAATCCTCATTCTGCGACCTCGAAACGAACGCCGCTTGCACCTTGAGCGGACCTGACCCTCCATCATTTCACGCGAGAGCAATTCGAGCCCGGTGGACGGCAAAAAGGCGGAGGCCGCGCAAAGCTCGTTACAGCACGGCAACGTCAAGCCGAGGCGCTCGAGCACCTAGTTGATCATGTTATCCCCGGCGACCACATTCGAACCGGCCAACGCTTCCGCGAGCGCAATTTCGAGATCTTTCGCCTGAAAAGGCTTCTGCAGCACCGGCCGGTCTCCATACTCTGGACGCATGCCCGTCGACCCGTACCCGGTCGCAAAGATGAACGGCACATTCTTCTGGCGAAGCGCGTCGGCTATCGCATAAGTGTCCTTACCATCCAGGTTCAGGTCGAGGACCGCTACGTCCACCTTTTCCTTGCCGATGAGTTCCAGCGCGCGCGGAACATTTGTGGCTGGTCCGACCAGCTTGCAGCCGAATTCGTCGAGCATGTCCTCGATTAGCATCGCAATCATCATCTCGTCTTCAACGACGAGGACCTTGCGATTCGATAATTCCCGCTTGCTCAAATACTTCTCCTCCGCATGTCCGGACACTATGAGAGAATGTCCGGCACGCTTCCCGTAATAGTGCCCAAAGGCGCCATGATCCTGCAAACGACGCCGGTCTCGCGATAATCAATCACCGCTTCTCCGCCCAGTTGCCCCGCCAGGCCCCGCTCGATGAGGCGCGAACCAAAACCCGTCCTTCCGGGCGCGGTGACCTTGGGGCCGCCCGTTTCGGTCCAGACGATCTGCAGATGCCGCTCATCACGTTCGGCAATCGTCCAATGCACGGATATACAGCCCGAACCGTTCGACAGCGCGCCATACTTGGCCGCATTCGTCGCAAGTTCATGAACCGCCATGGCTACGGCGAGTGCCGACTTCGGAAGCAGCCTGATGTCGGGGCCATCGACATCGAATTCGCGCCTGGGCGCCATGAAGGGCGAGAGCGCCTTTTCCACGATATTGCGCAGGTCCGCGCCTTCCCAGTTCTGCTGGGTCAACACGTCATGGGCGCCGGCCATCGAGAGCAGACGGGATTCGAGCGCACTCTTGAGGGTCACCGGGACCGTCGTTCCCTTCAACGTCTGGGCCGCGATGGACTGGACCGTCGCAAGCGTGTTCTTGACCCGATGGTTGAGCTCGTTGATCAGAAGTTCGCGCTGCTGACGGGCCCGGACTTGCGCGGAGATGTCCCTGAAATAGCAGACCACGCCGAAGCGGCCCTCGGGGAGCGGAATGCGGTTGATCCGCCACTCGTAGTATTCCCTCACCTTCCGGTCCCGCCGTTCCTCGATGTGCTCGGGCGTCATGTACGGCTCACCGGTCTCGAGCGTATGCCGGAACAGGCGCACGACTTCGTCGGCATAGTCCTCGAGCCACAGGATGCGAATAACCTCTTCGAAATCCCGTCCGACGAGGTCGGGAATATCCCCGAACACCGGCAATGCCGTGGGATTGACGGCCTGAATCTTGAAATCGGCATCGACCAGGTACACACCCATCGGGGCTTCATTCAGCAGCGTTTCGAACTGGGTCGTCCGTCGCCGCAGGGCTTCTTCGCCTGCGCGAAGATCGCGCGCGGCTTCGCTTCTGACCCGCGCCAGCGTCAGGTTTGCGTTGACCTGGGCCACGAGTTCGCGGGCGGAAAACGGTTTGGTCAGATAGTAATCGGCGCCGGCTTCCAGGCCTTCGATGCGGGCTTCCTCGCCGGCCCGCGCGGACAGCATGATGACCGGCAGGTCGCGCAGCGCGGGATCGTTCCGGATCGCGGCCAGCAAACCAAAGCCGTCAAGCCCGGGCATCATCGCGTCGGTGACGACGAGATCGGGCGGGTTTTTCCGGATCGCCTCGATCGCCGCATTGCCGTCTTCCGCGGTATCGACATCCCAATGGGCGCCGAGCAACCTTCCGATATAGGCGCGCATGTCTGCATTGTCGTCGGCGACCAGGACGCGGCCATGAAGCGTCTTCCCTCCCACATCCGGGCCGGCGACGTCCCGCTGCGACACAGCAAGTTTCGTCGTGGAGTCCTGTGGCAGCCAACTCAATGCTTCTTCGACATAGGCTTCGGCGCGCGAAGCTGCGGGCACGACCGCCGGTTCGGAATCAAGACTATCGGCCGCACACTGGTCCGAAGCGAAGGGGATGCTGACCTTGAACGACGATCCCTTGCCGACTTCACTCTCGGCAACCAGCGAACCGCCGTGGAGTTTGACGAGTTCCTGGACCAGCGCAAGACCGATGCCGGATCCCTCGAACGATCGGCCCTTCTGGTTTTCAACACGGTGAAAACGTTCAAAGAGCCTCGGCAATTCGTGTGAGGGTATGCCGACGCCGGTATCGCGCACGAAAAGCTCGGCGGATTTGCCGTCGTCCGCCGCGCGCATTTGGATCGAGATGCGTCCTTCGAAAGTAAATTTGAAGGCGTTCGACAGCAGGTTGAAGACGATCTTCTCCCACATGTCGCGGTCGACCGGCACGCGCCGGGGCAGCGGTTCGCATTCGATTTCCAGCTTCAGCCCGGCCTTCTCCGTGGCGGAATGAAAATTGGACGCGAGCTCGGCCGTAAAACCCGACAGGTCGGTCGGCTGGAAATTGGCATTCGCGCGTCCGGCTTCGATACGGGAAAAATCAAGCAGCGTGTTCACCAGCTTGAGCAACCGCAGTGAATTGCGCTGGGCGACGTCGAGGCGCTCGCGCTGTATGGGATCCAGGGCGGAAGCAGAGGAATCGTTCAGCGCGTCCTGGAGCGGACCGAGCATCAACGTCAGGGGCGTGCGGAATTCGTGACTGACGTTGGAGAAGAACAGCGTCTTCGCCCGGTCGATCTCCGCCAGGGCATCGGCGCGCCGGCGCTCTTCCTCAAAAGCGCGCGCGCCCGCAAGGCTGGCGGAAATTTGGCCTGCCAGGAGTTCAATGAAGCTGGCGTAGGCTTCATCGTATTTCCGATACGGGTTGAGTCCGCAAATAAAGCAGCCGACCGGCTTTTCCTGTCCCTTGACCACGATCGGAAGAATGACGGCCTGGGCGGGTGATTTGTCCCAGAACCCGCGGGGCAGAGGAGCGTCCACGGCAGCGGACAGATCGTTCACGATCAGGCTTCCCGAGTCCGGGATATCGAGGGGCCACGGACCACCCGGGAGGATCACGACCGGCGAAACCGGGTGACCGCTTTCGATGCCGGACGCGCGCGCGAGCCGCACGGCGCCTTGATCATCGTAAAGGTATAGCAGAGAAAACGGCACGTCCTTGTCGGCCGCATCCATGCCTTCCTTGATCGCGTCCAACACTTCCGACTCGGCCCGGGCCGATGCCAGTCGGCCGGCAAGCTTGCTCAGCGTGGCGAGGCGCCGCTCGCCGACGACACGCTCCGTCACTTCCGTTACGACGCACAGCATACCGCTGATCCGGCCGTCGTCGTCGGCGAGCGGGCTGTAGGAAAAAGTGTGATAGGTCTCCTCGGGAAAGCCGAGGCGCTCAAGGAACAGAAGCAACCCTTCGTCCCAGGTCGCCTCGCCGGTATTCAGCACCCGCTCGATGCGAGGCCCGATGTCCGGCCATATCTCCTCCCAGACCTTGTCCGATCTCGACCCCAAGACCCAGTCGCGTTTTATCCCGACTGTCGGGAGATACGCATCGTTGCAGAAAAATCTCAGGTTCGGGCCCCAAGCCATCCACATCGCATAACGGGAGGTCAACACGATCCGTACGACCGTCTTGAGGCTTTGAGGCCATGATCCGGGCGGACCGAGGTCCGTCGATGCCCAGTCGAAATCCCGCATCATCGACGCCATTTCGCCCGACCCCGCCAGGAAGTCGGGGGCGCCATGTTTATCGACCGTTGGGTGCGGAGTTTCGAGCATCCAAATGGCAGCTATAGAGATTCCAAAAAGACTAAAGTTCCCGGGTTCCAGTCACGAGTTCCCTAACCCTGCGTCGATGCTTTCGTTCCCGGTTTCTCGAATATTTTTGGTCGGAATGCGGGACAAGGTAAGCGCAAAAAAAGTTCACCGAGCCAATGTCGCCCACCGTACAGAAAGCCGTGTTCGGCGCGTGTCGTCTGCTCTGGCTTCGCTCGGCGGCAACGACCCAGGCAGATTTCTCGCCCGCTTCATGGGATGAGCCGGCATCCTCCGAGAGAGCGCTGCCGCGACTGTTGCAGCGACCTCGTCGGGAAATTTGGGAGACGTCCTACACCCTGGCTTGGCATGTACAAACGAAGCCGCCAAGGAAGTGACTTCCCTGTGCATGACCGTTTTGCGTTGCCTTTCAGCCTACGGATGCGCCTGCCTTTGCCCGACTGATTCCGAGGGCCAGAATGCGATGCAGTAGGTCGGGGTAGTCAAGCCCGTCATGCCGAGCGGCTGTAGCGAACTCTTGGCTCTTCGCTATTTCGGGATTGGGATTCGCTTCGATGAAATACGGAGTGCCATCGGCAGTGAGGCGAAAGTCGATGCGTGCGTATCCATCGAGCTTCAGTGTGCGGTAGATGCGTTTCGCTGCTCGCTTAAGGCGGGCGGATACCTCCGGCGCAAGGTTTTTGGCCGGCCCGTCTACAATTCCGACGCGTTCCTGATAGCTGGGATCGTGTTTAGCCTTTTCGGTGGCAATCTGCCGTGCCCCCCGACCGCCCATGCTGCCGAACTGCAATTCCCAAACCGGCAGAACGCGCAGCCGATTGTTGCCGAGCACGGCGACATATAGTTCACGTCCTTCAATGTACTGTTCGGCGATGGCGGCAGTTCCGAGCCGCTCGTGAACGAACGCGACTCGCTCTGTGAGCTTCTCGTCCGTATCGACGATGGATGCTTGCGATATACCGAAGGATCCATCCTCGTTCAGGCTCTTGACAATCAGCGGCAGCGCAAGGCGCGCCGGCCGTTTGACCTTGCCGCGCATCGGAAACACGGCAAAGGCCGGCACCGCGATCCGGCGGTGGTGCACCAACGTCTTGGACAGATCCTTGCCGCGCGCCAGGATCAGACCGCGCGGGTTACACCCGGTATACGGGATTTTCATCAGCTCGAGATAGCTTGCGATGTGCTGGTCATACACCGACTCATTGTGGAACTCCTCCAGCAATGTGAACACCACGTGCGGCTTGAAACTTTCGATCTCGTCGCGCACCGGCTTGATTTCCTCCTGCACTCCGAGCGGGCGCACGTCGTGGCCGGCCGCACGCAAGGTGCTCACGACGTCGAATTCGGTTTTCCATTCGTTGATTTCCTGCACGGTGTATCCGTCGGTGGAGTCCGGGGGCACGAAGTTCGGGTGCATCAGCACTAGAACGCGCAGGCGTCTCATAACGCGATCCATTTCCGCCGCGACGGGCCGAACAGCGTTTGCACCGTCTTTGCGGTCAACAGGATGGTAAAGTTGATCAGAAGCTTTCGTTCAGAGCCGGCGGCGCGCAGTTCGAGTTCGCGGCAGCGGGAAATCATGTCGTCAAGAACGGCATCAAGCGTAAGCTGGTTTTCGCCCGTCCACCGCGCGACCACCTGCCTGATCTGGGCGCGGTGCCGCCTGATAAAGACCGAGGCCGGCTGCTCCCGTCGATGCCGTGGATCGGCAGAGAAGAGACGGGAAAGGTCGCGGTCGTAGGTCTTCGGTGGCTTGAACGCGTAGAACGCCTGCTTTTTCTGGTAGTGCTCGCCAAGGGTTTGGCTGAGCTGGTGCAGCGGATCGACGCGCTCCCGCGTCGTGGCTGGCGGCCGCTTCCCGGCGATCTCGTTCATCAGCTCGTCAACATATTCAAGCTTCTTCAGCGCCGGCCAACCGGCATAACGTGTCCGCCAGTTCGATCGTGGGCGTAACCACACCGCGAAGGTTTCGGCGAAATCTTCGTCCGGATGGCTCTGCGCGTACCAGAGCCGAAGATGCTGGACAAAACGCCGGCTGGCCGGATTGGGCCGGTAGTGGCGCGGGTAACGTTTCGAAGACGGGCCGAACAACTGCTGCCAGCGCCGGCGGCGTTGCGGCTGGTAGGCGTGCTGCACGGCATGGCCTGCCTCGTGCCGGAGAATGGCCATGCACTCGGACCAGGTGCCGCCCTCGACGTCGAGCATCATTTTCTTCTCGAGTTTCATCAGGCGGGGATGGGCGAGATAGAAGGGAATCGCAATGCCGGGCACATCTGCCGGACTAAACCATTCGCTCGATATCCATGCGTGTGGCCGCAGCCGGATGCCCCGCGCTTGCAGCTCATCGTTCAGAGTGCTGAGACAATCCTCGAGCCAGGTGCCTTCGACCGTAACCCTCAAACTACTGAGACGTTGCTTGAGCAACTGCTCATCCGACAGCTTTTCCCAAAGATATTTCCGACGTGGCATGGGCATCCAGAAGTCACAGAAAACGGTGCCTGGATGGTGTCATAGGATACCGCCGGCAACAACCGCCGAGTCTTAGCGGCGTGTCATTGTTCAACGCCCGCGGAGGCTTTGGGTCGAAAAGGGAAGTGCCTCTGCTTTCGTCGCTCGCCTGCTCTACCCCTCGGCAAGCTACCTGCTAAGGGCTGCTTTGCGCCACAAGCGGTCATTCTCTCCAGGTCAGCTTTTGACCCGATCAGATGAGCCGGCCGCGGCCTCCCCCTCAATTGGGTGTTGGTGCGTTTGGATCGAGCAGCTTTTCGCGCTTGAGTTCGCTCCAGAGCTCGACCGGAATCTTCGCCGACAGACGCGCCACATTCTGCTTCGCTTCGGCGACGCTGAGCGCTCCCGGGATCACCGAGCACACGGCCGGATGAAACAGCGGGAACTGCATGGCGGCGGCGCCCAGCTCGACGCCGTGGCGCCGGCATACCGCCTCGATCTTCTGCGCCTTCTCGATCAGCTGCGCGGGCGCCGCGACATAGTCATGGGTGGCGCCAGCCTTCACGCCGCCGGTGAGGATGCCGGAATTGTACGGGCCGCCCAGGATCACGGACACGTTCCGCTTCACGCATTCCGGCAGGAATGCCTCAAGCCCACCCTGCTCGAGCAGCGTGTAGCGGCCGGCCAGCAGCATGCAGTCGAAGTCGCCGGCCTGGATGAAGCGCAGGCTGGTGTCCGCCTCGTTGATGCCGACACCGATGGCGCCGATGATTCCGGCCTTCCGCAACTCGTCCAGCGCCTTGAAACCGGAATCCATCACCGTCTTGAACCGCGCTTCGAGAACGGAGCGGTCCCTGGTGGTCCAGAAATCGACGTCGTGGATCAGGGCGATGTCGATACGCGCCAGGCCGAGCCGCAGGTGCGAATGTTCGAGCGAACGCATGACGCCGTCGTAGGTGTAGTCGAATTCCGCTGCAAAGCCTGGCAGGCCGTTGTCGCGAAAATCGGCCGGATGCCTCTCGCCAGGCCTCATGGCGTGGATAACACGACCGACCTTCGTCGACAGCACGTACTCGTCGCGGGGCTTCTCGCGCAGCGCCGCGCCCATGCGCAGTTCGCTGCGGCCATAGCCGTAGTACGGCGAGGTATCAAAATAGCGCACGCCGTCTTCGTATGCGGCATCGGTCAACGCCTTCGCTTCGGCGTCGGAGATCGTCGCACGAAAGCCGCCCATCGGCGCGCCGCCGAGGCCGAGTTCGGTAACTTCGAGATTAGTCGTGCCGATCTTGCGTCGGTTGAGCGCGTCATTCGGTCCTCGCGCGCCGGAGTGCATGCCGATAGAGTATGCCGTTCAACGCAGTCGCCGACAATCGCGAACTTTCGCGACGTTGCATCGTCTCGACCGCTCTCAACTCTGGTGCCTCATCACCATCGGACGAAAGCAACGGCATACGGCTCCAGTTCGAATTTCCCGAGCAAATCCCCCGTGCCCGACGCCCAGTTCGGATCGGTCAGTGCAGCGGCAAAGCTGCCGGTATTCAGCACCAGGACTTCGCTTCGCACACTCAGTTCAATCCCGGTGGCGCTCGATCGAAGATTGGCGATCAGGGCATGACGGCTGCCGTCCTTTTTCTTCCACCCGACGGCGGCTGTGCCCGCAGGCGTACTGACGCATGGCAGTACCGCGCTCGACGCGGCAGCGGCTAGCATGCGCATCACGTGAAATACCGGTCGTACGCGAGCTTGCGGCACCAGGCCGGCCCACAGGTCGCGATCCTGCTCGTCAGGCACCACGCCCAATGGTCCGGCCAGATCGTGCAGCGACAATCCGTCAAGTCCAAAACCGACAAGGGCGGCCGCATATCCGGTGCTCCAGGCCGCGGCGAACAGGCCGCTTTGGCGGGGATCGCGATCCGACAGCGGCAATCGGTTTCGATCCCGATTGGCAACGCAGTTCGTGCCATAGGGATTGCTGCGCAACGCGATCGATGCCGGACCGACGCGATAACGCAACCGCGGCCAAAGCGCGGCGAATGTTTGAGCCATGGCGGGCAACGATCGCAGCGTCTCCATCACCAAATCGTCATCGGCCGCGTGGACGATTGGCGAGGTCGAGTGCGTGATGTAATCGACATCGGTGCCGATCGGACGTTTGCGGTTGAGTTCGGTGAAGTACGTCACCATGCCGCCGCCGATTTCGGCCACCGGAAACGCGGCCCGAGCGGCGGCGTAATAGTCCTCAAGGGGCGGCAGATCGGGCCAGGTGTCGCTCGGTTGATAGCTCTTGAGCAGCGCATCGGGGCAAACCAGCACGGATTTCGGCGAGACGCCGGCGCGACGCAGGATAGAAGCCGCCGATTGCAGTTCGCGCGGTGGTTCGCGGGTCGGCGGAACGATCAATTGAAGTTCGACGGCGGCATTGCAACGCGCCGCGAGGCGCGCGATTTCGGCTGCCCGGGTCTCGAATTGCGGCGCGTCCAGCCGCCCAACCAGCACCAGTGCCTGCGGCGACAGCGCTTCGAGCGCCTGCACGGAAGCGGCGTCGCATTCTCGTTGCTCGACGTCGAAGCCTGTCCCGATCGGCGGCATCGAGCCCGCGTCGCCGCCGCCAAAACTCAGTCTCGTATCGATCGCCGGTTTGATCGATGGCGCCGAAATCTCCGTCAGCTCGATTTCGATCTTCTGCCGAAGCCGGAAATCGGCGGGAAGCAGATATGGCCATGGGTCGAGCAGCGACCCGACATAGGTTTTGAAGGACGCGTCCGACCAGTTGCGCTGATCTTCCATTTCGCACGGCGCGCTTTGATGCGATGGCAGCGATGCATCGATGCGGCAATGCACGCGCGGCCCGCCGCCTGGCGTATAGTCGAGCGAGCGGATATTGAAGGCGGGCTGCCCGGGGCTGATCGTCCGCGGAAATTGCGTCAACTCCCGGCTTCCGTCGGTGTGTCCAATTTCAAGGTCGAGGCCGGCGAAGTCAGCTGGATGCAGGATCACCAGCCCGCAACGATTTGTCGGCAATGGACCGCCGGACTGCCCTTCTGACGTGAACGAGAAAATGCCGTCGGCGCCGACACGGATGGTGGACGTGAATTCGAAGCATTCGCCGTCGCACGCAATGCGTCCCCCGAAATGAATCGACAATCGTCCTGATCCCGCATCGACCGAGACTGGATCGAATACTGCAGGAGGTGTTCCCCAATTCCGGTCGCGCAGCAGGAACGCGATGCCGCGCAGGATTTCCCGATCATCCCATTTGAGCCAGCGGACCGCGCCGTTTTCGAGCACAAATGAAAACCGTCCGCATTCGAACCGGCGGCCCGACGCCGGCGGCTCGCGGGTTCCATATCGAATGATGAGATCGCGATCAGATATCGTCATTGGGCGTGGGGCGACTTGCATCGTCTGGCCGCAGCAGACGCCGGTACATGGTATTGGCCCGGGTCAGATGATCGCGCATCGCCTGCTCGGCCCTGGCCGCATCGCGAGCTGCAATCGCATCGATGATCCGCTCATGCTCGGCCAGCGTCAGTTGTTCGGCGCCGGGAGCACGGACCAGCGACCGGTAATATTCGCCAAGCCAGCGAAACATTCCCTCGATAATGGCCGGGAAGATCGGATTGCCGCTCATCGCCGATATCTGGCGATGGAAGGACATATCGCAGCGGACGAACTCTTCCGGATCCGCCACGGCGCGGCGTTGCGCTTCGACAAGGCGGCGCAGTTCGGTCAGCGCCGCTTCATCAACGTGCTCGACCGCAAGGCGCGCCATACCGGTTTCAAAAAACAGCCGGGCTCCTTTCAGGTGGCCCAGGGAGTCCGGCTGCATGCTCAGCAGATGACGGGCACCGCCGGCGATCTGTGCGACCAGCGTCTCCGGTGTCGGAACCACGATGCGGGCCCGTTCGCCGTGGGTGATGGCGACGATCCCGGTGCGTTCGAGATGTTGCAGCGCCTCTCGGACGGCGGGCCGCCCGACACCGTAGGACTCCATCAGTTCCCGCTCGGAAGGAAGCTGATCGTTGGGGCCGAATTCGCCGGCCACGATGCGCGCGGTCAGGCGATCCAGCACTTCCTGGTAGAGCTTCCGCCTTTGGATGGGATCCTGATGAGACATCGGCGTTCCGTCAGCCGCCAAATTTCGCGAATTCGCGAACGCCGCGCGCAAACCGGTTCAGCTTGGCGAAGAAGTCTTCCTGGATGTAGCGCTGATCGACGTTTCGGTAGAGCCGGACCGAACCGCGTTTGCCTTCGTGCAAGTAATTCATCGTAGGCGTGAATTGCGGTGCCGCCACCCACGATGACTCGCCACAGTCCGGATACATCATGACGCCGATCGCCGGTGAATTCGCCGAGCGAGCGGTGTTCGATCGGTCCCGGCACCATGCGACTGTTCCAGTCGACCAGCTGTTCCACCAGGTATTTGCCGAGCGGACCCTTGTCGAACACGCGCTCATGCAGTTCGGCATAGCTGACCGCCATCATCTTGTATACCGGCGAAGGGATCTGCCAGATCTCGATGCCCGAGCGGTAGACCACATTGGCCGCCGCAATATCGTTCAGCAAATTGTACTCACGCCCGCCCACCGGCCACTCGCCGCCGCCGATCCAGACCACGCGGATATTGCGCTTGGCCAGTTGCGGCTCGATCAAAAGCGCGCTGGCCATATCCGTGAGCGGACCGAGAAAAGCGACGTGCAGCGGCCGCGGATCGTCTTTCATTCCTTGTTCGACAATGAAGCGCGCGCCGGGTGAATCCGCTGCGGTCTGCTCGTTTGTGATCGGCCCCTCGGCGCCCTTCTCGACGCGAACCTGGCCGCGCAACGCCATAAGATCCAGCAGCTTCATCACCTCGTCGTAGCTGTCCTGCATCGACGTCTTTGATTTGATCGAGCCGAAGTGAGCCGCGATGATTCCGTGCAGTTCGAAGCTCGGCGTCAGCAGGCCCTGGACGATGGCATACTGGTCGTCGGCCTCGTTCTTGGCATCGGTGTTGATGATGACGCGGGACAATTTATTCGGGGGCAGTGACATGGGGACGATGTTTCCTTGCTAATTTTCTTGGAGCTGGAAGTTACGACTTTACCGATCCCGATAGCCCATCGACAAAGTGCCGCTGGAAAACCAGGTAAACAATGATGAGGGGCGCGATGGTGATGCACTGCGCCGCCGCGAGCAATTCGTAGGCCGTAGCGTATTCGGTTTGAAAATTGACAACCCCGAGCGGCAGCGTGCGATTGGTGTTGGCGCGCAAAAAGATCTGCGCCAGAATGAATTCGTTCCAGGTTGCGACGCCGTCAAAGATCAACAGCGAAACCACCGCCGGTTTCGACAGCGGCAGCACGATGCGCCAGAACACCCCGAACCAGGTGCAACCGTCCATGAACGCGGCTTCCACCAGTTCCCGCGGGATCGCCTTCATGAAGCCGCGCAGCACGAGAATTCCAAACGGCAGGCCAAAGCCGAGATAGATCCAGAACAGGCCGAACAGCGAGTTGATTAGCCCGAGGTTACGCAGCACGATGGTCAGCGGCACCAGGGTCATCTGGATCGGCACAATCAGGCCGATCAGAAAGATTCCGAAGATGAGCCGGCTGCGCGGAAGATTCATTTGGGACAGTGCAAAGGCTGCCATCGCCTCGATGAGTACGCCGATCGGCACCTTGATAAGGGTCAAACCCAGTGAGTTGAAAAAGTAGGTCTTGATCCCGGCATCCCACGCCTTGGCGAAATTTCCCCATTCGATCCGGGAAGGCAGCGAAAGCGCGCCGTTGGTCGAGAAGTCGAGCGACGATTTGAACGCCGTCGAGACCAGCAGGTAGACCGGCGCAATCCAGATGATCGCGCCAATGGTCAGCGCTGCGTAAAAGGCGAAACTCCAAAGGCGTCGCGTCGTATTGCCGGTTTCGACCGGCAATACGGCAGCTGGCATTGAAACTGCTTCCGTCGTCATCAATCTCTGCTCAGCTTGCGGGTGTAGGGGATCGCAAAGATCAGCGTCAGCGCGAACAGCACCATGGCGATCGCCGTGCCTAACCCAATGCGGTTGAAATTATAGGTCAGGAAATACATCCAGGTGCCCAGCACCTGGGTCTGGTTTGCCGGACCGCCGTAAGTCATGACGTAGACGATGTCATAGACCTTCAGGGAGTTGATGAAGGTGATGGCCATGATGACGAAGGTGGTTTCCCGCAGCATCGGAAAAATGACCAGCCGGAAGCGCTGAAACCGGGACGCGCCATCGAGATCAGCGGCCTCCAGCACCTCGGGGGGTATGGTCTGCAGGCCCGCGAGAAACAGCAGCATCGGCAGACCGGTGTTGTGCCAGGCGGCTGCGATCATGACGCAGAACAACCCGATCGAAGGCTCCGACAGCCAGGCGTGCTGGAGCGAGGGCTGCCCCATCCAGCCGAGCAGCTGGTTCAACATGCCGAGGGTCGGATGGTAGACCCAGGTCCAGATCAGTCCGACGATGCTCATCGACAGGATCGCCGGAAAATAGAACACGCTGCGAAAGAACGCGCGGCCGGCAAATTTCCTGTTCAGCACCAGCGCCAGTGCGAGGCCAAGCGAGGTCGGTACGGTCAGCGCCACCACGGTCCATAAAATGCTGTTCTTCAGCGCGATCCAGAACACCCGGTTCGACGTGAAAAGAGTTGTGTAATTATCGAGCCCGACGAATGTCTTTATCGGCGCAACGCCGTCCCATTCGAACAGGCTCAACCATGCCGAATAGAGCATCGGATAGATAATCACGACACTGAAGATGATGAGCGCCGGCGCCAGGAACGCCGCCGCCCAAAGCGTGTCGGTCATCTGAAACTCGGCTATGGATGCCGCTTTCCGGGAACTGCTGCTCATCCGATTTTGATCCCTGGAGCCTTTTCCGTTCCGATTGAATCGGAACGGGGCTCCATTTTTTTGTTTGGCGCGTTTTCTTCACGCGAACCGGTATCCACTTCGCTTGAAAACGCTCTCGCGAATGCTGCTAACCGCCGTTCCGCGCCGGGATGATGAGACCCCGGCGCAGGACGCGCAATCAGGAATTACGCTTCTTCCAGGCAACGACGGCTTCCTGAATCTGCTTGGCGGCGTCGGCCGGCGTCATGGACCCGAGCAGGACGGAATCCTGCGCCTCAAAATAGGCCGCGACCACTTCCTGCGGCAACGCCTGGTCGCTCGGCAGATAGAGACCGACCTCGCCCTGCAGCCAGTTCGCCCACAGCCCCTGATTGGGCGTTTCCGCGCTTGGCATCACGCCCTTGACCGCGCTCGGGCCGCCCATGTTGCTGATATTGGCCGCGGCGACATCCGGACGGACGACGAAGGTTGCGAACAGAACAGCTGCATCCTGCACTTCAGGCGCCGCCTTGGCGGAGATCTGAAGCTGCTGCTGGAATCCGGACACGCGCCTCGGAGTTTGATCGCTCGGCGCCGCGAACGTACCGTAAGTGCGCGGGTCGATGTTCTCGCGTTTCAAACGCGACACCTCGATCGACGAGACGTCAAACACCATGGCGGCCTTGCCGGCATAAAGCGCCTGCATGTTGGTAGCGGGATCGACGTTGAGGAAGCCCTGATTGAAGTAACCCTTGTCCTGCCACTCCTTCAGTTTCGCAAACCCCTTGACGACAGCCTCCTGATCCCATGACGCGCGCATGTTCATGAGGTCGTCGTGGAGCTTGACCCCCGCGAAATGCTCGATGAAGAAGTCGGTAAATCGCATCGTCATCCAGCTGAACTTGCCGCCGAGCGAAAACGGCGTGATCCCCGCGGCCTTCAGCTTCTCGGCAGCGGCCTCCAGCTCGGCAAAGCTCTTCGGCTCGGCAACACCGGCCTTCTCCAGCATCTCCTTGCGATAGAAGAAGCTCATCGACACCAGGCGATTGGGAACGCCGTAGAGCTTGTCGTTGTATTCGGCGAGCTTGATTGCCGACGGAATCAGTGTTTCGTCGAGTTTCAGCTCCTTGATGCGCGGCGTCAGATCCAGCGCGAGCCCGGCCTTGTTGTAGGCTGATGCCAGCGATCCTCCCCAGTTGAACCAGATGTCCGGCATTTTTCCGGAAGACGCGCCAACCCGCAGCGCCTGCTTCATCTCGTCGGTTCCGAACTTGGTCAGCTTGACGGTGATGTTCGGATATTGCTTGTTGAACGCCTCGACCACCGGATCGAAACCGTTGGTGGCAAGCGCGAACAACTCGACCGTGACATTTCCAGTCGGGACTTTTTGCGCAACCGCCGGACCGGCAAAAGCGGCGGCGGACAACAGCAACGCGATGGGCAGATAGCGTCTCGTCAGTTCTGGCATCGTATCCTCCCTCTTATTGGTTTCTGGTTTGAAGTCAGGTCGTCACGCCGCTCTCGCCTTTTTCAAGTCGATCACGGTATCCGTGGCCGCGCTTTCATAAGCAGCAAACGCAAGTTTCAAGGTTTCGAAATTATCGGCGCCGGAAGGCTGGGCTTCGCTCTTGCCGTCCAGCACATCGAGCCAGTGGGATTGCGTCGCGACAACGCTGTCCTGAATGCAATGCCAGGGTTTCTCGCCCCAGGACGGCACCGGCGGCACGGCGTCGATGACCTCCGCGGAGCCGCGGCGATGCAACTTCAGTTGATATCCGCGCGTAAGTTCGAGCGTGCCCCCCTCGCCTTCGATCCGCGCCACCGTTTCCGGAAACGGCTCCGGCTCAAAAATGGTCTGAAACGAACAGTCGAGCACCGAGACCCGATTGGCCTCGTGACGCAACGAGGCGACAAACGCGTCCTCGCCGCGAACCCGGGGATTGTAACGTTGCGTCCGGCAATGAAGACTTTCCACCTCGCCCATCAGCCAGCGCGCCAGATCGAACAAATGCAATCCCACATCCATGATGGAAAACCGTTCCAGCTCGGCGAGGTAGGGCTGATTGCGATAGTTGTCGTAGCCGTGCCGGAAGCTGATATGCGCGTAGTAGGGATCTCCGATATCGCCCGCGGCGATGCGCTGCTTCAATATCCGGAATGGCCGTTGCCAGCGGAAATTCTCATGAACCATGAGAGGCCGGCCCGCGTCTTGCGCGGCCACGATCATGGCGCGTGCGTCGGCAAGGGTTTCCGCGAACGGTTTTTGGCAGATCGCCGCAGCGCCATGCGCCAGCGCCAGGCACACCAACTGGCGATGCGACTGCGCGGTGGTCGCGACATCGACGAAGTCAGGCGTTTCGGACTTCAGCATCTCCGCTGCGTCGGTGTAGACGCGATCGACACCGAAGCTCGAAGCCATCGCGCGGGCTCGGGCATGATCGATATCGCAAACCGCAACTATCTTCGCACGCGGCTCCCGATGCCACGCTTCCATATGGTTGCGAGCGAAAAACCCGCAGCCAATGAGCGCCCCCCTGTAAATTGAAGTCATTACAGCCTGCTTTTTTCACTCATATACTCATCATACAAGTACCGGATGTCAAGCTCGCCATCGAATGGGCTGAGGTGATTTTCCCGGCGAACTTTCCTTGATGATCGATCTCAGCGGGCGGCCCGAGCGGGGAACGCGGAGCATCGGAGGATGTCGATGCCGGGTGCCTTGGCGGTCTTCAGATTGACAGCCAGTTCGAGTTTGGTCGAACGCTGGAGCAACAGATCGGCTGGTTTGGCCCCAATGACGATGCTGCGCACCGCGCGCGAGATGGGGCGACCTGCACCGCGTCATCCTCGGCGCCGACGCGCCGGCCGGTTCCGGCGTACAGCCGCTCGGCATTGCGCATGGTGTCGTTATTCCCGTCGAAGGATGCTAAGCTGTTCCTCACCACCCTGGACGAGGTGCTGACGGCGCCGTACCGCGCGTGCATCGTCGTAGAACAGACGCCGCATCTTCTGGAATTCCTCGCCGATGCTGATCCCGACCGCGTGCTCATCAACGGGACAGGAGGCAACCATGGAAAGCGGCATGGTCATGCCCCAGCCGGCCTTGGTGCGGTTTAGCGGTATTCAGAAGACCTACGACGGCGAACACCTCGTGGTGAAGAACCTCGACCTCGACATCGCCAAAGGCGAGTTCGTCACCCTGCTCGGCCCTTCGGGCTCGGGCAAGACGACCACGCTGATGATGCTGGCGGGCTTCGAGGTTCCGACCCACGGCGAGATCTATCTCGCCGGCCGGCCCGTCGGGAACATGCCGCCGCACAAGCGCGACATCGGCATGGTGTTCCAGAACTACGCCCTGTTTCCGCATTTGACGATCGAGGAGAACGTCGCCTTCCCGCTGTCCGTTCGCGGGATCAACAGGGCGGAGGTGCAGGAGCGCGTACGGGCGGCGCTACGCATGATCAAGCTGGAGAACCTGGCACACCGGCGGCCGGGGCAGCTGTCCGGCGGCCAGCAGCAGCGCGTGGCGCTGGCGCGCGCCCTGGTTTTCAACCCGCAGCTCGTGCTGATGGACGAGCCGCTGGGCGCCCTCGACAAGCGCCTGCGGGAGCAAATGCAACTGGAGATCAAGCAACTGCACGAGACGATGGGCATCACCGTCGTCTACGTCACCCACGACCAGAGCGAGGCGCTCACCATGTCCGACCGCATCGCCGTTTTCAACGACGGCATCGTGCAGCAGATCGACAAGCCGAACGCGCTGTACGAGCACCCCGTGAACAGCTTCGTCGCCAACTTCATCGGCGAGAACAACGTGCTGGCCGGGACGATCGAAAATATCGAGCAGGAATATTGCCGCGTAGCCCTGGCCTCCGGCGGCTCGGTCGTGGCCCGGGCGGTCAATGTGGCCGGCGCGGGCGCCGCCACCTCGCTGTCGGTGCGGCCGGAACGGATCTCTATCGTAACCGACGGAACGGCCGGCGATGGGCCGAACCGCCTGCCGGCCACGGTGCTGAACACCATCTACCTCGGCGATCACGGACTGGCCGTGCTCCAGGTCGCCGGCAACGAGGAGTTCATGGTCAAGCTTCCGCCGGGCGTGCATGACGGCCTGAGCCATGGCCAAAGCGTGTCCATCACCTTCCGCCCCGAAGACTGCCTGGCCCTTGATCCGGTGTGATCGAACCCTGCGGCCGGCCCGGGACGCATCCAGCTCCAGGACTTCACAACAAGACGTAACCTCACAAGAAGAAGGAACGAAGACAATGCCGAACCTCAAGATAGCACTTGGACTAGCCGCAACGTTCACCGCCGGCATCGCGCTGGCCACACCGACGCAGGCGCGTGACCTGGCCGTCGTGTCGTGGGGCGGCGCGTATCAGGATGCCCAGAAGAAGGTTTATTTCGAACCGTTCAAGAAGGCGAGCGGCGTTGCGATGAACGACGAGTCCTGGGACGGCGGCATCGGCGTGCTGCGCGCCAAGGTGCAGGGTGGCGCGGCCACCTGGGATGTCGTCCAGGTCGAGAGCGACGAACTGGCGGTCGGCTGCGAGGAAGGCCTGTTCGAGAAGATCGACTACGCGAAGATCGGCGGCGAGGCCGCCTATCTGCCGCCGAGCGTCAATTCCTGCGGCGTCGGCGCCATCGTGTACGATTTCGTTCTCGGCTACGACAAGGACAAGCTGAAGGACGCGCCGAAGGGCTGGGCCGACTTCTTCGACATCAAGAAGTATCCCGGCAAGCGCGCGCTCCGTCAGGGTCCGAAGACCACGCTGGAGATCGCGCTGATCGCCGACGGTGTCGCGCCAAAGGACGTCTACAAGGTGATGGCCACCGATGAGGGCATCGAGCGCGCCTTCAAGAAGCTGGACAGCATCAAGAGCGATATCGTCTGGTGGAAGGCCGGCGCCCAGCCGCCGCAGCTGCTCGCCTCCGGCGAAGTGGCGATGACGTCGGTCTACAACGGCCGCATCGACACCGCGAACAAGAACGAGAAGAAGAATTTCGGCATGGTATGGGACGGGGCGCTCTTCACCCTCGACAGCTGGGTCATCCTGAAGGGCAGCCCGAACAAGGACGCGGCCTACAAGTTCCTGGATTTCGCCGGCAAGGCGGAGAATCAGGCCAAGCTGTCGGAGAACATCGCCTACGGCACCTCGAACAAGGGCGCTACCGCGCTGCTGCAGCCGGCCGTGCTGAAGGATCTGCCGACCGCGCCTGATAACATCAAGAACGCCGTGGAGATCAACGTTGCCTTCTGGCTTGAGAACATCGACCGCCTGACCGAGCGCTTCAACAAGTGGGCAACGAAATGACGTTCACAAGCAATCCATGACGGCTGCGTTCTCGACCAGCGCCGATACGCCGATTGAAGTGCCGCTCAAGCTCCGCCTGAAACGGGCGGAGCGGTCGCGCCAGTTCAAGGCATTGGCGCTGGTCCTGCCGCTTCTCCTGTTCCTGCTCTTCACCTTCCTCGGTCCCCTCGCCGGCATGCTCTGGCGCGCGGTCAACGACTGGGAGGTGCGTCAGGTGCTGCCCCACACGGTAGCGGCGCTGGCCGAGTGGGACGGCAAGGACGTCCCGGACGAAAAGGCCTACGCGGCGCTGGCGGGTGACCTGCTGGCGGCGCGCGACTCCGGCACCGTCGCCATCGCATCAAAGCGGCTGAACTACGCAGTGAATGGATTCCGCACCATCCTGGCCGGTACCGCGCGCAATTTGAAAGCAGCACCAGAGCCCGGCACGGCCAGACAGACGCTGGGCAAGATCAACCCGGCCTGGGACGAACGCACCACCTGGGCGGCGATCAAGGGCGCCAGCGGCCCCATGACCGGCTTCTACCTGCTGGCGGCGCTCGACCTGACCCGGAACGTGGACGGCGCGATCGTGGCCTCCCCGCCGGATCAGGCAATCTACCGCGACGTGTTCGCCCGCACCTTCACCATCAGCTTCGCCGTCACGGTGCTTTGCCTGATCCTCGGCTTCCCGGTCGCCTACCTCTTGGCGACGCTGCCGGCCGGCCGGTCGAACCTGCTGATGATCTTCGTCCTGCTGCCGTTCTGGACTTCGCTGTTGGTGCGGACCTGCGCCTGGATCGTGCTGTTGCAGCGCGAGGGCGTGGTGAACAACAGCCTGCTCTGGCTCGGTATCGTCGACGAGCCGCTGCGCCTGATCTACAACCGCTTCGGCGTCTATGTGGCGATGACCCACGTTCTGCTGCCCTTCATGATCCTGCCGCTGTACAGCACCATGAAGGCGATCTCGCCGGCCTACATGCGTGCCGCCGCGTCACTCGGTGCATCGCCCGTCACCGCCTTCCTGCGAATCTACCTGCCGCAAACGCTGCCGGGTATCGGGGCGGGATGCCTGCTCGTCTTCATCCTGGCGCTCGGCTACTACATCACGCCGGCACTCGTCGGCGGCGCCGCCGACCAGATGATCAGCTACTTCATCGCCCTCTACACCACGGAAACGGTCAACTGGGGCCTGGCCTCGGCGCTGGGTGCGGTGCTGCTGATCGCCACCCTGCTGCTGGCCGCCATCTACGGCAAACTGGTGCATGGCCAGCAGGTCACGGGAGGAATGAAGAGTTGAGCGGCAACCGTTCCCCCCGCACGCTCAGCCAGCGCATCGCCTGGACCGTCACCATTGTCGCCTCCACGCTGGTGTTCATCTTCCTGATGGCGCCGATCCTGGCGATCATGCCGCTGTCCTTCAGCTCCGGATCCTACCTGACCTATCCGCTGCCCGGCCTCTCGCTGCGCTGGTACGAAGACTTCATCAGCTCCGCGCGCTGGATGACATCGCTGAAGAACAGCATGATCATCGGCGTCGCCTCGACCATGCTGTCCATGGTGCTCGGAACGCTGGCAGCACTCGGTCTGGCGCAATGGAAGAGCAAGTTCAAGCCACTGGTGCTTGCGGTCGTGTTGTCGCCGGTCGTCGTGCCGGGTGTCATCACCGCGGTCGGCCTGTACTTCTTCTTCGCCCCGATCGGGCTCACCGGCAGTTATCTGGGTTTGATCCTGGCGCACACCGCGCTGGCGACGCCCTTTGTGGTGATCCCTGTCAGCGCGACCCTGCAAAGCTTCGACATGAATCTGGCGCGCGCCGCAGCCTCGCTCGGCGCCTCGCCGCTCTACGCCTTCCGCCGGGTGATCCTGCCGCTGATCCTGCCTGGACTGGCGTCGGGCGCGCTGTTCGCCTTTGCGACCAGCTTCGATGAGGTGGTGATCGTGCTGTTCATGGCAGGACCGGAACAGCGCACCCTGCCCCGCGAGATGTTCAGCGGCATCCGCGAGAACATCTCACCGACCATCACCGCGGCGGCGGTGATCCTGACGACGGCGTCCGTCATCATGCTCGCCACCATGGAAGGCTTGCGCCGCCGCAACGAGCGGCTGAAGGGCAACAGTATCTGACGGAATCAACGATGTGGACGGGATGAGGGTCCGCGTACGCCACTCAGGAGAGCACGCGTGGCGGCCCCACACATGCGACCTCTTTCAATTGGAGAAAGCCCGGCATATTCCGCGCAAGGCGCCTCAATCGCCACTGGAATGTTATCTGGAAATGCGCGCAGGAACTCTGCGAGGGGAAGCTCGCCCTCGCCCGGATAGAAGCGTCCGCCGCGCCCCTCTGCTCTCAGCCCCGCCGCATCAGGCGCCGCGGCATAGGCATCGCAAAGATGGATGTAGGGAAAGAGATTGGGATCGATCCCGGCAAGATCGCGCGGATGGGCGCCGGAACGATAGAAATGCAGGGCATCGATGAGCAGGCCCGCATTCGGCCGGCGGACCTGGTCGAGCAGTTGTCGCGCCTGGGCGAGCGTCCGCAGTTCGACGTAAGACATGAGTTCAAGGGCAATCCCGAGACCCGCATCCCTCGCCAGGTCGCATAGCAACGCAAAATTATCGCGCTGCCGGGCCCAATCAGGGTCGTTGCCGACCGCGAGAAGGTATTTCGCGCCGAGACGCGCCCCGAGTTCGAGCGCCGGCTTCAACGCCGTGACGTCGGTGTGCGGCATCAGCCAAACGGCTTCGATATCGAGGATGCGGACACCGGTGGAATCGAGCCGCCGCTCGATCTCTCCTATCAAACGCGCATTCCCGATCACGGGCACGATCCGGTCGGTCGGCATCGGCGGAACGATGCGCAAGCCGACGGCGTCGAACCGCCCGGCGGCTGCACTGTCGATGAGCGTCAGAGGATCGGCATCGAGTACCGTGAGATGTGCGAGCGAGATCATGGTGGGCCTGATTCACCGGGTCCGTTGCGCGGAATGACGGATACGCCGGACAAGACCAAAGCCGTCATGCACCGGCGACAACCACTACTTCACATGTACCTGCCAGCAATTGTCGAAGACGGTGCGCATCAAACGATCCTCCTCCGGAGTCGACGTGACCGGTTTGCCGAAGGCAGCGATCAACTTCTCCATGGTCATGGTGTAACTCATCTTTTCGCCGAAGCAGTAACAGAATGCGTGAAGCACTTCCGGCTTGCGCGACTTGTTGGCCTCCTGTTTCGACTGGCCGTCGAAGCAGGCTTCCTCCGCGCTCTTGACGAGCCCCGCCCGTGCTTCGTCCGTCAGCGCAGACGCCCGCGCGGTGTCGCTCACTGCAAACGCAAGTGCGGCGACCTGGACGCGACATGACACCGATCGTCAGCCCAAGCCTTCCGAAAGCTGATTTTTGCATGGCTTTCTCCTGTCGGTCCGTGCGAAGCGCGCTTCAGCCTACGGACGTGCCGGATTCCATCACGAAATCGAAATACCGTAGTCCTCCGGATTATGCACTCCAAGCGGCATTGCTATGAAGGGTCCTTCAAACAGCTGGGGGAAGGCCTACGGTCTCACACCGGAAGCCTAAGGGGTTGTTTGGTCACGAGGCCCGGACTCCTAGGCACTCCGGGCCTCGTTCGATCATCCGGTCGAAACAAGTGTCAAAAACCCTTGCAGTGCAGCCACGTCTTTCATTTGTGGCATCGACTTTTGGCCACCGGAAATCGCGAAAAAACTGATTTGGGTCAATTTTTGGGTCCAGGTGCGATCATTGACAAAGCGCGCCCTGTGCGCCGCGCTGATGCGCCTTCCGCCCTCGCCGTGGTCAGCCTGTATTTCTCGGGCAATTTTCGTGGTCCGGATGTATCGGTGTTGACGCCTGCGACAACCGATCCCGCAAAGTGACACATCGACATCTCGCAACTCGGTGCAAGGTTTGAAGGCGACGACCAGGCTGGATACTGTCCCTCGGGACACTGTGCTTGAGGACAACTGTCCATAACTGGGTTTCTGGGTTTGGATAGTGGGGTACCGGCCCCAAACGGTACAAGGAAAGAGCCCCCCAACGGCCCCGGTTCTCTGACTGGGGCCGTACCCTTTTCCAACGCGGCCGACAGCGCGCCCGCCTTCCGCTCGGCCCGCAATCTGATTTCGCGGGTTTGCGGCATGCGCCGACTGATCGAGGCGCGCGACCGCTTTCACGAAACCAGCCCGCCAGTTTTGTCGGACACCGGACAGACAGAAAACCAGATCGCTCGTATTTTTTCGCTTGGTTCGTACCACCCAGAGGTCGGCTCGTGCAGCTTTCGCCGAAACAGCGCCACAGGCTTTTGATGGCCGTTCGAGTTCGTGACGCTGCCTGGGTCGCCGCGGTGATCGAGGACGTGGTCGCGGCGAACCCGGAAACAGCCCTACTGGAAATCGATCAGGAGTTCCGCGACGCCGGCTCGCAAACCTATCTGATCGCGGCGCCTGGCACCGCGGCGGGATTCGAGGTCGCACTCGGTGCGTTTGCGTTTCGTCGCCGGCTCGTAGCGGCCGGCATGACGTTGGCGCAGAACCGCGCGGCATTGGCCGTAAAGCCCATTTCCTCGGCTTAGCACTGCAAATCGCGGCATTCCCGCGCATCAAGCAAGCGCGAGTTCCATTGATCTACATCAACGGCCCGGCCTGACAGTATCACAATTTCTCATCCTCGCAGGTTGGTAGGGAGGTTCAGACATGCTTCGTTATATTCTCGCTGCTCTTGCAGCATTCGTTCTGCTCGCCGTCAGTTTGATCCCGGACGATGCCTATGCCCGCGGTGGCAGGGGTGGTGGCGCCTATCGAGGCGGCGGCGGCTACCGAGGCGGCGCGGTCGCAATTCGAGGACCTCGGGGCGGCGGCGCTGTCGCCGTGCGCGGCGGGCGTTACGGTTATGGCGGCTACGGGTATCGGCGGGGCTACGGTGCGGCAGCGGTCGGCGCGGCGGCGGTTGGTGCGGCTGCGGCGGGGGCCTATTACCGCGGCGGCTGCGGCTACGACGCCTATGGCAACTGGATTTGCCCGAACGGCTACTGATCCGTTTTGAGGCGGCCGCGCAAGACCGCAGCCATGCGCGTCGAGTTGCGAGTTCTGACCGGCTGCGGCGGTCGCAGCCGGTCTATCTTTTGCCGAACCCGCCGTTCCGCCAGTAGTTCGAGGCTAGATTTCGTCTTGCCGGTTCTGATTACCGCGCCAATACGGTACTTCCAGAGCCGGGTTCGATCATTGCAATTTCGTATTCTACGCCTTTGTGGACCATCGACGGCTCTTATGCGACCGGCATATAGATGCAGCCGGCCGACACGGCCGTGAGCCAGGCGATCATTGCGCGGATGAGGACAACGTGCCGATCCATCCCCTATTTTAGCGCGGCGGGTCGTGTTGTTCATGTGCAGTTTGTGCCATTCGCGCTTTGAGCTAACGGACGACAAGCGCGTTCCCACGTAGTTTTGCTGATGTTGCGCCCGCTTCGAGCGTGGAATGATAGGTGCGGGCATGTGGATATGGAGGGGGCGATGTCTTCCGTTGATCTGATGGGTATCGCGATTGATTGGCTTGATGCCTATCGGGCGGGCGACCTTTTCATTGTTGATTGCTATGCCCGTAATGCTTCGCTGCAATGTGATTGCCAGGGTGGAAAAGAAATGCGTGGGACGGACGCAATCGGTGTGTATTGGCATCAACGTCTCGTTGAAAAGCCTGCCGGCGAGCTTATCGACTTGCAGTTGGACGGACGCGACATTGTCCTGTGCTTCCGCGTCCCAGGCGAGATTGTGCAGGCGACGCTCACGTTCGACCCCGACGGGTCGCTTCGGCGTAGTCGGTGCGGTCCGTTGAGCAGTCAGATCGCAGCTACGCCATCAAACGGATGCATTTGAACCCGCGCGAGCCGGTGTTGGGCTCACGGTACCGCTCGAAGCCGCGCTTTTGCAGGGCTTGCGCAAACGCCTTGCTACTGCCGGCTTCCTCGCCAGCGCGCACCGCGTACGCCTTCCAGCTTTCGTACAGCCGCGATGACAGGTCCCACCTGACGTTCGGGTAGCCATGGCCCGTTTCGCAGCGGTCCGGGTCATAGCGAGTTCGGTGCGACCTTTGGCGCCCGCATCGTTCCTTTTTCCGGCCACCAATGAGGTATACTGTAACCATAAGCGAACCCAGCCGGCGGCACTCGCAAGAGGACTCAGCGAACCGGGGTAGGTCTTGCTGCTGCATGCCGCTGAGCCGTGTTGGTACACACCAGGGCAAACAGGGAGGCAGTACCATGACGATGAGACCAGATCCCACGTTTCACGCATCACCGAAGCTTGCGATGGAAGCTCCGCCGGAGAGCTTCGCCTACACCTTGCTGCTCAGCCCGGACTTTTCGAAACCCGACGCGCTCGCCGTGATTGACGTGAAGCCTGGCTCTTCGAGCTACGGTCAGGTCGTCCACACCGTGACGATGCCCAACAAGGGGGACGAGTTTCACCATTTCGGGTGGAACGCCTGCTCGTCGTCCTTGTCACCGCTCACCGCGCACGCATTCCTCGAGCGCCGTTACCTCATCATCCCCGGTATCCGATCCTCCCGGATTTACGTCATCGACACGAAACCGGATCCCACCCAGGCGAAGATTCACAAGATCATCGAGCCGGAGGAGATCTTCAAGAAGACCGGCTACTCGCGGCCGCACACGATCCACTGCGGGCCGGATGGTATTTACGTCAGCACGCTCGGCGGCGGCGGCAAGGATGGCACCGATGGACCGCCCGGCATCTTCATCATGGACTGCGAGACATTCGATGTCCTCGGACGGTGGGAAATCGATCGCGGTTCTCAAAACCTGCACTATGATTTCTGGTGGAACCTGCCACGCGATTACATGGTGACCAGCGAGTGGGCATTGCCACCGCAGTTCGAGAACGGGATCGTGCCGGAGGATCTTCTCTCGAACAAATATGGCCATCGGATCCACTTCTGGGATCTGCGGGCTCGGCGAAACGTCCAGACCATCGATCTCGGCGCCAACCATCAAATGGCGCTGGAAGTGCGCCCCGCGCATGACCCCGTTCGCGAGTACGGCTTTCTGGGCGTCGTGGTCGACACCACCAACCTCGAAGGCTCGATCTGGACCTGGTGGCGCGAGGGCGGCAAGTTTCACATCGAGAAGACCGCGACGATCCCACCCGAACCCGCGCCGAAGGACCAGCTGCCGCCGCTTCTGCAGGGCTTTGGCGCCGTGCCGCCGCTGGTGACTGATATCGACCTGTCCATGGATGACAAGTTTCTCTATGTGTCCTGCTGGGGCACCGGCGAGATGCGTCAATACGATGTCAGCGATCCCCGCAAGCCGAAGCTTGCCGGATCGGTCCACATCGGCGGCATCGCACGCCGCACGCCTCATCCGAACGGCAAGGCCTATGCCGGCGGGCCCCAGATGGTCGAGATCAGCCGCGACGGCAAACGCGTATACTGGACCAACTCGCTCTACTCGACCTGGGACGACCAGTTCTATCCGCAAGGCATTCCCGGCGCCGAGGTGATGGCCCATGCAAACCCTGGCGGCGGCCTCGAGCTGGCAAAGGACTACTGGGTCGGCTTCCCCGACGGGTACCGGGCGCATCAGATCCGGCTCGACGGCGGTGACTGTTCGACGGATTCGTTCTGCTATCCGTCGGTTTGAATTTGAACGCAGCCGATTGGACACCGGCCTGGCTCTGGCTGGCTGTCGTCGCGAGCGGCCTCTACCACGGCGTAAACCCCGGAATGGGGTGGCCGCTCGCCGTGTCGGCTGGATTGATGGAAGGGAGGCCCCGTGCACTGGTGGCCGCGCTTGGGGCGCTAGGGGTCGGCCATCTGCTCGCGATGCTGCTCATAATCCTTCCCTTCGCCCTGCTGGTCGCCCTCGTCGATTGGCAGCGCCAGATACAGATCGCCGCCAGCCTCCTTGTCATCGGGTTTGGCATCTTCCGCCTCGTCAACCGGCGTCATCCGCGAGCATTGGCGCGGATACGACCGACGCAACTGGGGCTTTGGTCGTTTGCCGTGGCAATCGCCCATGGCGCGGCGCTTATGCTGGTGCCGATCTATCTCGGGCTCTGCCGGGAAGCCGAACTGAGTAAGGGACACGGGGCAATCGGGACCCTGATCAATGCCAATCTCGGGATGGCCGTGCTGGTCTCCGTCGTCCATGCAACCGCGATGATCGCCGCCGGCGGATGGCCTGGCATGGCTGGTCTACCGCTTATCTTGGTCTCAAATTCGTATCGCGAAGCTGGTTTAATCTGGATACGTCCTGGGCCGTCAGCCTCATTCTGGTGGGAGCCGTCGCACTGGGGCTCGGCCTCACGGAGTAGCGCGAACGCCACGCGGCACCGCTGTGTTACTGCGATTCAACTCCATAAGGCACGGGCGCTCATCACCGCAGCTTGTTCAACAGCCCCATCAGCACCTCGCGCTCCTTGGCGTCGAGCGGCGCCAGCGTTTCCCTGGTGATCGCAAGCGCGTTCGGCGCGGCTTTTTCGGCGAGTTGCTGGCCGGCGCGCGTCAGGCTGACCAACAGGCGGCGGCCGTCCTCGGGATCGGGGCTGGTTTCGGTCAGTCCCCGCGCGGTCAGGCGGTCGATCACGCCCTTGATGGTGGCGACGTCCATCGCCGTCAGCCGGCCCAGCAGGTTCTGCGAGCACGGCCCGGTCTCGGTCAGTTTGGCGAGCGCCGCCCATTGCGTCGGCGTCAGGTTGATGCCGATCTCGCGGGCGAAGATCGTGGCGTGGCGCTGCCAGACCTGGCGCAGGATGAAGCCGATCTGCTCGTCGAGAATGTAGGACGGCCGTGACAGGCTTGACGCTTCGTTTCGGCGAAACACTCCTTCCCATCTGCGCTTCCCCTGTCCCTGTTGTTTGCCGCCGGTTACAGCGACAGATGCGCGTCGCGGATATCCGGACGCGCGTCGAGCTCGGCCATGGTGCCGCCGTAACAGATCTTGCCGCGCTCGATGATGTAGGCGCGGTCGGAAATCAGCCGCGCGAAATGCAAATTCTGTTCGGAGACGACGATGCTGACGCCTTCCTTCTTCATCGCCAGGATGGCCTCGACCATCTGCTCGACGATCTTTGGCGACAGACCCTTCCGAGGGTTCGTCCAGCAGCACCAGCGACGGATTGCCCATCAGCGTCCGCGCGATCGTCAGCATCTGCTGCTCGCCGCCGCTCATGCGCCCGCCCGGACGGCCGCGCATCTCGCCGAGGTTCGGAAACAGCGTGAACAGTTTTTCGCGAGTCCAGTGCGGCGCGTTGGGCCGCTTCGGTTGCCGGCCGACTTCGAGATTTTCCTCGACCGTCAGATCCGTGAAGATGCGCCGCTCTTCCGGCACATAGCCGAGCCCGCCGCGCACGATCGCATGCGTCGGCTCGGTGGAGACGTCCTTGCCCTCGAAGGTGATGCGGCCGGAGCGCTGCTGGACCAGGCCGACGATGGAACGGAACGTCGTCGACTTGCCGGCGCCGTTGCGGCCGAGCAGCGCGACCACCTCGCCGTCGCCGACGTCGAGCGCGATATCGAACAGGATATGCGCCGGGCCGTAATAGCTGTTGAGGTTTTCGACGCTGAAGCTTCATGCGCCGGCTCCCTCGCGGTGGCGCGCATCGTAGACCAGGCCCTCGCCGAGATAGATGGCGCGGACCTGCGGATTGCCGCGGACTTCCTCCGGCGAGCCCTCGGCGATCAGGCTGCCGCGGTTGAGCACGAGGATACGGTCGGCATGCTCGAACACCACGTCCATGTCGTGCTCGGTGAAGAGCACGCCGATCGACTGTTCGCGGGCGATCCGGGCCGTGAGCCGCATCAGTTCGATGCGCTCGCGCGGCGCCATGCCGGCGGTCGGCTCGTCCATCAGCAGCAGCTTTGGCTGGTTGGCGAGCGCAATCGCAAGCTCGAGCCGCTTGAGATCGCCATAGGCGAGTTCACCGCAAGCACGCTCCGCATAGGCGCCCATGCCGACGAGATCGAGCAGCCGGCCGGCCTCGTCGCGCGCATAGTGCGCGGTCGAGGCGAACAGGTTGAACAATTGCCTGCCATACGACACCAGTGCGACCTGCACGTTCTCGCGCACGGTCATGGTCGGGAACGTCGCCGTGATCTGGAAAGTGCGACCGACGCCGAGCCGCCAGATCGCGCGCGGCTTCTTGCCGGCGGTATCCTCGCCGAGCAGATTGATGCGGCCGCTGTCCGGGATGTTCTGGCCGTTGAGCATGTCGAAGCAGGTGCTTTTCCCCGCGCCGTTCGGCCCGATCAGCGCCAGGATTTCACCGGCGCGCAGCGCGAACGACACGTTGCGCACGGCATGAACCCCGCCATAGGATTTGCTCAGGCTCTCGACCGACAGCAATGTGGGGACCATGCTCATTCGGCGGTCTCGATCCGGGAGGTGAGAAGCGCCGATTTCGACGACGAAGACCGGCGGCGGTTGCGGATCGTCTCCAGCATGCCGACGATGCCCTTGGGGAATGCCACCACGATCAGCACGATGAAGCCGCCGAGCACGAGCTTGGACAGATCGGTCTGGCTCACCAGCCAGATGTTGAGCGCCTTGTAGACGATGGCGCCGATCACCGCGCCCGAGACGGTCTCGACGCCGCCGAGCAGCACCATGACCAGCGCATCGACCGACAGCGAGATGCCGAGGCTGTCGGGGAACACGCTGCCCTTGAGGTAGGCGAACAGCGCGCCGGCAAATCCGGCGACGGTGCCGGCGATCACGAACGCCGTCCACTGCACGCGCTTGCCGTTGATGCCGATGGCCTCGCTGCGCAGCGGCGAATCCCGCGTGGCGCGCAGCGCGAAGCCGAATGGCGAGAACACGATCACCCGCAGCACGGCGACCGCGAGCGCGGCGAAGGCGAGCGACAGCCAGTAGAAACTCGCCGGGCCCGCCGCCCATTTTTCCGGCCACACGCCCAAAATGCCGTTGTCGCCGCCGGTCACCGTGACCCACTGGAAGGCGATCGACCACACGATCTGCGCGAACGCCAAGCGTCAGCATCGCGAAATAGACGCCGGACAATTGCACGGCGAAGAAGCCGAACACCGCAGCACCAAGCAGGCCCAGCAGCGGGCCCAGGAGCAGCGAGACGATCATCGGCAATCCCGCCATCTTGGCGAGGAACGCGACGCCATAAGCACCGAGCCCGAAATAGGCGGCGTGGCCGAACGACGCGAGGCCGCCGACCGACATCAGGAAATGCAGGCTGACGGCGAAGATCACGAAGATCGCGATCTCCGAGCCGACGGTCAGCGCGTAGTTGCCGGCGAACAGCGGCAGCATCGCCGCTATCGCAAGCCCGGCCAGCGCCAGCCAGCGTTCCCCGGACGTGAGCGGCCGCCAGGGATTGACGGTCAGCCCCGGGGTGCGGCGCGCGGCGGCCTCGGGCTTGCCGAACAGGCCCCATGGCCGCACGATCAGCACCACCGCCATCACCAGGAACACCAGGATGATGGAGATCTTCGGAAAAATGAGAATACCGAAGGCGTTCAGTTCCGACACCAGCACGGCGGCGACGAACGCGCCGATGATGCTGCCGAGCCCGCCGATCACGACCACGACGAAGACGTCGACGATGATGCGCAGATCGAGCGCGTGGTGCACGGCGTCGCGCGGGATCTGCAGCGCGCCGCCGAGGGCTGCCAGAAAGACGCCGAGCGCAAACACGCTGGTGAACAGCCATTTCTGGTTGACGCCGAGGGCTGCCACCATGTCGCGGTCCTGCGTCGCCGCGCGCACCAGCACGCCCCAGCGCGTGCGCTGGAACAACAGCCAGAGCACGCCGAGCACGACCGGGCTGAGCGCGATCAGGAACAGATCGTAGCTCGGGACGTTCTGGCCGAAGAAATCGACCGCGCCTTTGAAACCCGGCGCACGGCGGCCCAAGCAGATCGTCCGGCCCCCAGATCAGCACCACGATATCCTGGACCATCAAGGTCAGGCCGAAGGTCGCCAGCAACTGGAACAGTTCGGGCGCGTGATAGATCCGCCGCAGCAGCACCATTTCGACCAGCACGCCGACCGCGGCCACGATCAGCGCCGCGACCACGACGCCACCCCAGAACCCGAGCGCGCCGGAGAAGCGTTCGGTCAGCGTGAATGCGACATAGGCGCCGAGCATGTAGAACGCGCCATGGGCGAAATTCACGATCCGCGTCACGCCGAAGATGATCGACAGCCCCGAGGCCACCAGAAACAGCGACGCCGCGCTGGCGAGACCGGTCAGGAACTGAACGACGTAGAAGGCCATGGGCGGTGTGTTGCTCGCGCTTGCTCTTGCTTACCTCGCCATGCTTGCGGGGAGAGGTTGGATGAGCGGGTACAGGTCTTGACGCAGCCACTGAACTCGCGGTGAGAGCCCCTCCCCCGCTCTCCCCGCAAAGAGCGGGGAGAGGGAGACGTGAGCAACCTCAATCCTTCGGGCGGAGCTTTTCGACTTCGGCATCGCTCGGCAGATAGTCCGCGCCCTTGCGGTAGACCGTATCCACCATCACGCCCTTGCCGTCCTTCTGCGCGGTCTTGCCGACGAAGGCGCCAAGGGTGGACTGGTGATCGATCTTGCGGAAGGTGATCTCGCCGAACGGCGTCGGCAGCGACAGGCCTTCGGTGGCCGCGATCAGCTTTTCCGGATCGGTGGAGTTGGCTTTGGTCAGGATCGCGGCGGCCGACTTGATGGTCTGGTAGCCGACGATCGAGCCGAGCCGCGGATAGTCATTGTACTTGGCCTGATACGCTTTCAGGAACGCATCGTGCTCCGGCGTCTTGATCGAGTACCAGGGGTAACCCGTGACGATCCAGCCCTCCGGCGTTTCTTCCTTCAGCGGATCGAGATATTCCGGCTCGCCGGTGAGGAAGCTCACGACCTTTCGATCCTTGAACAGGCCGCGGGTGTTGCCCTCGCGGACGAGTTTGACGAGATCCGCGCCGAAGGTGACGTTGAGGATCGCCTCCGGATTGGCGGCAGCCACCGCCTGCACCACCGGGCCGGCGTCGATCTTGCCCTGCGGCGGCCACTGCTCGTCGACCCAGACGATATCGGGGCGCTTTTCCGACATCAGCTTCTTGAACACGGCAACCGCCGACTGGCCGTATTCATAGTTCGGCGCGATCGTCGCCCAGCGCTTGGCGGGCAGTTTGGCGGCTTCTTCCACCAGCATCGCGGCCTGCATGTAGTTGGAGGGACGCAGGCGGAAGGTGTAGCGGTTGCCCTTGGACCAGGTGATGGCGTCGGTCAGCGGTTCGGCGGCGAGGAAGAACACCTTCTTCTGGTTGGCGAAGTCGCTGACGGCGAGACCGATGTTGGACAGGAACGTGCCGGTCAGCATCGCGACGTTCTCGCTCGACACCAGTTCGTTGGCGGCGGTCTGCGCATCCGCCGGCTTGCCGCCGTCGTCCTTGGAGACGACCACGAGCTTCTTGCCGTTGATGCCGCCGGCCGCGTTGACTTCCTCGAGCGCGAGCTGCCAGCCCTTGCGATAGGGCTCGGTGAAGGCGGGCAACAGCGAATAGCTGTTGATCTCGCCGATCTTGATCTCGCTTTGCGCCATGGCGGTGTCAGCCATGCCGGCAACCGCGATCGCCAATCCCGCTCCCAGCCAATAACTCCGTCGCATACAACCTCCAATGTTGAAAGAAACTATCTCAAACCGTCTTCGCCCTTGACTTCCGCGACCGTCAGACCGCCGACGCGCGGCAGCGGCCGGCCACTGTCGGTGACGGCGACCGCGACCATGATCTCGTTGGCGCGCGGCGCGTCGTTGATCTGCACTTCCATGCCGTCGAAATGGCTGCGCACGAAGGCCGCGTCCTTGTGGCCGAGCGGAATATCCAGCGTGGTGCCCGGACCGCTGCGCTTTTTCGACGACGGAATCAGCGCCGCGCCCTTGCTCAGCACTTTGCGCACCGGCGCGCCCATCTTGGGATGCAGTATCGCGGCGGCATGTTCGAGTTCGCCGTTTTCACCAACCGCTGCGGCCTTGCCGTAGCTCTGCGCCTTGGCGCCGTCGATGCCGAGCGCGGCCACGGCCCGCTTTGACAGGAGTTCGCCGAGTTCTTCGCCGATCGCAATCAGCGGCGAGAGGTCCTCGACATATTTGCCGGCGAAGGGATTTTCGATCACGGCGATCGCGGCCGCGCGCCGCGTCGGCGGCGACACGGTCTTGCCCATTTCCAGATGGGTTTCTTCGACCACGGTGACGATCTTGCGAATGATGGCGCTCATTGGCCCTGTTCCCGATCAAGCATGAACTGCACTTTCTATTCCGTTGCCGTGATGGGCATGCAACGCCGGCGTCCGGCCAGTTGATCCCACCAGGACCGTCTCGCCCAGCAGGCGCAACGCCGCACCTTCGATCAATCCGGCGACAAGCAATTGTTGGGCCTTGTGCGCCCCTGCCCGCAGCGCGTCCTCGATCTCGCCTTGCGTCAACGGTCCGACGTCGCGGGTGACAAGGCGCGCGCCGAGATCGCTGTCGGGCTGTAATTCATTGGCCGGGCAACGGATGACCGCGGGATGACCGGACAGATCGACGGCATTGGCAATGATGGTGGCGGCGGCATCGGCCTGTGAGGCCGTTCGCGCCAGCACGGTGACGGCGTCCGCAATGCCGAGCGAGAAACTGCGGCCGTGACGCCCGCTGGTCGCGACGCCCCGGACCGGATCGTCGGCATCGACGATCATCGTGCGCAGCAGGCCATGCCGGTCCGGCCGGTCCATCAGGCCGACGGTGAACTGCTCAACCCCGGTCAGATGCAGCGCGATGTCGCCGCCATTATTGACATAGGCGCGATCAAGACGGGCTGCATCCAGCATCGCGCCAAGAATTTCTTCCGCGACGGAACCTGCCACCGCCGCCATCGGCGTGATGAAGTGATCGGCGGCAAAGGGCGCGACCGCGGCATGCATGCGTCGCGCGACGACGCCCTTCAGCGCGCACCGCACCGGATCGGCCGCCTGACGCAGCGTCGGCAATTCCTCGCAGAGCTCGTCGAGCAGGCCGGTAAAGCGCCGCACCGCGGCGTCATAGGCGGCGCGAACCTCCGCCGCCTCTCCCTTGGCCTCGATGACCAGATCGATCGGACCGTCCTGCAAATGCAGCCGCTTGCCGTCGGGAAGCAAGCGCTGACTGCGGCAGGCGTTTCATGCGCGCTGCCCCGGCATGTAAGGCATCGGGCGCACTTCGGTGTTATCCCTGAGCGACGACAGCGGACGGACGTAATCCATGTGGCCGCCGAGCGCCGCATAATCCGACAGTTTCAGCGTGAACTCGATCGGCGCGACCAGCGCCGGCGTCGGCACATAGCCAAAGGCGCCGGCCGGCATCTGCGTGACATCGACCATGAAGGTGATGCCGCCGCCGGGCCAGACATAAACCGGCGCGCCGCCGCTGGTGACCCGCGTCAGCGCGTCCTTGACCGAGCGCGTCAGCCGCACCGGATTGTCGGTGACGCCGGCGCGCAGCGAGCCGCCGGCGCCGCCCATGAACAGCACCGTGCACAGCGCCGGTTCGCAATTTTCCTGGATGCGCTCGACCGAGAGTTTCAGATCGAGCGGCATTTCGGTTTCGACCGGCTTCAGCGCCTCGTCGAGCACGTAATAGGCGGCGTGCTCGCCGGTGGTCGAAACCATCAGCATGGTCAGCCCCGGCCGCGCCTCCTTCGGATTGAACGGACCGAGCACCGAGAGCGGATCGGAGATTTTGGTGCCGCCCCACCCGGTGCCGGGCTCGGCGACCTGGAAATAACGGCCCGGCGTCGAGCGCCGCCCCTTCATCTTGATCCCGGTATCGGGAATATCCAGCAGCTTGCCGGCCTGATGCTCACTGAGAACGCCGGTGATGTGGTCGTCGACAACCACGACCTCGTCGACCTTGCCGTGCCACTGCTTGGCGAACATGCCGATGGTGGCCGAGCCGCAGCCGACCCGCATGCGTTCTTCCGCGACGCCATTGACGATCGGCGGGTAGCCGGCCTGCACCACCACGGTGGCGCCGCCGTCGATGGTGAGTTCGACCGGCTTGCAATTGCAGAGGTCCATCAGCGCATCGCAGGTGACGCGGCCTTCCTTCTTGGAGCCGCCGGTCAGATGATGCACGCCGCCGAGCGAGAGCATCTGCGAACCATATTCGGATGTCATGACATGACCGACCGCCTCGCCCTGCGCGCGGACGGTCGCGGTCTCGGGGCCGAGATAACGGTCGGTATCGATCTTCACCTTGACGCCGCAATAAGAGAAAATGCCTTCGGTCACCACCGTGACCATGTCGACGCCGTCGATTTCCGACGACACGATGAACGGCGCCGGCTTGTAATCGGGATAGGTGGTGCCGGCGCCGATCGCGGTGACGAACACGTTGGGTTCACGGACGAGCTTGCCGTCCCAATCGCCGCCGCCGGCCTGGAACGGCACCAGCCGTCCGCCATGCGACACCGTCCGCTCCAGCACGATGTGCGGATCGACGCGCACCAGTTCGCCATTGTGATTGGCGTAGCGATCGCATGCACCCGCCGCCCCCGGCTTGATGTAGCACATCACCGGACAGGCATCGCAGCGGATCTTGTCGTCGCCACCGGCCGTCGTCGCATCTGTCGTCATGAACAAGCCTGCATCAATGGGAGGCGCCGATCATCGCCGCGGTTTCGCGGCATGGTCATTTTGTTCGTATACGAACGATGTTGCGCGCGGACGGAAACCCTGTCAAGCGGGCGCGAACGTGAAATGCGGCGATTGCCGCATAAAAGCGCATTGGCCGCGCGCCCTTGTTCATAAGGCCGGCAGCGCGCAGCATCGGGGAACGCGCCGCTTGCACGTTTGTATACGAACGGTATCCTCAGCCAGGCATTCGGCGCGAATTTTTGCAGCGCAACCGGGACATAACCGGGACTTGGGGGAGCATGACGCAGAGCACGATGCGCCTGACCGTCAACGGCAAATCCTGCGATGTCGACGCCGCGCCCGACACCGCGTTGCTCTATGTGCTGCGCAACGACCTCGAACTGAACGGACCGAAATATGGCTGCGGGCTCGGCGAGTGCGGCGCCTGCGCGGTGCTGATCGACGGCGAAGCGGCGCGGTCCTGCGTGATCCCGATCGAGGGCTGCGCCGGGCGCGACATTGTGACGCTCGAAGGGCTCGGCTCGCGCGCGCATCCCGATCCCGTGCAGGAGGCCTTCATCATCGAGCAGGCCGCGCAATGCGGCTACTGCCTGAACGGCATGATCATCTCTACCAAGGCGCTGTTGACGCGAAGCCCTCAGCCCTCCGAGGCCGAGGTGATGGAAGCGCTGCGCCATAATCTGTGCCGATGCGGCGCGCATATCGAGATCATGCGCGCGGCGATGCGGGCGGCGGGCCTTGTGCTGGAGGCCCGCGACTGATGGCAGCGCCGGACAATCCTTCGACGGACGCGCGATCGCCGGGATCGCTGTCGGTTGTCCGGCGGTTGACCTCCGGCGCGTTCGAGACCTTCGTCAAGATCACATCGGACGGCTCGGTCACCGCCTATAACGGCCATGTCGACCTCGGCACCGGTATTCGCACCGCGCTCGGACAGATCGTCGCCGAAGAACTCGACGTGTCCTTTGCGCGCGTCGTGGTCGTGCTCGGCGATACCGCCGTCGTGCCCAACCAGGGTGCGACCATTGCCAGCGAAACCATCCAGATATCAGCGGTGCCGCTGCGCAAGGCGGCGGCGCAGGCGCGGCAATATTTGATCGCGCGCGCCGCCGAACGGCTGGAGGTTCCGGTTGCGGATCTCGGCATTGAAGACGGTCTCATTGGCGGCCAGGACAACCGCAGCGTCAGCTATGGCGAACTGATTTCAGACGACACCATTCGCCTCGAACTGTCCGACGACGTGGTGGTGAAGGATGTCAGCACTCACACCATCGTCGGGCAGTCGGTGCCGCGCGTCGACCTGCCGGCGAAGGCGACCGGCGAACTGGTCTACGTGCACGACATGCGCCTGCCCGGTATGCTGCACGGCCGCGTGGTGCGACCGCCTTATGCCGGCGTCGATGCCGGTCCTTTTGTCGGCACCAGCCTGATCGCGGTCGACGAAGCGTCCGTGCGCGATACTCCGGGGCTGGTGGCGGTGGTCCGGATCGGCGATTTCGTCGGCGTGGTCGCCGAGCGCGAGGAAAACGCGATCAAGGCCGCGGCGCGGCTGAAGGTCAGCTGGAGGCCGATGCCGACGTTGCCCGACCTCGGCGAACTCGCAACCGCCTTGCGCGCCAATCCATCGACACCGCGGACGCTGATCGACAAGGGCGACGTTGACGGAGCTATCGCAGCTGCCGCCAAGCCGATGGCGCGGACTTATGTCTGGCCCTATCAGATGCACGGCTCGATCGGCCCGTCCTGCGCGGTCGCCGATTATCAGCACGGCGCGGTCCGGGTGTGGTCGGGCACGCAGAACCCGCACATGCTGCGCAGCGACCTCGCGCTCCTGATCGAACGGCCGGAAGCCGAGATCGATGTCGTCAGGATGGAAGCCGCCGGCTGCTATGGCCGCAACTGCGCCGACGACGTCACCGCGGATGCGCTGTTGCTGTCGCGCGCGGTCGGCCGTCCCGTTCGCGTGCAGTTGAGCGCGCGAGCAGGAACACGCCTGGGAGCCGAAGGGCACCGGGCAATTGATGGACGTCAATGGCGGGCTGAACGCCGACGGCAGCGTCGCGGCTTATGATTTCACCACGCGCTATCCCTCGAACGGCGCGCCGACGCTGGCGCTGCTGCTGACCGGGCGGATCGCGCCGGAGCCGGCGGTGTTCGAGATGGGCGACCGCACCGCGATCCCACCTTACGACTACGACCATCTGCGCGTGGTGGCGCACGACATGCCGCCGATCGTGCGCGCCTCCTGGTTTCGCGGCGTCTCGGCGCTGCCGAATACGTTCGCGCATGAATCCTATATCGACGAACTCGCCGATGAGGCGGGCGTCGACCCGATCGAATACCGCCTGCGCTATCTGAAGGATGCCCGCGCCGTCGATCTGGTCAAGGCGGTGGCCGAGCGCGCGGGATGGAAACCGCGGCCGGTCCGGCAGGAAAAAGAGGCCGAAGGCGATATCGTGCGCGGGCGCGGCTTTGCCTATGCACTCTACGTCCACAGCAAATTTCCGGGCTATGGTGCGGCCTGGTCGGCATGGATCGCCGATGTCGCCGTCAACAAGGCGACCGGCGATGTCAGCGTCACCCGCGTGGTGGCGGGGCAGGATTCCGGCCTGATGATCAATCCGGAAGGCGTGCGTCACCAGATCCACGGCAACGTGATTCAGTCGACCAGCCGCGCGCTGATGGAGGAAGTATCGTTCGACCGCGCTTCCGTGACCGCGCGCGAATGGGGCGCCTACCCCATCATCAAGTTCCCCGACGTGCCCAAGATCGACGTGCTGATGCTGCCGCGGCAGGACCAGGCGCCGCTCGGCGTCGGCGAGTTCGGCATCCGTCCCCAGCGCCGCTGCCATCGCCAACGCGATCTATGACGCCACCGGCGTGCGGTTTCGCGAACTGCCGTTCACGCCGGAACGTATCTTGCGGGGATTGCATGGCGACGTACCAACGGCGCCGGAAGCCTTGCCGGCGCCGCAGCTCGCGCCCGCACTGGACAAATGGCAAAATCCGTTTGCCGGACGGCGCGACGTGCTGGCAACCGCCGCGGCGCTGTGTGCGGCGGTCTTCGGCATCGGCGCCGCCGTACTGCCGTGGCGCGCGATCGCGCCGATCGCGCGGCCAGATGCGTCGGTCTATGCGGCCGCGACCATTGCGCGGGGCCAGCAGCTCGCGGCGCTCGGCGACTGCGCGGTCTGCCACACCGGCATCAACGGCGCGCTCAACGCCGGCGGAAAACCGCTCGAAACGCCGTTCGGCATCATCTACAGCACCAACATCACGCCGGATGTCGAAACCGGCATCGGCGCGTGGTCCTATCCCGCGTTCGAGCGCGCGATGCGCGAGGGCATCCATCGCGACGGCCGGCATCTCTACCCGGCCTTCCCCTACACGCACTTCGCGAAAACGACCGATGCGGACATGCAGGCGCTCTACGCCTGGCTGATGGCGCAATCGCCGGTGCGCGCCGAGAACAAGCCCAACGCGTTGGCGTTTCCGTTCAACGTGCGCCCACTGCTGGCCGGATGGAACGCGCTGTTTCATCAATCCACACCCTTCGAGACCGACGCAACCAAATCGGAGATCTGGAATCGCGGCGCCTATCTGGTCGAGGGCCTCGGCCATTGCAGCGCCTGCCACTCGCCACGCAATGCGCTGGGCGCGGAACGGCAAGCCGCCTATCTCGCCGGCGGCTTCGCGGAGGGCTGGGAAGCGCCGGCGCTGACGTCGCTGTCGCAGGCGCCGATCCCCTGGAACGAGGACGAGCTTTTCGCGTATTTGCGGTCAGGCGAATCCCGCTTCCACGGCACAGCCGCCGGACCGATGGCGCCGGTCGTGAAGGAATTGGCCGCATTGCCCGATCAGGACATCCGCGCCATGGCGGTCTATCTCGCTTCATTTAACGAGAATGCGATCGACCGGCCGGCGCAGGATGCGCTGGCCGCCAAACTCGAAGCCGCGACCAGCACGAGAATGCCCGCAATATCGAGCACCGGCGCGCGGCTCTATCAGGGCGCCTGCGCGGTCTGCCACGAGGTCGGCGGCGCGCCGTTGTTCGGCAGCCGGCCGTCGCTGGCGCTGAACAGCAATCTGCACAGCGCGCGGCCGGACAATCTGATCCAGGTGATCCTGCACGGCATCGCGGCCCCCGTGTCGAGCGACCTCGGCTATATGCCGGCCTTCCGGGACAGCTTTACCGACGGCCAGGTCGCCGAACTCGCCGCCTATCTGCGGCGACAATTTGCCCCGGATAAGCCCGGATGGACCGATATCCACGCCACCATCGGGCGTATCCGGCAGGAAATGGCGCGCTGAGCTGCCATGCCGCCGGCAAAACCCACTGGTTGGGCCGCCCCCGGCGCGATAGAGTTCCCGCATGGCAGTGACAGATATCGCATCCCGGACCTACAACCATGGCTGGCGGCTCGATCCGATCGTGCGCAGCCTGCTCGATACCGATTTCTACAAGTTGCTGATGCAACAGATGATCCTGGAGTTCTACCCGGATCAGCAGGTAACCTTCTCGGTGATCAACCGCAGCAGGCATGTGCGGCTCGCCGAAATCATCGACGAGGGCGAGTTGCGCGCCCAGCTCGACCACGCCCGCACCATCCGCTTTTCCAAGAAGGAACTGATCTGGCTCGCCGGCAATACGTTCTACGGCAAGACCCAGATGTTCTCGCCCGGGTTCATCGACTGGCTCGCCAACTTCCGCCTGCCCGAATACGAACTGCACAAGGTCGATGGCCAGTACGAGCTGCATTTCCACGGGCCGTGGACCCACACCACGATGTGGGAAATCCCGGCGCTCGCGATCCTGAACGAGCTGCGCTCGCGCCAGGCGATGAAGGGCCAGGGGCGGTTTGCGCTGGACGTGCTCTATGCCCGCGCCAAGGCAAAGCTCTGGTCCAAGGTCGAACGCTTGCGCAAGCTCGAGGGCTTGCGGCTGTCGGATTTCGGCACGCGCCGCCGCCACGGGTTTCTGTGGCAGCGCTGGTGCGTCGAGGCGGTCAAGGAAGGGCTTGGCGCGTCCTTCACCGGCACCTCCAACGTGCTGCTCGCGATGGACAACGATCTCGAAGCGATCGGCACCAACGCGCATGAACTGCCGATGGTGGCGGCAGCCCTCGCCAATGACGACACTGAACTTCGCTGGGCGCCCTATCGCATCCTCGATCAATGGCGCCACACCTATGGCGGCAACCTCCTGATCGCGCTGCCCGACGCCTTCGGCACCAAGCCGTTCCTGAGGGATGCACCGGACTGGGTCGCGGACTGGACCGGCTTTCGCCCCGACAGCGCGCCGCCGATCACGGCCGGCGAAGACATCATCAAATGGTGGAAGCAGAAGGGCCGCGATCCCCGGGAAAAGCTTCTGGTGTTTTCCGACGGCATGGATGTCGGTTCGATCGAGGAAACATATCATCACTTCTCCGGTCGCGTCCGCGTCAGCTTCGGCTGGGGCACCAACCTCACCAACGACTTCGTCGGCTGCGCGCCGGATGGATCGGCCGATCTCGATCCGATCTCGATCGTCTGCAAGGTGACGTCGGTCGACGGACGGCCGGCGGTCAAGCTGTCGGACAATCCGGAAAAGGCCACCGGATCGGCGTCCGAGGTCGAACGTTATCTGCGCGTGTTCGGAAATGCCGGCCGCGTCCGCACTGCCGTGCACGTCTGACAGCGGCGAAACCAATCCCTGGCCACCCAACGACTTGACGAGCCCCGCATGCCCGCACCCAAGCCGCCTTCCTTTGAAACCCTGAGCCTGCATGCCGGCCAGCGCCCGGACCCCGTCACCGGCGCCCGCGCGGTGCCGATCTATCAGACGACTTCGTACGTGTTCCAGGATTCCGACCACGCCGCCGCGCTGTTCAACCTGGAGCGCGCCGGCCACATCTACACGCGGATTTCGAACCCGACGACGGCGGTACTCGAAGAACGGCTCGCGGCGCTGGAAGCCGGCGTCGGTGCGATCTGTACGGCGAGCGGCATGGCAGCATTGCATCTCGCCATCGCCACCCTGATGAACGCCGGCGACCACATCGTCGCCTCTTCCTCGCTCTATGGCGGCACCATCAACCTGCTCGCCCACACGCTGCCGCGCTTCGGCATCACCACGACTTTCGTCAAGCCGCGCGCGCTGGATGAGTTCCGCGCGGCGATCAAGCCGAACACGCGGCTGGTGATCGGCGAAACCATCGGCAATCCCGGCCTCGAAGTGCTGGATATCCCGGCAGTCGCGCAAATCGCGCATGACGCCAAGATTCCGCTATTGATCGACAACACCTTTGCGACCCCGTTCCTCAGCCGCCCGATCGAGCTCGGCGCCGACATCGTGATGAACTCCGCCACCAAATGGATCGGCGGCCACGGCATCGCGATCGGCGGCGTCATCGTCGATGGCGGCCGCTTCGACTGGCACGCGTCAGGCAAATTCCCGGTGCTGACCGAACCCTATGCCGGCTATCACGGCATCGTCTTCGACGAGCAGTTCGGCCAGGCCGCCTTCATCATGCGCGCCCGCACCGAAGGCCTGCGCGATTTCGGCGCGTGCCTGTCGCCGACCAACGCGTTCCAGCTGCTGCAGGGCGTCGAGACACTGGGCGTCCGCATGGAACGACACATGACCAATACGCTTGCGGTGCTGGAGTTTCTTGCCGCCAACAAGGCGGTCGCGTGGGTGTTGCATCCCGCGCTGGAAAATCATCCCGACCATCAGCTGGCAAAAAAGCTGCTGCCGCGCGGCGCGGGCTCGATCGTCAGCTTCGGCATCAAGGGTGGCCGGCCTGCGGGCAAGAAATTCATCGAGACGCTGCGCATGGTCAGCCACCTCGCCAATGTCGGCGACGCCAAGACGCTCGTCATTCATCCCGCCAGCACCACGCACCAGCAGATGGACGCCGACCAACTCAAGGCGGCCGGGATCGGCGAGGAACTGGTGCGGCTGTCGGTCGGCATCGAGGCTTCAGCAGATATCATCGACGATCTCGGCCAGGCGCTCCGCGCGTCGCAGAGGGTTTGAGCCATGCAATTGTCAGTGAAGGGTGCCGATATTTTCATTGCGACCGGCGGCCGGCCGTTCGACCCTTCGCTGCCCGCGGTCGTGATGCTGCACGGCGCAGGCTTCGATCACTCGACCTGGGCGCTGCACAGCCGGTGGTTCGCCCATCATGGCTACACCGTGCTGGCGCCTGATTTGCCCGGCCATGGCCGCTCGGCCGGCAAGGCGCTGCCGACGATATCGGACATGGCCGACTGGACCGCCGCGCTTCTGGATGCGGCCGGTACGCCCCGGGCAAAACTGGTCGGGCACTCCATGGGATCGTTGATCGCGCTGGAAACCTCTGCGCGGCATCCGGACAAGGTTTCAAGCCTGAGCCTGATCGGCACCGCGGCGACGATGACCGTCGGCCCCGATCTGCTCAAGGCCGCCGAAGCCAACAGCCCCGATGCATTCGACATGGTTTCGATCTGGGGCCTCGGCTTCAGGGCCGAACTCGGCGGCAGCCTCGCGCCGGGATTGTGGATGCACCAGGGCGCGCAACGCGTGCTGCAGCAGACCCGTCCGGGTGTGCTCTACAACGATCTCAACGCCTGCAATTCCTACGAGAATGCGCTGGCGGCGGCGGCCGCCGTGAAGGTGCCCGCGACCTTCATCCTCGGTGAGCGCGACATGATGACGCCAGCGAAATCAGGCAAGACGCTGGCGGCGGCAACGCCGAACGCGCGGACCATCGTGCTGCCCGGCGCCGGGCACATGATGATGGTGGAAGCACCGGACGAGTTGCTGGCGGCGTTGCAGCAGTAATAGTTCTGAGGAAAGGTCGCTTCTTTCCTTCTCCCCTTGTGTGAGAAGGTGCCTTCGCGCAGCGAAGGCGGATGAGGGGTCTGCATCCGCGGAAAGAACCCCTCCCCGTCCGCGATGCTACGCATCGCGTCCACCCTCTCCCACAAGGGGAGAGGGAAACAAACTCCTTGTGGTCGCTACGCCCGCCGCAACGCCGGCGGCCTGGCCTTCACCGGATCGAGCAGCGACCAGTCGCCCTGTTCCAGCGTGTAGCCCAACGGGAACGGCGCGCGTAGCTCCAGCCCGAGCGAGCGCAGCACGCGGTCGTCGCGGTAATAGCATTGCAGCACGACGCGGACGAGGGTTGCGGCCGCAGCACCTCCCGATGCACGAAATTCCTTTGCCACCGCATCGCGCCGCGCTGGATCAAGTTCGACCAGCGGCTTGCCGGCAAGGCGGGCGAGATGATCGAGCGCCTGCCGCACCAGCGCGGCGTCGCGCCCGAGCGTCGCCAGCATGTCGGCCTGGATCGCGGTGTCGTCCGCGCCGGGCACCTTGTACTCATCGCTGGCGGGAATGATCATCGCGGCGATGGTGCGGAGGTCGCCGCGATGGGCTGAGGTCAGTTCATTTGTTTCGGACATGGCAACCTCAATCGAACAAATTGGCGAGGCGCTGCTTCATCTGATCGGCGATGTAGAGCGCGACGGCCTGGATGGTGGAGGTCGGGTTGACGCCGCCCGAGGTGACGAACACGCTGCCGTCGACGATGAAGAGGTTCTTGACGTCGTGTGCGCGGCCCCATTCGTTCACCACGGAGCGGGCGGGGTCGGTCCCCATACGCGCGGTGCCGAGCAGATGCCAGCCGCCATACAGGATCGGATCGTTGACGGAGATGTCGGTCGCGCCGGCGGCTTCGAGAATCTCCCGGCCACGCGCCAGTCCATGGTCCATCATCTTCCGGCTATTCTCGCTGATGGTGTAGTCGACCTTCGGCGCCGGAATACCGTGGCCGTCTTTCAGCACGGGATCGAGGGTGACACGATTATGTTCCTCGGGCAGATCCTCGCAAATCGCCGACACCGCGATGCGATGACCGTTGAGCTTACGGAAGACGCGGTGATGATCCGCGCCCCACGGCAGGAGCCCCTTCTGCTCGCTCGCAACTGCCTCGAACACCGGCCCTGCGCCGCGGCCGAACTGGATGCCGTAACCGCGGACGAAGCCGCGTGAGAGGTCGGTATCGTAGAACTCCTTGCTCCAGAGGCAGGTCGGCGGCGCACGGTTGCTATCGGTCGGCTCCTTCACGAAGCCGTAGATCTGCGCATAGGGGTGGAACATCAGATTCTTGCCGACCAGGCCGGACGAATTGGCGAGGCCGTTGGGGAAGCGGCCTGACGCCGAATTCAGCAACAGCCGAGGCGTGCCGACGCCATTGCAGGCGATGATCACGACCTCCGCCGGCTGGAACTGCTCGACGCCGTCCTTGTCGTAGTAGACGACGCCCGAGGCCATGCCGTGCTCGTTGGTCAGTATCTCGCGTACCCGACAATGGGTCTTGACCTCGACCCCCGCGCGGATCGCGTGCGGCCAATAGGTGATATCGGTCGAGGCTTTGGCGCCTTGCGCGCAGGCCGGCGTGCAATGGCCGAGATTGATGCAGCGCGCCCTGCCCTCATAGTCCATGGTCGCCACCGTCGTGTCCGACGGCCACCAATGCCAGCCGAGCTTGTTCATGGCCTTGCCGATAATCGCACCAGAACGGCCTAGCGGTTGCTGCGGCATCGGCGGCCGGGTCAGCGGCGAACGGGGATCGCCGGACAGGCCGGAGACGCCCATCATGCGGTCGTTCTCTTCGAAGAACGGCGTCAACGCGTCGTAGTCGATCGGCCAGTCGTCAGCGACGCCATCCAGCGTCTTCACCTTGAAATCGGACGGATGCAGCCGCGGCCAGTGCGCCGTGTACATCACCGTCGAGCCGCCGATAGCGTTGAAGTTCACTACCTTGATCGGCGAATTGTCGTCGTTGATCGGATAATCCTCGGGGCGCTTACGGATGTTCGGGCTGGTCGACCAGTCGCCGTAGAATTTCGCCTCCCAATCCCGGCCCGTGCTGGGATATTCGGAAGAATTCATCCAGCCACCCTGGTCGAGACAGAGGATGTGCATTTTGGTGTCGGCGAGGCTCCAGGCCACCGCCGCGCCGGACGCACCGGCGCCAATGATCAGGACGTCAACGGGATCGTTCATCAGCTTGTAATCCTCACCGGCAGCGTGCGAATGCCGCGGATGAAATTCGAACAGACCCGCTGCGGCGGCCCCATGATTTCGAACCTGAGATCCCGTTGCAATATTTCCTCCCAGAGAATGCGGATTTGCTGTTCGGCGAGCCGGTCGCCGACGCAGCGGTGGATGCCGGCGCCGAACGCGAGATGCGCCCGGGGTTTGGCGCGATCGACAATGAATTCATCCGCGCGGTCGATCTTGTCCTCGTCGCGGTTGCCGGAAATGTACCACATCACCACCTTGTCGCCCTTGGCGATCCGGCGGCCGGCGAGCTCGACGTCGTTGCGCGCGGTGCGGCGCATGTGCAGCACCGGCGAATGGTAGCGGATCGATTCAGAGACCAGATTGGGGATCAATTCGCGCCTGGCGCGCACCAGTTCGAACTGCTCGGGATTTTCGACCAGCGCCATCAGTCCGCCGCTCATCGAGTTGCGCGTGGTATCGTTGCCGCCGACGATCAGAAGCGCGATCGTTCCGATGAATTCGCGCGCCTGCAGATTGCGGGTCGCTTCCGAATGCGCCAGCATCGAGACCAGGTCGAAGGTCGGCGCGGCGTTGGCGCGGGCATCCCATAATTTCCGGAAATATTCGCCCATCTTGCCGAGCTCATTGACCCGCTCCTCCGCCGAATGAACGACGGCATCGGGGGCATCGACATTGGCGATCGCGACATCGGACCACCAGGTCAGCTTCTCACGGTCTTCCCAGGGGAAATCGAACAGCGTCGCCAGCATCATGTTGGTGAGATCGGTCGAGACACGGGCGACCCAGTCGAAGGTCTCGCGGCGCGGCAACGCGTCCAGCACGTCGGCGGTGCGTTTGCGGATCAACGGCTCGAGATTGGCAATGTTGGAAGGCGCCACGATCGGCGCCACGGTCCGGCGATGCCCGGTGTGGCCGGGCGGATCCATCCGGATGAAGTTCGCGTACTCCTGCCCTTTCGGCTGGTCGGTCACCTGAATGCCGCCGAGTTCCGAACTCGACGAATAATTCTCGTGATCGAGTTCGACCTCGAAAATGTCGTCGTAGCGCGTCACCGACCAATAGGGTCCGAACGCCGAGGCCTCGCAATAGTGCACGGGATCGTCGCGGCGCAGCTGCGCGAACAGCGGGCGCCAGTTGTCGTCCTGATACAGCCTGGGGTCGCTGACATCGATCGAATTCAGCTTGCGCTGCAGCGCCTGGGCCATCGCTTTACTCCCGCACGAACCGTCGCCGCTTCACGGGCGATCGGCGTCTCCGGACCGGCGCAGATCGGCCGGCCCCGATCACGGACGATAGCCAAATCGCGTGCTGAGTAAAGACGAGGCAATGCAGACCATTTGCGGCGCAATCGCGGGCTTTCCGCGTTGCGAACTATCGGATCAACCCTGCTTGACCGCGATGAACGACGCCACGATGCCCGCCGGCGCGCCGTCGTGCGGCTTGGCGCGGAACACGTTACCGACGATCGCCGGCCGCTGGTTGACGCCATGCGGCCAATGATACGCAAGCTGGCCGTGATAATCATATTCCCAGTGCGCAGTGTCGGTATGGGGCCGGCCGGTCCCTCTGATCGCCACAAAAGGCGCGCCGCCGTCTTGTTGGACCATTCCGTGCAGATTGAGGCCGCCGCCGGGCCAGTCGATCGCGCCTTTCAGGGTCGTCGGCGTCGGAATCTCGAACGTGAACACGGCTTCCGCAAACAGCAGCGCCAGCAGGTTCTCGGCAGCCTTGTCCGGATCACTGGTGACCTGTGTGGGGTCGTTGAGAAAGCTGCGATAGGTCCATTTGCCGGTTAGGATCGCAGCAGCCGATTGCGAGTATGCCATGGCTCAGCTCCTGTATCACAGGTTGCTATGTCTACTACACTATACCTGTGAGAGCGCATCCGCAAGCAAACCGGGAACACCAGCCAATTCGCGATGGCAGATGCGCTCTGCAAGGTTTGTTCGCGGCCGCAAGACCGGCTAGCCTTGCGACCAGCACATCCCGGAGATCAGCCACGTGGCCACTTCGCGCCAAACCGACAGCCCAACGCCATCAGGCGCTGACCTCGATTACGACACCATCATCATCGGCGCGGGCATGTCGGGCCTGTACCAGCTCTATCGCTTGCGCGAACTCGGATTGCGGGTGCGCGTGCTGGAGGCCGGCACCAATGTCGGCGGTACCTGGTACTGGAACCGCTACCCCGGCGCGCGGTTCGAACTCGGAAAGCTATTCCTACGGCTATTCGTTTTCGAAGGAGTTGCTGGCGGAATGGGACTGGTCCGAGCATTTCGCCGGCCAGCCGGAGACGCTGCGCTATCTCAACCATGTCGCCGACAAATTCGATTTGCGCCGCGACATCCAGTTCAGAAGCCGGGTCACGGCCGCCCATTACGACGAGAATACGCGGAGCTGGAACATCACGCTGGAGGACGGCAGCCGCTTCCGCACCCGCTTCCTGATCACTGCAATCGGTCCCTTGTCGACGCCGACGCTGCCGCGCATCGAGGGCCGCGACAGTTTCAAGGGAGCTTCCTTCCACACCGCGCGATGGCCGCACGAGCCGGTCGATTTCAAAGGCAAGCGCGTCGCCGTGATCGGCACCGGGGCCACCGGCGTGCAGACCATCCAGACCATTGCCAGGGATGTCGGCCATCTCACCGTGTTCCAGCGCACGCCGAACTGGTGCGCGCCGCTGCACAACGGCAAGATCGACGCCGAGACGCAGAAGCAGATCAAGGCCGGCTATCCCGAGATGTTCGCCCGCTGCCAGGAGACCTTTGCCTGCTTCCTGCACACGCCGGACCCGCGCGGCGCGTTCGAGGTTTCCGACGAGGAGCGCGAGGCGTTCTACGAAAAGCTCTATGGCGAACGCGGCTTCGGCATCTGGCAGGGCAATTTCCGCGACATCCTGATCGATCACAAGGCGAATGCGACGATCAGCGATTTCGTCGCCCGAAAAATCCGCCAGCGGGTGAAGAACCAGGCGATCGCGGAAAAACTGATTCCGAAGAATCACGGTTTTGGCACGCGGCGGCTGCCGCTCGAGACCTTCTATTACGAGGTCTACAACCAGGACAATGTCGAGCTGGTCGATATTGTGGAGACGCCGATCGAGCGGATCACGCCCGAAGGCATCAAGACCAGCGCGAAGGAATATCGAGTTCGACATCATCATCTACGCCACCGGCTTCGACGCCATCACCGGCAGCTTCGACAAGATCGATTTCCGCGGCGCCGACGGCGCAAAGCTGAAGGACAAATGGAAGCGCGGACCGCAGACCTATCTCGGCATCATGGTCCACGAATTCCCCAACATGATGATGCTGATGGGCCCGCACACCGCGCTCGGCAATATCCCGCGCAGCATCGAATACAGCGTCGACTGGGTTACGGGCTTGGTTCGCTTCGCGCGGGACAAGAATTTGACCCGGCTGGAAGCGACCACCGCCGGTGTGGAATCATGGACCGATCACGTCAAGGCGCTCGGCGTCGGGCTGTTGTCCAACGAGGTCAATTCCTGGATGACCGGGATCAACTCCAACATCGAAGGCAAACAGACCCGCATCATCGCCCGCTACAGCGGCAGCGCGCCGGCCTACCGCGCCCGCTGCGACGAGGTCGCGGCGAAGGGCTATGACGAGTTGCGGCTGGGGTGACTTGCTTCTCCCTCGCCCCGCTCTTGCGGGGCGAGGTAAGATCACCACGCGTCGATGCACGGCCGTTTGCGGCCGCTCCGCGGCTCGGGCTTCGGCACCGATCGCAGGCCCGACATGATCCAGTGCCGCGTGTCGGCGGGATCGATCACCTCGTCGATCTCGAGCACCGAGGCGATCGAGACCGCCTTGCCGTTGGCATAGAGTTCGGCGACCTTGGCCTTGTAATAGTTCTCGCGCTCGACCGGGTCGGCGATCGCTTCCATCTCCTTGCGGAAGCCGAGCCGCACATAACCTTCCAGCCCCATGCCGCCGAACTCGCCGGTCGGCCAGGCCACCGTGAAGAATGAGGCGTGAAAGCCGCCGCCGATCATCGACTGCGCGCCGAGGCCGTAGCCCTTGCGCAGCACGACGCCGAACAGCGGCACGGTGAGGCTGGCGCCGGTGACGAACATCCGCGCCACATGGCGCACGATCGCGGTCTTCTCGGCTTCTGGTCCCACCATGAAGCCCGGCGTGTCGCACAGCGATATGATCGGAATATCGAAGGCGTCGCAAAGCTGCATGAAGCGCGCGGCCTTGTCGCCGGCGGGCGCGTCGATCGCGCCGCCGAGATGCTTTGGATTATTGGCGATCAGGCCAAACGGCTTGCCTTCGATACGAATGAACGACGTGATCATGCCGACGCCGAAATCCCTGCGGATTTCCAGCACCGACCCCTCGTCGGCGAGCAGATCGATCACGGTCCGGATGTCATAGACCCGCAGGCGGTTTTCCGGGATCGCCCGCCGCAGCAGCCGCTGGTCCGGCGCCTTCCAGTCGGCCACCGCGCCCTGAAAATAAGACAGGTATCTTTGGGCGGCGGTGGTTGCCTCCGCTTCATCCTCGACGAGGATGTCGATGACGCCGTTCGGCGACTGGAACGACACCGGCCCAACCTCGGCCGGATGATAGACGCCGAGCCCGCCGCCTTCGATCATCGCCGGCCCGCCCATGCCGATCGACGCATTTCTGGTTGCAATGATCACGTCGCAGCAGCCGAGCATCGCCGCATTGCCGGCGAAGCAATAGCCGGAGACGACGCCGATCACCGGCACCAGTCCGGATAGCTTGGCGAATTGCACGAAGGACGGCCCGTCGAGGCCGGTCATGCCGAGCCGGTCGGTATCGCCGGGACGGCCGCCGCCACCCTCGGCGTAGAACACCAGCGGCAGCCGCCACTGCTCGGTGAGCCCCAGCATGCGGTCGATCTTCTTGTGGTTCATGTGGCCCTGGGTGCCCGGCCAGCACGGTGTAGTCATAGGAGATCACCATGCAGCGGGCGCCTTCCGCGCCGAATTTGTCCGCGTTCACGGTGGCGACGCCCGAAATCAGCCCGTCGGCGGGCGTGTTCATGATGAGGTCGTCGACCTTGCGCCGCCGGCGTTGGCCGGCGATCGCGAGCGAGCCAAATTCTACAAAGGACCCGTCATCGACGAGGTGGGCGACGTTTTCCCGCGCCGTGCGCTGATTGGTCTTGCGCCGCCGCTCGACCGACGCCGGCCGGTTTTCATCGAGCGTAATGGCGTGGCGGGCGATCAGTTCGGCCAGATCGGGGCGGATGTGATCGAGATCGACATCCTCCTCCTCCTCGATGTCATGGGCAGCGATCTCGGCCGGTTCGAGAAACAGGATCGCCTCGTCCTGCATCAGGGTCACGCCGGGACCGGCGGAAATCCTCGTCACCTTGCCGCCATGCGGCGCGGTCACGAGATGCTCCATCTTCATGGATTCGAGCACCGCGATCTGCTGGCCGGGGCGGACGAGGTCGCCTTCGCTGACCTCGATGGCGACGATCGTGCCCTGCAGCGGCGCCGGCACCGGGACCGAGCCAGCCGGACCGGTCGAGGTTTCGCGGACGTCGGATACGGTCACCGCATCGCCTGCTTCCACCAGCTCCGGCGCAGCAAGCTCGTTCGCGGCGTGGACGAGGGCTGCGACATGCGTATCGATGAAACCGGTATTGATGCGGTTGGCGACGAAATCCGGATGCGCCAGCACCGCGCCGAGGAACGGAATGTTGGTGGCGACGCCCGCGATACGGAACTCACGCAAGGTGCGCGCAGCCTTCTGCACCACATCGGTCCAGTTCGGACCGGTCGAATGCACGATGACCTTGGCGAGCAGCGAGTCGAAGGCTGCGCTGGTCTTGTAGCCGGAACGGCCGAACGTATCGACGCGGATACCGGGGCCGGCCGGCAGATCGAACAGCGCGAGCGTGCCGCCGGTGGGTTTGGTGGCGCCGGTCTCGTCCATCACCTCCATATTGACGCGCAGTTGCATCGCATAGCCGCGCGGCCTCGGGATATAGGCCTGCGCCAGTCCCAGCGAGCCGAGCGTGGCGCCGTCGGCGACCGCAAGCTGCGCCTGCACGAGGTCGACGCCGAGCACCTCCTCGGTCACGGTGTGCTCGACCTGGAGCCGTGGATTGGCTTCGATGAAGGCGAAGGATAACCCCTCGCCTCTGGCGTCGCCATCGACCAGGAACTCAAAGGTGCCGAGATTGTCGTAGTTCGCCGCAGCGGCGAGTTGCTTGGCGGCCTGGATGATGCGTGCGCGCAAGCCATCGTTCAGCGACGGGCTCGGCGCTACCTCGATCAGCTTCTGGTTCCGCCGCTGGATGGTGCATTCGCGTTCCCACAAATGGCTGATCGCGCCATGGTGGTCGCCGATGATCTGCACCTCGATATGGCGGGCGTTGCGAATCAACCGCTCGACATAGACCTCGTCGCTGCCAAAGGCCGCTCTTGCCTCGGACTGGCAGCGCGCATAGGCCTCCTCGATCTTTTCGGCGTCATCGACGATGCGCATGCCGCGCCCGCCGCCGCCGGCGATGGCCTTGATCATGACCGCGCCGCCGGCGCCCAGCGACGCGAAGAAGGCCTTTGCCTGGTCGAGCGTGGTCGGTCCGCCAGTGCCCTCGATAATCGGGACACCGGTGTTCTTTGCCAGCGCCTTGGCCTTCGCCTTGTCGCCGAACAGATCGAGCGCCGCCGGCGAAGGTCCGACGAAGGTGATCCCTTCCTGTGCGCAGCGCCGCGCCAGCAACGCGTTCTCGCTGAGAAAGCCGTAGCCGGGATGCAGCGCATCGCACGCGGTGGCCTTGGCAGCCGCAACGACGGCCTCGATATCGAGATAGGCCCGCGCCCCCCGCCCCGGGATTTCGTGCGCCGCGTCGGCGGCGCGGACATGCGGCGACTGGGCGTCATCGGCGGGGTAGATCGCAACCGTCGCAAGGCCGGTTTCATCGGCGGCCCGCGCGATGCGAATGGCGATCTCGCCGCGGTTGGCGATCAGGAGCTTATTGAAGGGCATGAACCATTCCGTCTGGGACTAGCGATCCTTCATGGTCGGATCGAGCACGATACGCAAGGACTTTCCCAGCGCATTGAATGCCAGCGAGACCACCAGAATGGCAAGCCCCGGCGCGTACATCTGCTCGGGCGCGATCTCCATATATTGGTAGGCACGGGCCAGCATCGCGCCCCAGCTCGGGTTCGGTGGTTGGATACCGAGGCCGAGGAAGCTGAGGCTGGCTTCCGCCAGCAGCGCCGCCGCCAGCAACAACGTTACCTGCACGATCACCGGCTGCAAGGCATTCGGCAGCACGTGCTTCCACAGGATATGCCAGGCCGGCGCCCCGAAACACCTGGACGCATCGACATAAAGCTCCTGGCGCACGATCAGCGTCCGGGCGCGGACGATCCTGGCCAGCGCCGGAAACATCACGATGCCGACCGCGATCATGCCGTTGGTCAGCCCAATGCCGAGCGCGCCGGTCACCGCGATCGCCAGCACGATGGCCGGGAATGAGAGAAAGGTGTCGATGACCCGGCTGATGATGTCGTCGGTCCAGCCGCCGAAGAAGCCGGCGATCAGGCCGACCGGCAGGCCGATCGCAACGGCGACGCTGACCGCGAGCAGGCTGGCATACACGGTTGCCGGCGCGCCGTAGATCAGCCGGCTGAAGATGTCGCGGCCGAGATCGTCGGTGCCGAGCAGATGTTCCGGACCCGGTGCCGCCAGCATGTTGTTGACGTCCTGCGCGGTCGGCGCATAGGGCGCGATCCAGGGCGCGCCGATCGCGACGATGACAAGCACCAGCAGCACCAGGATCGCGAGCGCCGCGCGCAGATCCGTCGCCAGCCAGCGGAACAACCGGCGCACCCGGCCAGGTGCTCCCGGTTGCCGCGGGGGTGCCAGCGCCATATCCGTCATTGCTCGATCCTCGGATCAACGGCGGCGCACAACAAATCGGCGATCAAATTCACCGTGATCACCACGATCACCATCGCAAACACCACGCCCTGCACGATCGGAAAATCGCGCTGGATGGCGCCGCGCACGATCAGGCTTCCCAGCCCCGGAATGGCAAACACCGCCTCGATCACCACCGTCGCCGCCAGCATGCGGTTGACCAGCAGGCTGATGATGGTGAACAGGTTGACGCTGACATTCTTCAGCCCGTGCTGCCAGAGGATGCGCGTCATCGACAGCCCCTTGGCGTGCAGGGTGCGCACATATTGCGACGACAGCACTTCCAGCAGCGATCCCCGCAGCTGCCGCGCCACTTCGGCCATCCCGTAGGCCGCGATCGCAATGCCCGGCAGAAGGGCATGCCGGATCGCTTCGAGCGGCGAGATGCTGAAGGACTTGGCGCCGGTCGCCGGCAGCCAGTTCAGTTTCAGCGAAATCTCGGCGACCAGGATCATCGCCAGCCAAAAGCCGGGAATCGCAACGCCCAGCGAGGCAATCATGCTGACAGTCTTGTCGACCCAGCCATTGGGCTTGATGGCCGCAACCACCCCCATCGGGATCCCCGTGACCAGCGCCAGCACCAGGGCGATCGCCACGATCAGCAGCGTGTTGGGAAAGGCCCGCGCGATCGAGGTCGCGACCTTCTCGCCCGTCAGCAGCGATTGCGAGAGGTCGCCCTGCACGACATGCCCGAGCCAGGCGCCATATTGCACCAGGAACGGCCGGTCGAGGCCGTAGATCTTGCGTATTTCGGTAATCCGCGCGTCGGTGGCGTTGTCGCCGGCCAGCGTCACCGCGATGTCGCCGGGCACCAGCTTGAATAGCGCGAACACCATGAAAGTCGCGAGCAGGATCACGGGCAGCGCCTGCAACAGGCGGCCGCCGATGACCCTGGCCGGACTTCGTCGCGCCATTTTCAGTTTCCTGCGTTAGCTCTCCAGCCAGACGTCGTCGTATTTCGGCTTGCCCAGCAGATTCGGCCTGTAGCCTTGCACCTTCTTGTTCATGGCGACCAGTTCGAACTGGAACGCCAGCGGCGCTACGAACGCATTCTCCATCACCAGCCGCTGCACCGTCGAAAACGCCTTGCGGCGCAGCTCGATGTCCTCCGACGCTCGCGATTCCTTGATCGCCGCCTCCAGCTCCGGCGGCACCGGCGCCCGGCCGCCGTTATAATAGGCGTCCCTGGTGAACATCAGCGAATAGGTCAGGCTCGGATCGGGCCGCCCGGTCCAGGCCGCCAGAATGCCGGAGCCACGCTTCTCGGCGCCGAAGAACGACGCGGACGCTTCCGCGATCGGCGCATTCAGGAAACGCACGTTCATGCCGGCTTTGCGGAACTGCTCGATCAGGATTTCCTGGCGCTGCACCGAATCCTGATCCGGATAGCCCACGATCTCGATCGCGAGCCCGTCCTTGAAGCCTGCTTCCGCCAGCAGCTTGCGCGCCTTGTCGGGATCGTACGGATAGAGCTCGGCAACCGATTTGTCGTAGGCCCAATGCGACTTCGGCAGGTTCATGTAGGCGGGCTCGGCGAGACCGGCGAGCGCGGCCTTGACGAACGACACGCGATCGATCGCGAAATTGAAGGCCTGCCGCACCTTGATGTTGTCGAACGGCGGCTTCGCCCAGTTCAGGAAGATCTGGAAGACATAGAGCGTCGGCCCGTTGAAGATCTTGATGTTGCTGGCGCGCTCAAGAATCGCCTTCTGCCGGGCGGCAGCTGGTACATCAGATCGTTCTGGCCCGCGGTGACCGAGCGCGAACCGGTCGTCAGTTCCGGAATGATCGAAAACTCGATTCCGTCCGGATAAGGGCGGTTCGGCTTCCAGTATTTTTCGTTGCGCTTGACGACGATCTTTTCGCCATCGGCCCAGCTGACGAAGGCATAGGCCCCTGCGCCGACCGGCGTGCGCGCGACATTGCCGGCCGCGTTCGCCTTGACCGCCGTCGGCGACACCATCATGCCGGCACGATCCGAGAGGATACCCGGCAACGCCGAGTCGGGCGCATTCAGCTTCAACGTGACCTGCATCGGCCCGGTCACCGCGGCCGAGACCATCGAAGCGAGGTCCGCCTTGATGTTGGACTTCGGGTCGCTCTTGTTACGCTCCAGGTTGAACTTGATCGCTTCGGCATCGACCGGCGTTCCGTCGTGGAAGGTAACGCCGGATCGGATGTTGAGCACGAGGGTGGTCGGGTCGGTAAAGCTCCAGCTTTCGGCGAGCCCCGGCTTGGGCTTCAGCGTCTCAAAGTCCCATTCGGTCAGTGTGTCGTACATCGTGAACAGAAAAGCATGGTCCGATCCGGCGCCGCCTGTCGCCGGGTCAAGGCTCGATGGATTGGCGGGCGCGGAAATGCGCAAGATGCCGCCTCGCTTGGGCGTGCCTTGCGCGAAGGCGTCGTCGCCAAAGGCCGCACCGGCCAGGGCACCCGATATCAGCGCCATTACCTCGCGTCGCGTCGTCTGTGTCATGGCCTATCCTCCGCAATGAGTTCCGAACTAGTTCGGTGAAAAATTCGGGCGGCCGGCGAAATGGCAGGCGACCCAGTGATCGGGCATCAGCTCGCGCCAGTCGGGCGTCTTGTCGGCGCACAGGTCTTGCGCGTATTGGCAGCGGGTCCGAAACCGGCATCCGGAAGGCGGATCGATCGGGCTCGGGATTTCGCCCTGCAGCACGATGCGGTTGTCGCCGCGCATGGCCGACGGCAGCGGCCGCGGCTCGGCCGACAGCAACGCCCTGTGTATAGGGATGCAGCGGCTGTTCGGAAACCCTGTCCGTCGGCCCGAGCTCGACGAAGCGGCCGAGATACATCACCGCGATCCGCTCGCTGATATGGGAGACGACAGCGAGATCGTGAGTGATGAAGACATAGGTAAGACCGAGTTCGCGCTGCAGCTCGGCAAACAGATTGAGCACGTCGCCGCGGATCGACATGTCGAGCGCGGCCACCACCTCGTCGCAGACGATCAGCTTGGGACGCAGCGTCAGCGCGCGCGCAATCACCACGCGCTGCTTCTGGCCGCCGGAAAGCTGGTGCGGATAGCGTTCGGCTACCTCCTGCGGCAGGCCGACGCGATCCATTGCTTCCCGTGCCTGCTTCAGCCGATCGGCCCTCGATCCCTGGCCTGCCAGTTCCAGCGGCTCCAGCACCGATGACAATATCGTCATACGCGGGTTCAGCGCAGCGTTCGGGTCCTGGAAGATGATCTGGTAGTCGCGGCGATGGTTCTGGAACTGCTGTCGCGGCATCGCCAGCGGATCGACGCCGTTGTGCAGGATGGCGCCGCCGCTGGGCTTGAGCAGAAACACCAGCGCGCGGCCGATCGTGGTCTTGCCGGATCCGGATTCCCCGATGATGCCAAAGGTCTCGCCGCGGCGGACGTCGAAGCTGACGCCATCGACCGCCTTCACGGTGGCGCGGCGGTCGGTGGTCTGAAACCGGACCTGGAGATCGCGCACCGAGACGATGGCGTTATCGGCGGCCTGCGGCGTCATGGGTGTGCGACCATTGCGGCGATCGGCGCGGTGGCCGCGTGCTGCAAGGCGCCCGGCAGATCGAGCTCGCGAAAGCGCCAGCACCGCACCTTGCGGCCACTGCCGGCATCGAGCAACGCCTGCTCGGCCTCGCAGCCCGCCACCGCATGGGGGCAGCGCGCCTTGAATCGGCAGCCATTGGGCATGTCCATGATCGAGGGTACCCGGCCCGGGATCGACGGCAGCTTGCCATGCCGCGGGCTTAAGTGCGGCAGCGAGCGCAACAGGCCCGACGTATAGGGATGCAGCGGCCGCACCAGCGCGTCATCGACGGCGGCGTCCTCGATCACCTCGCCGGCATACATGGTGATCATGCGGGTGCAGGTCTCGGCGACGACGCCGAGGTCATGGGTGATCAGCATCAGCGCGGTATTGGATTTCTCGCTGAGGTCGCGCAGCAATTCGAGGATTTGCGCCTGCACCGTGACGTCGAGCGCGGTGGTCGGCTCGTCCGCGATCAGGAGCTGCGGGCCGCAGATCAGGGCGGCCGCGATCATCACGCGCTGGCGCATGCCGCCCGAAAGCTGGTGCGGATAGTCGTCGATGCGCCGCTCCGGCGAGGCGATGCCGACCCGGCGCAGCATATCGAGCGTACGCGTCCTCGCCTCTTCCTTGGATATGCCGGTATGAACGCGCAGCGTCTCGGCGATCTGATGACCGACGGTAAACACCGGATCGAGCGCGCTCATCGGCTCCTGGAAGATCATCGCAATGCGCCGCCCGCGGATCGCGCGCATTTCGCGGGCGTTGCAGGAAGCAAGATCGGTCCCGTCGAAGTGGATCGAGCCATCGAGGCCGGCGAGATTGTTCGGCAGCAACCGCAGGATCGACAGGCCGGTGATGGTCTTGCCGCAGCCGCTCTCGCCGACGATGCCGACGCGCTCGCCGGGCGCGATGTCGAAGTCGATCTTGCGGGTCGCCTGCCAGACGCCGTGCGAGGTCTTGAAGCGGATGCCGAGGCCGCGCACCGACATCAGCGCTTGCGGACTGCCGCCTGCTACCGCTTCCGTTCTGCGCTGTGCCGGTCCGGCTGCTGCCATCAGCCCGCCGCCCGCTTCTTCTCTTTCACGAGCTGTTCCTCCATCAGCATCTCGGTTCCGATGATGCCCTCGCGCGTGAGTTGATCGATCTCGGCATCGGACAAGCCCGAGCAGGCCAACGAGGATTTCGCGATTATGTTCGCCGAGCGTCGGCGGCGCGCTTCGGATCGGAAACGGCGTTGCGCCTTCACGAAACGGCATCGAGGGTTGCGGGTGCTTGCCGATGAAGGCGCGATCGATCTCCTGAATGAAGCCGCGCGCATGCAGTTGCGTATCCCTCAACAACTCGATCGGCAACCGCGCCACGCCGGAAGCGATGCCCGCTGCCTGCAATGCGCTCATTGCATCTTCCGGATCGCGCGCCGAGGTCCAGGCCGAGATGGCGGCCTCGATCTCGCTTTCGATCGCGCGCCGTCCGGCGGCGGTCCTCAGGCGGGCGTCCTCTATCCAGTCGGCGCGCCCCAGCAGCCTTGCAAGCTTCGGCCACATCGCATCGCTGGAAACCGCGACCACGATCCAGTTGTCGGCGCCGGCACAGGTGAAACAGCCATGCGGCACGAAATCCGGATGGCGGTTGCCGTATTTCACCGGCTCCTTGCCGTCGATCGAATGCGCCACGATCCAGGGCGCGGCAAACGGCATCATGCATTCGATCTGCGCGAGATCGATGAACTGGCCCTTGCCGGTGAGTTTGGCGTGGATCAATGCGGTGAGCACCGCCGCGCAGCCGTTCAACCCACCGACTGCGTCGCCAAACGCGGTGTGGCTCATCACCGGCGGCCCGCCGGCGTCGCCGACCACGCTCGGCAGGCCGGAGCCTTGCTCGAGCGTCGAGCCGTAGGCGCGGCAATCGCGATGCACACTGCCGGCGCCGAAGGCCGACATCGACATCATCACCAGCTTCGGATTGAGCTTGCTCAGCACCTCGTAGCCGAGCCCGAGCTTCGGCAGCACCTCGACGGAATAATTGTCGACCACGATATCGGCGTCGGCCAGCAGCCGCTTCGCCAGATCGAGTCCCCGCGGCCGCGTCAAATCGAGCGTGATGCCGCGCTTGTTGCGGTTCATGATGCAGTAGCGCACCGACTTCTCGTACATCTGTTCGAGAACATAGGCCGGCCGCCGGTCTACCCCGCGCCACCAATCCGGATATTGGGTGGCCTCGATCTTGATGACGTCGGCGCCGAGATCGGCCAGCGTGCGGGTGCAGATCGGCCCGGCCCAGCCCATCGAGAAATCGATCACGCGAACGCCTTCAAGCGGCAGGCGATTTGCATCGCCCTTCGCAGGCGCTGGCGTCGACGTCCTGGCCTCGCCGGCATGCGCGCTGCCGAGCATTTTCTCGCCGATGTCGGGCACCGCGCCGCCACGCCGCGGCGGCGTGCCGGTCAGGCGTTGCATCGAACCGGCGGTGAAGCCGGTCTCATCGCCGATCATGATCGGCACGATGGCGCCGCGCGCCCGCTTCTCTTCATCGGCTATGAGATCGCTGATCGCGGGCACCGGCACGATCGGGATCTTGCGCCGCAGGCCTTCGGCAAACCATTCCTGCGCGGTGCGCGCCTTCAGCCGCGGGATGAACTGGCTCTCGATCAAGTCGACATGCTGCAGGCGGTCGACGCCCATGAACAGTCTCGGGTCGTCGCGCAGCTCGAGCAGTCCCAGCATCTCGCAGAAGGCGCGCCATTGCGCCGGCGTCACCGTGGTGACGCCAAGCCAGCCTTGCTTGGTCTGGTAGATGCCGACCGGGAATGTCGGCCAGAAGCGATTGACGCCGATCCGCCGCATGATGTCGCCGCGCACGAATCCTTCGAACATGATGTATTCGGTGACCGCGATGCTGGACTCGAAGATGCTGAGCGAACTGCCGCGGCCGCGACCGTCCTGCATGCGGCCCAGCACCGAGGATGCCGCCGCGATAAAACCCCAGAGGCCGGCGAAGATGCCGGTCTGGAAATCCGGCGCATGCATCGGCGGGCCCTCGGCCGGCCCGACCAGTTTGATCAGCCCGGTCAGCGCGCGGATCGTCGAGTCCGTCGCTTCAAACTGCGCATACGGACCCTCGCGGCCGAACCAGCTCACGTCGAGATGAATGAGGCCGGGATTACGCTGCTTGATGCTTGCGAGATCGAAGGCCGGGCAATCCGCCACATCGATGTCGCGGCCGTCGAGCAAAATGTCGCATGCGCCGATCAGTTCGGTCAGGCGGACCGATGCGCCGTCGTCGCTTGCGTCCAGCGCGACACTCGACTTGTTGAAATTGAGAAACGCAAACCAGGCGCTGTGCCCTTTCGGCGTCAGCGGCGCGGTCTTTCGCAACGGATCGCCGGTCGGCGGCTCGATTTTCTGTACGCTCGCACCAAAATCGGCGAACAGGCGGGCGCAATAGCTCGTCGCGGCCGCGCTCCCGATCTCGACAATCCGCAGATGCGACAACGCGCCCATCAAGCTTCCCCATGGCCGGATGACCGGCGCGGTGCTTCCGCCGGTTCAGTTTCTTGTTTCCGACCATGAAACCTCGCCCGCCTGCCGATGCAAGCGGAATTTTCTTCCGCAACACGGAATTCTTAAACAGTGCGAGGCGCTTAACCGCAGTCGCGTTGCGCTTCGAACCAGCCTTGAAGCGAGGTTGAAAGCGTTGGCCAGGCGCGCTGGAAACCGGAGAGTTTCCCAGCACTGGCCCGGTAGATGCCACGCAACTCCTGTTCGATCGCGGGAAGATCGACCCCCAGGCAGCGGCCGTCGCTCACGATCTTGCGCCCATCCACAACCACATCGCGCAACAGCGACGCATTGCCGCGCGCGAACAGAAGGTCGATCGGATCGACGGGCATGATCTGGTCGCGGTCGAGCCGGTCGAGATCGATGGTGACGAAGTCTGCGGGAGCGCCCGGCATCAGTTCTCCCGTTCCCGGAGCGCCCGTCGCCTTGCGGCCATTGGCGACGGCGAGACCGAAGAACTCCTGCGGTGTCCAGGTGCGCTTGAAGCCGAGGCCGCCGTGGAACATCTGCACCAGCCGCATCTCGCGCAGCACGTCGTCGTCTTCATCGAGGGCGAGGCCATCGACGCCGACCGCAATGGCGCAGCCGCATCGGTGCGCAGCGGCGATCGGCGCGAGGCCCGAGCGCAGATGCATGTTGGAGCTGAAGTTGGTAACAATACGCGCACCGGACGACGCGATCATTTCGATCTCGTCGGGCCGGGCATGGATGCAGTGCGCCAGCGTCAACCGCTCCGAGAGGAAGCCGATGTCGCGGAGGTAGCGAACGATGCCATCGGGGAAATGCTCATCGGCCCAGGCGCGCTGGTAGACGGTCTCCAGCAGATGCATATGGATGCGCCGGCCGGTCAGCGCGGAATTTTCGGCGACCGCCTCCAGCAGTGGCTTCGAGCACCACTGCACCCCGGCGGGCCCGAGTTGCACGTCGACCTTGGGGCCTGCAATCGCCGAGGCAATCGCGTCAGTCAGTTCGATGTAGGCCTTAGGCGACATCGGGGCGCGGACAAACATTTCCTCGATCGTCTTGCGGTCGTCGCTCGCGAGTTCAGACAGCACCGGTTCACTGTCGCCATAGACGACCGGGTTCTGGTCGCGTACCGCGAGCGCAAAGGCGATGCGGATACCGACATCGCTTGCGGCGCGCCCAATCGCTTTGGCTTCCTCGACCAGCGGCATGGTCCCGCTCGGCCTTGTGTAATGCACCATCATCGACGCGCAGCCAGCCCGCGCCGAACGGGCCAGCGCGGAGGCCGCGGTGAGATAGGGATCGACGGGCGTGCCGAGCGCGGATCGCAAGATCCAGCTTTCGAGCGGCATGCCGAGCGCGCCGAACGAAGACGCGGTCGGCCGCGCATGATCATGGGCGTTGACGAAGGCCGGAAGGACGAGCGCGCGCGGCCCGGTCGCGGGCGGAGCCCCCTCGGCAATCGAAGTGATCATGCCGTTGTCGTGCCGTAGCACGACATTTTCAAGCAGTCCGCGGTCAGGACCACAGAACAGGCGATGCGCCGTTACTTCCGTGACCATGACCGCGGCGCCTTGCGGTCAGTTCGCCGTATAGGTCAGTTCGCGTTCGGCGCGCGGCGGCAGGAATTCGCGCGAGAAGATTTCCGACGGCGCCGGCGCGCGGGCGAGCTGATAGCCTTCGACGATGATGCCGATGGCGCGGGTCATGCGGTCGTCCTTGACGTCGCCGACGCCGATTTCCTTCATCTCGGACGAGACGATCAGCTTGTCGAAGGAATATTGCAGCCGGCGCTTTTCGACGTCGACATTGATCAGATTGTCGTAGTTCAGCGCCGCCTTCATGCCGGCGTTCTGATCCTTGGCCACCGCGATCATGCCCTTGTTGACGGCGCGGACGAGGCCGGCGACGGCCTTCGGGTTGGACGCCAGCAGCTTGCGCGAGACCATCACGCCGTTGGAATAGAGGTCCATGCCGTAGTCGCCGAACGAGAACCATTTGTAGTCCTTGTCGGGATCCTGGCGGTTCAGCACCAGGTTGAAGTAGCTGGTGATGTTGAACACCAGCGCGGCGTCGATGTCGCCCTTGATCAGCATCGGCTCCTGAAGGTTCGGCGCCATGTTGGAGATCTTGATCTTCTCGCCTTCCAGCTTGTTCTTCTGGACGAACACCGGCAGCAGCCGCGTGGTCGGCGTGCCCTGCGCGCCGCCGAGCGTGTGGCCTTCAAAGTCCTTGATCGAGTTGATGCCGCTGCCGTTCTTGGTCACGATCGCGAATGGCGGCTGGTTCCAGATCATGTAGACCATGACAGGCGCGTCCTGCGGCTTGGTCGAGGCGTTCTGGATGATGGCGTTGACGTCGCCGAAGCCGGCGTCATAGGCGCCCGACATGATGCGCGTCACGGTCGCACCGGAGCCCTCGCCCTGGTCGATGACGACGTTGAGGCCCTCCTCCTTGAAGTAGCCGTTGTCCTTGGCATAGAAGAACGCGGCGTCGCTGCCTTGGGTCTTCCAGCCCAGCGTGAACTTGATGGTGGTGTCCTCGGCGCTTGCAGCGCCCGCGAACAGAGCTACTCCCAACAGCGCGGCGCTTATTTTCGTTAACATGGTGACCTCCTCGACTGGGTTGGATGGCGGTTGGCGAAATCGTTGTTCATGTCGCGATCAGATCGTTCTTGCGGGTGGCCCAGCCGGTGACGCGCCCCTCGATCAGCGAGAAGATGACGTAGAGCGCGACGCCGAGGCCGGCGAGCACGAACAGGCCGGCGAACACCAGCGGCACGTTGAAATTCGAGGACGCGGTCATCATGACGTTGCCGATGCCGCGGTTCGACGCGACGGTCTCCGACAGCACGGCGCCGACAAAGGCGTAGCTGACCGCGACCTTCAGCGAGGCAAAGAAGAACGGCATGGTTCGGGGCAGGCCGACATTCCACAGGATGTCGAACTTGCTGGCGCCGAGCGCCTTCAGCACGTCCTCGAGTTCCGGTTCGGTGGTGGCTAACCCGGTCGCGATGTTGACGACGATCGGGAAGAAGCAGATCGACAGCGCGGTCAGCACCGCCGGTACCGAGCCGGAGCCGAACCACAGCACGAAGATCGGCACAACGGCGACTTTCGGGATCGAGGAGAATCCGACCAGCAGCGGATAGGCGGTGTCGTACGCGGTTTTGGAGACACCGATGACCGCGCCGAGCACGACGCCGAGGCCGACGCCGAGCACGAAGCCGATCATCGTCGTCGCCAGCGTCTGCAGGATGTGCGGCCACAGCAGCGGGAATTTCTGGAACAGGGTGACGAAGACCTGCGACGGCCGCGGCAGTACCAGGTCGGACATCCCGGTCATCACGCAGAACAGTTCCCAGGCGACAAAGAACAGGACGATCAGCGCCGCCGACCAGGCCTTTTGACGAAGATCGGTCGTGGTCATGGTCAGGCCACTCCCTCTGCCGCAGCGACCCGGGCATCGACGATGAATGCGCGCAGCTTCTGGTTCAGCGCGACGAAATCAGGCTCGAACGTCATCGCGACCGTGCGTGGGCGGCTGAAGGTGACGCGGCTGTCGTCGAGGATGCGGCCGGGCCGCGCGCTCATCACGCAGATGCGGCTGCCGAGGAAAGCGGCCTCGCGCAGATCGTGGGTGACCAGCAGCACGGTCGCCTTGTGGGCCATCCAGAGGTCCTGCAGGATCGACCACAGTTCCTCGCGCGTGAACTGGTCGAGCGCGCCGAAGGGCTCGTCGAGCAGCAGCATGCGCGGCTCATGGATCAGCGCGCGGCACAGATTGGCGCGCTGAAGCATGCCGCCGGAGAGCTGCCAAGGGATATCGGCTGCCAAACCCCTTGAGGCCGACCTGCTCCAGCAGCGCGTTGGCCTTGTCGCGGAACTCGGTCTTGCGCAGCTTTCGAAATTGCGATCGAAACGGCTCGACGATCTTGAGCGGCAGCATGATGTTCCGCTCGATCGTCATCCACGGCAGCATGGTCGGGTTCTGGAACGCCATGCCGACGCGCAAGGCCCGCGCCGCGACTTCCCGGCCGCCGACGATGACGACGCCGGTGGTCGGCTGAACCAGGCCGCTGACCAGCCGCAGGATGGTGGACTTGCCGCAGCCGGACGGTCCGACCAGAGCGACGAACTCGCCGTCGGCAATGCGAAGCGTGGTTTTCGCCAGCGCCGGCACCGCCCGCTGCCCCGCGTCCGAAGGTGACGGAGACGTCCGACAGTTCGATCGCAATCGGCGCGGCGGCGGCCGGAACTGGCGCTTCCGCAAATTCCGAATTTGGTTGCATGCGCATCATGACGGCAAGTGCATGCAAGCGGGATGCCAGCAAAACTCGGCTGCGAAATCAACGACATCGCGAAAAGCCGGCCAAAATCGGCGGATTCAATTTGGGCAATCGGGCCTGCAAACTGCATGCAATTCAGGCGCTCAATTGTCGGCCATTTGTGATATCAGGGGCCATTCGAAGCACTTGTTCAGGGGATTTGCCCATGGCGCCTCGTTCAGCCAGCAAGAATGCGGAATCATCCGACAAGGTCGGCGTGATCTGCCGCGCGCTGCGCCGCGCCATCATCGAGCAGGCGCTGGAGCCCGGCGCGAAATTGCCGGAGGATTCGCTCGGCGAACGCTTCGGCGTCAGCCGCACCATTGCGCGCCATGCGCTCGGACAACTCGCCGCGGAAGGCCTGGTCGAACTCCGCCGCAACCGGATCGCCGTGGTGGCGACGCCGAGCTGGCAGGAAGCCCGCGACGCCTTCGATATCCGGATCGAACTCGAACGCCTGGTGGTGCGCCAGCTCGCCGGCAAGCTGACCAAGGCCCAGATCGCGGCGCTGAATACCCATGTCGACGCCGAGGATGGCGCGCGCGACGGCACCGACGCGGTGTCGATCCGGCTTGCGACCGAATTCCACATCCTGCTCGCCAACATGACGAACAGCCCGATCCTGGTGCGCTACGTCAGCGAGGTCGCCTATCGCTGCTGCCTCACGCTGTCGCTGTACAGCCGCCCGCATTCCTCGGAATGCGCCATCAACGAGCACCGCGCGATCATCGCAGCGCTCGTCAAGGGCGACGAGAGCAAGGTGATGGGCCTGATGCACAGCCATCTGGATTCGGTGGCCAACCGCGCGCTGGTAGCGCCGGCGCCGCAGCGCGGCCGCGATTTGCTGGATATTCTGGCGCCCTATGCGGATGAGGGCGAGGCGATCGCGTGGTGAAGATGCCGAAGGTCGCGCGGGTCAGGAAGCATGCATCGAAGCGCGCCCGATCTCCGCCGTCCCCCGCGGGTGAGGGTCGACGGAGTGCTCCACGCGATGCCTTCGCATGAGCCGCCTACGCCTCGATCCCGCGCTGCACCAGAATCCGCTCCGCGCTGTCGTTCCAGACGTCCATCTTCACGATCTGGCCGCCCTGCACCACGAAGCGGTCGACGTAGCGGTTGCCCTCGAACGGCGTGCCGTCGATCCATTCGCCGTACAGCGTGCCGATGCTGTAGACCACGGTCTCGCCGGCGCCCGGACAGACGTCGAAACGGTCCATCTTCTTCTTGACCCAGCGATAGCGCCGCGCGTTGAAGCCGGTCGGCCCGCGCGGATGATCGAACTCGCGCCCGCCGGTGAAGGTGATCACCGTGCCCGGCTTCATGTAGGCCGCGGCGGCATCCGGATCCGGGATCATCGACGCCGTGAGATAGGCCTCGACCACTTCGGCGTCGGACAGGGATTGGCGTGCCCGGCTTTGGCGGCAACGGACATGGCGGCTTCTCCGTGACGGCGAAATACTACAATCGGGCCGCCAAATTGCATGCACATATTTTGAACAGTTTGGCCTCGAAACTGCACACAATCTGGAGCTGCCCCGGGGCGGCTCTTCCGCTAGGCTTGCCGCTCCTCAAGCCAGCGAATCCTGCCAAGTCCCCATGAACGCGCGAACCGCCTTCGACCTGATCTTCCGCAATGCCCGGACCCGGTCCTCGGCCACCCCGGTCGATATCGGCGTATCCGGTGGCCGGATCGCCGCCATCGAACCGCGCCTTGCCTGCGACGCGCCCGAGATCGACGTCGGCGGCAAGCTGGCGCTGCCCGGCTTCGTCGACACCCACATCCATCTCGACAAGGCCTGCCTGCTCGGCCGCTGCGGGCACGATCATGCGCACCGTCAGCGAGGCCATTGCCGCGGTCGCGGCCATGAAGCGCGATTTCACGGTCGAGGACGTCTATGCCCGCGGCGCACGCGTGCTCGAGCGCGCCATCGTGCACGGCACCACGCGGATGCGCACCCATGTCGAGATCGATCCGCGCATCGCGCTGCGCGGCTTCGAGGCGATCAAGGCGCTGAAGCGCGACTATGCCTGGGCGATCGATCTGTCGATCTGCGTGTTTCCGCAGGAAGGCCTGACCAACGATCCCGGCGCCGAAGAGCTTCTGATCGCGGCGTTGCGCGACGGCGGCGAGGCGATCGGCGGCTGTCCCTATATGGACACCGATCCGAATGCGCATCTCGAAAAACTGTTCGATCTCGCGCAGGAGTTCGACGTCGATGTCGATCTGCACCTCGATTTCGATCTCGATCCGTCCTGGTGGCATCTCGAGGAAGTCTGCCGGCAGACCGAGCGGCGCAACTATCACGGCCGCGTCGCGATCGGCCACGCCACCAAACTCTCCGCACTGCCGCCGGACCGGCTGAAATCGGCGACCGAACGGCTGGCGAAGGCCGGCGTCGCCGTCACCGTGCTGCCGGCGACCGATCTTTATCTGATGGGGCGCGACGCCACCCATAATTCGCCGCGCGGCCTCACGGTGGCGCACCGGCTGGTCGAGAACGGCGTGCTGTGTTCGGTCGCGACCAACAATGTGCTCAATCCCTTCACGCCGTTCGGCGATGCCTCGCTGCTGCGGATGGCCAATTTCTACGCCAATGTCGCCCATGCCGGGATCAGCGAATTCGACGCCTGCCTCGATCTGGTGACGGACCTGCCGGCGCGGCTGATGAACCTGAGGGATTACGGCATCGCACCCGGCAATCCCGCCGATCTCATCATCCTCGACACCGACAGCGGGACGAACGCGATCGCGGAACTGCCTGACGTGCTGATGGGCTTCAAGAACGGCCGTCAGGTGTTCGAGCGGCGGCAGCCGACGCTGTTTCCACCGCAGGCCTAGGCGGCCCGTCATCTCATTCCGCGAGCTAATAGCGCCGCCCACGATTGACACCCCGCCAATCCGTTGTTGTTATCGGACAACGAAAACAACAGCCGGGGCAGGAAATCATGGCCAAATCATCCAATGTCAGAAGCGTCGAAACGCTCTCCTGCGACGCCGGCTGGCGCAACTATCACTTCGTCAAGATCATGACCGAAGACGGCATCGTCGGCTGGAGCGAATACGACGAAGGTTTTGGCGCGCCCGGCGTCACGACCGCGATCGAACGGCTCTCGGCGCGGGTGGTCGGCAAGAACGCGTTCCAGCATGAGCGGATCTACGCCGAACTGTTTTCCGCCACCCGTCCCGCCGCCGGCGGCGTGGTGGCGCTGGCGCTCGGCGCCATCGAGAACGCGCTGCTCGACGTCAAGGCCAAGGCGCTCGGCGTGCCCTGCTACGATCTGCTCGGCGGCAAGATCCGCGACCGCATCAGGGTGTACTGGTCGCATTGCGCGACCTGGCGCATCAACCATCCGGACTGGTTCAAGCCGGCGATTACCGATCTCGACGGCGTCAAATCGATCGGGCGCGAGGTGCGCGAAAAACGCTTCACCGCGATGAAGACCAACATCTTCGTCTACACCGACGGCAAGCCGCAGGGCTGGCGGCCGGGCTTCGGCTCGCCGTTCGAGCCCGAGATCAACGTCGATCGCACGGTGCTGCGCAATCTCTGCATGCACCTCGAGGCGATCCGCGACGGCGCCGGCCCCGATGTCGATCTGCTGCTCGACCTCAACTTCAACGCCAAGACCGAGGGCTATCTGAAGATCCTGCGCGCGATCAAGGATATGGATATGTTCTGGGTCGAGATCGACACCTTCAACCCGCAGGCGCTGGGCTATATCCGCCGCCAGAGCCCGCATCCGATCTCATCCTGCGAGACGCTGCTCGGCTTGCGCGAATTCCTGCCCTACTTCACCGAGCAGGCGATGGACGTCGCGATCATCGACACGCCCTGGAACGGGGTCTGGCAATCGATGAAGATTGCGGCGGCCGCCGAGCATTTCGAGGTCAACGTCGCCCCGCACAATTTCTACGGCCACCTCTGTACCATGCAGAATGCGCATTTCTCCGCGGCGGTGCCGAATCTGCGCATCATGGAAACCGACATCGACCGCCTCGCCTGGGACCATGAACTGTTCACCCATGTGCCCGAGATCGTCGACGGCCATCTCGTGATCCCGGACCGCCCCGGCTGGGGCACCGAGCCCAACGAGGAAGGCCTGCGCGCGCATCCGCCGAAGAGCAAGGGCGGGTTGTTGAATTACGGGCAGAAGAAGTAGCGTTGCGTAGGATGGGTGGAGCGAAGCGATACCCATCATGTCGCGGGATCCGGTGATGGGTTTCGCTGCGCTCGGCCCATCCTACACGGCTGGCGTCATCGCCGGTTCAATTATCCCCGGGCCGGCTCGCAAACGCGCTCTCGATCACGTCGCCGATCGGCTGCCAGGTGGTGCCGTCGAACTGCACCAGCCGCATCTGCTCGATGGGATGGAAATCCGCAGGCCCGGTATTGATGACAATGCCCGGCAAAACGATCGCGCTCTGATAGTTCTTCAGCGACGCCGCCTGCCGCATGATGTTCTCGCGCGACAGATCGTTGCCGCACTGGGTCAATACCTGAACCAGCGTCTCGGCCGCGGCGTAGCCGAAGATCGCGTAACTGTCCTCCTTGTCGCCATCGGGATAATATTTGTCCATGAACGCCAGCCAGGCCTTGATGGAGGGATCCTCCTTCCAGGTGGCGTCGCCGGCGTCCTTGAGGAACGAGGTCGATATCACGCCAACCGCATTCTGAAGCCCCGCGGGTCGGAGCGCGTTGGCGATCGATGCCGCCGCATTGACCAGCAGCACCACCGGATGCCAATCCAGTTCAGCCGCGCGCCGAATAGCGCGCGCCGAGATCGGCGGCGCGCAATTGAGCACCAGCACCTCGGCACCGGAACTCTTGAGGATGTCGACCTGGGTATCGATCGACATATCCGCCTCGATGGCGATGTCGGCTGCGATCATGCGGGCGGTAGCGCCCAGTCCCTGCTGCAAACCACGGAACAGGTCGCGGCCGAACTGGTCGTTCTGCCAGAGCACGGCGATCTTGCGATCCGGATAGGCGGCCTGGATGTAATTGGCGTAGATCTGTCCCTCGGCGCGAAATGTCGGCTGCCAGCCCATCGTCCACGGAAAGCGTTTTGGATGCGCCCACTCCTCGTCGCCGGACGCGACAAAGAGCTGCGGAATCTTTTTCTCGTTGAGGTAGGTTCGCGTCGCCAGATTGCCCGGCGTGCCGAACGCGCCGAACATCAGGAGCACGTTGTCCTGCTCGACCAGTTGATGGGTGTGCTCGACCGCCATCCTTGGATTGGAGCTGTCGTCCCGCGAGATGAACCTGATCTTCCGCCCGTTGATGCCGCCGCGATCATTCACCATGTCGAAATAGGCGGCCTCCGCCCTGCCGATCGCCGCAAACGCAGCCAGCGGACCGGTATACGGCATGATATTGCCGATGCGGATTTCAGCGTCAGCCGCGCCAGTGTCCTGGGCCTGTTGGGCCGCAGCCGGGGCAGACGCGATGAAAATGGCGGCGAACGCAGCCAAGGCAGGTCTGGTTTCGTTTGTTGTTTTCATCAACACGGCCTCAAACGCCAAGCTGACCCTGGCCTGTGACGCCCCAGCGCTTGCGAGAGTACCGCGCAAGCCCGCCCGATTGAAATCAAATATTGCGTTCAGCGCAGCGTAATATCGAGCCAGCCAAGCGCGTTGACGCTCACGCGATCGCCACTATCGACCAGCACCGTGGTGGTTTCGGCCTCGATGATGGCCGGACCGGTCAGGGAATGCCCCGGCTGCAGCGCATCCAGCGCATAAACCGGAACCTCGCGCCAGCCGCCAAAAAACGCTTGCCGCTTGCCGCGCGGCTCACAAACGCCTGACGACGATTCCTGCCTTGTGTCCTGATCGTTTAGTGCGACGGCGCCGACCGCGGCGACGCGCGCATTGACGAACACGACCTCCTGGCCCGGCGAAGCGTAGGTATATAATTCCTCGTGTTTGCGATGAAACTGGTTCTCGATCTGCTCGACGAGATCGGCCGCGTTCCAGTCGAGACCATCCAGCGACACGTCGATTTCAAAGATCTGCTCGCCGTAGCGCATCTCGGCCGACCGCTCGATCGACACCGGTCCCTTGAACCACGACCGCAGCCGGCCGGCGGCCGCCTGCTCCAGCTGGCCGAACAGCTCGCGCACCTCACTGGGCGAAATCCGTGGCCCCGCGCCATAATGCGTGCGGCTCATTTCGTAGCGCAAATCACTGGTCAGCATGCCCCATGCCGACAGCACTGAGGCTACCGTCGGCACGATGATGCGTTTGATCTCCAGCTCGCGCGCGACTTCGGCCGCGTGCAGACCCGCCGCGCCGCCGAAACTCAGCAACGCGAAGCGCCTGGGATCGACGCCGCGGCGCAAGGTCATCAGACGGATGCCGTCGGCCATCTTCAGATTGATCATGCGGTAGATGCCGGCGGCGGCTTCCTGTCGCGACAGCTCAAGCGACGCGGCGACGCGATCGATCGCGGCTTCCGACGCCGTGCGGTCGAGCGGACGCTTGCCGCCCATGAAGGCCGCCGCATCGAGATAGCCGAGCACGACATTGGCGTCGGTGACGGTCGCTGCCATTCCGCCATTGCCGTAACAGGCCGGACCCGGGATCGAGCCCGCGCTTTCCGGCCCGACGCGCAGCGTGCGGCTTCCATCGACGCTCGCAATCGAACCGCCGCCGGCCGCGATGCTCGCAATATCGAGGCTGCGCAACGCGATGCGCTGGCCGGCGAGCATGCCGTCGGCCGACAACGATGCCTGTCCGTCCGAGATCAGCGAAATGTCGGTAGAGGTTCCGCCCATGTCGAACGGCACCAGATCGGGAATGCCGAGCAGGTCGGCGCAGCGCCGGCCGCCCGACATGCCTCCGGCCGGTCCTGACAGCACGGTGCCTGCGGCGAGCCGCGAGGCTTCCTCGACCGGCGCCATGCCGCCATGCGACAGCACCACAAACAGACTGCCCTTGAGTCCAGCCTCTGCAAGACGCTCCGCGAGACTGGCGAGGTAACCTCGCACGATCGGTTCGACATAGGCGTTCACGATCGTGGTCGAGACACGCTCATATTCCTTGATCTGCGGCAGCACATCGCTGGATCGCGACACGCTGATGCCGGGCAAATCCCTCGCCAGCCGTTCGACCGCGGCGAGTTCGTGGACCGGATTGAGATAGGAGTGCAGGAAGCACACGGCGACCGAGGTCGCGCCCAACTTCCTGATGCCGGCAATGGCCTCCCCCAGCGAGGCTTCGTCGAGCGGGATCAGGACCTCGCCATTGGCTTTCAGCCGTTCGCGAACGCCGAAGCGCAGCTCGCGCGGCACCAGGGGCTCCGGCGGCGGCGAGCGCAGATCGTACCGGTCGGGTTTGAGGCCCTCGCGCATTTCGATGACGTCGCGATGGCCTTCGGTGGTGAGCAGCGCCACCCTGGCGCCCTTGCGCTCCAGCAGCGCGTTGGTAGCAACCGTGGTGCCGTGAACCAGGCGCTCGGTCGCCGCCAGCATGTCGGCGCGCGAAACGTTCAGCCGTCGCGCCAGCTCTTCCAGCCCCGCCATGACGCCGATCGACTGATCGGCCGGCGTGGACGGTGACTTTGCAAACACGGTGCGTCCGGTCTCATCCGTGGCCACCAGGTCGGTATAGGTTCCGCCGACGTCAACCCCGATTGTGAACATCGCTAGCTACGCCGCTCCCCGGAGGTCAGGCCCTGTTCGGCGTCGCGCCGGCGCGCTTCCGCCGATCGCTTTGACGGCGGCCCCCAGCCACCGCCGCCGGAGGAGCGAATCTCGAGGCAATCGCCCGGACGCAGCTCGATGCCGACTTCCTTGGTGCGCAACACGCGCGGCTCGCGCCCCGCCGACATCAGGCGGTAGTGATGCGGTGCGCCGTCTTCGCCGCCGAGCATGCCGCACGGTCCATGGCGGGCGCCGTCGCCCGCAGTGTTGCCGCGCGCCGGCTTTTCGATTTCCAGCACCAGATCGAGCGCAACGCCGAGACCGCCACGGAACTGGCCGTCGCCACCGGAGCCTTCGCGGAATTCATGGCGACGGAAGTGCAAGGGAAAGCGCGCCTCGGCCACTTCAAGACTGCCGAATTTGAGACCACCGACCGAGTGCCATTCGCCGATCGACGACCAGCCGTCGCCGCCGGATGACGCGCCGCCGCCCGGGCGCGCCTGAAACAGATGCCAGATGAAATTCTTGGCCGTCCGAGGGTCTTCGCCCTGGATCGCAATCCGGAACCTGCGGCTCCATCCGGCCATCGCGCGTTCCGGACACGACGCCGACATCGCCTTCACGATCGCTTCGACGATTTCATTGGAGGGATGGCTGGTGCACAGCGTCACCGGCCGGCCCGGATCGGCCCAGACGATCGTCCCTTGTTTGGCGATCACCTTCAGCGGACGCAGCGCGCCGGTATTCTTGGGGATTTCGGCGTCGATCAAATACGCAAACGCCATCGCGACCGCGGCCTGCATATTGGCATGCGAGGAATTCACGAAGCTCGTCGATTGCGGATCGGACTGCGTTAGATCGACCTCGACGTTACTGCCCTTCTTGGTGACCTTTGCAGCGATCCTGATGTCGGTGCGGCCATGGCCGTCATCGTCGAGGAACGCTTCCCCGTGGAAGACGCCGTCCTTCCAGGTCGAGACCACCGCGCGGGTCTGCGCTTCCGTCGCATCGAGGATCGCCTCGATGGCGGCTTCGACCACCAGCGCACCGAACTCCCTGAACAGCTTTGCGACCCGCCGCTCGCCGAGATGCGCCGCGCCCAGCATCGCGGCGAGGTCGCCGCGAAACTCGCGCGGGTTCCGCACGTTCAGCGCCAGCATATCCAGAATGTCCTCACGCGGCCGGCCGGCCTCGGAGAGCCTGATCGGCGGGATCCGCAGGCCTTCCTGCCAGATCTCGGTCGCACCGGGGTTATAGGCGCCGTGGGTGGCGCCGCCGATATCGCTTTGATGGGCGCGCACGATGGTCCAGAGCAGGCGCTTGTCGCCATCGAACACCGGCACGAAGACCGTGAGGTCGGGCAAATGGCTGCCGCCGAAAGAGGGATCGTTGAGCAGGAAGACGTCGCCCGGCTTGACGTCCTTGAAGCGCTCCTCGACCGCCAGCGTCGCCCATGGCAGCGCGCCGACATGGACCGGCAGATGGTCGGCCTGCGCGATCAGCCGCGCGCTTGTGTCGCAAATCGCCAGCGAAAAGTCGCGGCTGGAATTGAGGATCTGGGAATAGGAGGTGCGAAGCATCGCCTCGCCCATCTCTTTTACGATCGAACTGAGCCGATGCTGGACGACGGACCGTGTGATGGGATCGATCTTGGCGGACATGCCTTGTTGTTCTTCTTGCCGTGTTGTTCTCGAATGAGGTCGTCAGAGCGAGGCCGAGACTTCCCCAAGCGCTCCCGAGACGGCCTCAATGATGGCATCTATATCGGCATCCGTCATCGGGGTCGACAATGCCATCAATCCATTACCTGCCGCCAGCACGCCAAGGTTGAGCAGAGCGCGGCTAAAAACCGACTGACGCGCTGTTTCTTCGGCGGTCGGATAGGCCGAACGGTAGTCGCGGATCGGCCTATCCGTGAAATGGATCTTGAGCAACGAGCCGAGGCCAACGGTGCGGCCGGGAACATTGTGGCGGCGGAAGGCCGCATCGATCCCGGCGCGAACCGCCGCCCCCATCGCATCGAGCCGCGCGAAGGCCGGCTCATCCAAGAGCTCCATCGCGGCAATGCCGGCGCGCATCGTCACCGGATTGGCCGAAAACGTACCGCCATGCGGCAATGCCGGCTTGCCCGGGCGGGGATCGAATACCGCCATGAACTCTTTGCGGCCACATACCGCGCCGACCGGAAAACCGCCGCCGATGATTTTTCCAAGCGTAGTCAGGTCAGGCTCGATATTCCACAGGCCCTGCGCGCCACGATAGCCGACCCGAAAGGTGATGACCTCGTCAAAAATGAGCAGCGCGCCGACCTCGCGCGTGACCTTGCGCAGCGCTTCCAGATAGGACCGGTCGGCCGGCGCCAGGCCGGCACGGTTGGGCATGGGATCGACAAGGACGCAAGCGAGCTCACGGCCGTGTTCGCGGATCAGGCTCACGGCGGCTTCGGTGTCGTTGAAGGGAATGGTCAGGACATCGGCCAATACGTTGTCGGGCGTGCCTCTGGCGTAGGCGACCGACACCGGCGTGTTGCGACCCCACGCCTCCGGCGTCGGATCGAGGCTCACCTCGGCGTAGTCGTAGGAGCCGTGATAGGCGCCCTCGCATTTGGCAATCTTCGGACGGCCGGTATGGGCGCGGGCGGTCTTCAGCGCCATCATCACGGCCTCGGTGCCGGAATTGCAAAACCGCACCTGATCGACCGACGGCAGCCGCGCCGCCAGCAGTTCGGCGAGGTCGACCTCGGATGCGGTCGGCAGACCGAACGCCGATCCCAGCGCCAGTTGCGCGGTCGCGGCCTTGATCATCGCAGGATGCGCATGGCCGTGAATCTGCGAGGTGAAGTTGTTGATGCAATCGATGTAGGCGTTGCCGTCGAGGTCCCATACCCGGCAGCCCTCGCCGCGCGCGGCGTAGATCGGATAAGGCTTCATGAAGATGGTGGTGCGGGTGTTGCCGCCGGGCAGGCTCGACAACGCGCGGTCATACATCTTCTGCGACGACGAATTCGGATCCGGATACATGGTCTTCCACCAGCGCTGGGACTTCGGCCTGATTCAGGTATACAGCAAAAACACCACAATTCCGATGATCAGCGCTGCGGCGATGAACAGCAGCACAGCGGGCAATCCGAGGAACGTCGCGACCACACCCGTCGCCGACTGCATCAATGCCGCGCCGAGGAAGAACGCCAGATTGATCGCGGAGAGCGCCTTGCCGGTATTCTGCGCATCCACGAGCTGTCGCGTCATGCCGAACACCAAGGATTGGGCCGACATTGCAAATCCGAGCATTACGAGCAGGATGGTGTCATATTGAGCCGACATTGCCGCAACACCGAACAGATCCGAGACCGGAAAATGCGGCGCTCCCGCCGCCATCAGCACGAGTAGCAGCGCCGCGAAGCAATGCGTCGCCGCAAGCACCTCGCGGCGATGGCCAAATCTTCGATCGAAAATACCGATCAGGGCCGGCCCGACGATCAGCGCGATCGTGAACAGACCGAGCGCGTTGCCGGCCTCGACCCGGCTGATCCCCTTGATTTCCATCAGCCACGGACCGCCCCACAATCCCCGCAGCACCAGCACAGCCGCCAGCGAGACCAGCGCAATCGCGATCAATCCGCGCAGCTGATACGACAGGCCAATGCGCAGGACACTTGCCATCTGCGAGAGCGGCGACGACCGATCGGCATGCTCAGCCCGTTGGTTAGGCACCAGGGCGTAGACGGCCAATGCCACGGCGACGCCAAGGCCGGCGGAGATCCAGAACCCTACCCGCCATCCCCACTGTTCGATCACGATAGCCAGCGGGCTCGACGACAGCAGCATGCCGATATTGCCGATCGACAGGATCACGCCGGACCACAGGCCAAACCGCGCCGGTGACATTTGCTTCGCGGCCAGCGTCATCGGGCACATCAGCATGCCGGAGGTCGCGACCCCGAGCAGGAATTGTCCGAACAGGAACGTTTTCGGCCCGATGGAAAAGCCGGACAGCGTCGCGCCGGCGATGGTTCCGGCGAGCAGGCTAAGCGAAACCGGCCGCACGCCGAAGCGATCCATCGCGGCGCCAACCGGAATCTGCGAGGCGGCGAAGGCGAAATGATAGATCGAGGTCAGGCTCGCCAGCGTCTGCGGCAGCGTATCGAAATCCGCGGCCATCAGGTCGAGGCTGACAGCCGGGATCGTGCGCAGCAGGGTCGACAGCATATGACCGCAGGCCAGCGCCAACACCGCAAACATCAGGGCGGGGATGTTGACCCCCGCGTCGTCGGCTTTGCCGCCGTCCATGTTCCGTTTCTTCCCGGCCCTGTTGAGGCCGGGCGTAACACCAATACGCCGGGAATGCCAATCGGCATCCCCGGCGAGGCGGTCAGCGCTTGTGGAACACCAGCGTCCGCAGTTCGATGCTTTCGCGCGGGGCGGCGTCAGGCGGCGTCGTCGGGTCGATGAAGGCGGTGTGCGGCCCAAAACGGGTGCGGCCGTCGGTTGCGGAATTGTAGCACTTCAGCAGCAACGCCTCGTCCATCGTCATCTCGGGGACATAGAACCAGCGATGGTTGGGGTTGTACCTGACGGAATAGGTCTCGCCGCGCCGGTTCGGATAGATCAGGTCGGAGGCAATGAGATCGCCCGGCTCCACGGTCTGCCCGTCGAGCATCGCGAGCGGCGTGTCGCGCACCGGTCCCCGGATCGGCCGCCACAGATTGATGACCTGGACGCGGCCCTTCAAAAGTTCGTCGGCTTCGTCAGGCAGGTGCTCGCGGACGCGGTTCGCCCCCGACAAGTCGGTCTGGTCGACATGGACACGCGTGGCCGGCTGGCGCGGACCGGCGCCGCGCAGATCGGCCGCGCCATCGACGCGCTTGCGAACGGTATGGTCAAAGATCACGACGCGATCTGCCTTCAGGGTTGCCCGCAGGAAAGCTTCGGCGGCGGGGTAGTAGACGCTCCGCACTTCCTTATCGTCGTAGAAATTCCGGACGATGGTCGGGTGCCGGACCAGGGCAAAGCCCTCGCGGTCGAGCGAAAGGCCGGCGGCGACCGGCCGGGCGTCGAAGATCGGGACCTGGTGGGGTTCGGGCAGCGCCGTTGACCTCGGCTCGCCCGGTGGCGGATCGAATGCGTAGGTTCGCGGCTTTCCGGGCGTGGGGGCGAGGTAATTGAGTTCACCGGTAACGAAGGGAAGCGACTCGAGTTTGGCTTGCTGCAGGCCCATGGCAATCTCCTGGACACTCTTGTTGTTGGTTCGATTTCATTTTGGCTGACGCCCCCTTCCGGGCAAGACCGCGGGCGAAATAGCAAATTTGCCATTCTCGCAAGCGCGAAACGGGGAAAATACTTGTCGCGCGCACCGTTTTGCCGGAACGGATATTCCGCGCTTCACGGGTTCGTTAGAAGCCAAACGCCGGGCACGGTATGCGAGGGGAGAACTTCTCTCACCGAACGGATGGCGCTACAGCACGGAGCGGCAGCGAAGCTGCCGCACCCAGGGAGGAAGAAAATGGAAGTAACAATGAAGAACCGCGTTGCCGTCGTCACCGGCGGCAGCAAGGGGATCGGGTTTGCGGTGGCCCGGCGATTTGCCGAGTTCGGGCGCCAAGGTCGCGATGCTGGCGCGCGGCGCGGCGGACCTGAAGGCGGCACGCGAGCGCCTCGCCAAGGACGGCATCGAGGTTCGCGACTATGTTTGCGACGTCTCAAAGGCCGCGCGATATTGCCAAAATCCACGACAAGGTCACCGCCGATCTCGGCCCGGTCGACGTCCTCGTCAACAATGCCGGAACCTCGCGCGCGATGGCGTTCGAGACCGTGACCGACGAGATCTGGCAGGAAGACCTCGACCTCAAACTGTTCGCCGCGATCCGATTCAGCCGGCTGGTCTGGCCGGGCATGAAGGCACGCAAATGGGGCCGCATCATCAACGTGCTGAACATCGGCGCCAAGGCGCCGGCGGCCGCATCGACCCCGACCTCGGTGTCGCGGGCGGCCGGCATGGCGCTGACCAAGGCCATGGCGAACGAAGGCGGACCGCACAACATCCTCGTCAATGCGATGCTGGTCGGCCTGATCGTGAGCGATCAATGGGTCAAACGGCACGCCCAGAGGGCGCCGGACAGCGACTTCGATGCCTTTACCCGCGATCTCGCCAAGGGCGTGCCGCTCGGGCGGATGGGGACGGCGGAGGAATTCGCCAACCTCGCCTGCTTCCTTGCGTCCGAGCAAGGGTCTTACATCACGGGAACCGCCATCAATGTCGATGGCGGCCGTTCGCCGGTGGTCTAAGGCAGGCCTTTGTTTTGACGCGTCTTCTTCAAGCGAACCGGAAGCCCGCTTCGCTCGAAAACGCTATGCGGAAAGCAAAAAAGGCCTCCGTCACCGGAGGCCTTTTCGCTATCAAACCGCGTCCTTGGCGGCCTTGACCGGGCGGGCCCGCACGATCTTGCGGGCCGGCTTGGCCTTGAACATCATTTCTTCGCCCGTGAAGGGGTTGGTGCCCTTGCGAGCCTTGGTCGCGGGCTTCTTGACCACGACGAACTTGGCGAAGCCGGGGACAAGGAACACCCCGTTCTTCTTCAGCTCCTTGTGGCCGACGTCAACGAGCGCATCCATCACGCCCTTGACTTCCTTCTTCGAAACTTCGGTGGACGTAGCGATCTTCTCGATCAGCTGCGACTTAGACATTTGGGTAGCCATGTTTGCTCCATTGATTCTGGAAGAGGCACGATATGGCGGAAACTGCCTAAAAAAACAGGCTTTTCGACATTCTGCACAACTATATCGCTAGTTGACTTGTACTGATTCGCGCGATTTAGGCCAGTTTTTAAGCCTTTGCGGCGCATGAAACTGCCATCGATGTGGCGCGATGCCTTGTTTGACAGGCTTTTTCTGACAATTTCCGCCCCCTCCCCGCTTGTCTTTTCAATCTTAGCGAGCAAGCAAGCGAAGCTGAAAATCGGCGTCGGCCGCTCCGATTTGCGGTCACGCCATTTCCCGCGCATCGCGCCGCCGGTAGACCAGCAGCATCAACGGCGCCAGTTTGCGCAGCAGCCCATGGGCCACGATCGGCACCGGTTCGGTGAACGGCAGAGCCAGTTCGCTGTCGGGCGCGCCGCGCACCGCCTTCGATAATTCGTTGCCGAGCGCAATTGTCAGCGCGACCGCGCGGCCGTTGCAGCCGGTCCAGCCATAGGCGTTGGGTCCGAGTTTGTGGATGCGCGGCAGAAAGTCCGTCGTCATCCCGACATAGCCGTTCCAGACATAATCAAAGGACACGTCGCCGATCTGCGGCCACAGCCGTTGCAGCCGCTCCGTCACCCGCGCTTTCAACCGCTCGGGTTTGTTGCCGGGGCCGATCACCGCGCCGCCGGTGACCAGGCGATTACGCGCGTCGTAGCGCGCGAAGTACAATTCGCCGTGGGTATCGGACATCGCCTGTCGGCCGGGGAGGATGGTCTTGCGGATATTGTCCGACAGCGGTTGCGTCGCCATCTGCCACGACAGCACCGGCATTACTTCCCTTGCGATCTCAGGCACCAGCGATTTCGAGAATTCGCCGCTATAGGCGTTGGTCGCAACCACCAGCGCACGGCCGCTGATCTCGCCTTTTTCAGTTTTCACCACCCAGCGATCGCCATGGCGTTCAAAACTCACCGCCGGCGAACGTGCATAAATTCGCGCGCCGAGACCGAGCGCGGTGCGCGCGAGCCCGCGCGCCAGCGCCAGCGGATTGATATGGCCGCCGGTCTTGTTCCAGAAGCCGCCGAACCACGCGTCCGAACCGGTCATGTCGCGCGCCTGTTCGCGCGACAGCAGTTCGACCGGCGCGCCGAATTTCGACCATTGCCGCACGCGTCGCTCCGCGATTCTGATGCGGCCTGGCGAATGCACCGGCTGTACCCATCCGGTCTGCTCCTGCTCGGCCTCGATCCCGTAGCGCCGCGCCACCTCGAACAGCGTGGACGCGCTGTCGCGCAGCAGGGCCACGAAGCGCTCGCCCACCGCGCCGTGTCTGGCGACAATGTCTTCCGGATCGGGCCGCGACAGCGTCGGGATCACCTGGCCGTTGTTGCGCCCGGAGGCGCCCCAGCCCGGCTCCGCCGCCTCGACGATCGCGACATCGACGCCGGCCTCACGCAGATGCAGCGCGGTCGACAACCCCGTGAAGCCCGCGCCGATCACGATGACGTCGGCCTGCTGCGTGCCGATCAGTTCGGGAAGATCAGGGCCTGCTGGTGTCGCCGCAGCCCACAGCGAACCCGGCCAGCGGACTTCTGCCCCGTTCATCGTGATCCTTTCTTGCGGCGGCTGATCAATCTGCTTAGCTTAATACGCAACTCCAGCCTCGGGGAAACAAAAGCGTGGCACTGAAAAACGTCATCGGAATCGACCACGCCGTCGTCATGGTGCGGGATCTCGACAAGGCCGCCGACAACTGGAAGCGGCTGGGCTTCACCGTCTCGCCGCGCGGCACCCACAGCGCGCATATGGGATCGGGCAATTACACCATCATGCTCGACCCTGACTACATGGAGTTGCTCGGCGTGCTCACGCCCACGGAACATAATGTTCCGGCGCGGGCGTTCCTGGAAAAGCGCGGCGAAGGCATCGAGCGCGTCGCCTTTACGGCGGTGGATTTCGGCCGCCGGCGCCGAGGAAATCCGCGCGCGCGGCTATCCGCCGGTTGGACCGACCGATTTCGAGCGCCCGGTGACGATGCCCGATGGCACGCTGTCGGCGGCCAAATTCCGCACCTTTCAGTGGCCGACCGCGGAAGCGCCGGGCGGCGTGCGCATCTTCGCCTGCCAGCACAAGACGCGCGAGACGGTGTGGATTCCCGAATTGATGCGGCACGCCAATGGCGCCAAGCGTCTTCGGCAGGTGCTGATCGCCTCGCCGGAGCCTGCCAAGGACGCCGCCCACATGTCGCGCATGATCGATCGCGACGTGAGGACCGACCCGGACGGCGCCATTGCGGTGCCCTCGGGCTCCGACCGCGCCGACTTCGTGTTCCTGACGCGCGACCAGCTCGGCAAACGCTATCCCGAAGTGTCGCTGGCGGGCGTCCCCGAACGCGGCGGCGCCGGGCTGATGATTTCCGCCGACCTCGCCGCGACCGAGAAGGCGCTTGGCGCAACCGGCGTCCGCAGCGGCGGCGGCATTGTGGTGCCGCCCGCCGCCGGAAACGGCACCCTGCTCGCCTTCGTCAAGGCGTAACCTGCAGCGCCACCCGCGCTGTATCCGGAAAGCCGAACCATGGCGAAAGGCAAGACCGGACCGGACGGCGATGCGTCGGCAGCCCGGCGCGGCCGGCCCCGTTCCGCAGCGACGACGAATGCGGTTCTGCAGAGCGCCTACACCCTGATGGCGACCACGGGTCTCGCCGCCACCAGCATCGACGCGGTGGCGCGGGCGTCCTGCGTTTCGAAGATGACGATCTACAAATGGTGGCCGTCGCGCGAGGCGCTGCTGATCGACGCGTTCCTGAACCACGCGTCGCTGATGCTGCCGCTGCCGACCACCGGCACACCGGCCAGCCGCCTGCGGCGCCACGCCTCGTCCTATGCCGAAGCACTGCTGGGTGAATTCGGCAGGGTTCAGCTTGCGGTGATCTCGGAATGCATCTCGAACACAGGATCGGCGGAGATTTTCTACGAACGCTATCTCAGATATCGCAGGTCGGCCCTGGTCGAACTGATCGCGGCCGGCCAGCAGGACGGCAGCATCGGCGCCGCCGGGACGCCGCAAGATCTCTACGACGCGATCTACGGCGGCCTGTTCTACCGCTACATCTTCGGCATCAAGCCGATCTCGCCGGCGCAGGCCCGCAACCTCGTCGACACGCTGCTGATGATCAGGAGCCGCTGACATCATCGGCGCGGTTCGTTCGCTGGCGACGGAACCAGCTCCATGTCTCGCGCGTCACGGCGCGGTAGCTCCGTCCCCGGAATACGATCTCATCCGCGACGATCCGGTTCAGCTTCGGCAGCGCATGGAACGGGATCGACGGGTAAGCGTGGTGCTCGACGTGATAGGGCATGTTCCACGCGAACCACTTCATGACCATGCCGGTGTAAGTGGTGCGGGTGTTTTCAAACGCGCTGCGCGTCCGTTCGCATCCGGTGTGTTCCGCATAGAGATAGGGACGCAGGATCAACTGGCCGATCAGCAGGGGGATCGATCCAGACCCACAGCAGAATCGCGCTGTGCAGGGCGAGCGAGATCGACAAGCAGCACCGCGTAGCCCGCGAGATAGAGGCGCGCTTCCCTGCACGATGATGTCGCGCTTGTTCTCGGGAATCCAGGGAAGCGCGACCTTGCCGGTCAGCGCATGGCGAAGCAGCAGCCATTCACGACCGGCGAGCTGAAGCAGTCCGGTATAGGCGATCGCCAGCTGCGTATCCGAGGAGGGTTTAACGCCAACGATCAGCTCCGGGTCCTTGCCGGGATCCTGCGTGTAGCGATGATGGTCCCAGTGAAACAGGCAATAATATTCGTACCGATGCGCGATCATGAAGGCCGACAGATGACCCACCGCAAGGTTGAGCGCGCGACTCCGGAACGCCGTCTTGTGAGCGGTCTCGTGCATGGGCATGAACAGGAAAGCCACCAGATAGGCTTGCGCCGGGATCAGCGGCAAGGCCCACGCCAACCCCCAGGTCGAGGCGACAAGCCATATCAACGTCCCGAGGATGGCAACCGCGCCGTAGTGACTGATGGTGCGAATGGCGCCTCGAAAGTCGGATCGCGCGGACAGTTCGCGCAGCATCGCCGGATTTAGCGGCTTGTCGCGCAGTTTCGGTTCGGCTGAGCTCGCGGTGTTCATGATCGCAATCGCTTCTTGAGACGACTTCTGCTCCTAGTGCTGCAGCAGCGCCGATATCTTGGCATGGATGAAGGCGCGGTCGACGGGATTGTTGATCGGATTTCCGGCGCGGTGGCCGTGGATCGACGGAATGGGATGAAGCTCGACCGACTTCGCGTTGACCAGCCGTTCAATGTCATCGGCGTTGTCGCGCGGGTCGAAGTAGCGGTCGGTCTGCCCCGGCATCAGCAGGATCCTTGCCTTGATCGCAGCGAGCGCGCGGTCCATGTCGCCGCCGAACGCGGGGCACGCGCTGATGTCGCCGCGCTGCCAGATGCCGATCTGGGCGAGCAGATCATTGGCGTCGCGCCGTGCGAAGGCTGACATCCCAGGCGCGGACCAGATAGTCTTCCAGCGAGTTGAAGCCCGCCTCGCGCCAGACCTCGTCGCGGTAGAACGCGTGCGACATCGCCCATCCGGCATAGACGCGCCCCATGGCGCGCAAGCCTGCGTCGGGTTTGGCGACGAAACGGCCGTCCCTGAAGGCGGGGTCCGTCGGTCAGCGCGGCCTTCACGCCTTCGAGGAAGACGTGATTGTAGGGCGAGCATTTCGCGCTTCCGCACACGACCGCGGCGCGCTCCACCATGTCGGGATGGCAGGCCGCCCAATGATAGGCCTGCATGCCGCCCATCGACCAGCCATAGACCAGCGCGATCCCAGAGATGCCGAACTGCTCGACCAGCAGGCGGCGCTGCACCGCGACCGCGTCGTGATAGCTGATGTCCGGAAACGGCGTGACGTCGGAATTGGACGGCGAGGACGACAGGCCGTTGCCGAACAGGTTCGGGATGACGATGAAGAAGCGATCGGGATCCAGGATGCCGCCGGGCTGGATCAGCCATTCGGTGTCGAAGTGCTGCGCGCTGAACGACGTCGGATAGACGATCACATTGTCCTTGCCCGCATTCAGCCTGCCGTAGGTCTTGTAGGCGAGGCGCATGGAGGGGAATACGACGCCGGACTGAAGCGTCACGTCGCCGGCCTCGAACAATTGATAGTCGCCGCTGGTCGTCATATCGCTCCGACCCAATTAACTGTACTAGTCGTACATTATTTAAGCAGTACATTGTTTAAGCCTGATTGCAAGCGCGATGCCCTGACGTCGGCGATGCCTGTCGTGCCGCCGTAGACCGCCCGCCGCGGGCAAGATTTGTCGTCGGAATCGCCGCCTGAGGCGCGATCTTCCGTCGCGTCTACTCCACCATAATACCGCACAATGGGGGCTATGCAGAGCGCGCGCGGGCGCTACTATCGCCGCAAACAAGTCGACCTCCAGGGAGAGAAACAACAATGAAAAATCATCTGATCTCGCGCCGTTCTGTTCTGGCCGGCACCGCCGCCGCCGGTGCGCTGAGCCTGACCGGCTTCCCGGCGCGCGCCGAGGTGAACTGGAAGAAATACGCCGGCACCAAGCTCGAGGTGATCCTCGCCAAGGGCCCGCGCGGCGACAATTTTCAAAAGAACATCAAGGAATTTACCGATCTCACCGGCATTCAGGTCGAATCGGAGCAGATCCCGGAACAGCAGCAGCGCCAGAAGGCCGTGATCGAGCTTGCTTCCGGCAAGCCGAGCTTCGACGTCATTCACGTCAGCTATCACGTGCAGAAGCGCCAGTTCGAGAAGGCCGGCTGGCTCGCCGACATCTCCGGCTACATGAAGGACCCGAACCTCACCGCGCCCGACCTCGTCGAGAGCGACTTTTCGGCCGCCGGCCTGCAATACGCCAAGAACGACAAGGGGCAGATGCACTCGCTGCCATGGTCGGTCGATTACTTCATCCTGTATTACAACAAGGAGCTGTTCCAGAAGAAGAGCGTCGCCGTTCCGAAGACCTTCGACGAAATGGTCGCGGCGGCCGAAAAGCTCACCGATGCCAAGGAAGGCATCTATCGGCTTCGTCGGGCGCGGCCTGCGCAACGCCAACATGACGCTGTGGACCAACTTCTTCCTCAACGCCGGCGGCGAATTCCTCGATGCCAAGGGCGGCATCCTGACCGACGGCCCCGAGGCGATCGAAGCCACAAAGCTCTACCAGACGCTGCTGACCAAGGTCGCGCCTCCGGGCGTCGCCGGCTTCAACTGGATGGAGTCGATGGCGTCCTTCACGCAAGGCCGCTCGGCGATGTGGATCGACGGCGTCGGCTGGGCGCCGCCGCTGGAAGACCCGGCCGCCTCGCGCATCGTCGGCAAGGTCGGCTACACCGTCGTTCCCAAGGGATCCAAGGGACAATATTCGGCGACCTATGGCGACGGCCTCGGCATCGCAGCCGCGAGCAAGAACAAGGAAGCCGCCTATCTGCTGTGTCAATGGGCGGTCTCCAAGAAGCAAGGCGCGCGGTTGCTGCAGGCCGGCGGCGGCGTGCCGTTCCGCAACTCCGTCCTCAACGATCCCGAGATCCAGAGTGGGGTCAAGATGCCGAAGGAATGGCTGCAGTCGGTGATCGATTCCGCCAAGATCAGCAAACTCGGCCTGCCCGTCATCATCCCGGTCGCCGAATTCCGCGACCTCGTCGGCGCCGCCGTCACCTCTACCCTCGCGGGCGCTGACCCTGCGACCGAACTGAAGAAGGCCCATGAGCAATTCCGGCCGATCCTGGAGCGCAGCGAGAAAGCGTGAAGGCAATAGCAGAAGTCACCCCGGCCGCGGCTGAACCCGCGCCGGGGCAGGAATGGCGGCCACCGACCTACTGGCCGTTCGTGGTGCCGGCGCTGGTCGTCGTGCTCGCCGTGATCGTGTTCCCATGGGTGTTCACGATCTGGATGAGCATGAACCAATGGAAGGTCGGCTCGCCGACCACCTTTGTCGGGTTCGAGAACTATCTGCGGATGCCGAACGATCCCCGCTTCGTCGAAGCGGTCGGGCACACGATCTTTTACACGGTGCTGTCCGTGCTGCTGCCGCTGATCTTCGGCACGTTCGCAGCCGTGGTGTTTCACGCCAAATTTCCCGGCCGCGGTTTTCTGCGCGGCATCTTCATCATGCCGATGATGGCGACACCGGTCGCGATCGCGCTGGTCTGGACCATGATGTTCCATCCGCAGCTCGGCGTGCTCAACTATCTGCTGTCGCTGGTCGGCCTGCCGCCGCAATTGTGGGTGTTCCATCCCGGCACCGTGATCCCGTCGCTGGTGCTGGTGGAGACCTGGCAGTGGACGCCGCTGGTGATGCTGATCGTGCTCGGCGGCCTCGCCGCGATCCCGGCTGAGCCCTATGAGAGCGCGCAGATCGACGGCGCCAGCGTCTGGCAGGTGTTTCGCTATATCACGCTGCCCCTGATCACGCCGTTCCTGTTCATCGCCGGCATGATCCGCATGATCGACGCCGTCAAAAGCTTCGACATCATCTTTGCCATCACCCAAGGCGGCCCCGGCTCGGCGTCCGAGACCATCAACCTCTATCTCTACAGCGTCGCCTTCATCTATTACGACCTCGGCTATGGTTCGGCGATCGCGGTGATCTTCTTCCTGCTGATCGTGGCGATGGCAGCCCTGATGCTGCATCTGCGCCAGCGCACGATGTGGACCGAGATCGGCGGTGGCGCATGAGTGTCCGTCAGATCCTCGGCAAGATCGGGCTGTGGTTTGCGATCTTCGTCGTGGTCTCACCCGCGATCCTGTTCTTTCTCTGGATGGCCTCGCTGTCGGTCAAGTTCGAGATCGACAACGCCGCCTATCCGCCGGTGTTCTTCCCCGAGCATTTTGCCTGGAAGAATTATGCCGACGTGCTCGCCTCCAACCGCTTCCTGACCTATTTCGTCAACAGCCTGATCGTGACCGGCACCGCGACCTTCCTTGCGATGCTGGTCGGCGTGCCCGCGGGCTACGGCATCGCGCGGATGGCGGCGCATAAATCCGCGATCGTGATCCTGATCGCGCGCATCACGCCCGGGCTGTCCTACCTCATTCCGCTGTTCCTGCTGTTCCAGTGGCTCGGCCTGCTCGGCACGCTGTGGCCGCAGATCATCATCCATCTCGTGGTGACGGTGCCGATCGTGATCTGGATCATGATCGGCTATTTCGAGACCACGCCGCTGGAGCTCGAGGAGGCCGCCCTGATCGACGGCGCCACGCGCTGGCAGGTGTTCCGTCATGTGGCGCTGCCGATCGCGCGCCCGGGGCTTGCGGTAGCCTTCATCCTCGCGGTGATCTTCTCCTGGAATAATTTCGTGTTCGGCATCGTGCTGGCGGGGCGAGAAACCCGCACCCTGCCGGTTGCGGTCTACAACATGATCTCGTTCGATCAGCTGAGCTGGGGCCCGCTCGCGGCAGCCGCGCTCCTCGTTACCTTTCCGGTGCTGCTGCTGACGATCACGGCACAGCGGCAGATCGTTGCCGGGCTCACCGCGGGCGCCGTCAAGGGCGGATAGCGGTTTGAGGCGGACCTCGTGAACGTTCACGAATAAAGTGCCGCCACGACCGTGGCCGAGTTCGAGACCCAGCCGAAGATGCCACCCTGGGCCTTGATCATCTTCAGGCCCATCTCGTGGAATTCGGGGAAGTAGGACGCGCAGCCATCGCCGATCACCACGCAGCGATAGCCGCGGTCGTTGGCCTCGCGCACCGTGGTGTTGACGCAGACCTCGGTGGTGACGCCGCATACCAGCAAGTTTCCGATGCCGTGTTCCAGAAGGATGTCGGCGAGCCCGGTGGCGTAGAAAGCGCCCTTGCCCGGCTTGTCGATCACGATCTCGCTGCCTTGCGGATACAGTTCGGGAATGATGTCGTGGCCGGCCTCGCCGCGGATCAGGATCCGCCCCATCGGTCCGGGATCGCCGATCCGCAGTGACGGCGCGCCGCGCTCGACCTTGGCCGGCGGTGCGTCGGAGAGATCGGGCAGATGGCCCTCGCGGGTGTGGACCACCAGCATGCCGGTTTGGCGCGCCGCGTTCAGCACCGCGCTTGATCGGCGGCACCGCGCGCGCGAGTTGCGATACGTCGTTGCCCAGCGTCTCGCCGAAACCGCCCGGCTCCATGAAGTCGCGCTGCATGTCGATGATCAGGAGCGCGGTGGCCGGCGCAGTGGAGCGCGATCGGCGCCGGCTCCGCGTCGACCGTGATGATGGGTGAAAGATGCGCCATGATCCCCGTGCTCCCGACAGACGTAAGTTCCCCGCAGATTAAGCAAAGTGCGTGCCATTGTGTACAATTCGTTCGACCCTATGAATTGGCACGGTTGTTGCTGAATATCGCCGTATCGCAACGTCGAAATGCCCGCAGGTTTCGCAATGCCGGGCACAGCAGGAGGAAGCCATGAACGGACTTGGAGGTCTCAACAAATCGCCCGAAGGCGTCGTCATCGGGCTGGTTCAACTGCAATTGCCCGTGGTCGTCACCCGGGTCGACCTCGCGCGCCAGACCGAGCGCATCGTCTATATGGTTGGAAAGGCGCGGCGCAATCTCGGCACCATGGATCTGGTGGTGTTTCCGGAATATTCGCTGCACGGCCTGTCGATGGACACCAACCCCGAGATCATGTGCCGGCTCGACGGCCCGGAGGTCGCAAGCTTCAAGCGGGCCTGCATCGACAACAAGATCTGGGGCTGCTTCTCCATCATGGAGTTCAACCCGAACGGCAATCCCTACAATTCCGGCCTTGTTATCGACGACCACGGCGAGATCAAGCTGTACTACCGGAAATTCCACCCCTGGATTCCGGTCGAGCCGTGGGAGCCCGGCGACATCGGCATTCCCGTGATCGAGGGGCCGAAGGGCGCCAAAATCGCGCTGATCATCTGCCATGACGGCATGTTCCCGGAGATGGCGCGCGAATGCGCCTACAAGGGCGCGGAGATCATGATCCGCACCGCCGGCTACACCGCGCCGATCCGCGAAAGCTGGCGTTTTACCAATCAGGCCAATGCGTTCCAGAATTTGATGGTGACGGCGAACGTCTGCATGTGCGGCTCCGACGGCTCGTTCGATTCGATGGGCGAAGGCATGATCGTGAATTTCGACGGCAGCATCATCGCCCACGGCACCACCGGGCGCGCCGACGAGATCATCACCGCCGAAGTGCGCCCCGATCTGGTGCGCGAGGCGCGCATCCACTGGGGCGTCGAGAACAACATCTACCAGCTCTGGCACCGCGGCTACGTCGCGGTGAAAGGCGGCGCGATGGATTGCCCCTACACCTTCATGCAGGACATGGTGGCCGGCACGTTTCGTTTGCCGTGGGAGGATCAGGTCAAGGTGACGGATGGTACGTCGTGCGGATTCCCGGCGCCGACGCGGATGTTCGGCAAGACGGCGAAGGCGGCGGAGTGAGTGTGCTACCGTCATTGCGAGGCAGCCCTTCGCGACGCAAAGCAGATCCACTGCTTCCGTTCCTCGTCGAGCTTCGGCGGACATGGATTGCTTCGCTTCGCTCGCAATGACGGTGGATACACCTTCGCATTCTCGCGACGCATTGCGCCCGAGGTTTGCAGGTAATTCTTCCGCCCTCTCCAATCAGAGGGCGCAGGGAATGCCGGATGCGCGCTGCACCCGCGGTCTCATGTGCAATGTGCACAAAAGAGTGCGCACATGAGCATACAGGGCAGCGGAGAACATCCGACATTCCCTGCGCAATGGCTTTACGGCTTATAGCGTGCTCTCCCCGGAGAACGGCTCTTTTGCCTCCGTCGCCCCTCAGAAGCGTTAGCTCCTTCAGAACTTGACGCCAGCACCGCGACGTCAGGACCACACGTCTTTGCCGTACGCTTCAGTGCCGTTCGTCAAGGCACCTCCACGTCCACCGCAACCCGTCCCTCGTTCGTGACGACGGCCGACGCCCCTCTTGTCGGGACGGGATGCAGTGGATATAGCCCTGATTTGCGCTTCGGATAAAGCGAAATATTTTTTATTTTGGGGCTTGACATGATTTCCGATAAATCAGAAGTACTGATTTGCCCGTCGGGTTACTTTGTCGCAGGCGAAGTGAGCCGCACCGGCTCACGCCCGAGCAAAGCAGATAGAAGCGCAATCCGGATCAAGCGCGGCATTATCGTGCTAGGGTATCGTCAATCAGGTCTCAGTGAGGAATCCCGGCAATGCAGAATCCCACGCCGCCCAGCCAGGCATCGTGGCGGCAGGAGGCAGGTCATCTCGGACGCTCGGGCGTTACGCTCGCGTTCAACCAGCTGCTTCAGATCGCCATCCCGTTCGTCACGACCAGCATGACGGGACGTCTCGGCGTCGATGAGCTGGCCTGCGGCAGCCTGGTCGGCAGCATCGGCCTGCTTCTGTTCATCACCACGATCGGGGTGCTGCAAGGCGTCGTTCCACTGGCAGGCGCCGGCATCGGCGCCGGCGACGACGCCGCCGCGACCGGCGCCATCCGCGGCAGTATGGCGATCGCAGCCGTGATGGGCATCGCTGCCACCGCGATCATGGCCGGCGTTCCCTGGTGCCTCGCGCATAGCGGGCAGGATCCCGCACTCGTGGCTCTCGCCCAGCGTTTCATCGTGGCGCTCTTGCCCGGCTATCTGCCCGGTATCCTCGGCCTCGCGGCGAGGTTTTCCCTGATCGCCGCAAACGACCTCAAATGGCTCAATCCGATCATCATCACCGGCATCGCGTTCAACCTGGCCTGCAACCTGTTGTTTGCCGGCAGCGGGCCCGAAGGCCTCACCGTCATCGGCACCGTGATCTCGCTGACGAACTGGCTGACGTTCCTTCTGCTCGCCGCTGCGATGTGGCGCTCAAAGCGCATCCCAAGCGGCTTGCTGGATAGCAAGGCGGGATTGGCCGTGCGAGATGTGCTCTCGCTCGGGATTCCGGTCGGCGCGATCTTCTTCACCGAGACCTTGCTGTTCACCGGCTCGAGCCTGCTGATGGGCTATTTCGGCAAGGTCGCGCTCGCCGCGCACGGCATCGTCCTGTTGTGGCTCAACATCGCGCTGATGATGCCGATCGGCCTGTCATCGGCGGCGATGGCGCGCGTCGCGTTCCTGCTCGGCCAGCGCGAGTTCGTGGCGCTGAAGCATGCCGTCGTCGTTTCGCTGCTGGTCGGGAGCGCCGTATCCATCGTGATCGGCGCGCTGCTGGTTGCGAATTCCGACAGTCTGGTACGGCTCGCGATGTGGTCGCGGTCCGGCGGCAGCGAGGCGGTGATCGAGACCGCGCGCGGCTTCTTCATCTTCTGCGCCATCACGCAACTGATGTCGGGCCTCGTCATCGTCATGGCCAGCATCCTGCGCGGCCTGCGGGACGCCAACGCGGTGTTGTGGCTCGTCATGCTCGGCTATTGGGGCGTCGGTCTCGGCGGCGCGGGGCTGTTCGGATTCGCGCTCGGCCTGGGCGGCACCGGAATCTGGCTCGGCATCGTGCTGGCCTTCGTCTTCGCCGTCGTGCTGCTGGCGACGCGATTTTCGCGGGCGTTCGCGCGGCTCCGGCAGGCGCAGGTGATCCGACCGGCGGTCAGTACCTCGCGCGCGCCATACAGCTGATCACCCGCCGGTCGCAGGTGAGCATGCATTTGTTCTGGTGCCCTCTGTAATCACCAGCGCCGCCGGTGTAGTTGGTGCATCTGCCGACGCAATTTGCGGCGCGATCCTCACATCGATAGGCGTTCGTTGCTTCTGCCGATGCGTTGAGGAGCACTCCGGTGCCTGCGAGAGCGATCGCAAGGAAAAGGTGCCGTGTCATGGTCGAACCTCCTGGGAAAGGCGAGCGGGCCGCTGCCAAATTCTAACGCTCGACGAGGCTAAAGCCTACTTTTTTCGACGGGGTCGCGTCAGGGTGGGTACGAGCGAAGCGAAACCCACCCAGTCCACAGCCAGTCACGATTGATGGGTTTCGCTGCGCTCTACCCATCCTCGCAGACACTGCGTGAACGCGCCGTCCGTCGCTGCGCGATGACGCCCGGGCGTACCGCGAGTTAGCTACCCTTCCCTCGCCCGAAAATTCTCCACCAGCCGCAGCAGCACCCTTGCGCCGGCGTCCGCATCAGCCGTCTCGACATGCTCGTCGGGATGATGGCTGATGCCGCCGCGGCAGCGGACGAACAGCATCGCGACGTCTGATGATGTCGATCATCGCCATGCCGTCATGCCCTGCCCCGCTCGGCAGTTCGAACACGCGAAAACCTTCCGCGGCGACGGCTTCCGCCAGCTGCGCCTTCAGCCAGGGCGCGCAGGGCACGGTGCGGTTTTCGTGGGTGATGTCGAGCTGCAGCGCAAGATGGCGGCGGCTGGCGATCGCCTCGATCCGCCGCACGATGTCGGCGACCGCGCGCTTGCGGTGCGGATCGGTCGGCGCGCGGATGTCGAGCGAGAACGACACGCGCCCCGGAATCACGTTGGTGGCGCCGGGCATCGCGTCGATTGTGCCGACGGTGCCGACGAGACCGGCCGCGTCGGTCCGGCAGAATTCCTCGACCGCGCCGATGCATTCGGCCGCGCCCGCCAGCGCGTCGCGCCGCAGCGCCATCGGCACGGTGCCGGCGTGGCCGGCCATGCCGGTCAGTTTTGCGGCGAGCCGCGTCGCGCCCGATATCGCCGTGACCACGCCGACCGGGATATTTTTCTGTTCCAGCACCGGCCCCTGCTCGATGTGCAGTTCGACATAGGCCAGCAATTCGCGGCGCGTGCGCGCGGCCGCCCCGATATGGTCGGGGTCGAGGCCGAACGTCACCATCGCATCGCGCATCGAGATGCCGGCACGGTCGCGCGCGTCGAGCACGCTTTCGATCGAAGGTGCCCGCGACCGCGCGGCTGCCGAGCAGCGTGGACGCAAAGCGCACGCCCTCCTCGTCGGCGAATCCAATGACCTCGATCGCGAACGGCAACCGCCGCCCGCGCCGGTTCAGATCGGCGACGCAGGAAATCGCGGTGAAGCAATCCGAGCGGGCCGTCCCATTTGCCGGCGTCGCGCACGGTGTCGTAATGCGAGCCCAGCATCAGGCACGGCAGGCCGGGACGATCGCCTTCATAACGGCCGCAGACATTTCCGATCGCATCGAGATGCGCGGCCATGCCGGCCTCGCGCATCCAGCCAAGAATGAGATCGGCGGCGATGCGGTGTTCGCCGGACAGGAAAATCCGCGCCAGATGCTCCGGCGTCTCGGAAATGGCCGCCGAGCTGGTGGATCCGGCCGACGATTTCGTCGCCAAGTCCTGATCGTTTTGTCTCGGGAGAGGCTGCCAGTCTTGTTCATGCTTTTCCAGTGAAGCGCCGCGCCGTTTCCCGCAAGCTACCCGATCATACAAGTTCAATGCCAGCGGATGAGACGCCAGCGCCGCCGCGCGAGAGTCCAGCTTCCAGGCGATGCGTTGCGCGGGCTAACAACTGCTTAACGGCCTTGCATACAATCAGATAATGCCGCCTATAAATTAGAGCACACAATCCAGGCGCAGAATTTGAACGGCAAGCCGTTTCGGACAAATAATATAACATATTCAATATCTTGAATGACAATGCCCGCCAGACGGCCTCTGGCACGAAGATTGCGACATCGCTCCCAGGCCCCGCCGTGCCGGCGCGGCTGCGAAATATTGGGCGGTCCAGCCGCCGGAGGGAGCAGGCAAATGGATTTTGGCAGGATTTCACGACGGCATCTGTTGCAGGGAAGCGCCGCGCTGGCGCTCGGGACCACCTTCGGCGGACGCGCGGCGCTGGCCGCCGACACCACGATCGGCTTCATCTATGTCGGGTCGCGCGACGACTACGGCTACAACCAGGCGCACGCGCAGGGTGCGGCGGCGCTGAAGAAGATGCCCGGCCTCAAGGTGGTCGAGGAAGAGAAGGTCGCCGGAGACCGACGCGGTCGAAAAGACCATCGAGTCCATGATCAATCTCGACGGCGCGACGCTGCTGTTCCCGACCTCGTTCGGCTACTACAATCCGCACGTGCTCAAGATGGCGAACAAGTTTCCGAAACTGCGCTTCGAGCATTGCGGCGGGTTGTGGAGCGACAAGGATCCGAAGAACGCCGGCAGCTATTTCGGCTATATCGACGAGGCCCAGTATATTTCCGGCATCGTCGCCGGCTACTCCACCAAGAGCGGCAAGCTCGGCTTCGTCGCGGCGAAACCGATCCCGCAGGTGCTGCGCAACATCAACGCCTTCACGCTCGGCGCGAGACTCGCCAACCCGAAGGCGACCACGCAGGTGATCTTCACCGGCGACTGGTCGATGCCGGTCAAGGAAGCCGAGGCCACCAACAGCCTGATCGACCAGGGCGTCGACGTCCTGACCTGTCACGTCGACGGCCCGAAGACCATGGTCGAGAACGCCGCGCGCCGCGGCGCGATGGTGTGCGGCTATCACGTCAACCAGTCGCCGCTGGCGCCGAAGGCCTATCTCACCGGCGCGGAGTGGAACTGGGAAGCGCTCTATCCGAAATTCGTCAAGATGATCGCCGCCGGCGAGGCGCATCCCGAACTTCTATCGCGGCGGCCTGAAGGAAGAGATCGTCAAGGTCTCGCCCTATGGCGAGGCGGTCTCGGCCGAAGCGCGCAAGCACGCCGACGACATCAAGGCCAAGCTGATGGCCGGCGGCTACACCATCTTCAAGGGCCCGATCATGTCGACAACAAGGGCAAGACCGTGATCGCCGCCGGCACCGATCGCGGCCAGAAGGATCCCGAACTCGAGAAGATGGATTATCTGGTCGAGGGCGTGCTCGGAGCGACTTCGTGACAACTGACGCGGCGGATCCGGCGTGAGGCGGCCGGGGTTGCTCCGGCCGCCGATCCCGGCTTCCTCCAACGCTACGGCGCCAGCATCGAATACATCCTGATCCCGGGCGCGGCGCTGGTCGGCGCGCTCGCGGTGTTCGGGATATTCGTCGCCCTGTTCGGCAAGAACCCGCTCGATCTTTATTTCTACATGTACCAGGGCGCGTTCGGCACCTGGTTCTCCTGGCAGAACACGCTGACGCGCGCCGCGCCCTTGATCCTGACCGCGCTGTGCACGGCGCTGCCGGCGCAACTCGGCATGGTCATCATCGGCGGCGAAGGCGCGCTGCTGATCGGCGCGCTGTCGGCGACGTCGGTGGCGCTGGCGATGCCGTGGGCGCCGCCGCTGGTCGTGCAAATCGCGATGGTCGTGCGCCGGCATGATCGGCGGCGGCCTCTGGATCATGCTCGCGGGCGCGCTGCGGCAGTATCGCGGCGTCAACGAAACGATCTCGAGCCTGCTGCTGGTCTATATCGCGCTTGCGATCCTCAACCATCTGGTCGAAGGCGCGATGCGCGACCCGGCGAGCCTCAACAAGCCGTCGACCCGCGAGATCGGCGCCGCCAACATGATCGGCACCATTCCCGGCACCGACGTGCATTGGGGACTGGTGTTCGGCCTCGTCGCCGCGATCGCGTCCTACATCCTGATCTATCACACCGTGTTCGGCTTTGCCGCGCGCGTCGCCGGCGGCAATGTCCGCGCCGCCAAGATCGTCGGCCTCGGCGTCGGCAAACTGATCCTGACCATCTGCTTTCTCGCCGGCGGCGCTGCCGGCCTCGCCGGCATGATCGAGGTCGCCGCCGTGCAGGGCCGCACCAACGCCAATCTCGCCGCCGGCTACGGCTTCACCGGCATCCTGGTCGCCTTCCTGGCGCGGCAGAATCCGCTCGCGATCATTCCGGTCGCGATCCTGCTCGGCGGCATCAGCGCCAGCGGCGGCCTGTTGCAGCGCCGGCTCGGCTTGCCCGACGCCTCGGTGCTGGTGCTGCAGGGCATCATCTTCGTGTTCGTGCTGGCGAGCGACGCGCTGTACGGCCGCATCGGCTTCCTGAAGGGAAAATCCTGATATGGCGGACGGATCGATCGGACTCTGGACCGTGCCGCTCGCCGTGTTCGGCGGCGCCATCCGCGTCTCGACGCCGTTTCTGTTCGTCAGCCTCGGCGAGTGCATCACCGAGCGCTCCGGCCGCATCAATCTCGGCCTCGAAGGCACGCTGGTGATGGGCGCGATGAGCGCCTACGGCATCTCCTATCTCACCGGCTCGCCCTGGCTCGGCGTGCTCGCCGCCGGCATCACCGGCGCGCTGCTCGGCGCGCTGCATGCCGGCATCTGCTCGCTGCCGCGGGTCAACGACGTCGCGGTCGGCATCGCGCTGATGCTGTTCGGCACCGGGCTCGCCTTCTATCTCGGCAAGCCGCTGATCGAGCCGACCGCGCCGCGACTGCCGGCGATCGATTTCGGCTGGTGGAGCGATATCCCGCAGGTTCGCGCGGCGCTGCGGATCAACGTGCTGTTCCTGATCGGCGTTGCGATCGCGCCGATTCTGTTCTGGGCGTTTCGGACCACGCGCTGGGGCCTGTTGATCCGCACCGCCGGCGAAAGCTCGGATGCCGCGCGCGCCATGGGCTATTCGGTGCTGCTGGATCCGGCTGCGCGCCACCATGGTCGGCGGCTTCCTCGCCGGGATCGGCGGCTCGTTCCTGTCGCTGTTCTATCCCGGAAGCTGGAACGAGGGCCTCTCCTGCGGCCAGGGCATCACCGCGGTGGCGCTGGTGATCTTCGCGCGCTGGGATCCGATGCTGTGCCTGTGGGCGTCGCTGGCCTTCGGCGGCGCCGCAGCGCTCGGACCGGCGCTGCAATCGGTCGGCGTCACCTCCGGCTATCATCTGTTCAACGCCGCGCCCTACATCCTGACGCTGGCGATCATGATCATCACCTGCTCGCCGAAGCGCACGCTGACCGGCGCGCCGGCGGAACTGTCGATCACCCGATAGACGAGAGCGAGCCTTTCGAAAGCAAGCCATGCCCGAGCGCTATATCAAATCCGAACCCTATGCCTGGCCCTACAACGGCGATCTGCGCCCGGAAAACACCGCGCTCATCATCATCGACATGCAGACCGACTTCTGCGGCGTCGGCGGCTATGTCGACAAGATGGGCTATGACCTGTCGCTGACCCGCGCGCCGATCGAGCCGATCAAGCGGCTGCTCGCGACGATGCGCGCGAAGGGCTTTCACATCATCCACACCCGCGAGGGCCATCGCCCCGATCTCACCGATCTGCCCGCCAACAAGCAGTGGCGCTCGCGGCAGATCGGCGCCGGGATCGGCGATCCCGGCCCGTGCGGCCGCGTGCTGGTGCGCGGCGAGGCCGGCTGGGAGATCATTCCCGATCTCGCGCCGCTGCCGGGCGAGCCGATCATCGACAAGCCCGGCAAGGGCTCGTTCTGCGCCACCGATCTCGAACTGATGCTGCGGCTGCGCGGCATCGAGAACATCGTGCTGACCGGCATCACCACCGACGTCTGCGTCCACACCACGATGCGCGAAGCCAACGACCGCGGCTTCGAATGCGTGCTGATCGAGGATTGCTGCGCCGCCACCGACAAGAGCAATCACGACCACGCGCTGAAGATGATCAAGATGCAGGGCGGCGTGTTCGGCGCGGTCGCAACGTCGGCGGCGCTGATCGAGGCGCTGTCGTGATCATCGGCGAAACGCCGCTGCCGAGTGGCGCGCTCGGCGTCGACGCCATCGCCATGACCATGCGGTTCGGCGATTTCACCGCGCTCGACAATGTCGAGCTCAAGGTGCGGCCCGGCTCGTTCCACGCGCTGCTCGGCGAGAACGGCGCCGGAAAAAGCACGCTGGTGAAATGCATCATGGGCTACTACCAGCCCGACCGAAGGCGACATCCTGGTCGGCGGCCGCGAGCAGGCGATCGCCAACCCCAAGGACGCGCACGCGCTCGGGCTCGGCATGGTCTACCAGCATTTTACGCTGGTGCCGGCGATGACGGTGGCGGAAAACCTGGTGCTGGCGCGCGACGACGTGCCTGCGGTCGTCGACTGGGCGCGGGAGAAGAAGGAGCTCGAGGCGTTCCTGGCGCGGATGCCGTTCAAGGTGCCGCTCAACGCCCGGGTATCCGACATTTCCGCCGGCGAGCGCCAGAAGTGCGAGATCCTCAAGCAGCTCTATCTGAAGCGCCGCTTTCTGATCCTCGACGAGCCGACCTCGGTGCTGACGCCGGGCGAAGCCGACGAGGTGCTGGGCATGCTGCGCGACATGGTCGTCGCCGGCGATCTCACCATCCTGATGATCACGCACAAGTTCCGCGAGGTGATGGCGTTCGCCGACGAGGTCACCATCCTGCGCCGCGGCAAGCTCGCAGGCCACGGCAAGGTCGCCGACCTCACGCCCGACAGCATGGCGCGCATGATGATCGGCGCCGAGGAATTGACGGTGCAGCCGCCGCGCGTCGGGAGCTCGGCGAAGCCGCGGCTGGAACTGAACAAGCTGAACGCGCTCGACGATGCCGGCGCGGTCGCGGTCCACAACGTCTCGCTCACGGTGCGCGGCGGCGAGATCGTCGGCATCGCCGGCGTCTCCGGCAACGGCCAGCGGCAGCTCGTCGAGGTGCTCGCCGGCCAGCGCGAGGCCGAAAGCGGCGAAATCCGCATCCGCGGCGATCTCTATCACGCGAGCCGCGAGGAAATGCGCCGGCACAAGATGTCGCTGTTGCCCGAGGAGCCGCTGAAGAACGCCTGCGTCGGCGGCATGAGCGTCGCCGACAATATCGCGTTCCGCGAATTCGACCGGGCGCCGTTTGCCAGCAGCGGCTGGTGGCTCAACAGCTCTGCGTTTCGGAAGGACGCCGAACGCAAGATCGGGCTTTACAAGATCAAGACCCGCACGCCGGATACGCCGATCTCGGCATTGTCGGGCGGCAACGTGCAGCGCGCGGTGCTGGCGCGCGAACTCGGCGGCGAGGTCGAGGTGCTGATCGCCGCCAATCCCTGCTTTGGGCTGGACTTCGCGGCCGTCGCCCAGATCCATGCCGAGATCATGGCGGCGCGCAACCGCGGCGCCGCGGTGCTGCTGGTCAGCGAAGACCTCGACGAACTGCTCGAATTGTCGGATCGTCTGGTGGTGATGTTCCACGGCGAATTCGTCCACGAGGCCCGCGCCAGCGAGGCCGATCTCACCGAGATCGGGCGGCACATGGCCGGCCACTGACGATCCGGTATTGATGGTCGACATTTGACACAGGTTCGACGGGGCGGCGATCGCGCTAGTAGGCGCTACGCGGCTGCCGATAGGCTCCCCGAGGAGTTTGCGCGCGCGCGAAATACGGATTTTCAACGCACGTAGCCGGAAGGCCCGCTGCCGTCGCCTGGCACTGGGCCATCGAAGCATATTCGCAATAATAAGTGCTGCTTCCGCCCCAGTACCACTTGTGCAGGCAGATCGGAGCGTTGCCGCCATAGGTCTGGGCCTGGGCCGGTATGGCCGTCAAAAGCGCGGTCGTCGCCAAAATTGCCAAAGCTGGAATGCGCATCTGAACTCTCCTTGCTTACGTCTCGGCATCAACGCGGTCGATACTCCTGTTGATCCATATCAACCCAGATCGCCAGGCGGACGCGGACCCGCGTCACGGGCCTAGTAGCCTCGGCGAGGCTGCCGATAGCCGGGCTCGCTTGGCTCGCGCGCACTTGAATAATAGGGATTCATCAAGCACGTGGCGGAGAGGCCCGATGCTGTCGCCTGGCATTGCTCCAACGAACTGTAGCTACACTCGATGCTTCTGGCGCCGTCCCTGAGATAGAGTTGCAGGCAGACCGGATATTTCCCGCTGAAGGTCTGGGCCATGGCCGGAGCGGCTGTCAAAACCGCAAATGTCGCCAAAATCGCCAAAGCTGGAATGCGCATCAAAATCTCCTTGCTTGTCGACGTATTAGCATCAGCACATCGATAGCAGACAAACCCCCTTGAGCCGGATCAAGTCACATTCGCGCGTCCAGACCGAGATCGGCGGCATTTTCGGCGAGGTGGGTGAGGTTGGCGTGCCAATGCTGCGCGATCTGCAGCCGCGTCGGCACCCAGACGTGCGCGTGGGTTTGGACGTACTCGAGAAACCGCATCAGCGCCGCCGCGCGACCGGGGCGGCCGACGAGCCGGCAATGCAGGCCGATCGACATCATTTTCGGCGCGGTCGCGCCCTCGGCGTAGAGCACGTCGAAACTGTCCTTCAGATATGTGAAGAACTCTTCGCCGCCGCCGAACCCCTGCGCGTTCACGAAACGCATGTCGTTCGCGTCGAGCGTGTAGGGAATAATCAGATGCGGTCCGGCTGGTCCCTTGATCCAGTACGGCAGATCGTCCGCATAGGAGTCGCAGGAGTAGAGGAAGCCGCCGGCTTCCATCACCAACCGCACCGTGTTGTTCGAGCAGCGGCCGGTGTACCAGCCGAGCGGACGTTGTCCGGTCGCCTCGGTGTGGACGCGGATCGCTTCCGCAATTTCAGCCCGCTCCTCCGCCTCCGACATGTCCTTGTGCTCGATCCATTTGAGGCTGTGGCTCGCGATATCCCAGCCGGCCTCGTTCATGGCGGCGACCACTTCTGGATTGCGCTTCAGCGCGGTCGCGACGCCGAACACAGTTGGCGAAATCTTGCGCGCGGTGAACATCCGCCACAGCCGCCAGAAGCCGGCACGCGAGCCATATTCGAACATCGATTCGATACTGGGGTGGCGCTGGCCCGGCCGGGGCTGCGCGCCCAGGACATCCGACAGGAACGCTTCCGAGGCACGATCGCCATGCAGGATGTTGTTCTCGCCGCCCTCTTCGAAATTGACCACGAATTGCACGGCGACCCGCGCACCGTCAGGCCATTTCGGATCGGGCGGGTTGCGGCCGTAGCCGCGGAGGTCGCGGGGGTAGAAAGGCTCGCTCATCTACGCTTCCTCGAAACGAATTTTTTGCGCACCCTTCCATAGTACCGTCTTGCCGAACGCGGCCAGGTTCTCCAGCCCCGAGGTCAGGGTGATGAAATGATTGCCGGCGAGCTGGCCCATCTTGCTGGCGAAATGCACGCCGCCATAGGCGAGCAGGATTTCGGTCTCGCTGATGCCGCCGGGATAGAGGATGATCTGGCCGGGCGCGGGATAACTGGTGTGGTTTTCGTAACCGACCCCGAAATCGAGATCGCCGAGCGGTATCCAGACCGCCTCGCCGCTCCAGCGGACATGGATCGCCTGGCTCTCGAACGGCATCGCCTTGCGAAACGCCGCCACCGTCTTCGGCGCCAGCTGCTGTTCGAATCGGGCCTCGAAGGTGAAGTCGCCGGCGTGGACAATCAACTGGCTCATCGATCTCTTCTCTTTCGGTAACGGGGTCTGCCATATCCATTGCAGCCGCGACTAGCGGAAGCAAGATCGTTTTTAGCCAGGCATGAGGCTATCCGCGCTCAAGCCTCGCCGCGCCAGAACGCGGTTTGCAGCGGAAGCTGGTGCCTGATCATGGCCTTGCCATCGACCACCTTGAGGCCGCGCGCCGCGCAGGCGGTCATGAACTCGGTCTCGCGTCCGGCGATGATGTCGAATACCGCGCAGTCATGCGGCAGCTTCGATGGGTCCATCGGCATCGCATCCGTCGCACGCAGGCCGAGCGACGTCGCGTTCACCAGGAGGCCCGCATCGTCGAATTTTTCGTCGAGGCAGATATCGAGACCGGCGAATTGCCCGCGCAGCTTCGACGCCAGCGCCTCGACCGGGCCAGAGGTCTCGTTGAGAATCCGCAGCCGCTTCAGCCCGGCCGCGGCGAGCGCATGACAGATGGCGCGGCCGGCGCTACCCGCCCCGATCACGACGCAACGGCGCGCGGGATCGAAAATACCGGCCTCGCGCGCGGCATTCAGAAAGCCGCCGCCGTCGAAGGACTCACCCACCAGCCGGCCATTGGCCTCGATCCGGATGGTGTTGACCACGCCCTCGAATTTCGCGGCCGGCCCGACCGCGTCGCACAGCGCGAACGCCGCCGGCTTGTGCGGCATGGTGAGATTGATGCCGGCGACGCTCTCCGATTTCGCGAGCGTCCGGATCGTATCCGTCAGATGTTCCGGCGCGATGTCGAGCGGCACCATGTGCCAGTCGAGCCCGTTGTCGTGAAAGTATGGCGTGTAGTGCCGGGGGGCGCTGACATGGCCGGCGGGATGGGCGAAGATGAAAATGAAGCGCGAAGCGCCGGTCGGAAGCTGCATCCTCTATCCCTTCACGGCGTCGCCTGCGGCGATCTTGCCCAATTCCCACCCCTCATAATTCATGACGTTGACAACGGCAACCGGCGCGGCGCGCGCAGGCGCGTCCCGTTTTCCGATGGCCTGGTTGCAAACGGGCAAGGCTCGCTGGCCGCTAAACGCTTGCAATCCCCTGTTGTTGCGCGTTTCATTTGGACCACGGAATGGAGCCTTGAGGAAACGGCCATGCCAGCAAAGATCATCGGTATGATCGGCACCCAGATGGAAGGTGTCGCGGTTCACCTGATCAAGGGCAAGATATCGCGCGAATGGGTGGTCGATTTCACCCGCCTGCATGAGCAGTGGAACTACGATTCCGTGCTGGTCGGCTACTACGCTTCCGCGGCCGAAGGTTTCGCCATCGCGCTCTATGCCGCCGACCATACCGATCGAATAAAATTCCTGATCGCGCACCGTCCGGGCTCGGTGGCGCCGGCGCTGGCCGCGCGGCAGATGGCGACCTTCGACCAGCTGACGCAGGGGCGGATGTCGCTGCACGTCATCGCCGGCACCAGCGATGCGGACCAGGCCAGCGAAGGCGACTTCCTGCCGAAGGACGATCGCTACCGCCGCGCCGGCGAGTATCTCGATGTCGTCCGCCGGATCTGGACCAGCGACAGCCCGTTCGATCACCACGGCGAGTTCTATCGGGTCGCAGGCGCCTATTCCGACATCAAGCCATTTCAGCAGCCTTATCCGCGGCTGTTCTTCGGCGGCTCCTCGGACGGCGCGCTGAAGATGGGCGCCGAACATTGCGACGTGTTCGCGATCTTCGGCGAACCGCTCGCCGAAACCCACGCCCGCGTCGACGACTTCCGCCGCCGCACCGCCGCCTTCGGGCGAAGAGCCGATTTCAACATGTCGCTGCGCCCGATCATGGCGGAAACCGAGGGCAAGGCCTGGGACAAGGCGCACAGCCTCCTGGCCGACGTCGAACGCAAGACCGGCGAGGCGCCGAAACCGAACAACCATTCCAGCGAGCGGCTGCTCGGCTATGCCGCGCGCGGCGATGTCCACGACGAACGGCTGTGGATGGGGATCGCGCGCGCCACCGGCGCGCCCGGCAATACCTCCTGCCTGGTCGGAACGCCGGAACACC
>CAVUNH010000022.1:0-45579 GCA_963742665.1 uncultured Alphaproteobacteria bacterium
GCCAGCGTCTTGAGCACCGATGGCGTGTTGAGCGGCCAAGGGCCGTCGTCGAATGTTAGCACCACTCCATGGTCACGGAGGAAATCGAGTTGCTTGAAGTGTTCGAAACCGAAGCCCGGCCCGCCGGTGGTGTCGATTTCAACCACTCGGCCAACGCCAAGCGCATTGGGATTAGCGCAGGCTTTTGTCCCGGAGGTTTGATCGGGAACCGACGTTGACGAGGCGCTCGCAGTAGGGGCAGGACTAGTGGTCACAGTGGGGGCTACCGCGGCAGAATTGACCGCTGTTTGCTGCGGCACTTCGGCCCGCAGGATTATGTTTGTGGTGCCGCTTCGGCCCGCAGGGGCTTATTCGCGGATTGCATCCATGCAGCGCTGGTGGCAACACCGACGAAAACTGTCCCGATAAAGATTACAACAATCACAGTGCGCATCTTACTTTCCCCAGCAGATGATCGCCTCAGTGCGACAGGGTTAGCCCTCCCTTGAAAGGCCCTAACTTACTGCCTGGTAGTTAATAATTGTTATTATTGATGACGCCCGGCATCTTAATTTGGTTTCGACCTCAGCCCAACCAGAGAAATCAGCGCGGAAAAGGCGCTGCAGCGTATACGCCATCGGTCCGGTGTTCATCCCACGCAAAACGCGGTTTCATCGAACATATCGCGGGTTATGCAGTTAACAACAATGTGGTTATTAGTTGTATCCCCGCGAACTGTATAGGTTTCGTGGCAAAGCTATACAGTTGCCGTGATCGAGACCATGCCATCGATACGTTTCGTGGTGGATCTGATATTTTGATGCCCGTTCGCCGCAGGCACTCGCTGAGGCGGCCTCACTCAGCACCCGCGCAGGACGGCCCCCACGGTCTACCATTGGCAGCCGACGCTACGAAGGATGGCGGCCCAAAACTGGTCATGGCGGACAAAATCATTGAATGCGAACGAGTTTCTGACGATGGTGGCCAAGCGCAGCTTCTCTCGCCCGGGAAATCATCCACGGCGACGAAACATATTGAGCAAGGGGTGGTGCCAATGTTTGGCTGGTTCAAATCCGAGCAGCGTGATCGCCGGAAGAAAGTTAAACAAGATCGCAAACACCTCGAAGAACGGGTGCGGCGGTTTTTGAAAAGCTACTTAGACGCCGATCAAACGCGAAAGCCTCAATACTATCGCGCCGTGGAGGACATCAGCAAGAACTGCCATCCAACGGAATTAAACTTAAGCCAGCCTGATATGGACGACCGACAGTTTGCTGAAGCTACGTCTCTGGCAGCTTTGGAGATGGTCTTGGACCGCGTTGGGCGATTCAGTGCGGACGACAAAGTTGACGACTTCGTTACAGATGCCTGCGCAACGGTGGCCGTCGCTTACCATCGTGCGGCTGGCGTCTACGTAGCGGACGAAAAGATGAAGGAATTAGGAACCGCTGCCGTTCATCTCTTAACGATGGCAACGGTTATACGATCCCGTGCCCAGAAGGAATAGCGGGACGCCCGGTGGGTCTGAAAAGGGAGCAGAAAGCCTCGCGGCGGTCGCCGATACCAAACTGGACGCCTTTTATTGAAGACCAGAAGCGACAACAGATGCCAAGAAATACCTTGGCGCAGAGGCCGAGGTTGAGCGCACTGGTGAGGGCGTACTTCAGGCTTAACGGGTACCACAATTCTTCCTTGATTATCGTGCAGCTATCAGAGTTGTCGTGGTACGCATCACAGGGCAGGAAGCATGAAATTGTTAACGGGGCTGCTCGCGGCAATGCTCTTGCTGGCGGGTGCGGGCACAAGCCATGCGTTGGTTCGGATTGCTGATGATCGGGGCGGACAGATCGGTCGTTACGTCGAACGTTACGAACAATTACGAGCCTCAGGCCAAACAGTAATGATCGACGGCCTTTGCGCCTCGGCCTGTACAATTGTCCTCGGCGCGATTTCCTAACGATAAAATCTGCGTAACTCCGAATGCCAACCTCGCTTTCCACGCAGCTTGGGATTTCGGAACCCGCGGACGTACCATTACGAACCCGGAAGCAACCCGGATGCTTTATTCGATGTACCCATCGCAGGTCCGGCATTGGATCGCTAATCGCGGCGGTTTGAGTCCACGCATGATGTTTCTGCGAGGCAGGCAATTGGAGGCGATGTATCGCCCCTGTTATTTCGATGCCCGGGCTGCTGCACCACGGTGAACCGCCCATCTGGTCCTGCGTTTGGGGCGTCAAAAGAAACAGCCCGGGTCGGTGAGCGACCGAGGCGGTTTTATGGCTTGGAGATTGCGCCATGAGGGGAGCGCCAAGGGGCGCATATCGCATTATTCCGTAAAAATACGGATACCGCAGGTGGTCAGGTCGATTGGCCGGTGACCGAAATCAGGCCATCCCTGCGTATTCCTGCGGTGGGCCATCACGGCGACATCATTCAATTACCTCATCGGCACGACCGAGCAGTGTGGTCGGGACCGTAATCCCCAAGACCTTGGCCGTCTTCAGGTTGATAGCCATTATCGTTTTAGTCGACTGCATCACCGGAATATCCGCAGGCTTCACGCCTTTTAGAATGCGGGCGACGCAGCGGCCCTGAACCCTGTTGTCTTCGTCTTTGTCCGAGGAATAAGTGACGAGTCCCCCGCCTTGGCAATTTGAGCATCCAAGTAGATAGCGGGCAGTCGATAGCGCTCCGCGAGAGCCACCAACTGGGGGGAACCAAGGCTCAATAGGGGTTCTATCCCAACGATCATGCCGCCTGCGCCGCCACGAACAGCGGCCTCGAACGCAGCCTCAAACTCGTCTAGAGACTGCGTGTTCACGCGCAGTAGACTAAGACCGAGAGAGTCCGCAGCGGCCTGAAGGTGAGCTGCTCGGGCGTTGCTGTTGGTTGTATTTCTAGGATCTATCAGGAAGGCGAATTTGGTCGCTGTGGGAACCAGCTCGTGAAGTATTTCGACTTGCTTGGCCCCAAGCATCGCAACAAGATTAAATACGCCAGTGATGTTTCCGCCGGGCTTGTTCAAGCTCGCGACATAGCCGCTCTCGACCGGATCGACTCCAATACTAAAAACGGTCGGAATGGACTGCGTTGCCGCTTTGGCCAACTCAAGCTTCAGCGTCGAATCCGTTATAATCACGCTGACCTTCTTGTCCACCAGCTCTCGAAATAGAGTTGGGAGAAGGTCGTACTGGTTGTTGGCCTCTAGCAACTCAAACCGGTAATTTTTATCTTCAACGTATCCATGCTCCGCGAGTTCCTCGCGATAACCCGCCAGGTTTCTTGCAGCCAATTTCACTGTAGAACCCGAAGCAAAGCCGATCACCGGCATGGACTGCTGCGCGCGCGCCAACATTGGCCAACCGGCCGCGAAGCCCAGTCCGGCTATGAACTCCCTTCGTCGCATGAGCCCTCTCCAGTCCCCACAAGCAGTGTACCCAGATTACCACCCTGCGGCCTTGCGGCGAAGGTCATTAATGCATCCATTGTTGACGGCGCGACTTCCGCTTCGGGTCAATCTCGACCGAATTTGGCTCTCCGCGCCATGTCCGGTTTACCCCCGGTAGCGACCAGACAGCGGACATGCCGGGATCGGTAGCTTCGTGCCAGCACCGGAAGTCGGTCGACCTTATTCGATCACCTCGTCGGCTACCGCAAGCAAAGTCGGGGGCACGGTGAGGCCAAGCGCTCTCGCAGTCTTCAGATTGATGGCGGGGTGTAGCTGACCGATTGATAGATTGGGATATCACCGGGATTTTCCCCTCTCAGGACCTTGTCGACACAAGAGGCGAGGTATCGCCAATTCTCCATGATATCCGGCCCAAAGGCGATGAGACCGCCGATCTCAGCAATTGCGACATAAGGGGTCATTAGGGGCAAGCTATATTTCTCTGCCAGCTCGACGAGGACCTGACCAAGGCCGAAGAGGTGCTGCGCGATATCTTCCGGCTGACCGGCTACCGCGTCGGCCCGCAACATTACGCGGATCGGACACTGACTATGTTGCTGGAGCACTGGCCAGCCGTCGGGGCACTGGCGGAGGCACCGGTCGAAGACCGGCGCATCGAGGGCGATCAGGTCGAGCTATCATTGATCAGAGCATGATCTGGTGCGCGTCATGAACATCGACGCAGCGCGGAGCGACGGTGATGTTGCTGATCGCGATGGCTCAGGCCATCGACAAAGGAGCAAAACGTTATGGCGAAGGTCACCCGGTCCGGTTCGGAGACACTGCAACAGAGGACGGCACGGATCGCGCCCAAGGGGACCGCACGCGAGGCGTACCTGAAGGCGATCTCCGAGGGTGGCCGGTTCATGCTGCATCCGTCATCCGGCGAGACGCTCGCCATCGTTGGGGCCCGGCCACCGGTCAAGGCGCGATGGGTTGCTTATAACGCTCGTTGTTGTCATTAATGGTCTGCGACAGCGAGGTCGCCGAACGCTTCTTACAATGGAGCCAGTCATGGCAAAACGCCACACGATGACGATCTTTATGCTCGTCTCCGTCGCTGGAATGCTGACCGCAACAGTCCAAGCACAGACCTCGGTGGAACGTGGGCGCTATCTAGTAGAAGGCATATTGACTTGCGGCAACTGCCATTCGCCCCGTGGACCGGGCGGCGTCATCGACACCGCGAAGCTCTATTCGGGCGGGCCGCAGACGTGGGATGAGCCGACCTTCACCGTCAAGGGCTCGAATATCACGCCCGATCCAGACAGCGGTATCGGCAAGTGGAGCGCAGACGACATCCAAAAGGCACTCATCGAAGGAGTTCGGCCATCCGGAGTCCCGCTCGCGCCGATCATGCCCTATGGTTTCTACAAGGTCTTCACCACTGGCGATCTCGACGCGGTTGTCGCCTATCTGCGCTCGGTGCCCGCGGTTTCGAACACGGTCCAGACGCCGGTCTACAAGGCGGGCGTTCATGTCGATGTCCCTCCAGGGGCCGACAAGCGAATGACCGAAACTGACCTGCGCGATCCTGTCAAGCACGGCTTCTATCTCGTCACAATCGCACATTGCATGGAGTGCCACACGCCCAAGGTAAATGACCGTTTGGATTTCGCGAATGGCCTTGGCATCGGCGGTCAGACGTTTCGCGGCCCGTTCGGAGAATCGGTCTCCCGCAACATCACGTCTCACCGGGAGAAGGGCATAGGCGCGTGGAGCGACGCTGAAATCAAGCGGGCCATCGCCCAAGGCATCCGCAAGGACGGCAGCCACCTCAAGCCGCCCATGGGTTTTGCATGGTATGCCCGCATGACCGACGCCGACCTCAGCGCCATCGTCGCCTATCTGCGCACCGTGCCTCCAAAGGAATGATGATAGTCCGTTCCACCACGCAATAGACGAATATCAAAGGCCAATGAACGTCGCTCTTCTCGGCAAGAGACCATTTTCGAAGCCTGACGGCAGTTGGTGAACGGGAATGAGCGACGCCGACCTGTACTCGCGTTCTCTCCGCGTTTAATTCACGCTGGCGGCTATCTCGTATTCGGTCATCGGAACTACCGCCCTGAACTAATGTTCACCGACCAAGATTGCGGTTCCGTGTCGCAGTCGGCCCTTGATCCACATCAAAGAGGTTTTGCTTTCTCGCGTTCTTTTCCACGCAGATGCGACCTGTGTTGGAGAGAACCATGGCGCGAGCAACCATTGCCTATTTGGAGCAGCGATACGCGGCGCTCGAAAAGGAAATTGCGGATACTTTGCGTCAGAGACCAACCGCCGTTCTGGCGATAGCTGATTTAAAGGATCGCAAGCTGATTATCGCCAACGAGATCCAACACCATCGTCGTTTGGACGAGCATTTCAGCCCGCGCGGTGCTCACTAAGCACGTTTCGCAAATTGTGAAATCGGAGAGGGGTTGGCGGAAGCGGCCAAAGCCCGATCCCGGTGGCAGCAGGCAAGAAAACAGATGCCGTAGAGATTACGCGCGTCTAGCGACGGGAAAATCGATCCACAATAACTGCGGCAACGCCGCGAACGGCCTCGGCACTTCAGCCCCAGTGCTGGGGCCGTTTCAATTTCCTGCCTTGACGCCGTTGCGCCTAGGTTGCCCCACCAATGCTGAATTGTCGCGATGCGAGTCCGAATGGCCAGCAAATATCGCTGAGCGGCGCGCGCCCCGTCCGTTACTACCCGACGCGACGCTGTTCGATATTGGCCGCCGGTCCCCCCGCGCGGAACATTGCGGGCGACGGACGGAAGTGTTTGTGAGCCTGCGATGCCTCTCCACGGACCAATAGTTTCGACGATGATATTAATTCCGGCCAACGCGCTGTCGATTTGGCATTGCACGTTGTCGACCTCGGACTTCAGGAATTCTTGCATTTTCTGCAGTTCGGAAACTAACCCCTGAAGTTCATCTATCGAACTTGAGGTCAACCGGGCGACCGAAGAGTTAAATCGTTCGGCGCTGATCTCCAGCGGGCCAGAGGGTTTCGTCTTCTCTGGCTGAGTTGTGTCGCGGAAGCCAACTCCAGCGGAGGCGTTTTTTCGTCGGGTGCAGCAGAAGTTGGGGAATCGATCAGCTTCTCCTTGGTGCAAGTTTGTCGCGACATCCCGAACCCATATAGTTAATAAATCGTTTATGGTGGCTTTAACGTCTCCCTCCGGCTTACCGCGTGCGCTAGGCCGCCGCCTCCTTCTCGATGTCTCGACGAAGCTCGACGGCTGTCACGCGAATCCCAGTCGACGGACCGATGGCTCGAGATGATGATCGATCGTCGACGAGCGCATTAGCTGCCAGCCATGCAATCGCTGCGGTCGGGCGTAAGGAACAGGGCGGTGGAACGAGAGCACAATCAACTACACAATGGGATTTAACCGGCGACTGAAGTCCGTAAGTGGCAAGTGATGTTGCGGGCCACCTCGGCCACTCCATTTCGCAGCGCATTGACGGATATAGAAGTGACGCAGGCTGTTGAACGATACTTGTCCCTGTTTGCCAACTGTTTCAATAAATGGGCACGATCCTTGGGAGGGGGTTGCTGGGGATGGCAACGTCCGTTTAAACCCAGCCTAGTTCCTTTAGTGCCATTCCAGAATGCCAAATCTTTGTCATGTGGCTAATCTTGTCGCCTGTAAACTGCATCACATAGACATAATCCGATGTCGTCTTTTTGCCGGTCGGCTCGCATGGACCACCGGGACCGGTATGAGTACCCGAAAAGACACCGTAGGCAGCGACGTTGTTTCGCTCGGTATCCGTAGCAAAGGATTTCACCTCGTAGCTGCCGTCCGGCAAAATCGTCATTAGTCCCTTCATCCAATCCGTGTATTCCGCAAGAGTTTTAATGCCTGCAAGCGGTTCGGCTTGTGCGGCGAATGTCGCATTCGGAGCGCAATAAGCCTTGCAGCCATCCCACCCCTTTCCAGTCTCGCAAGCGGCAAAGAAATCGTTGGCAATAGCTGTGATCGACGCCATGACTGTCTCCCCTGTCGGTTTGAATTTCGGCTGAGCTTAGCGCCGTCCTGTCCTGAGGTTATCACCAATTCGAAATGAGCCTCTTGAATATGCGGGAGGTCGCCTGGCCAGGCAATTGAGCACATCGTGACCGGCATACGGCCAGCGCAGGCGGCTCTCGAACGCACATTGCGCCTCAGTTCTGTGCTCCATTTCGAAAGCATCAAGGACGGGCTTCAGGAAGGGATCAGTATCGTCAAGTGGCGCTATCAAGACTTTAGGATCAAGACCTCAGTCAGCTTAGCTATTTTTCCAATCTTGACGTTTTGGTACGGTGATCTTCGGCAACGCAGTCTCTCGATTGATCCGAAGAACCGATCAAAGTCTGACACGCCGAACTGGTGACCGGCCGAATTTGTAATGTGAACTTTCCAACCAAATCTTTCCAATAGGCGAGCTTTATCGAGAGTAGCATCTGGCCTGATGCGAATAGTGACGACGCTCTGTCCGTTTTTCGATGCGTGAATGGCGAATGTCATGGGGACCCTACCGAGTCACAAGCATACTCCATATTCGGGTGGATCAGAGGCGTCGTGATGGCGCAGGCATATTGCGGCGCACCAATTCGATGACCGGCGCATGGACCCGAGTTCACAGGCCACATGTTGGCAACCATGGATGGGCCCTGGCTGCCAGAAACAAGAGAGCGAGAACCCTAGCTTCGGCCACTGGTGCGAAATCTTCACGCCCAAAAAATCCGGCAGGCGCGAGATGGGTCCGCCGAAATCAGTAACTGGTCGCCGCGCAGTCAGTAATGATCGAGCCCAGCTCGGCTCTCGCAGCAAAAGCAGCGAACCTTGAAAACTGATAAGGAAATGTGACAAAGCTATACAGTTGCTGAGATCAAAGTCATCCACCGACGCCCCAGCGAATGCTGCATTAGCTGAATTCCGCGGAACACTGATCGTGGAACGAAATAGTTAGACCTTCATCTCACTGGATCAATCGCCTTGGCGGAGAGCAGCGACAGGTCGCCCGTGGGCGACCTGTCATCTGTTGGGTCTTTCTATTTATCCGATTGACCCATGGTTCGTCGGTGCGGATATTTTCTTGGCGAGGCTTCGCAGCAGTTTAGTCGACCAGTAGCATGTTCGATGGGTCCGTTAATTTTGACCGTCCATCGGCTGTACCAGACCCATAACTGCTAACCGGTCCATAAGCGCGACCAGATGTTGATCGAGCTCCACCAAGCTTGATCAACGGATCAATGGTTTTGACTTTGCGCATGAATTTTCTCCTCGGAGTATCCCGTCAGCGTTTGCATCCGGCGACCTCCAAGGAAGCATTTACAAGTTTCGGAAACGGCGAGAGTCGATCCACTACCACTAAATTTAAGGCAACTATCCGTGACGATGTGAGTGATAGTCTCTTTAAAGGATGTGGGACATAGTCTCTTTAAGAGAGAATTTGCGAGGGACAGCCGCGAATTTTGTCGCCTCAATTGTCGCTTCAGGCGAAAGCAATGCTGACGGCGAGAAGTAGACTCTCATACCGGCGATGCAAGCGGATATTGCGTAGGTTGAAATCTCCTTGTAAGGGGCGCCAGACTTGGCTTCGGAGGGCCGAAACGCCCCGGTCATTGGCCAAGGACGTTCCGAGCCTCCGGTGAGCCGCCAGGAGGTCCAGTTCCTTTCTGCGCCATCGTCGGGTTTTGTTCGAAGAGGGGCCCCTCACGAGAAGTTGCCCTCGTAGCCGACATTGCGTCCCCCCCGTCGCGCCCTAGCTTGACGGCCCAGCAGCCACGAAGTTTGCCAATGGATGAAATAACTCTTGAGAAACAATGCGCGATTTCGGATCAGAAAAGTTGGCAAACCACTTGATTTGGCTGAATTATCGCGCTTCGCTAGGGAGCGCCATCCCCTTGGGGCATGAATATCATGGCTCCTGCACCGCCGAGCGAGACGACCTGTTCAGGGGGTTTGCGCGCGCCCTGTTCAACGGCGACATGGACGCACTCTATCGGGTCGTCACGCCTGATTTTCTCTGGACCTTCCACGACGGTCTCGCCGTGACCAAATCCCTCGCAGATCCCGCCGCCATTGCCGGACACCTCGCCGAACAAAAGGCCCTGTTCTCGGCGCAGCGTTTCCACGACGTGGCCTATCATCATTCCGGTGATATGACCTTCATGACGTTCCGTGTCAGCGAGACCGTGCGGGCCACCGGGCGAGCAGCGCGAGCAACGCGGCATCGAGAGCTATACGTTCAGGGACGGCAAGCTCGCGACCAAGGACGTCTATCGCAAGCCGATCACCGGCTGATCTGCAATCATTTGAGGTGCGTCGCTCATGCCCGACCAACGTTTCCACGTCGATGGCGCCCGCGTCCTTGCGGATCTCAACACGCTGCGCGGCATCGGCGCCTACAAGACCGGCGTTCACAAGCCGACCTTCTCGGAGCCGCATATGCGCTCGCTGGAGTGGCTGGTGCAGCGGCTTCCGGAAGCAGGACTTGCCGGCGGGATCGACGGCATCGGCAATGTGCTCGGCACCAGCGCGAAATCCGGACCGAAACTGTTGGCGGGCTCGCATCTCGAAAGCCAGAATTACGCGGGCTGGCTCGATGGGCCGCTCGGCGTCGTCTATGCGCTTGAAGCTGCCCGCGTGATCAATCCGGACCCGAACGTCAAAGGCGCTGTCGAAGTCGCCGTCGTGGTGCGACGAGGAAGGCCATTTCGGCAGTTTCCTCGGCAGCCGGTCGTATGTCGGCGGCGTTACCGAGGGCGACATCGACGCCGCGCGCGATCGCAACAGCGATCGAACCATGCGCGACGCCTGCGCGAAGTCGGCCTTGCCGGCCGCCCGCGCGCGAAGGCCGAACGCGGCCGCCATATCGGATATCTCGAGGCCCATATCGAACAAGGCCAAACGCTGGAAAGCGGCGCGCTCGGCATCGGCGTCGTCACCTCCATCGTCGGCATCTGGCAATACCGGATCACTTTTACCGGCGAGCAAAACCACGCCGGCACGACCCGGATGGCCGATCGCAGGGATGCTGGGCTGGCGCTGGCAAAGTTCTGCGTCGATATCGACGAGCGCTTCCCGACCGTCTGCGGACCGCGCACGGTATGGACCACCGGCAGCATCACGCTCGAGCCGGGGGCGCCGAGCATCATCCCGGGAAAGGCGGAAATGCTGTTCCAGATGCGCGACGATGATCCCGCCGTGATCGACCGCCTGGAGCATCTGCTGCGGAACATGGCGACCAAGGTCGGCGCACGCGGCCCCTGCGCCGTCGCGGTGGAGCGCATTCGCACCGGCGCGCCCGCGATGATGGATGCGGCAATTCCAGGATGCGATCGAAGCCGCGAGCAAGGACTTTGCCGGCGGCAGATCGATCCGAATGCCGAGTGCCGCCGGTCACGACGCCCAGGTGCTCGCCACCATCATGCCGTCGGGCATGCTGTTCGTGCCCTCGATCGGCGGCATCAGCCATCACTGGACCGAGAACACGGCGGACGCCGACATCGTCACCGGCGCCGAGGTCTTTGTCGACGCCTGCCGGCGGCTGTTGGCGGGATGAGCGCGTGGCCACTCATTGCGCCTGCAGGTCGAAATTCCCGATCACCTTGCCTGTGATTCGCGTATCTGATGGCCATTTTCCGGCGCATACGCCCATTGCACACAAAAAAGCCCCGGACGATGCCGGGGCTTTTAATTGGTCTCGGGAAGAACTCAGTACCTGGTACCAGGCTCGCTCCTTGAAGTCTCAGTACTTGGCGACGACCGGGCCACCGAAGTTGAACTTGTAGTTCACGCCAACCAGGAACTGCTCGACTTCGAGCTTGGTGCGAACGACGTCTGCGAGCGCCGACCGTGCCGGGCGCCGCCACGAAGTTCACGTTCTTGTTGCCGAAGTCCATGTAGTTGAACTCGCCGAACACCGACCAGCCCGGGGCGAACATCCATTCGAGACCGCCGCCGACCGTCCAGCCTGACCGATTCACGCCAAACGCGTTTTCAGAATTGAACGAGAACCGGAACGGTGCCGTTGACGACGTAGTCAATCGAGGTCCAGGCACCACCGCCCTTCACGTAGCCCAGCAATTGCGGGGTGAAGAGATAGCCGACGCGGCCCGTGACGGTCCACATGTCCTTGACACTGGACGTTCTGAGTTGAACGTCGGGAACGTCGGAATGACGTGCGAGCTGTTGATCCGGCCGTAGTCGTACATGCCCTGGATGCCGACCACCCAGTTGCCGGCGAACTGGTAGTCGCAGCCGATCTGACCGCCACCGACGAAGTCGCTGCCGGTGCTGCTGCCGAAATCGTTGTTCGGACCGATCGCCGCTGCCGCCCACCTTGGCGATCTGGGTCTGCCGGGTACGTTCCCAGCCACCGCCGACGTTTCCGCCGATGTAGCAACCGGTCCAGCTGTAGACCACGACCGGGGGCGGCGGCGGCGCCTTGGCGTAACGGGGCGCCATGTCGGCGGCGAAGGCCGATCCGGTCATCGCAACCGCTGCAACCATTCCAAAAGCCAATTTTTTCATGTTGATTCCCCAGTCTCAAAATCACTCGCGGCAGTTGTAGAGGAATCGGGCGCTCAATGCTGTGGCGTGGCAGTCACAGTGGCGGGGAAAGAGTCAGGCATGGAACGCCGGCCCCTTTGGTTCTTCGTTTCATGAACGGCATGAAACCGCCCGAAACTATTCGCAGGCTTGCGCATTTCCCGGACATGTCGGCGACAACGAGTCGCGTTTGGCCTCCTTGCAAACTGCTGAATTTACGGCCATTTTCGATACCCAGAGGCAAGTTCCGTTCGATGTTGCTGCTTGAGTCCCTCCCCACCGTCATCGGCACCGCCGCGATCGCGCCGGCGTTGCTGATGCTGTGGCTGGTCATTGCCGCCGACGAGCGCCCCGGCCCGCCCGCCCAGGTGTGGATCGCCTTCCTGCTCGGCGCCGCCAGCATTTCGCTGTTGGGAATCGCCCGCGCGCCGTTTGCCGCGATTCTCGCGGTCCCCGGCAACCCCTGGATGACGCAGGGCCTCCATTCGGTGTTCGGGGTCGCCGCGCCGGAGGAGATCGTCAAGGTGCTCGTCATCGTCGCGGTGTCGTGGAAGCGCCGCACGTTCGCCGACCCGATGGACACCGTGGTCTATGGCGCCGCGGCCGGCCTCGGATTCGCGGCCTACGAAAACCTCGCTTATCTGGTGCAGCACGCCGACATGTGGCGATCGCTGGCGGCGTTGCGCAGCGTCCTGACCGTGCCGTTCCACGGCGCGCTCGGCATCATCGCCGGCGCCTATCTTGCGATCGCGCGCGCCGGCACCGCGCTCGGCGCGAACCGGCATCATCGCGACTGGGCCCGCATCTCGAGCTGGGCGCTGGTGCTGTTCGCGCCCGTCGCGCTGCATGCGGCGTTCGATTTTCCGCTGCTGACGCTGCAGAAGAATCCGGATCTCGAATCCATCGACCCGGCTGATGCTGGGAACGGCCAGCGTGCTGATCGGATTCAGCTCGATCGGATTTGCGGTGCGGCTGGTGCGGCGCGTCGGCCGCCATCATGCGCCGCGCACCGAAATCGCGCGCGAGCGGCTGAGCCAGTTGCGACGGATGTGGGCGCTGCTGGTCGCCGGCGGCGGCGCCGGCTTTGCCGGCGTGGCCTTCCTGCTGACCTCGCTCCATCACTGGTTCGTCAATCCGGAGCGCAACGCGTCGCTGGTTCTGATCCCGATCGGCCTCACCTCGATCCTGATCGGTCTGGCGCTGCTGGTGGCCACCACGGCGGTCTATATCTTCGGCCGCAACCGGATGCGCACGACGTCGGAGGGTTTTTCGTCGGCCCCCGGGCAAGGCTAGCGAACGAAAAGGCTAGCGCACCATTAGATCGGATGCGTTTTCGGTTGCACGAACCGGTTTCCCCTTCGCGCCAAAACGCTCTAATATCCGTCGCGCGTACCGGGAGAGCTCCAATGACCCTTCCCCACGACATCACCAAATTGCAGTCCGAAATGAGCGCCGCGGTCAAGGCGCATTGGAAGGCCTTTCTGTTCGAAGGCATCCTGCTTGCGGTGCTCGGACTGGCCGCGATGATCGTGCCGCCGCTGGCGAGCCTTGCCGTCACCATCTTCCTCGGCTGGATGTTCCTGATCAGCGGCGTCGCCGGGCTGATCGTGACCTTCTGGGCGCGGCAGATGCCGGGCTTCTGGTGGTCGCTGTTCTCGGCGGCGCTTGCCGTGCTCGCCGGCCTCATCCTGCTGGCGCGGCCGATGCAGGGCGTGCTGACGCTCACCATCGTGGTCGGCGCCTATTTCCTCGCCGAAGGCGTCGCCACCATCATGTATGCGCTGGAGCATCGCCGCGAATTGTCCGAGCGCTGGTCCTGGCTGCTGGTTTCCGGACTGATGGATATCCTGATCGCGTTCCTGATCATCTCCGGACTGCCGGGCTCGGCGGAATGGGCGATCGGCCTCCTGGTCGGCATCAATCTGGTGCTCGGCGGCGCCTCGCTGATCGGCATGGCGCTCGCCGCGCGCAAGGCCTGACATCCGGACGCGGCGCGTCACCCGCTCGATTTTGGGATGACAAGGCCACGACGCGTGCGCTATAGAGCCGCCATGATCACCATCGCCACCAGCAACTTTTGGTATTTTAGCTACGACAGCTCGCTGGCGGTGGGAGGATCGCGCTCAATCTGACGAATTGCAGCAAGAAGTCCGAACAGCCGCCAGACCTGGCGGCTTTTTTATTGGCCGGCAGGTTCTTCAAAACAGGAGCCACCGCCGTGTTGAGCACCACCGACGATCTTCGAATAAGCGAACTGAAAGAGCTGAGTACGCCGCAAGAGGTGATGCGCGAGATACCGCGCACCTTGACCGCGACGCGCGTCGTGATGGCGGCGCGCAACGCCATCCACGCCATCCTGAACGGAACCGACGATCGCCTTCTGGTCGTCGTCGGTCCCTGCTCGGTGCACGATCCCGCGGCCGCCGTCGATTACGCCGAACGCCTCGCCGCCTTGCGCGAACGGCTTGCCGACCGGCTCGAGATCGTGATGCGGGTCTATTTCGAGAAGCCGCGCACCACGGTCGGCTGGAAGGGACTGATCAACGATCCCGACCTCGATGGCAGCTTCGACATCAACAAGGGCCTGCGCCTCGCCCGCAACGTGCTGTCGGCGGTGAACAATCTCGGCCTGCCGGCCGGGACCGAATTCCTCGACATGACGACGCCGCAATACATCGCCGATCTGGTGGCGTGGGCGGCGATCGGCGCGCGCACCACCGAGAGCCAGATCCATCGCGAACTGGCTTCCGGGCTCTCCTGCCCGGTCGGCTTCAAGAACGGCACCGACGGCAATGTGCGCATCGCCGCCGACGCGGTGAAGTCGGCGTCGCATCCCCACCATTTCATGGCGGTGACCAAGGGCGGACGTTCGGCGATCGCGGCGACGACCGGCAATGAGGACTGCCACATCATCCTGCGCGGCGGCAGCAAGCCGAACTATGATGCCGCAAGCGTCGATGCCGCCTCGGCCGAACTCGCCCGTTCCGGCGTGACGCCGCGGATCATGATCGACACCAGCCACGCCAACAGCCGCAAGAAGCCGGAGAACCAGCCGCTGGTCGCTGCCGATATCGCCCGCCAGATATCCGGCGGCGAGGCGCGCATCATCGGCGTCATGATCGAGAGCAATCTGGTCGCCGGCCGCCAGGACGTCGTGCCGGGCAAGCCGCTGACCTACGGCCAGAGCATCACCGACGGCTGCATCGACTGGGAGACGACGGTGCGGGCGCTGAACGTTCTGGCCGATGCCGTCGCGGCAAGACGCAAACTGGCGCGCCGGCCATTTCAGCGAGCGGTCAGCGTAGGAAAACCCTGCCTGAACAAAATGTTACGGCCAGAGTCTGATCAACTTGGTTGACGCAGACCCTGGCCGCTCGAAGCCCATGGCCACCAGCGTGTGTCGCGCCGCCGGAGCGCCTAGCAGCCGCGGCAGATGCTCTTGATCTTCTTGTCGAGGAGCGCGTTTTCCTTGCTCAGCGGATCGTTCGGATCGCTCAGATTCTTCTCGTTGGGCACATCGCCGGCGCGCGGCTGGCGATGACCGACCGGCGCCTGGACCGTCGGCTGTGTCCGAACTTTTCGGGACCGTCGAGCCTTGCGCGAACGCGTCCGGGCATCCGGTCAGAACCATCAGCGCCATCGCCAGGATTATTTTTCGCATTGTGGTTCTCCCGTTTTCCATTCTGTTTATCGCGCCGGAACGTCGATCGCGCCACAATTGCGACGCCCCTGGGCGGCGCAATCCTGCACCTTTCGCACATCGGCCATGGTGCCGAGCAACCAGATACCGGCCGCTACCAGTACCACGAAGAAAGCGAGCATCACCGCGTTTTCGATGGTGCGGTTGCCCTCCTCCTCCGGCGGCTCCTTGTCCTCCCTCGCCTCCATCCGTCATCGCCGGATCACGGCTTCGGCGGATAGAGATGAACGTCACCGCAATAGTCGACGACACGATAGCGCGTTTCCGAGGATAGTTCACGTTCCCCGGAATCCGGATGCGACAAATAATTCGGACCGATCGGCGCCTTGCCGTGGCCGCCGGGAATGTCGAGCACGTATTCCGGCTGGCACAGGCCGGACACGCGTCCCCGCAAGCCGCGCATCAATTCCTGGCCCTGCGCGATCGTCGTGCGCAGATGCGCGGTGCCCGGCGCGAGATCGCCGTGGTGCAGGTAGTAGGGCTTGATCCGGCATTCGACGAAAGCCCGCATCAGGGCTTCCAGCGTCGCGTGCATCGTCATTGACGCCACGCAGCAGCACCGACTGGCTCACCAGCGGAATGCCGGCATCGACCAGCCGCGCGCAGGCGGCGCGCGCCTCCGCCGTCAGTTCGCGCGGATGGTTGGCGTGAACCGCGACCCAGGTCGTGGCGCCCTCGACCTTCAGCGCCGCGACCATCTCGGCGCTGACGCGCCCGGGTGCGGCCACCGGCACGCGGGTATGAATGCGGATGATCTTGACGTGATCGATGGCGGCGAGATCGGCCATGATCTCGGCCAGCCGCCGCGGCGACAGCATCAGGGGATCGCCGCCGGTCAGGATGACTTCCCAGATCTCGGAATGTCCGCGGATGTAGTCGAGCGCATCGCGATAGGCGGTGTCCGACAGCGCCGTCGCCTTGCCCGGCCCGACCATCTCGCGGCGGAAACAGAAGCGGCAATACACCGCGCAGACATGAACCAGCTTGAACAGCACCCGGTCGGGATAGCGATGCACGATGCCGGCGACCGGCGAATGCGCGTCATCGCCGATCGGATCGGCGTGTTCGCCGGCCTCCCGCACCAGTTCGAGCGCATCCGGAATGAACTGCCGCGCGATCGGATCGTTGGGATCCTCGGGATCGATCAGCGCGGCGATATCAGGCGTCACCGCGATCGCGTAGCGCGCGGCGACCCGTTCGAGATCGGCCAGATCGGCGGCCGGCGCCAGCCCGCGATCGACCAGTTCGGCCGGTTGCCGCAACGTCGCCGCCAGTTTCGGATCGATCCTGTTCATGCTTCTCCCGCCGGTGGCGTCCATACCACCTGATCGACCCTGAGCGCGCCGCTCGCCAGCATCACCAGCCGGTCGAAGCCGAGCGCGACGCCGCTTGCTTCCGGCATTTTGGCGACCGCGTCGAGAAAATCCTCGTCCAGCGGATAACGCTCGCCGTAGCGCCGCGCCTTCTCGTCCATCGCCTGCGTGAAGCGACGGCGCTGTTCGGCCGCATCGGTCAGTTCGCCAAACCCGTTGGCCAGTTCGACGCCGCAGGCATAGACCTCAAACCGTTCGGCCACGCGCGGATCGGACGGCTTGGCCCGCGCCAGCGCCGCTTCCGGCACCGGATATTCAAACAATACGGTCAAACGCCCCTGCCCCAGATTGGGTTCGATATGCTCGACCAGCACCTTGCTGAAAATATCCGACCAGGTGTCGTCGTCCGCAATCCGCACCTTCGCCCCGGCCGCCTCGGCAAGCGCCGCGCGATCGCCTTCGCCATCGGCGACCGTGGCCAGCAGATCGATCCCGGCAAAGCGATCGAACGCGGCGGCGACCGTCAGCAGTTCCGGCTCGGCGAAGGGATCGGCCATCCGGCCGCGAAACGAAAATCGCCCGATGCCGGTCGCCTGCGCCGCATGCGCGATCACGACGACGCTGTCGGCCATGACGGCGTCATAGCCGGCGTTGGCGCGATACCATTCCAGCATGGTGAATTCGGGCAGATGCAGATCGCCGCGCTCGCGGTCGCGGAACACCCGCGCGAACTCGAATATCTTGACCTCGCCGGCGGCGAGCAGTTTCTTGGCCGCGAACTCCGGCGAGGTCCGCAAATAGCGCGGCGCGCGCGTACCGTCGCCCTGGGTCAATTCGGTACGGGGAGCATGCAGATGGGTCTCATTGCCCGGCGATACCTGCAGGATGCCGGTCTCGACCTCGACAAATCCCTGCTCGTCGAACAAGCCCCGCGCCGCCTTGGTGATCGCGGCCCGCGCCTGCAGGAACGGCTTTCGATCGGCGTGCCGGGCCGCCGACCACCATGGCGAAGGCTGGTCGATCCCGGCCATCAGCGGGCGCCCTGAGCGATAGGCGAGGAAGTGGTCTCCGGCACACCCGTTGATAACTTCAGGAGATCGACAGAAACAACTGACATTATTCGACTTTCTCCGTCCACGTACCGCAATCCAGGACACGTCAGGGACTCGTGGCTTCGGGTCCATCTTTTCATGTCGAAAGACACAAGCAATGTCCATCGATTGCGGTCGCCAAGCCCCTAACGCCTGAACCTTGTGGCCATTGGCGCGTCCAATGACCAACAAAATCGAACAGGATACGGCATGTCTGGCGGCTGGTTACGCACACCAGGATTTCTGCTCTCCACGCTTGTGTTGCTTGGCTTGGCCGCCGTGGCGCCCGCACGCGCTGAGGGCCCGGGGTCTGATTTCAAACTGCGGACGGAAGCGGATGGGATACTCACCTCACCCGACGGTCAAATTCGGGTTGAGCAATACTGGAAGGACATGGGCGACGCAGGCTACCTGCACCGGTTCTGGACCTTCGACGACAAGCATCAACATGCCTCTCTGCTGAATGGCGACGAAACCATCGATCTGGCGGGCTATCCGGCGGGCTTCCGATTCAGCGCGAACAGCCAGTGGCTGGTGCGGTCGCAGAAAACCGGTGCGGGTTTTCAAGACTTGTTTCTGTATCGGCGGAACGGATTTGAATTCTCATCGGCCACGCCAAAATCGCTGAGCGACATGGCCTGGGATTACTTCTGGGGCTCGCCAGCGTCCAAAAAGCTGCATCGCAACCCCAAGGACCGGGACGAACTCAGTCACGTCTTTGCCGCCCTGGTCAAAGGGATGGACGACAATTACGCTTGGCTCGGCCAGCACTGGCCCGATAGCCGTTACGTGGTGATCAGCCTCAACTTCGATGCCCAGGGCGAGGACAAGCCCAAGCCCTATATCCGGGACTGGTGGTGCGCCTATGACCTGAAAACCGGTACATTTACGGTGCCAGCCTCGTTTGCCGAGCACAACGCCAAGGCCTACACGACCCCTCGCCCCAGGCCGCGATAGAAGCGCAGGAATCGCGGTTTTCGGACCGGCGGCAATGCCCCGGACCGGCGGCAAAACGCTGGTATCGACGGACAAAATCAGTATGTTGCAGCCCGAAACCGCCTCGACGGCCGCAGGACAACCATGTCCAGACGGGTCGGAGGCCAGAAATCCGGGAAAACAGCTTTGAAAGTCATCGCCAGTTCTATTCGCAAGGGCAACGTCATCGAGCAAGACGGCAAGCTTTATGTGGTTCTGACCGCCGAGAACATCCATCCCGGCAAGGGAACCCCGGTCAGCCAGATCGAAATGCGCCGCATCGGCGACGGGGTGAAGATCTCGGAGCGCTACAAGACCACCGACCAGGTCGAGAAGGCGACGATCGAGGATCACAACTACAATTATCTCTATGAGGACGCCGACGGCTTCCATTTCATGAACGCCGAGACCTACGATCAGGTCCAGGTGTCCAAGGAGATCGTCGGTTCGGCCGCGCCCTATCTGCAGGAGAACATGTCGGTGAAGCTGTCGCTGCACGACATGATCCCGGTCGCGATCACGATGCCGCAGCGCGCGACGCTGGAAGTCGTGGAAACCGAGCCGGTCACCAAGGGCCAGACCGCCTCCTCGTCCTACAAACCTGCTATCCTTTCCAACGGCGTGCGCACCAACGTGCCGCCGCACGTCGGAACGGGAACGCGGATCGTGGTCATGACCGAGGACGGCTCCTACGTCGAGCGCGCCAAGGATTAGGCGCTAGGAACCGACAATCGGGGCACGCGCCGGGGGCGATGCATTGGGTACCAGGGCTGTCCGCTTGCTGACGCGTTGGCTGGCAGCCTTCTGCATGCCCGGGGCTTGCCTCCTCCAGATTTGCGCGGCCGGCGCATCGGCCGAGGAATTCCGGACACCGTCGATCTCGGCCGTCCGCGTCGAATGGCGCGCGGTGCTGGATCAGCTGCGCTCCGAGATCAACACCCAGCCCGCGATCGCTTCCGCCTTTACCTTTGCACAGCGGCGGGCGCCTGGCTGGGATCCGCGTTCGACGCCGGCGCTGGTGCAGCTGAACGCGATCACCTCGCCGATTTTCCCCGGCATCGGGCGCAGCCCGGTTCCGGTGCTGCTGCCGTTCGATACCGCGAGCTATCTCGACGCGCGACAGAGCGGCGCGCCCGACAGCCTGTCGGTGTCGCGCTATCAGGCCGATTTCCGCACCGTCGACCTGTTCCACGCCGGCGCCGCCGGTTACGACGCGATGTTCTCGCTCGAGCCCGGTGCAGGCGACGGCATGCCGCAACGGACCTTCGCCAGGCCGGTCGAGGTGCAGATCACCGGCTCGATCCTCACTTACGACCTCGCCGATCCCCTCGGCGGCAAGGGCGAACCGGTCAAGGCGCTGGCGACGCAATTTCCCGATATGCGGCGCTTTATCCGCGAAGGTTACGTGCGTTACGCCTTCACGCGCTTCGGCGTGCCCTATGTGGTGTCGATCCAGTGCCTCGAACTCGACGCCGCGGCCGCGGCGGCTGGCCTGCCGCGAGGCCTATCCGGTCGCCGAGCGTTTCCTGAAAGCGCTGCGCATCGCCGGCGGCCAGCCGTCGCGGCCGCGCCGGGATATCTCGTCCGACATCGCCGAGCGGCCGACCGCAGCCTCGCCCGACTTCACCTATCGCCCGAGCGGCGACATCATCGCCAACAGCGGCGCGCGCAAACAGGGCGGCCGCGCCGACCTCACCGCCTATTCGCAGATCCGCTTTCCGCTGGAAAAGGCTCCGGCCTTCGTCCGCTCGCAATCCCTGGGCAAGCGCAGGTCCGACGAGCGCAACGGCGGATATCCCTGGCAGGACAATTTCTGCGAGGCGCGCAGTTTCGAGGTCGGCCAGTGCGCCGCCGGTTTCGGCCATCAGGGCCAGGACATCCGCCCCGGCGCGTGCCCGATGCAAGGCAGCGAGCGCGGAGATGCCTGCGATCCAAAGCAGCAGGCGATCGTCGCGGTCCGCGACGGCGTCGTGATCCGTTCGCTGAGGCAGCAGGCGGCAACGCTGCAGATCAACACCCGCAACGAGCACATCCGCTTCCGCTACATGCACATGAACCCGTCCAGCATGGATGCCGACGGCGTTCTGAACGGACGCCGGGTCGCCGAGGGCGAGAAGATCGGCGTGGTCTCGAACTACCTCGACCATCCCAACGGCACCTCGCGCCACCTGCATTTCGACGTGCAGGTGTTCACGCGCGACGGCTGGCTCTGGGTCAATCCCTACACCACGCTGATCTCGGCCTATGAGCGCCTGATCCGCGGCCGCGGGCGCGAGCTCGGCACCGAGCCGGCCGCGACCGCCGCCGTCGCCCACGCCTTGCCCCAGGAAGTCACGCACACCGATGCGCAGGAAGGCGGCGACAACTGACGACGGCCCAGGCACCCTACGACGCGGCGGCCCCGGCCGGCTTTTGCCGCGCCGGCGGGGTCCAGCGATAGGCGACGCCGAACCGGTTCCAGACATTGATCGAAGCGATCGCGGAGGTGAGGTAGGCCAGTTCCTGCTCGGAGAACTCCGCACTCGCCTGCCGCATAGACCTCGTCGCTGACGCCGCCGGTGAGTTCGGTCAGCGCCTCCGTCCACGCCAATGCGGCGCGTTCGCGGGCTGAAAATTGCGGCGCCTCGCGCCAGACCACGACTAGATTGAGCTTGTCGGCGGACAGGCCAAGCCTCTCGCCCAGCAGGATGTGATGCTGCACGCAATAGGCGCAACCGTTGATCTGCGAGGCGCGCAGCTTGATCAGTTCGAGCAGTTGCTTGTCGATGCCGGCCTTGGCGGCGATGTTGCCGAGCGCCTGCACGGTCTCGAAAGCATCGGGTGCGAGCGCCTTGAAATCCTGATATTCGCTGCGGGCATGTGACATGTTCATCGCCTCATGTTATCAGTGTACTGATTTATTATAAGAGCACTTATATGGCACGCAAGATCGGAACTTCCGAAAAAGCAAAATCGCGGGCGGCGAAAAAACCGGCCGAAAAAAACTCGCGCCCGAAAAAACCGAAAAAATCCGTAAAATCCGCCGCGGCGAAAATCTCCTCCCGAAAGCTCCCCTCCGGCCGCAAATCCGCCCGGCGCGCCACAAAATCCGCCGCAAATCCCGTGCTCGCCATGATGCGCCCGCCGCCGCCCGGCAAGGGCAAGCGCGGCGAGCAAGGCCATCTCGCTTATCTGCTGCGGCAGGCCCAGGCCGCGGCCCGCCTGACGATGGAGCGGGCGCTGGCCGATCTCGGCATCACGACACCGCAATTCGTGGTGCTGACGATGCTGAAAGCCTATCCCGGCCTGTCCGGCGCCGATCTGGCGCGCGTGGCGCTGCTCACCCCGCAAACCGTCGGCGTCATCATCCGCAACCTCGAACGCGATCGCGCCATCCGCAAGACGCCGCACCCGATCCATGGCCGCGTGCTGCAGTGGACGCTGACGCGGCGCGGCGTTGTCCTGCTCGACAAATGCCGGCGCCACATCAACGCCGTGGAACGGCGGCTGGCGGCCGGGCTGTCCGCCAAGACCGAGGCCACGGTCCGGCGCTGGCTCGCCCGGGTCGCGCTGGATTTTCAATGAGGACGGAACAATTTTTCCGGACGCGGCCCGGCCGGAAATGAGCTTTGGCGAGAACGCCCTGCCCCCTAGAATGCGGCCATGCCCCGGTTCGATTCTCTTAAGTCGCCTTCCCGCCGCGCCGTGCTGCAAGCCGGTATCGGCGCAGCCGCCTTGCTTGCCACGCCGCAGGCGGCGTTCGCCCTGGCGCCGCCCGGCTTCGACGCCTGGCGCGACGGCTTTCGCGCGCGCGCCCTGGCCAAGGGCATTTCGGATGCGACCTGGACCCGGGTGATGGGCCGCATCGAGCCCGACATGTCCGTGTTCAGGCAGATGCAGAAGCAGCCGGAGTTCCACGAGCAGATCTGGCAATACGTCAATCGCCGCGCCTCGGACTGGCGCATCATCGCGGGCAAGGAAGCGCTCCGGAAGAACGAGGCGCTGTTTTCGCGGATCGAACAGGATTTTGGCGTCGAGCGCGGCACGCTGCTGGCGCTGTGGGGCGTCGAGTCCGCCTATGGCGATCCCCTGGTGCAGCAGAACCATATGCGTCCGGTGTTTCCGTCGCTCGCAGCGCTGGCCTGGAACGAGCCGCGCCGCCGCGCCTATTGGGAAACCGAACTGATCAACGCCTTGAGGATCGTCGACCGCGGCTGGGGCACGCCGGAGGAAATGCGCGGCTCCTGGGCCGGCGCGATGGGGCATACCCAGTGGATGCCGGAAGTCTGGCTCAATGTCGGCATGGACTACGACAAGGACGGTCGCGTCTCGCCGTTCGGCAGGCCTGACGATGCGCTGGGCTCCAGCGCGCGCTATCTGGTCAATCGCGGCAAGTACCATCGCGGCGAACATTGGGGCTATGAGGTCCGCGCGGCAGGCAGCAGCCGCAAGCGGCAACCGCAGCTATGCGGCGTGGGCCAGCGCCGGCGTCACCCGCGCCGACGGCCAGCCGTTTGCGCAGCCGAATGCCAGCGCGCAATTGTGGGTGCCGGTCGCCGGCGGGCCTGCGTTCCTGCTGGGGCCGAATTTCTACGCGGTGCGCAGCTACAACCCGTCGATGAACTATGCGCTCGCGATCTGCCATCTCGGCGACCGCATCCTGGGCGCGCCGCCCTTCATCCAGCCGTTCCCCGGCTCGGAGCGCGCGCTGACGCTGGCCGAAGTGCAGGAGATGCAGACGCGGCTGACCAAAGCCGGCTTCGACACCGGCGGCACCGACGGCCGCGTCGGCAACGACACCATGAAGGCGGTGAAGGATTATCAGGCGAAGATGGGCCTGCTGCCCGCCGACGGTTACGGCGGGCTCAAGGTGCTGGCGCGGTTGCGGCAAGGCGGGTAGCAATCCATCGGAGCAAATTGATTTCGTCATTCCGGGGCGCGCGAAGCGCGAGCCCGAAATCCATAACCACCATCGTGAGTATGGATTCCGGGCCTGCGCCAAGGGGCGCATCCCGGAATGACGAGCAGATCATTGTGGTGGCCGCACCACGCCGCCCGCATTCATGCCGCCGTCGATGACGAGCTCGGTCCCGGTCACGTAGCTCGATGCATCGGAGGCGAGGTACAAGACGCCCTTGGCGATATCCATGGCATGGCCGGCGCGGGCCAGCGGCGTGAAGAACCTGGCGCGCTCCTCGGGATCGATCGGCGCATTCTGGCCTGACGCTGCTGCGCCTGCGGGAATCTTGCCCCAGATCGGCGTGTCGATGATCCCCGGATGAACCGAGTTGACGCGGATGCCGTCATTGAAGGTCGCGCATTCCATCGCGATTGCTTTGGCAAACAGCCGGACGCCGCCCTTGGTGGCGCAATAGCCGGAAAGAAAGGCCGAGCCGCGCAGGCCCGCCAGCGACGACATCATGATGACGGAGCCGCCCGGCGTCTTGCGCATCGCCGGCAGGCAATGCTTCACCGACAGGAATACGCCGTCGAGATTGATCGCGGTCTGCCGCCGCCAGTCCTCCAGCGACATCTCCGTGATCGACGGCACCCCAATTCCGATGCCGGCGTTCGACACCAGCACGTCGAGCCGGCCATAGCGCTTCATCACCTCGGCCACGACTTCGATCCAGCGCGGTTCGCTGGTGACGTCGTGCTGCAGGAACATCGCCTCGCCGCCGGCTTTCTTGATACGCGCGACCACCTCCGGGCCCCTGAGTTCGTCGATATCGGTCACGGCGACGGATGCGCCTTCGCGCGCCAGCAACTCCGAACACGCCTCGCCGATGCCCGGATGCACCGCCGGTGACGATCGCGACTTTTCCCTGAACCTGACCAGTCATTTCTGCTCCCGTTTGCTGTTGTTGGTATTGGTTGTGATTTACCTGATCACCGCCGGTCCCTGGTCCGGCACCGCGACGTCGATCACGCGCAATTGCACGCGCTCCGAGCCCTGGTAGCGGTCGACCGCGAGCGATCCCGCGACATGCAGCGGCTGGCCGCGATTTTGCGTCAGCGCGTGGCCGAGCTTTTGACCGATCGCACGGAACGCGATGCCGTTGACGATCGCGCCGTCGCCGGACTTGAACCGCACGCGCAAATGCGCCTGGCCGACCTCGTCGGCAAACACCAGCTGATGCGACGGCAGCGCGATCACAGGCTCCGGATTGCCGGCGCCGAACGGGCCGGCCCGGTTGAGAATGCCCGCGAATTCCGGCGTCACGCCGCGCCCGGTGACCGCGCCGTCGATGAACAGTTCGTTCTCGTGACGGGAATTGGCGACGTCCTCGGCAAGCGCGCTTTCCATATAGGCGCGAAACTCCGCGAGCTTCTCCTTGCGCAAGGTCACGCCGGCCGCCATGGCGTGGCCGCCGCCCTTCATCAGCAGTTTGTCCTTCACCGCCTGCCGCACCGCCTTGCCGAGATCGACGCCGGAAATCGAGCGGCCCGAGCCGGTGCCGATGCCGCCCGGCTCCAGCGCGATCGCAAAGGCGGGACGTGCGAATTTCTCCTTCAGCCGCGAGGCGACGAGGCCGACCACGCCGGGGTGCCAGCCTTCGGACGCCGTGACGATGACCGCGCCCTTGTCCTCGAGCCCGAGCGAAGCCAGCGCCTCGGCTTCGGCCTGCGCTTCCGCCGCCTGCTCGATGACGCGGCGTTCGGAATTGAGGCGGTCGAGTTCGGCCGCGATCCGCGCCGCTTCCGAGACATCGCCTTCCAGCAGCAGCCGCACGCCGAGATCGGCGCGCCCGATGCGGCCGCCGGCATTGATGCGCGGCCCCAGCATGAAGCCGAGATGCCAGGCCTCGGGCGGACCGTTCAGCCGTGACACGTCCATCAGCGCGGTGTGCCCGACATGGTCGCGGCGGCGCATCGCGATCAGGCCCTTGGCGACGAAGGCACGGTTGAGGCCCGGTCAGCGGCGCGACGTCGGCCACCGTGCCGAGCGCGACGTGATGCAGCATGCCGAGCAGATCCGGCTCCGGCCGCTCGCTGGTCCAGAATCCCCTGGCCGCGCAGTTCCCGGTTGACGGCGACCAGCGTCACCAGCACGAGGCCGACGGCGGCGAGATAGCCGAGGCCGGAAAGGTCGTCGGGCCGGTTCGGATTCACCAGCGCATCGACTTCGGGCAGTTCGTCGCCGCTCTGGTGGTGATCGATGACGACGACGGACATGCCGAGTTTTCGCGCTTCCGCCAGCGGCTCGAGGCTGGTGGTGCCGCAATCGACCGTCACCAGCAGGGTCGCGCCCTTGCCCGCCAGCATCCGCACGGCTTCGATATTGGGGCCGTAGCCTTCGAAAATGCGGTCGGGAATGTGGATCAGCGGATCGAGCCCGCAATGGCGCAAATGCCAGGTCAGCAGCGCCGCCGAGGTCGCGCCGTCGACGTCGTAGTCGCCGAAGATCGCGACCTGCTCGCCGCGCGTGGCCGCATCCGCGATGCGCTTGGCCGCGGTTTCCATCTGCGTCACGGTGTAGGGGTCGGGCATCAATTTGCGGATGGTCGGATCGAGGAAATCCTCGACCGCGTCGATCTCGACGTCGCGGCCCGCGATCACCCGCGCCAGCATTTCCGGCAAATTGGTAGCGCTGCACGATCGCCAGCGCCCGCGCCGCTCCCCGCGCATCGAGCCGGTCGCGCCACAATTTTCCGGTCGCCGACTGCGACACGCCGAGAAACGCCGGCGGCAATTCGACGGGGAAGTGGGAAGCGGGAATCGTCATGATGCTTTCGGTTCAAGGGGCCTGGGTCACCCCGCCATATCTGCGCACTTCCCGATTCAATGTCAAAGCAAAGCGGCGTGCGTCAACAGCTCGCGGCGCGATGCGCCCGAGGTTTGCTGGTAATTTCGCGCCCTCTCGAAATCAGAGGGCGCAGGGAATGCCGGATGCGCGCTGCACCCGCGGTCTCATGCGCAATGTGCACAAGAAAGTGCGCGCATGAGCATACAGGGCAGCGGAGAACATCCGACATTCCCTGCGCAATGGCTTTACGGCTTATAACGTGCTCTCCCCGGAGAACGGCTCTTTTGCCTCCGTCGCCCCTCAGAAGCGTTAGCTTCTTCAGAACTTGACGCCAGCACCGCGACGTCAGGACCACACGCCTTTGCCGTACGCTTCAGCCGCGCTCGTCAGTCGCAGCCTCCGCGTCCACCGCATCCCCGTCCCACGTTCGTGACGATGGCCGACGCCCCTCTGAGTCGGGACGGGATGGCGATGCGATATAGCTCTGATTTGACCTTCGGATAAAGCGAAATATTTTTTATTTTGGGGCTTGACACGATTTCCGTAAATCAGAAGTGATTTGCCAGCCGGGCCGATAGGCGGCTACGGAGGTAGCGCCGGCGGAGATTGTGCGGGACGACGACGTCGACGACTGGTTCTAGTGAGAAATTCCCTCTTAACGAATTTCCGAAACTGGGGTACAAACGCGAACAAAGCGCCAAGGGGTGTAGCTACTGCCGCTGCGGCAACGAGCAGGCCGCTAGCGTCTGCTGCAATGGCCTTCAACCGCTGGAACATCGTGACCTGAATTTCGATCGGCTCATGCAGCGTGGTAATTTGAACGCGGTGCTTGTCGGCACCAATTGAGATAAAGGCGGCGACCTCAATTGTGAGAGTTTTTGTTCCCGCCGCTGTGGGCTTCACTTTCCATTCCCATTCGACCGGATGAGTAAAGGTCGCGGTTCTCGGCTGTGGCACGGCTGGCACGATCTCGAAATCGTCTCCGGTCAAGGTCGCCTCAAGGGATTGCGCAAACGGCCGTTGTTCCCGTCGCTGAACTTCGCCTGGCATACCGGCAAGGCTCACCGGTTGAGTGTCCTTAGTCTGCAGCACGAGCCGGATCGGAAACGCGTCGCCGACGCTGGCCACCGTCGGCTTGTTGAAAAGGTATGTTCCTTTTGCGAGATTTTCGACGACGTCGCCAACATCGGGGCATGGTCCGCTAGTCGAGATAATGCCGAGCTGACGAAGCTTATTGCGGCACCGTTGTTCGGCCAGTTCGGCTAGCATCTTCAGATCGTCCGGAGGCGCCTTGCTGGCGGTGACCGGTGACGGTGGCGGTCGCGGTCGCGGGGCAGGCGACGGTGCCTCCGCCTGTGCGAGCTGTGCCTCTTGCCTGCTCCTCGGTTGTTCCAGTGCAGCTTGTTCAGCTGCCTTCCTTCGCTCCTGTTCGGTGCTTTGAGAGCTCGCAACCGCTACGGGCTGCGGTTCGGAAGGGCGCGAGTTTTCTGACCCTTAATGCTGCTCCACTGATAGCGCATTGTAGAAGAAAACACCGTTATGCCAACAAGCAGGCTCGCAACGGCGATACACAGCGCAACGATTATTGGGCCTTTCCTCATGGCAGCCTCCCACACGCCTGCCCCATCATGCCGCACGGCCGGCGTATTGCAAGTGCTCTGCAACTTTAGGAGGAAACCTAAACGGCGGATTCTGGGTCAACAAGGCGCTCCGAGAGCGGCGTGCCATCCGAGATGGCGGGGACCACGGCGACCAGGACATCGTGCAAGATCGCTCGCCGCCGGGCGCCTCGCTCCATCGCTGGCCAGGAACCACCTCGGTCACATCCAGTTATTGTTGTTCTGGTGGTATCGTCGTGATCGTTCGAAGCGAACGGATGCATCGGCAACGCGATCGGCCTGGAGGATCAAATGAAAAATCACGTTTACAAAATTCTTGAAATCGTCGGCTCTTCTCAGACCGGTATTGAGGATGCAATCAGTACGGCGATCGAACTGGCCAGCAAGACGGTTCGAAACATGGATTGGTTTGAAGTCGTTGAAACCCGGGGACATATCAAGGACGGCAAGATCGGTCACTATCAAGTGACCCTCAAAATCGGCTTCACGTTAGAGACGCAGTAGCCGCCGTATAACAGCAGAAGGGCGAGCCGGCTTGATCGCTGTAACGCGTGGAGCGACGGCGGCATCCGCCATCTGCGGGCTTGCCAAGGCGACGGCTCCTGGTGGACAAATCTGACATTGCGGTACAAGCGCAGTCAGATCGTAGTTCCTCACCCGGAGATAACCGTGACGCGGCATAGCTTCTTCTGCATCGACGGCCATACCTGCGGAAATCCGGTGCGGCTGGTGGCCGGCGGCGGCCCGCAGTTGAGCGGCGCCACGATGATCGAAAAGCGCGCGCATTTCATGGCCGAATTCGACTGGATCCGCACCGGACTGATGTTCGAACCGCGCGGCCACGACATCATGTCGGGCTCCATTCTCTATCCGCCGACGCGCACCGATTGCGATATCGCGATCCTGTTCATCGAAACCTCCGGCTGCCTGCCGATGTGCGGGCACGGCACCATCGGAACCGTGACGATGGCGCTCGAGCACGGTCTCGTCACGCCGAAGGAGCCGGGGGTGTTGCGGCTCGACACACCGGCCGGCGTCGTTGTCGCGCAGTATCGTCGCGACGGCCAGTTTGTGGAGGAGGTCAGGATCACCAATGTCCCCTCCTTCCTGCATTCAACCGGGCTGGAGGTGGAATGTCCGGGCCTTGGGCGTCTGGTGGTCGACGTCGCCTATGGCGGCAATTTCTATGCGATCGTGGAAGGCCAAAAAAACTTCCGGGACATCGCGGATTTCACCGCCGCCCAGTTGGTCCAGCTCAGCCCGGGATTGCGGCGGGCGCTCAACGAAGCGTTTGACTTCAGACATCCCGAGCAACCCGAGATCGGGGGCCTCAGCCATATTCTCTGGACCGGCGCGCCGACCAAGCCCACAGCGACCGCCCGCAACGCGGTGTTTTATGGCGACAAGGCGATCGACCGCTCGCCCTGCGGCACCGGCACGTCGGCCAGGATGGCGCAATGGGCCGCCACCGGCCGCCTCAACGCGGGCGACGAATTCGTCCATGAAAGCATCATCGGTTCGCTGTTCCACGGCCGTGTCGAGCACAACACAAGGGTTGGGAATCTGCCGGCCATCGTGCCCTCGATTGCGGGATGGGCCCGGATGACCGGCTACAATACGATTTTCATCGATGACCGTGATCCCTACGCGCACGGATTCCAGGTGGTGTGACCTCACGGCCGCGCGTTCGGCGTTTTGGTTCGGTCTTTCGCGGGCCACTGTTCGGAGAGGGGCGGCAAAGCCATTTCCTTGCCCGTCATTCGCTCGATCGAAATGGCGTAGACCGTGATGATGTCGAGACGCGGGAAGAAACCCTTGGGTCTTGCGGTATCCGGCTTGCCGTATTTCGCCATCAGCGCCTCGCAGAAGCGTTGCTTGGCCGCCCGGTCCTCGATGACCCGTATTCTGCCGAACAGGATCACGCTTTGGTACGCGAGGCCGGAATCGCATTCGAAGCGGCCGTAGTCGAACACCTGGTCGGGTTCGTCGATCTCAAAACAGATGCGCGGCTCGCGGTCGACATTGGCCCGGAAATGGCCCCTGGCGCTGCCGGTGTGAACGTACACTTCCCCGTCCATCCAGAGGTAGAGCAGCGGAATACAATAGGGATAGCCGTCTTCGCCGATCGTCGCGAGCCGTCCGCTGAAGCCGCGCGCCAGCATTTCCAGGGCCCGTTGCTCGGACATCACGCGATCGGCGCGACGCAGCTGGGGCGAACTCATTCTGACCTCCTCGTCTCACGGATGGAACGGGCGCGGCGGCCGCATCGGCTTGATCAGCCCTCCGCGCCGGAATAGCCTGTCGAGTGGTTTGTTCACAAGGTCCACTTGTCCCAATCCCAAGGATACCACTTTGCACCCTCCTCCCAGGCTCCGGATGACGACATGAAAAGCCGGCAGGGCTGGGCAGAGCTCTTTGCCTTCGAGGTGACGCGCGCGAACGACACGCCGCTGTTCCGCCAGCTCTATCTGCAGCTTCGCTCGGCGATCCTGTCCCGACGCTTGCGGCCGGGAACGAAACTGCCGTCCACGCGCGAGCTTGCCGCGCAGCTCGGCGTGTCGCGCTCTGCCGCGGTTGCCGCCTACGAGCAGCTTCTCGCCGAAGGCTATACGTCCGGCAGGCACGGCTCCGGCACCTATATCTCGCCCGATCTTCCCGAACCGATCGAGGCAAACGTTGCGCGACGCAGGAAGCACGCCGCGGCGATCGCATCCAATGCCGCGCCGCTGCAGACCTTCGGCGATTTCGTCGACGTCACCGCGCAGGACGATCAGCGGCCGTTCAACCTCGGGCGCACGCTTGTCGACACAAGGACGGCGGAACTCTGGCGCAGACTGAGTGCGCGCACCTTCCGTGTCCTGGACCCGAGCCACTTTGGATATTCCGATCCGCGCGGAACGATCGAACTTCGGAAAACGATCTGCGATTATCTGCAGGCGGCGCGCGCGGTGCGATGCGATCCCGAACAGATCGTGGTCACGGCGGGAACGCAGCAGGCGCTCGACATCATCATCCGGGTGCTTGCGGGCTCCGACAAGGAGGTTTGGGTCGAAGACCCCTGTTATCCGCTGACGCAACAGGCGCTGCGCGCCGCAGGCGCCACGATCCGCGCCATTCCGGTCGATGGGCAAGGCATCGACGTCGGCGCCGGCATCCGATCGGCGCCCAATGCCCGCGCCGTATTCGTGACGCCATCCCACCAGTTCCCGACCGGCGTCGTGCTCTCGATGGCGCGCCGCCTCGAGCTGCTCGCCTGGGCGCGGGAAAAGCGTGCGTGGATCGTGGAGGACGACTATGCCAGCGAGTTCCGCTATGGCGGCCGGCCGCTTGCCTCGCTTCAGGGCCTCGATGACGGTGAGCGCGTCATCTATATCGGCACCCTCAACAAGGCGCTGTTTCCGGGCTTGCGGCTCGGCTATGCCGTGGTGCCGCATGCGCTGCTGCGCCCGTTCGTTGCGGCGCGCTATCTGATGGACCGGCAGCCATCGACCCTAAGTCAGGCCGTCGTTGCCGCCTTCCTGGAGGACGGTCATTTCGCGGCGCATATTCGCCGCATGCGCCTATTGTACCGGGACCAGCGCGACGTGCTGGTGGCGGCGCTCAAGAGCCGCCTCGGCGCCGAGCTGACTGTCAACGCGCCGGACCAGGGGATGCATCTCGTTGCCTTCACGCGGAAAGGCCTCTCGGACGTCGCCATCGAGCGCACCGCGCGCCAGCATGGCGTCGTCGTTCGCGCCATGAGCCGCCTCTATGTTGCGGCAACGCCGCGATCGGCGCTCGTGCTTGGATTCAGCGGCCACCCGCGCCAGACCATCGTTCCCGCGGTCGAACGTCTGGCTCGGGCGATAGAAGGACTTTCTGCGCCACGTCCAGGTCGGCGGTCGCCGAAGCCGAAGCGCTGACCGGCGCTGCGTTCTTTCACATCGGTTCATTCGTCGACGGGTTGGATAGTTCGGGCGGCGGTGTCCAGTTCGTAGCGCTCGATCACCGCAGAGCCCCGCTTGCGCTCCAGCCGTGCAACAGGCTGGACGTCCCTGGTGTGATATCCGAGGTATCGCCATGCTGGATAGTTGACCGCAACGAACAGCAGTCTGCCCCGCAGCAGTGCCGAATCCGGTTCGGGCATGTTTACCCAGCGGATGCGCTCGTTTCGCTGCGCGACCCTGACGCGTACTGACCGTGTCCGGGAAAACGAACTGCCTCAGCACCCCATCCGGTCGGCGATGCCGCCGAAATCCTTCGCCACGATGTCCCAGTCGCCCTTCGCCTCGAAATCGTATTTCTGCAACGGGCCGTATTCGGTCGGGCGCGCGACGAAGGCGGTCTTCAAGCCGAGTTTTTGCGCGGCCTTCAGATCGTGGTTGTGGGCGGCCACCATCATCACCTGCTCCGGCGGCAGGCAGAGCAGTTTGGCGGCGCCGAGATAGGTTTCGGGATCGGGCTTGTAGTGCTCGAACAGTTCGGCCGACATCACCAGGTCCCACGGCAGGCCGGCGAACTTCGCCATGTTGGTCAGCAGCGCGACGTTGCCGTTCGAGAGCGGCGAGATGATGTATTTTGTCTTCAGCCGCGTCAGCCCGCGACGCTGTCCGGCCAGGCGTGAAGCCGGTGCCAGCCCATGGTGAGGTAATGCAGATCGGCATCGGTCAGGCCCTTGATCGACAACTGCGCGACCAGTTTTTCCAGCGACTGCCGGTGCAGCGTGTCGAGGATCACGTAGCCGCGTTCGGGATGCTTGCGCACCTCGTCCATCGAGGCGGCATAGACCGCGCGCCAGCCGTCGACCAGCGCGGTCCAGTCGGCCGTGATGCCGCGCTTTTCCGACCATTTGGTGAAATCCGCGATCAGGCTGGTGCGCCAGTCGACCACGGTGCCGAACACATCGAACACCAGCGCTTTGACGGCGGAAATATCGGACATGGTTGCTCCCTGTTTTTGTTGTTGTTCGTTTCTGCGTTGTCATTCCGGGGCGACGCGAAGCGCAGAGCCCGGAATCCATACGCACGATCGTGGTTATGGATTCCCGGCGTTCGCACTGCTGCGCAGTCGCCCCGGAATGACAGTCGCTAGAATATCTTCCTGTACTGCATGAAGCCGGGATCGTCGGCGACCTGGTCGTAGAGAATGCGGGCCTGCGCATTGCTGGTCTGCGTCAGCCAGTGCACGCGGCTGGCGCCGGCCTCTTTCGCCTTCGCATAGACCGCTTCGATCAGCGCGCGGCCGACGCCCAGCCCGCGCGCGTGCTCGCTGACGAACAGATCCTGCAAATAGCAGTAATTGCCGACCGTCCAGCTCGAGCGGTGAAACAGATATTGCACGATGCCGGTCAGTTTGCCGTCGACATAGGCGCCGAGCAGGAACATCGGCTCGTCGGGATCGTGAAACCGCTGCCAGGCGACGTCGCTGGCGCCGGGCGCCAGCGTCGCCTTGTAGAACGCGAGATAGCCGTTCCACAGCGGCTCCCAGGCCGCGCGCTCGTCCTCGCCGACGGCGCGGATGACGACGTTAGCGGCCATGGTGAACGCCCTCAATCGAGATGGAACTTGTCGAGCTGCCGGTGCTCGGCCTTGATGTAGCGCACCGTGCCGGTGACCGAGCGCATCACCACGGTCTCGGTCTCGATCACGTCCTTGCGGAACTTGACGCCCGACAGCAGCGAGCCGGTGGTGACGCCGGTCGCGGCGAACAGGCAGTCGCCCCGCGCCATGTCCTCGATGCCGTAGATCATCTTCGGATCGGTGACGCCCATCTTGTGGGCGCGCTCGCGCTTCTCCTCGGTGTCGAGGATCAGCCGGCACTGCATCTGGCCGCCGATGCAGCGCAGCGCCGCCGCCGCCAGCACGCCCTCGGGCGCGCCGCCGGTGCCGATATACATGTCGACGCCGGTGTTGTCGGGATCGGCGCAATGGATCACGCCGGCGACGTCGCCGTCGGTGATCAGGCGCACCGCGGCGCCGGTGCTGCGAACGCCGGTGATGATGTCGGCGTGGCGCGGGCGATCGAGCACCAGCACCGTGATCGCCGAGGCATCGACGCCCTTGGCCTTGGCGAGCCGGCGGACATTGTCGGCCGGCGAGGCGTCGAGTTCGACCACGCCCTTCTCGTAGCCCGGACCGACCGCGATCTTCTGCATGTAGACGTCGGGCGCGTGCAGCAGCGTGCCGCCATCGGCCATCGCCATGGTCGCGATCGCGCCCGGCATGTTCTTGGCGCACAGCGTGGTGCCTTCGAGCGGATCGACGGCGATATCGACCTGCGGGCCGGCGTTCAGGCCGACCTTCTCGCCGATGAACAGCATCGGCGCCTCGTCGCGCTCGCCCTCGCCGATCACGATGGTGCCTTCGATCGGCAGCTTGTTGAGTTCGCGGCGCATCGCATCGACCGCGGCCTGGTCGGCCGCCTTTTCGTTGCCGTGGCCGCGCAGCCGCGCCGCCGACACCGCCGCGCGCTCCGTCACCCGCACGATTTCGAGCGTGAGAATGCGCTCGAGCAACAGTTGCGGCGGAACGGAAATATGGGTCGACATCGGCTTAACTCCCTTGAACCTTCTCGGCGGGCCTTCGGCCTGCACATTCGTTTCTTGCCCCTGGCGCGCGATCCGTTCTGGATGCGCGCTAGTTCTTTTCGATCCGTATCACCTGCGGCCGGCCGCTGATCACCTTGTCGCGCTGCACCGCCTCCAGCGCGCGATAGACCGCGTCCTCGCAGGTGGCATAGGTAATCAGAATGACCGGCACCGGTGAAGCCTTCTTCGCAGCGCCATTGGCGTCGACGCCATCCGGATGGCGCTGCACGATCGATTCGATCGAAATCTTCTGTTCCGCCAGCCGCGTCGCGATGGTCGCGGCGGTGCCGGCCAGATCGCGCGCCATCAGGCGGATGTAGTAGCCGCCCTCGTGGCGCTCCATCGGCGCCTTCTTGGTCGCGCGCAGCCGCTCGACCGGACGGCCGAACGGCTTGGCGCGAATGCCGCGCGCGACATCGGCGATGTCGGCGACCACGGCGGATGCGGTCGCCGCCCCGCCCGCGCCGGGGCCGACCAGCGTGATCGGCGGAATGCCCTCGCCGTCGATGGTGACGGCGTTGGTGACGCCCATCACCTGCGCGATCGAGGATGATTTCGGCACCATGGTCGGATGCACGCGCTGCTCGATGCCCTTCGCGGTCCGCACCGCGACGCCGAGCAGCTTGACGCGGTAGCCGAGTTCCTCGGCGGCGCGCAGATCTTCCGGCGCGATCGAGGAGATGCCTTCGACATAGACCGCGCTCTGCGCAACCTTGGTGCCGAAGGCGAGGCTGGCCAGGATGGCAAGCTTCTGCGCGGTGTCGTGGCCGTCGACGTCGAACGACGGATTGGCCTCGGCATAGCCGAGCCGCTGCGCGTCCTTCAGGCATTCGGCGAACGACAGGCCCTCCTGCTCCATCCGGGTCAGGATGTAATTGCAGGTGCCGTTGAGGATGCCGTAGACGCGATTGACGTCGGTGCCGGCAAGCCCCTCGCGCAGCGTCTTGATGACCGGGATCGCGGCGCCGACCGCCGCCTCGAAATTCAGCGCGCCGCCATGCTTCTCGGCCGCCTTCGCCAGCCGCACGCCGTGCTTGGCGATCAGCGCCTTGTTGGCGGTGACCACCGACTTGCCGGATTTCAGCGCCGCCTCGATCGCCGACAGCGCCGGATCGCCGGAGCCGCCCATCAATTCGACGAAGCAGTCGATGCCGGGATCGTTGGCCAGCGCCAGCGGGCTCTTGGCCCATTCGATGCCGCGCAGATCGAGCTTGCGCTTCTTCACCTTCGAGCGCGCGGTGACGGCGACGACGCGGACGCCGCGCCCGCTGCGCGCCGACAGCGTCCGCGCCTGCGCTTCGATGAGGCGGACGACTTCGGCGCCAACGGTGCCGAGCCCCGCTATGCCCACTTTCAGGGGTGCGACCATGATCAAAAGAACCTGCGAGAGAAATTATCTAGGCATGATCTGATCCGAAAACCGGAAAACCACTTTTCGGGATCATGCCTACCGCCGGTTGGCGAGAGGAACCACGTTGTGCAACGTTTCAATGCCGCTTTCAAGGAAGCGGCGCACGCCGCGCGCGGCCTGGCGGATGCGTTGCTCGTTTTCCACCATGGCGATGCGGACATAGCCCTCGCCGTGCTCGCCGAAGGCGACGCCCGGCGACACCACGACGCCGGATTTCTCCACCATCAGGGTCGCGAACTGCATGCTGCCGACCGCCTCGAAGGCCTTCGGCAGCGGCGCCCAGGCGAACATCGAGGCTTGCGGCGGCGGAATCTCCCAGCCGGCGCGGCCAAAAGACTCCACCAGCGCGTCGCGGCGCTTGCGGTAGGTGTCGCGCATCTCGCGGATGCAGTCGTCCGGCCCGTTCAGCGCCGCGGTCGCCGCCACCTGGATCGGCGTGAACGCGCCGTAGTCGAGGTAGGATTTCACCCGCGCCAGCGCGGCGATGATGCGCTCGTTGCCGACGGCAAATCCCATGCGCCAGCCGGCCATCGAGAACGTCTTCGACATCGAGGTGAATTCGACGGTGACGTCGATCGCGCCGGGAACCTGCAGCACCGAGGGCGGCGGGTTCTTGTCGTCGAAATAGACTTCGGCGTAGGCCAGATCGGACAGGATGAAGATCTCGTGCTTCTTCGCGAACGCCACCAGATCCCTGTAGAAATCGAGGTCGGCGACATAGGCGGTCGGATTGGAGGGATAGCAGACGACCAGCGCGAGCGGCTTCGGGATCGAATGGATGATCGCGCGCTCCACCGCCTCGAAGAATTGCGGCGTCGGCTCCGACGGCACCGAGCGGATCACGCCGCCCGCCATCAGGAAGCCGAAGGCGTGGATCGGATAGCTCGGATTGGGACACAGCACGACGTCGCCGGGCGCGGTGATCGCCTGCGCCACGTTGGCAAAGCCTTCCTTCGAGCCCAGCGTCGCCACGATCTGGGTTTCCGGATTGAGCTTCACGCCGAAGCGGCGCGCGTAATAGGCGGCCTGCGCCTTGCGCAGGCCGGTGATGCCGCGCGAGGCCGAATAGCGGTCGGTCCGCGGCTTGCCCAGGGTTTCCTTCAGCTTCTCGATCACATGCGGCGGCGTCGGCAGATCCGGATTGCCCATGCCGAGGTCGATGATATCGGCGCCGGCGTTCCGCGCGGCCGCCTTGGCCCGGTTGACCTGTTCGAACACGTAAGGCGGCAGACGGCGGATGCGGTAAAAATCTTCCATGGGACCCTTGCTCCGACAACCCGACGGGACAGAATCGGCCCTTAATCTGCGGTTTCGAAACCGGATCGGCTTCGTCCAGAAATCGCGCCCAATCAATGATTTAGAGCGAATTCAGGCGCAAGATCCATGAGTTCCGGACCCGTAATGCGGTTGAATTAGGGCTCTTTTAGCACGGGAGCCCCGCAGCGCCAGCGATTAGGTCGCCTCATTTCGCGGCGGGATTTGGCGCGCAGGGCGGCCGGGCCGCCTGACGGTCGCGCGCCGCACGCAAGTTCGGCCTGCGATCTTGGCCTGCTCGGCCGGCTTCAACGCCGCCTCGTCGCGATCCGGCGGCAGATCGTGCACCGGAAGATAGCCGCCGGCTTCCTTCGGACGCTGCGGCGCATCGGCCGGCATGCCGACGCCCGGCAAATCGGCGATCGAGGTCGAGCAGCCGCCGAGCGCCAGCGCCGACGCAAACAGCGCGGCCATCGACCACAGCCTTATCGTTCGATCCACCGGCATCCGTCCGGAAGTCCCCAATACCAGTCCCGTCGCTTTAAATCGTTTGCACCGTGCTCGCTGGTACGAGCCTTGCAACGCAAAATCGTCGGGCTGCGTCAATTTCACCGCAACCGTTCAAACCATTGTCGCCCGAAACGATTAAAGCCTGAACAAGAAATCCACTCCGTGCGGCTTCAATGTGTCCGAACGAAGAAAATTTTGTCGCAGTGCAACAGGATTAACCCCAATACCGCGGCGGCAATCGGCGCGGTGACGAACCCGAAATGAAGCGATAGTGTCGCTTGCATGAGTGACGTCACCACCGAAACCCAGGCTGCGAAATCGTTCAACGCCGAAGCCTTCGCGATGAATATCGCGAGGGCGATGGAGACGAGCGGCCAGGCGCTGGCGGCCTATCTGAAGCCGCGCGAGAACGGCGAGGCGAAGGACAAGCCGCCGAACGAAATCGGCGAGGTCATCAAGACCTTCACCACGGTCGCCGAATACTGGCTGTCCGACAAGGAGCGCGCCTCCGACCTGCAGATCAAGATGGCCAAGGCCTATCTCGATCTCTGGGGCTCGACGGTGCGCCGCATGGCCGGCGAGCAGGCGCCGCCGGCGATCGAGCCGTCGCCGCGCGACAAGCGCTTCAAGGATCCGGAGTGGAAGTCGAACCAGTTCTTCGATTTCGTGATGCAGCTCTATCTGCTCACCACGCAATGGGCGCAGGAACTGGTCAAGAACGCCGACGGCCTCGATCCGCACACGCGCAAGAAGGCCGAGTTCTACGTCCAGCAGATCACCAACGCGATCGCGCCGTCGAATTTCGTGCTCACCAATCCGGAAGTGCTGCGCGAGACGCTGGCGTCGAACGGCGACAATCTGGTTCGCGGCATGAAGATGCTGGCCGAGGACATCGAGGCCGGCCACGGCACGCTGCGCATCCGCCAGTCCGATCCGTCCAACCTCGTGGTCGGCGTCAACATGGCGACGACGCCGGGCAAGGTGATCTACCAGAACGAGCTGATGCAGCTGATCCAGTACACGCCGACCACGGAGACCGTGCTGCGCACGCCGCTGCTGATCGTGCCGCCCTGGATCAACAAGTTCTACATCCTCGATCTCAAGCCGGAAAAATCCTACATCAAATGGTGCGTCGATCAGGGCATCACGGTGTTCGTGATCTCCTGGGTCAATCCGGACAAGGAACTCGGCAAGAAGACCTTCGACGACTACATGAAGGAGGGCCCGCTGACGGCGATGGACGTCATCGAGAAGGTGACGGGCGAGATGAAGGTCCACACCGCCGGCTATTGCGTCGGCGGCACGCTGCTCGCCTCGACGCTGGCCTGGCTTGCCGAAAAGCGCCGCCAGCGCGTGACCTCGGCGACGTTCTTTGCCGCCCAGGTCGACTTCACCCATGCCGGCGACCTGCTGGTGTTCGTCGACGAAGACCAGATCTCGGCGCTCGAGCGCGACATGGAGACCGCCGGCGTGCTCGAAGGCAGCAAGATGGCGATGGCCTTCAACATGCTGCGCTCGAACGACCTGATCTGGTCCTATGTCGTCAGCAACTACCTGAAGGGACAGCCGCCCTCCTCGTTCGACCTGCTGCACTGGAATTCCGACGCGACGCGGATGCCGGCGGCCAACCATTCCTATTATCTGCGCAACTGCTATCTGGAGAACCGGCTGTCCACCGGCAGCATGGTGCTCGACAACACGCTGCTCGATCTCTCGAAGGTGAAGGTGCCGGTCTACAATCTGGCGACCCGCGAGGATCACATCGCGCCGGCGGAATCGGTGCTGTACGGCTCGCAGTTCTTCGGCGGCCCGGTGAAATACGTGCTGTCGGGCTCCGGCCATATCGCCGGCGTCGTCAATCCGCCGGCGTCGGGCAAGTACCAGTACTGGACCAACGACAACATCAAGGACGTCAAGCTCGCGGACTGGATCAAGGGCGCCACCGAGCACAAGGGATCGTGGTGGCCGGACTGGCGGCAATGGCTCGACGGCATCGACGCCGAGCAGGTGCCGGCGCGCGCGGTCGGCACCGAGGCGATGCCGCCGATCGAGGATGCGCCCGGCAGCTACGTCCGGGTCCGCGCGTAGCGCAGGCCTGCGCAGTTCGCTATAAGCTGACGTCGCCCATGTCGGGATTCGAAAATCGAGCGAGGGGGAAACGATGACGCGTGAATTGTTCTGGCTGACGCTGACGGTGATTTTGACCGGGCTGCTGTGGGTTCCCTACATCCTCAACCGCTGTCAGGTCCGCGGCCTCAGCGGCGCCATGGCCAATCCGTCGCGCAACGACAAGCCGCATGCCGAATGGGCCAACCGGCTGATGTTCGCGCATGACAATGCGGTCGAGAACCTCATCATCTTCGCGCCGCTGGTGCTGATCCTCAACGCCGACGACTATTCCACCAAATGGACCGTGATGGCCTGCGCGGTGTATTTCTGGGCCCGCGTCGCGCATCTGATCGTCTATACGCTGGGCCTGCCGGTGTTCCGCACGCTCGCCTTCACCGTCGGCTTCCTGGCCCAGGCCGTGCTGGCGCTGGCGATCTTCAAGATTTTCTGAGTTCGACCGACCGCTGCCCGCACGCCGGCAACGCCGGTTTCGCAAGCTTGCCAGCCGGATCAGCTCCCGGCCATCGTCCGGGTTGCCGGACGGTGGCGCCTGAGCCAAAGCAGGATCACAAGCGCGCTGCACGAACACAGCATGGCGAGGCCAAGCAGCGCGTTGCTGCCAAAGTTCACCAATAGCCCCACGAGAATCGGCGGCGATGCCGCCGAGATGATATTGAGCGGCATGGCAATGCGCGACGTTGCCCTGGTAAATTCGACATTGTCGTAGAACACCAGCGGGATCGTCGCACGCGCGACGGCGAGCGCGCCGCTGCCGAGGCCATACAGCAGGATGAAGGCCGCGATCATCCAGTGCGATCCGCCGCCGATCATCAGAAGCAGGATCGCCGCGACAAGGGTTGCGACCGCGATCAGCGCCGTCGTGATCCCGTCCCACCGGCCGCCGCCGAGAAAATCGAGACCCCGGGCGCTGACCTGGATGACGCCAAGCATCGAGCCGAACGCGACCGCTCTCGCCGGCGACAATCCCTCCGCTTTCAGCAGTTCGATCATGGTCGCACCCATTCCGAAAGTCACGAAACCGCATAACACCGTCGCCAGCACGATCAGGTAGAACGTGCTTCTCCGGACGATGCGGGGCTCGCCCGCGGAGCGCACCGGACCGACATCCTCCTTCCGCTCCGCGCGGCGCGGCAGCCCGAAGATGTTCAAGGGAACGCAGACCAGGATCATCAGCCCGGCATAGACAAGACAGGTGCCGCGCCAGCCGAGCGCTCCGGCAAGAAACGAAGTCGTCGGCCAGAAGATGCTGCTGGCCAGTCCCGTCACCAGCATCAGCGCGCCGATCGCGCGCCTTGCACCCCGGCCCGCGATCTCGTTGAGCAGGATGTAGGTGGCGGTGGCGAGCGTCGCGCTGCCGGCCGTGCCGAGGATGACCCATGCCGCGAAAAACGACGCCGGACCGTGCGCGAGAGACAACAGGATGAAGCCGGGCGCGGCGACGGCGCTGCCGGCGATCATCACGCGCCGCGCCCCGAACCGGATGAATGCCCTGGCGAGAATCGGCGCGCACAAACCCGTGGTCACATAGAAGATCGAGTTGCCGGCGAATACGGTCGAGATGTCCATGTCGAGGTCGGCGGCGACCTGCCGGCCCACGACGGCAAGCAGGCCGACCGTGCCCCATCCGATGATCTGCCCGATCGCGACGACAACAAGTACGCCGATAATGTTGCTGCCGGGCTTCAACGACCGTGTTCTTTCTTCACAAAGCCGGATCGGATCCGGCGTCAAACGTTCTTCCGGGCCACGACGAACAGCATCGGGGCCATCTCATTGTCGAAGCCCATGACGTCGCCGGTCTCGATCTCCAGCGAAGCCCAGTTGCCCGCACGCGCATATGTTCGCGCAGCCAGTCCGGCGACGGATAATTGTAGTAGCGATTGAGCGTGTCGCGTCCTTCGGCGTCGCCGGTCTTGAAGCTGGCGTAGAAGGCGCCGCCGGGTTTCAGCGCGCGCCAGATCAGCGAGAGCACCTGCGCCAGCTCGGGCCGCGGGACGTGCAGCAGGCAGGCATTGGCCCAGACGCCGTCATAGGCGTCGACCGCGTCGAGGTCGTGGAACAGCAGCGTCCCGACCGGGCGGCCGAGGCGGCGCGAGGCGACTTCGGCCATTTCCGGCGAGCCGTCGGTGGGCGAGACGTCGAAACCCCGCGCCAGCATTTCCGCGGTGTCGGCGCCGGCGCCGCATCCGAGTTCGAGAATGGTGGCGCCTGGCGCAAGCAGCGCCAGAAAGCGGCCGAGCCGAATTCGGCGCGAGGTGATCTCGCGCTCGGCATAGGCCGGCGCGTTCGCCCCGTAAAATCGCAGGGTCTCTTCGTCCGCAGGCTCCATGCCGCTCATGACCTCATGTGTCGGCAAGGCCCAGCATCAGCCGCATGTTCTGCACCGCCGCCCCGGACGCGCCCTTGCCGAGGTTGTCGAGACGCGCGACGAGAACGGCTTGCGAATATTGCTGGCTCGCGAACACATAGAGCTCGAGCTTGTTGGTCTCGTTGAGCGCCTCGGGCTCGATGCGTCCGCTCTTTGCATCCGCGTGCTGCAGCGGCATGACCGAGACATATTTGCTTCCGGCGTAACGCTTCGCCAGCGCGGCGTGGAGCGCGGCCGCATCGGGCTTGCCCGGCAGCGTGTCGAGATGCAACGGCACCGACACCAGCATGCCCTGCCGGTAGTTGCCGACCGAGGGAACAAAGATCGGACGCCGCGTCAGATGCGAGTAGAGCTGCGTCTCCGGCAAATGCTTGTGCTCGAAGCCAAGGCCATAGAGCTCGAAGGACGGCGCGGTGCCGCCTTCGAAACTCTTCGATCATCGACTTGCCGCCGCCCGAATAGCCGCTCACGGCATTGATGGTGACGGGATAGTCCGCCGGCACAGGCCGGCATCGACCAGCGGCCGCAGCAGCGCCACCGCGCCGGTCGGATAGCAGCCGGGGTTCGAGACTTTTCGCGCGGACCGGATCTTGTCGGCCTGGTCCGGCGTCGAGTTCCGGAAAGCCATAGGTCCAGTCGGGCGCGACGCGGAAGGCGGTCGAAGCGTCGAGCACCTTGGGGCCGCGGCTCCCATGCCGTCGATCAGCGCCACGGTCTCCTTCGCGGCTTCATCCGGCAGGCAGAGGATGACGAGGTCCACCTCCTCCATCAGCGCACGCTTGGCGGACGCATCCTTGCGCTTTTCCTCGGCGATGCTTTTCACCGCGACGTCGCTCTGCTGGCGAAGCCGCTCCTGAATGCCGAGGCCGGTCGTTCCGGATGCGCCGTCGACAAAGACGGCGGGCTTGCGCGGTGGCGAGGGTCTGGCCTTTCGGCTGCTTGGTGTCGGTGAGGGTCATGGCGCGTTCCTTCAATCCGCCGGTACGCCGACAGGCGTCGGTGATTTGTAATCCAACTGCGGCCGCAGCGCGACCATCTGCTTTCCGATCGTCTGTGCGGCTTCGTCCGGACGCTGCAGCATCGCCGAGGCAATCGCCGCATGATCGGCGTCGGACTTGTGCTGGTTGAGCTTGAAAGATGCCTTCGACCTCCTCGACCGTCATCACCAGGCCCACGATCGCCTTCTTCAGCGTCGTCCAGCCGCCCGGCCGTCATCTTCGACGACTTCCAGGGCTTCTTGGCGCAACAGCCAGTCCTCGAACTTGGCGCTCAGCGTTTCGATCTGCTCGGCCAGTTCGTCGTCGGACAACGTCCGCACCGTGCCCGTCAGATGCACGACCTGATAGAGCCAGGTCGGCACCTGATCCGGCGAGACGTACCAGTCGGGCGACACATAGGCATCCGCGCCGGTCACGGCCAGCAGCCAGGACGCGGTCCCGCCGGCGAGCTTTGCCAGCGGATTGTGACGCGCAACATGAAACGCCGCGCGCGGCGTGCCGTCGTCGGCGAAGGTGAGGTAGAACGGCAGCGACGAGGCGATCGGCTTCTTGCCATCCCACGCGCAGACGAGGCCAAAGCCGCGCGTTTGCGCGAACGCAAGGCTCGCGGCGCGGTCGGGCTTGAACATCGGAGGCGTATACATTTCAAACTCCTGCTTGACGTAGGAGCCGCCAGATCAAACCGCGTGTCTTGAAGGGAAAGAGCCGCGGACTGTATCCGGCGGCAGAGGCGATGATCTTAAACGCAGACGACCGCCCATACCGCGAAATGCGGCGGCGGCGAGCGATGAGGCTGGTCGAGGCGTTGATCATGGGCGCGGGCTATAAGGCCGCGCGGTCTCACGCGTCAAGCCAAAACGCCGTTCGCCGAAACACAAAGGCGCGCCCGAATCGGGCGGCCTTTGCTTGCGGATCATCTACGGCGTGACCCGTCGCGTCAGATCACCGGATTCCACGGCGCCGGGACCACCCGGTAGCCGGTGCCGTCCTTTTCGACATTGCCGAGCCCGGGAACGGATAGTGGAAGCCCTGCACCTGCAGCTTGTCGGCCACCACCATGTCGTAGACCTTGCGGCGGGTCTTTTCGGCCATCTCCGCGTCCTGGTCGAAGAAGGCGTGCCAGCCCGGATTGGTGGCGAACAGATGTCGGAATGTTGGTGACATCGGACTGGATGAACACCTTGCCGGAGCCGGACGACAGCACATAGGAGGTGTGGCCGGGCGTGTGGCCGACGGTCTCGACCGCGAGCAGGCCCGGCGCCACTTCCTTGCCCCATTCGTAGGGCGTCACTTTCTTCTTCAGACCGGCGTCGAACACGCGACGGGCATTCGCGAACACGCCCTTCATGCGCTCCGTCGTCTGCTTGCTCATCTCGCCGTCGTCCATGAAATATTTCCACTCCGTGGCCGGCACCAGCACTTCGGCGTTGGGAATGCCAGCGTATTGTCCGCGGTCAGCAGGCCGTTGATGTGGTCGCCGTGGAAGTGCGAGATCACCACGATGTCGACGGCCTTGGGATCGAAGCCCGCGGCCGCCATGTTGGTGGCGAACTGGCCGACAGCGCCCTTGCTCGAGGCAAACGCGCCCGGACCGTTGCCGGTGTCGACCACGACGAGCTTGCCGCCGGTATTGATGACCAGCGGCGCGAACTGGATGCTGATCTTGTCTTTCGGCATGAACGCCTTCTCGAGCGCGGCGTTGACGTCCTCCTTCTTCACGTTGGGGATGAAGGAATCGGCGAGCGGGAAACGTGTTGACGCCGTCGGAAATGACGGTCACCTGCGCGTCGCCGACCTTGTAGCGGTAGAAACTCGGCGCCTGCTTGTCGGCAAGCGGGGCGGCGGCGTTGGCGGAAATTGAAGGCAACAGCGGTGCGGTGGCGAGCGCCGGCGGCTCCGGCCAGTGCGTGACGTCGTGTCAATTGCATGTGATGTCCTCCCAGTAAGACCATAAAT